>CAJTHM010000003.1 GCA_910576125.1 Lachnospiraceae bacterium | reverse complement strand
ACATGTCTCCCAGGCGGCCACCTTATCCTCCGTCAGCGTATATGGCCACCGGGCCAGGGTAAGGATATGGCTCGCGAACTCCTTATTCCCGCAAAACCGGTTCAGCGATTCCCTGCTGAACGCGGCAAAATTTCCGACCCATTGCTCCAGCTCCCTGCCGGTAAAACTCCGTTCCTCCTCAACGCAGTACATCTCTGCCTTCCCCAGGCGCCGCTCTATCTCTCCCGCCAGCCTGGCAAAATCCGTAATCTCCGCTTCGGTCGTGGGGATATTGTAGCTCAGCTCATAGTATCCCTCCTTTGCTTTGCTGCCATCGAAAAATATCCCCCGGCCTATCCGTTCCGGATTATAGAAAACAGCGGTTCCCTGAACCTGCTCGTTTTCCTGGAGGATGTAGAAATCGTTGTTGGAACCGTAGTTAAGGCCGCATGCACGGGCCAGTGACGGGATATCAAGGGCCGTCTTCCCGAATACTTTCTTTTGTCTGATCTGCAAAGTAAATGCCATGATAAAATCCTCCCTGTCTTCTTTACCATCAAATTTGGTATAGCATTTCTGTCCCCATTTGCCGCGGATCCGGAAACCGTCCTGATAGCCACTCCGGCCAGGTAAGCAGGGACGTTGCTGTAGTCAAACATCAATCACATCCCCTACCTCCAAAAGCGTCAGGGACACCGCTTTCTGGTCTGCCTGCCCGCACTCTTCGTGCAGGATACACTCTTCATAAAGTCTCTGCATGGCGGCATAGATATCCTCCCGCTCCTCTGTCTCGATGGATTCCTACACCGGCAGCAGCGCCTTCCTTGCCGCTGCCAAAAGCGCAACGATAAATTTGACCCGACAACCGCGGAAAGTTGTCGGGTCAGGATAGCACAATCTATCGCTATTTCGTCAGTTCTTCCAATTCCTCTATCACCTGTCCGAATACATCCAGCGCGTCCTGGATAGGCTGGGCGCTGGTCAGATCCACGCCGGCGATTTTCAGCAGCTCCACCGGGGGCATGGAGCAGCCGCCGGAAAGGAATTTCTTGTAGCGCTCTACGGCAGGCGCGCCCTCTTTCAGAATGTTGTGGGCCACAGCCACGGCAGCCGAGAAGGAGGTGGCGTACTGGTACACATAGAAATTGTAGTAGAAATGAGGGATTCTCGCCCATTCCACGCCAATCTCCGGATCGGACACCATATCCGGCCCATAATACTTGCTGTTCAGGTCATAATAGACCTTCGTCAGGGCTTCTGCCGTCAGGCTCTGCCCCTCCTCGGCCATCCGGTTGGTAATCATCTCATATTCCGCGAACATGGTCTGGCGGTACACGGTCCCCTTGAAGCTGTCCAGATAATGGTTCAGCAGGAAAGCCCGCTCTTTCTTATCCGTGGTGTGGGCCAGCAGATATTCCATCAGCAGGATCTCGTTGCAGGTGGAAGCCACTTCCGCCACGAAGATTCGGTAACCGGCGTACATGGGCGGCTGGCCATGGTTGGAATGCCAGGTGTGCATGGAATGGCCCAGCTCATGGATCAGGGTGAACAGATTGTCCATATTGCCTGTATAGTTCAGCAGGATATAGGGATAGCTGTCATAGGATCCGGTGGAGTAGGCGCCGCTGCGCTTGCCCTTGTTCTCATACACGTCAATCCAGCGGTTGGCGAAGCCCTCCTGGACTACCTGTAAGTAGTCCTCTCCCAGGGGAGCCAGAGCCTTCAGGACCGTCTCTTTGGCTTCGACAAAGGGAATCTCCTTGGAAACGCCGGCGATAATAGGGGTATAGATGTCGTACATATGCAGTTCGTCCACACCCAGCAGGCGTTTGCGCAGGCGCACATAGCGGTGCATCTTGTCCAGGTTCTGATTGACGGTATCGATCAGGTTCCGGTACACCTGGGAGGAGACGTTCACTCCGTTCACGGCCGCCTCCAGGGTATTTTCATAATGGCGGGCCCTGGCGTTGAAAATCAGCTGCTTGACATGGCCGCTGTAGATGCTGGCCAGGGTGTGGGAATACTGTTTGTAGACGCTGTAGAACTTTTCAAAGGTCTCCCTGCGGACCCGGCGGTCTGCCGATTCCTCCAAAGGCACGAAGCGCCCCTGGCTGATCTGCACCATCTCGCCGTTTTCATCTTCCACTTCGGGAAACGTCAGGTCCGCGTTGTTGAAGATGGCGTAGGTCTGGTCGGGATTGCTGCAGATCTCGGAGGCGTCGGCCAGCAGTTTTTCCATCTCCTTGGACAAAATATGGGGCTTCAGGCGCAGGGTATCCTCCAAATCGATCCGATACTCCTCCAGCTCGGGGCATTGCCGGTAGTAGTCCTCCAGCCGGGCGGCCTCCAGCTCCAGAATCTCGGGGATGATGAAGGAGATGTCGCTCCCAATGCCGGCTGTGATGCTGCCGAAGCGCTGGTTCATCTCCTGGTGGGTGTCGTTTCCTGTATCCTGGTCGCTGAGGCAGGATACGTACACGCCCAGATGGTGCAGTTTGCGGTACAGGGCCGTCTGCTGGCGCAGGGTGTCAAGAAGGCTCCGGGCGCTTTCGCATACATGCCCTTCCTGATTCGCCAGCTTTTTGCCCATCTCCCGGGCCTGACCTAAGTCCGCTTCCCAGCTTTCCCGGTCAGCGTACATCTTGCTTAAATCCCAGGTGTCCTCCGGGGCCACCTGGTCTCTTGCGGGTAATGTTTTTGCCATGGTGATATCCTCCAAATTGGATTTTTCTGAAACATCCTATCTGTTATAGGATAACATAATTTGGTAAAATAAGCCATATGGAAAAACAGCTCTTTTGCCGTCAGGAACAGCTTCCCCTGAATATGCCAGGAGGCCGGGAATCAGGCATAAAAGGCTGATATGGTTTGGATTCGGTTGATATTCGGTTGATATTCGGTTGACTTTCGGGTTGTTTCATGCTAACATAGCTGTAAACCATCCATTTCAGATGCCAAAAGGAGGCCTCTATGACACTGGAAGAGATGAAACGGTTAAAAGCGGAAAAAGGATATACCCTGTCGCAGCTGTCAGAATACAGCCAGGTCCCGCTGGGAACATTGCAGAAAATCTTTACCGGAGAGACTGCCCATCCACGCTACGCCACCCGGCAGGCAATTGAACGGGTGCTGGGCGGAGAACAGGCGGCACCAAATAGGTATGATCCGGCAAAGGACGGGCATATCCCCATGGCATATCAATTTGACCATAACGCCCTGGAAAACCTGCCGGACTGCGTCCGGGAGGCAGCATATGATGCAGGAGGGGAAAAACGGCAGGGAGAATATACCCTGGAAGATTACTACGCCTGGCCGAAAGAACAGCGGGTGGAACTTATCGATGGCACAATCTATGTTATGGAAGCTCCCGGGTTCGTACACCAGAGGATTGCCAGCGAAATGCTTTTTGCCATAAAATCCATTCTCCGTAAAAAAGGCGGCGACTGTATCCCTCTGCTCTCCCCCATAGATGTCCGCCTGGACTGCGATGACAAGACCATGGTACAGCCGGATTTAGTCATCTTATGTAATAAGGATAAAATCAAACGCTGGGGCATCATGGGCGCGCCCGATTTTATCCTGGAAATCCTGTCACAGACTTCCCGGAGAAAGGACTGCACCAAAAAGCTGCAGAAATACTGCGATGCTGGCGTCAAAGAATACTGGATTCTCGATCCGCAGAAAAAAATGCTCCTCACCTACGACTTCATGCACGATAATATGCCCTGCTTCCACCCCCTGACAGGTACCGCAGGACTGGCGCTTTATGACGGCGAGCTGCGGATTGACCTTGATGAGATTGCCGGTCTAATTCAGGATTGGCCGGAATGAAAGCTGTACCGTCTGCCTGCCATCCTCCAAATCAGGCCGCAGTGTCCCCCCATCCACGCCTGTCAGCAGCCGGAAAAGCACAGTCTTCCCTTTTCCGCTCTCCCCCTGCCAGGATAAAGAGCCCTTTTTGCCCTTCGGAGACGATGCAGCTCTACGATTCGCAGGATTATTCTAGCATTGGTTTCAGATACATCCTCGCCTCATAAGGATGCAGAATCATTGTCCCATCTGTATTCTCATCCGCATTCTTATAATTGCTGATCAACATTTTCCAATCCGCTCCCGGCGCCTCCAGCGGGCAACTCACTGTCCTGTCATAGAAATTGCACACCACCAGCAACTGAGAGCCCTCATCTGTCCTGGTGTATGCGAAAATATTTTCATCTGTCTCCAGCAGCATCCTAAACTCCCCATCCACAAAGACAGGATACTCCTTGCGGAGCCGAATCAGCTCCCTATAACATCCGAAAACGGAATCCGCGTCTTCTGTCTGCTTCGCCGCGTTGATTTCCCTGTAATTGGGATTTATCTTTATCCAAGGCTTTCCGGCCGTAAATCCAGCATTTTCCCTGTCATTCCACTGCATAGGGGTTCTTGCGTTGTCCCGGCTCTTCGCGTGGATGGAGCGCATGATTTCTTCCTTATCATACCCTTTTTCCAGACGCTCCTGATACAGGTTCAGGCTCTCAATGTCCCGGTAGTCCTCTATCCTATACTGCACATTGGTCATGCCCAGCTCTTCGCCCTGATAGATGTAGGGAGTCCCCTGCATCCCGTGGAGCAGGATAGCCAGCATCTTCGCCGATTCCACGCGATATTCCCCGTCATTCCCCCAGCGGGAGACGATTCTGGGCAAATCGTGGTTATTCCAGAACAGACTGTTCCATCCCTTGCCGTGCAGCTGTGTCTGCCAGCGGCCGAACACTTCTTTCAGCTTCAGGAAAGGCAAAGGCGCCAGATCCCATTTCTCTTTCCCCGGTATCTGATCCAGGCAGATATGCTCGAACTGGAATACCATGGACAGCTCGCTGCCGTCGGGATTGCTGTACAGCTTTGCCAGTTCCGTGGTGGCTCCCCAGGCCTCCCCGACCGTGACCAGATTGGCTTTCTGGAAAGTCTCTCTGCTCAGCTCCCGCAGGAATTCATGGAGCCTGGGGCCGTTATTGGTGATTTTCCGGTCCGGCTCCTTGGCAATCTGGTCAATGACATCCAGCCGGAAACCGCCAACGCCTTTCCCAATCCACCAGTTTATCATATCGTATATTTCCTGACGTAATTTGGGATTCTCCCAGTTCAGATCGGGCTGCTTTACAGAGAACTGGTGAAAATAGTACTGCTGCAGCTCAGGAACCCACTCCCAGGCCGAACCGCCGAAACCTGCCCGCATGTCGTTGGGCGGCGTGCCCTCCGTGCCGTCCCTCCAGACATAGTAGTCGTGATAGGGATTCTCCCGGCTCTTCTTCGCCTCCAGGAACCAGAAATGCTCGTCGGAGGAATGATTCAGCACCAGATCCATGATGATGCGGATACGGCGCTTTCCCGCCTCCCGAATCAATTCCTCCATGTCTCCCAGAGTGCCGAACATGGGGTCGATATCCTGATAATCGGAAATATCGTAACCATTATCATCCTGGGGAAATCCGCATACCGGCGAGAGCCAGACTGCGTCTATCCCCAGCTCTTCCAGATAGTCCAGCTTTGAGATGATTCCCTGCAGATCTCCTATGCCGTCCCCATTGCTGTCCGCGAAGCTGCGGGGATAGATTTGATAGATTACGGCTCTTTTCCACCATTTGCTGTCCTTTGACTGATTCTTTTCCACGGCTTTCTCATTCTCCTTTCTTGCTTTCGGGCGCCCTAATGCCAATCGGTTTTCTCTATCTGAAACAGACGCAAAATCGATTTCACTAATTACTTTACCGTTATAATATCCCATTGTCAAGCCCTCTGTGCGCATGGGCGCTGCCTTTTCCCCCGCCCGTAAGTCACTCTTTCACGCCCCTTCCCTCCGCCATGCAGTCCGCAGGCAATTCTGTTACAATAATTTACGGTTTCCTGTGGAAAACCTCTTGACATGGAGTTCACTCCAGCATGTATAATATATACTGCTCAACGATTTCACTTGCCATGAAACCAGACTGCATAACGCTGACTGGTTCAATCGCATGATTACATTAGACAGCATTCAGCGTTATGCAGTATAACTGTTTTCATTCAGAGGTGACAGACATGACAATCAGAGAAGTGTGCGATAAATACCAGATTTCCCCGGATACGTTAAGATACTACGAGCGTATAGGCGCCATACCTGCGGTAAACCGGACGAAAAGCGGCATCCGGGACTATAACGAAGAGGATATCGGCTGGGTGGAGAATGCGCTCTGCATGCGCAATGCCGGCGTCCCCGTGGAGATGATCGTCCAGTATGTGAAGCTGTGCCGACAGGGGGACGGGACTTTTTCTGCCAGACGGGATCTGCTAAAGGAGGCCCGGAGCCAGATTCTGGGACAGATTGAAAAATATCAGATAGAACTGGAACGCCTGGAGTACAAAATTTCCCGCTATGAAGCCGCCGTGGAGACGGGAAAGCTTGTCTGGGAGAAGCCCACATAAAACAGCATATGTCTGTATGGCACCTATGCTGAATACATAAATAAGGAGGGTTTATTTTATGATTTACAGAAAATTTCAGGACGTACAGCTTTCCGGCTTAGGGCTGGGCATGATGCGCCTGCCGGTGCAAAACGGCGATGACAGCACAGTGGACGAAGCTGCCGCAGCGGAAATGATTGATTACGCGTATCAGAACGGCATCAACTATTTTGATACGGCATGGGGATATCACAGCGGGAATTCCGAACTTGTGGCCGGAAAATACTTAAGCAGGTATCCCCGGGAGAGCTACTGCCTGGCCAGCAAGTTCCCGGGATACGATCTCTCCAACATGGACAAGGTGGAGGAAATCTTTGAAAGGCAGCTCGAGAAATGCCAGACGCCCTATTTCGATTTCTATCTCTTCCACAATGTCTACGAGGGGAATATCGATGCCTATCTCAACCCGGAGTACGGCATTTTGGAGTACCTGCTGAAGCAGAAAGAGAACGGCCGCATCCGCCGCCTCGGCTTCTCAGCTCATGGCAGCGTGGAGGTCATCAAACGTTTCCTGGACGCTTACGGACAGCATATGGAATTCGGCCAGCTCCAGCTCAACTACATGGACTGGCATTTCCAGAACGCCCAGGAAAAGGCAGAACTGCTGACCAAAGCCTGCATCCCCATATGGGTCATGGAGCCGCTGCGGGGCGGCAAGCTGGCAAATGCTTCCGATGAGATGGCCGGCACGCTTCACTCCATGCGCCCTGAGGAGACCGTTCCCGGCTGGGCTTTCCGCTTCCTGCAGAGCGTCCCCGGCGTAACGATGGTCCTGTCCGGCATGTCTACCATGGAGCAGCTGAAAGCCAACATCGCTACCTATGAGACAAATGAACCTCTCAGCGAAGAGGAATTCGCCACACTGATAAAATGCATAGACGCGGAAGTCAAAAAGGCCGGCCTGCCCTGCACGGCCTGCCACTACTGCACCAGCCACTGCCCGAAAGGACTCCCCATCCCGGAGCTGATAGCCCTGTACAATGAGCACAAGGCCACGGGCGGCGGCTTCATCGCTCCCATGGCGGTTGGCAGCATGCCTGAGGAAAAACGGCCCGCAAGCTGCGTAGGCTGCAGGAGCTGTGAGCAAGTCTGTCCCCAGCAGATCAGGATATCGGAAATGATGGCTGATTTCACTTCCATGATCGGGATGTAACAGGATAAAAAGTCCTCCGGCACTCCCACAGGTTCCATAGCCTGCACAGTAGAATCCCTGCTGGTGCAGGCTTTTTGCGCGGCAGAAAATCCGGTCATAGTGTACTCCGGAAGAGCTGAAATGGTATTTGGGAAATTTTATTGACTAATTTGAAGTTTTTTTGAAATATAAGTTGAAATATTCTGATATATCAGGTAGACTGGACATATTACCTATTTAAGGAGGGTTCCTATATGAAACGAGCTATGAAGCAGTCTACACTGATTCTGATTCTGAACGGCATATCCATCCTGACCCTGCTGTTCATGGTGTATTCCCTGGTCTCTTACAGTAAAATCAGCAGCCGGCTCACCGCCGCCAGTGAAGAACGGTTCAGCCTTACCTACAACGCGAACCGCTTTATGAACGGTTCAGCCTATCTCACCAACGAGGTCCGGGCTTTCTCCGCTACCGGCGACCAGCAGCATTACGACAATTACTGGAATGAAATCAATGAACTGCAGAATCGGGACAAAGGCGTCGCCGCTCTGCAGGAAATCGGCATCACAGAGGAAGAACAGGGGATGATCGACGACATGTTCGCTCTGTCTAACCAGCTGGTCCCTCTTGAGGAAAACGCCATGGAAGAAGTCCAGGCCGGAAACATGGAAGATGCCATCTCCTATGTATATGGCAAAGATTACAGCGAGTCCATCGCACAGATTAACAGCCTGAAAGAGCAGTTCCTGGCCGCCCTGGACCAGCGCAGCCTGACGCAGATACAGAATCTCCAGAAAGAGGCAGAGTCCATCCGGCTGAGCATGTTCCTGGCGCTGGCCATGGTGGGAATCATCCAGCTGCTGAACATGATAATCTCCCGAATCGTCATCATGCGCCCGGTGCTCAAGGTCAGGGACCAGATGAAAGAAATCTCCCTGGGAAATCTCTCCGCGGAGTTCTCACTGGAATCCAACACTTCAGAAATCGGAATGCTCGTGGCTTCCATCCATGAGACGAAGCAGGAACTGAAAAAGTATATCAAAGATATTGATTACATATTGGCCCAGATGGCACAAGGCAACATGAACCTGACCGTGGGCGATGATTACCGGGGAGAATTCCTGCCAATCCAGAACGCAATGCGCCAGATTCTGGATTCCCTGAACAGGGCGCTGGCCCAGATCAATCTGACAGCGGAACGGGTCTCGGCAGAATCGGAGCGCATGGCAGCGGATTCCCTGACTTTATCCAATGGCAATGTACAGCAGGCAGCCGCCGTCCAGCAGCTCTCCTCCAGTATCCACGAAATCTCGAAACAGGTGGATCAGACTTCAACGGATGCCAACGACGCCAAAAACGCTTCGACGGAAGCGTTCCAGCATCTGCAGGTCTGCAACCAGAAGATGTCCGACCTGACCACCGCAATAGCAGATATCTCAAATTCGTCCAATCAGATAGGCGGCATCATCAAAACCATTGAGGACATCGCTTTCCAGACCAAGATTCTTGCCCTGAACGCCTCTGTGGAAGCCGCCAGGGCCGGAGAAGCCGGAAAAAGCTTTTCCGTGGTGGCCGACGAGGTTCAGAGCCTGGCCAACAAAAGCTCTGCCTCTGCGCAGGATATCACCAAGCTCATCGAAACCTCCATACAATTGGTCCAATATGGCTCCAGCCTGTCCTCCGACACCACGGAGGCCCTCTCTGCCGTCTTTATCGGCGCGCGGAAATCCACTGAACTGGTTGACCGGATAGCGGATTCCGCTATAGAACAGTCCCTCTCCCTGAAGCAGCTGACCCAGGGAATGGAGCAGATATCGGAAGTGGTCCAGACGAACGCCTCCACTGCCGAGAAATCGGCGGCATCCGCAAGGGAACTGAATAACCAGGCGGCTGAGCTGAAGCTTTCTGTGAATAAGTTCAGGCTGCGTTCTGCCGGAAGGCAGCTGTAGAATAAAGATAAAAACATCCCCCTGCCGAGTACAGCAGGGGGATGTTTTTAAAATGAAAAAAGCTGCGGTGAAAAGCAATTCCCAACCAACAGCTTTTATCAAAAATATACTTTATTAATCAATCCCGCCGTTCTCTGCAAGACCATATATGCCAATCATCGATGGGCTGTTCATCGAAAAACGTACTATTTTTGTATCATCTGCTATAGCCGCCTCCAGCCGCTCCAACTGCCCGTTCCTGTCCAGGGTCACAACGCGAAGCTCCTGCCCCTGCAATGCCTCCGGCACCGGAATCGACACACTGAGCGCCTGGCTTCCCAGCTTTGTCAACGGAATCCTGCTTGCATCCGTGAGCGTCAAACTATACAGAACCATATTCTCCGGAAGCCCGCTTTGATAAGAACGCATGAACGCGCTCTCCATCCCGCCTGTGTCTGCCGGACCCTCAATGGTCAAAAAATAGCTTCTGTCAGCGCCATCCAATGAAGCAGATGCTCCCTCCAGCCCAGTCACTGTCACACCAGGTTCCCCGCTTTCTGTCCCGTCATAGACACGATAGGATTCATTTGAAAGCCTTGTGGCAGATGTCTCATGGGTATATTCCGCTTCTCCGCCTTTATAGGCAACCACCGTATTTCCAAAGGCCTGGAGCCCTACCTTTTTTACGGATGCAGGAAGCGTAATCTCCGACATAGTATTCCCCAGGAAAGCCCTGTCCTTGATTTCCTCTACATTTCCCCCAAAGACAATCTCCCCTAAGCCGGTACAGCCCTCAAACGCGCCTTCTCCTACTACACGCAGGCTATCCGGCAGCACCACACGCTCTATTTCAGCATGATTCCCAAATGCCTCTCCGGCAATTACGCGTACTCCCTCCGGAACTGCTACCTCCCCGGAATCACCCCGGTAGGCCACCAGAACGCCGCCTGTCACCAGAAAATCTCCCGCTTCAGCGCTGCTGCTTTCAGTTCCGGCATTTTCGCCAGCCAAAAAGCTGTCTACCCACAAAGTATGCTCAAAGGCTTTCGGCTCCACACACATGACGCTGTCCGGTAATTCCATCTCCGCCAGCTGACTGCAGTGATAAAAAGCTCCATAACCGATATGCTCCACACCCTGCGGCAATGTGACAGAGGTCAGAGAACTTCTGGCAAAGGAGAATTCCCCTATCTCCGAAATTCCATCCGCCAATGTCATGTCTCCCAGGCCCATGTTCCGATAATATGCCTGATCCGCCACTATCTTCCCATCTACAATCCTGTATTTTGGAATAGCACCATCTACGGCGGCGTCCTGTACAGGCGGCACTGCCTCTCCGACTTCAGGAGTGCTCTCTATCTCCGCTCCTCCGGAGCTCTGACTGCCCTCTCCGCCGAATACCTGCAATCTTGTATTGTTCAGGAAAAGCACTGCCTTGTTCCCTACTATCTGGGTAGCGCCCAGAACAGCCCCCTCTTCCACAGGTGCCGGTGTCGGAACAGGCGTCTCCTCCGGGACAGGCTCCGGTGTCGGCGTAGCGATAATCTGCTGTACCCAATCAGAGGTACTGCCGGGGGCGGGTTTCTCTTCATATCCCGGCATCTCTTTCTGACGCTCGTAGAAAGCTTTAGCATACTCCTCTGCCGCGCTCCCTACTTCGTAGTGAATCGTCAGCTGATAACAGCCGTCAAAAGCCGACTCATTTATGTTCACCGTCTCCGGCGGAATCGTGACATCTTTCAAATTGCCGCAATCCTTAAAGGCTTCCATCCCTATGGAAGTCGCTGTGGAGGGAATCGATATCTGCTCCAGGCCCGTGCAATTTGTGAACGCATAATCGCCTACCTCGCTCAGACCTTTTCCCAGAACCACGGTATCCAGATTGTCGCAGCCCCAGAAAGCATAAGCCTCAATCCGTTTCACCGAATTCGGCACCACTACCAGTTCAATATTCGTATCATTCTCGAAAGCACCCTGCCCTATGACGCGCACCGTATCGGGAATAGACACATTCTTGTCTATTCCACGGTACCTTACCAATGTGCTTCCCTCCATTTGAAAACCGGAAGCAGATGTCGACGCATCTGCTTCCGCCTTAGGAAGTTGCATGATTATCAGTGCCACTGCTACCATCAAGACACCTAAAAGACGCTTTTTCCTTTTCATATGATTTCCTTTCGGTGTTAATGTCTCGCTCTCACTGCCACCTTCTGCTTTCTTCTGACGCCGGACTTATTATCCTTTATCATGAACATGACGAAGGACAAGCAAGCCAGACCAATGGACAGGAACCATTTCGGATGGATACCGTCGCCTGTGGTAGGCGTATTGTCAGAAATCGTGCCGTCTGACAGGTTCGCAATGTCCACATAAATCACATAAGGAGAGAAATGCTCTGCCCTAAAGGTCATACATGCCACACCGTTAATGGTAGTGAACCTGGGTGTCAGCTTATCCAGCCTGTCATTCACCACACCGGCCACCTTGTTGTTGCCTGCGTAAGTAATCAGAGAATCCGGCAACGGTAATGTAATGTCTACGGACAGGCCCGTGGTGTCTGTAATCTTTGTAGTCCCTGTGGAATCATACAGAGAGATGTCCATGGGGAAATACTTGATATTGTCAAGGCTTCCGTACTCGGCCTGTAAAGCTCTCAGAACTGCCTCTGTAGCGCTGGTGTCATCCGTTATCTTAATAGTAAAGTTATCAGAAGAGCCATTCACAGTAGCAGAGACCACTCCTGTATTGGAAAGGCCATTCTTGTCGATGACAACTGAGGTGCCGCCTACTGTACCAGTACTGCCGTTAGGACGGTTTGAGTTCGTGTTGGAACTGTTGCCGGAACCTGTGGTGCTGCTGCTTCCGGATCTGGCCTTGTAGTTCGCTATGACAGCCACATCGTTGTCTGGCATGGTCAGTATGAACGAAGACAATGTCTTATCTGTCACTACAGTACTCGCCGGGCTTACCGTCCAGCTACTGAACTGCTGTCCTCTTGCGGGTTCGTCAGCGGTGATGATAATCTGCTCTCCCGCTGCATAGAGTCCCGATCCGCTTCCGCCGCGTACCTGGAGCGTGTGGCGGGCGACATCATTGCTGCTTCCCGTATTTCCTCCGCTGGGGTTGTTCGGGTTATTGCTGTTTCCTCCGTTGGGGTCGTTAGGGTTATTCGGGTTGTTTCCGCTTCCACTGTTTCCTCCGTTAGGGTCGTTCGGGTTGTTGCCGCTTCCTATATTGGAGCCATCATCATCTACGTATATAGCAGTATAATCTGTATCTTTCGTAACAATGCCCAGTTCAGGCACCCACTGGAGGAACCTCTTGCCTTCAATCTCAGGCGGTATACAATATGCCTGACTTCCCGCAAACACGCCCTGTTCAAGATACACTCTACCATCTACAATATAACGTACTCTACATTCACCCTCTACCAATGCTCTGTATTTCGCATAAACTGTTGTATCTGCCGTAATATTCGTAAGCGGGCGATCCCATCCTGTGAACACGAATCCCTCTTTGGACGGAGTCGGAATCAAGGATTTATACTCATCACTCTCCTCCATATTTGTCCCCGGCTCTACAAGTACACTCTTTATAAGCGTACCATCCTCATCCAGGAACGTAACTGTCACCTTTCCATATTCAGGAGGGGCAACTCCGTATGTGGCAGTGACATTCAAATCCTCTATCACCGGATATCTGTTAGTGAACTCTTCTCCCGTTCCGCGAATCTTCCAGCCGGTAAATACCATACCCTCTCTCCCGCGAGGTTCCGGCAAATCCAGGACATAGTCTCCTGTTTCAACACTCGTGCTGAGCACTTCCACATTGTCGCCCAATTCACTGCTCCAATCCCAGAAGATGACAGTCCACAAGGCTTCTCCTGCGGCATATTTGATGGTAAATTTCTTATTGACTCCTATAGTTTCCCCGTTGCTGCCCTCCTCGCATACCCAGGTCACTTCGCTGTAATCAGTCCTCTCCTTGCCTTCCGAGTCCACAAGTCCATCAAATGCCGTTATATCAATAAACGTAGGTACCAGACTGTTGGACGCATTGGATGCAAAAATATAATTGACCGCACTGCCCTTGAACGCATTCGCACCGATTGTCGTAAGCGTAGAAGGAAACAGCAGCCTCCTGAGCTTCAATGTATCTGCAAAGGCTTCGGGAGGAATTGTGGTCAAACTCGTCTTGGTCAAGTCTATCTGTTCCACATTGCTCCCTTTGAATGCACCTTCCCGCAGACCAGTCACTCCAGCAAGGTCTACAGGCTCAATATATCCCGTTTTCCCTCCCAGGCACTCCAGGATTACCGAAAACTCTCCATTGCTATCAGCAGCATAGATGATGGAGTCCTTGCAGATATAGCGGGCAGGTTCATTGCCGAAATTCACATCCTTTAGTTTATTACATTTATAAAAAGGACAGACCCCTAACTCACTGTTGTCATCCATGGAAACCTGTTCCAGCCCTGTACACTCCTGAAAAGCGTAATCATCTATGACAGTACCTGTCCTGGCGCTTCCAGGCCACAAATTGATACCTGTGAGATACTCGCAACCCGCGAAAGTCGCTGTTTCTGGATCCAGCGTGCCGTCTGCCTTGTACTCTCCGCCTTTAATCTCTTTCAGGCTGCTGTAGGCAGTGACCGTCATCTCTTTCTTGTTATCATTACCTTTCTCGTAAAACAATCCGTCCTTGATAGAATCAATCCCATCAGGCACTACAACATTCAGCGCCGCGTCTATCGCTGTCCGCTCATTCGGAGTCAGACCCTCTATCCCGCTAGAAGCATAACTATTGGCTGCTGTTTCCATTGCCTCCGCATATGCCTTGTTGGCGTCCATCACAGTGTAGTAGTAATTTAGCGGATGAGTAGAATCTGTCACATAATCTTCCAACTCACTCAGCGCCGGAAACTCAACCAGCTTGCTTATGTCATTTTTTGCATCATACTCCACCTTCAGATTGTAAGGCCAGCCAGTATAATAAGTAATGTAACTCGGAGCCTGAGAGCCGTTGTTATATGCGCCTCCCTGACTCATAGCATAGTTGAAAGGACCGAACCCCTCGGATATAGGGCCTATAAAGGCCAACTTCTTTAGAGGAGTACCATCAGAATCCACTTCCACTCCACCACATCCAGCAGGATGCGAACCATACTTCGTCCACTCCTGTGTCTGGAACGCATTCGGCCCAATCGTAATATTATCCGAACCATCCAAATCAAAACCATCAAAGATGACGCTGGTGAGATTATGACAGCCCGCAAATGCATAATCCCCCACTGCTTTCACCGTGTTCGGAATCACGACTGCTTCCAGATTACAGAGATTCGCAAAAGCTCCCTCAGCAGCACCGACACGCCCTCTAATCGTACTGATGCTGTAAGGGCCTATCTTTGCCGGAATGGTAAGGCTTTTCACATCCCCCAGAGGAATGTATTCGTTCAATTCGTTCTGCTCCGTTACCACAAAGATGTTCCGTCCGTCCGCAGACAACGGATCTTTCATGGTAAGTTCATAAAGGCCCTGTTTTGCGTAGCTGCCGTCTATATAGCTAAACGCAAAATACGTATCTTTACAGCCTCCTGAATGGCATAATGTTTTGGAATCCCTGCACATTTCCTGAAGCTTGGATCCCGTCTGGCCTTCAAAATAGAACTCGCTGCCCACAGATGCCTTGAACTGCTTATAAGAGGTCAAATCATCATCCATAAATGTCATCTCAGGACTTCTGGCGCAGATATACTGCAGAGAAGCACAATCTCTAAATGTCGATAAATACAAAGGCTCCTTGCATGTGTCTGGAAAAGTCAGGGATTTTAATCTGGCACAGCCGGCAAATACATCAAAGCCCACGTGCTGCAACTTGCTGCCTGTATTACACAGTTCAACTGTCTCCAGCATATTGCAGCCCTGAAACGCGCTGTCTCCTATGGTATCCACGGACCAGGGCACGTTAAACTTTGTCAGAGCAGTACAATCCTGAAAAGCGTACGCACATATATTGGTCAGACTGGTTTCCTTATCTCCTTCCGTAACCAAATCTACAGCTGCCAGTCGGCTGCAGCCCTGAAAAGCTCCCTCACCAATGGTTTTCAGGGAATTTGTAAATGTCATTCCTTCAATACCGGTTCCATAAAACGCATAATTGCCAACACCTCTCAGGTTCTTCCCCAACACTACCCTCGAGAAATTTCTTTCCCCCGCGAAAACCCCTTTCCCTGCATGCGATTCATCTATGAGAGTCCACTTCGTACCGTCATGATACTCCTTTGTAATATAATCTACCGTTACATCTCTGACATGTCCGAACTGCTCTCCCCCTTCCTGTACTGTCCTAAACAGATTACTGTCCGCGGCAGTATTGTCCGGGACACCATTTCCTGTCACATGACCTGTATCATAATAAAGCCTTGTGCTGTCAAGCTCCCACCACTTGTCTGCCTCCCTTGAATCACAGGGACGATAAATTCCTGTCTCCTCTTCCAATACAATGGTGTAAGTTCCATTTGGCACCCATGCTCCAGTGTCTGGATTCGTGGCTCCGTTCTCTGTGCTGCTTACCACTCGTACAAATTTGTTGGGGCTTTGCACCAAACTGCTCGGATTAGCAGCAGCAGCAGCTAATACGTTTGGGTACGTGCGCGTCTCGCTATCCCTATAAAAAAGGAAATTTCCGTTTCTTCCGACAGCAACATCCCCACCGCTACCGTCATTGGGGTTATATCGCTTATACGCCGATATCGTGTCCGGAATGGTCAGAACCCCATTTTCCACATAGCCTCCGTTATATTCTGTTATGATAGCGTTCCAAGTGCTTCCAAACTCGGCATAAACAAACTCAAACCGCCGATTCTCATCAACATATATTTCAGGAGCCATAGCAAGAACACCAATACTCGGAACACTGCACTCCGGAAGCCACGAATATTTATCATCTCTCCCATCTACTGGATTACCAGAACTTGTTCCGTTAGCCGCCTGCAGTCCATCCACCGGAATCGCCGCAATCACAAGAGCAGACACCAGAAACAAAGTCCCCAATGTCTTGCGTACTGTCCGCCACATTCTTCTGCTTTTCTTCTTCACAGCCTTGCTCATCTTCCTTACTCCTCCGCAATTTTTTACGCCATTCCTGCAGGCAGTCCGCCTCTGCTTACTGTCTGCATCTATCAATCGATTGCACTAAGATACGATTTTCTCCCGAATCCCGCTTTTTATATAGAAGATATCACTCTCTACCAGATTATAGTGGTAATCTATGTATATATCGTCTTTTTTTACTCATACGATTAGCTTTCTGTCCTTTATTGACAAATTTTTATTTTTTCCGTCAATTGCATTCACTAATCTTATATTATTCAGGATAGCTTTCTCTGCTATTTTCTATTTTACTATATCTTGAAATAATTTCAAGTCCTTTTGCCAGATATGGTAATCTTTCCTGAAAAAAGGATATAATTTCCTATCGCGCAGAAGATGGCCTTGTCTTCTGATGAAAAAGGACGGGACGACCCGCCTTTTCCGTGTACTGCTTATCAAATTCCATATAATCGGTACAGCTCCTGGCGCCTGCCGCGGTTCTTCGATGCCTCTTCTATTTCATGGTACTTCTCTTCCCTCAGCAGGTTGCTTATCAGCCTGGCCAGACGATCCTCTCCACATTTCTGCCCAATCTTCTCCCCGCGTTCCTGTCCAATCTTCTCCCCGCGTTCCTGTCCTCTCGCCTCCAGCATGTCCAGATACTCGCACATACGCAATTCCTCCCCTTTCCCTCTTCTTTCCAGCAGTTCGTCCACCTGCTCCGTGAACCGGGAATCCCCCGTGACTGCCCTCATCATTTCGCACAGCTCCTCTATATGGACAATCCTCTGCTCCCTGCGGCTTTCCAGACTCCCTTCATTCAGGTAGTCTACCACAAACCCCATGTCGCTGGTAAATCCGGCCCTGACTTTTTTAGACAGCCTTCGCATGTGGTATATCGTCAGCTTGGCATCATCTACCAGCGATGCTTCCTCCGGGAACACTCCGTCCCTTTCAATCAGCTGGTGAAGGCTCAACGGAATCCGGCTTCTCTTCCCCATCCAGTCCAGCACTATACTAACCACAGGATACACAGGCTCTTTCGAATCCAGCTGCTCACGGTAGGCCCCTCCTTGGTAAGAGGCTTTCCGCAGGGCCAGCCGTCTCCTGAGATATGTTTCATTCTCCATTATATACTGCGCCTTTATCACTCCTTCCTGCGTCCGGAAGAAGCTCCTGTCGCAGAACTGGTTGCGCGTCCTTCCCTTCCCCTGGTAAAAGCTTTCCGTCGGCGCGAGCCGCAGGTCTCCCGCGCTCAGCCTGCGCTCCCCGCCATATATCAGCGCGTTCACGCAGTCCGCGAGCACGTCCGCATGCGACATCAGGACCTTCTCCGCGATGTCCTTCTCTGCCATCTGTCCACCTCCTGTTTGGTTTTTACGGCAGGAGGCCCTTTACCGGAAGCTCCCGCATTTTTATGATTGAATGAAAAGCAAGAATCTCCCGACTTTAACAGAATGATGCTTGAATTTAGAATCTATCTGGAAAGAAAATCTGCTTTGAATCTATTCTATTACAATTAAATCCATTTTTCAACCGATTTCCGAAAAAAACACATAAAAATATAACCACATATGGCAATCGGCAAAAAAGGGAGCCGCCATCCGTCACTGCTCCCCATCCGATATTTTCTTCGCCACCACCACGAAGCGCCCGTCTGTCTCCTGGTAATCGCAGGTAGACAGCGTCAGGAGCTGATCCCCATACTGCGCGGTCACGCCCGTATCATAGAGGGACAGCGCCGCCATCTCCTCCATGGCGGAATCGAACTCCTGCTCTCCGTTTGCTTCGATAAACTGATAATATTTGAACACTATTTCCGTTTCTTTGTATACTTTCGCGCGGAACACGTACATAATCTGATATGTCCCTTTCTCATAAATCGTGTCAAAGCTTATCAGGGGATGTTCCTTATAAAAAGACTCATTCTTGTACTGATCCAGCTGCCCGAACATCCTGCCGTTCTTCATGTGGTGCCCATACAGGATGAAATTCGTGCTGGGCTTAAGCACATCGCAGTCCTTATCCATGAAAATCGTGCCGTTCTTGTCGTATTCCTGATTCATGTTATGGTCCAGATAGTACTCATTGTCCGTAGTCTGCATCACAGGATAATCTATATAGGTATCGTCAATCTTCACCCAGCCAATCAGTTTCCTGTTCTTCAGCAGGAGATTCTGGTATTCCTCCAGCACCTCTTTCGCCGCAGGCTCCCCGTCCAGCGTGTACAGCGGGCCGGGCGCAGGAGTGACTGCCGGAGCGATCACAGGCTTTTCCTTCAGTTCGCTCAGCTCCTCATACGTACTCTGGGTCCGATAATCATAATAGGAATATACCACAAAATATCCCAGACAGCAGATGGCCACCGCGCTGCATGCCAGCAGGATAAGCTTTCTGCGCTTCTCACGCTTGCGCAGCTCCTGCTCCACGATTTCCTCCAGCTCCGCATCGTCTCTGTCCGAAGCATCCGGAGCTTTCTCCGCCTGGTCATTTCTCCTGCCGGATGCACTCCCGGGACCCTTTTCCCGGCCAGATGCTTCCTCATTCCGGCGCGTCCGCTCCGCAGGCGTTCTCTTCTCCCCGCCGGGCTTCGCCTGCCTCCCGGCCTTTCCGCGCCTGGTTTTCCGGCTGTCAGCGGACGGCGCCGCTTGCTTCCCTGGAGCGCTCTTCTTCCCTGGAATGCTCTTCTTCCCTGGAATGCTCTTCTTCCATGCCATCTCCACTTCATCCCGGAAATCCTGTCCCAGAAGAGTCATGAATTTATATTTGCCGCCCCGCAGATTCTTAAGAAGCGCCTCCAGGGCCTCCTTGTCCTCAAAGTCGGTCTCCTGCCTCAGTTTATCGATAAGTTGTTTATCACGTTTGGCGCAGGCATAATCGCTTTCCGTGCGGAATTGCCTGTCCTCAACCACAAAAATCTTCTGTGCCATAGTCTTTCCTTAGCATATTCTTAGTCATTTCTTACTATTTTACTATATCCCGGGAGAATTTCAAGCCCCTTAGCCCGATCTCATAATCTTTCCATGTACTCCCGAAAATCATATTTCATCAAGGAAACATTGACATGCCACCCCGCATACAATAAACCATAAATAAACCTTGGAGGTAAAAAACATGAGCGATTTAACTGCTACAAACTGTGGCTGCAATGATTCCTGCGGATGTGCGAACACCCAGAATAACGGTGGTGGCTGCGGCAGCTGGATCTGGATCATCCTGCTTCTGTTCTGCTGCAATGGCAGCGGCAACAACGGATGCGGCTGCGGCAACGGCTGCGGCAACAGCCTGTTCGGCGGCAATGGCAACGGATGCGAGTGGCTTATCTGGATTCTTCTGCTCTCCTGCCTGTGCGGCAGCGGCAACGGGATGTTTGGCGGCAACGGATGCGGATGCGGCAATAGCTGTGGCTGCGGCTGCAACTAAGCGCTGACCTGGATGGGCATTCCGCCTGGCGGAAAATCCCTGTCCCCATGCAGGCTCCGGTGGGAGGCTACTTCCGCCGGGGCCTGTTCCCAATGAGAGCGATTCCCATCGGGATGATCCCCGCCGTGAACGCTTCCCATTGCACACATAACCTCCGGCCTGTTTACATAAAATGTATTGTACTTGTCCGGAAAGGAGTGTGCCATGGAAGAACAAAACTCAAAGACAATCACCGCATTCGATTCCCTTTTTACCACAAACAGAATCCAGATGCTGAAAATACTTCTGCCCCGTCTCGCCCCGGAACAGCAGAGCGGCTTTGCGGTCTACATAAAGCTGCTGGAGCTGCAGTATACCCTCTCTTTCCTGCGCCGCCATCCGGGGATGCGGCTGATGGGAAGCGGAAAACAGCTGTCCGCCGACTTTTTCCAGGGAGACAATGCCGACACCTTCGAGCTGTTGGACGAGATGATGCCTTTCAGCGGCCCCAAGGAGCGCGCCAGGATTGAGAATATCAAAAATATGATAATGAACCTGAAAAAGATGCAGGAAATGATGGAGATGATACAGATGCTCCAGGAGCTTTTCCCCGAGGGAATGGGCGGAGACAATCCCATGGATATGTTCTCCGGCATGTCCGATTCGGGGCTGTCCTCCATCTTCCAGATGTTCGGCGGGGACAGTAGCGAATAGACAACCACAGACTGAAAGGAGCTTTTATGGAAAATCAGGAAAGACCTGTCTGGATGACAGACCCTCTCGTAAAGGATATCCCGGAGAAGAAATTGAAATTCCTGGAGCAGCTCTTCGACCAGGGAAATGCCCTGAAAAATTCATCCGGGCATGGGAAGAGCCAGAAGGAAATGATGGCCTATCTGATGCCTATGATGAAAAAGGCCAAGGCGGAGAACCTGACCTTCACCCCCCAGGAGATGAACGCCGCCATAGCGGCCATACGCAAGCACAGCACTAAGGAGGAGCTGACGCAGATCGACAAGATACTGGAAAAGAGCCGGGGGAAGGATGCACCGCCGAAACCATAGAGATATGCACCTCCCGGACACATCGGAAAAGGGGCCGCCATTCCTGGCGGCCCCCTGCTTTTTGGCTGTTACATTTTTTATGGTTTCACAACGATATTGACAATCCTGCCCGGCACATAGATTTCTTTCACGATATTCCCGGTCAGCTTGTCTCCCAGCGCCTCCCTGGCCGCCGCGATGACCGCCTCCCTGGCTTCGTCCTTGGACACGGAAATGGTGGCGCGTATCTTGCCGTTCACCTGCACGCCTACTTCCACGGTGCTCTCTTTCGTCTTGGCCTCCTCGTAAGACGGCCATGTGGTCTGATATACTCTGCCTTCATAGCCTGCCATCTGCCACAGTTCCTCCGTGATATGAGGCGCCACAGGGTTCAGCAGCGTAAGCAGAGTCTTGTACTCGCCCTTTGTGACGGCATTCTTCTTATAGAATTCATTGATCAGAGCCATCATGGCCGCGATAGCCGTATTGTACTTCAGGCTCTCGAAGTCGCCGGACACTTTCTTGATGGTCTGGTGCATCTTGGTCTCCAGATCCGCGCTGTACCCGTCCTCTTCCGTCAGCATATCCTGCAGTTTCCAGACCCTCTCCAGGAATCTCCGGCAGCCCTTGACCCCGTCCTCGCTCCAGGCGGCGCTTAAGTCGAAGGCGCCGATGAACATCTCGTAGGTGCGCAGGGTATCCGCGCCATAGTCCCTGACGATGTCGTCCGGATTCACCACATTTCCTCTGGATTTGGACATCTTCTCGCCGTTGGAGCCCAGGATCATGCCGTGGCTGGTCCTCTTCTGGTAAGGCTCCGGACAGGGAACATGTCCCTGATCGTAGAGGAACCTGTGCCAGAACCTGGAGTACAGAAGGTGCAGCGTGGTATGCTCCATGCCGCCGTTGTACCAGTCCACAGGCATCCAGTAATCCAGCGCTTCCTTGCCGGCCAGCGCATTTTCGTTCTTGGGATCCGTGTAGCGCAGGAAGTACCAGGAGGAACCTGCCCACTGGGGCATGGTATCCGTCTCACGCTTCGCCGGGCCGCCGCAGCAAGGGCAGGCGGTATTCACCCAATCCTCCATGGCCGCCAGCGGAGACTCGCCGTTATCTGTAGGCTCGTAGGACTCCACCTCGGGAAGCATCAGCGGCAGCTCGCTCTCGTCCAGAGGAACGAATCCGCATTTCTCACACTTCACAATAGGAATCGGCTCGCCCCAGTAGCGCTGTCTGGAGAACACCCAGTCGCGAAGCTTGAAATTGGTCTTGCTGTGGCCCAGTCCCTTCTCCTCCAGGAATTCGGTGATCTTCTTCTTGGCGTCCGCCACGGACAGACCATCCAAAAACTCGGAGTTCACAAGCGTCCCGGACTCCACGTCCGTGTAGACCGCCTCCTGCACGCTGACAGGGCTGCCCGCCACTACTTCTATAATAGGAAGCCCGAATTTCTTGGCGAAATCCCAGTCTCTCTCGTCATGGGCGGGCACTGCCATGATGGCTCCTGTACCATAGGTCATCAATACATAATCGGATATCCAGATAGGAATCTCCTTACCGTTCACAGGATTGGTAGCCGTCAGGCCGTCAATCTGGACGCCGGTCTTGTCCTTGGCCAGCTCAGTGCGCTCGAAGTCGGACTTCTTCGCGGCCTGCTCCCTGTAGGCCACCAGCGCGTCGTAATTCTTGATTTCCTCTTTATATTTCTCAATAAGAGGATGTTCCGGAGACACTACCATGTAGGTAGCGCCGAACAGGGTGTCCGGCCTGGTGGTATAGATGCGCAGCTTCTCCTCTTTTCCGGTGAGGGAGAAATCCACCTCCGCGCCCTGGGACTTGCCGATCCAGTTCTTCTGGGACACTTTGACGCGTTCGATGTAGTCGACCGTGTCCAGTCCCTCTATCAGCTTGTCGGCATATTCCGTAATCTTCAGCATCCACTGGCTCTTGACCTTGCGGACCACCTCGGAGCCGCAGCGCTCGCAGACGCCGTTCACCACTTCTTCGTTGGCCAGGCCTACTTTACAGGAGGTACACCAGTTGATGGGCATCTCACTCTTGTAAGCCAGCCCCGCCTTGAAGAGCTTCAGGAAAATCCACTGTGTCCACTTATAATAGTTCGGGTCGGTGGTGTTCACCTCCCGCTCCCAGTCGAAAGAATAGCCCAGCGCGTGGAGCTGTCCTTTGAAACGCTCCACATTGTTCTTCGTGACGATTCTGGGATGGATATGGTTCTTGATCGCGTAGTTTTCCGTGGGCAGGCCGAAAGCGTCCCAGCCCATGGGATACAGCACGTTATAGCCCTGCATCCTGCGCTTGCGGGCGACGATGTCCAAAGCGGTGTAGGGCCTTGGATGGCCCACGTGAAGTCCCTGTCCCGACGGGTAGGGGAATTCCACCAGCGCGTAGTATTTGGGTTTCGAGTAATCCTCCGAGGTCCGGAAAGCTTTTTCCCCGTCCCAGACCGCCTGCCATTTCTGCTCCACCTCATGGTGGTTGTAAGGTATCGCCATTCTTCTTTACCTCCTCGCTTCATTTCCGTCTCTGCGTCAAAAAGCCCTTCCGTCAGCTAGAGACGAAAGGGCTTCATTTCCGTGGTACCACTCTAATTCGCAAATCCTGCATCGGGAGCGCTATGTCAATATCATAACGGCACCGCTGCTCTTCCGGATTCACGCACTTTATTTATCGATAACGGGATAAACCGTCGCACCCTACCCACGCAACGCGCTTCAGGCACAAGACTCCAAGGCCAGTTGGGGAAATCTCGCTGCCGCCTCGCACCGCCCGGCGGCTCTCTGAAAGTCCGAAATCCTTAATGCTCCTCTTCTCCGTCCATGACATATATGAAACTGTCCTCTAATAGAATCATCATGCCGCTTCTATTAGTTAAGGCTATTGTAGACTGTTTCCAATCATCTGTCAAGTTAAAATTCATCAAGAATCACATTAAATTTAGTCCTGATTCCGAACTGTTCGTTTTAGTCTTCCGCGTTATTCTCGGCAACGCTTTGTGCCCTTGCCGCAATCTCTTTCTCCTGTACATCCGAGGGAGCCTGCTCGTAGCGGACGAACTCGTAGGCATACTCGCCTCTGCCGCCGGTCATGGAACGCAGATCCGTGCAGTAGCCGAACAGGCAGCTCTGGGGAATCTCCGCCTCGATGATCTGCTTTCCGCCTGCGGTAGGATTCATGCCAAGCACACGGCCTCTCCTCTTGTTCAGGTCGCCCATGACGTCGCCGGTATAGGCATCCGGCACGGTGACCTTCAGGGACGCAATGGGCTCTAACAGCACGGGATGGGCCTCCATGAAGCCTTTCTTGAACGCCTGGATGGTAGCCATCTTGAACGCCTGCTCGGAGGAATCTACCGGATGGTAGGAACCATCGTACAGCACAGCCTTTACGCCCACTACCGGGTATGCGGCCATGGGGCCCTTTATCACGGATTCCTGCAGTCCCTTGTCCACTGCGGGATAGAAGTTCTTCGGCACGGCGCCGCCCACCACTTCCTGGGTGAACTCATATGCCTCCTCCAGATTGTCGGAGGGGCTAAAACGCATCTTTACATGGCCGTACTGACCATGGCCGCCGGACTGCTTCTTATATTTATATTCCACATCCGACTGCTTCCGGATGGTCTCCTTATAGGCTACCTTCGGGCGGTCAAGCTCCACCTCTACCTTATACTCGTTCAGCAGACGGCTGACAACGATGTCGAGATGCTGGTCTCCCATGCCGTAGAGAAGCGTCTGTCTGTTCGCCGCATCGTTCACTGCCTTCAGGGTCAGGTCTTCCTGGGTCATCTTCTGCAGAGCCTGGGAAATCTTGTCCACATCGCCCTTGTTCTTGGGCTTATAGCGCATGTAGGTGTAAGGTGTGGACACCTCCGCCTTGGCATATTTAATCGGTGTCGCCTTGGTAGAAAGGCTGTTGCCGGTCTTGGCATCGCTCAGCTTCGCCAGAGCGCCGATGTCTCCCGCGTGGAGCTCAGGAACCTCTGTGGCCTTGTTGCCCTGCATCACATACAGCTTGCCGATTTTCTCCTCCACCTCGGTATCTACATTGTACATCAGATCGTCCGTCTTCAGAACGCCGGAGTTCACCTTAATCAGAGAATACTTGCCGATGAACGGATCCACGATGGACTTCCACACATAGGCTGACTTCGCCTTGGAGAAGTCATAGTCCGCGTTGTAAATCTCGTTGGTCTTCTGGTTGATGCCGGCAATCTTGCGGTTCTCGGGGCTGGGCATATATTTCACGATGTCGTCCAGCAGCGTGTACACGCCCTGGCACAGCGTATTGGAACCCATGGTCATGGGAACGATGCTGCAGTCGCATACATTGGTGCGCAGGGCAGCTCTGATCTCCGCGTCGGAGAAAGTCTCTCCGCCGAAATACCGCTCCATCATCTCCTCGCTGGTCTCGGCTACCGCCTCCATCAGCGTATCGCGGCACAGCTCCAGGTTCGCCTTATTGTAATCGGGAATCTCGCAGTCCACTACTTCCTTGCCCTGCCAGCGGTGTCCTGTCTCGGAGACCACGTTCACATAGCCCACGAATTTCTCGTTCTCACGGATGGGCAGATTGAAAGGCGCCATTCTCTTGCCGTAAAGATTGGTCATATCTTCCACTACCTGGCGGAAAGAAGCGTTGTCCACGTCCATGTTGGAGACGTACACGAATCTGGGAAGTTTGTATTTTTCACACAGGTCCCATGCTTTCTGAGCGCCCACTTCGATGCCGGACTTGCCGTTCACCACGATAATCGCGGCTCCCGCGGCGCTGATGGCCTCCTCGGCCTCGCCCACGAAGTCAAAGTAACCCGGAGTATCTATCACGTTAATCTTGTACCCTTCCCACTCAATCGGGATAATGGAGGCATTGATGGAAAACTTGCGCTTCTGCTCTTCCTTGCTGTAGTCGCTCAGGGTATTGCCGTCGGCTACCCTGCCCATTCTGGATGTAATGCCGGACAGATACGCGAACGCTTCCGCCAGACTGGTCTTTCCGCTTCCACCGTGTCCCAGCAGAACTACATTGCGAATCTTGTCAGTTGTGTAAACTTTCATTTGACTTTCCTCCAATTTTTATGTAATTTGGGTATTTCGACCTGACATTGATAATCAATTCAATTCCCATAAGATTATTTTACTAGACAACAGCGTTTTTTACAAGAACTATTTATGGAAATATTTCAGTTGACTTTCGTGCTTTAAAGTTATATAGTAAAAACATCAACACTGGAGAGAAATGAGGAAGAATTATGTCCTGTTTGACATGCGGCTTTATCGGGTTGGGACTGATAGGGGGTTCCATTGCAAGAGCCCTGAAGAAGTCTGTCCCGGATATCAAAATCATCGCCTATGATATCAGCCGGGAGACTCTTTCCCTGGCGAAAGATGCGGCGGTTGCGGATGTGACGGCGGAAGCTATCGATTCACACTTTTCCGAATGCGATTATATTTTTTTATGCGCTCCCGTGCAGCGCAACGACAGTAACCTGGCGGCCGTAAAACATGTCATGAAGCCGGAATGCCTGCTCACCGACGTGGGCAGCGTAAAGACTGCCATCCATGAGGCCGTAGCGGAAGCCGGGCTGGAGGGAAGCTTCATCGGCGGACACCCCATGGCCGGCAGCGAGCGCGTGGGCTTCGCCAATTCCAGGGCCTCTCTGCTGGAGAACGCCTACTATATCCTGACCCCCACCGCCTCTGTTCCCGCCGGAAAAACGGAAAAGTACAGACAGCTGGTGGCGAAGACGGGCGCGATTCCGCTTATATTGGACTATCAGAAACATGACTATGTCACCGCGGCAATCAGCCATCTGCCCCATGTCATCGCGGCCTCTCTGGTGAATCTGGTGCGGGAGCATGATTCCGAGGACGGCATCATGAAAATGGTGGCGGCCGGAGGCTTCAAGGATATCACGAGAATCGCCTCCTCCTCCGCACTCATGTGGCAGCAGATCTGTCTGTCCAATACAGCGAATATTTCTGCGCTGCTGGCCGACTATATTGAAGACCTGAAAGCCTTTCAGAAGACGCTGGACGCAAAAAACGAACCGGCCCTCTACGACCAGTTCGAACATGCCCGGGCTTACCGGGACTCTTTTATCAGCGCCTCCAGCGGCCCCATCAAGCGGGCCTACAATATCAGCGTGGACATCGACGACAAATCAGGCGCCCTGGCCCGCATCGCAGCTTTGCTGGCAGAACAGGGATTGAGTATCAAGAATATCGGCATTACGCATAACAGGGAATCTGACGACGGCGTCCTGAAAGTGGAATTCTACGATGAATCTTCCATGAATAGGGCCCGGGAAATCCTGACAGGAAAGGGCTATCATGCGGATATCCGCATCTGACCGATTGCGGTTTTGCCTGTCCGGAATCATCGGGACCGTTTCTTCCTGCCGTTTGCCTTGTGCCGCCCGCTGATTTTCAGGTACAATTCCGCCATACAGATACAGAGCAGCATGCCAAAAGCGCCGCCGCAGGTATCCAGCAGTACATCCGCAACGCTGGCATATCTGCCCGGCACGAAATACTGATGGAATTCGTCGCAGGCCGCGGAGAGGAACACCCAGATAACCGTCAGAAAATACAGCCCCTTGCCCCGCCTCATCCACTGGCTCCACAGGGTGTATACCAGGATTCCCATGCAGGCGTACTCGGAAAAATGGGCCAGTTTCCTGATTGGATGCTCAAAATATGCCGCAAGCTCCGCCATCCTCATATCGCTCCACCGGGCGCCGGACAGGGAATTCAGGATACTCACGCATTTTTCCGAAACAGACTGGCTCAGAGAGCCGGACTCCCCGGCATCCTGGGCGGAAAACCGGAAAATTATGCCATACAGCAGTAAAAGCAGGGCAGCGGCGACGGCTGTCACCGCAATCTTACGCCCCTGCCCTTTTCTCTCTTTATTCTCCATTGAATGTCTGGTACACTTCGATTCTCGCGGAATCCATCTCCGGCATACCGATGAAGATAGCGCCGTAGCCGTAACCGCCGGGCTTCAGTTCAATCCTTACAATCTGCAGGAAAGCGTGAATCACTTCCTTTGTCCAGATGGTCAGATATGCCTCGTATACTTCGCCAATCTGCAGCGGCTCCTCACATTCAAAGCCGATGCCGTTCTTGGATACGTCCGCAATCTGGATAGCCACTTCATTTCCGCTATTGCCATCCAGCCTCTTGATAACAAGCCTGGATTCCAAATCTGTTCTTTTTGTCTTCCTTCTCTCCTGTTCCATAATTCCTGCATCTCCTTTATCCGGTGAAATTCGCTTTCACCTAACATAGTTCCAGTATATCATTTTTTGGTCTATATCACAAGACAAAATTCAGGAATCTGGACAGGAACCAATCCGTTCCCCCATTCTCCCGTAATGCTCCCTGCATTCCTCCCAATGCGCATCCACCAGCCTGCGCTCCATCTTCCGGATGTCTCTGTAATGCCGCAGGTACAGCCAGAGCATAATCGCAAAATAGGGAGAGAAAAAGCGAAACAGCCTCACGAAATAGTCGGGACTGATCCGAAAAGCGGCGGATTTCTCCTGCAGGAAGAGAAGCAGACAAAATACCGGCGATTTTTCCGTTTCCCGCTCTATCCTGCATAATTTGGCCACTTCCTGATTGTGCAGGGTTCTGGTAGGGCTGTTGAAGTTAGATATAGATGTGGCGGAAATCCGATAAAGGATAATCGGACGGTTCACATAACACACTTTAATATCCCTATTCTCATCCAGTATCTTCTGGAAACAGGCCCTGTCGTTCACCGTCCGGAAACCCAGGATGAAGTCCAGCACGCTTTCCGACAATAGAGATTTCCTGTAGACGGCTGTACCCATAATCGGAAATCCGAGTTTTATAGCACGGTACAGCGTCTTCCCCCGGATGAAACGCTGCAGCGCCACTTCCAGATAGGTGTTGTATGATCTGATGATATCGCCTTCCCCTGTGAATTTCAGAAAAGCGGTGCATATCATGTCATATTCCTCCAGCTTTGCCGTGATATCGAACAGATTGTATGGGGCAATCAGGTCATCCCCATTCACTGCCACGAACCGCTCCCCCTCCACATGCCGCAGCGCATTCACATAATTGACGCAGATTCCCGCGTTTTCTTCCCTGAACAGCCTGTCTGTTTTGGCAAAAAGCCCCTGGTTTTCATCAATCCATCGGTTGATGACCCGGCAGCTGTCGTCTGTGGAGCCATCGTCTGTGACAATCAGCTGGAACTCCTGTCCCTGCCCAAATTTCTCAATCTGATATTTGATGCTTTCCAGCATATACGGAACGACATCCGCCTGATTATAGCATGTGACCACAAATGTGAACATTTCCTGCCTCCGGTCTGCCATATGGCAATTGATTTTTTTACGGAAATATACTATATTAAATGTATTATAAATGTCTTACGGAAACGAGGAGATATATTTGATATCAGTAATCATTCCTGTTTACAATACGGAGCGTTACCTGAACCGCTGCATCGATTCTGTGCTGGCCTCCGCCTGCGGCGACTTTGAAGTCATTCTGGTGAATGACGGCTCCTCTGACAGAAGCCCTGAAATCTGCTCTGAGTATGCGGAAAGGGACAGCCGCATCCGCCTTATCACCCAGAAGAACCAGGGGGTATCCGCGGCCAGGAATCGGGGCATCTGTGAAGCCATGGGAGAATGGATTGTTTTCCTGGATGCTGACGACTTCATTTCCGGTGATTTTTTAAGCTTGGTCGCCCGGCCCGAGTACCGGCACATGGATTTCATCCTGTTCCAGTTCGCGATTCACTCCTCCAATGTTTCCACGGTTTCCCGCGATACGGATGCTCCAAAGGGGACGCCTGCCGTAGCGCACTGTTATCAGGGGGACGGGATGCTCCCGCTCATCCGGCGGATTCTGGCGCCTCTGCCTCTGGACGACGGCTTTGCCCCGGACTTCCGCACTCCCTGTGCGAGGGCTTATAAAAAAAGCATCCTGGATCAATACGCCATCCGTTTCTCCCCGGACATCAGAATCGGCGAGGATCTTCTCTTCAATCTGGAATACCAGCTGAAAGCCGGATCCTGCGCGGTCATCCCCAGGACTGTGTATTTCTATGATGTCCACGGGGACTCCTCTTCCCATCATTTCAGCCCATGGCTACACGAGAACCATGCCCGCCTGCTGCAGGCTGTCCGGGATGTCCTGGACAATTCCGGCATGTTCGCCGCTCTGGAGCAGGACTATTATTCCTATGCCCTGGAGAACCTGACCTATGTCCTGATCAGGGAGATTTTCAGCCCCCACAGCACGCGGAAGTACCGGGAGAGCCGTAAGCTCTGCCAGGAAATGCGGCGGAACCGGATGTACACAGACGCGTTTTCATATAATCGGAAAACCGGCATCCTGCCCAGAAAGATTCTGGTGTCTTTCTTCCGCCTGAAATGCTGTCTGATTGTAAAATTCATTTCCGGGATTAGCTATGTCTATCTCCAAAAAAGGTAAAATGGCATCCCTCCCCGGAGCTTCACTTTCCGCGGACAAATATTTTTCGATAGATTGGATATATTTTATCCTTCACCCAGCCGTTTACACAGTAGGCCCAGATGATTTCCTTCACTGCTTCGCCCGCGCTGAAATCCCCATATCGGCGCAACAGGCGCAGCGCGGTGCGGGCTTCTTTTTTCCGTCTGTATTTCAGCGAAATTCTGTAGCGCCTCCTGGCTTTCCAGCACGCTATCCGCTCTTTCGACTCCCTGTCCTCTATCCGGCAGATTTCCGCGATTTCGTCCACAAGGCTCTCGTAATCGCTGTACTTTTTCTCCTCCTGCTCCCGGGTGAGGGCCGTCCTGGAATGGCTGCCCTCACGAACCGCTACGCCGTATAATTCCTCACGGATTGTAAGACATTTATGGCGGTACATAAAGGGAAGCAGCATCTGGAAGTTCTGGCCCACGCCGTATTCCGGTATCCGCCTTTCGGGATAGATGGCGAAAAAGGAGGCCGATTTCAGCATATAACAGCCGCAGCACACAAAAGTCCGGGACTCCAGGATATCCCAGAACAGCTCTTCCCTGTCCAGGTCGCCCTGCTGCTCATCAGCTTTCTCCGCCCTCTCCCCTGTCCCTGCGTTGAAATACCAGGACAGGGAACGGACACATTGGTACTCCGGGTGGTCCTGCAGAAACTCCACACGTTTTTCCACAGACTCCCGAGCCAGCACGTCGTCGCTGTCCGGCCAGATCAGATATTCCCCTGTCACATAGGGCAGTCCTTTGTTGACCGCGGCGGAAGCATTCCCATGCTCCGCCGCCACTATCCTGTATCCGTAGCCCCGGGCGGCGAACTTCTCCCTGTATCCCTCCGCCACGGCCAGGGTTCTGTCCGAGGAGCCATCGTCCACCAGTATCATCTCTATGTCGGGATAGGTCTGCGCCAGCACCGAATCCAGCATTCCCGCCAGATGCTGCTCTCCGTTGTAGACCGGCGTGACAACGGAGACCTTTCCCTTGCAAAATTTATTTTCTTCCATCGCGCTCTGTTCCCTCCCGCACAGTCTGTCTTCCGCACATCTCTACTCGGACAGCAGCCCGTCCTTCTGACTCATGCATCCGCACGGTTTTATTCGGAATTTCATCATTTTTTATTCACCTGGACGATTTTCTTATTCTCTATCCTGTATATCACATCGCACTCATTGGCCAGGCTCATGTGGTGGGTCACCATAATCAGGGTCTTGTTCTCCTTAATCTGGCGTATGGAATCGATGACTGCCATCTCCGTCTCCATATCCAGCGCCGCGGTGGCCTCGTCCATGACCAGAAGCTCAAAATCCTTGTACAGGGCCCTGGCCAGCGCGATCCTCTGACGCTGACCTCCGGATATGGCAGTTCCGTTCTCTCCGATCAAAGTATGTACGCCCTCCGGCATCCGCATCACATCCTCCCAAATCTGGGCGCATTTCAGGCATTCCTCCACCTTTGCCTTATCAATCTCTCCCTCATCCTCAAAAAAAGCCACATTATTCTGAATCGTCTCTCCGTTCAGGTACACAGTCTGGGGAATATAGCTCACCAGTTCGCCCATGCTGGCCCTGCAGGGGCCTTCCGAATCCCTGTGTTCTACAATGTCATAGTCATCAAAGAAGACATGGCCGCTCTGCGGCTTCAAAAGCCCCAGCAGCAGATCTACGAAAGTGGTCTTGCCCGCGCCGGAAGCGCCGATGATGGCGATGGAACAGCCCACCGGGATATCGACGGAAGCATCTTCGAATATCTTCGCCCTGTCATTGTAGCCGAAAGTCAGGTTCCTGACGGAAACCCCTTTCCTGAAGGTCAGCTTCTTCCGGCGGATATGGCTGCTGCGCTCTTCCTCTTTCTTCATTTTCCCATAGCCCGCCATGCACTCTTTCACCGCCTCATAGGACTTCCGGGCGAATTCCACATTGTTCATCCCGCTTAGGACGCCGTATGCCATGGGAAGCATCCGCACCAGCGCCGTGATGTACACCACCATGGGCGCAAGGATCGCGGCCAGGTTCGTGCCGAACACCAGAATCACGGCCAGCACCACGAACATGGCCGCCATGATGGAGTTCTGCAAGATCACGCCGATGCTGCTGACCTTGTACTTGTACTCTCCCTGCACCTGGGCGTAGTCGTTGCTGGCATCTCTGTATTTTCCCAGGACGAATGCCGAGCGGTCGTCTATCTTCATCTCCTTGAAAGAACCATACGCGATGGTGATTTGGGAATTGGCTTTGATGGAACAGGTTCTGCTCTTTTCTCCATATACAATCATCCGCGCGCGGGTGCGGAAAAACACAAATGCCATGAGCAGCAGCAGCACCGCGCTGCTGATCAGTCCTGCCCATTTGGAGACGTAGATCAGCACAACCGCATATCCCGCCATGGTGATGCCATTTACCACGATTCCGATGCAGTCCACTATGATCTGGATGCAGCTGGTGGTGTCGTTGCGCACCATGTTCAGGGCCTGCATGGCGGTCTTTTTGTTGTGCTCCATCAGTTCCTCTTTGATCAGCATTTCATAGATTTTCATGGACAGCTTCTGGGCGCCATTGTAGATGAAGCGGTTGGCGATTTTACTCTTGTATAGTTCGAAGAGACATTTCAGCAATGAGAGAAGCACCATAAAAAGCGTAAATGCTATCAGTCTATCGGATACGTGATTTTCCTGCACCACCTTGTTGATGATATAAATGATTACGGAGAAGCTGAAGATATCCACGATTGGGCTTATGAGGCCGAAAAACGCGTACAGCTTCCAGATTCTCTGCTCCTTTTTCTCCAGCGTTCCTGTCAGATATTTGAACATTTCAATCATGGCTCTTTCCCTTTCATCTTTTCAATGCACTTCGCCATAATGTCCTGAAAGACATGATGCCGATAAAAACAAATCGGAATACCGAAAACGGCAGTGTCCTGTAAAAATGCATGAAACGCCTGCGTCCCCTGGCTGGCTTGGTTGGGCTTTTCAGCCTGGGCTGCAGTGCCGCTTCTTCCTCACAGGCAAACCAATACAGGCCGTCCTTCACCTGCTCCCAAATCTCCCGGGCCTTTTTCGTGTGCAGTATGACGACGGAGGTTCCCATTCCGTCCTCCAGATCCGGCCTGACTTTCCCGATGCCCCAGAAGTCCCCGATGGTGAAGTCGCTGTCCCTGTCCACGGTGCAGTATCTGCAGGCATGGCAGGAAGGCCGTATGATATAGTCCGCAAAATACATTCTGCAATACACATCCCCATACAAGGAGTGCGCCTGCTCCCTGCCGCCTGCCACATAGGAGCAGGTATGTCCGTTATCTTTATTCCGTTTATCTCTGAAATAGAATTGCGTCATCTTTCCGCCGGATTTTCGCTCCAGATATTTCACATAGGATGCCCATATTCCCGGGGAAGGCGCTCCATAGCAGACCAGCGCCGCGACAATCAGCTTGGGATAAGGCTCTTTCAGGAAAAGCCGCAGGGCATGGGCCTGGCAGGGCGTCCCGCAGAACAGCACCCATCTGTCTTCTTTCAGATGTGTCCGTATGCTTCGGTAGATTCCCTCCGGATTGCTCTGCACATACTTCGTCTTCTTCAGCGCCTCCAGCTCTTCCGCATTCCAGGCCTCCCTGTGCACAGCCTCCATATCCTCATTGAACGCAGCCCCGCAGACCACCCCCCGGCGCCGGAATACATACTCTGCCAGAATCGGGAACATGCCTCCGGAGGAACTGCCATGCCGCAATGCATCGTCCTTTGCCTGCACTCCGAAATAAAGGTTTTCCGGTTTCCCCTGTTCTGCTCCTTTTATGGGACAGACCTGCGTGCATTGCTTACAGTCGACGCATTTTTCCTCGTCAACCCGGGGATACCGAAAGCCCTCCTCGTCCGAAACCATACGAACCGCGCCTGCAGGACAGATATCCGCGCAGGCGCTGCAGCCGCAGCATGCCTCTTTTTTCTCGTACAAATTCATTTCCATACCCCTTGCGCGCTTTGGCGCATACTATCAACAGCTCCAAGAATCTGTCCCTCAGTCTCATACGGAGACGCGCGTCACGAGGGCTGTCCTGACCGCTGCATCAGGACAGATTTCCCAGCAGGAACTTCCCTGACTCTTTAACGGCGTCCCTCGTCTTCTGCCGCACCTTTTCCCAGTCTACCGGCGCATCGATATCGCTATTGTCGCTGTCATGGCATATTTTATCTTCCAATCCGTGAACCTGCAATATATTCTGCAGCCTGGCGCTGAGGCTTCTGTGGGCAAAAGCCAGGAATTTCTTCTGATAAATGATGCTGAAGGCAACCGCATGGAAAGAGTTGGTCACCACATACTCCGCCTGGTGGATGTATCCCAGAAATTCCGCAGGCCCGGCCGTCACATCCAGCTCAAAGCCCTTGTCCGCCCCCTGCTGCCCTGCCCGCACCTCGATGACCGGCAGGTTTTTCTCCCGGGACAGCTTCCGGGCGTATTCCGCCATCTTCTCATTGCTTTCGGTGACATATACGAGGATATAGCCCTTTCTGCCAGGCGCTTTCTCCGCTTTCTGCCACACTTCCTTTCCCAGGAAGAACACGGGATCCAGAACCGCCCTCACATCTCCCTTATAGAATTTCTGCACGTAAGGGATTGCCGTGGCTTCCCTGACGGACAAGGCGTCCACATGGCTGACCAGCCGCGCGAACTTTTCGTCATGCCGCGCATTTATGGACGTCCCGCCGAAGCTTGCCGCGTAGGCGATGACTTTCTCTTTCTTTTTGCTCTCAAAAGCGCCGAAATATGCTTTCCGCAGCCCGCAGGTGATATCCGGATTCCAGATTTGGTCGCTTCCCACTATGTAATATCGGTAAGGCAGTCTCCGCAGACCGCCTGCGGACAATATCTTCGGCTGTCCTTTTTCCATGAGATATTCCCGCCGGAATCGGTTCATGTTCGCCCTCTGTCTGGAAAACTGCTCCCTTACGCGCATATGCGTCCAGAAGCCGTTCCACATATTGAACAGTCCCCATATGCGGCCCTTCAGACCCTGAATCGGGGCATAGGGAATCCACCAGTGCCGGCCTGTCATGTAGGGCGGCTCATAGCGCACGATTTCAGCCCCTATCCCGCTGTCGCACAGAAACCGTTTCAGGCCGTATGCCTGCAGCATGGCACCGTAATTGTTTGAGCAGTGGAAAGTTATGATTCCCACTTCCGCATTTCTTTCCTTCATAATCACCGGCTCCTTCTATTCGTCAAAAAAAGGACAATTTTATTCAAAACTACATACACCGGATAGCAGGCAAAGCAGCAGACGAACAGCACCCTGTCGCTGAAGCAGATGCGCCGGAACATGGGATGCCGCCTCTCCGCCGCGGCGATTCTCCTCAGTTCCCGCCGGGCTTTATCTGCGCCCCCGCTCTTCTGCGCGCCATAGTTGCGCCTGATTTGATCTGCCACCAGAATCTCCCACCGCATCGCATGGTCCGCGTGTCCGCTATCATACTCGCCGTCCCTGATTCTCCTCGCGCTCTCAAAATACCGCATTCCCTTTGCCGTCCCGGCGGAATTGGTCACGCTCTCTCCATGCATCCTGTAATAATACCATTCCTCCGGGCAATACGCGCTCCTCACCTGCCCCCTGACCAGCTGATACAGGAAAAAAGTATCCTCCCCATTCTTCAGTTCCGTGTCAAACCGCAGATTTCCGATGGCCTCCCGCAGAATCAGCTTTCCGCCGATACCCGACAAAATATCCGTATATTTTACATGAAACCACTCTTCCGTCCCGGCTTCATCCGCCGTCAGCCAGCCGGTCTGCCCCTCATGGGAGGCTCCTTTTCCCGGCCTTTCGGCGGTTCCTGCCAAAACCGTCTCCATCCGGCTGCTGTCCAGCTTCCTGTACACGCAGAAAACCAGCTGGGCATGATTTGCCTCCGCCTGCCCGAGCATTTCCTCCAGCAGGCGCGGATGGATGGCGTCATCACTATCCAGGAAGAAGACATATTCTCCTGTGGAAACTTCGATTCCGTGATTCCTGGCCGCGGATACACCTCCGTTTTCCTGCCGGCACAGACGAATCCTTTCGTCCGTCCCCATCAGCTCCTCGCACACCGCAGCCCCATTATCCGTGGAGCCGTCATCCACTACGATGATTTCCAGATTCCGGTATGTCTGGCATGTCACGGACCGGACGCACTGGCCGATGAAAGCTTCTCCGTTGTACATGGGAATAACCACTGATATCCTCTTCATGCAATCCATTTCCTCCCCACGGTATATAGCACAGCCTCCTGATGACGGCTTTCCCCGCTGTCCTCCCATAAGTGAAAAATCTTACAATTTTCAATAGCCTTTCTGTACGGAATATGTTACAATAGTTGCCGATATTCAGCGCCATTTCACACCAGACTAAAAAAGATTGGAAACCTATTTATGAAACGTGTCATGAAGATTATCCTCCTGCTCCAGATGATAGCGGCTCCCTTAACCAAAGAGCCTACTTTGCCGTTAACAGAATTACGTTTTACCGATTACGTATCTTCCGCCTGTACGGAATCAGCCTGCGAATTGAGAAATCCCTATATTGGTTGGTATCAGCTTTACGGCTATTCCCTCTCTGATGACAGTTCTTACGACACATCCGCCATTTCAGAGCAGGAATATGGCCCCGGCCTGGCTCTGCTGCAGTTCAATCTGCGCAATTATGCCGACAGCCCTGTCAGCGAAGCGGGACTGCGGCAGCTGAATGATATCCTGGCCGCATGGCGCTCCACAGGAAGACAGCTGATTGTCCGTTTCCTCTATGACTGGGACGGAGACGCCCTGGAGCAGGAACCACAAAATCTCTCCCTGATTCTGAATCACATGTCGCAGACAGCGGATGTCATCAACGACTATTCCGACTGCGTTTATATCCTCCAGGGCATTTTTGTAGGCGCCTGGGGCGAAATGCACAGTTCCAATTATATGAACGCGGAGGATATGCGCACTCTCATCCGGCACCTGGCGGCAGCCACGGATCCTGACATTTTCCTGGCCGTGCGCACACCGGAACAATGGCGCACTGTTGTGCGGAATCCGGATCCACTGTCCCCGGAAGAGGCATTTGACGGCTCTCTGGCGGCAAGACTCGGCATCTATAACGACGGCATGATGGGCTCCGAAACAGATATGGGCACCTATGCCGACGCCGACGCTTTCTTTTCCCGGACAGGCTTTGAAAAGCGCTCCCGTCAGGCAGAGCTCCTCTTCCAGGAGGCTCTGTGCCATTATGTGCCAAATGGCGGAGAAGCGGTCATCGCCAATCCGTACAATGATTTCTCTCCCGCCGTGCAGAATCTGGCCCAGACCCATGTCTCTTACCTGAACAGCGCCTATGATGAAGCCGTGCTGTCCAAATGGAAAGAATCCGTCTATCAGGGCGGGAATCTGTTTGACGGCATGAATGGATACGACTATATATCCAGGCATATGGGCTACCGCTATGTCCTCCGCTCCTCGGATTTTTCTTACGCACGGCCCGCCTCTCTCTTTTTGGTTCTGGAGAATGTAGGCTTTTCCGGCAGCTATCGGGCTTTCGACGTAGCGCTGACCCTGAAACGCTCAGACAGCAGCCAGGAATATACCTTTCCGATTCAGACTGATACCCGCTTCTGGATACCCGGAGAGGATATCCGAATCGAGACATCCCTGGAGATTCAGGAACTTACCGCAGGAACCTATGAAATCTTCCTGTATATCAGCGATCCTGTCTCGGGTTTCCCCATCTTTCTGGCTAACGAAGAATCGGACGATGCAGGCGGCTGTTATGTAGGGGCCCTAACCATCAATAAATTCCCCTAACGGGACTTTGTCATCAGCGCCCTGATTGGCGAATTGGATGACGCGTCCGTCCGCTCTGCGTTTCAGCAATAGATACAACCTGTCGCCCAATCTGCGCTCCCGGGAAGACGGCACTGTCAGCACAGTCTCCTGTCCGCTTTTCCAGTCTCTGGCATCCGTGTCCAGGAGCTTATAGGAGGCCTGGCCCGACCTGCTCTCCGTCACCAGGAAGCATTCCGCCTCTTCACACAGATTTCCGAATCCGTTGTTCCGAATCGTAATCTGCAGTTCTCTCTTCTTCTCCGATACATTCAGGACGGTAAACCGATACCCCAGATGACATCCGATATAGTCATATCCGCTTACCCCCTGCCAGCAGCCCGGCTCTTCCACGGTTTCTTTCCTCCAGCAGTCCAGCTGCTCCGGATGGTAGATGCTGTTCAGATAACCGGCATGCATCTCCTCCAGGTCTTCCGCAGCCTGCCGGTAACCAGTAAGAGGCTGACAGGAAAGAATCTCCCCGCCATTAGGGACAGCGTCCAGAAATCTGCTCTGCCACTCCAGCTCTTCCTCACGGCTCCAGCTGCCTGTCTCTCCCGCCTGCTCTCTGGCCATGGTGCCATATGTCCCCAAATCCGTGTCCGAACCGAAGATACCGTCATTGAACAGCGCCAGTTTCTCCTCCACGCCCGGGCCCGTCATCGGACTGACGGTTATCCTGCGCCACTGTGCCGGTGTGCGCACTGCCAGAAAACAATTCCCTTCCGTAATCCTGTACATCTGGTCTATCAGCTGGCACATGGAATCATCGTCCAGAAATTTGGAGCCGTGCATCTCTCCCCAGCTTCCCACGAAGATGCCCTGCAGCACCAGAATGTCCCTGAGATATGGCCGGAGCACTTTACCGACCTGCTCCATATGGCGCTTGACCATAGCAAGCGTCAGCGGCTCCCGCTCCATGCCCTTTCCCTCCGTGTCATAGGCGAAGCGCAGCAGCAGCTGTTTTTGGTTCCTGCGGAAAAACTCCAGAATCTGCCTGATATGATTCAGCGCGGCCTCCGAAAGCGGGGCAGTCCGGAAATCTCCGATATCAATCAGCGCCAGGGCAAGCTGCTCCTGCCTGCAGCTTTCGTCCAGCCATGCCTCCTCTTCCACAGGCCTGCCGTCTGCCGGAGGCAGCGCTTTAAAGTTATAGACATGGTACCAGCCGCAGCCGGGATTCATCAGGTTCCCGCTGCTTTCCCGGAAATCCGCTTTCACGAAATTCAGTTTATCCCTAAATTTTATCAGCACTCCTCAATCCCACCTCCGCGTCCATCTTCAGGAATTTCACCTGGAATATAATGATGACCGTGCTGTACATGACCCGGAGCATGTACCAGAAAGGCTTCAGCCCTGAATGCATGCTCTTGCCCGCTTTCCTGGCATGCATCACCGCCGGAACCTCCACCACCTTGAATTTGGCCAGCAGCATCAATACCAGCATGTTGGCGTCCGGATACTTGTCGTCAAAATGATTGTATTTGGAATAATAGAGGAACGCTTTCCTGCTCAGTCCCTGCAGCCCTGTGGTGGGATCCGAAATCTTTTCCCCCGTGACCAGGCGAATCATCCCTCTGAACAGGGAATATACAATTTTCTTGGGCAGGGAAACCGGGAAGTCGGAGCTGTCTTTCCGAAACCTCGCCCCCAGCACGATGTCCGGGCATTCCCCATCCTCATCCGCCTCTTTCAGCTTATTGTAAAGAATCGGGATATTGCATACATCATGCTGTCCGTCTCCGTCCATCTGGATGACATACCTGTATCCACGGCGAACCGCGTATTTATATCCGGTCTGCAGTGCACACCCGTATCCCATATTGAACAGTTGGGAAATCATAGGGTACTGCATCTCTTTCACGATCCAGTTGGTGGAGTCCGTGGAGGCATCGTTTATGACAAGGATATCCGCCACAGACGCCAGATCCAGTTCCTCTATCTGCGTCAACACTCTCCGAATATTCTGCCCTTCATTATAGGCAGGTATGATAATCAATAACTCTTTCTTATTCATCACATATCCCCCTATTCCAATTCCATAAGAATCTCAACCCAGAAGTTCTGTCAATTTCTTCAGTTCATGCTTCTGTTCCATATTCTTCCTCCCTGCCGCCAGTCCCAGTTCTTTTCTCTTCTCTTCATCCCCAAGCAGAATCTGAACGCTTTCCGCAATGCCCTCCGGCGTCAGCCGGCAGAGAAGACCGTCCTTGCCATGCTCTATCTGCTCTCTGTTGCCATTACAGTCAGACGCTATGACAGCGCAGCCCAGGGTCTGCGCCTCCTGGATGGCGATGCTCTTTCCCTCGAATCTGGTGGCATGTATGTAAATATCTGTCCGGGCATAATAGGGATACGGGTTATCCACGGCCCCTAAGAGCACAAAATCTTCTTTCAGGCGAAGAGCCGCTATCTTTTTCTCCAGCTCCTTTCGCTGATCCCCCTCCCCCAGCACATACCATCTTACTTTGCAGCCCCTGTCTTTGAGAATCTTCATGGCATCTATGGCTATGTCGTAAGCTTTCTGGAAATTGAGCCTCCCCACGGTCAGCAGGCGCATTCCCTCATATCCGTCCGAGAAGCCCCCTCTCTCCTTACTGCGCCTGCGGATTCCCTCCTGATCCACCAGATTATGAAAGATTCCGGCTTTGTCCGCATATTCCGGATAGACCGCCAGGAAATGCTCTTTCACCTCCTGAGAGACCATGAAAATCCGGTCAAAGGCATCCCAGCAGTTCAAGTCCATCTCTCTGGTATAGCCCGCGCTCTCATAGTCGATATGGATAAAGGCGCATTTTTTATCTGCCTTCACGTGATCCGCCACATAGTACGCGGAGGCTCCCTCCAGCCACGCCACCGCCAAATCGAATTTCTCCTCAAAACGCTCGCTTCCGTCCGAAAGCATCCTCCACAGCAGCTTGTCCGGCTGCCGTCTTCCGCTCTTTTCCATGGACATGAAGCTTTTTCTGATATTCCGCAGTTTTTTTATCTGCCCGCCGTTTTTGAAGAACGCTCCGCAGACAGTCCTCATCATCCCCCATTTCCCCTGACGGGACAGGACGGAATGCTCGTCGAATTTTCTATTCCGCAGCCTCACGCAGGAGGGCAGCTTTCCGATCATCTCTCCCTGCCCCATGATGACATACAGGGAAATCTCATATTCCGGGCTTTCCAGATATTTAAGCAATTCCAGCAGCGCCGTCTCTGCGCCGGCCCGGCCCATGGTGTTAATCACGAACAGAATCTTTTTTCGCATAGGCTTCCTCTTGCTCTCTGGCCATCTCCTCAAGCTCGGTCATCATGCGCTCACTCTCCTGGTTGAGCATGGACACCTGCATGGCGAGCTCCCTGTTCTTCAGATTCAGCTGGGAGATCACGAGGCTGTTCTGTACCTCCGTGAACAATATCAAGGCGCCCACGCAGAAAAACGCAAGTCTCGTCCCCGGCGCCAGCATGGTCGTCCATTCCGACAATATGGGAATCGCTCCCACCAAAACCATCAGGATTCCCAGCAACCCCCAGATCACGGCATAGTTCACCGCCAGTTTCTTGATGGAATGTGTCCAGAATCCGAACACGAAAAGCATGACCCCTACCACAATGAGACCGATCCTTATGGTAACTCCATCCATTTTGAATTCCTCCTGTTCCAATTACTTGACTTTATTTTGCAGTTCCCTCTCCCGCGGACGGCTCGTTCTTCGAGTACACTTTTCCGGGCGGCTGTGTGCCCATGCCGGGCTTCAGCAGGGATCCTGCACAGAATATGTGGGCATCCAGGTTCCGCTCCATGTACCGGAGCCTGAAATATGCGAATGTCCAGCCGCAGAAAGACCCGATGACCACACCAGAGCCGTACCACAGCTCCGGCAGATGCGTGGCCACGACACTGCCCAGAAAAGTCACCAGACAGAAAATCAGCGATGTCAGCATGGCGCCTGTCAAATCGTTGAAATAATACAGGAAAATTATCTCCGAATACATCAAGAACAGGATGAAATATCCCGCCGCCAGGCAAGGGTATATCCGCATGGTCAGGCTGGAGATACCGAATCCGGGCAGGAATACCACCGCCAGCAGATAGACCACCGCCGTGATGATGAACTGAATCCGCACCTGGTTCATCAGCTCCGCGGTAAGCTGGCGGAACATCTCTTTCTTGGCGCTGTCGATATCCGCCCCCTTGCCGCCTATGACCGCCTCGGAATAGGCCTTGTATTTGTCATGGAAATGCATCTCCACCCTTGTGATGAAGATAATCGTGGCGGAAATATTGGTGAACATGGCAAGACAGGTGGCCATATCGTAGGGCTGGTTGCACACGAAAGTCTTCACTACCACCAGCTTCATATCCGTATTCCAGAATACGAAATTATGTATATAGAGCCCCAGGATGTAGAAGAAATTCGCTACCACCAGCTTCCAGTACTTTCCGAAATATCGGAGCACCGATTTATAGCGGTTGCTGTTTTTGACGAAATACCGTTTTATAATCGCCAATTGCAGGACCGCCGTCACGAAGAATCCCGTCATCAGCGCAAAAAGCATGCTTTCCCGGATGCCCCATTTCATGATGAACCGCAAAAACAGGGAGAACAGAAACGCCCAAGCCATCCCGATAAAGAAGAACAGCGAAATCTTCTGATAATCCTTTGAAATAGACAGATAAATCATGGAATAGAATACCAGCACCAGGCCGATATATCCGCAATATCCCGTAAAAGTATAGAACACATCCACCTTGCCCACGAAATGCTCCCACAGACAGAACGGAATCCCCAGCAGGCTGCTCAGGGAGATATTCAGGAACAGCCCAAAGAAAAAGCAGGGACGGATGTCCTCATAGCGCTCCTCATAAACCACATCTGACATGTACTTTGAAAGCACGGAATTAAAGGGCGCTGCCGTCAGCAGGGCAAAGATGAAGATATAGAGCACGGAGCAGGAAAAAAGCTCCCTCTCCACAAATCCCAGCTGACTGAAGCCCAGAAAATGACTCATCAGCAGGATATTCAGAATAACCACCAGCATGGGAGTCACCGTGGACATGGAACTGTACGCAAATCCGGCCAGATGTGTCGTGAGCGTATTTTTTTCAAATAAACGATTCAACTTAATGCCAATGCCTGCCATCTGTTTCGTCCTTTCTCCTTAAAGCGGTCCGTATAATCCTGCCCGGATATCCTATCCCTCATCCATGCATTCCAGCCAAACATCAAGGCTGTCCGCAAAATCTTCGTATATCCCGCGGTATTTAGCCCGCATATGCTCAATCCGGTAACCGGACATCACTCTTTTGTAGCCGCTCTCCCCCATCTGCAGCCGCATGGGCTCGTTCCGCGCCATGTCCACCATGGCCTGGGCAATCTCCTCCACATTCATGATATGGGTCAGAATCCCTCCCGCCCCGAAGTCGTCGCTCTCTCCGTAAATCAGGCCAAAGCAGTTGCCTACATCCGTGGCGATCACCGGCACACGGGCCGCGTAGCTCTCCAGAATCGTCAGAGGCTGCCCCTCGCTGATACTGGTCAGAATTGTCACGTCCATCCTGCCCAGGTAGTCCTTGATATCAATCCTGCCGGTAAAGACCACGTCCTCCAGTTCCAGGGCTTCCACCTGCTCGAAGCACTCGTTCGCGTATTCCTTCTCCTCGTCACAGGGCCCCATAATCCACAGTTTCAGCCTGGGCTCCCGCTCTTTCGCGAAGCTGAAAGCCTGTATCATGGTCTTCACGTCCTTGATGGGCGTCACCCGCAGGATGGCTCCGATATTGAACTTTCCCTCATCTTCCTTTGTCTTGCCGGGAAGATTCTGCAGATGATCCACTGAGACGCCATTGGGCGTGACCATGGTCTTCTCCACAGGACAGCCCAGCTCAATCTGCAGCTCCCTGGCATGTTCGTACAGGCTGGTGACCAGATCCGCCCTCTCATAAGCCAGGGTGGACATCTTGCGGAACTGATCGATCCATACATTCTTGTAAGCGCCCTTTATCCATTCCGCCCGGAGCAGTTCTTCCTCCCGCTCCCTGGTATAGATTCCATGCTCCGATATCAGCAACCGGCCGCCATAGAGAGATTTGCCCATGCTGCCCAGCACGCCCGCATAGCCAGTGGCCACACAATGATACAGATCCGCTTTCGGCAGTTTCATTTTCAAAGTGAACAGCAGCGGCAGATACACGGAACGCATGGTCCAGAGGAAATCCGAGAAGACCAGCTGGCTGTAATGCAAGTCATAATATTCCCTGACAATCTTCAGGAAATCCTCCCCCATCAGCAGCTTATCCAGAGAAACCCTTTTGTTCCGGAACAGCTCGAACAGGGTATCCCAGTCCACCTGCCGGTTCAGCACCAGGCTGCGCAGCGCGGCGCATTCCTGTCTGTTCAGCTCATACTTATGCCAGCCTTTCCTGTTCCTGTCCCAGTCCACATCCTGGAGATACAATTCATGTACCTCCGTCACATTCTCCGGCAGCTTATACACGAATTTCCCGCTCTGCTCCCTGGCGCTGATAATCGTCTGGAGAACGAACTCCACTTTCGGAAAAGACTGAATGAGCCCGTGCACCCAGCTGGACACGCCGCCGGTCACATACGGATAACAGCCTTCCACTATTATACAGACCCTCATCTGATCTCTCCTATCCAATCGTCGCCTGCGGCAATCTGTTCCGCAGCCATCTATCTGTAAAGCCTCTCGTCCGCCGGCTCCAGCGTCAGCGTGACTTCGCTCTGTGCCGCCTCAATCAGGTAAGCTCCTTCTTCCAGCTCCTGCCAGCTGCCGCCCTCCATCTCCCGGATGGCTTCATTGTGCGTGCGCAGAATGAACCAGGCCGGTCCGTCAATTCCCTCTGTCCGCAGACGAATCCGATCGTCCGTCCGGCTGTCGCTGTAATCCAGCGCCAGGAACTGCCGGATGCGCATATCGCATTCCGCCGCGGTGGTTCTTGCAAACCCCCGAAACAGCCGTCCATAGGTGTCGATTGTAGTCGCCAGGCTCCGGGACAGCTGCTCCCACGCGCTTTTATCGTCATCCGGATACGCCACCCGGGACATGTCGAATGACACACTGAAATATCCCAGCGCGGTTTCCATACATTTATAGCGGAAATCGTTCTTATACGTATACTCCAAGCCGTCACCTAATATACTCTGGGCCGTCACATTCTCCGACAGGAATCCTACCGGACCGCTCTCCGTCTCATCGTAATCCCTGACAACGGTTTTGGCAGACGCCAGCAGCTGTGCCTCCAGCGCCTCCGCCATCTGCTCATCTTCCAGTCCTCCCGCATAAAAGGACGCTATATCGTATCCTCCCAGCACATCCTGGAAAAACCTGTAATCCTCCTCCAGCTTCTCTGTCGGGGAGATACCTGACATGTTCCGGGCCGACCATCCCGTCTCCACCGCCCGCTCATTGAATACTTTGAGATAATATTCCAGCTGCCTGCCGTCAGGCGGATTATCGTCCGAATAATCATACTGCGGCGTCAGCATACAGGTGGCCTTATAGTTCTGCTTCTGCAGGGCCATCAGGATATTGGGCCAGAGGATTTCCTGGAACACCTGCTTTACAGAGCGACTGTAAAGCCGTTCCATCTCAGCCGCGTTTTCGTCCGCCAGGCTGGGATAGCCCGTCAGAATCATATTCTGGGCATTCAGCACCGGATAGATTTCATAGGAATGCATCTCCGCCGACATGGCAGACAGGATGCCTATTCCCTCCGATCCCTCCATCAGTCCGCCGTTCACAGCGAACACGTAAGCCGTCCCGAAACTTTTCCTCCATAAGACAATCGGACATTGCTCCTCGTCCATGTCCATCCCCTCCGGGGCTCCTTTCATATAGACCTTTGTCCCCGAAGCCGGAATATACCAGGGAAAGGTCCTCTCCCCCGGAAAGGCCCCGCTGCCCGGCAGCATCGTATCCGCGTCCGAACCCGCCTTTTCCCGGTAAAAAGTCTGTCCTCCCAGCAAAAAGCCCTCCCGAAGATACAGATTGGTCACAGTAATCTCATCCTCCAGCACTTTCTGTATGCCGAAAAGCTCCCTCGCCTGTCCGTTCTCTTTTATGACGGACACATCCGGAAGATTGCAGAATACCAGATGAACCCCTTTCTCCAGGCATGTATTCAGAAAATCGATTTCTTCCCCGGCTTCCCAGTCCACACAGGCGGAATCCAGCACCAGCATCTCCGGAAGATCCTCTTCGTTCCAGACGCTCTCATAGGCGGGCAGCGCGGGATATCCGGCGATGTCCCGCTTCGTATAAGTGACCCAGGCCTCCGCCGCGCTCATGGATAACTGATTCATGTCGCCGATGCAGACCACCCTGTCCCGGTCAGAAACAGTCTCCCCCCTGTCGGTCTCTGCCGCCTGCTCCTTTGGGTCTTTCTCCCGGGAGCCATCCGGCACATAGACATTGATATTTGAAGGATAATTCTCCGCCGTCTCCGTATACCTGTTCACCGCGTAATCATTCCAGCTGTCCTTCAGGTTATTGAGGCACATGCACAAAAACAGCATTGTAACCATCAGTATGGTAATCGAAAAAAAATTCCGGCGTGATATCATGTCATACTCTCCATTTTCGTTCCGTTCCTGCCAATTTCCGCAGTTCTTATTGGTTATAGCCGTAATCTATCGCAAAATTATATAAATTGTATACGTCCTGGCGTATGCGGTAGCAGATGAACTCGTCCGACTCATAATACACTTCCATCTCATTGGGATACAGTTCCCGGAATGCCTGCGCCCAGTAATACATATGGGACATGGTCACCAGCCTTTCACCTTTTATATATGGTTCGATTCCTCCCTCCGTGGATAAAGGCTTCCTGGCGTCCGCCGGGGAAACCTCCCATCCAGGTCTTATGGCGCTCATGATATCCTGGTAATAGACCGGCTTCTTCTCAACGAAAAAGTACACCACATCCGTGGGAATCGTCAGGCTCGTATCCCCGTCCATCTCCTCCAGCACCCGCAGGAACTCAATCATCTCATAATGGTATCCGCTTTCTCCCATCATCTGGCGTTCGTCATTTGCCGAACATATCGTCCAGGAGGCGTCCCTGTTTTCTCTCATGATATTCGTCAGGCAGATTATCGCCCCATTGGTCTCACAGGCGCTGAGACGGACAGGCGTCCTCACGCCCGTCATCACTACCGCAGAGCAGGCAGCTGCCAGCGCCGCCAGGCCGCCGAAATTGATTCCCCGCCGCTCCAGAAACAGCAGATACACCACTCCGTCCAGGCACAGGCTCCACACAATTGCCATTCCGTACCCGATATAAATGGAGTACCGCGAAACGTCCATCACCTGCGGCAGACCCAGCTTTATGGAAGCCTGAAGAAGACAGAGAATCCCCATGGGCACGCTCACGGCCACCATTACCGCCCCATAATCCGGCCTGCGCAGGATATACCACAGAAGCCCCAGAACAAACAGCGCTCCCACACTGCCCAGCATAAATCCAGCCGCGGTTATGCTGTCGTTCGTCACATAATAGCGCAGTTCTCCCAGGACCGTGTCCATGATACCAAGCGGTTTTCCCTCCGATCCGGCCTTTCCTTCCGTATCCTGCGCCTTCTCACCTTTCTGCGCGTCTGCCCTTTCTTTCTCAGTATCTATCTCACTTTCAGAAGAGGCCATGTTCATTCCCCAGTACAGGGAGCCCTCAAGAGGCGTCCCCGTCGCATAAGCCGCCGCCATGGGCAGCACAGCAATCAGTACACCTGTGGCCCCCGCCAGCAGGAGCCATTTCAGATACCGCCAGCGCAGGCAGCGAAAGCAGAATCCAACCGCGATTCCGGCACAGAACAGCCCCGCTATCATGGTATCGTAGAAGTGGACGGCCAGCGTCAGGGAAATGCTGGCTGTGAACAGAATCAAAGAGTGTTTGGACAGATACTCTTTCTCCTGAAGAAAAGCGATTGCGAACCAGACAGAAGGAAGAATAAAAATCAAGCCGTACTCCTGTGGCAGCGGCGCGAAATACCTTAAATAGGTATATTGGTAGAATATATTCGATGTTATGTAAAACACCACCCCGGCATAAGGCGTATATTTCGACTTACAGACCATCTTCAGAAACGCCAGCAGCACCAGATGAATCATGAGGACCTGTACCAGGGCAAATACCCGCAGCAGCACATAGACAGGAATCGCGAACACCTCATGCAGATAGTATATCAGGCAGTGGAAGCCAAAGGGATATACGCCGTTTACAAAAATACGGTTATCCGTCATGGAGTTGATCCAGTAATTGTGTACTGTCATGTCGGATGTACAGTACCCATAGATACTGACCGTGTTCGTTCCGTACATATACAGTACCAGTCCCGCCACCCCCAGCGTCAGCAGCGCGTCCATCCAGCGAGGCGCCAGCCATTTCCCCAGCCAGCCGGAAGACAGCTTTCCGATTCTGTTCCCCAGGCGCAGCATGAAAGTTTTCGCGCCCATCTTGCCTTCCAAGACAATCCTGATCCCATCCGTCCTGCGCTCCAGCGCCGACAAAAATGAATTCCTGTACTTCCCTGCCGCTGCAGCGAAAAAAGGAATCAATGTCCCGATGACCAGAGTCGCCCTGTTCGATAAATGCAGAAGCTGGAGCAAAAGCACCAGGTTCATACAGTAGAAATTGCCTGCTATGCTATATGCCATGAACCTTGCAGGCGTCCTCATATGCCCGAATTTCCTGCGCAGCAACAGCCATGGCAGCCCCAGCGTCACCCCCAGGTATGCCGCCGATACACCCAATATCTGAAAAATGGTAAGCATTGTCATTGACATATCGTTTCCCATGCCCTTCCGTAACCTCAGCTGAAAATCCGAACCAGTTCCAATGTCTCATTGTCAATCACCACAGCGGACTTTTTCAAAGATTCCAGCGTATCAAAGAAGGCCTTTCTGTCCTGCCTCGCGAAATGCAGCTTCAGCCTGCAGGTATAGGCCGGAAGCTCCTCCGGGAACTGCTCCGCCAGCCGCCCGCACCACTTTGCGCAGGACTCAAAGTCCTTTACCTCCAGCGTCCGCAGGCATACTTCCTCATACCACCCCAGCGTGAACCTGGCGGAATCCTTCCCATAGAGGGATTCTGCCGCGCCTGTGAGGATGCTCACGAATTTTCGCTGCTCATTAGCCGAAAATATGTGCTGTTTCAGGATGCCGTCCATATAATCCAACAGCATCTCCTCGCATTCCGTCTGCCCGGCGTCCTCCTCCTGAATCTGCTTCCACAGCCTCTGCACATAGATACGGAATTTATTCAGTTCATCGGACAGAACCGCCGCCGCGTAATGGGACGCCTCGGAGTCCTCGCTGTCCAGCGCCAGCGTGATGGAAGCCAGACAGTTGCTGAAGTCCTCCTTAATCACGTTCATCATCACCATGCGCAGATTCTTCTTCTCATTTACCAGAATCGCCTCCTCCAGCGGGATGATATCCCTCTCCCTCTCCTCGTCCGCTTTCATATGCGTCCGCACCCGGTCCTTGCTGAATATCACATCCGCCAGATCCACATCTTTCCAGAATACCACCAGATAAAACAGGTGCCCTGAAAAAAAGAACGCCGGCCCTATGACCGGGCACAATATCATAACGATGAACCGAAGCAGATATGTCCTCCTGTTGTCATACAGGACTTCGGCGCCGTCCTTATCCTCCACCGCGGCGTGCGCAGGCACAAGGAATAAAATTCCCGCCAGCAGATAGACCAGCGACACGATCAGGTTCACGATGAGGATTATCACAAAAATCCGCTCGTCTAACGCCAACGTCATAGCACTGCCTCCTCTACCCTGCACTCATAGCCCGCGTTCCGGAAACGCTCCATGATGCCGCCCACATTCTCCGTATTCGTGTTGGACAGCAAGGCGCAGAGCCTGCCCCCTTTCAGGATGCCGAGATAATCGGTCTGCCGTATAAATCCGCCCAGCATAGCGGCCGCTTTCTCGTAGTGCTCTCCCTCTGTCAGGATTTCAAGCAGCACATACTCTGTCAGCCCTTTCTCCCTGGCATTGAAAAAAGCCCTCTCCAAAAGCGTGAACGCACTTTCGTCCAGCACGTTCGTCCCCTCCACATAGCGGCGGTTCCGCAGCGCTTCCAGATAGCGGTTCGCCCGCACCACTGCGTTCTGAATCAGAGAGCCCACGATTGTCAGGCGGTTCGCCTCCCCCAGCGTCATGCGCTCCCAGGGAATGCCCCACAGCATCAGGATCAGCTGCATTTTGTCCTCCGAATAGACGGCGCTGGCCATCATGGGCATTTTATCCTCCATCTTCCGGTTGATGTAGACCCGCCCCTCTTTCAGTTCTCCGTACAGCTCTTCCATGGCCGTATATTTGATGGAGTTGCCCAACTTGCGGGCATCCGGAGACGTAGAGGAGAACAGCCTCGCGTAGTCGCCATTGGCCACCGTGTAGACAGCCACGTCCCCGCATTCCATCACCCTCGCCAGCACCTGTGCCGCGTAGAACAGCACTTCTTCCGGCTCATACTGCTCCAGCGTGGAGGTAATCTCATGAATCTTCCCCAGGCTGTCCTTGTGGTTGACCACCTGGGCCTCGAAATTATGCTTCATTCTGACATTACTGTCATTAATTTCCTCAATATCCGACAACTGCCCGTGGAGATACTGCATCCTTGACCTGTTCTCATTCTGGATGAACCGCAGCTGGTCCTTCAGATAGCCCACCACCAGTCCCACGATGAACAGCTGGGCCATCCACACATAGGTATTGTAATCCACCAGCACCTCAAAACCGGACTCTGTCCGCATCTGTCCCGCAATATAGCCTATCACCGCCAGGAAACCGGAAAAAATCGCCTGCTGCTGCCCATAGACCACCGCGAACAGCAGCACATACAGCAGAAAGAAATCCAGCCTGGCAAAAAAGTCGCTGTCTGCCGTCATCCGGCTCAGCAGAAAGAAAGGGATAAAGCAAATGAGATTCTCGATGAACGGAAATACCACCCTGAAGATTCTGCGGCTGTTGTTCCAGGCCTTTACGGCCAGACCTCCCCCCGCGTCCTCCTCCGTGATGAACGACGCGCTGTGGCGTTTCATGAAACCGGCAATCCTTTTCGCCGTCGTGTCATAATGATTGAATATTTTCTGATTAAATTCCCCCGCATACCGGCTGCCGTCTAAGACGAGACGGTTTCCCGCACCCACCGTGCTGTCCGCCACCTGGACGCCGGAGCCCAGCTCCTCCTGAATCAGCTTCGCCAGTTCCGCCTCCCCTATCTCCTCCGCGGATGAAATATGATAGCAGGAATGGTTCGGCGCTTCCGCACAAATCAGCCCGTAAATGTGCTCCACCGCATCGTTGAGATAAATCATGGAAAAGACTCTTCTTTCATTGGCGGAAATCTTCCCGGTCTTGAGTCCCTCCAGGCACATCCGAAAGCACGGGTTATCTTCCGTCTCTCCCTTGCCCGGAACCCAATACAGACGGTCAAAACGCAGTATCACCGTGTCCGTGCCCTGGGTCTTCCGGAAATTCGCGCAGATTTCCTCCCCCTGGGCCAGAGCCATGGCCCGGAACCCTTTGGGAGCCGCGGGCTCATCTTCTTTGATGTCGTCTATATAGGAGCCGCCGAACACCTCCTGGGAGGAAAAGTACAGAAAGCGCCCTTTTTTCAGCACGCTGTATGCGGAAAGGATATTCATGAGCCCCGCCATATAGCGCACTCCGTCCTGTCTGGGCGTCTCCCAGTCAAAATTCGTGTCATAAGCGCCTGTGAACACTGTCACATCCGGCTTCACGCTCTCCAGAATGTCCTTGACGCTCCCGCTGTCATAGGGGAAATTATATTTTTCAAATACATGCCGGTAGGAGGAGCGGTTCTCCCTCTGTCCTGTCAGCAGATAGACCCGGTGGCCGTTTTTATTCAGTTTGTCAATCAGCGCGTTCATCAGCGCGCTGCCGCCTCCTACCAACAATACAACCATTTTCCTGTCCCTCTTTATGTATCCTGATTTCCTGTATTCTTATTTTAGCATTTATTTACATGTCCATGCTCTTCCAAAACGCAGACAAGTCTACCTCTCATTCTATTCTGCTACATTTTAAATTATACCGCTTTGTGATCAAAAGTCAAGATTTTCGTCAGCTCCGCTCCTCTCATCATTGGACGAGCATGGCATCCCCCATGATGCACAGTATCATTAAATTCGCACTTTTGTAATATGCCCCTTGTTATTTCATTCTAACACCGGTCTCTGACGGATGCAATCATTTTTTCTGGCATCCTTTTTTCTCTCCAGGCGGAGGAGGAACTGGTATTTTAGGAATCCCAGGCATTGGTTTTTTGTATTTTCCGGAATCGCAAGGGACATCTTTTCTGCTGCACCATCCGCACGGTGTAATATACGGACATTCTTCTCCCAATCTCATGCCATCTCTCCTGCCTTTCCTCTTTCTTCCAGCGCCAGAGATAATGCCTCTATGATGGAATCCATCCTCTTTGCCCCGATGCCCTTCACTGGCTGCAAGGCATCCCTTATCTCCTGGCTGGTAAGCCCCGGCGTTGCCTCCTGGCCGTCCTTAAAACCGGATTTGTAGACGCTCTCCGCCCATAATGTCATCTGACAGTGATCCATGCGCCGTATGTTCTGGTACTGCTTGCGGTTCAGAATAAAACCTTTGGTTTTTCCCATCTTTACTCCTCCTCACTTTTCCAGACTGTTCCGTCACACTCATAGATTGTATCCATTGGCACCAGGTTCTTTTCATTCAGATACTCGCAGTATGCAAGACACTCCTCCCTGGTGGAGAACAAAAGAGAATTCTGGTTTTCTTGCTTCTCCAGCACATCAAAGGACGTACCTGGCACCACTAAATTCTTTTCTGCAAATACGGTACCAGCATAATCCAGTTTGTAGTACCTTTCCCCCTCTTTTCCGCAAGCGGTATACCAGGCAGCTATTCCTCTGTCTCTATCCGCCAGCTCATACCGCACCATTTTTTCCGGAACCATGACTTTCATCCTGCTTTTGTCGCACTCGCATTCGTCTTTGACTTTGTTTCCGGATGGAAGTGTTACCTCGATTCTCCGGCTCTTATCGCACTTATCGCACTTCGGCCCATATAGATATTCCCAGCTCGGCCTCCAGAAGAATGTCTGGAACCTCTTCATCAGCTCCTCTACCCTCATGCGCTTCGCGTTGTTCTCCGCCTCGCGCATCATCCTATCACATTCCATCTTCTTCCGCTCGTAGTCCCTCTTTACCTGCTCGAAATTGTCCTTGATTCCCTGGAGTTTCCGGTTCTCCGCTTTCAGCCGCTCCATCTCCTCCAGGAACTCACTCTTTATCGACTTTGCCAGGCTCTCTTTGAACTCCTCCACCTGCATCTCAAATTCAGATGGTTCACAGTAAAAATCATCCGGATAATACATGTCACTTCTCCTTTTTCTGCTTATCAAACACTTCCGCCGTTTTACATTCCGCACATCTGTGTACTTCTTTCACGTTGCCATAACCATTCACGCCAATTTCCAGTATCCGGGAAAATTCCCTGCATAGGTAGAATGTCTTTTCATCTGGCCCAACTTTTGCCTCTGCCTTTATAAAGCATGGACACTTCCGGCAGTCATCCGGAACCTCAATCACTATTTTCGCCATAATATACCTCCAATCAATCTAACCGGACTATCTCCAGCGTTTTCATATCTATGTACCCCACTATCTTCTGGTGCGGAGCTTTCCCTTCTGTAAAATAACACTTGCTAAAATCATTGCCGGATCCTTGTATGGAATACCCCTGTGCTCTTAGCTTATCGCATACGGCATTGTGGGCTATTGCTTTCTGCAATATGTGTTCTGGAACCACTCTCTTTCCCTCCTTCCTTAATCAACATGGCCCGCCCTCTGCCCCATGAAAAGCCCCGGCAGGGTACATCCAGTTTTCCTTCACATACACATCATCAGCTGTGAACTCTCCAGTCACCAGGCTATGTATCGCCGCTAAATCTCCATGATACACGCAAGATTCCGCATCTCCCACGAACGTATCCAGATCGCACTTGTTGTCCAGGGTAAATCCCAGAATCTCCTCGTCCTTCTTCAGCAGAGCATAGTCCTCCGGATACAATTCCCGGATGCCTGCAAACAATTTTGGAGTAGAGAAAATGCACATCGCGCAGCTGCACCGGTTCCACCCGGCACGGTAGCAAGGGTGGGGATTTACATTGTGCCTCTTTAACACCTCCCAGACATCCTTCTCCGAATAGTCGATGACCGGCCTCCACTGGTGAACCAGGCGGTGTGCCTTTGCCTCTGCATTTGTCCGGTGTATCTCCATTTCGTTATACTTAGCCCTTCCGGAAGATTCCCCACGCCTTTCACCGGATACCACCAGAACCTTCACATTTGCCCTGGTCTTTTCCAGATTTGATGTCACGCTGTCCTGGACGGCAGCTTTCAGATTTCCACTGCACCATCTCCCCTGGTGGGTGCCTCCCTTTGCCGGGAACATGTGTCGCTTGCCTCCCAGCTCCTCCAGCTGTTTCAACCTCGACAGATTAGACATCACGGTATCAGCCACCATGATTTTCAGATATGCGCTGCACCACCGGCGGCTCAAATCACCAGTCTTTGCAGGGAACTTCATTCTATACCCCAGCTTTTTCAGCTCCTCCTCCATATCATCCGTTGCTTTTTCCTTGATTTCCTGGCACTTGATATAGTTCTGCGACAGCCTGCAGCGTATGACCTCCCCGGTCTCTGGCTCCAGCCACTCCACCGGCTCACTTGCCCCTATTCTGTAAAGCTCTCCGAAAAAACCGTTTACCCTCCACGATAGCCGGAGCGGTACTCCTTCCACCTCTGCGAATGACCGGACATAATTGTGGGTGCATCTCCAGTCCATACGCCTGCATGGATGCCCTCCGTCTATATCGTGGTGCCAGAACTCTATCTTTCCCTTCGGCACTCCCAGCTCCAGCAATTTGCAATAGCAGGCGATACTGTCTTTCCCTCCGGATAATAGAACCGCCACCAGGTCATATTCTTCTAAGGGCAGCAATTCCTCCAGATATATCCGCTTAAAATGGTCTGAATCCTGCCGCCCTGGAACAGACGGCCTTATCCCGATGCCCTGGCCGTAAATCGGCGTGTCCGGCTTTCCCTTGACAACCGGCGTGTCCTTTGTGCAGTCTGCATCCCTTATGAACGTATCATCATCAAATAGGTTCATCTGTCCCTTCATACTACATCAGCTCCCATAAATTTTGATACCTTCTCAATATGGAACCGGAAATACTCCTTGCCAGGAGCCGCGCCCCATTCTTCCCTTCCAGCGCCGATGGAAAGCGTACACATGACTTCTACCTCCGGCGCATCTGCCCCATACCCATTTTGCAGGATGACCGGCAGCGCCTTTTCTGTGCGCTTTTCCCTCAACAGTTCCATCACAGTGTCCGTCTCACTGTCCTGGAATCCCAGCCAGTGGATGATCCGGACCGTCCAGTATGGCTTTATCTGCCGGTACTCCTCCGGCTTTTCCATGGTGAGAATCATGTCAAGCCATTTTTTCTTTATAGGCAATTTCAGCATTACGTCTCCTCCTCCTTCCGCGTTTCCTCATTTTCACAGAACATTTTCTGGAGCAATAGACCTTATCTGTCAGCTCCGTCACAAATACCTTGTGACACTCCGGGCATACCTTTTTCACTCTGCGTCTCCTCCTTCTCTCGCTTCTCCTGCTTATACAATGCCAGCTCGCCCATTTTGAGAGCATTGAACAAATCATAGATTGTTTTCACTTCGTCCTCTCCAGTCAAGCCCAACATAGTCATGCATACATGGTCTCTGTACCGATTGAGCGTATTTCTGGCCCACTCCAGTGTATATACAGTATCCGACTTATTGGAACATTCTTCTATAAGCCTATTTAATTCCTCACTCTCCAGGAAACATATATCATCTGCCACCGGCATAACAACGGTTCCATCCGGCAGCTCCACGATAGCCACAGAGTAATTGCCTGCCCCATTCTCAAACTCCTCGTAGTTACTGCCCCACTGGTGGAATTTCCCGATTTCAAAATTATGATAGGCGCCAGCCTTGTAATATCTGCCTTTGCAGTACCTTTTTCTCATTCTGCATCCTCCTCTCCACCGAATGTCTTTTCCCAGCACTCCGGACACATTCCGCTGATGAACATTTCCCGGATTCCGGGAGGGAGGTCATGCAGCATTTCTTCCGCATGGCCCTCCCCTTCCAGGAATCTGTCCAGTCTGTAATACAAATCGCTGTTCATGTCGATTCTGTATGTCTCATTGCAGAACCGGCACTTCACGGCATATTCATACTCTGCCTTTCCGGGATGCATCGTAAAAATCTTTTTCATCTTAGGCTGATTCATCTTTCGGCTCCTCCTTCTTGAAATAGCACTCATGGGAACCCTCCATCACCTTGTTTTGCTCCTCCTCCGCATAGGAAAAACCATACTTCTCCAGGACTTCCGTAAATTGCGTGATAAGCTCCCCGGTTTCTTTTCTGTACGCTCCATCCCATTCCGTAAAATCTTTATCGTTGGTAGCACAGAAAGCGCCAATCATCAGCTGATGTTCAATGCTCAATTTCTGGAATTTGGCCTGGCACTTCTCCTTTTCTTCGTCCGACATATTCCACCAGTCTTTTGCATCTGATAGGAACGCCATAAGCGTAGTCTTGTTCATATAACCGCAGGCATCCACAATCACGCCCCACAACCCCTTGATGGCATCCTCCGTATCCTTCAGCGGCTCAATCTTCCCGGCAATGGCATTGAGGATGAAACTTTTCCTCTGTGCCGTCATCTCCTTTGCAATAGCCTTGATGGTTTTCTTGTTCCGGTCCTTCTCCTTCTGGATGCGTTCTGCCTCGGTCATCGGCTCTTTCGAGTTATCCTTTTTCCGGATTACGTTCACTGATCTGTATGCCTTGTGGTAGAAGCATCCCTCGAACTTCTTTTTGCTGATTCTCTTAGGTGCTGCCTTTTCAGTGCTAATCCACTCCACGGTTTCCCACTTCCCGGAATACTGGTCCTTCTCATATTCCTTCGGAGCCGCGCCGATTCCTGCCTCCTCCAGCATCTCAATAATCTTCGCCGCCACCTTATCCCGGTGAATCTCCTCTGCGGCGCTCTTCGCTCTCCAGACTAAATCCCTGGAATTAGATGCCTCTTTCAGAATCTTATCCCTTATTTTGATGTCCTCAATCTGCTCCAGCGCATAGAGGTCTGTCAAAGACAGCTGGAAAGCTTCGTCCTTTTCCTTTTTCATCAAAATATCCTGGTTCAGTTTTGCGATATTCAGCCGGTGCCGGACCGTGGTTTTGGAGAATCCGGTCTTTTCCGCGATGCTTTCCTCCGTTTCCCCCAGGTCTAACATCATCTGGAAACCGTTTGCCTGCTCCCAGATAGTGAGGTCTGCCCTCTGCATATTCTCCTCCAGCATGATTGACATCTGCTCACGCTCCGAAAGCCCCCTTGCTATCTTGCAGGGAAACTCCGTCACCCCTGCCTGGGAACCTGCAGCATACCGGCGATGCCCTATGAGGGTGACATATTTCTCCTCCCCTTGCCCTATGGTGGCATCCGGGTCTACATCCACCAGAGGAATCACTGTAAGGTTCTGCATGATTCCATGAATTTTGATAGACTCCACCAGCTCTGACAAATCCCCCAGGTTCTTCCTGGGATTGTTCGGATGCGCCATGATCCGCTCCGCCTTAATGTTTACGATGTTGCTGTTTTCCATGATTTTCCCTCCTTTTTAGTTGAACGGCAGTTCCTCGTCAATGCCGTCCGGAATATTCATAAAGCCATCTCCGGCACTCTGCTCCTGCTGTCTCTGCTGGTTCTGGCTGTTTCCCTCGCTTGCTGCCCTGCTTTCAGCGAACTCCTGCTCCTCAATCACGACATCCGTTGTATAGACCTTCTGGCCCTCTCTGTTGGTGTAGCTGCCGGTCTGGATGCGTCCAGTAATGGCAATCTTGATTCCCTTCCGGAGCCACTTTTCCGCCCACTCTCCAGCTTTTCCGAACGCCACGCAGGAAATGAAATCTGCCGACTGCTCGCCGTCCCTCCTGCCTCTTCGGTCTACCGCCAGCGTGTACCTGGCAACCGCCATACTGGTCTCCCCCTGCGAATACCTTACTTCGGGGTCGCGTGTGAGGCGCCCCATCAGAATAACCTTATTCATTTTCTTCTCCTTCCTGGACAACTGAAAATGTCCTGCATACTTTTTTCACAACCGGCTGCACAATCGTAAACTTCCCATAGTCATTGAATCCCCGGATAAACTCCATGGCCCTCTCCTCTGTCTCAAACCTTCTGGCTTTGCTTAACTTGACCGTATACTGGAAAACACGCGGAAAATCCTTGCTGACATACTTTCTTACATGGTCTCTTCCGGCCTCGATAACATAAAAGAAATTGGATTCCTTCTGAATCTCCTGCGGCATCTCCTCCTTGTTCCTGGCCTTTTCCCTATCATAAGCGCCCACCAGGAATTGTACGCACAGGGCGAAATTCTGCTTTGTTCCTTCACACCATCCGCTATAACTCGGACACTCATTCTTGTATTTACAACTCATTGCCTGCCTCCTTTTCTGAAACTTAATAATTCATCCATATTGCTTCTGTCCTCTTTGCGCCGTATGCTGTCTTGGAAGGAAACAATATCTTTTTCCATCCTGCCAGGAAATCATCATACAAGGCGTTCTCGTATCCGCTTATCATCACCTTCGCCCTTGTGCTGCAGATTGCCTCCAGGAGCTTTGCGTGATCTGCGTCCGACATTTCAAACGCATACTGTTTTCCGTTCCTGGTGTCCAGGACATACGGTGGGTCCAGATACATGAACACATTCTCACTGTCAAACCGCCCGATGACTTCCAGTGCTGGCCGGTTTTCTATCTGGACCTGCCGCAGGCGCTCCGCTACCATGACGATGCTTTCCGGCAGCTTGTACCAGCTCCAGAGCGCATACATCCTCTCCCTTCCCCGGACATCGTTCTTCCATCCGGGCCTATACTGGTTTACCCGGAATCCGTGCGTCTGCCAGCATGAGGTAAGGAAAGCCGCCGCCCTCTGGCACTTGTCCAGGCTGTCATCCATAAGCGCATCAAATGAGCGGTCGTACATTTCGCGACTGTACGGCGTTGCTGCTACTATTGCCGCCAGATGCTCCGGGTCTTCCCGGATGCAGTCGAACAGATTTACCACGTTGCCGTCCAGATCGTTTATTGTCTCTATCCGGCTCGGCTCTTTGCTGAAAAACACCGCACCGGAGCCGAAAAACGGCTCCAGGTACGAATGATGCTTCGGTATGTACTGTATGAAATTCTTTACCAGGCCCCATTTCGCGCCCGGATAGTTCAGAACCTTAACCATAGATTCCTCCATGCGTCTCAATGACTACCTTCACCAGCTCTACCGGAACATACGGATATGTCGTGTCCAGCAATGCGTCCTTATCCTCCGCATAGGGTACCAGCAGCTCCTCCAGTGAGGAAAGACCTCCCAGCTCAACAGCTGTATAATCGCCGTCTTGCCTATGCTCCCTGGGGGTACACTGGAAATCTTCCCCGGCCTGGATGGACATTGAGAATCCATCCTTGCAAACCAGGCGCGGCCTGCATATTCTCTGGCTCCCCTCCTTCCGGTATGTGACTTTCAGAAAGCCCTCCAGGGAACCGCTCGCGGCATCCGCGTCCCATGTCATTCCGGCAAAACAGTTTCCGCAATACATCCAGATTCCCTTCTCCACCCTGCGGAATGTCGCGTATGTGGCCTGCCGCTTTCCGGTCAGTATGTTCATCTGGTGGCTGTGAGGCTCCCCTACCTGGAGGTACCCCCTCTCCATGCTTCTAGGGGGTAACACATCCAGGAAGTAGTCGTATACCTCCTCGTCTACCAGGTCTCCAGGCTTGCAGTATTTATCCCAGCTCCCGTTGCTGTTGTTTTCAGCGAACTCATGCCATCCGGCCATTGTCTTGATTTCCATTCTTATTCCGCCTCCTCTAATTTCTCCAGCTCTTCCATCACGCTTTTAAGCGCATATCTCGCATTGTTGGTGAGCTGCCTCTGCCATGCTGACTGGCTCGGTGCCCATTTGAAACCGTTGCTTTTCAGAATATCCCGGACTTCCGGCTCCGGCTTGCCATCGAATATCAGCTGGAGCCTCATAATCTCGGTATTCTCCACTACCTTGCAGAACTTATTCTCCGCTTCTTTGATTCCGGCCTCCTTTACCTTTTTCAATCTCTCCAGCCGGTCTCTTGTCCTCTTGATGTTGGCGTTATTGTTTGACAGTTCATAGGGAAGGAATGGAGTGTCCGCCCAATGCCAGCTGGATGCCATCTCCGCTTTCAGCTTTTCAATCTCCTCCTGGGTAAGGTTCGGGCATCCGTCCAGGGTCTTTTCCTTCCGGTAGTACGCATTGACCGCCTTCATCAACTCCTGGGTTTCCACCATGCCGTCCAGCTTTTCCTGCAGCAGTTCCACGGCACGCTCGTCTCCGGAGAGGATGGGCTGCTCCATCGTCAGAAGATGCTCTATCTTGCCTGCATAGGAAACCAGGTACTCCCATTCTTTGTTCAGTGTCTCCCTTCGGCTGTTCTGCTTCTCCTTTTTCCTCACCGGGAAATTTCCGCCGCCGGAAATCATAATGCTGGGGCAGGATGCCTCATTGCGGTAGTAATCGTTGTAGTAGATAGACAGTTTCCGGCTGTAGCGCTCCGCCATGCGCTGTGCCTTTTCCAGAAGGTGAGGCTTCTCCTCCGCGATCCGCTCCACCACGTCATACACCTTATCTACATAATGCCGGTACTCCGCCGTTGCGCTCCCTTCCTTGTATTCGCTGAAAGAATTAAGGGTTTTCGCCGTCCTCGCTGTCTGTTCATTGATTGAATAATAGGTTCTTTCCATGTGTTTTGCCCTCCATGCTAAAATTTATGCTGATGCCGGTTCTCCGGCAGTCTCACCTTTCTTTATCAGTCTTGCGCTGTTTACTATGTTCTGCAATTCCCTGGCCGTCAGCCCTGCAAAATTGTCCATGTTCAGCATCTCTTTGGTGATGCCTTTCGCTGCAAGCTGGTCCTGGAAGAATTTCATATCTCCAGAATAATCATACTCATACATCTTTTACCGCCTCCTCGTATGCTTTCAGAATCACGCCCCGGAAATCCCGGAGCCGCCGGTTTTCTTTCTTCGCATCTGACAGCTCGCGTTTCAATTCCCCGACCTCCTCTATCAGCCTTCCGCGCTCCATCACCAGTGAGTACAGAATATCAATCCCTTTTTCTCCCCATACCAGGTAGATATACGACATCTGGGAAGGTGTTACGATTGCCTCTGTATTCATATACACCAGCTGAATCTTCCGGAACTCCTCGTCAGAAATCGGACGCTCTATCAAATGTTCAAACTCCAGCTTTATCATGCAGCCTCCCCTCTGGAGATGATGCCTGCAATAATTGAATACGGACACTCGCAGGCCTCCCGGCCTTCCGGGAAATCAAACTCCAGCTCCGCTTTGCCGTCTCCAGCAGATACCACCTTTGCCAGTATCCCGATGTCCGCTACCTTTACAATCCAGCCAGCCTTTACTCTCATAACCGATACCTCCTTGTGAGTTTTCTTTGTATCATCCTTTTGTATATCTATATTATAACTCACTATTCGGCGTTTGTCAATAATATAGCCGACATATAACGCCTATTTGTGAATTTTTCTGCCAGAGAAAAAGCAGCCTGCCTCCAGCTGCTATTTCTTATTTATCGTGATTTCATATCCCAGCTTATCCAGAATCTCCGCAAACTTGCTATACTTAATGTCCTGGAATTTCCGGAGCAGCTGGTGAATTGCCCTCCGGTCCGTGTCCATCATCTTTGCCAGATCGGACTGGCTCACGCCGTCCTTTTTAAGGATGTCCTCAATAATTTCTCCTGCTGCTTTCAAACCTTTTCCTCCTTTCGTGGCCTGCCCTGGCTTTCCTCAAATCGGTATGTATATCCATCCAGGGCATATTCATTCTTCACCTTTCCGTTGCATCTGTCCAAAACTGTCTGGTAGCTCATGTTATTATGCTTTGCCGCCTCCCTCGCAGAACGGTAAACCTCCACTTCGTTTCCATCCCGGTCTACCTTAAAAACTGCTTTCCTCCGCCTGGTTCTCCCTCCGGTCAGTCGCCCCAGCTCTTTCCTGCTGATGAAACCGATGTTTTCATCCCGGTTGTCAACTACTATATGATTTATGTGATAGGGAACGCATCCATCCGGTGGCTTTCCCTTCCAGGTATCGGCCATGATTTTAAGGACCGGAACCTCCATACTTTTCCCATCCAGCGTCAGTTTGACATACAGCCTATTCCTTAAAATCTTCTTCGCTTTCAGACTCCGTTTCTTGTATGGCGTCATATCCCGGACTTTGCCACTTCCAAACTTCCTGCGGATGTCTCCAGCTCTGCTTGCCTGGTACTTTCCGTTAAATCCGGGAATATCACGCCAGAAATTATCCCCCACATCCGGAGGATAATATGCTTTCATCACTCCACCCCTGCCTTTCCACATTCCGGGCATACGCCAGAATTTCCGTCCACATCATACAGCTTTCCGCATCCATTGCAGACGATCCACTCACCAGATGTCATAGCCTGGTCTATCCAACTTTCCGGATGCTCCCAGGTGACGGCTTCAAAAAGTCGCTCCGCCAACTCATTGTCCCCATCGCACAGATCCAGAAAATTTTGCCTGGAGTACCCGGAATCGCTCCCTTCCGGCACATAGCATACCTCGTCCAATGCTCCCAGGTAGAACCGCCGCCAGCTCTTGAATATGTCACCCTCCCCATAATGTTCCCGGAATACCCGGAGGATGGAACCATCCTCCCTCTGGGCGATGCCGCCCACATCCGGATGTAGCGGCCTGCTCCCATAGATGCCGCACTCCACAAGCTCCTCCGGCTTAATGCCGGTCTTATCCATTAGGTAGTCTGCAAACTCATAATCATACACCCTCTGCTGGCTTTCGCGCATCAGCTCCACCAGGTTCATAATCAATACCTTCGCTCTCTCGTCCATCTCCATCCTCCTATCCATCCAAATTTGTATCATGCTTTGAATAGTGCCGAATCAAAGCCCTCAGTCCGCCTGCGTCAATGGTAAGTATCTTTGAATCTCCATACCAATGGCTCAAACGTGCCCCATAATGCTCCTCCGTCTTGCTGGTTTCATGCTCCAGCATTTTCTTCAACCACTCCACTTTATAAGGGTCTCCCATGCCGTCCTCCTTTACATTGTCGCCGCCTCTGCCATCATCATCCGGGTATTTTCATCCTCCAGGCAGGCGCGGCTTGTCACTACGAAATACGCTATGTTCCTTCCCTCCATCGGCAGGCTATATGTCAGATCGTGTCCGGATGCTCCCATATAGGAAATAAAATCATCCGTGATGTCTGCCAGTCCCAGCTCCACATCCGGGAAATCATTCAGAATATCTATTACCTGCTCCTCTGCATCCAGCTCCCGGAACCGTGCATTGACCGCCTGGAGAACTTCCCAGGCTTTCCCAGTCTCCTCCGTGTAGTCCTCAATGACCGTGATCCACCCGGCATAGATGCAGGAATACCGGCTCCCCTTCAATTCCTCAAGCTCTCCCTTTGTGAGAACGCGCAGGCCATCCGCATCCGAAAGCGCATCATACTCCCTGGTGAGGAATTTCTTTTCCTGGATAGCCAGCGTTCTGGCCTCCTCAATCTGTTCTGGCCAAAACTTTTTGTTTTTCATCGCGCCTCCTTCTCATTATCCGCTCCAAGAGCCTCCAGCTCCTCTCCATCCGTCAGAATCCGCTCCAGCTTCTCCCTATAGCTGTAGAGTTCATCATGCGGATGCCATAAGTACCCGGCAATAAAAGCGGAATCCGGCTTTTTGCTGCCCCATCCTCCGATGTTTTCCCCATAGCACCGCTCCCCTTCTTTAATCATCTCTATCTTGTCTCCAAAGGTTATGACTTTCTGGCCGTTCACATACACATCTGCCTCGCCCTGCGTGACGCTCATTCTCCGGCGTTTTACCTCGATTACCAGTTTCACGCTCTCCTCGCCTCCTCCACGAATTTCTCTGCCTCCTCCTGGGAAGGGAACCAGTCATTGTAAATATCCCTTCGGCTCGTACTGGTTGATGAATTTTCCGGCTGGCATACCGCCTCTATTACATTGGTGATGTTCGCTGCCACCCTCCCCCGGTCATTTACCGATGTGGTGACACACCAGAATTTCTTCATCCCTCCCTGCGTCAACTCATACGCCTCCATCTGTGCTGCAGACAGAGGCTCCGCATACTCAATGTAACCCCAGGCATCGCGCCCTATCTCCTCGCAGAACTGCTTATTGTCAAAATTCACGATTCTCCCGGCTCCCTCCCTGGGAAAAGTCCCAGGGGAAACCGGCCTCTGTGTGCTGTAATATTTAACCATCCTCGACCTCCTACCATGCGTATCCATATCCATCATCCGCGAACAATTCCTCCGGAGACTGCCATCTCTGCCGGTCCAGGTAGTATTCGCAGCAGCAACAATCCTCTCCACCGCAGCCAGCGCACCTATCGGCATCCTCCCTCTCGATTTCTGCCAGGCGCTCCGCCAGTCTCCGCTGATCCGCCGTAAGCAATGCGGTAAATTCTCCAATTCCACTCAATCCCTTTGCCATGCCATATCCTCCTTTACAGTGTCTCGTACTTTCCGGTCTCTTTGTTCTTGTACTGGATTTCAGTACATCCATATTCATTCATGTAGTGATACAGAGGGGCAAATATGATTGCATTTGCCTTTCCGTATGCGTAAACCTCTCCATCATCATCCAGGAGCCTAAAGCTGTGTTCAAATCCTGATACATCCCTATGGGTGTATTCATCCTCTCCGGAATCAGTGATTGCCTTGCACCATTTTGTGATATTCCAATTTTTCTTCATAGTTTCTCCTTTTCATCAGCCCATGCCACCATACTTTTACCTCCACTTAATCAAACAAGTTTTTCCTGGCAATTACATCCTGACACATCTCCGCCGCCCGTTCATAGAACCGGTCCACGCTGGCAATCACATGCAGATTGCAAACGGTATCACCCCCGCGCTCCGACTTCATCACCATCAGGTACGGATTCAATGTCATTCCCAGGCTCTCCTGCAGCGTCTTATACAGAAAGTGCAGAACTTTGTTCCGCTCCATCTGGCACAAGTCCGCCACCTGGTCTACCAGGCCATTCAGCGTCCTCATGCGCTGATCTATCACGTCCTGTTGGACTGAAAATGGATTCTGGGAAGAAATTCCAACACTCCGATTCTCCATCTTCTCAAAGCGTTCTATCACCATCTGATTAAATTTTGCCTGCTGGATTAAAAACTCTCGTAAAGCCGAATCCTGCTGACCTTCCAGCGCACCTTTCATTTCGTGGAAACGGTCAATGTACGCCACAGTAAATGCTGTACCCTTTTCACTGGTCATCTTGTGGGCAATAAATTCACAACCCTTTTCCGTAACCAGATAACACGGATATTCCCTGCTCTGACCTTCAACACGGTATAATGATTCGATAAAAAATTCAGAGAAGTCAATTTTTACTTTTCCCATTTGTGCGATATACCTACGGATGTCTTTTAGTAAATTACTGTGTTCCTTTTCGACCATTCTTGCCACTTCCCGGCTGTCGATGTAGTGGACGGAACCGCTTTTATACAGCTCTTCCTGGACTACTCCCTGCTCCATGACTTCATTTTTCATTTTTTCTATGACTTCCTCCTTATCTAGCGCATTCCACGCTTTTGAAATATTATTTAGAATGCCTCCTATCCCTGGCGCTCCATCGCTCTCATTGTGCTGATGGTACCATCCAGATATACCAGCACTAGTCTCTGGTATTTCGGTTCCAGCTGATGGAATTTCTCCAAAAGCTCTCTATCGTTTACGGAATTGATGCCTGATGCTGCCTTGCGCTGGCGGTTACTGAAATTGATAACTTTGTTTTGGGTAATAGCTGAATTTTTCATACGGTTCCTCCAATTTTGGGTTGAATTTACCGCAAAGAACTGATAGAATAGATTTATCAGCTCTCTGAGGGTTAATCCTTGTGAGTTGTGGGTTAGAGGAAAGTCGCTAAACTTTGGTCGGGGAAGCGGCTTTTCCTTTTTTATCCCCTTGTTACTCTCTTATTATAACACACTAAAAGGCGTTTTGTCAATAAAAAAGCCGACATTTGCTTACCAAAAGGCGTTTTTATTCACAGAAACCAAACACATAATTAATACATATAGCGGAAGGGGGCTCATTTATGGGGTTATTCAAAAAGGACAGGAAAAATGATGTAAAGGTATCAATTGCTAGGCCAAAAGATTCTGAATTGAAAGCCATTTTAAAACAGCAAAGCCACGTACCAAAAAAACGTGCTAAGATTTCTGATAAGAGAAGTGAAAATAATGAAAGATGGCAATCAGAAAATGAGGGATATATAGAGTCTCTCAAAAAAGGGGAACTTGGCTTTGCGAGAAATCATTTATTCAATATGGCAAGCATCCGCGAACATGAAGGTGACCTTATTCCTGCCCTCTTGCTTTACTTCAATGTCTGCTATTGGGATTTGTCTGGGTTTGATAGCTTAGATGCATATCGAATAGGATTAGGAGACGGCTTCAAATCCATCAAACCACAGCCACTTTTAGCTCCTGCGGTTATTCGCAGAATATCTATTGTTCGGAAAAAACTCAATCTTTCAGATACAGAACTATTGGAAAAGTTTGTGTCAGAGGACTTATCGGACAGCGTCCCTGTTCATTTATTCTCACAAGCTGAATGTGCTGGCCTTGTTATAAAATCCTTATCAGATGGTGTGGACTCTATTGAAAAGCAACTGAATACCGCCATCCGAAATTTTATTAAAAGTCACAAATGAAAAAAGTCAATAGACCAGTCCGTTTAGACAAATATGTTTTTAAATAAAGGTTTAGGTTACGGTTATGGTATATACACGGACAGTCCTCGTGACAGTCCACGGACAGTCCTATGGATGGTCTAAAATTTAAGGAGACATTATAATAGGAAAGAACTCTGATTCTGATTTTGGGCAAGATGAAAGTATGTTCGATATTTTCAGACCATCCATGGACAGTCCGTGGACAATCCATAGGACAAAAACACTTTAGACTTCTGGATATTTTTAGGACAGTCCGTGGACAGTCCATAGGACGGTCTAAACTTAAAAAATTCCTGTTGACTTTTCGGAGCAAATCACATATCATAATATTAGCTAAGGAATCCGAGCAATTCCATAGGCGGCAAAAACAAAATACCCCAGAGGGTGCCTCCTCTGGGGTATTTCTATGCCGTTTATGTACGGTGGCTTATGCCGCTGTGCTGGTGCCGTTTAATCGTCCCCTTCCAGCCACTTGCAGATGTAGTAGCTAACTACCCCTGCTATTACAGAGACAAGAAATCCGAGCAATAGTTCCTCCATAGGAAGTCACCTCCTCCCTACCGGAAAGAGTCAACGGCAATAACAATGCTATCACATTTCATTCCGAATTTCTACGATTTTCAACAAAATACTTTCACTTTTTAGAACTATTCTTCTCTGTTGATGAAATCTTCGCAGTCAAGTATTCTGTATGCCTTTTCAAAGACATCCTTCGGAGACCATGACACATAGCCGTCCGGATACACTACCTTATATCCGGGCTTGCCGTCCTTCTCCTGCGGCACCGCCTTTACGATTTTAACACCGATGTAATTTTTCATACGCTGTATGCCCTCCTATAATCTGGAAACTTTGTCGGCATCCACCCAGCCATACACGGTGCATCCGCTCCCGGTATGCTTCAAATGGTACGGATGAGCCCCGGTCTTGTTGATGGCCGTCACCTTCGCGGTACCGCCCTTGCAGGAAGAGGACTTCGCCCCCTTGTAGCTGCTGGTGTAGTGGATGTTCCCGGAATAGTTCACGGTATCCCCCACCTTGATTGCCACAGCTCCTCCGGAAGAACCGGAACCGGATGCCGCGCCCTGGATGTCAGCAGCATCCACCCAGCCGTATACATTGGAGCCTTTCCCGGGAACCGCCACCAGATGGTACGGATGCGCTCCCTTTGCATTTATGGCCGTCACCTTCGCCTGGCCGCTCATGCAGGAGACCTTTTTGGCGCTTGCATAGGAGCTGGCGTAATGATTCTTTCCGGTGAATGTCACAATATCACCCACTTTCAGATTTCCGGAAGTGTTCGGCTCGTCCGGCTTGTCTGCCTTGCCTGCGTACTTCGGAAGGATATACCCTCTGATATACCGGCCGTTGACCTGGAGGTTCCTGCGGCCCACAACGCCGCCGCTCATATTGCCCTCCAGGACGGTAATGGTGCTGCCTGCCACCTTCTCCGCCATGCCGACATGATCGGGCCAGCCGGTGTTGTTCCCGATGCCGTTATCATCCCAATCATAGAGGATGATGTCCGCCGGTTCCGGTACATAGGCGTCGTTTTCTTCCCAGATTCCCATCTTCTTTGCCAGCTCTATCATCTGGCCGCATCCGCACTCCAGGGGGATGATGTCATCGAACCCTGCCTCGATTGCTGCTGCAGATATAGTGGTGGCGCAGTATGCGTCCGTGTACTTCACGGAATAGTTCCGCGCCAGCGGCTTATGTCCGTTGTAGGTATCAATAATTACCTTGTGGGAGCCGTCCGACCTTTTCAAGCCTACCCAGCCCTGCATGATGCTCAATATGTGCTGCCTCGCCTGCGTCTCTGTCATAGTTGCCTTACCTCCTTCTGGTTTGGTGCTTGTGCCTGCCGTATTGACCGATGCAGGCTTTACAAACTCGTCATAATACTTTTGTCCATATCCAGCCCTTTTCTTCTTTACAGCCTCTCCCTGGTTCTTCGGACGCTCAAAATCAATGAGGACGGCATCAGACGCCGCCCTCACAGAAGTTGCAGATTTCAGAATCTCCAGGACATTTCTGTAGCTGGTGGAAAGTTCCTGCATGAGGAAATCCAGCTGCATCTCCAGATCACCGATTGACACGCCCCTGGACTTTGCCAGGTCATAAAGGCCGGCTTTCCTTCCGGGTGATGTCCATTGTGCCAGCCCGTACCCGTACTGTTTATTCGGGAGAGGATGCAGGAACTCCTCTTGGCTGATTTCCCCGCTGTCCACCGCCACTGTGTACGTTTCATCCGTACAGTACAGCTTTCCGGCCTCTTTGAGCCGCGCCTCACAGAGATCCTCCAGGTTCTTAGGATTGAGCCTGGACTCTGCGGACAGATTCCCCATGAGGCCAGCCACTCCATGATTGCTTAGTCCTGCGGATGCCAGATAGTTCCATACCTGCTCCCGGACCGTACTTCCTTTCAGTGCCATAGCGTTTCCCTCCTCCTACATCATTTTGCAGTCTTTTCTCCCGGAGCTTCACCGGCAGAGTTATTGATAGTGACACCGGAGCCTGCTTCAATTTTCATCTGCTTCACTGCTGCTTCAATCAGAATGTCCAGCTGTTCATCCGAAAGGGCAATGTTCTTCTCAATAAGCAGCTCTTTCAGAAACTCCGTAACGTATGCCTTGCGTTCCGGCCCATCATCAGCCCACATGACCTGCTGGGCTTTCAGTACCGCGTACCGAACCCACTTCTCTGCCAGGGCCAGCTTATCCGCCCCGATGCGCTCCCTTACCCAGGGAATGGCATACCGCGTGATAAGCATGACTGCCACCATGATAACTACCTTCAAAAGCTCAAATAAAATCTCATTCATTCAGATTTGCCTCCATTTCTTTCTGTCTTTGTTCCTCGTGTTCCCTGTCCTCCAGCTCGAATGACCGCTCCCTCTGCCGCTCCTTCGTGGTCTTTATCCAGCCCATGACTCCACACTCCCCTCCGCAGGCAGCAAATACGCATGTGCAGAGCGTGTCCGGGATTGCCCCGGTCTGGTAGTAAAGCCACACCATCACCACGATAAAGAGAAGCAGGAAAACGGCAATCACCGCCAGGATGATGTCCATTGTCCGGACGCTTTTCTTTTCCTTCATGCCTCGCCTCCTCTACAGCCCAATCTTGGCAAATACAATAGCCAGGACAGCTCCCAGTATCGCGGTTCCGATGTATGCCATCGCTTTCCGCCACTTCTCGCCGTCCCGGTTCTCGATTTGCTCCAGGCGCTTGCTCTGCTCCTCCTGGACCTTCAACATGTTCTGCATGTTCACCGCCAGCTTTTCTGTGGACGCTGCCAGGTCGGTCATCTTCTGGATGCTGTTCTCCAGGACTCCGATGCGGTGATTCTGGCGGTCGTTTTCTTCCTTCAACCGCTCATTCTCCGACTCCATCAGCTGCCGGAACTGCTCCAGCTCCCTATGTGTCACCGGGTTATCCATAGCCTTTTCACCTCCTTCCACTGAAAAACCGCCCTCTCCAGGCGGTCTTAAATCTATTCTTAAATTCGCACATGCCAGACAAGGCTCCTGCCCTGCCGGTATGTGGAAATTCAAGCAATGCTCACACTTACCATACCAGCTGCAAGTCGTTTCGCATTTCCCATTCCCCATAGGACATACGCATTTCCTGCTGTATGGGGAGCATGTAAAGAAGTTCTTCCTCTCCATCCTCCAGCTTTCCTCCTTCCGCGGTTGTGAGAACCATCTCTTGATATATCTTATCTAAAAGAGCCTGGCTGTCTGTATGGCCCAACATCCCTATGTAGCTGTTGAACCGCTGCGTCACTTCCTGGAGCGTCAGTTTCCCTTCGGCATACTTCACACAGACACCGGCCAGGTTCCGTTTTATTCGTAATGATGTGCTTTTCCGCACGTTCACTTCGTCCGCCCACACTCTGTATCCTACAAATTCGATTCCCTGCGCTATCGGACGGATGCAGGTCTTTTGATTCAGATTAAGCTCCAGCTCCACTTCCAGGAAGGTGCCTATCCGGTCTTTCCATTCCCGGAGCTGCAATTTGCTGTTGCTCAATATAATCACATCATCCATATAGCGTATATAGTAACGGATTCCCAGGACGCGCTTGCAGAACTGGTCCAGGGCATCCAGGTAAATGTTCGCAAAGAGCTGGCTCAAAAGGTTCCCTATCGGCATCCCGACATCATAAAGCCGTTCCTCCAGCGGCACATCCTCCGGATTCTTGCCAGGTGGCAAGCCGAATGGCGTATGTTTGCAGTCGATAATCCCGTACAGAATCTCCAGCACTCTTTCATCCTTGATTTTCTTTGCCAGGATTTCTTTCAGTATCCGGTGTGATACACGGTAGAAATATTTGCTTATATCCAGTTTTAGGAAATACCAGGTTTCCCCTTCCTTCCGGGAGACAAGCTCCAGCCAGTATTTCAGCCGATTCATAGCTCCCAGGCTGCCCCTGCCGGGAATACATCCGTATGTGTCCTTGATGTATCCCGGAACCAGGAGCGGATTCACCACCCGGTAAATCGCCCATTGGACGATGCGATGACGGAAGGATATTGACATAATCATCCGCAGCTTTGGCTCATGGATATAGAAAATGTAATACCTTTCTATGCAATAGCCGCCGCTTAGGATTTCCTCTCTTAGCAAAGTGAGCTTTTCCCAGGCGTCCAGATTGTACGCCAGGACATCCTTCTGGTACCGCCTTCCGCTGGAGGCATCCTCCAGGGCGGCGTGTAGGTTTTCCATAGAGAAGATTAGGTCAAACACTCGTTTTATCTTCATCGCGTCATCCTCTCTAAAAATCTCTGTGTCGCGGCGTTCACATTTTGTGTTACTTGCAGTTTCCAGAGTTGCCTTCTGCTTTGTTTGTCTCCACAGAGGCGGCACCACATACGCACACATGGCACCATTTTTCTCCTGCCTTGCGGCCCGGAGCGGAAACAGGCTCCTTTAATCTCTCGCACTGCCGGGCAGACCGTAATCTGACCGGTTCTGGCATATGAGAGTAGAGCGGAGCGAAAACCAACGTTGTGGTTCGAGTTCGAGCGCGGGTTGTTCAAATTCACGTTGAACACGCCAGCGTTCGCGGCGTTGTTCCAGTTGCCCCCACAGATCGGCAAACGTAGTGTATAGCCTGCTCCCAAAAGGAAAGCACCCGGTATTCCCGGATGCCTCCCTACCTCTTGCCCTTTGCTGCAGGCGTCTCCTCGTATATGTACTTTTTATACCCTCCAATCATCGCGCCGATTTCTTTTGACCGGCGCGTCCATTCATCATAGGACGATGAACCTTTCAGATATTTCAGCGCATATGCCAGGGTGATAAAATCCTGCAAGGCTTTATTCTTCATATCCAGATTTTTGCACGGAGTTTTCTTATTCTGCTCGAACTGGAGAGCTGCCGCAAGCTCTACCATTTCATTCATGCAGTGGGCGATGTCATCTCCCAGGAGTTTCTGGTGCGCCACGCTCCACCGTTCTATGAGCGGCATCGCATACGCGGCCATGTCTAATACTTTCTGCCTTATCTGGAGATTTTCCGCCTCCTGCTTGCTTATGCCGCCGGTAGTGGCAGCTCTCTTTTCAGACATATTGCCTCCGTAAAGTTATAGCCCTGCTACCGCAGGGCGGTCAGTGATTCAGTGGGCAGTTTTACAGTTCTACATAAGCGGAGCGAAAACCAACGCGGTGGTGCGAGTTCGAGCGCGGGCCGGCCAAATCCACGCCGAACACGCCAGCGCCCGCGGCGTAGTTCCAGCCGCCCCCACAGAGCGGCAAACGTTCTCCGGCGTTGTTCATCCAATGACCGTCCCCAGCGTAATCTCCTCCGGGTTCATCCGGATAAATCAGAAGGACTTTCGCCAGCTCCGGAGCCGTCAGGCCGCTTGCCAGCGACATATCCTTGTACTCGCAGTAACGCCCGGCATCCGCCGCGACAGTAATTCCGGTTGTCAGCTGAATCTTGCCGGACACCCAGTCATATTTCAGAGTTGCAGCCGTCCCAGGCTCCACCAGGGAACCATCATTCTTGATAGCTTTCCAGAGAGTAGAGGAAGGCCCCTGGTCGCAGTCCGCTCCGAGTGCTGCATTGTTGTACGGAATCACCTGGATTTCTCCTTCTTTCAGACGCATGCCGCCTACCCACTCCCAGACGTTGCCGTTCATGTCCTGGATGCCAAACTGTGTCCAGTCATGCCCCCAGGTTGCCGGACCGGAACCGGTAAATGTACGTCCGTCATACTGTTTTCCGCTGTCTGTGTACTGGTAGCTTACCTGGCCTTTCTCATAGCTGTGGCCGTGATCGCATCCGTAGCTGTTGTTGCCACGCGGCATCGTTCCATTCTTCCGGCACCAGAGGGCAATGCAGGCCCATTCTGCCATCGTCCCCAAGTGGAATCCAGGCCCCTTTGCATCGCAGGCTATCTTTGCCTGGTCGAAATTGATGTACACATTGGGGTCTCTGTGTGCCAGGGAGTAGGCTCTGCCGTTGATAATCACGTTCTGATACTTAGAATAATAGAATACAGAACGTTCCACCTGGGCGCCGTTCTCTGCCACACTGAAAGCAGGATGGATATTCTGGCTCAATCCAGTAACCAGGTCACTATTTTTCATCTTGTAGATAGGCACATAAATGGACGGCATATCCATGTCATCCAGAAGAACCACATTCTTGCCTCCCGAAATCTCTTTTACAGCTGCTGCAAACTGGTCGTAATTTCCCATGATATAAAATCCTCCTTCTTAGATTGCGTAAAGTTTAAGTGTGACATTTGCCATGTTGAAAGGTACCGGCTCCTTCTTGATGGTTGTTTTCTGGCTCTGGGGGTCCTCCGGGTCATAATCCGGATTGTCAATGACTTCCTCCGTGTACTGGCGCTCCGGAATCTCAATCTGGGCAGCATACCTCACTCCCAGGCCGGTAGTCACCATGCCGAACTTGTCAATGCAGATGTCGATGGAGACCGGATAGTCCCTCTCGCGTTTCTCCAGGTTCAGCATCAGCTCGTCAGCGAACGTGATTTTGTTCTTACTGACGGAATACTCCATTTTCGGTCCTTCATTCACATTGATTACATTCATTACCTCTTACCTCCTATTCTGTGCGCCTCATGGTAGGCTCTGTTGGTTTCCATAGCGATGCAGTCCGCCATATCCTTCTGATGTGCGGATGCTCTGGAAGGGTCGATTCCATACTCCCTTAGCGCCTGGTCGCGCTGGTGGTTCCTCTCGTCACTCCGGATGATAACATTTGCACTCATGCCGCATTACCTCCGTGGACATACAGCTTCAGCGTTACTTCCGGGGCGCTCCCGGTGTATTTGACCTTGAAACCGTTCAGCTGCTTGTCATAGATGACTACATCGCCAACATTGGTTACATCACCCTGGATTTCTGCATCCACCCGGTAGTCCAGGGTATCCCTTGCCACAGACAGCGCCACCGTCTGGGCGGAATTATTGTTGTAGAAATCCTCGTTGGTGTTCTTGAGCGTCCTGGTGATGACTTCGCCGCCCACGTTGCTGATCTGGCGCTCGTGCTTATACACGACTTCCGCCAGGAACTCCCCCAGGAGGTTTCCGCTGTCCACCCCATCCTCGATGTTGTTGAAATGGAACTCGTCCTGCGGCGTCCCCTCCTGGATGCCCGGCACGTCATCCACCCACGGCGTCTTGACGTATGTGCCGGTCGCGTTTTTGTGTAGATATGGCTGCTCTCTACCGTACATTACTGCTCAACCTCCTTCTCATAGATTGGGAACTCAAATTTTACGAGTACCCCCTGGTTCGTGGCCCTCACCACCTTCGTCTCCTGGTAGCCGCACTGTTTCCCCTTCACGTCGATTATCCTGACCGCCGTGATAGTCTGTGATCCGGTGGAAACCCTGGGAAGGCTCACGATGACTTCCACCGTGTTCCCGACTATGCGCTTGGTATTGATTTTAGCCTTATACCAGGCGTCACCCACACGGTACTCAAACAGCACCAGGGCTTTCAGCCAGTCGTTCCTCCGGTCATTCATAAATTCAGTTGACCAAAAAGACATTTTCCTGCACCTCCTTCATTTATTTTCCACAAACGCCGGTACCGCATCTCCGCGATGTTGCCGCCGTGATGTAGACAGATGGTTTTTCTCCGGAGACTCCTGCCGATATGGAAAGGACTGTCTCCTCTTTAGCTCCGCATTTTTTAGCGTCTGCCGCTGCGATAGACACTGACGGACTGCTGGATATTCCGGAAGAAATAACCAGCATTTCCTCTCCGCCGGTACCGCACTTTTTGGCATCCGCCGCCGCGATCCGGACAGACGGCTCTTTGCTGGAGACGCCTGCCGATACGATTAGCGATTTCCCCGGCTTCTGCCCTCCGGTTATCATGGTACCGGAGAGCGGCACGTCATCGGCCACATTGCTGATGGTTTTCCCGGCCTCAATGCAGCTGCCTATCATAACGCTTTCTGTTGATTGCCCTGGCACTGTGCCGGACAATGGAACGAAAGCGGATGCACTCGTCACGTTTCCGCCGACTACTGCATCCGCTCCTATGAATACTCCATTTACCGCCTGGTGCGGATGCGTCCCACAGACAATCTGGCCTGCCAGGATGACGTTCTGCACCTCATACGATGAATTGATTTCTATTTGCACATCCTCTGTAATTACCTCGCCTATGGTGGAATCGTACAGCTTTCCTCCCACCCGGATTGTGCCGGTCTTTTTTAGCTCAAATACACGCTGAATCTCTTTTATACCTATCTCTGTCTGGAGCAGATAAATCCTCCCCAGGGAACCCCGGCGCGGATGCGTTCCGCATACCAGCTGGTTTGTGAGAGGCACATTGTAGACGCTGTATATCCATCTCACAAGCGTCTCCACCACTACCTTGATGCGGTACTCAAATTCTATCCGTACACCAGCGGCTTTTACCATCGGAACCTCTCCCAGCGTCACTACCTCCCCTCCAGGCTTTAGGAATGGCATGGTGAGGATGATTGTTGCCGGCATATCCGGGTCTTCAATGTAGTAGATAGGGGAAACATCCCAGAGGAGCGCAAGCCCATCCATAAGGTCATAGTAGGTACATTCATTGGTATTTACCAGGAGCTTATACCTCAAAAACTGCCGGTACCTTTCATCCGAAATGACTGGCTCCTCTACATTAAGGCCAGCCAGCTCTCCTGCCTCCTTCCTGGTAAGTGGGATGATGGTTCCGACATAATCCAGATTCTGCCCCATAGCAGTATCGAGGTCGGTCTTGCTGTTCAGCTCGTCAAATACCGTGTCAAGCTCCTGCATCTGCCTGGCAAATGCTTTTATGAGGACTTCTATATTCTTTTTTCCCAGGAACTGCATAGGCAGGTCCCGCAGCCAGTCTTTCAGTATATCCGTTGTCACTTGCGGACCACCTCGATTCTGTTCTCGTCAATGAGAACTTTCTGCCTGGATGTAGCCATAATGTTCTCGTCCCTCTGATAGTCCCCATCACCAGGAATAACCGTACTGTCCGTGGTGTATGCAGTATAGATGATGATTTTTGTAAGGCCGGCCACCCGGTCATAAATGCCCTCATTCAGCAGCTGCGTAAGGAGGCTTGTGCCTGCTGTCATCTGGGCGCCATCCTCCATGAGGGACTGCTTCGTAAGTGAAGAATAATTGACCGGGATTTTCGCTTCATCACCCTCCAGCTGCACTTTCAGCCAGGCGTACAGATACTCCGGACGGTTGAACCGGACCGGGATTGTGTCTCCGTATTCCCCGGGTACGTTCACCACTACGCTGCCGTGGGTCTGGATGCCGCCTGCTTTCCTCCGGAAGATCGCCTTTGCAATCGCCGTGTTATCACCGCCCTCTACGATGATTTCTATGCTATGCGGCGGCAGGCCCCTCTCGTCTGTCACGTCCATGTCGTTCTCGTACCCGGATGCGGATTCCACATCCTCCACATTGTTCAGAAGCTCCGCGATGATGCTCTCTATCATGGTGTTTGACCGGAGAGCCGACTTCGCTATGTAGGACTGCCGCAATTCAATATCCGTCTCCCTCTTTCGCCCATAGGTAGGCTCCAGAAGGTTTGTCACCGCCGTAAAGCCGGTGATGTTGTTTACCATCCTGGTAACGATGTTATAAGGCAGGGTGATTTTCCCATAGTCATTTGTGAGGAAATTTGCCAGGGATGTCACGCTGGAAGTAGTGAGATTATCCGTGAGTGTCAGCACATTCTCCCTGGTCTTTGTCTTATCATTGATGATAAGAACATCGTCCTCCACTTTAACCTCGTAACCTTCATCCTTTATGGCGGCTGCAAGTCCGGCCAGGATTGCTGAAGATTTTCCGCCTTGCGGATTGGAATAGCTGTACTGATTGCCGTTGATGGAAACGGTATACACTCCGGTATCTTCGGATGCCACAATGACAGAAACCTTATTGAACCGCTCCCTGGCAATCTGAAATTCCTCCGCTGAAAAAAGCCGGATTTCCGGAGTTGTGTTAGTTGCCACAACAGCATTTTCACGAACATACGTCCCATCATCACCGGTACAGTGGAGGATGTAGCTGGTTCTCTTGTCTCCGGCCCTCTTGATGCCGCCATACTGTACAGCATGATCCAGGTTCAGCTCCGTAGCCGTTGCCGGGTACTTCGCATAATAGCTGTCCTGCGCTGTCTCCCATAGGTTCGCTATCTGGTTCCCAAAAGTCGTTATGAGCGTATTGAGGAAAGAAGTGCCTGCAAGCCTTGTATCTACCTTCCATCCGTCCGTCAAATCCGTATGGATTTCTTCCAGGATGGTATCCAGCCTTTTCAGCACAAATCCTTTGTCTGTTATTCCGTAATCTGGCAATTTATATCCACCTCCTCCTTTATGGTCTCATAGTCCGTACTGGCTACAAACCGTATTTTCGCTTTTCTGGTGGCTGCATCGAATGTGACAGACACCTCCCCCACATCCGTTACCTCGTCAACCTCAAAAATCTTCTCACGGACGACTCCCTCAAAATAATCGGTGTCCGGGTTCTTTACCAGCAGGCTCTCCGTGTAGGGAAGCCCTTCGTCACGGTTCCACCTCCATTCAGCCTCGAACCATTTCAGCCGAATCTTGATTTTCTGTGCTACAGAATCAGAGAGCGTTATATCGCCATTTCCGCCAACGAATAAATCCCCGGACCGGTCAAGTAATATATCCATACAGCATCTCCTTATCCTGTCTCAATGACCTGCTTGCAGGTTATCTTCCCATCAACCTCCATGTCTCCTTTTGCCTTGATGCCCTTCCCGGTGATTTTCAATTCTGTTTCCCCGGATGCAATCTCAACGCCTGCATCATACACCATCAGCTCCGTTTCCCCGGCCTGGATGACTACCGCATCTTTGCTGCAGGCTTTTTCCACGATGGCACCGCCTCCGTTCAGAAGGCCCGGTATCACCATCGCACTTGTGAGGTCAAACCGCAGGGAGCTTTCCGATTCTGCGCCGCTCCTCCAGGCATCCAGTTCCACTTCGGAGATGATGATTAGGCAGTCATCCTTCGGCTTGACCGGAAAAGCTATCCCTATCCCTGCCGACTGGCAGAATGGGAAAGCCACAGGCGCGTCCGTGATGGGTGGATATGCCAGCTCCACTCCGTCCGATGTGACAAACTTCCCGGACGGCTTTACTACCGCTGTCCCTGCCCCAGGATTGAACGACACGATTTCTCCAGGGAGCGCGGTGTGTATCTGGTTTACTGCCGCCCTGGCCGTATCCTCCACTTGCTGGGAAAACTCTTGTAACATATATAAACACCTCCTATGCTTTGGCAAGGTCAGCAGCTTTCACCGCCGCAGTGACCGTACTTCCGATTCCGATAACTACCCTATCGCCTTTTACCTGGATGACATCGTAAACAGAATAATAGCAGACGAATGTCCCTCCGGAATATTGATATCCTTTGGTCTTATTCCCCTGCTGAATAGTCCGTATCACTTTAACCTTATCACCTTTTTTAAGCGCTCCGGAAGAATCGCCTCCGGAGCCAGAACCGGAGTCTCCGCCGGAAGTGACTGCTTTCTTGTCAAGTTTCGGCTGCGCCCTGATTACTAACAGCTGGGCTGTGCAGAGCCAGTCACCTTCCATGTTGTCACCGTCTATGGTTACTTTGTGTACCAGGAAGAATCCGCTTATCTCGTCACTCTGGAGCTTCACGATGTCATTCACTCCGATTGCCCCATTGAGTAGGTACTGCACTTCCCACCCGGTCTGTGATTCGTTGTTGTCTCCGCCGGAGGAAATCGTGATCCGCTTCGGCCGGCCGATAAGGCCGGAACTGCTGTCCAGAAGATAGCCCCTGGTATTTACTGCGCGGCCGGGCCATGTAATCTGTATAACCTGGTTCTGGATTGTCCATCTGTGGCCGCAGCATCCAGCTATCTTTTGCAGGGCGTTCTTCGCTTTTCCTACATAGCTGAATCCGTTGGGCAGCGTCTTATAGGATAAATCCTTTGCAAATACGATGGAACATCCCATCTGCCCTGCGATGTACTTATAGACATCCTGGCAGTTTACGGAACCATTGAGGGAAACGGTTATATTCGTATCCCTCAATTCCACCCTGCCGTCCATGACCTCTATTTCCGTCAGCCGGTCCGCATTGTCCGGGATTGTGGTAACGCTTGTGATGTTCCCCACCAGGATAAGCGCCATTGAATCCTCATACCCTGCTTTCAGCTCCAGGGCGCAGTCTTTCGTGTCCAGGATTTTTAGATTCTTGTCGGAGAGGTTCCATACCTGGACTTTCGCCGTATTTGGCGATTCGGCGTTTGACTTCTCCACACTGAAAGAAACATGCAGGGCATCCTCCCTGGCACTGTGGATATTGCCTATTTCAAAACCTCTCCCTCCCATCTTTCCGCACCGCATGATATAGCGGCGCATAAAGTTCTCATTTGCCATTATTCGTCCTCCAATTCCACGTTTGGTATGTAGATGAACTCCGCCGTCCTTTCATTGAACGCCTGCCTCCCTACCTTCTCCTTCGTGGACACGCACCCGAAAATCCCGTCCGGGATGGCGCGGTCGGAGTAGAAAAAGAAGATAGGGAAGTTAGGCACAATCCGCGTCATGGCGATGATCGGGTTTTCGTCCTCGTCATAAAGGCCGAAGCTCCAATAATCATACTTCTCGTTATAGGTGAACCGGAGTATATATTCAGTGCCGTCTATGGACAGATTTGATACGCTATCATTCATGTCCGGAACCTTGATATACAACATTTCCTGCCTCCTTAGATGAATCCTAACCCACTTGCCACTCCATAAAGGATTGACTGGTTTTTCTTTGCACTGGAGCCTCCGGAACCGCCAGAGCTGCCAGAACCCCCGGAACCGCCCCCAGAGCTGCTGGAGGAGCCAGAGGAGCCGCCGGTACTTCCGCTGGCCGTCCCTGCGCTGCTTGATGTCGTGGATGTTGATGCGGTACCGGCGTTTGCCATCGTTTCCCCAGCTTTAAGAATATAGCTGGGGATGCTGGCGGTCTTTCGGCTCGTCACCCTTACTTTCTGCGCCGTGATGGAGATTTCCCTGGCATACCCTATCTCCTTTGAGTGCTTGATGGATATGCTGGTGATCCCCATGTTCTTATATACCGTATCTGTAGTTACAATTTTCACCAGCTGCTTTGAAAGCCACAGGTTCTCTATCCGGTTGCAGATATTGTTTACCCTGCTGTTGGAAGTGCCATGTCTGTACAGCCATGTTACCGGCGTGTTGGTGACATACAGCGTCATGCTGATGCTGATAGGCTCCAGGATGATTGTATCTGATACCGGGAACCCCTCCTCCACCGGATAGACCGGGATAGTGGCAGACAAGGTTTTCTGTTCATCTATCAGAGCATCAAACTCAATGCCTGCCACCGATACCGGCTTTAGATTGCTTCTTGCCATGTCTGCCTACCCCCTTGCGTATGCTAATCCTCTTGCCATGTATGCGGTCGCGTCACTGGCAGATTTATTCATCGCCTTAGAGACGTTTTTCTGCACTTCTGGCGTTCCTCCGGTGTAGCTGTTCGCTATGTTCACATTCTGTGTCACACTGGAGGATGAATTGTTGTTTACAGTTGATGCGGTCGCGGTAGATACGTCTGCCGTTGCCGCCCTTGTGAGGGAAGAAATACCCTCTGCAAGCCCTCTGACCTTATCCAGAACCGTCTCCTCGTTGGAAGAGATGCCCTCTGCCAGTCCGCTCATAAAGTCTGGCATCCAGCTCTCATAGTCTGTCAGCGGCCCTTCGTCCGGTACAGAGAAGTGTAGGAATGACCTAATCTTGTCTCCGATTCCTTTTACCGCATCGACAATCCCTTGTACTCCGGACATGATGCCGTCTTTCAGCCCGCCGATGAAATCCTTGCCCCACTGGATGGCCTGGCCCGGTAGGCCTTTGATGAAATCCACCGCCGAGTTGATGCCGTTTACAATGGTGTCCTTGATGTTCCCTATCGTTGATGTAATGCCGGATAGGATATTCGAAAATATCCCGCTCACCGTGGATGCTATAGTGTTGAAAATGTTGCTGAAAAAGTCTCGTATAGCCCCTAGCACCGATTGTATGACTGAATAGGCATTATTTATCGCGTTGGAGATTGTTCCGGTAATAGCGCTCCAAATTCCGCTTAAGAATGAGCATATGCCGTTCCAGATGCCTTGGAAGAAACTGCTTATGGCTCCCCAGACAGTTTCCCATATTGCCTTGATTGCACCGAGGGCCATATCGAACAACAGTTTGATTGTCTCCCATACCGCCGTGATAAAACTAACGATTGCATCCCATATCCCGGTAAATATCTGCTTGATGGCGTCCCATGCACCCTGCCAATCTCCAGTGAATACCGATGAAATGAAATTCGCCACTCCCTTGACGATTTCTAGGAAACCATTCAGAACCCCGCCGATGGAATCCCACAGCACCTTGAACCATGACAGAATCTCCGAACCCCAGTTGTTCCAGAATGTCTGTATCCATCCGAACACCGTTTCAATCACCGCCGCAATGGCGTTGAAAATAGCGCTGCCGACTTCATATAGCGCATCCCAGACAGCTGATAACGCCTCCAGGATTGCTCCCCATACCTCCAGCAATTTGTCCTTCGTGCTTTGTGTACTTCCGTCTATGTTGTCCTCTGTAGAACCGAACAGAGTAGCGGCCAGCTGCGAGATGAACGTCCACACCCCTTGCAGGAATGTTTTGATTATCCCCCAGGCCCTTTCAAAATTCTGCCGGATGCTCTCTGAATGCCGCTCAAAAAATCCCTTTACGGTATCCACCCACATCCCTGCCGCCTGCTTTATGAAATCCCACACGTTCAGTAGGAACTCTTTTATCTTTGTCCATGCCGCCAGGATTTTCTCCCTGGCATTGTCCGCGCCGATACCAGCCTTGTCAAACAGCGTCCCGATGACTGAATCGTTACCCTGCATGAAATTGATGAAATCCTCAATAATCAATGCCAGTATCACGATGACCGCTATAATCGCCATAACCTTTAGGTTCGCCAGGCTGAAAGCCTTTGCCACCTTGCTGATGATGCCTGCAAGTCCTCCGGCGGCCTTTATAAAGCTCATTATCTTTGAAACCGCAAGTACGGCCATGAAAGCGCCTGCAGCAATCGCCGCTATTTTCAGCACGTTCTCTATGCCGCCAAACTTTGCGACTATGTTCTTTACCAGGTCTATGCCCTTCGATACTCCCCTGGATAGCGTCTGCGCCATCCGGTCTATTGCAGGCTGGAGCCTTTTCACAAGCGCATGGAGCCGGTCAAACGCCCTGGTGAGGAACCCGGTCTCGCTTGTCATGTTCTGGAGCCATTTTGTTGCGCCCTGCACCATCATGCTTAGGAGCTTCAAGACCTGCACTGCCGGTTTGAGGAACACGTTTCCGGCGGCTGCTTTTAAGTCATTGACAGACTGCTTCAAGTTTCCCAGCTGGTTAGACCAGGTATCGGATTCCCTTGCTGCCTGCCCCAGCGCTCCGGAGGCTTTGTTTGCATCCTCGACCATTGACAATAGCGTGAACTGCTTTTCTGCCTCGCTCAAATCCTTGAACGATTTCCCATACAGATTGTTTGCCGCCGTGTTCCTGGTGGTTTCCGTACACGAAAGCCCCAGGGCGGCATCGTTCTCAAAATTTCCCTTCAAGAACGATTGCAGGGAATTTGTCACATCCTCGATGGAGCGGTCATAGAAAGCCGCGGAATCTGCCACGGCTATCATTGATCTGTTCGCTATGTCGAGCGCGTCTGCCTGCTCCACACCTGCCGTCTTGGAAAAGGCAGCTATCTGTGTGAAGCTGCCTTTCATGCGGTTCACCAGGACGCCGGTATCCGCCTCTATTGCCTCCAGCTTGCTTGCCGCTTCATCTTCCATCTCGCCAAACACCTGGGAGAACTGTGATTTCAGCGCCTCCGCTTCTGCTGCGGTTTCTGCTAAATTACTGAGACCAGCTATGGAAAATCCTATGCCGATTACACCGAGAAGTTTTGTAGCGAGATTCTTCAACCCTTTGATGGAGTTTTCCGCCTTTTTCTCGCTCTGTGAATCCACCTCAAACCCGAATGCCACAGCTATGTCTCGTATAGTCAAGTTTACTTATTCCTCCTTTCCAGCTCGTCAGCCCGCCCCTTTTCCACATCACGCTCCATGAGGTAGAGCGCGTACAGCTTCAGCGCCTCGTCCAGGGTATAATATTCCTTAAGCTCCTGCATGGACGCGATGCCTGCCTTTATCAGGATGTAGCAGCGTAATTCCAACTCGCTAAATTGTCCATAATCAAACTTGCCGTATTTCAGATAACCTTGCGCGGCTTCTTCGGAATCGCCAATCCTGCTTTCCCAGATAGGCCGGCGATTTTCTTGAAAAAACCGTTGAAATTCAGTTTGATTACATGGAAACAAAGGATGAACATATCCTGGACTTCCCCGCAGAAAATCTCATTTGCAATGTCCATGTCCAGACGCTCCGGCTTAAACTCACCCTCCTCGTCCGGCAGCTCCACAACGATATGCCCTCCCAGGAGTAATTTCTGCATGAGCTTTTCCATCTTGTCACCGGAGATATTGGTGCAGTTGGACAGCGCCTCCGCCGCCTGCGCCGCATCAACGTCCATGAGGCTCCCTTCTTTCTGATCTGATACCAGGGGTGCTAATGCTCCCAAAAGGGGAGCCAGCACGGATGCCAGCTCCCCGGTAAGGTTCGCTGCCTTAAAAGCAGCAAAAGGTTTGATATAAAAATTGTAACCGCCGACCGTCTCCTTTGTCGGCTCCATCTGTTTGAGTGCCATGTGTTTATCCTCCTATACTCTTATTTGAATTCTCCCTCTGCCACCACAATCTCCCATTCCCGGTTCTGCTGCGTCTTTCCGCGAACCCACGATGCCGGTTTTGTCACCCAGGCGATAGCTCCCACGAACTTCTCCGCCCCCAGGATGTCTGCGATATTCACAGAGAATGTTCCCTGGCCGTTCTTCTGGTCCTGCCGGTATTTCTTCTCCAGGAAGGAATTGCTTCTGGACGCCTGCAGCAGAGCGATTTTTACAGTGTAGATTTTGGACGGGTCAATGCTCCTGGCAATCTCGCCGTCCGCGCCGCTCACATAGCTGGTTCCATCACCGGCAGGCTCCACGGTAATGAAACTGTCATCCGCGAATCCGGACATAATGTGATTCCCCAGGGCGCAGGTCACTTCTTTGGGATTGTAGGTTGTTACTCTCATAGCTTTTCATCCTCCTCTCTTAGAATCTCAACGTGCCGCCAATTTCCACCAGATGGATGGCGCCTGCAAGCCGCGCCCGCCATCTACAGTTAGGCAGCTTGCGCGATTTCCTCTGGTCCTCCGTCAGATCGCTTGCCAGGGGGACGGTAGTAACGTACCCTGGAATCTCGTTATCGTCAGCATCGAATGATGTCTGTGCGATTCCTCCATGCGTCTGCCCTTCCGAAAGGGCTTTTTCCATCGCCCCCTGGATTGCCCCGATGCCGCTGTCCTCGAACGGAACCTTCGTGTTGGCTTTCAGAACGCCGAACACAAGGAACTGCATCCTGTTTTTCAGCCAGTCACGGAAACGGATGACGTCAATCCACTCACCAGAGAGCATCTTCCCACCCATGTTGCAGTTGCAGCTTGCATACCGGAGGTTCACATTCATATTGTTTGCCTCCAGCGTCTTTTTCTGGTCGGACGTGAGCCGGGAGGGGACGATGGTTGCCTCCTCTTTAAGGTTCCAGGTCTCGGAGCCGGGCTGGTACCCGAAACACTTTGCCATAATAGCAAGCGCAGCGTACTCATTCTCCGCAGGCTTTTCCCCATTTTCGTATCCGTCCGCCAGTCCGGAGAACTTCCCGAAACTCCGGTAATAGGAAAAATTCTTGATCGGGCAGCTGTCAATGTCCGTGTACTCGAACCCAAAAATCTTCTCCTGCGTCTCTGTCCAGCTCACCACATTGCGGACATCATCCGGGTCTTTGAAATCCGTAATATGGATGCCATAGAAAGACGCCTCCCGGTTTGCCCTGGCAAGCGTCTCCCGGATGTCCTCATACACCGGTGCAGGCTCCGTGGTTTCGCCCTCTCCCTCCACCACTTCCGGAATGGTTGATTTCCGCACCGCCACATATACATCCCCCGGTGATGGAGACTGCGAAAACGCCACCGATGCCGCCAGGTATGCGCCATCCTCCACGGTGTATCCGTAGTTGAGCAGTTCATCGGCCTTTGAAATGGCCGTGGTCTTCGTGAGCTTTGCGATGCCTTCCGCCTCCGGAGCAGGCACCACCAGCAAAATGCTGTCAAACGTGGCGTCATCTGATCCCGGATTTGCAATCTCAATGTCACATTTTACAATGTCATCCAATGGATTGTTCTGCATTGTCTTTACCTCCTTCTGATTCTTCTATCAATTCTACATTTTCTATGGCATCTGTCGTTGCAGCTGCCATATCGCTTGTGCCGCCTCCGGAGCTGTTCGGAACCATCGGCATACCGCTGATGCCATACTGTCCGTCTGCCTCCTCGACATAGGAAACCGTAAACTCCGCCATCGCCCGGTACCGGTACTGTGTGCTGTTCTGCAAGCCGGTAAGGTTCCGCACCGGGGGCATGAGAAGAATCCCCATGCCTCTCTTGCTGAAAAAGTCCGTCATCCTCTCTGAATCCAGAAAGATGGCGAACTCTGATAAATCGGATGTTGCGGTATCAATGAAATTGCCAGTCTGATTCTTCCCGGATGGCATCGGCTTTCCATTCGTGTATAGGTTCACTTCCAGGGTGGTACCACACTGGTATACGCTGCGCCCCTCCTCGTCAATAATCGGGAAAGCATCCCTCCGGATGCCGCCGGTTTTAAGGGTGACATACGGCACTGGCGGCTTCGTGTTTATCTGTTCTGTCCAGAGGATAGCTGCCCCGGCGAAAAACCGCGCTGTGGCATCGTAAAGTGATTCCTTAACTTCCACCAGATTCATCCGCCGTCTCCTCCTCTCCCTTTTCCTCCTCTCCAGGCCCCGGCCCCTGGTCTTGCTTTAGGCACTGGACGAAAGTGGCCGTGTAGTGCCTTAGGGGTGTGTTCTCACTTAACCTGCTGGATTTACAGTCAAACCACTTGCCCTGGTACCAGAGCCGGTCCGACTTCTGCTGTTTCCCTTCATCCTCAACCTTGATTTCATAATCGCAGAAAACCTTTAGCCTCTGGACTGATTCCGTGCCGTCCGGCGTTGTCACAGTCGCGTCCTCTAATGTCTGTACGTCCATAGGGAGCGTTATATCTTCATAGGGTATAGTAGAATACCCCCGCACATAAACCGGCGCAGAATACCGCCTTATCGTGTATGGCCTTTTCAGAAATTTCAATCATCACCACTTCCTTTCTTCTGGATGACGTAATTCACAGACTGCCGCATCCGCCCGGTGTCAACCAGCGGCTTGCTGCTGCCTTTCTTCTTGATTGTGGATTCCGCATTTGGTGCAAAGCTCCCGGAAGTGATTTTGTCCTGCATGAGGTCCTTCTGGAAGATTCCTATCTCTTTCAGTATTTGCTCCGCAGATTTCCCCTGTGCAAAATCCTTTACCTCCTCTTTCAAGAATGAATTTATCTTGCTTTCGTTGTCATCCACACTCTGTCTGATGAATGGCCTGGCCGGTATGTGGTCCGTCCCCAGCTCATTAAAAGCCGCCACATCGCACATGTCCGTCCCGTCCTCTTCCTGGGACTTTCCTCTCTGGAATCCGACACGAACCTCCAGTTCCTTAAGCTCCGCCAGCTCCCGGAAGAAACGCTGTCCCTCCGGAGTGAGCCGGTCTCTGAACCTAACGCCCATAGCTTTTCGCCTCCCCTGCACTGATAATCGGGATGATGGCATTTCTCCGGAGCGTAAGGAACTCCAGGCCGTATACGGTGAGTGCATACTCCGCATCGACCTGGAGATTCGTCTGCTGCCCGGTGGCATAGGTGATAGAGGTTTCTCCTTCCGAATAGGAGCTCACTCGCAGGGAATCCCCGATGGTTCCGTTTTCCGTGTTCCCGTAGCCATTCATCTTTAATTTGTGGGCGGTCAGATATGCAAGGGCTTTCTGGTATGTTTTGCCAAACCTCTTTTCTGAAATCTGATCGGAATACAGCTCCAGGAACGTCTTGACGCCATAGGTCTTTTTTCCGGTCTCCGGGTCTACCACATCATCATCCGGCACGTCCGCGAACTCTGCCGCTACAATACGGAAAATATCGAGTGCGTCCATATCGTCAGTACCTCCCTCCTATTTTTTCTTTGTCAGCGCCGCCTTGACCTTTTTCAGTACATCGGCCTGGTCCTTGCACTCCGCCGGATTGATTCCAAGCTCATTTGCCAGGGATGCCAGGCCCTCCTCGCTGATTCCCTCCAGGGATGCCAGACGTGCTTTCCGCAGCTCCTCCGCATCTGCCGCAGCCTTTTCAGCCGCAGCCTTTTTCTCTGCCTCTACCTCCTCCTGGGTTTTCGCAGGCGCGGACACTTTGCCGGTGATCCGGGCAAACCCCATCTTTTTATAGACCTCCAGGATGGGGCTGGCCTCGTATGCTGCAGGAATCTCCTTTACCTCTCCGGGGAGGATAGTAACCTCCCCGATGCCGATAACCTTTCCATTGGAAATATTCTCCATCTTCATAGCCATGTGTTTTCCTCCTTCCTTAGACACCGACCGCAATAAGCGCGGACAGCGGATAATACAGAACAATGCCAGCGATCCTCTCCTCGCAAGGGATGATTACCTCCAGGTTGCGGTTCTGGAGAGGGTACTGGTAGAACGCCATCGGAATCTCCAGGGAGAACTTCTCCTCGCTGTTGGTGTAGAGCATCATCACATTCTTGCCGTAAGGGTTCGTGGACTTACTATTACCGGACATTTCCGGAGCGGGAATGATGTCCTTCAAATACGGCGCGTTCTCCAGCAGGAATTTCTTCACCGTAAATCCGGTATTCGGAATCTGCCTGGTGGAAATGTCGATGTAGACATCGGAGGGCAGCATCAGAGTATCCGCTCTCTCTACGTCCTGGGTAATCCTCGCCATATAGCCGAACATGCCGTTAATGTCATCCAAAATCTGCTGTGCGCTCTTGTACTTGAACTCCGTATGCTGTACCCCGTCCACTTCCACGGTAGAGAGCGTGTACAGAGGGATGTTATTGTCGGCGGACAGCATACCCATGAGCTTATGCTTTTTATCACCGGCAAATGCGATGGTGTTGGCCGTCCGGTCGATAGCATAACGCGCCGCATCTGCTTTTCTGGTGTCCAGGCTCTTTCCTGCATGTCGGCTGGCCCTCATTTCCTGGATGGAGTAACCGTAGCTGTCACCGATGGACTTCACGGATGCCGTGGTCGGCTCTCCCTTCACATCAGCCCTGGGAAGGTCGGTAGCGTAGTTGCTGATGATAGCAGCAAAGCCGGTCTTCTCATAGCTGTAATACGTCATGGTTTCCGCACCTTCCGGAACCTCATGGGTGATCGGAAAATGGTTCAGAGCGGTAAACTCCGGATAAATCTTGTCATAGGCCTTGGACTTTACATAGTCCAGCTCCCTTGCAAAGAAAATACTCGCATCCTCCGCGCTGTCAAAGTGCATCCCCTTTACGGTTGCCAGGGTAGGAATGATGTTGGATGCCTTCAATGCCTCATAGTCCGCCTGGTCGTAACCTTCGGACGGCATATCGGGATTGTACCTCTTGTTTTCGTTCATTGTTCAGTCTCCTCCTTTTCTTAGCCTAACTCAATGACTGCAATGCCATTATCAGTATCGCTTACGTTGCCGAACTTCGCCCCGATGTCCAGGTTCGCCGCCCCATCATCGCCGGTCTGGGTCTCCAGGTGGGTAAAGGCTCCGGCATCTTTCCCGGAAGTCACCACATAGGCCGTCTGTGCATAGGTGGGAACCGCATCAGCCGCAAGCCTGCCCCATACATGCCCTTTACGCATGATGCCGACCGATACATCCTTTTTCAGAATGACCTTCCCGGACATGTCCTGCTCCGTGTTCGCCGCATGGAGGACAACGCCCTCGATCTGCGCCTTTGTGGTGCCAGCTGCCGGAACCTTGACCGTAGAGCCTGCGGACGTTCCCACAGCTGCCGCCATACCGAATTTGAGAACGCCATCGGCCTCCTCATTCTGCCTCGTCACTACCTCGTCATACGCAAGGTCTACTTTGCCGCCTGCGACACCCTTCGGAGTATCGAAACTGTAATTCATCTGTGCTGCCATTACTGCTTACCTCCTTCTCTATCAATCATGCGCTGTCTTGCCTGCGCCGCTGCGCTTTTACCGGCAGGATTACCGTCTGCCCTGGTTGCCTGTGCAGGAGCCGGTTTTCCGGCCATCTGCTTTTTCTGGAAGGAAACATCCTTCCGCTTATTGACCTCATTCACAGCCATGTCATAGGCGGCATCCACATAGGCCCGGCTCTTTCCGTCAAGTCTCATGGCCGGAAGGACTTTAGCGATGATAGCCTTTTTACCCTCCAGGATGCTCTTATTCTCCAGGCCGTCCATGCGGAGCTTGTCACCGATCCGGCAGATGCTCAAACGCTGACGGAAGATTTCATCCGCTGAATCCGCGTTTAGGGAACCGCTCTTGTCATCGGAACCATCCTCCTGGTCGGCATTGTCCGCCTGGTCGGCAGCATCGGCTCCGCCGTCTGCGTTATCCGCGCTGTCCACTGCCGCATCGGCCATCATCTTCTCCAGGCAGGCCAGGAGCATGTCAATGTCCTCGTCCTGCTGTGCGATGACGCCCATAGCTCCTTCAACATCCTTCGGGTCTTCCTCTGCATCCCTGCGGTCGCGCCGGTCTTTCACCATCTGCGCGATGTCGGCAGGAGAACTCCCCTCCTCCGATGCAGGCTCCTCACACCCTTCTCCGTCTGCTGCTTTCTCCTCCTCGGTTGCAGGCTCCTCGGTGGGTTCCTCTGCCTCTGCCATAGCTGCCCCGGCTTCATCAGCTGCCGGTTTCTCCTCGCCCCCGGCGGCAGCTCTACCGGCCTTGCGCTCCTTATACGCTTCTATGGCCTTTTTAAGCTCCTCCGGTGACATTGCGCCGCCATCTGCGCGGCTTCTTGTTTCTCTTGCCATCAATTTACCTCCTTTAAGTTCTGGTTCGTCCGAACCGTCAATGTTGAGCCTGGCCTGCTCCCCGGCTCGTGCCGATGCCACAAGTGCCAGGTGGTTTATGACAATATTCGTCTGGATTGCATCGTAAGGTTCGCCGTTGTAAGTCCCCGGCTCCTCCACCAGGTCCAGGTTGTACCCCAGGGAGAGTTCTTTCAGTCCGCTGTCCTTCATGGCATCCGTATTATGGATGATGATTTCGGCACGGACATCCTCTCTGTCCTGGTACCCATTTGTGAGGATGGTTCCAATCTGCTCCTTATCCACATTATCTTTGCTCACGATGCCTGCCTCGTGGGTGATGATAATGGGCTTGCCTTTGTATGTAGCCAGCGATTTCCCGTTGAACACATGCTCCGGCAGTCGCAATTCCCTCCGAATACTACCATCGGGGTTTGTGTATTCAAATATCCCACACGATGTAAGAATCGGGTGGTCTACCAGATACCCTTCTTCTGTGAAGTACGTCCTATCGTCCTTATCCAGCCGGATAGTGTCCAGGCGCCGCACTTTCCTCAATTTCGGTTCAGTCATTCAGCCTCCCCCTCCCCTTCCGGCTCCCCTCCAGATTCTGCCTCTCCAGGCTCCTCTCCGGAAGTGATTAGCCTTGTAAGCTCCAGTGTAAGATTCTGGATATGTTCCACTGCATCCAGGCGCATACCGTCAATCGCTTGTGCTGTTGTTCTGGCGTCGCTGGAGCCTAAAGCAGCGATTTTATCAGTGTGACTGATAACTAATCCAGCCTCCTCTATTAAAGCCTGGCAAATCGCTTTTACAGCGTTTTCCATCTCTGATACCTCCTATCATTTGATTGTTACCTTTATGCCGCCATCCTCCTTTACCGGAAGGTTCAGCGTGTTCCGGTTGAATACCGGCCTGCCTATGCAGCGGCAGTTGAAATCCTGGCCGGGATGACAGTGCCTCCCATTGTCGGTCTCCGGCCCTTCCCCTTCCCAGGAAAACTTCTGGCCGTTCAGCCTCCGGTGGCTCCTGCGGACACGTTCATCTCCACAATCACTCCAGATATACTCCGTGATTCCTGCATCCATCTGTTGGGCGCGTTGAATCTGGCCGTTGAGTTTTGCCGTCTGGTCCCTTGCTATGAACCGCGCCTTTTTCCTGCTCACGCCATATGCAAGCTGGATGTCCTTTGCGATGTCCGTAGTCCTGCGCCCGCGGTTGAATCCATCCAGGACAATATCCTTCATCTTATCCAGCGTATTCTCCGGTATGGAAGTGATTAAGTCCACATTCTCACTCACCCACTTTGCCAGCTGATCTAAATAAAAATCGCCCAGGTAGTAGTCCTTGCGGATGTCTATTCCCAGGCTGGTACGGATGACCTTTTCCCATTCTTTGGTTGTCATCCGCCGGTTAATAAGCGCCAGGTTCAAAAGCCTTTTCTTCAAGCCGAAGGAAAGACACCTAGCAGCTACTTTGTTCCGTATTCTGTTAAATATGCCGATTACCGCCAGAAGGAAATCCGTTGCCGAATCTTCCCGTCGCCCCTGGACTTCCGCATCCCTCTCCCTCTTGTAAATCTCTTTGAGTGTAGGGAACTCCGCCTCCAGCTCCTCTTTGAGGATGCCGGTGTATTCATTCACCATGCGGATATACTCGCGTTCCGCGCCCTCCGGAATCTTCGGCGTATACTTGCTGTATAGGTTCGTATGTCCGTAGAACTTCCGGCTGACTTTCGCCATCAGCTCTTTGTTCAGCATCTTTTCATCCATCCGGACCGCCCCCATTCAGAATCTCCAGGAGAATGTCCAGGCTTTTCTCAAACGGCGGAAAGAGGTTTTTCTGGTAAAGCTCCGGCAGCGTATACCATGCCGCATCCAGCATCTCGTCACCATCTGCCTCCGGCTTTCCGGTAAATTCATCCGCAAAGAAAATCTGCGATGAAAGATACGGTCCGCCGGGGCTTTCGTATATCCCTATCGGTATGAGATTTAGAGGCATGATGTTGAACTCCTCCATCGCCTCCCTCTTTGCCGCATCCTCGGTGGATTCCCCACGCTCCACCTTCCCGCCAGGCCCGCAGATGCCCTCGCTGCCGCGCCTGGATGCCGCCAGGATTTTCCCGTCATGAATAACCAGGACCGCAGCGGCTGGTAAATCGTCCGCGTCCGTTGCCGCCTCCTCTCCGGTTGCTGCAGGTTCGGATGCCGGTACCATGCCGTGATCCGGAATGTTTCCAGGCTCCATCCCCTCCCCGGTAATGTCCAGGTCATCCTCCGTGATTAGGTTCTCAATCTCAAACTCCCCCTCTGCTGCCAGGTTCTTTCTGACTTCGGAAGGGTCAATGACAGAAGAATCCATGTAGATTTGCGCTGTCTGGGCTTTCACAAGCTCCGTATCCGCTTTGGTTTTGGATATATCCGCCTGCTCTTTGTCGGACGTAGACCAAAGAGCCGCCATCTTTACCTTGTACCTGGGAATCTCCTTGAACCGTCCCTCGCGCTTGCCCTGGATAAGCATGAGGTCTATTACCGTCCGGGAGCTGCCTTTCATGTTCTCCTTCTGGATGTTCTCCACCATGTTATAATAATTCTCCATGTCATTCTCGCCAGTGGAGTTCATCCCGGCAGGAGAGCGTCCGAATAGGATTGTCTGTGGAATGTCCGTAACAGCTGACAGCATATTGCATGTAGCATCCAGGATGTCCTTCACCCCTGCCATCGTGATATTCTTGAAATCGTAGTCCTCCCCCTCGGTATCAATGGCTATGCTGTTCAGAATACCCCTTGCCATATCAATCAGCTGGAGCCTCCGGATTGCCTTATCCTCACCCTCGTCCGTTGCCAGCATATTAGAGAGGTTCTTCATCTTGTATATGGCCTGGACGCACCGCTCCAGCAGTTTCACGCCGTTTCCGTGGGATGTTACGCACTCCCGGAGAGCGCTTCTTATCTTCACATACTCTGGGATGCCCCAATACCGGTAATTGGTGTTCGTGGTCTGTTCTGGCAGGCGTCCGTTCCGGAATACCAGGCACCGTGACTGATGCACAACGAAATAGCCATATACGCTGAATACCTGGTAATACTCCGGCTCTCCAAACGGCACATCACCATCCATGCTGTCAGCAAAATTGAAATGGTAGAGGTTCGTGTAGTCCGGCTGGACAACCGCCCTCTCGAACACTCGCAGCTCCTCGATGCTCCGGACATCGCTCCAGTTCAGAGGCTCCTCCAGCCCCCGGCCATCATCCACCAGCATGACGATGATCGCGCCACCGTAAAGTCTGGCCCATTTTTCCGCCGTTGCAAACTTATCCTCCAGCTGTAATGAATCCATCCGGTCCTCTATATACTCCGATACGTCAGAATCCCCAAAATCAATATCATAGCCATGCTTAACAGCCTCCTCGGAAGGGCGGTCTATAATCTTCGCAAAAAGCCCATTCCCTTCATACAGCCTGGTAAGCTCCATGTCAGAGACAAAAGGCTCCTGCGTGTAGGTGTACGCGGTGGAGTTATCCTGCGCGGTTCCGTATTTATTGAGCATATTTGAGTAACCGTCCTGCCGGAACTGCTCCTGCGTACCCTCAATGATGGCCGCGCCTCTCTGTAGCTGCCGCTGCTTTTCCAGCCTGGCTTTCTGTGTATCGTCCATAAAGTCCTCACTTCCTTCCTACAATAGGTTGTCAATATTGAATGCCATCCCCAGGGTAAGCTCATTGAAAGCGGATGAACCGGCATCCACCATATCCTTGAACTTGCTTTCCGGGAATGATTCCAGCTGATTAAAATATGCTTCGTTCCATGCCCCAGCCACGACATCGAATAATCCCAGCTGCCATTGAGCTGCCATAGGCTCCGCCCTGGTCTGCTTGCTACCGGATTCCTGCTTTGTAACCACATCATATCCTGCCAGCATCTCAATATAGCTTTGTGCCTGCTCTTTACCGGCCTGCCCCGGGTCTTGCGGTAGCCTCTGCCTCACATATCCATATTTGGCATTGTCCACCGCCGATGTTGTCCTAACCAGTTTCCGGACATCACCAGCTTTCAGCTGCTGGTTTATCACGTCTATCACAACGAATCTTCCGTTGCTCCTCTTTGCCATAAGAACGCCGGATGTATATGCCGCATCATCGTCCTCGTCCATATCGGTAGCCGCAAGATCCCATCCGCGTACAATGGAAACGATGTCATCAGGCACAGCATCCAGGATTGTGCCAATCTGTACACGCTTGAAATACAGACCGGCCGCAGGCTTGATTTTCCAGTTGCCGTGAAGCAGGCGCTCCCTCTCGACCAAAGGTAAAGCCTCCAGGTTTGCCTTATACCCTGGGTCTTTCTCCATAAGGATTTTATTGTCCGCCAGGGTGCTTGCTATGAATGTGACGCTCTTAACCTTGTCGGCCTTGATGCCTTTATCCAGAAGCTCCTTCCTTGTGTCGGCCCATACCACTTCATCATCCACACGCGCCATATACCGTTTTTTTCCAGAGCGCTCCGGAATAGGGTATCCGGTCTCCGGGTTTATCCACCAGGAAATGAACTTTGCCACCCATGAATCCGCGTCCGGGTTGCATGTGGCTCTGACGTAAGGCTTCACTCCGCAAGTGGAGCGGTTACGCGACAGCATATAAAAAAACTGGCGTTCTGAAAAATGCGTCAGCTCGTCAAACCCTATGAATGTTATCTGGGAACCCTGCCACTTCTCAACATCCGCATCCCTCCCCAGGAAATCAAAGTATATGTTAGCCTTGCTCTTGAATGACCACCGGAATTTTGGCGTCTGCACGGATTTGGCACCGGCTATGTCTCCGTACATCTCCTGGCTCTCGTCCCATATACCGCCGGATGCAAATATCTGGTTGAAATTCTTCCGGAAGATGACTGCCCTATATCCCTTAGTGTTGATGTACCGCAGCGGCTCCATGAGTATTGCATAGGTCTTTCCTCCACCGGCGGCGCCTCCGTAAATCGCTATATCCGCGCTGGTAGCCAGGAACTTCTCCTGGGGGCCTTTCTGGGGACGTATCACTTTATTCATCCTCGTCAGCCTCCTTCTCCGGCATATAGACCTCCACCCTGGTCTGCTCCTCCTCGTCTATCGCGTTATCGCTTGCAGACACGCTCCGGTTCAGCCTCTCCAGCTCGGTAGCAATCTTGATATACTCCTTGATGTCCCTCGGCGTCATGTCCTCAACTTTCAGCTTCTCCAACGCCTCCAGTGCCTTTTTCTGCATCTGAACAGCAATCTTGGTGTGGCGCTTCGTCATGTCCTTTAGGTCCTTGACTGCCTCCGCGTGTGCCTGGCGCTCCATCTCATTGTCATAAGCCCTCACCCTTTCGTCCCATCCGTACTTAGACTTCCAGCGTGAAATGAGCTGTCTACTCTTAGACAACCGCTCGCAGACTTCATGGTTAGACCTCTTTAGACCTAAATCCCGGTAGATTGCAAACGCCTCAAATGCCTGCTCGGTTTCCCCCTTCTGGCGTTCCCACGGCTTTTCGGTTTTGGACACTTCGCCCACCTCCTTCGCTCCGCGGTACTACTTCCGGGTTATTTTATGGCAATCCATCCACAGAAATTAAGGCATCTCCAGAACATATCCACAACCTTAAACCCTGCATTGTGCAGCATCTCCACATTCCATCCAGGCTTCAGCGGAGACAGCACGTTTTCCAGGCTCTTCCGCTTTTCCACTATCTTCTCAATCGTGTAGCCGTTCCGGCGCTTCATCTCATAGTACAAATCCACCAGAAGGTCATCCGCCCCTCCGTCCGCCACTACCTTCTCTACAAAGACAAGCGCCCCTCCGTACAGCATGTGGTCGTATATGTCATTCAGCATTTTCTGGCGGTACGATGTGGGCATGAACTGCATGGATAGGATGGACAGTACCAGGCTGTTTGCCAGGGGCATTTCCACTTCAAAAAAGTTACCGTTTACGCATTTCACAAAACCGGCCCCGATGCCTACCGAAAATTTACTCCTGCACTCCTCCAGCATTGCTGCGGAGTTGTCACAGAGGAAATACTTGTTTTCGTCCGCGTGTTTCTCGTAAAAAGGCTCTATTGCAAGCCCGGTAGAGCACCCTATGTCCGTGATCCAGGTGTCGGGAGTGATGAACTTTTCTCCTATCTCATAGACCAGACTCCTCATGCTCCGGTAGTCCGGGATGCTCCGCTCCAGCATATTTGCAAAGCACCGCGCCACTTCGCTGTCAAATTCCCACTTCCCATTCGGTGACACGTTATCGACATTCCCATTACTTCCCATAGCTCCCCTCCTTTCCCGGCAGCTTCACGCCTAACCGTTTTTCAAACACTTCCCTCGCCCGGCCCGCAAGCCCCATCGTGGAGCCGTCCGGATAAGGAAGGTCAAACTCAAAATCCAGGGCATCCGCCAGCGCGTCCACATCCAGGATAGGTTCGATTGCCTCCAGGTACCAGAATTTCTGAATGAGGTCCAGCCTCTTAACCTTCCGGAACCTCGGCGCGAATATCCCGGTCATTTCCTCCCTCGTATGCCCCTTCTGGACTTTCGGGTGCTTTGAAATATCCCCCAGGATGGTATTGGGTTCATAGTCCAGGTCAAATGTCAGCCTCGCTTCATCCTGGACGGATTTTTTCTTCGTGGCCGTGAACTGGTGCGCCTCGTTGCTCTGGCACCAGCATACCACCTGGCCCTTCGGATAGCAGAGCGCAGCCGCGATGGCCGCTATCTTCTTTCTGTCCTCCATGAACGGCACGGAATTGAAAACAGAGGATATGAATACCGATGTGTACTCCACGCCGCTCCCTACCTCCTCCAGGAACCGCTCCGCTATCTCCAGGCTCTTTTGCTTGTGTATTTCATCGCCAGTAGTGACAAAATAAGGCTCAAATGCAGAGACGTACACGCCTGCGGCCCGGAGCGTCCTGGTGTTGTTCAGCTTTCCAGCGCCGAAATCCACAATCTTATCCCCATACCGTCCGGTCCAGGCTTTTAAGACATCGCCCTCCAGCTTGAAAAAGTCCCTGCCGTTGTTGTTCGGGAATACCCCCTTGAAAAATCCGTCCCCCAGGGCGCAGTTGCCCTCCGCATCCGTCTCCCTGGTGTTGCGCTCCCTCATAAAGGAATTGTACCGGAGTACGTCCGCATATTCGGATTCCATAGAGAAGTCCATTGATAATAGGTTCAGCATCGCGGACGCGAACTCCCTCTGGGCCTCCGTCACTTCCACGCACTGGATGAACTTCTTTCCGGCCTCCGCCGCCACCTGGAGCCTGCCGATCCCGTTCACCACATCCATGTCCGGGCCGATGACTACCGGCATAAGGCTCCCGGTCTTTTTCTCCAGCGCCTTTGCCAGGGCTTTCATGTGGGAATCGAAATCCCGGTGGTTCTTCTTTGCCAGCTGCACGGTATCAATCCGCCTGCAAGCGTACACGCACGGATAGGATGCCTCGCTCCCAGGCTCGATGTCCGGAAGGCCCGCGCACATGCCGTCTACGTCCATGTTATAGAGGCGCTTCTTAATCTTCGTACATGCGTCCTGCTTCTGGAGGTCATTTGTTGCCCGGTTGAACAGTACGTTGAGTGCCTTTCTGCTGTTCAAATCCTCCTGGTCTACATACTGGACCGGTATCTTGTCAAAGCCCATGCGCTCCGCCACCAGATGGCGCTGATGCCCGGATAATATCTCGCCGTCCTTATCCGCATAGATAGGCAGCAAAAAGCCCAGCTTTCGCAGAGACATTTCTGTGAGTGCCAGGCGCTTTTCATCATTCTTTCTTGGATTGTATTCTGACGCCCTCACGTCGCCAATAGGGACTAATTTAACCATTAAGTATCCTCCTCTTAATTTCATCAGAAATCGCCTTAGAATCGAAAATACCGGCGTCTCGGATGGTATTTAACATACCCTGGTACTCCGATATGGTGATCTTGAACTTGAAATTGCCAATCTTTACTACTGTGGTACCCTCCGGACCGGCAGGCTCCTCCGCCTCCTCCGGTTCCTCCTCCGAAAGTTCGGGCGGCTCCACATCCTCCAGCATCCGCTCCAGGTCTACCTCGCCCTCCTCAAAACCGGTAGGAAGAGAGAAAACGGCCTCGTCCTGGAGCAGGGCCGCCAGCATATCCATATCCCATTCGCCCTTTATCCTATTAAGGGCAACGCATAAAGCCTTCTCCCTGGCCTGGTCCGGCTCCTCCACCATCACGCATTCCACGGACTCCACGCCCATATCCTTCAGCACGGATAAGCGCTGATGCCCTCCCAGGCAGCACATGTTATGGCTGTTCACCACCAGCGGCTCCACGAACCCAAATTCCCTTATGCTGGCCGCTATCGCCTCATACTCCCTGGAACCCTTCTCCAGTGTGATGCGCGGATTGAAAGAGCTTGCCCGGATGTCTGCTATATTCAGAGTTTCTATCTTCATCCCATCAGCCTCCTTTTCATTTCTCCCTCTACCATCTCCTTAGAGAACCCGACCTTCTCCCGGATGTCTGCCATCATATCCTTGTACGGCCCATCCGGAATCCGGAATTTATATTCGCCCACGATGCAGGGGATTCCCTCCGTATCATCGTCCTTCTTCGCCACGCCCTCCACGTCCGGGATGTCCTCTGCCGCTGCATCCAGCTCCCCCAGAAGCTCCGCGATGTCGTGATCGGAGAATCCGGTGGTCGTTGTGTCAATCCCTTCCGCATCCCGCAGCTCCTCCATGATGTCTGCCAGCTTTCCATAGTCCCACTCGCCGGTTATCTTGTTCATGGCGATGCAGAGAGCCATTTCCTTTTTCGGCTCCATGTCCACGATGACAACCTCCGTCTCCTCCACGCCTTTTGCCAGCATGACATTGAGCCTCTGGTGTCCACTCACCAGGTTCCCGGTCTGCCGGTTCACAATCAGAGGAACCACCAGCCCGAACTCGTCAATGCTTGCCTTTAGTGCCTGGTACTCAAAATCCTTTTCCGTCAGTGTTACCCTGGGATTATATACCGCCGGTACAATCTCTGCCACCCTCATTGTCTGTGTTTCCATCCGTTTCCCTTCCTTTCTTCGTTATTTGCATTAAAAAGCGGCACATCCCAGGAAGGAACATGCCGCCTAATAATCTGTATGCAGTTATGACGCCTTAGTCAAATAGGGAGAGCTGCTGCATCTCCGGCTCCGCCGGTGCAACCTTTCCGTCCACCCCTACCTTCTTTATGAACTCCGAATACGGCTCTGCGTGGATGCCGTATTTCTTATACATCGCTCTGGTCTTAGGATTGCTCTCCACCGCATAGAACAGTGATCCGTCCGTGCCGTACTTAGGGAAGATGAACCTTTTGAGCGCGGATTCCTTGAACACATGCGGCTCCGCATTGATGTCATTGAAATAGACTTCCACCGGTTCCCATCCGGTCTTTTTGAGGACGTTCTGCATCGTCTGCACCCTCTGGTAGTCCGGCCTGGCCGTAATGATGATGACATAATCGCCCTTGATGGCATCTATCAAGTCCATCCGGTACTCCTCGCCCTCCATCCTCCTGGAGAACGGCCGGAGCATCCGCGTGTCCATCTGGTTTGATACCAGGGTGTAATTCAAATCCAGCAGGCATATCCTACGCCCTCCGGTGATGCCGCTCTTTTCTGCCGTCTGATTCATTGTGTTATTCATGTCCTTTTCCTTCTTTCTTTGAGATTATGGTTGCTTTTATCCGGAAGGGATGCTACAATGAACCTACATCCTTCTTTCGGATGGGGACAGGGCTTGTGACTTTTCCAGGGTGCAAAGCTCTGTTTTTTATGCCCCTATTTACCCTTTAATTATACCATATCCCAGGGCGCATATCAATGAAAACCCCAGGTTTTATGCCGCCTGCCGGTCTTTCGGCAAACGAAAAGCAGCCAGGCGGCGGCTGCTTTCCATCGAGTATGAAACTCTGCCTTTAACCGTTTTTCCGATGCCGGGACAGATTCCTCCGCCCTGGTCTGGAGGGAAAACACATGGTTACTCTCACAAAATGAGCATGACATTGGGGTTTTTCGGCTGATACCATATTAAGACCTGGCTACTGAAATATCAATGACATATTTTTGACACCGCTAATACCGGAATCCATAGATCCCGAAAAACAGTATCGCCAGACGCTTGCAGGCAGCTTTCACGTCCCGGAACACGGTTCTCTCCGTGATATGTTCCTCCTCCGCTATATCCACCGCAGTCTTAGGCTCCGCATCCAGGTAAAGCCCCTTGATTACCCTATATCTTCTCATTTCCTCTGGGTCTGCCGCTATTTCGCATTGTTTTTTATATACATCCAGCATAGTGTCCACATGGCTCATAATCATCTTTGTCTTAGCCTTGCCCTTCTCTATGCTCAATACTTTAAGGTCGCTGTCTTTGAAATACCCCTGCATCAGTGACAGCATATCTTTCAGAGAATCATCGGAAGTCGTGTCCATGTCATACTCCGCGTTCTCTATGTAGTCCTTGAACCGCCGGTAATTCGTAAGCAGGGCTTTGGCATTGTTCTGTACCCTGCTCTGGCGCTCCGCCTCCTCTTTCCTATGCTCCTCTTTGTACGCTTCAATCCCTTTCTCGGCAGCAATCGCCGCTATGACATTTATATTCTCCTCGGTGAACTCATATCGTACCGGCCTGCCTTGTGATTTTCCCATGTGCAATTACCTCCTTGACATTCCTCTGATAACCCCCTATAATAGGGGTAGTTGATGTTATAGAGGAATGGGGTTGTGCTGCACAGCGGTATGACCTTTTTTCTTTGCCCTACCTCCTGCGTCTGAAATTCTTCGCGTTGCTGCAGGTGGCAAAATGCGATGTATAACCGGAACCATCCGGGTTATCCTGGGATGAAACGATGGTACCGGAGACCACTTCCCCGGTCTGGAGAACGATTTTATCCTTGCCTCCATCCGCCTTGTAGTCCACCAGCAACGTATTGCACGGCATGTTCTTCCCGGCTTTCGTCTTTATCCAGATGATCTGTGCGCCGCATCCGGCACACCTTCCAAAATTCCCTCTTGACATATCAGTACCTCCTATCCTCAATCTCTTTCAACTCCTCAATCGTCACCAGCTTACAGTTTGGCAGCAATATGAGCATCCCCCCCAGGTCAACTTTCTTCCCTGCGATTGCTTTCTGTGGATAGCTCACCAGTACGTTGCACTCCTGGGCCAGCTGGTAGCACATATCCGATATGAGCTTAAATGCTTTCCTGGCATTGACCGGAGCCGTCCTCCTGCCGTCCACCGGTATTTTCGCAAGCTCCTCCAGGAGTTTCTTCTCCTCCAGGAGAATCCTCTCGTAGACCTTTATGTACCTGGTCCTCTTTTTCACCGTCCGCACTCCCTTCCGCCTCTGCCCTTCTCGCCATCTCGTATGCACCGGCCATCACCGCAGACATATCCTCAATCCTCACGGTCAGCATGATGTCATGCACCCGGTCCGATATGGACACAACCCCCAGCTCCACGCTGGCCTTGATGTTCCCGGGGACAACCATCTGCTTTGCCATCCTCCGCTGATCGCCTTTCCCCCGGAACCTCGTATGTGTACTCTGCACATCCAGGCTGATGCCGTCTGCCGGTCCGTCCGGAATGTTCCTTGTGTCCTGGCCTTTGTTCCTGCTCTTATCCATCTTTTCTCCTTTCATGCAGCGCAGCTCCAGGAAGAAACCGCGCTGCTGTCTGATCTACTTTCTGCCGCGCCTCGGCTTTTTGGTGGGCCGCTTCACATCGGGCGCCGGATGCCCCTTCTCCCTCCACAGCTTAGTGAAGAAATAATCAAACATGTCCGTGGTACCGCTCTGCCGATAGCTCTTGTTTGCTGCTACAGTTCTGGCCAAACTTCTTAATCCCATGATTTACTCCTCCTCTTGCAAATCTTCCAGTAGTGCATCAACATCCAGTAACTCCCCCTTGAAATCTAAATCACAGCATGGGGGATAGATAGGACCATCCGGTCCGCCTCTTACTCCTCTTCCGTCACAATCCGCGCCGTAATTGCAGTAATGGCAGTAGTCATCACCGTCATGGTTCTCCAGCCATTCATCAATCCTTTTATCATCATCCATATCAATCCTCCGGCTCCTCATAGCCGTATCCATCATCTTCTCCTTCGTCTCCGTCATCATCACTGAACGGAATATGCCCGCCGCTGTCCTCCATGCCCTCTTCATCCTCAAATAAGGCGTCGGTAGCGTCCAATGGAGCGTTTTCTTCACCGCCCATAGAAGAAATATTATCCTCTCCGGTACCGCCCGAATCCGGGCTTTCCGTGCCTTCTGCGTCCACTTCCTTAAACTCCCCATCTATCACATCCGGCCCCGGAAGTCCCAGGACTTTCCTTCCGGGAAGGGCAGGCGTTCCGCTGTCCTCCCCCTCTGCCTCTGTATCCGGTTCATCTGATCCGGAGAACTGCCCCCTCATGTCATCATCAAAGAAGCTCCTCTGCTGCGTGTTCACGATGGGCCGGAGTACATACATCCCGGTATCGTCATCCATGGCAAGCTCCATCTCCGTGTCCAGGGTACCTTTCTTCTCGTCTGTGATTTTTACAGAGGACGAAATCTTATGCTCGAACTTCGGCTTCTTGACCTCCCGGCTCTCTCCCTGGACGTTCGGGTCATAGTTCGGGATATACTCTGATTTGAGGGAGATTTTCAGATTCAGAGTTATGGAACCTTCGTCACAGTCCCTATCCCTCATTGTCTCCAAAAGCCTCTGGAGTACGAAATTGTAATCCCGGCTCATTCCGCTGAATGTATCGCTATCCAGCGTCAGCTTCTCGTCAAACCCTTTTTCCATCTACTTTCCCACCTTTCCGTACTTGATATTGTGTTCCCTCATGTACGTCCCCAGGGCTTTTATCTCCTCCAGGGTACCCTCGCACCAGAAGGTAGCGCGGTATCTCTTTACCGTGGCATCCGGGGCGTTTTCCGGAACGATTTTGGTATTTCCCGTATTATTCGGGGCATTTTCCGGAACATTTTGGCCTTTTCCGTTATCAGAAGCGCTAAAAACGTTCACAGCCTGGGAATTTCCGTTATCATGTTCCGGTTCCTCCTGGGATGCCTGGGCCGCCTGGGCAGCTGCCCTCTCCTGTGCAGCCTGCCTCTCTGCCTCCCGGCGTTTCGCCTCCTCTGCCTGCCTCCTGGCAAGCTCCTGGCGTCTGGCCTCCTCCTGCTCAATCCTTCGGCGCTCTGCCTCCTCCCTTGCCCTCTTGTCTGCCTCCATCTTCTCTTTCAGATCGCGCAGGCGCTTTTCCTCTGCCATCGCCTTAGACAAGTCCAGGGTTTTCAGATAAATATCCTGGGCGTTGGTCTTATAGTCAGAACACATTTCATCAATGGTCTGGAGGTCTGTCTTAACCTTTTCAATCTTGCCCTGGATGTCTGCTATGGCTTTCGGAAGGGAGAATGTGGTATTGAGGTACCTGGGGTCGAACAGCCTCTCAAACGCAATTACCTTCTCCAGTTCTCCGATTGCTGCAGAATACGCCTCCCGGATTTTCTCCTTTTTCTCCTCCTTCTTCTGGTTCTCATAGTCCTTGATCTGCGTGTCGATGATGCCTACCGGTTTGTCAATGAGCGCCAGGATGCCTTTCAGCTCCTTCTCAAATACCGTGTACGGCTCATTGATTACCTTTTTCACAATCTTCCGCCGGTCCTCAATGGCGGTTTTCAGCTTATTCAGCTCGGCGCGGTCTGCCTTTGCTGCCTGGATGGTATCGTCCGTGTAGGTGACGCCCTCGTACTGTGCCACCTTTTCCTTGACTGCCGCCTCCAGCTCGGCGCGGTTCCATTCGATACGCTTTAAGAATCCGCCCTCCGTGGGGTTTATCAGCCGGAACTCCATCTCCGCCTTGACCGGAGCCAGCTCTGCGCCCTCTGCCACAACTTCTCCTTCTACCCTCTGAATCTCATTCTGTTCCATGTGTTTTCCTCCTTAACCAAATATTTGTGCAGTTACCAGTCCGGCAACGCATATCCCCAGCCCTACTAACAGCTGCCCTCTTGTGCGCTCGTTCTTTTCAGCGATTACTCCCAGGGAGAAAAGAACCGCCAGGATAATCAGAACGACCTCGTTTGCTCTCATTTTGTGCATCCCTCCTATCTTCAAAACCGCAATGTTCCGATTCCAGCCGCCACCCCGCAGGCGATAAGATAAGCCATGAGCCGGACGAACATCCAGAACGCCACCAGTATCACCACCGCCACCCTTGCCAGGAACCGCCTTACCTTCTTACCTTTCATGCCTTGCCTTCTACTTCCTGGATGATAACCTCGATCCGGGGCTGTTCGGAATAGAATTTCCGGACCTGGCAGTCTACAATCTGCGTATCATCCTTATATGCTACCTGGTTGAGCGCATCTGCCACCATCTTCACCACATTATCCATATCCGGTTTTTTGGTCGGGCGGATAGTGTTTGCCAGCTTTTTTGCCTTCTCTGCCTTACTACCGCTTTTCGGTACGGAATAGTATGCCAGTATCCTCATGTCCAGCATCGCATCATCCGGGAACCGGAACCCTTCGCACTGTACCATGTACTCCGTATGTACCAGCGTTTCATAGTTGACCGTCTGCTTCGGAGTAAAGGCCCTCCCGGTCTGTGTGCTGAAGCGCGGCCGGCCTTTCCCCTTCGGCTCTCCCAGGACTGTAAATTTCACTCTGTCCAAATCAGCACCTCCTACTTTGATGTATCAGCGTTGTCTCCATCCTCTGATACTTTGAGGAAATAGTCCATCGTCTTGCCAGTGGCCGTCCTCTGCCTTTTCCCCTGGCTCACCGTGTAACCGTTCTTAATCAGAATTGCCGCCACCGAAAGCCGGTCCTCCTGGTTATAAATCTTTAATTCCACCGCATTTGCCATATCATCCCTCCAGTATGCTCCTCATGTCCTCGAACCTCTGCGCCGCCTGCCCCATCCTCCAGGAATCTCCATACACCCGGAATGGATAGCACATTTCAAAGATACGGTCGTATATCCTTTTGAACCTGGTGTCCTGCGCCTCCTGCATCTCCGTGAGCGTCAGATTCGTTGTGAGAATCAGAGGCTTTCCGGATAGATACCGGCTGTCTATCACGTTGTAGACCTTCTCCAGGGCATAGTCCGTGTTGCGCTCTGTCCCCAGGTCATCAATGATTAAAAGCCTTGCCCGGTTCAGCTGTGCTATGTACTGCGCCTCGTCCACGCTGCCGCCCTGGATGTTCTGGAGAATCTTCACGAAAGAGGTCATTATGACCGGAACCATCCGGTCTAACAGTTCATTCGCAATGCAGGCAGCGGTAAAGCTCTTTCCGGTTCCCACCGTCCCCCAGAAAAGAATACCCTGGCTCTTTTTGTACATGTCCTCGAATTTTTCCACATACCGATGTGCCATCATATAAAGATTCTGATTATCCCTGGTCTTGACGAAAGAGGAAAGCCTTGCCGCCCGGAGCCTGCTTTCAATAAGGCTGGAATCCCGGAGCCTCTGTATCCGCTGCATCTCCTCCCTTTCCTTTTCCCTCCGGGCCATTTTTTCCCTGGCCGCCGTCTCACAGTCACACATACAGCGTACCTTCATCTTGCGCCTGGTTCCGTTTCTGTCCAGGTACCCAGGGAACTCCAGCACTTTCTCCTTCGGCTTGTGGCACTTGCCGCAATGCAGAAGGCCATCACCGTCGGTATAGTCTCCGGTACTGCTTTCCGCCTCACCTGCTTTCTGTGCCGCCTCCATGAATACACCGGCGGCGATCCCTTCCAATTCCTTCACGTTATCCGCCTCCTAACCTTTAAGGAATTTCCCAAACGGATTCGCTCCATCCGTCTGCTCTTGTTTTGCTTCACTTTGCGATTGCTTTTTAATGTAGTCCACAAACGGCAGGGTATCACTTAGGAAGGTCTTAGCCATCTTGATATATTTCTTTTCCGTCCGTTCCCTCGCGCACCGGCTGGCATAATTCGTAGCCGCCTCCAGAAGCTCCGCTTCGCTGTACCCATCTTTGAGCCGCGCCTTGTACTTCTTGTATGCCTCGCCTTTTCCTTCCTTGCGTGGGTATACCTTCCAGAACTCCTCAAATGCAGGAGTGCGTTCTTCCGCTGCTGTCTTTTTCGGTTTTTCCGGATTTTCTGGTATGGGGGAATCCCCGGCCGCTGGAAGTGTATCTGCCACCGGCTCCGGTTCCTGGGAGATGGTATCCGTCCTCCTGCCTGCATCGCTCTGGAGCCTTGACCGTTTCCTCTCCTCACGCTTTCTGGCAGCGTCCCTCTCCCTTCGCTCTTTGAAAGTATATAGAGGTTCTTGCCATTCTTCCCAATCGTGAATAAACAGAATCCCATCATTTTCATCCATCCAGCCAGATTCTATCAGAGCATCAACGATATTTATTGCCGCAATTTTTTTATCCCTTCCTATTGCCAAAACTTCTGCAACATCGTCTTTGTCCGCTCCTACTATTCTCCCTTCCTTGTCGGCATTGTTGATACCCCACAACCATAGCCGGATAAGGATTCCGATTGATTCATTTTGTGAACAGCCCATACTCTTTGCCAGCTCACGCAGCTTTCCGCCTAAAATTTGTTCGTGGACGCTTATCCATGCCATGCTTGCATCACCGCCAATCTGCCGCTCTTGGTTTCAAATATCCTTTACCAGGTCTAAAATCGTAATCGGATTCCGTAAAACCTTCGTACTCCTGCAGCAATCGCAACTCTCGCACCGGTCTGGTTCTACCTCTCCGTTTTTCACCTGGAGTATCCTGGGCATAGCCGCCTCCACCATTGACATAGCATCTTTGAGGAAATTGTCCGTCACATGAATGACCTCGATGTTGGTTTCCTCTTCCTTGCTTGCCGCCGCTATGTAGAAGGGCAGGCGCTTTCCGGTATTCTGGCGGACAATCTCCTGGTAGATTGCTCCCTGGATGTCATATCCCCAATACCGGATAAAGTCCAGGTACCCTACATCACGCACATACTCATGCTTCGTGATAGATGACATGACCTTCAAGTCAACAATGACCTTATCCGCGATGTAGGAATCTATTTTTATCTTCCATTTTGCTCCAAACAGCTCACCGGTCATAACTACCTGCTTTTCTCCAGAGAGGCACATCATAAAGAACTGATCGCGCTCTATCCTCCGGATGATGTCATCTGCTTTCAGATATTCTGCTTTCAGACCTTTGTCCCCGGTCTTTTTGAAAATCTCCGGATTCTCCGCCTTGAATTTGTCCAGGCTCCCCTCAAAATAAGAATCCACATAGCTCCCCACCAGAAGGGCAGTTGTTTTCTTTTCCTCCCAGCGTCCGGCCAGTTTTTCCATCGCTCCGTATTCGCATCCCAGCTTTCCGTATGTCCCAGCAAAATCCTTGTACTGCGACACGCTCATATATTCCTGGTTCGCTTCCGCACTGTAATAATTATTTGCCGATAATTCCAATGTCTTTCCCTCCTTACTTAAACGGTAACTCCTCTAAACCCATGCTTTCCATGAAAGCATCCACTTCGTCCGGGTCTACATATCCTCCTTCATCTGCTGCATCCGTCCCGGTTTCTGCCATGCCTTCCGCGCTCTCCGGCTGTTCATCCTTCTGCTGTCCATTATCCGGCCCCGGCAGCTCAAACGCATTCTCCGCCTCGATTGCGTCCGGCTGGTTATCTCCGTATGTTGCCTCTCCCTCCTCGTCAAATGTCTTTTGGTCATCCTGGATAGCCCTCTGCATATCAACAGATAAGATACCCCATTTGGAGAGCAGGAGCTTGATGACCGTTTTCAGAGCCATAGCCTCAAAATCGGTAGTCCATTTGCTCTTTTTCTTTCCTTCGTCCAAATCGCTTCTGTATGCCTTTGAATACTTCTTGGCATGATTGTCAACTGCTTTCTTTGACATGTACAATTCCTGGCTGTACCCGGTTTTTAAGCGGAACCACGCATAGTATCCGGCCACCTTATCCGACTGCCCCTCGTCCCGCTGCGTACATTCAGAGAAGTCCGTCACGAAAACAATCTCTCCAGTGATGGGGTTATAGGAAACAAGTTCATCCTCGTACACCACGGCGTAATTCATTCTCTCATAGTATCCGGAGCGAATTGCCAGCTGGATAAAGCCCTTATACATCATCTGGAACTGGGCCTCCATATGGTATTCATACTTCTTAGTTTGCGGATTGTACTTGTTGTTGTTATACGGAACGATTGCCGCAAATCCCAAGTTGCTGTCAATCGGCAGATCGTATGTTGCCGCCACAAAAGCCGCCGATACGATAGAATTAGGGTCTGCCCTTTTCAGCTGTGCGCTCCCAGAGACTACGTTCGTTAATGACGCAAGAAACTGTGGAGCTTTCTGCCCCAGGATTTCCGCGAATTTCTTCTTGCAAGTATCCCTGGAGATGATCTCCTTCACGAGTACAACTGAACTTTTAGGCCGCTGTACTTCCCCCTGCTGGCCCTGCTGTGCCGGCGCCTGCCTCTGCTGCTGTCCTGTCATATTACCTATCCTCCTTTATGCTTTTTGCAGCTCCTCGCCGCATATTTCAATTAACTCCCTGGTAGTCATGTCCTCCAGACACTCCAGGCAAACCGGACCGTCCGGTGATGCCAGGTATTCTTCATTCTCCATGATTCCATACCCACACTTGATACAAGTGTATTTACCCTCCGGTTCTCCGGCGTTCGGGCATCTCGGATGACACGGAGACTGTCTGCATATCTCACACACTGACCGCCACCCCCATCCTTCTCAATGCGGTAATAGCGCTTATTCCCCTGCGTATGATGAAATTCTTTACTTCATCCCGGAATAGAAGCGGCAGATATTCCTCCTGGTTTTCAATTCCGCATACCTCCATTTTCCGGAGGCAAAACCGGAATATTTCATCTGCTTCTCCATCCGTCAATCCGCCTGCGGTTTCCCGGAACCCTTCGGTGATCCGCTTCAATTCTTCTGGCATCCGCATCCTCCTCTCCTCCATATATCATTATCACGGTACCGGCGATGTTCCTTGCCGTGTTTACTGTCAGCAGAAGAACCGGCAGTACCAGCCATTCCCCTCCGTATGCCATGTATCCGCGCTCCTGGTATGCGTATTCAGCAGCAAACCGTGTGAGGATGATTCCCAGCGTTATCCATATCCATTCCCGGTATATGAACCGCTTTACTTTCCGCAATGTCATCCCTCCTTGTAGAAATAATGTTTCCCATGTTGGAAAAGGAACTGCAAATGATTCTGGTGCCAGGTAGAATCACTCCGGCTTTCAAAATACAGCGCCCCTTCGGATTCATCCCAGTCTTCCAACGTTACCAGCTCCAGCGCCTTGTAGCAGTCCTCGTCCGGTTCCACCTTATACCACCGGCCTCCCTCCTTGGTGACGCTGAACTGGCGGACTCCGTTATGTTCCTCCATGATGACATCCTCCACCGTGTCCGGGAACCCTTCGCTCCGTACCCGGTTCAGAACCACCAGGATAACCAGTGCTTTACCTTCGGTATCCTCACCTTCCGCCTCCGCCATCGCCAGCTTTGCCAGCAGATAAGAATCTTCCGCATCCCATTCAGAGGATTGTTCGGTTTCCGGTTCCGGTGCCAGGACTTTTGCTCCCTGGCTTGCTTCTCTCCCGGAAAATTCCCGGATGCCTGCTTCGGTGACTGCTGCTGTACTTATGACCGAATCCGGTTTTATCCCTTCTCCTGCATCCGTTACAATCATCCTTATTCCGATTGATGTATAGACGGTAGCAGCTGCAATAGCCGCCAGCTTCACTCTACGCAATAGCCGTCTCTGTTTTCTTGCGTCCATCCCTGCTCCTTTCCATCAGCGGCATAGTGAACAGCCCCAGGTTTACTCCAGATGACTTTTCAACTGCCGTGTTGAACTCGCTATCATCTTTTATTCCATATTGCGTTTTCAGAATCTCCCTCAACTTGGCAGCATCCATAACCATCCCTCAACCTTTCAGTGCCTTTTCTCCTGCTATCTTTAGCTCACTGATGGCAATCGCCATCTGGTCCAGCCTCTCCATGATTGATTTCAGAGCCGGTTTCTCTGTATCGTCTACAACACCGTCCTCTGTAATCTCAATTAGGTCCTTCTGAATGTTTTTCAGTTTATCGGCGTCAAACTCCCGGATAAGCCGAAGCGCGATTCCCTCCAGGTTCTTTGCCTGCGTTGCCATCGGCATCAGCTTTCCGATTGGACACTCATTCTTGCAATAGCTGTATTTCAATTCCGGACAGTTATAGAGGTCCGCCATAAGCACCACTTTATCCACCGGAACCACCTTTGTATTCCCCAGCTCATAGTCGGCCAGCGTTGATACGGACACTCCCAGCAGTTCCGCCGCCCCTTCCCTGCTGTATAGCCTCTCGTTGTATGCTGCCGCCTTTTTCCTGGCAAGAAAGTACACATTATCATTGTCTTTCATAGGGCCATTCCCCATGTCATTCACCGTCCTTTCGGCTTATAATCTAAGTAGCATCCGAGGAAAGAGCGGCTGCGTCAATGTTCAGTACATCGCTTATGGTTCTGACTGCCTGGGAAGATTGTACTCTGCCATTGATGACCGCCGATGTATGGCCTTTGCTCATGTTTGCCGCTTTTGCCAAATCCAGCACACTCCATCCGCGCTTTACCATTGCTATCCTCACGCTCTTGCACCAGGAATCAGATTTTCTCTTTTCCGGGCTTTCGATGTTCAACGTATCGCTTATGAGCTTCATGGCCGCTTCGGATTGGACTCTGCCATTGATAAGTGCCGATGTATATACGCGCGACATCCCGACAACATCCGCCAAAGCCTGTACGCTCCATTCACGCTCAATCATGGCGATTTTTACGTTCTCGCACCAGGGAGTTAGCTTTTTCTCCATCTCTCTTACCTCCTTTGCTATAATGTGCGTTACATTTTGACTTTACATTTTGACGATACATTGCTAAAATGGATATGTGCGCTCTACCCTTTGTAACGCATAAAAGAGCGTTTTTGTATATGTGCCATTTGTTAAGGAAAATAAAAACGCACAAATGTATCTTACATATATATCATAACTCACCATAAGGCGTTTGTCAATATTTTTACGCCGATTTGTGAGTTACATTGTGGAGGTGAATTATTTGTTTTGGGATAATTTTAAAGAAATATGTGACAAGAAAGGTTTGAAACCTACTCCAGTGTTGAAAGAATGTAAAATAAGTACCGGTAGTATCGGAAGATGGCAAGCTGGTAGCGCCCCAAATTCTGATGCTGTAATTGCTTTAGCAGAATATCTCAAGTGTTCCACAGACCTCCTTCTTACCGGGAGTGAATATGTAAAGCCTGGAGAACCACAGCCATTGTCCCAGGACGAATCGACCATACTTTCCATGCTGCGCTCTTTGCCTGCGAATCTCCAGGATATGTGTTTTGTATATATAAAAAGCGCGTGTGATACTTACAGCGCCATGCAAGAAGCGGAAAAAAGGTTGTTAGGATAGACAGCATCCGCAAGCGGCGGAAATGAAAAATGGGGGGTAGATTATGTTGCCAGATTATATGCGTCCTATTCCTGGGGACGGTACCGGGAATGATATGCGGTGGGATAGCCTCACTCTGGAAGTAGAATTATATTTGAGAACCGGAAATTACCGCCTGCTCCGGGATGTCCGTATGCGCCAGGGCCGGTTTGTGGAACTGGAAGGGAACCTGCGGATAGCGGTTGCTTATTACTGTATGGCGTTCTATTCCGACTTAAACGGCTTTGACAGTATAGAGCGCCTGCTATATTACCAGCAGGGCAATTTCCGTAGCTGGAGAACGACTGCCTCTGTAGATGCCGGTATTGTGAATAAAATTTTTGACCTCTGCTGCAGATGCGGCATATCAGAAAAAGAACTCCTAACCATCTGCCGCAAGGCTTTTATTCCTGGTATTTACCAGTGCCATCTATTCACAACAAAAGAGTGTCGGGAGCTGCTGCTCATGTCCAGGGACAGAAGAATCGGGGAGATAAACTCCAGGATAAGCCAGGCGGAAACCCGGTTCCTGTCACAGTTCGCTTGCCAGCGGCAGGCTGCGATATAGCACACAAGCCCCATTTAGGGGCTTTTCTTTTTGGGGAGGTATTCCTTATGGCTTATAAGAAAGTAAAGGCATTGATGGAGCGTAGCAAGGTGCGTGTGGCTATCTATGTCCGCGTCTCCACCCTATACCAGGTAGATAAGGATTCTCTGCCAATGCAGAAAAAAGACTTGATTGCGTATGCGTCACTCCTTCTGAATACAGACGATTATGTGATATTCGAGGATGCAGGCTACTCCGGAAAAAATACTGACCGGCCAAAATTCCAGGAGATGATGTCCCAGATCCGGCAGGGAGTTTTCACGCATCTCCTTGTCTGGAAGATAGACCGCATCTCCCGGAACCTTCTGGACTTTGCCTCCATGTACAATGAGCTGAAAGAGCTTGGCGTCATTTTTGTAAGCAAGAATGAACAGTTTGATACCTCTACCGCTATGGGAGAGGCCATGCTCAAAATCATCCTGGTCTTTGCGGAGCTGGAGCGCAACATGACATCAGAGCGCGTGACCGCTACCATGATTTCCAGGGCAAATAACGGTCTGTGGAATGGTGGCCGTGTTCCGTATGGGTATAATTATGACATCCAGACCGGGGAGTTTTCTTTCAATGAGCCAGAGAAATCCGTTGTGGAAATGATGCACAATCTTTATGAGGAGCATCGTTCACTGATCTGCGTGGCCAGAATCCTTAATGAACGCCAGCTGTTCTCTCGTGCCGGAAATCAATGGTCTGCCACTACTCTCCTAATCATCCTGCGGAATGTGTTCTATTGCGGAGATTACCAGTACAACCGGCTAAAGGAAGGGAATCGCCAGAAAAAGAAGGATAAATCAGAATGGATAACCGTCCAGGACCATCACCCGGCGATGATAAGCCGGGAGCAGAAAGAGCATGTAATTGCTATCCTTGATTCCCAGGCAGAACAGTACAAAATCCACCAGAGGAAACACGAATCAAAACATGTTCATGTGTTCGGCGGCCTCATGTATTGTAATGCCTGCAAAAAGCCTATGAACAGCTCTCCAGGCAACGTGACAAGGGATGGATGGAAATATTCAAAATACTCCTGCTCGACACGCCGGAAGTCTCCTGCCGCCTGCGGCTGCCCAACTATCTCTGATCCTATTGTAGGGGAGTTTGTTTTTAACTATATACTGAATATGCTTAACGCGCAGCGTGGCTTTGCCGAAATATCCTCTCCGGAGGAATTGCAAAGGCGCCTCCTCTACGGTGATACCTTCATCCAGGTAAAGGGAATTGAACCGGATGGACTGAATGACCTATACTCTGTCCTGGCATCCGGGAAAATATCTGGAGACGTGTATGGGAAGGGGGTCAAAATCAAAAAGGACGAAAAAAAGCAGCATTCGGAACTTTCAAGGCTCCGGAAGGAAAAGCAGAAGATAGAACGCGCCCTGGAGCGTCTGACGAACCTTTACCTTTATTCCGATGATGCGATGTCCGAAAAGGAATACATCATTGAAAAAGAAAAGCTCATTGAGAACCTGGAGGGCATCAATGAGCGGATAGGAATGGAAAACCCGGACACCTGGAACCAGTCCGTGTCCGATGAAATCTTTGTGCAGAGGGCCAGCGAGTTCATCATATCGCAGAACCTATCCGGGAGAAACTATGTCAATTATAAGCGCCTGGCATCGTCTGTGGATGCGGATGTCTTGAAAACATTCCTCCGTGGAATCATTGACAGCATCTCCATTATGGACGGCCGCATCTGCTCCATCGTTTTCAAAAATGGACTGTCCCATTCTTTCATTTACCGGTGATGATGGGACAAAATACCCCAGGAGCTTTGATTCTCCTGGGGCTTTCTTATTCTTCATTTTCTGATCTGTTTGGATTCATGGGACACCGGCTGCAATCCCGGCTGTCGCTCCTGCATATGGAATGGTCCCCTACCCGGTATGGAGACGACCCCCATTCACTTTTCGGTATGCCGCAAGGGCCTACCAGGCCGGAGGGAACCGCAAGGCGACCGTTTTTCTGGAATAAATCTCCACCATCACTTGCAGGCAGAATTTCCGTAACCGCGCTATTATTTTGTTCCCCAGCCCATGTCCAGGCATTTTTACCAGAAAGCGCCATCTCTATCCTCCTATTAACTTTACAAAAGTACGATTTTAATGCTACAACACCAACATAGCATCCCCGAAACTGAAGAACCGATACCGCTCCCTGACAGCCTCCTCATAAGCCGCCAGCACATGCTCCCGCCCCGCCAGCGCGGACACCAGCATAATCAGCGTGGACTCCGGCAGATGGAAATTGGTGATCAGCGCGTCCAGCGCCTTGAACCGGTATCCCGGGTAGATGAAAATGTCCGTATCCCCGCTGCCCGGGTGCACGATTCCTTCCTCATCCGCCGCGCTCTCGATGGTCCGGCAGCTGGTGGTCCCCACACAGACAATCCTGCTGCCCTCCGCTTTGGTACGGTTGATCAGGTCCGCTGTCTCCCGGGATATCTGATAATGCTCCGAGTGCATGTGATGTTCCAGCACATTCTCCTCTTTCACGGGGCGAAATGTGCCAAGTCCCACATGCAGCGTCACATAGGCAAGCTTTACGCCTTTCGCCTCCAGCTGGCCTAAAAGCGCCTCTGTAAAATGCAGCCCCGCCGTAGGCGCGGCTGCAGAGCCCTCATGCTTTGCATAGACTGTCTGATAGCGGTTTTTATCCTGAAGCTTGCGGGTGATGTATGGCGGCAGCGGCATCTCCCCCAGCCTGTCCAGCACCTCCTCGAATATCCCCTCATAGGTAAAGCGCACCAGGCGGTTGCCCTCCTCCACTGTCTCCAGGATTTCGGCTTTCAGCAGGCCGTCCCCAAAGGAAAGCTTCGTGCCCGGGCGGCATTTCTTTCCGGGCCGCGCCAGCGTCTCCCACACATCGCCGCTCTTTCGCTTTAGCAGAAGCAGCTCCACATGGGCGCCGGTGCCCTCCCTCTCGCCCAAAAGCCTTGCCGGGATGACCTTGGTATTGTTCAGCACAAGGCAGTCTCCCGGGCGCAGGAAGTCCGCGATTTCCCGGAACACATGATGGGAAACTGCCCCGGAGCGTCTGTCCAGCACCAGGAGTCTGGAGGAGGTTCTCTCCTCCAGAGGGTCCTGTGCGATCAGCTCCTCAGGCAGTTCAAAATAGAAGTCAGATTTCAGCATTCCGCCGCTCATTACATCCCTGCCCCCTCCGCGAACACGATGTAGCCGCGGTATGTCTCATATACGTCAGCCTTGCTGGTGGCCTCCCAGGGCGCATGCATGTTCAGCACCGGCACGCCGCTGTCGATTACGTTCATGCCGTACTCGGCCAGGATGTATGCGATGGTCCCGCCGCCGCCTACATCTACCTTGCCCAGCTCCGCGGTCTGGTAGACGATGCCCTTTTCATCCAGAATCCTGCGCAGATACGCGATGTATTCCGCGTTGGCGTCATTGGAGCCGCCCTTTCCTCTGGAACCTGTGAACTTATTGAAGACCATTCCCTGGCCTACAAAAGCGGAATTCTTCTTCTCAAAGCAGGACGCGTAGGCGGGGTCGAAGCCTGCGCTGACATCGGAGGAAAGCATGCAGCTGCGTGCCAGGCATCTCCTCAGGTTCAGCTCGCTGTACTCGCCGGTGAGGTTCATCAGCTCCGCCACCGCGTTCTCGAAAAATCTGGACTGCATGCCCGTAGCGCCTACGGAACCGATTTCCTCCTTGTCCACCAGAATGCAGCACAGGGTCTTTTCAATTTTCCCTACGTCCAGCATGGCGCGCATGGAAGTGAACGCGCAGACTCTGTCGTCCTGTCCATAGCCCAGAATCATGCTGCGGTCGAAGCCCACTTCCCTTGTCTTGCCCGCGGGCACGATTTCCAGCTCCGCGGAGAGGAAATCCTCCTCTTCCATGTCATAGGACGCTTTCAGGATGTCAAGGATGCCGGCCTTGATGGCTTCCTTGGCTTTTTCCTTGTTCCCGTCCTTCTCCTTCTCTTCCCCTGAAAGCACGATGGGCTTGCTGCCGATGATCAGGTCAAGGGCTTCCCCTTCGATGACCTTGGAGGCCTTTTTCTCCATTTGCTCTCCCGCCAGATGAACCAGCAGATCCGATATGAAGAAGACGGGGTCATCATCATTCTCGCCGATGCTCATCTCGATGGTGGTGCCGTCTTTCTTTACCACCACGCCGTGCAGCGCCAGGGGCAGCGCGACCCACTGATACTTCTTTACGCCGCCGTAATAGTGAGTGTCCAGATACGCGAAGCCGCCCTCCTCATACAGGGGATTCTGCTTGACGTCGATTCTGGGGCTGTCGATATGGGCGCCCAGGATGTTCATGCCCCCGGTCATGGGCTTCTCGCCGATCTGGAACATGGCGATGGACTTATTCATGCATACGCTGTAGACCTTGTCCCCTTTCTGCAGCTTCCTGCCTTCCTGAACCAGACTCTCCAGCTCCTGATAGCCCTCCGCCTCGATGGTGTTCACGATGGTGTCGATGCACTCACGCTCGGTCTTGCCGTTGTCCAGGAACTCCCTGTACTCCTGATTCAGCTTTTCCAGCTTCTCAAGCTGCGCCGCGTCATAGGTCTCCCACGTCACTTTTCTTTCCATTTCTTTATTCCTTTCTCGCTTTTCCGATTTTGTGGCAAATCTCTTCCCACAAGATACTTATATTGTAGCATACTTTCCGATTTATGGGAACTCCCCGCAGGGCAAAAGATTGTCCCGCGGGCAGGCTTTACTGCCGCAGTTCGATTCCCATCTGCTCTAAACCGTTCAGAATCTTCTTCATGACGGCATTGACGTCATTGTCCTCCAAAGTCCTGTCTTTAGCCCGGAAAGTGATGGAATAGGCCACCGATTTATATCCGGCCTTAATCTGCGCTCCCTCGTAGATATCGAAGAGCTGATAGGACTCCAGAAGCTTCCCGCCCCTCTGGGCAATCACTTTCTCAATGTCGCCTGCCAGAATCTCTTTCGGCACCACCATGCTGATGTCGCGGGTCACAGCAGGATACTTGGCTATCCCCTCGTACTTCCTGTCGAAAGTAGTAAAAGGAATCACCTCCGGCATATCCAGCACCGCCACATAGGCCTTTGCGCCAATCTCATAGTTGTCCAGCACCTCGGGATGGACTTCGCCCAGATAGCCTACGGTGGTGCCCTCATACTGAATCAGCGCCTGGCGGCCCGGGTGCAGGAACGGCTTCCCGGCGTTCGGATCGTATGCCGGCTTTTTCTTCATGCCTGTGCTGATGAAGAACTCTTCCACCACGCCTTTCATGGTGAAGAAATCCCCTTCCCCATAAAAGCCCAATGTCAGCTGCATCCGCTCCTCGGGCAGCTCCTCAAGGGGCAGACCCCCCGGCAGATAGATATTGCCCAGCTCATAGAGCCTGACATTTTTATTCCTGCGGTTGTAATTGGTGGCCAGGCTGGTCAGCATCCCATGCAGGGAAATCGTCCGCATGACGGAGAAATCCTCTCCCAGCGGATTGGAGATTGTCACGGTCCGGCGCAGCTTATCCTCTGCGGGAATCAACAGCTTGTCGAAGACTTTGGGACTCTCGAAAGAATAGTTCATCCCCTGGGAGAAGCCGCAGTACTCCGCGATGTCCCTTGCCTTCTGCTCAATGCGCAGCTTGTAGGATAGCTTGCCGGCGGTGGCCTCCCCGGAGGGCAGCGTGGTGGGAATCTTGTCGTAGCCATAGAACCTGGCCGCTTCCTCCGCCATATCCGCATCGCAGTTTAAATCCTGACGGAAATACGGTATCGCCAGCTCGGTGGCGCCCTCCTGGTTCTTCACGGCCTCGATTTCCAGGCGGGCGAACATCTCCAGCATATCCGTCTCCTCAATGTCCGTCCCCAGAAGCGCATTGTATTTCTCAGGGCGGAAAGGCAGCACTTTTTTTCCTGCCATGGGCTGGGCCACGTCCACCACGCCGCCTACCACTTCCCCGCAGCCCAGCTCCTCAATCAACTGGCAGGCGCGGTTGATGGCGTCCAACGCGTTGTGGGTCTCCAGACCTTTCTCGAATTTGCCGGAAGAATCCGTGCGCAGACCGATTCTCTTGGCAGACTTTCTGATATTGGGGCCGTTGAAGATGGCTGCCTCGAACAGGACGGTCTGCACCTTGTCGGTAATCTTGCTGTTCTCGCCGCCCATGATGCCGCCGATGGCCACTTCCTTTTCCGCGTCGCAGATCATCAGCACTTCGCTGTCCAGCTTCCGCATCTGGCCGTCCAGGGTCTGGAACTCATCTCCGTCCTTAGCCCGGCGGACAATGATTTTGTGCCCTGCGATGGTGTCCAGGTCAAAGGCGTGCATGGGCTGGCCGTATTCCTCCATCACGTAATTGGTGATATCCACCAGATTGTTGATGGGGCGGATGCCGCTGGCTGCAAGGCGCCTCTGCATCCACTTGGGGGAGGGGCCGATTTTGATGTTCTTGCATACTCTTGCGCAATATCTGGGGCAGAGGTCGGGATCGCGCACTTCTACGCTGATGTAGTCATGCACATCCTCTCCGTTGCCGGTCTCCTTCACCGCGGGCGGAACGAAAGGCTTCCTGAAAGTAGCCGCCGCCTCCCTGGCCACGCCCAGCACGCTGTAGCAGTCTACCCGGTTGCTGGTGATTTCATATTCAAAAACGGTATCGTGCAGCCCCAAAAGCTCCACGGCATCAGCGCCCACCCGGGCGTCCTCTCCGAAGATATAGATTCCGTTCTCCGGCGCTTCCGGGTACATGTTCCGGTCGGAGCCCAGCTCCTCGATGGAGCACATCATGCCGTTGGAGGGCACGCCCCGCAGCTTGCCGGCCTTAATCCTGATGCCCTCCTCCGGCAGCGGACCGCCGTCGTGGCCTCCCGCCACCTTTCCGCCGTCTAAGACCACGGGCACCTTGTCGCCTGTCTTTACGTTGGGGGCGCCGGTGACAATCTGGATGGTCTCCCCGCCGATGTCCACCTGGCAGACAATGAGCTTATCCGCGTCGGGATGGCGCTCAATGGACAGAATCTGCCCCACCACGATTTTCTCCAGGTTCTTATCTCTCCTCTCGAAGCCCTCCACTTTCGTGCCGGACAGGGTCATCGCGTCGCAGTACTCCTGATCCGTGCATTCCAGTTCGGGCACATATGCCTTAATCCATGACAATGCTGTATTCATGTCTTTTTCCCTTTCTCAATATATTCAGTATTTCGTTTTATTTTATTCGTTTTAATATTTATCCGGGACATCCTGTTTTCGCCCTAGAACTGCCTCAGGAATCGGATATCGTTCTCGTAGAGCAGACGCATGTCGTCAATCTCGTACTTCAGCAGAGCGATGCGCTCCAGTCCCATGCCAAATGCAAAGCCTGTATACTCCTCAGGATCGATATTGCTCATCTCCAGCACATGGGGATGCACCATGCCGCAGCCCAAAATCTCAATCCAGCCGCTGCCCTTGCAGAACCGGCAGCCCTTGCCTCCGCATTTGAAGCAGGTCACGTCCATCTCCGCGCTGGGCTCCGTGAACGGGAAATGGTGGGGCCGGAATTTTACTTTCGTCTCCTCCCCGAACAGCGCTTTCGCGAATTCCGCCAGCGTCCCTTTCAGATCCGCGAAAGTGATATGCTTATCAATGACCAGCCCCTCAATCTGGTGGAAAGATGGGGAATGGGTGGCATCCACTTCGTCCGAGCGGAACACTCTGCCCGGCGCAATCATGCGGATGGGCAGCCTGCCCTTTTCCATCTCATGAACCTGCACGCCGGATGTCTGGGTGCGCAACAGGATATCTCCTGTAGCGCTTGCCACATAAAAGGTGTCCTGCTCATCCTTGGCCGGATGGTCCGCGGGAATGTTCAGCGCCTCGAAGTTATAGTAATCCTTTTCCACCTCCGGGCCTTCCACCACCTCATATCCCATGCCGACGAAGATTCGCTCCACTTCCTCCAGAGCGATGGTATTGGGATGTCTGTGGCCCAGTTCCGCCCTGCTGGCGGGAAGCGTCACATCGATGACCTCGGCCTTCATTTTGGCTTCCCTGACGGCCTTTTCAATCCTTGCCCTGCTCTCCTCCAGAACCTTTTCGATTTCGGCCCTGGCCTCATTCACCATCTGGCCTACTTTGGGGCGCTCCTCCGGCGCCACGTCCCGCATAGCTTTAAGCAGGTCGGTAAGCTCGCCTTTCTTGCCCAGGATACTTACCTTGAGTTCATTCAATTTGTCGGCGGAATCACAGTTTTTTATCTGTGAGAGCGCCCTTTCCCTGATTTGTTCCAGTTTTTCTTTCATCTTTTCCTCCTGTTCCTGTTTCCGTAACTGTCCGGCAATCCACGCCGTCTATGGCAGTCAGTGCTCCTGCCGGAAACTGCGGATTTCCACAAAAAATCCCCTGCAGTTTCCGAATACAAAACTGCAAGGGACGAAATATATTTCCGCGGTACCACCCTGCTTCCGGCATCCTGTCCTGTACAGAACACCGGCTCTCATTTGCGCGTAACGAGCGCCCCACGTCCTGGCTTACTGGCTTATCGCGGATATATTGACGATATATCCGCAATCCGCGTTCTGTCAGGCAGCTCCGGCGGGAAATTCACGATTCCTCTGAACTTAAGGAAGTTTCCACCCGATGACTTCCTCTCTCTGTAAGAAAAGCAACCGCTACTCAGCACCATCTATGCCTTTCAAATGCCTTATTAGTTCTTAATCATACTGTCTTCCCGCCAAAATGTCAAGGGAAATCCGGCACTTTTTTGGGAAGACATTTTTACATTATACTGCATGGTCTTACTCTTTCAGCGCTCTTTCGAAGCCGGGAATGCCCCCGGGAACGTAAGCTCTGCCCGTCCGGCGCCTCTTCCCATCCGATATAGGACACATAATAACCCGGAGCGGAAATCCTTACAAGTTTGACAAATCACCTTGCGGCCTTCTCGAAATAGGCCTTGATATTCTGCTTGATTTCTTCCGACTTCAGGGATTTGGGCAGATAGCCTGCGGGCTTCAGGTCCACTACCTTTCTGACGCTCTCCCTGTCCGTTCTGCTGGTGAGGAAAATGACAGGCGTGTCAGCCAGCTCCTCCTCTGCCCGAATCATCTCCAGCACCTGCTTTCCGTCGCAGACTGGCATCTCATAATCTAACAGGACCAGATCCGGCTTATCCAGCGTCATGCTCCTGATTGCCGCCACGCCGGACTTAGCCAGCGCAACTGCATAGTCCTTACCCAGCAGCTCTTTCATGGCCTGCTGCATGACAAGGGAATCGTCTACCACGAGAATCTTCTTTTTCTCCGCCATATCCTGGGTCTCAAGATACTTTTTGATCTCCTCCATAGCATTCTCCGCCCTGATGGATGCCGCGCCGGTCCCCTCTACAGGCAGCGTCACTTCTTCGGTGAGCAGATGGGGCGCCGACACGCAAAAAGCGAAATATCCCTCTCCTGTATTGAACAGCAGGCTGCACTGGGAATCCCTTTTTGCAAATGCCCGCTCAAACTGATCATAGTTCAGCAGATTCTCATCCAAAACATCGAACTGACTCGCGAACGGGAAATGCTCCTTGACGCGGTCCACGAACTGCCTTGCCGTATACCGGGTGGCATTCATCATCATGACATCTACGCCCCTGGTCTCGGAGCCTATCATCTTGCCGATTGTATTGACAATCAGCTGCTCCTCGAACACCAGGAAAAACTCCCACCGCTCCCCTTTCTCCGTCCCATACATCAGCCTGTAGTAGAATCCTTTCCCGAACTTCTCCCCCCCATAGCTTTCACTGATGACCCTGGCATCCAGCTCGAACATTTCCCGGAGCTGCCCGATAATGAATTTCTTCATGGCTTCCTGCTTTTCAAAGGGAAGCAGATTCTCCCATTTGCTCTCCACCTGCCCTACGATTGCACGGTCCTCCGTCAATGTATGGCCGATGAGCCATCCGGCGCATACTCCCAGGAAATGCTTCACCGCTTCCTCAGAATAGTAGGACTCCGCGAGTTCTTTCTCTATCTCGGGAAGCGTCTTACGCCGGAATGTGTCATGGAGATGCCTGTGCCTGTCGTATCCCTCATAATTGATGGACGCCATATAGACTTCCTCTTCCGCAAAATGCTTCATAGCATGCCCCTTGAAGAACTTAATGCCCTCCTGGTAGGCCCATTGGCTCTTGCTGTCATTGCCATCGTAAGCAAACAGCTTATTCACAATGCTGAAAAGTTTCCTGTGCTCTCTGTCAATGAAATCCACGCCAATATTGAATCTGTCCTGCCACTCCACTCGATTATGTATCATCTTATGCCTCCTTGATTTTTATATCGTCAACCCCCCCTTCGGGAAAGAATCAATCGCGGTCTCTGTTTACCAACGCTTTGTTCACCGGCGCGAAATACCTGTTCAGATAAGCGCCAATCAATATAATATACATACAGAAATACATCCACAGCAACACGATGATGATGATGGACAGGCTGCCATAAATGCCGTAAGAGTTGCCATAGGTCACATAGTAGGAAAAGGCCCAAGAAAAGACACTCCATACCACGGCGGAAAAGACCGCTCCCGGAATCTGTTCCCGGAAAGCCAGCTTCTTGTCCGGCACATACGCGTATACAGCGGCAAACAGCACGGAAAGCACTGCCCACACAAAAATAAATCTGAAATTCATGATAAAGGATACCAGCTGTTTCAGCTGGGGAATGCGGTGCAGCATCAGGTTCACCAGCTGGTCGCCGAACACCATGAGGAACAGGGAGAGCACCATCACAATCAGCATCACTATGGTATAAAAGGACGCAATCACCCGCACCACGAAATAATTTCTGTTTTCCTCCACGCCATTGATGGCATTCAGGCCCCGCATCAGCGCCATGACGCCCTTGGAAGCTGACCACAAGGTGGCAATCAGCGCAATGGACAGCACTCCCGCCGAATTTTTATAAATGTCCGAAATCAGACTTTCTGCCAGTCCGTCCACCTGATCCGGCGTCAGATCCGTCACCGCCTCCACCAGGTTCTCCTCTGTCAGGGGCGTGTAGGGGATGATCGTGCACACCATAATCAGCATGGGCACGATGGAAAGGAAGAAGAAAAAGGCCGTGCTGGCAGCAAAAGTGCTGATATTCTGTTTCTTCATCTTTGCGGAAAAATCCAACAGGATATTAAAAAGCTGGCAGGTCATGGCGCACTCCTACTCATATACATTTTTGATGTCACAGTTTTCGTAAAAATACAGCAAAATATCCATCGCAGAGTATCCGCTCTCCGCCATGTCCCTGGCGCCGTTCTGGCTCATGCCCACTCCGTGGCCGAACCCACCGCCATACAGATTATATCCTACCACATTTTCGTCCTTTATGCTAGTCATAATCACAAAAAAACCGCTGGGCAGCAAATTCATGCCCGCAACCTCGCTGCCGTCCTGCAGAACCACTTTCGAAGAGCTGTCGTTCAGCACGGCCCGTATGTAATGCTCGGATATGACCTTTATCTTCTGCGAACCGGCTTCTATCACAAGCTCATCGGCCACCCCGCCGCTGCCCCGCTTTTCAATATATATGTCAGTAATCTCGGAAAGGGATTCTATGGGTTCGCTGACATATGCCCCGTCTTTCCAGGTGAGGATAAGGCTGCTGCCTGCCGCGTAGCGCTGCTGCAGAACCTCCAGCATGTGCTCCCTGTCGATTTCCTCCACCTGGCAGCTCCATCGGTACCAGTTCTCCGCCGCCTCGAAATCATCCGGATTCTTACCGGTGATGAACGCGGCAAAAGCCTCCTCATCCCGCAGCTCCTCCCCCAAAGTCTCCACAGGCAGCGCAGCGCCGCCGCTCATGGCCTCCACCGCTGCCGTCATGGCCGTTTTACTTAAAGGCTTGGCCTTCAGATATTCAAGCGTCGGCGCGCCGGCGGTCTTCCATACATTCGCGTCGCTTCCCACGCCGCAGGAGGTGGAGTAATAGAATGTCTCCGCCAGTTCGCCGTCCCCTGAATACAAAAGCTGTCCATAGGTCTCTTTCACGGCAGTGGTGGTGCTCTCCTGCTCCAGGATATTATTGTACACCTGATAAGAGGTGCTGTCGTCCACATGTGCGCCATACTGCGGGTATCCCGCATGCTCCATGCGCCCATAGGCATAGGTCCTGGCACAGATTGCCTGGGCTTTCAGAGCCTCCGCCGGATACCCGCCCGGCATCTCGCTGGGCACCACGCTGTAGAGATATTCCTCCAGCAGCACTTCATTTATCACTACAATACCGTCTTCCGTCCGCAGGAGCTCTATCTGCCCCCTGTAGGCAGGAGTGCCCTGGCTGCGGCTGCAGCTCTCCAGGACAATCTTCCCCGTCAGCACATCCGGCACGATCCGGACGCGTTCAGAGACAAAATAGGGGCTTTCATCCCCGAAGTTAAGCGTCTCCCATGCCGAATGGCTCTCCTGCCGCATACTGCCGTAATCCCCGTAAATCACGGTATAGTCCACATCGCAGGTAATTGCCGGTTCCTCGTGGAAAATGCCCTGATAGTCAGAATTTTCCAGAAGGACCCGTATGTACTCCATGACCTCGTCTTTCACCATGAGAATGCCGCAGATTTCTCCCTCTTCTACGCAGAAATCCGTATAATTATAGCCGAAATACAAATCACTCGCCGTACACATCTCCAGACTGTCGAACAGTCGATAGCCCTTGTAATCCTCTGCCAGAGGCAGCCTGCCGTAGCCCTCTACCTCTATCCAGCCGTCATCCGCGCTTAGCACTTTTCCGTTGATTTTCTCCCTCTTGGCGCTCACCGAGGTCACCGCGCCGTCCGTCAGCACCACATCCGCCACCTGCTCCCGCAGGGACAAATCGGGCCGCATCGCCCCGCCGTCTTCCTCTGTCCCCCATGGATAGCTCTCGGAGACGCCGTCCCTGAAAACCAGGATTCCCTCTTCGTCTGCCTCCATGATCCACACATTCGCAAATGTCTGCACTACGGGTACATGGGGCATGGGCGCAGGTTCCGTCTCCTTTTCTTCTCCCCCTCCATGCAACAGCATCGTCACCAATCTGCCAACCAACAATAACACCAACAGCAAAAAGCCCAGCAGGCAGATCATGGCTTTCAGCTGCAGCCTCTGTGATCTGTTCCAGTTCTGTCTGTCTCTGTCCAAATTCCCTCCCAAACGTCTCCGCAATTTTTTGTATCGTAACTCAGGCACTCAAAAGAGCAGCCCCGCGAAGGACTGCCCTCTTCTTCTGTAACGGATGCCCAAAATGCCGCCTCCTGCTCTCTGACTCCTAGCAATGCTAGGTGGGTAACCGCAACCAGAGCTTTTGCCTTCCCTTCCAATCCTCCCTGGAAAATCCAGACAGTGAGGGCTTGACAGCCACTCGGCAATATAGGAATCCCGTTTAAAGTAATGTAGGTTCAAAATAAACAGAAGTTATCGCACATCTCAGGCAAGTTCCCATCAAAGAATCTAATACAGATTCCATTATCCAAGTGCTATGATAAAACCCAAAGCAGATTCTGTTATCTAAAAGGTATTATAACAAAAACCTCTGTGAAATACAACTAAAACTTTTGCCAAAATCTTGAAAATTAATTGCAGATTCACCAACCTTCGACAAAAGCACAAAAAGGACGGCAGGCAAAAGCCCACCGCCCCGTACAATACTTTTAATACACTTCACATTCTTATAAGCTTGCAGCCTCGTTCACAATCTTCTTAAGGGCCTCTAGAGCCTCCTCAGGCAGCTTGTCGTAGCCTTCCTTCTTGGTAGCGAAGCCTTCCACAGCGTCCACACGGTTCTGCATCGCGTTCTGCAGAGCCTTTATATAGTCGCCGTCCTTAAGGTCAGGCGCAAAGCCTTCCCAATCCATGATCTCGATGTCCTCGAAAGGTCCCCACTGCCTGAAGGTTGCTTTCTTCTCCACGATGGTCTCCAGGATGCCAAGGGTATCTGCAGGCTTTACCTTCTTGCCCATGAAGTCGCCGGTGTTGATGATGTAGCAGTCAACGTTCTTCTCGGCAACCAGCTTCTTGAACTTCTCATAGTCATTTACCAGAGGATAGGTCCTGAACGGGTTAGCGTAAGGAACGATACGAAGCGCGTTCATATCGGTACCTGCTGCCACGCGCTCTGCGGTGGATGTCTTGGTAGCCAGGGTAGCGCCCATGACGGATGCCAGCGCGGCGCCCTTCAGCTTCACTACAGGCGGGATGGTGGGATCCTTCATAATCCAGAAGATTGCGTTCACGGGAGCGTCAATCTTATCCACGCGGTTAGGGCTCCACAGCTTGGACTTGATGGCGCGGCCGTTGCCGTTCCTGATGTCCTCGGTGACCAGCTGCACCTTGCCGTCCTCGTCCAGGGTAGCGGAGCAGTTCTGGGCGGTGAGCAGGAAGGTGTTGTCAGGGCAGCCTGTGGGATAATCGGCCGTCTTGTCGAAGTAGGTAGGCTCCAGGGCTACGGAAGAGCAGGTGTCGGTGTTGATGATGAACGCATCGTCATGCAGCACCTTAATCTCGTACTTGCCGCCGTGCTTCGCATGGGTCAGGGTGGACTTGCCGGATCCTGACAGGCCGTATACGGAAGCAACGAACTTGCTGCCGTCAGCCAGCAGATACTCCTTCTGTCCGCCGTGGCAGGAAGCGTAGCCGTTCCTGTTGGCCAGGGCCCAGGCCATGGTCAATGTGCCCTTCTTGTGCTCGCCGAAGTACTTCATGCCCAGGATAGCGGCACAGTTCTGGTTGGTATCGAAGTAGCACAGAGTCAGATCGTCGCTCAGGCAGCTGTAGTCCACATCAGGACTGGGTGTAGGCGCCCACTGGGGATCGGAGAAAATATAGATATCCGGCTCCTTGCCGCCGCCGATGGGCTGGGACTCCTTGTACATAGCCACATACTTGTCGGACATGTACTGGAAGTTCAGCATCCAGTTGTACAGGAGGTTCTCCTCTCCTTCGGGAATCAGCAGATGAGCCTTTGCCATGAACTCGGGATCCAGGCCGATATAGCACTCCGCATGGTACAGAGTCTTAAAGCGGGTCTTGTAGATAGCGTCCATGACCACCTTGTCAAGCTTCCCTTCGTCCACGCCGGGCTCGCCCTTGATGCGGCGCGCCTGAGCATAACGTCCGGTCACTGCGCCGTCATTGAACAGCAGAACTTTCGCGTCTCTCTCCAGGCCGATTTCTTCCGCACGGTAAACCGGCATATCGGTAACGATGGTTCCGGGAGAATTCTTGGCCATCTCATATGCTTCCTTCAGGGTGTTCACCTTTACTACGTTGTTGCCGTAGAAAGCGCCCTCGATGATGGAACGTGTCTTGCTGAAACCGGGCTTGCCTGCCCCGATCTCAGAAATGGGGTAATACGCTTTTGTTGACATTGGTATCGTCCTCCTTGAAATTGTATTTCCTACTCTCCCGCCGGAAGTGCCGGGAGGTGATCGGTTTCCTTATGGGCGATTCCCCTCCGGCTCCCGGAGGCAAATCACCCTATCGGATTCATTATCTCAAAACTGTTTCCAAAAGTCAAGAAACCGATAACAGATTTTATAACGATTTAATAAACCACTCCCGCCAGGGCTTCCGCCCTCAGCCTAGTTCTTCAAAATGACCGTCCCGTCCGCCCGGGTCTCCTTCAGCAGCCATGCCTTCTCCTCATCGTCCAGGTAAGGAGACAGCTTCTCGTACACTTCCCTCTGGTACTTGTACAGGAAAGCCCTCTGGGTCTCGGTCATATACTTCTCGTCGATGGCCTCCATGTCGATCGGCACCCAGGTCAGGGTCTCGAAGTGCATGAACTGGCCGTACTCGTTCTTCACGTCGTTCTTCGCCACCATCACGTTCTCAATCCTGATGCCGTGGCTGCCCTCCACATAGATGCCCGGCTCATTGGTGACGTCCATGCCCTCCTCGATCACAGCCTCCGGTCGTCCCTCCGCGTACTGCCAGGACAGCCCCTGAGGGCCCTCATGTACGTTCAGGATATAGCCCACGCCGTGCCCGGTGCCGCATTTATAGTCCATCCCCATATTCCAGACGGGCTGCCTTGCCAGGATGTCCAGATTCCGCCCGGTGCATCCGTGGAGCCATCTGGCATTGGTCATCTGCAGCATGCCCGCCGCCACTGCCGTGTAATGCCTCTTGATTTCATCGGAAACGGGCCCCAGCACAATCGTCCTGGTCACGTCCGTGGTAGCCCCCAGGTACTGCCCGCCGGAATCCACCAGGAACAGCCCCTCCGGCGCAAGCACCGCATGACTCTCCGGCGTGGCCTCGTAATGCATCATGGCCGCGTTGGCCTTGTAGCCGCCGATGGTGGGGAAGGACAGGCCCAGGCACTCCGGAATCTCCCTGCGGAATTCCTCCAGCTTGTCCGCCGCCGTAATCTCGGTAATCTCCGTCTTCCCGATGTTCTTCTTCAGCCAGTGGATGAACTTCGTCAGGGCCAGGCTGTCCTTTAAGTACATCTTCTCCATATTGGCCAGCTCTACGGGATTCTTGATGGCCTTCAGGAGCTCTGTGGGGTTCTTTTTCTCTACCAGAGTCTGCTTTTCCGCCACCGTCTTGTACAGGCCATAACTGCAGTGGCGCTCGTCCACCAGAACCTTCCCCTCCCCGGAAAGGGCCTTCAGATATTCCACTACATCCCCGTATTCTTCCACCTCTATGCCCTTGGCGGCCAGATAAGCGGTGACCCCCTCGTCCAGCGCGCTCTTCTGGATGAACAGGACTGTGCGGTCTTTCGTCAGATATCCGTAGGACATGGCCACGGGATTGCACTCCACGTCGCAGCCCCTGATATTGAAGAGCCACATCAGATCGTCCAGCTTTGTCAGGAGGAATGCGTCCGCGCCCTCTTTCTCCAGCTTCTCCAGAATCTGGCCCCGCTTCTCTTCAAAACTCTTTCCTGCGATCTGCTCGTCCAGCACGGTCACCTTCCCCGCCGGGAACGCCGGTCTGTCCGTCCAGATCCCCTCTGCCAAATCCTTGTCATATACGATGGAAATCTGCTTGTCGGCGAACTTTTTCTCATACTCTTTTCCGGACTGGGCAGGAATCACCCTGCCGTCAAAGCCCAGGGTCTGGCCCTGCTTCATATTCTGCTCCAGGAATTCCGTGATTGTCGGAACGCCCTCCTCCCGCATGCGGTACAGGGTGACCGAGGTACCCTCCAGCTCCTTCTCCGCCTGGATAAAGTATCTGCCGTCCGTCCACAGGCCCGCGCCCTCCTGCCATATCACCAGGGTGCCGTTGGATCCTGAAAAATTACAGAAATACTCCCTCACCTTAAAGTAATCGCTCACATACTCAGAATTGTGGAAGTCCGCCGTGGGTATCATATAGTAATCGATGCCCGCGGCCCTCATCGCTTCTCTGAGCGCCTGCAAACGATTCTGAATCACTTGATTCTCCATTTTTCCATCCTCCTGTATCCATGATTATCTATTGAAATTTTATCAATATCCTTCTACAGCCTGCCCCCTGCACAGTCCAACCGCCCTGGAGGTGCCTATTCTGTCACACCCCAGATTGATGAACATCTCCAGATCCGCCAAAGTGGACACGCCTCCTGCGGCCTTGATTTTTACATCCGGCCCGATATGTTTTCGGAAAAGCTCCACGTCCTCTCTGGTGGCCCCGGCCGTGCCGAAGCCCGTGGATGTCTTGATGTAATCCGCCCCCGCGCCTGTGACGGCCCTGCACATGGCGATTTTCTCCTCCTCTGTCAGGTAGCAGGTCTCTATGATGACCTTCAGGGTATGCTCCCCGCAGGCTTCCTTCAGAGTACGGATTTCCGTCTCTACCTTGTCGAAATCTCCATTCTTCACATCCCCGATATTGACCACCATGTCGATTTCATCGCAGCCCTCCGAAAGCGCCTGCCGCACCTCGGCCAGCTTGGCCTCCGTGGCGCTGTAGCCCAGCGGGAACCCCACCACTGTGCAGATGTTTATCCTCTCTCCGTAAGTATCGTGAATCCGCTTCACATAAGACGGCGGGACGCATACGCTGGCCGTATGGCAGGCAATGGCCTCGTCGCAGAGTCTGCGGATATCCTCCCATGTAGCGAAAGCTTTCAGCTGTGTATGGTCTACTTTACCCAGCATTTCTTCTATTGTCATTTCATTCCTCCAAAATTAGCCTCTGTATTATTGATATGTAATCCGCAGTTCTGTCCCTGTCAGAATCAGATTCGGATCGTCCCCTATGACATCCCTGTTTTCCTCATAGAGAATTATCCAGTCCGCTCCCCTGCCAAGCTTCTCTTCGGCAATGTCCCACAGACAGTCTCCTCCCTGCACGATATAGCGCTCCGGTGGGTCAGCCTCTCCCTGCTCCGCCTCTTCCATCCTGCGGCGTTTCAGCAAATCCGCCAGCGCATCGGCCCATTCCGCCAGTTCAGGATGGTTTTCAAGAACTTCAAGATACCGTCTCTCCACGTCCACCATCCTGCCCATGTACTCATCCGTCCAGGCGACCTGCGTGACCTCATCCTCCAGAGCCGCGGATTCCGAGCCGGTGCAATCCTCCCATCCGTTTTTTCCCTTGCAGAGCACATAGGTCGTGGCCCCCGGTATGGCGGCCTCCATGTCTTCCACGACCAAATCGTATTCCACCCAGACCAGCCAGCAGTCGCCTGTCTCAAGATGATAAGCGTCCGTCCGGATGATATCATACCGCTCCAGGCCGCATTCCTTTGCCCATTTCCCCAATGTCTTTTCCGCATAAGGGTTTTCCATGGCAATCAGAGTCCCGGCCCGCTCCCAGTCCCCCTCCGAGCACGCCTCATAATATTCTCTGAGCAGATTTTCCACTTCCGTCCGCTCCTGGCCATGCCGATTCTGCGCCAAAGCGGACTGGCCGGGGACCGTCAGGCCAAGCAGAAGCGCACAGCCCAAAAACAGGCACCTTTTCTTCACCATTTCCTCCTGACCTCCGGCTATCCTACATAACGCCGGAATTTACCGTACTGCACTGGTTAAACGTATCGGGCTGGCGTTATGTAGTCAGATTACTGGGAAAATTTATCTGTTAAGCAGTATAAATCCCCAGGAACTCCTTCACCGCGTCCTTCATCTGCCAGGCCTCGCACACCTTTTTATGGAGCACCGCCGCAGTGCGGATTTCCTCCACAGCCCGGGGCACTTTCACGCCGGACAGCGCGGAAAGCTCATCCGCCAACGCGAAGTCCTCCTTTGCCTCATCTCCCCGGCCTGTGGCAGTGTCCAGGGCATCCATGACGCTCCTGGTGAACTTATAGGGGCTGGCTGTGGACGCAATGACTGTCTTCGCCTTGTCTCCCGTCTCCTGGGCGTATTTCCCGTACACTGCGGAGGCCACGGCCGTATGGGTATCGATTACGTATCCGTAATCTTCGTAAAGCCTGCGGATTTCTGCCGCCGTTTCCTCCTCTGTGGCATAATTCCCGTAAAAGTCGGAAAGCGCCTCTTTCATCTCCTCCGTGACTTCATATCTTCCCTGGCCCCCAAGCGCCGCCATCAGTTCGCGGTTCCTGTCCGCGTCATTCCCGGCGGCGCGATAAATCAGCCGCTCCAGATTGCTGGAAATCAGGATGTCCATGGAGGGCGAGGTGGTCAACCGGAACTCCCTGTTCCTGTCATAGGCCCCTGTCCGGAAGAAATCGTAGAGCACTTTGTTTTCGTTGGAGGCGCAGATCAGCTTCCCGATGGGCAGTCCCATGTTCTTTGCATAGAACGCTGCAAGGATATTGCCGAAATTGCCGGTAGGCACTGCCACATTGACGGTCTCGCCCTCCGCGATTTCACCGTCCCTGAGAAGCTTTCCATAGGCATAAACGTAATAACAGATCTGGGGTACCAGTCTGCCGATATTGATGGAGTTCGCCGAGGAGAACTGGAACCCTTTCTCCGCCATCTCCTGAGCCAGTTCCCTGTCCGCGAAAATCTGCTTCACACCGCTCTGGGCGTCGTCAAAGTTGCCGCGGATGCCCACTACCAGCGTGTTGTCCCCTTTCTGGGTCACCATCTGCTTCTCCTGGATGACGCTGACGCCGTCCTTTGGATAGAACACTACAATCCTCGTCCCCTCCACGCCCGCAAAGCCGGCCAATGCCGCCTTGCCGGTGTCGCCGGAAGTGGCGGTCAGGATGACAATCTCATTTTTCACGTCATTCTTGCGGGCCGCTGTAATCATCAGATGGGGCAGGATGGACAACGCCATATCCTTGAAAGCGATGGTGGGGCCGTGGAACAGCTCCAGATAGTACGCCTCCCCCGCCTTTTTCAGAGGCACGATTTCCTCCGTATCAAATTTCGCGTCATAAGCCCGCTCGATGCAGTCTTTCAGCTCCTCCTCCGTAAAATCCGTCAGATAAAGCTTCATCACTTCATAGGCTGTCTGCCTGTAGTCCATCTGAGCCAGTTCTTTCAGACTTTTGTCCAGGGACGGGATATGGTCCGGCACAAAGAGCCCTCCGTCCTCTGAAAGGCCTTTCAGAATCGCCCGGGAGGCCTTTAGCGAGATGCCTCCGGTTCTTGTGCTGTTATATAATACTTCCATGTATGCTACCTGTTTTATCCTTTCCTCTTCTTCTGAATCCTTGTCTCTTCCTAACCTAATATAGCATTTTTTGCTGTGCATTTCCAGCCTTATCTGCATAAAATTTGGGACAGCCGCATCAAATATCTGCCGCGGCTGTCCCCACACATTCCTGTTCATAATTTCTACTTAAAAAATTCATGTCCCCCATGTACGAACAGATAAGTCAGCTTCTCGTCAAACCATTTCAGCTTGCTACTGTCCGCATACTTCCGCGCCACGAAATACAGCGCCCCCTGGGAAATGTCCTCTCCCATCAGTGCGCGTCCCACGGCGCTGACCGTCTCCTCGCTGACTTTCACCCGGTAATAGCTGCCGTTCGCCACCGGAGAAAACTGCGATACCCCTTTCTCCTTCTGCAGCACCACCCCGGTCACTGTATCCGGGAATATATCCGCGTTCATCCGGTTCAGCACCACATTGGCCACCAGCAGCTTTCCATCCTCGTCCTCGTTTCCCGCCTCCGCCTCCACGATTCTGAGCAGCGCGTCCAGCTCCTCGTCCGGTAAATCGTAGACCAGTGTATGTTCTATCACACCATAGTCCACCACCCGTTGTCCGGACACCGCCACATCAACGATTCCAAGGCCTTTCTCCGGATTCCCCGGATCCTGTTTCGCATCCGTGGCAGCCCGCTCTTCCATGGCTTTCGCCTTTTCCTCCAGCTCAGCCAGTTCCAGCTTCAGCATCATCACCGGCTCGGAATCCAGCCGTATCCTGTCCATGCTCTTTACGCACAGGAAGCTGGCCATGAACAGGAAGCTTCCCGCCACCAGCAGACTCAACGCTTTCTTATACATACCCTCAAGTCCTTTCCCATCTCAGGAACCATCTGGTTCCCTGCTTCGTCTCAAAAATGCCTGTCCGATATATCAATATATGAGACAACTTTTCAAAATAGATCTGTTGTCCGGCAAAATCTTGCGAATATTGGGAAAAATCCGGGTAATCCTTACATAAAAGGCTACTTCTCCGAATAATTGACAAAGCTGATATTCATATCCACATATCCCGTAATACCGTCCACAAAGCCCTCATAGCTGTACTGCCACATGGAGAACTTATAGGGATAATCCGGGATGTCAGCCGCCTGGGAGAGCCACACGTCGTACGCCGTCAGCTTGGACATGTCAATCTCCTTGATCAGCCACTCCTTGTTGCCGTACAGCAGCGTCTTATAGCCCGCGGCGGTAATCGTGTCCATGAAAGTCTTGGCGATGGTGGTCTTCTCATCCCGGGTCAGGATTTCCGTTCTGGCTGCGTCATTGTCCACCAGTTCCATGTCAAAGGCCACCGGGTAGCTGATCGCGTAATCCCTCAGGTTCTCGATGACCATATTCGCCTCCTCTACGGCCTCCGCCTCGGAGATGGCCTGAGAGTAAAAGTAGACGCCAACAGCCAGCCCCGCGTCCGTGGCCCGCTTGATATTGTCATGAAAATATTCGTCCAGAATCAGCTGTCCTGTTCCATAGCCCCTTGCGCCCAGACGAATCATGACAAAATCAATCCCGGCCTTTTTCACCTTCACGAAATCCACATAATCCTGAAATTTCGAGATATCCACTCCCACATAGGAGACCTGTTTGCCGTTCTCATAATATTTCATCAGATCCGACTGGCAGACCAGCTTCGTAAAGTCATATTCATGCTTGGGCAGATAAGGACTGATCAGGACCCACTCCTCCTTTCCGTCCGCGTACTGTACCAGCGTATGCTTTCCGTCCGTGGACGGGTCGTCCTCCGGAGCAGCCGTCTCCTCAGGCTCCTCCGTAGGTTCAGGCGTCGCTGTCTCCTCGGGATACATATCCCAGAAATCGAAGTCATCCGGGTGCAGCCCACTTCCGCTCACCAGCTCGTCTGTCTCCGGATATAAAATGACAGGGGACGCGGCCTCCTGTATGGCCTGGGCGGAATCCGCCTGCTGTGAGCCCTTTGCGGTCTGGGTGCTCTTCGGCTTATGATTCAAAAACAATACCATCACCAGAATCAGCGCCACGAACAGCGTCACCGCCAGTATGGACATGACCACCGTAGGAGCCAGACTGGAATGATCGTCAAAATCTTCCGGCATCTTCACTGGCCTCGCCTCCTTTCTGAAAACAAATCAATATCATACGTTCTACCGTCTCGCTATGATACATTTCTTCGGGCACTTCTCCACACAGGTTCCGCAGCCCGTACATTTCTCCTGATTGATGGCGGCATGGAAGTCCTTTACCTCCACAGCCTGGGCAGGACAGTTCCTGGCGCAGAGTCCGCAGCCGATGCAGCCCGCCTGACAGACTTTCATGGTCACGGGCCCCTTGTCCGAGGAGCTGCAGGCCACTGCGTATTTCGCGTCATAGGGAACCAGAGAAATCAGATGCTTGGGACAGGCCTCCACGCACTTTCCACAGGCCTTGCAGGCCTCTTTGTCCACCACTGCCACGCCGTTTACTACATGAATGGCGTCAAACGGGCAGGCCTTTACGCAGGAGCCGAAGCCAAGGCAGCCGCTGTTGCAGGCTTTCGGCCCGCCGCCTGGCACGAAGCCCGCCATCCGGCAGTCCTGGGCACCGTAATAGTCATAGTCCTGCTTCGCTTTCTCACAGTCTCCCATGCAGGCCACGAACGCCGTCTTTCTCTCCGAGGCGCCCGCTTCCACTCCCATGATGGCCGCAATCTTCTCTCCCACCGGGGCTCCGCCTACGGGACAGGCGTTCACAGGGGCCTCCCCTTTCGCTATGGCGGAGGCCAGGCCGCTGCAGCCCGCGTAGCCGCAGCCGCCGCAGTTGTTGCCCGGCAGCGCGGCCAGCACCGCCTCCTCTTTCTCGTCAACTTCTACTCTGAACTTGATACCCGCGACTCCCAAAAAGAGTCCTACGAAGATTCCTACCACGCCCACTACGGCGGTGGCAGTCAATACTCCAGTTATGCTCATGGTCTATCTCCTTATTTTATACTGTTTAACAGTTTAAATTTCCGAGTAACCCGACTGCATAACGCCAGTCATATACTTTTAGCCAACTGGCGTTATGTAGTATCATCCAATTCCGCATCCGTCCATCCTGCCCCCGGGTGCGGCAGAGGACTGATGCCTACAATAAGCCTGAAAATCCGCAGAAAGCAATCGCCATCAGTCCTGCCGTCAGCAGCACCACAGGCATGCCCCTGAAAGATTCGGGAATATCGTTGTACTCCAGCTTCTCGCGGATTCCGGCCAGAATCACGATGGCAATGGTGAAGCCCACCGCCGTGGCAAATCCGTTCACGATACCGGCCAGGATGCCGTACTCTTTCTGCACGTTGGTAATCGCCACGCCCAGCACGGCGCAGTTCGTTGTAATCAGGGGCAGATACACGCCCAGGGCCTCGTAGAGCGCCGGCATGGCCTTGCGCAGGAACATCTCCACGAACTGCACCAGCGCGGCAATTACCAGAATGAATACAATCGTCTCCAGATACTCCACATGGAACCTGACCAGCACGGCGCGGTAGATTACGCCCGCCACCGCGCTGGCAAGGGTGATGACGAAGATGACCGCCGCTCCCATGCCCGCCGCCGTGTTGGTCTTGCGGGACACGCCCAGGAAAGGGCACAGCCCCAAAAACTGGCTGAGAACCACATTGCTCACCAAAGAGGATCCAATCAAAATGACAAGCAGCTCTTTTACATTCTCCATTCCCATTTATCTGTCCTCCTTATCCGTATTCGTGGCTTTCTGCGCCCCGTTCTCGTCGTAGAAGCGCTTCGTGCAGCCTTTTTCCGAACAGTTCATACAATCCTCGCTGCACCCGGAACCAATCTTTTCATAGCTCTTCCCGGCCTTTTTCCGGACATTCTTGATATAGTTCTGCAGGGCCACCAGCGCCGCCAGCACGAAGAACGCCCCCGGCGCCTGACCGAAGATACGGATAGGTACAAAGGAATCCGGCATCAGTTCCAGGCCGAACAGCTCGCCGGCCCCCAGAAGCTCCCTCACCGCGCCGATGCAGGTCAGGGCAAAGGTGAATCCCAGCCCCATGCCGATACCGTCAAACAGAGACGGAATCACGGGATTGGAGTAGGCGTAGCTCTCCGCACGCCCAAGGATGATACAGTTTACCACGATCAAAGGAATATACACGCCCAGCGACTTGTTCAGCGCCGGGATAAAAGCCTCTAAGAGCAGCTGCACCGCCGTGACGAAAGATGCGATTATGACGATGAACGCCGGAATGCGCACCCGGTTGGGGATAATATTCCGCAGCAGGGATATGATCAGGTTGCTCAGAGCCAGTACTACCATAGTAGTAAGGCCCATGCCAAGGCCGTTCATGGCCGATGTAGTCACAGCCAATGTGGGGCACATGCCCAGCATCAGCACAAAGGTGGGATTTTCTTTTACCAGGCCGTTGAAAAGCCTTTCTCCCGCTTTATTCATTCGAGGCACCTCCCTCCGTCAACTCCTGCGCCGCTTTCAGGCCGCCGTTCACCGCATTGGTGACCGCTCTGGTGGTTATGGTGGCGCCGGAAATCGCGTCGATTTCATTCTCGGCGGCAGCGCCTGTCTTGGTGTACGCAAAGCTGTCCACATTCTTTTCATGGAACTGGGGCACCAGCTCCTCCGGCGCCAGCATTCCCAGCCCCGGCGTCTCCGATATCTCCAGGATGGAGATGTCATTCAGCATCCCCTCGTTGGTCACGCCCAGGTACAGCACGATATTGCCGCCGTATCCTTCAGTGGAGACGGACTCCACCACCACCCCCAGCTGATTTCCATCGCTGCCAAGGGCCTGATAAACGCTGCCGATTTTCACGCCGGTGCTCCCAAGTTCCTGCGCCAGCGCCTCGTCCGGCTCATATTCCGTCTCTTCAAAGGACGCAGCCTCCTGGAATACCGCCGCACAGGCCTCCTGCACCGCTTTCTCCTGCTGGATGCGTATGCGGTCCTTGGTCAGTTCATTGACCACGCCTAAGACCAGGCCCGCAATCAGGGTAATGGCAAAAAGGATTCCTGCCTCTTTCAGCATCACGCTGAAATCACTTTTATTTTTCACGGCGCTTCCCTCCTTTCTGGTATCCGAAAGCAGTGGGCTTCGTATACTTCTCAATCAGCGGCACCAGAAGATTGCCCAGAATGATGGCATAGGAGACGCCCTCCGCGCCGGGCCCGAAGATACGGAAGATTCCCGTCAGCAGTCCGAGCAGAATTCCGTATACATATTGTCCCTTTATCGTAATCGGCCTGGTCACATAATCAGTGGCCATGAAGAACGCGCCCAGCATCAGGCCGCCGCCGGACAGCTGCGCCGCAAGGTAGGCCGGATGGAATCCATGTCCGCCGAAAATGCCCGCAAAAAGAACAAAAGTCACTATGTAGCTGCCGGGAATCCGCAAGTCGATGACCCCGGTCAAAATCAATATGCAGGCCCCTGTCAAAATGGCAATCACGGAAGTCTCGCCGATGGTGCCGGAAGTGCGCCCTATCACCATGTCCAGCACGTCCACGGCCTCTCCCGCTTTCAGCGCCGCCAGGGGCGTAGCGCCCGTGTAGGCATCGCATTCAAAGGCTGTCATGGCTGTGGGGAAAGATATCAGCATAAAGCACCTTGCCGCCAGCGCCGGATTCATGAAATTCTGTCCCAGGCCTCCGAAGAGCATCTTCACCACAAGGATGGCGAAGACGCCGCCCAGCGCCGCCATCCACAGCGGGATGTTCACCGGCAGGTTCAGCGCCAGCAGCAGCCCTGTCACCACCGCGGACAAATCCGTAATCGTCAGTTTCTTTTTATAAAGCCCAAAGAAATATTCCGTCAGAATCGTGCTGGCGATGGTCACCGTGATGACCGCCAGCGCCCTTGGGCCGAAATTATAAATCCCAAATCCTGTGGCCGGCATCAGCGCTATGATGACTGCCATCATCAGCCCGTTGGTGGCCACTCTGGAACGAATATGAGGATTAGATGATACTTTGAACAATTCGCTCATGTCTTTTTCTCCTAGAATGCTTTTCTTCTATGGTTTCTATCGATGTCATTTATTTTTTCTTTTTGGCCAGCTGTATCTTGCGCATAGACTTGATCTGCTGGGTCAGAGGCCTCTTCGCCGGACAGATGAAGCTGCAGCAGCCGCACTCGCAGCATTCCATGCCATGGTTCTCCAGGAACGCCTCCTCGTCGAAGCGCTCCGCATAGTCCGCCAGCCTGCTGGGGATAACCCTCCCCGGGCAGACCTCCACGCAGCGCCCGCAGTTGATGCAGGGCCCCGGCTCCATAGCCGACACATCGTCTTTCGACAGCGCCAGCAGCGCCGTGGAGGTTTTGGTAGTGGGCACATTCAAATCAAACATACCAAATCCCATCATAGGGCCTCCGCAGATGACTTTCTCCGGCTTACCTTTAAATCCGCCAGCTGCCTCCAGCACCTCGCTGTAGCTGGTGCCTATCCGCACCCGGAAATTCTGAGGACTTGCGACGGCATCCCCCGTAACCGTGACGATGCGCTCTATCAGGGGCCTCCCCTCCATCACCGCCCGCCAGACCGCCACCACGGTGTCCACATTGTTCACCACGCATCCCACATCCGCCGGGAGCATGGTGGAATTTATCTTTCTGCCGGTGGTGGCGTAAATCAGCTGCCGCTCACCGCCCTGAGGATATTTTGTCTTTAAGGCCTTGACGCAGATTTTCGGGTCGTCCCTGACCAGGGATCTCAGCTTCGTGATGCAATCCGGCTTGTTGTCCTCCACCGCCAGGATGCCTGACGCACCCGGGAACAGCTGCAGGATGATTCGAAGCCCTCCCACCAGCTTCTCCGGCTCCTCCAGCATCCTGCGGTAGTCCGAGGTCAGATAGGGCTCGCACTCCGCGCAGTTCGCAATCACGAAATCAATCTTTTCCGGCTCTTTGGGAGACAGCTTTACATGGGTGGGGAACCCCGCTCCTCCCATGCCTACGATTCCGGCTTCCCTTATGATGCCGATGATCTCCTCTCTGGACAGTTTCTCCGCGCTCTCCCTGGGTTCAAAGCCCACGTCCTCGTACTGTCCGTCATTCTCCACCACGATGCTCATGACCATGTCGCCAGTGACCACCCGCCTGACCTCGATAGCCTTCACCGTGCCGGACACGGACGCGTAGATGGGCGCCGAGACGAATCCGCCGCTCTCGGCGATTTTCTGTCCCGCCAGCACTCTGTCCCCCTTTGCCACCACGGGCTTGGCCGGCGCTCCGATGTGCTGGGACAGGGGATATACCAGCTCGCCGCCCGGCAGGATGTCCGCAATCGGCTTGTCCTTGGACAAATCCTTTCCATCATAGGGGTGTATGCCCCCCACAAATGTCAACTTTGCCATGTTATCTTAAGTCCTTTCTCAAAGTCTTTGCCTGCTCTTCACAGATACTTTAAATATACTATTTTTTTTCGGAAAATACTACTGGAAATTTTAAAAATGTGTTATCATAGTGTGTAAAGAAGTTCTAAGTCAGCAAAGTACGCTGACTAAGAACTTCTAAGTTACACACTGTGTAAAGAACTTCTAAGTCAGCAAAGTACGCTGACTAAGAACTTCTAAGTTACACACTGTGTAAAGAACTCCTAAGTCAGCAAAGTACGCTGACTAAGAACTTCTAAGTTACACACTGTGTAAAGAACTCCTAAGTCAGCAAAGTACGCTGACTAAGAACTTCTAAGTTACACACTGTGTAAAGAACTTCTAAGTCAGCAAAGTACCATGACTAAGAAGTTCTAAGTTAACACTGTAAATGTAAACCGAAACGGAGGCTGTCATGAGAATATCTGAGGAAACATTGGAGAACTTTTCGATAACTTATCCGCTGGACAGGATCGCTCCCTTGGAGCGTGTCCTATTTCTCGACATTGAGACCACAGGCTTCACCGCCAAATCCTCCTATCTGTACCTGATCGGATGTGCCTATTTTTCAGATGGGAAATGGAACACCATACAGTGGATGGCACAGTCCTACGAGCAGGAGCTGGAGATCCTGGAAGCTTTCTTCGCTTTCGCCAGGCCCTACCGCTATCTGGTCCATTTTAACGGCAACAACTTCGATCTGCCTTTCATCACGCAGAAATGTGCGCAGCACTCCCTGCCTTACCATTTCGATAACTTCCAGGGCATCGACATCTACCGCAGAATAGCCCCCTACAAATATTTCCTGAAACTCCCCAACTGCAAGCAGAGAACTCTGGAGCAGTTTCTGGAAGTGGAGCGAAGGGATGTATTCTCCGGCGGTGAACTGATCGGCATTTACCACGACTATATCAAGAACCCCTCAGAATACTCCGAGAACGCGCTGCTCCTGCACAACGCGGACGATTTGAAAGGAATGCTGGAGACCCTGAACATACTTTCCTATTACGACCTGTTCAACCAGCCGCTGAAAGCTAAACGGGTACAGGCCAACTCCTACAAAGATTCAAACGGAAACAGGCGCAAGGAACTGCTCATCCTGTTCCAGCTGGGCACTCCCTTGCCGAAACCGGTTTCCGCGAACGCCAACAGCTGTTATTTCAGAGGGGACGGTGCGGACTGCTCCCTGAAGATTCCCATCTTTGAGGAGGAACTGAAGTACTTCTATTCCAATTACCACGATTACTACTATCTCCCCACGGAGGACGTGGCGCTCCACAAGTCCGTGGCCGGCTTCGTGGATAAGGCATACCGGTTGCCCGCCTCTGCCGCCAGCTGCTACACCCGCAAGGTGTCCAGTTATCTGCCCCAGTGGGATTTCGTGTTCTCACCCTTTTTCAAGCGCGATTACAAGAGTCGGGAACTCTTCTTTGAGCTGACGGACGAGCTGAAAAAGGACCGGCAGGCATTCTCCACCTATGCCAGCCATGTGCTGAACATGATAGCCTCCAGCTATTGATTCTTTGCTTTCAGTCAGATGCAAATGTTGAAATGAGAAACGGCAGCAAGAAAATTTCTTCTCTTGCCGCCGTTTCCCTCTAGTTGTAATCAATTATGCTTTCTGATAAAAGAAGGCACTTTTTCTGAAAAAGCCAATCTCTTTATGGTTGATAATCTGCTCCGAAGCACCGATGAACAACAGGCCCCCTGTCACCAGAGAACTGTGATACTTTTGGAATATCTGATTCTTGACCTCCTCGGTAAAATATATCAACACATTGCGGCACACAATCAAATGGCAGCCAGTGGGATAAGCATCTTTCAAAAGATTATGCTCCCTGAACTCCACTCTTGACTTGATTTCATCCGAAATCTTGTACTCGGTGCCTGTCTGTCTGAAAAATCTCCGCTTCAAATCCGCCGGTACAGCCGCGATGCTCTTCTCGGGATATATCCCCCTCTTCGCTATTTCGATAACCTGTTTGTCCAAATCCGTAGCATTTATCTTGATATTGTTCAGGGGCAGATGCCTGGACATGGCCATCACCAGCGAATAAGGCTCATCTCCCGTGGAACAGGCAGCGCTCCACACTTTCAGATTCTTGCCGAATCTCTGAATCAGTTCGGGAATCGCTTTCTCTTCCATCACTTTCCATTGATTGGAATCTCTGTAAAATTCCGACACATTGATAGTGATATGGTTGACAAATTCCTCAAACATTCTCCTGTCCGTCTTAAGACAGGCTATATATTTTTCATAGCCCACTACCCTGTTCTTGGAAATCAGATTGTCGATCCGGCGCTTCATCTGGCTTTCCTTGTAACAGCTCAGGTTGATTCCTGTCAATGTCAGTACTTCTCTTTTGAAATACTCATAATCAAATATCATGGCAGTTACCATCTTTTATTTACTGGGCATCTTCCTCCGCCTGCGCCGTGATTACCGCTTCGATGTCAACGGGAACCACATCCTGATCGGCCTGTGCAGCGCCAGACGCTGCTATCGCCTTGATACTCAGGGAAATCTTTCTGTCGGCTTCATTGAAATCAACGATTTTCGCCGTAACTTCCTGGCCTACGCTCAGCACGTCCGCAGGCTTCTCCACATGCTCCTTGGAAATCTGGGATACATGGAGCAGTGCATCCACGCCGGGCTCCAGTTCAACGAATGCGCCGAAGTCGGTCATTCTGGCGACCTTGCCGGTCACGATATTGCCAATGGCGTACTTGTCTGCCGCGTCCCTCCAGGGATTCTGATCCTCGAACTTTAAGGACAGGGCAACCTTGCTGCCATTAATCTCTTTAATCAGGACAGTCAGCTTGTCGCCTACCTTGAAGACCTTCTTGGGATGCTCTACGCGCCCCCAGGACATCTCCGAAATGTGGAGCAGGCCGTCAGCGCCGCCCAAATCAACAAATGCGCCGAAGTCCGTGACGTTCTTGACAACGCCTTCCACCACATCGCCCTCATGGATTCTCTCAAACAGTTCTCTCTGCATCTCGGCTTTCCTGGCCGCAATCAGCTGCCTGCGGTCACCGATATATCTTCTCCTCTTGGGATTGTACTCGCTGATGACGAACTCTATCTCCTGTCCCAGATACTTGCCCAGATCCCTCTCATAAGTATCGGACACCAAGCTGGCAGGGATGAATACTCTCACCTCTTCATATACAACGCTCAATCCGCCCTCTAACACCTGCGCCACAGTCGCCCTGAGCACTTCGCCGCTGTTATAAGCCTCCTCGATTCTCTTGTTGCCTCTGTCGGCGGCAAGACGCTTGTAAGTCAGGACCACCTGGCCCTCACCGTCATTTACCTTCAGCACCTTCACTTCCATGGTATCGCCGGGCTTCACAACTGTAGACAAATCCACACCGGAATCATTGGTATACTCGTTCTTTGAGAGGATACCGTCCGACTTGTACCCGATGTTCAAGACGATTTCCTCCGGCTTCACGTCAATAACTGTGCCTTCGACTACCTCCCCTGAATGTATTGTCCTAATAGAATTCGGATCTTCCAGCATTTGTTCAAAAGTTAATTCTGACATATCTTTGAACCTCCTCGATTAATTTATTTGGGGTGGAAGCCCCCGCGGTGATACCCACCAGGCGGACCGATTTAGGCAGTTCTAAATGCAAGTCATCCAGTGTCTGTATAAAATAGGTGTGGGTACATTCCTCCGCGCATATCTCATAGAGTTTTCTGGTATTGGAGCTATGCTTTCCCCCTATTATAATCATAACGTCAGCCTCCGCTGCAAGGGCTTTCGCCGCGCATTGGCGCTCCTCCGTCGCATTACAGATAGTATTCACAACACTACTATTATAACCTTTTTTTTCCAAAATTTCAACTATATTATGAAATTTATTGTAGTTATATGTCGTTTGCGAGACCACGCACAGTTTTTCCCTTTCCGGAGGCCGAAAATCCTCCGCTTCAGACAGGTCTTTCAGCACTGTGACAGGGCCTCTGCACCATCCTATGATACCCTCCACTTCCGGATGGCCCGCATTCCCGACGATGACGATATGCCGCCCCTCCCCGCTCTCTTTCTCCACGATATTGTGAATTCTTTTTACGAACGGACAGGTAGCATCAATACACTCCAGATTCCTCTCTTTCAGGATATGGTAGATTTCCTCAGGTACGCCATGGGCACGGATGATGACGCTGCCCGAGGAAAGCCCCATGAGCTCCTCTTTCGACCAAAGCACCCTGACTCCCTTTTCCGCCAGCTCCTTTACCACTTCTTCGTTGTTCACGACAGGGCCGTAGGTATATATAGTTTTCCCTTTTTTTATCTGTTCATACACGGTATCCACCGCGCGCTTCACGCCGAAGCAGAATCCCATGCACTCAGCCAGCTTCACTTCCATATAAGAATCCCTCCGGCCTACCTCTGCCGTGCGTCTCTGCACAGTTTGAGGATGGAGGCTATGACCTCATCCACAGTCATGTCCGAAGTATCCACTATGACAGCGTCTTCCGCCTTTTTCAACGGCGAGATTTCTCTGTGCATGTCCCGGTAGTCGCGCTCTTCAATATCCGCTTTGATTTTCTGAAAATCGCTTTCTACCCCTTTTGCGGCCAGCTCGTCATATCTTCTCTTTGCCCGCACCTCGCTGCTGGCAGTGAGATAGATTTTCAGCCGGGCATCGGGCAGCACACAGGTGCCGATGTCTCTGCCGTCCATGATACAGTCGCTGTGGGCGGCCAATTCTTTTTGAAGCGCCACCATATTTTTCCGCACCTCCGGGATGGGGCTGATGACAGACGCTGTCTCCCCCACCTCTTCCGTGCGCAGAAACGCATTCACATTCTCTCCGTTCAGGAACACCACCTGTACGCCGTCCTCATACCGTATAGTGACATCGGCCCGGGGACATTTCTCAATGATTGCCTGTCTGTCCGACAAATCCACCCCCTCCCGCAGCATGAACAGCGCAATGGCCCGGTACATGGCCCCTGTGTCCACGTAAATCAGATTCAATTCCTTGGCCACCGCTTTCGCGATGGTACTCTTTCCCGCTCCCGCAGGCCCGTCAACCGCCACGTTAAATCCCATCTGTCCTCTTCTCCTGTTCTCCCTTCTCAACTATCAGTTGCAGGCGCTCCCGCGCATTTTCCCGCCAGATGCCCTGTAGACCAGGCTATCTGCAGATTGAAGCCTCCCGTCAGCGCGTCCAGGTCCAGCACTTCCCCGGCAAAATACAGCCCCTTCACCTTTTTGGATTCCATGGTGGAGGGATTGATGTCCTTCACCGATACGCCGCCCTTTGTGATGACGGCTTCCTCATAGCCCCGCAGCCCTGTCACCGTCAGGGGCAAGTTCTTGATCAGGCCCACAAAAGCCCTGCGCTCCTCCCTGGTGATTTCATTGACCTTCTTGTCCGGGTGGATGCCCGACAAGTCCCGCATCACCGGAATCAGCTTCTGGGGGAAAAGCCCTCCCAGCGCGTTCCCGAACCGCTTATTCTTGTTCTCCTCGAAATCCCGCAGCAGACGCCTGTCCAGCTGCTCCTCGCTCAGGGCGGGCTTTAGGTCGATGGTAAGCCTTGCTCCCTCTTCCTCCGGCCCCTTTTTCCCGGATTTCTTTCCTTTCTGCCCGATAAAGCTGCTGGCGGAGAGAATCAGCGGGCCGCTGACGCCGAAATGGGTGAACAGCATCTCCCCGAAGCCCCGATAGACCTCCCTGGAATGCCCTTCTTCCATGGAATGCCCTTTTTCCATCCCCTGACAGTACAGCCGTACGGACACGTTCTTCAGCGTCAGTCCCATCAGCTGCCCGCACCATTCCTCCCGGATATTGAAAGGCACCAGCGAAGGGCGGCGCCGCGTCAGCGTATGGCCGGTCTCTTCCGCGAAGCGGTAGCCGTCCCCGGTGGATCCTGTGGAAGGGTAGGAAATCCCGCCGGTGCAGACAATGCAGCGGTCCGCCAAAAGCTTCCTTCCGTCCGCCAGCTCCACACCGATGACTCTCCCGGCTCCGACAGTTCTCTCCCTTCCCGCAGTCCCTTCCGCTCTGACGGCTCTCTCCTCTCCGGCAACTCTTTTTCTTCCAGCAATCCCTTCCGCTCCAATGGCTCTCTCCCCTTCGGATTCCTCCTCCAGCATCAGGCCCTTGACCCGCGTATTCAGCATCACCTTCACCCCAAGCCGCTTCAGCGCCCTCTGAAAGGCCCCGATCACATCCGAGGAATGATCCGAAACCGGAAAGACCCTGTCCCCCCGCTCTGTCTTCAGCGGACAGCCCTCCCGCTCCAGGAACGCCATCACCTCCCGGTTGTCGTAACCATAAAAGGCGCTGTACAGGAACTTGCTGTTGGTGCACACATTGGCCAGAAGTGTCTCCATATCCCCGGCATTGGTGACATTGCAGCGCCCCTTGCCGGTGATGAACAGCTTTTTCCCCAGTTTTTCATTTTTCTCTATGAGACATACGCTGCCGCCGCTTTCTGCCGCCGCCACAGCAGCCATCATGCCCGCGGCTCCGCCGCCTATGACGATTACTCTGCCCAAAGCCCGCCTGCTCCTGTTCCGATTCTTTTCATCCAAATCTCTTGTCTATCCGCACTGCTCTTACCGGTGCCCTTTCCGGTTCCCCTCTGATCTATTCTCTACTTATGATCATTCTCTTTCCAGTGTTTATTCTCTTTCCGGTATTTATTCTCTTTCCAATCCCTGCCCCATGTCTCCTCCCCAAGGAGTCCCTGATGATACAGACACAGGCTCACAATTCTATGGGCTTGTACCCCAATGCCTTGTCCGCTATCTCTTCCGCTGTCATATCGCTCCAGAAGACATAATCCGAAATCTGTGGGTCAAGAACGCCCCGCTCCAATCTATATCTGCAGCAATTAAATCTTGCCAAAAACCGGATAAACGGCATGACCGGCTGTGCTATGTGACTGGCAAGAATTAAATGCCGTTTATATATCTATCAATCTGTGGATTTCTTCCTCACTTTTATCCTGGCAATTTGTTATCTGTTCTATCAAATCAACAATCTCTCTTTTTGACAAAAATGTCATTTGGGCTATCCCTCCGTAATAATTTCTGATAGATTTTCTGTCCATGCATTTCATTTATTACGTGAAAGCCACATTTTTCATAGAAGCCGTCCTCCTCAGAACCCAGCGTGATATACCGGAATCCCGCCTGGACCGCCTCTGCCTCAAATATATCCATCAATTTTTGGGTAATGCCCTGCCGTCTGTGGCCGATTTCACAGGCCACAAAGCCACATACCAGGCTTTCCGCATTTTCCCGCCTTCCCAGGACGGCAGATATCACATTGCCGTCTTCATGTGCGTACACCAGTAATTTACTGTCTCTCTCAATCCGTTCTTTCCAATCCTCATATCTGTAGGGCGAAATACCCCGAAGATGCCGTAGCAAAAAATCCAAAACCTGTTTCAATTGCGGTTCCGTCTCAACAAATGAGATAGAATACATATAGAATCTCCAAAAAATATAAAAAGGCAGAAAGCGCCGATACAGTATGCCTGCCGCTTACCATGTATCGGCACTTTCCGTCGTTTTCTTTATGCTTTTCAAATATCAGAAAGCTTTACACAGGATACGCTCCGTTCTTGGTATCCGCCTGTGTCATGTCCACCTTGTCCTGCTGGGCCTGGCGGTACTTGAAGAAGTCGGTAGCAACCTGAGGGAACAGGGCATAGGAGAGCACGTCCTCGTCCTGCTGCTTCCACTCGCTCATCTCGCTTTCCAGCTTATCCATCTCGTTCTCAATCATATCCGCATAGCGGCAGGTAATCCGCTCCTCGCCGGGGATGACCTTGTCGATGATTTCCTGGTTCATGGGCTTGATGGTCTGGCCATACTCGCCGCGCAGCACTGCCTTGGTCTCCTTGGTGGCCATCTTGTAGCGCTCGCCCATCAGTACGTTGAACACGGCCTGTGTGCCCACGATCTGGGAAGAAGGCGTGACCAGAGGGGGCTCGCCCAGGTCTTTGCGGACCTCGGGAATCTCTCTCAGCACGTCATAGTATCTGTCTTCCGCGTTCTGCTCCTTCAGCTGGCTCACCATGTTGGAGAGCATGCCGCCGGGCACCTGATACAGCAAGGTCTTGATGTCCACGCCCATGACCTTGGGATTGAGCAGGCCGCTCTTTAAGCACTCGTCACGGTAAGGGCGGAAGTAGTCCGCAATCTCCGCCAGCAGGTTCTGGTCGAAGCCCGTGTCGTAAGGCGTGCCGCGGAAGGTCTCTACCATGACCTCGGTGGCGGGCTGGGAGGTTCCCAGAGCGAAAGGACTCATGGCGGTATCGATGACGTCCACGCCTGCCTCTACTGCCTTAAGGTAAGTCATGCTGGCCACGCCGGAAGTATAGTGCGTGTGCAGCTGGATGGGCAGCTTGGTGTTCTCCTTCATGGCCTTGATCAGCTCGGAAGCCTTGTAAGGCACCAGCAGGCCTGCCATGTCCTTGATACAGATGGAATCCGCCCCCATCTCCTCAATCTTCTTGGCAGTGCTTGCCCAGTACTCCAGGGTGTAGGCATCGCCCAGCGTATAGGACAGGGCTATCTGCGCATGTCCTCTGCCCTCCTGCTGCTTCATGCGGTTGGTGGCGTTTACAGCCTCCTGCAGGTTGCGCAGGTCGTTCAGGCAGTCGAAAATACGGATGATATCGATGCCGTTGGCGATGGATTTCTGCACGAAGGCATCCACCACATCGTCAGCGTAAGGTCTGTAGCCTAAGATATTCTGTCCGCGGAACAGCATCTGCAGCTTCGTGTTCTTGAAGCCGTCGCGCAGCTTTCTCAACCTGTCCCAGGGATCCTCCTTCAGGAAACGAAGGGAAGCGTCAAAGGTAGCGCCGCCCCAGCACTCCACGGAATGATATCCTACCTTATCCATTTTCTCCACGATGGGAAGCATGAAATCCGTGGGCATCCTGGTGGCAATCAGAGACTGATGCGCGTCACGCAGTATCGTTTCCGTAATTTTAATCGGTGTTTTTCCTTGTTCTGACATTTACGAATTTCCTCCATATTTTTAGTTGCGGCAGCCGTAAAGCCGCCCGGCCGCCGTGAATTATCCGAAAACCAAACCCCTATCCCTCTTTAGAACACGCCGAAGATAGCCATGAACGTACCGGCCGCAACGGCGGTTCCGATAACGCCTGCCACATTGGGGCCCATGGCATGCATCAGCAGGAAGTTAGTGGGATCCGCCTCCGCGCCTACCTTCTGGGACACACGGGCCGCCATGGGAACGGCTGACACGCCCGCGGAACCAATCAGAGGATTAATCTTGCCATGGGTAAACTTGCACATAATCTTGCCGAACAGCACACCTGCCGCCGTGCCGAACATGAACGCAATCAGGCCCAGCGCCACGATTTTCAGCGTATCCCAGTTCAGGAAGGCCTCCGCGCTGGTGGTAGCACCTACAGAAGTGCCCAGCAATATGACCACGATATACATCAGGGCATTGGAAGCCGTCTCTGTCAGCTGACGTACCACGCCGGATTCCCTGAACAGGTTGCCCAGCATCAGCATGCCTACCAGAGGAGCCGTGGTAGGAAGGATCAGACATACCACAATCGTAACAACGATAGGGAACAGTATCTTCTCCAGCTTGGAAACCGGACGAAGCTGGCCCATCTTAATCTTCCGTTCTTTTTCCGTGGTCAGCAGCTTCATGATAGGCGGCTGGATGATAGGCACCAGCGACATGTAGGAATATGCCGCAACTGCGATAGGCCCCAAAATCGCCGTCTGCCCCAGCTTGCTGGCCAGGAAGATGGATGTAGGTCCGTCTGCACCGCCGATGATGGAGATGGCTGCCGCCGCCATATCGTTGAAGCCCATGAAGATGGCCCCGAAATATGCCGCGAAAATGCCGAACTGCGCCGCCGCGCCCAGAAGGAAGCTCTTGGGGTTGGCAATCAGGGGACCGAAATCCGTCATAGCACCCACACCCATGAAAATCAGGGAAGGCAGGATGGCCCACTCGTCCAGTACATAGAAATAGTACAGCAGACCGCCCACACCGTTGGAGGCGTCTTCTGCGTGAAGCATGATGTCGGGATAGATGTTCACCAACAGCATACCGAAGGCTATCGGAACCAGGAGCAAGGGTTCGAACTCATGCCGGATAGCCAGATAAAGGAAAAAGCATGCAACCGCAATCATCAGATAGTTTCCCCAGGTCAGATTGAAGAATGCCGTCTGATGAACGAGATTGTTTAGCGTTGAAGCTATATAATCCATTTGTTGACCTCCTGTTGTTCTTGACGGTAAAAAGTCCGTTAAAGTGCTTTCTACCGTATATCACTGCCTTGAATGAACGCTTGCGCCGCGTCAGTTCATGGTAGCCAGTACAGCGCCTGCCTCTACGGCATCGCCTACCGCCACGTCAACGCTTGCAACGGTTCCGTCTTCAGGAGCCACAACAGGGATTTCCATCTTCATCGCTTCGATAATGACGACTGCGTCACCTTTCTTTACCGCATCGCCCACTTTCTTCTCCAGCTTGAATACCTTGCCTGCCGCACCTGCCTCTATCTTGATGCTGCCTGCGCCGCCTGCGGGAGCTGCCTTGGGAGCGGCTGCAGGAGCAGCTTTCGGTGCTGCCTTGGGAGCAGCGGGAGCCTTTGCCGCTACGGGAGCGCCGGACGTGTTTTCCTCTACTACTACATCATATACATTTCCGTTCACGGTAATTGTATAATTCTTCATTTTTTATTTCCTCCTAAAATAGAATGCTTTTATTTATTATTTTTCCTAACCTATCTTCTCCTGATGGAGCGCACTACGAATCCGTCTGTGGTGACAGCGCCCTCGCTGGCTGCAATCGCTGCCGCTATGACGGCCACCAGCTCACAGTCGTCCGTCTCTTCTTCCACGATTGCCTCCTGCTCCGCAATCTGTGTCACCGCATTGTCAACGCCGGAGCCCTCCGCCGGAGTGGATTTCTTCTTTGCCATGTTCGCCTGAATCTTCGGAATCACCTTGAACGCGGAGATAATCAGACTGATCAGAATCAGTACCGCGAACACGGTGCCCATACCAATCAGCGTATTCAGCGCCGCATTGCCCATCAAATCGCTTGTGGATGCTTTGGGGTTCAGGGCAGCGGCTTCCAGCTTCAGGAACATGTCATTGGAGAAAATGATTTCCGCCGTGGCATTCTTCTGCTCGCCGGTAACCTCTACCTCCACGGTGATCTGACTGCCGTCAATCGTCGCCGTGCTTCCATTGGTTCCGGTAATGGTCCCTATGGAAGCCTTTGCGGAATGGAATGAATCGATTGCCGTCAAGAATGCGTTCCCATCCACCCGGATATTATACTGATTCTCCAGTATATACTCCACTTCGCCTGCAGTATATCCATCGAAAGACTCCGCTGCCGCGTCGTCCATATACTGGGCGAAGAGATAGAGGACCATCTCGTCCGCAAGCTGCTGTGCGTTCTCCACCTTGCGCTGTTCGTACTCTGACAGCGCCGCTTCGCTTCCGCAGGCCGTCAGTCCGAAGAGACAGGTAATCATACACAGTATGGCTATAAATTTCTTCATCTTTATATCACCCTTTCTATACAGTTCCGTGCTTTTTTGCGGGACGGTCCTCGCTCTTGGTGAAGAGCATCTCAAAAGCGCCGATAACGTATTTTCTGGTGTCAGCGGGCTCTACAATGCTGTCGACATACCCTCTTCTGGCGGCGCTTCCGGCGCTGCAGTTAAGCGCATCGTACTCAGAGGCTTTCTCATTAATCACATCCGCGCCCTGACCGTCATACATAATCTTCGCCGCAAGCTTTCCTTCCATGGCGCCAACCTGAGCGTCCGGCCACGCAAAAGTAATATCCGCGCCGAGAGCCTTGGAGTTCATGGCGATGGCAGCAGTGCCGAGAGCCTTGCCCACGATCACATTCACCTTGGGAACGGTGGCGTTCGCGAAAGCATAGGTCAGCTTTGCGGCTGCCTTTGCGATTCCTTTTTCGGAGCACATAGTCGCCTTGTAGCCCTTTACATTCGTCAGCGTCAGCACGGGAATCTCGAATGCGTCGCAGAAGTTCACGAAATCAGCAGCTTTCTCGCATCCCTCCCTGGACAGGACAGCATCCAGCTTCTCAGCCACCTTTCCTTCCTCGTCGCATATCTCGCTGCGGTTGGCCACTGCGCCTACGGTCACACCGTCCAGCTTTATGAAGCCTACCACCATATCCTTGGCATAGCCTGCCTTTACCTCGAAGAAATCATTGCTGTCAGCCAGGATGGAAAGCGCTATGGAAGTGTCTCCCGCGCAGCCTGCCAGCTCCTCGTTCACACGGTTCAGATCATCCGTGCACTCCACGATATCGCTGCCCTCATTGCTGTTGGAAGGCAGGAAACCAATCAAATCCCTGATTTTGGAAAGGACTGTAGCTTCATCGGCCACCACATCCACAATGCCGCTTTCCTCAGACTGGAACGCAGCTGTGGAGGAATCGCATTTGCTTATCACATTTCCGTCCAGCGCATTGGGCGCATTGACGAAGAGCTTCGCGTTCTTCTCCTCCATGAAAGTGAAGTCAGTCAGGGTGGGGAACAGGGCAAGCCCTCCTCCGCAGGTTCCCAGAATGGCAGTAATCTGGGGGATGATGCCAGATACATACGTCTGCTTCATATAAATCGCGCCGAAAGCGTTCAGCGCATCCGTTGCCTCCTGCAGCCTCAGCCCTGCGGAATCAATCAGTCCGATTACAGGGGAGCCGGTCTTCATCGCCAGATCATAGAGACCCGCAATCTTCTTGGCATGCATCTCGCCGATAGTCCCATTCATCACGGAAGCATCCTGGCTGTACACATACACAGGCTTCCCGCCGATCACTCCATAGCCGGTAATACAACCGTCAGAAGGAGTCTCGTTGGGTTTCATATTGAAATCAGTGGCTCTTGCCGTCACAAGTGCGCCGATTTCAACGAAACTGTTGTCATCGAGCAAAGCTGTTATTCTTTGGCTCGCTTTTGAAGTAGTACTCATGCTCTCAGTCCTCCATTTATAATTAGATAAATACTAACGACTTAACCGGGGTATATCGGAAAACCGCAAATACCCCCATGATTATTGTCCTAAACAGTATAACATAAAAAAAGCAACTCGCATAGGACGAATTGCATTTTTTGCTAAATTTTTTTGCACAAATACCTCAAAATAAAATCATCCGCTTTCCCAAATCTGAAACCGGATGATTTTAGTCGGATTTTCGTTCTCGACGCTTCGTTTTATTCAATTCGGAAGATTAACCAGCTGGCCAATCTGAATCTGATCCGCATTTTTGATTTGGAGGTTGACGGCCATCAAGGCCTGGAGGCTGACGCCGTTCCTGGCCGCTACATGGGAAAGGGTATCCCCCTCCGCCACTGTATAGCCCCTGTAGACCGCCACCATATATTCATCCCCCCGCTCCAGGCCGAACATGGCATGGCCCAGTTCATTGATCCGGAAGATTCCCTCCTGCCTCAGGAGGCCGGCCGACTCGTCGCAGGAGTACAGGACGGCATGTTTTCCGGCGTATTCCTCCCCAAGTCCCAGATGCACGTTCAGGCAGCAGGGATACGCGTCTTTCTGCTCCATGGAGAATTCTTTGAGGATATTCTGTCCCGGAATCTGCCGCTTCACTTCATCGGGAATGACAGACTCAAAGGATACGTCCACTACAACCGGAGCATCCGCGGCATATATATCTCTGCCGCTTATGCTGAAAGTAACGCCGTTGCTGGTGTGCAGCGCCAGAGTGGCGTTCTTTCCGGCCAGCCTGCCCAGAATGTCCGTGGGAATCTCGAAATGATTTCCTGTCAGGAAGCTCACATTCTGTCCTGTGCCGTTCCGGATTGCCTGGTCCAGCCGCTCTACCATCACCAGCCAGTCCGCTGTAGTATCCCCAACGGATTCGCTGGCTGCAATCACCTGGCTGCCGTTTGCCGCTTTAGCCTTTGTGTCCTGTCTGATGATGGGCACAAATACGAAAATCAGTGCCGTCATCAGTGCTATTGCTACTCTTTTCTCTGTTTTTCTTTTCATTTTGACACCTCTCTTTTGCATTTTTCTGCAATCTATACTAACAATTCCGATAAAAAGTTTATTTCCGTACCCTCATTATGCCCAATCGCGAAAAAATAATCACTTTTTGATACAGAATTTTCAGGATATGTTCTTGGCAAAGGAAGAAAATGCCACGAAACATATGCCGGATTGAAGAAAAAGTATATTTCTCTCAAAGACGAAATTAAGGAATAACATGAAGCGCAAAATATGAAGCTGCCATACCATTCATGATTCTGTCAATGGTATGGCAGCTTCTTTTTTCAATACAATGTACAGATTATCATACACTTACCCAATCTGACTCTCCAGCACTTTCGCGGCTTCCGCGATACAATCGGGAATGCCCGCCGGATTCTTGCCGCCGGCCTGGGCCATGTTCGGCCGTCCGCCGCCACCGCCGCCTACCTTTGGCGCGATGCCTTTGATCAGGTTCCCCGCATGGGCGCCCTTGGCAAGAGCGGCCTCCGTGGCCATGGCAATCATGTTCACCTTGCCGTTCGCATTTGACAGCAGGACGATGACGCCCTCTCCCAGTTTGCCCTTAAGCTGATCGCCCAAATCGCGCAACCCGTTCATGTCCACATTATCCACACTGGCGGCAAGAAGCTTCACGCCCTTTACTTCCGCCACATTATCCATCACGTCCCCAAGGGCCTCCTTGGCAGCCTTGGCTTTCAGGGATTCCAGTTCGGAGGAAAGTTCTTTCACCTGTGCCATCACATGCCCGCATTTCTCCACCAGATTGGCAGGTGTGGCCCTCAGCGCCTTGGCGGCCTCCTCGATGGTCTGCTCCAGTTCTTTATAATACGCGAACACACCGTTCCCCGTCAGGGCCTCAATCCTGCGGACACCGGCGGCGATGCCGTTCTCGGAGAGAATCTTGAAAGCGGCGATGGAAGCCGTATTCGCCACATGGGTGCCGCCGCAGAGTTCCACGGAGAAATCGCCCATCTTCACTACGCGGACTTCCTCTCCGTACTTCTCGCCGAACAGCGCCATGGCTCCTGTCTTTCTGGCCTCTTCGATACCCATGATCTCCGTCACTACAGGCAGGTTTGCCGCAATCTGCTCATTTACGATTTTTTCTACCTTGTCCAGTTCCTCTCTGGTCATGGCGGCGAAATGGCTGAAATCGAAGCGCAGCCGTTCGCCGTCCACATAGGAGCCGGACTGCTCTACATGGGTGCCCAGCACTTCCCGCAGGGCTTTGTGCAGCAGATGGGTGGCGCTGTGGTTCTTGCAGGTATCGCCGCGCTTGTCCGCATCCACGGTCAGCGTTGCCTTATCTCCCACCTTAATCATTCCCTTGGTGACCATGCCGATATGTCCTACCTTGCCGCCCAGCAGTTTTACAGTATCTTTCACCTCAAAACTGCCGTCTGCCGTAGAAATGACACCCGTGTCAGCATTCTGGCCGCCCATGGTGGCGTAGAAAGGCGTCTCCTCCACGATGACAGTGCCTGCCTGGCCGTCAGTCAGAGCCTCCACCAGCTCGCTCTCCGTGGTCAGCACGGTAATCTTTGAATTGTGCCGGAGCCTGTCGTAGCCTACGAACCGGGTAGTGATCGACGCATCGATGGATTCGTATACCGTCACGTCCGCCCCCATGTAATTGGTGGTCTTCCGGGCTTTTCTGGCCGTGTCCCTCTGGTGCTGCATGCACACGCCAAAGCCCGCCTCGTCAATGGTGAAGCCCTTCTCCGCCAGGATCTCCTGGGTCAGATCCGTGGGGAATCCGAAGGTATCGTACAGCTTGAAAGCGTTCTCCCCGGAAAGCTCCGTGGTTCCCCGGGCTTTCATCTCCTCTTCCATCTGGGCCAGGATGCTCAGGCCCTGGTCAATGGTCTTGTCGAACTTGTCCTCCTCCTGGGTGAGCACGTTCAGGATGAAGGCCCGCTTCTCCTCCAGCTCAGGGTAGCCGTCCTTGCTCTCATCGATCACGGTCTCGCTTAAATGTGCCATGAACTTGTCCCGGATGCCCAGAAGCCTCCCATGCCTTGCCGCACGGCGGATCAGGCGGCGCAGCACATAGCCCCGGCCTTCGTTGGAGGGAAGGATGCCGTCGCTGATCATGAAGGTGGTGGAACGGATGTGGTCTGTTATCAGGCGGATAGACACGTCCTTTACCTCGTCCGCCTCGTACTCTGTCCCGGCAATCTGACAGATTTTGTCCCGGATGGCCTTCATGGTGTCCACGTCGAACACAGTGTCCACGTCCTGCACCACCACCGCCAGACGCTCCAGGCCCATGCCGGTATCGATGTTCTTCTGGGCCAGTTCCGTGTAGTTGCCATGCCCGTCGTTGTCGAACTGGGTGAACACGTTGTTCCACACTTCCATGAAGCGGTCGCACTCGCAGCCCACCTTGCAGTCCGGCTTGCCGCAGCCGTATTTGATTCCCCTGTCGTAGTAGATTTCGGAACAGGGGCCGCAGGGGCCTGCGCCGTGCTCCCAGAAATTGTCGCATTTTCCGTTCTCGTCCCGGTAGAAGCGGGTAATCTTCTCCCCGGGCACGCCGATTTCTTTTGTCCAGATTTCGAAGGCTTCCTCGTCCTCGCAGTAGATGGAAGGGTAGAGCCGCTCCGAATCCATGCCCACCACTTCTGTCAGGAACTCCCAGCTCCAGCGGATTGCCTCATGCTTGAAGTAGTCGCCGAAGGAGAAGTTGCCCAGCATCTCGAAGAAGGTCAGATGGCGGGCTGTCTTGCCCACGTTCTCGATGTCGCCGGTGCGGACGCACTTCTGGCAGGTGGTGACCCTGCGCCTGGGGGGGATTTCCTGGCCCGTGAAGTAGGGCTTCAGGGGAGCCATGCCGGAATTGATGATCAGCAGGCTGTTGTCGTTGTGGGGCACCAGGGAAAAGCTCTTCATTTTCAGATGTTCTTTGCTCTCGAAGAAATCCAGGTACATTCTTCTCAGTTCGTTTACGCCGTATGGTTTCATGTGTTCTTCCTCCCGGTTTATCGAAAGCCCTCTGGGAACGCCGGGGCTTTTGATGCTTGTTTTTTCCTAGCGTCTATTATACATGATAATAGAATCCTGTCATTGGATTCTATTATATCACTTATTTTTATTTTGTATAGTAGATTTTGGGGGAGACGCGGGAAAATCCTTGCCTGTATTCTTCCCGTTGGCGCAGGAATCGGGGCAGGCATTAATCCCGATTATCCGGCTGGCGCTTCCTTTGATTTCCACTGCACATTTTCCCGCAAAAAATCCCCAGGCCGATTTCTCAGCCCAAGGAGATAGTAACATATTTTCCAGTCCGGTTCAACTATTTGCTGCGGCTTATCCGCTCGCCATCCGCATGTCACTCGCCCATGAGCACTATATCGTCCAGCATGACTTTGACGATGGAATCCGGGTCAATGGCGGTGCCGAAAGAAGCTCTCATGTCCACGTCAATCTCGCCGTCACCGTATCCCATCCCGCTTAACAGCACGGTAGCCTGGATCTGGGTGCCGTCCGCGAAGCCGATTGTGATGACATGGCTTCTGTGCATTCCCCATATCGAAGATATCTCTCCCTGATAAGTTCCTTCCATGGTCAGATATACTGTCAAAGGCGACACGTAGATATCATACTGATCAAAATGAACCTGTTCTTCCGTCTTGTCCAGCGCTCCGCTCAGCGCAAACCCATAGTCCCCGTTGCGCACGATTTCGATGGATGTCCTGTAGAAGCCGTTCTGAACATCCTCGTCCGGAATCACCACCCCCCGGGAAGGCTCCCCTTCGTTTTCTACCGCCGGCGCTTCATAGCAAAAGCTTTCCGCGTACAGGGTATAGGTTCCGGACGCGTAGTCCGTTTTCCCTAACTGCGTGATGATGCAAAGCTCCTGGTTCTCTGCCAGTTCATATTCACAGCCCTCCGGCAGTTTGTTCCACTGGAATTTATCCCCGAAGCCGCTCCGCAGCAGAGTTTTGTCCACGTCATACTCCTCCCCGGCCAGACCGTCCTTCCATTGACCCAAATAGTCATTATCAATGCTGACATGCACTGTAAGGTACTGATCCACCTTCTTCGTTTTGAAGCAGGATGTGGAGAATCAACAGGGTGTAAGGGCCTGGCAACCCGCCAAAGCCTTTACACCCTGTTTTTAGTCGCTATTCAATTACGGTACGGATTGTTCCCTGATATGTGGCTGCCTGGGCTGTTGCGGTTCTCTGCATAGGGCTTTCGCCTGATGATACGCTGCCTGAGTCTTGCGGCCTGCCTTGCAGGCCCTTTCCAGGGAGCAGTGCGGATCTCCACTGCCAGTATCTTCAGAAGTGACGGGATTGTCAGGGGGAATTTATCAATACATCAGCTTCTTCCGGAACATGATGTAGTAACAGTTCAGTTCAAAATCACTGCAGCCCACCGACCCTTTCACTGTCTGCATGCCGGTGAAGATACCAGCTCCAGGAACAGCCTGTTCAGATCCTGCCAGTCCGCCTTCCTGTCGTCCTCCATGGAATCGGTCTTTTGCTTAAAGCAGGCAAGCTGCTCCGCAATATAGGCATTGACCGGCTCCACCCTTTCGCCTTTCTCGCTCTCCGCCATCTGCATCTTTCTCCGCGTCAGGTCCGCAATGATGGGTCTCATGTCTTCATCCAGCATCTCCTCAGCCAGCTCCCGGAACAGTACCGGCGGCGGGCAGGCTTTGGCGTCAATCCATCTGCAGGCCAGCAGGGGGCGGAGTACATAGAAGTACTTCTTGTACTTGACCGCGTCCGCCGTCAGGTGCTCCAGGTAGTTCTTGTTGGCCGTGCCGTAATAGTGGTACATGGCCGCTTTGCAGGAAAAATAAGGGAGGGCCGTCTCCCTGACCCTGTCCCACTCCGGCGTGGTGGCGTATACCACCGGGGAGCCCGCCCACTCGTACATCACGGCGTTGGACTTATGGAAATGCTGCAGGACTTTGGACAGATCCCATCCGTTGATGTCCAGTGTCTCATCCAGCTCCCAGTCGATGAAATCCTTCCTGGGATTCAGGCCCAGATAATATTCCATGGGCCGCATATATATGAACCTCACGTCGTAATCGCTGTCCGGGGAGGCCAGCCCCCAGGCGCGGCTGCCGGACTCCACGGCATGCAGTATCTTTACCTGTTCCTTTTCCTCTATCTCTGCCAGCTTCTGCCGTACCAGCTCCTCTATGGGGCCTTCGAACTCCTTATATCTCATCCCTTACCACCCTCTCGTTCACGGCCATGACGTATCTCTGGATTGCCGCCATGTCAGGCTCATCGGGCAGCTTCGTGTGCCGCGCCACCTCGTCCAGCTGTCTCTCATAGTCGCTGACAATTTCGTAGAATTCCTCACGGAACGTGCCGTCTTCCTTTTGATACTCTCCCTTACGGATGCTCATGAGCAGCTCATGCTCCTGGCTGCGGTAGGTGCGGATTTCTCCTTTTCCTACGATGTCCACGGCCATAATCAGAAGCCGCACCAGGTGCATGGCATGTTTGTTCAAGTGGTTGTCGTCCTTTTTCCGGTTGCGCTTCCCGATTTTGTCGTAGTCTTTTACAATATTATGCATTTCGTTCCACAGATTTTTGTAGTCCCGTAAAGGATAATGCTTTAGTTCTGCATCCATGAAAATCTCTGTCTCAAGCTCCGGGTTGACGGCCTTGTCGATATAAAGATTCAAAAAGCCGTTTTCAAACTTTCCGTAGCGCTGCTCCAAATCATACATGGCGTTCCGCACGGAGCGGAAAATATGCTCCTCCCTCTCGCTCTGTGGACAGGCGTCTCTGGCCAGCGCGTTCTGGAGCCGCCTAAGCTGCGCGTCCGCGTACCCGCCAAAGGAGCGAATCGCCCGTTTGGACAAAAAGAGCTCCGCCCTGTCCACAAGCCCCTGGCCCATCTCGTTCAAGTACAGATAGTGCTCCCTGTTCAGGCCCAGGAGCTCCAGCGTGTTGGGATTGCAGCTCATGAGGAGGGTTATCATCTTTCGGAAAGAGAAGATTACGGTGTCCGTATTTTCGTCCTCATATTGCTCATGTGCCGTCAATCCGATCAAATCCGATTTTCTGTTCAGGGACACCCCGCGGATGTCGATGTCGCTGCCCTCTCCGGCGGTTCCATAGGAATAGCTGCCGCCCAGCCCCAGCAGAATCACATGCCGGCCCAGCTGCTCCTTCGTGTCCAGGAATCCGTATGTCTCAGGGGCAATCTCTCTGGAAATCCGGCTGCGGAGCATACGTGCCACTATGGACGAAATATCGGATGCCCTCTTACAAGAAACCATCCTGAAACCGTTTTCTGTCATTTTTCTCCCTCTTCATATCCATCGGTTCCTGGGAGGATTGCCGTTATCCTTTCCGGCATTCTCTCCCGGCTGTCACCAATCCGCAAAGTTTCATTTCTCTATCTCTTCAAATCCATCAGTTCCTGAAATAATTGCCGTTTTCTTTTTTGGCAATTTCACTCCCGGCCGTAACGAATCCGCAAAATTTCTTTTTTCATATACGCCGCGAATCGCTTGCCGGCCTCCGGCTCTATCTTCATTTCCTCTCCGGCTTCATAGCAGCGCAGCGCAAGGGCTGGCAGGCCGCGGAATTCCTGCGGCAGTGCGGCAAGCCCCCATTCTCCGCCCTCCCGTTTGGACAGTATCGCTCCCTTCTGCAGCCAGGCGAGCACCCTGCACAGGTTCAGCGTCATGTACATGGGGTTTTCCGCGATCTCCTCCGGGGCATTTTCAATGTCGCCGCAGATGCTGTCCGTGTAGGCCTCCGGCGGGACCGCTCCGAATACCGCCTCTATCCGTTTTCCCCAAAGCACGATTCCGCATTTTTTCAGAACGGTAAAATGCGCCGCCAGGTCTTTGTCTGTGCCTTTCATCTCTTTTGCATACGCCTGAGGATTTTTCAGGAGCCGGTTCAGGTGCATTGCGGAAAAGTGCAGTTCGAAAGGCGTTGGATAGGCAAAGCGCTCACAGAATTCCCTCCTGACGATGCTCATCTCTATCCCCTTGGCCGGGGCCTGCGCATGTAAGGGAACCAGCTCCCCCAGGAAGTCCAGCTTTGCCGCGTCCGGGACGCTTTCCTCTACTACCGCGATGAAATCCAGGTCGCTCAGCTTCGGATGGAAGCATCCCATGGCCGCCGAGCCGTGCAGATAAACGCCCACCAGGTTCTCCCCCAGGATTCTTCTGCATATATCCGTAAAATCATTTATTACATTTTGGGGTTTCCTCTGTTCCGTCTCAACCCTCCTGCCGCGATTCCTTACCATTCTTGTCCATTTCCTTCAATTCTTTCAGAACCATCACTACGATTGCCTGGGTCAGGATAAAAGTCAGCAGATCGGCCACCGGCTGGGCCAGCTGCAGCCCCGGCACGCCATAAATCCCCGGCAGAATCAATATGGCCGGGATGAAGAACAGCCCCTGCTTCCCGATGGCCGTCAGCGTGGCCCGGAAGCTGTAGCCGATGGACTGTGTCAGCATGTTCCCGATGATGGTAAAGGACTGCACCGGCAGCAGCACGCACTGCATCTTCAGCGCCAGCGCCCCGATCCGGATCACCTCCGCGTCCTCCCGCCGGAACATCCTCATGATGGGGTTAGACACAGCGAACATCACCACCGCCATGACCGTCAGGAACACAAATGCCACTTTCAGGCAGAAATAATAGGCCTCCAGCACCCGCCCGTACCGCTTCGCCCCGAAATTGAAGCCGCACACCGGCTGGAATCCCTGTCCGAAGCCAATCAGGGCCGAATTGATGAACATCATGATCCTGGTGACGATGGACATGGCCGCCACCGCCGCGTCCCCGAACCCGGAGGAAGCCACGTTCAGAAGCACCGAAGCCACGCTGGCCAGCCCCTGCCGCCCTAAAGTAGGCATCCCCGCGGACAGGATTTCTTTGAACACCCATCCCTTCATGGTGAAGTATTTCGGATGGGGTTTCAATACGTTCCTGGAGCGAATCACCAGGGCCAGCAGAATCAGGAAGCTGACGAACTGGCTGACAATCGTGGCAATGGCAGCGCCTGAGATTCCCATTTCGAACCCGAAAATCAGGATAGGATCCAATATGACATTCAGCACGCCCCCGGTGGTGATGCCAATCATGGACAGCGCCGCGTTTCCCTGGGCACGCAAGTGGTTGTTGAAGACAAAGGACACCGTCATATAGGGCGCGGCAATCAGGATATAGCGCCCATAATCCTTTGCGAAAGGTGCAATCGTTTCCGTCGCTCCCAACACACGCACCAGAGACTCTATGTTCCAGATACCGAAGACCGCCAGCAGCAGGCCGAAGACAAATGCCGTATACACTGCCGTGGAGCAGGCCTTCTGGGCCTTTTCGTCCTTCTTCTCACCCAGCATCCGGGACATATAGTTCCCGCTTCCCATCCCTAAAGTAAAGCCGATGGCCTGGATCATGGCCATCAGGGAGAAGTTGACCCCCACGGCGCCGGAAGCGCTGGTGCTCAGCTGGCTTACGAAAAAGGTGTCCGCCATGTTGTAGATGGAGGTTATCAGCATGCTGATAATCGTGGGCACAGCCAGCCTGGGGATCAGCTTGTTCACCGGGGTCTCCACCATCATCTGGTACTTTTCCTCATATGTCATTTCATGCCGCATTTCCGTTCCTCCGACAGACAGTAATCAAATCACTTATATTCTTTATTTCGTTTTTCCTTTGGTATGCCATAAAAGTTATAAAGTCACTTCGGGGCATATGGAACCAGGCTCCGGCACAATGCCCTTCTGCGCCAACATGATATCCTGAAACCAGCAAACAGACAACTTCTCCGACGCAAAGCCTGTACTCCACCTGCTCCAATCCTATGACAGCAAGCATCACTTCACCGCATCATATGCTACAGCCACATCCCGGCAGCCTGTCAAACCCTTTTGCCCAGGCCAGGCCCTTTCCTTTTGCCCGGATTTCTTCCGCAAATGCCGGGAGCCTGTGCCAGCCTGCGTATCCCACTGCCGCGCCTCTTAGAACACGAACTCCTGCTGCTCCATCACCTCAATCTGGGACACCAACACAGTCTCCTCCTCCGAGCCCCGCATATGCTCCGCCCGCAGGTACTGCATGTCGTTTCGCAGGTTCGCGCTGATCAATGTCAGCACATAGATATTGTCGAACCGGTTGTAGATGGACTCCCCGCCCAGCCCTGACAGGCAGATCAGCTGGGTGTTGGCTTTCTTCGCCATATCCATCAGGGGCTTCAGCAGATGGGAAGCGTTGGTCTGGGCAAAGGGATTGTCCATCAGCAGGACTTTTCCCTCATTCCTGTCCGAGAAAATGTCCGAGTCGTCCTTGCGCATATAGTAAAGCAGCGCCGACAGGATCACGAACGCCGACAGGAAGCCCTCCCCGCCGGAATTCTTCGCCACATCCGCCCAGGTGATGGGATATTCCCGCTGCTCCTCTATCTTGTAGAGCCGAATCTGCACATTGCCGATTCCCACCACCGCGTCGTAAAGCCCTTTGGTGGTAATCCGGGTGCCCAGGAACTCCTGTAAGTTCTGGTTCTCCTCCAGCAGCGCGATTCCCTTGGATGTCACATCGTCGATATAATCCTGCAGCCGCAGGGCGAACATATTTTCGTTCTCTGCCCAGTCCGGCGGCTCCACTTTCAGCATCTTCACAGGCCGCTCCCGCACGGTTATGGTGGAATTCCGGTCGATTTTGCACAGATTTTCATGGACTTCTTTCAGGTAATCCCCCAGAAGCTCCGTAATCTTCTCTTTTTCTTTCTCCACCAGCGAAATGTCCACCTGGAGCTTCTCCATCAGGTTCTCATAAGAAGCGATTGTAGTCTCCAGCTGCCGGATGACCCGCTCCGCGTCCTCTGTCAGCTGCAGCATGGCTTCCAGGGGCTTTTGGTAAAAATCCTCCGCGAAGATTTCCATCCGTATCATCCGGTTCAGCTCCCGCTCCAGAGCCGCTCTCGTGTCGCTGCGCTGCTCCTGATAGGCATTGTAATCCCGGATCAGGATGCCTTTCTGCTTCGTCAGCTCCGGGCCGCTGATGGCAGACCACTCAAATTCCCATACCACTGGAGGATACCCATGGTTTGCTGCCGATTCCCCGCGCCGGTAGGCCCCTGGCCCCTCAGAAGGATATTCCGCAGGCTCCTCGGCGGCGAATTCCTCATACTCCGCCAGGGCTGCCAGATTGCTCTCGAAAGTCTGCAGTCTCTTATGAATCAGCTTCTCCTCTTTCCGGGCTTCTTCCTGTTCGTATTCCAGCTTTTTGATGGCGTCCTCAAAGCGGACGGTCCGGATCTCCTCCTTGGGAACCGGTTCCTCTTTCTGGCAGCGCTCCTTTATCTGTTTCGTTTTACCGTCTTTTTCCTGACGCAAAAGTGCGCATTTGATTTCCTCTTCATGAATCTGCCGGTTCTGCTTTTCGATTTTCCGGTTCTGGTCTTCCAGCAGAATTTCCTGGTGGGCCTCCTCTTTCTTATCGTAAGGCACCGATGTCCAGTCAGTCTCTTTCAGGCAGAACTTCCCCGCCAGCTCTTTCAGTTCCTCCAAAGCCTTGCTGTACCGCTTCCGGGCTTCCCGGACCCGCTCTTCCAGTTCTTTTTGCTCCGCGCTGATGCCGTTCGTGATGATATCATAACGGCTCTCGGCTTCTTTCGCCTGCTGCTGCGTAAAGGGCTGCACCACAGAAAAACTCTCTTTCGGGAGCTGTGCGCCGGACAGGCTGTCTTCCGTCATTTGTGCAGCAGAACTTTCTTCCCGGGACTGGGCGTCGATCAAGCTTTCTTCCGGAGACCGGGCACTGGATGAATCTTTCGTCTGCTTCGGGAGCGGATACTGCTGATATCTTACCAACCGCTCCCCACAGACCTCGCCCTCCCGCTCCAGCGCAGCCAGGCGGTTCTTCTCCGTTTCCAGCTCCTGCTCCCGCCTGGCGTTCTTCTCCTGTTCCAGCTTCTGGAGGTTTCGCACCCGCTCCTTTTCCCGCTGGTTCTTCTCCAGGAGACGACAGTTCTCCCGGTATTCCCTGTAGCTTTGGCAAAATCTCCTAAAATCCTCCAGCCGCCTGCTCTGATAGGCAAGCGACTTGTCCAGTTCAGCCGTCTCCTGTTCCCGTCTGGCCTGGCTGGTTTCCAGAGTTTCCAGTTCTTCTCTTTTTCCTAAAACCTCCTGTTCCAGACCGGCAAGCGCTCTCTCCTGTCCGGCAATATCCTCCTTTAACGTCTCATAGGCGCTCCTGGAGACTTTCTGGCCCTTAAGCTTCTCCTGATGGCCGATATATTCCGTGTATTCCGCCTTGCGGATGTCGATGGATTTGCGCAGCTTCCGGATGCGGGCATCCAGCTCCGAGAGCATGGCCGCCAGCTTCTCTTCTTCCAGCAGGTTATCGTTAAACCATACATAAAAGTGCAGTGAATCGAAAGACTGCACCGGCCCGCTTATGGTTTCCCCCTGCCCCTCCAATTCTTCACGAATCAGGACAGGCACCGGCGCAGAGGTATAGACCTGGTCCGGAAGATTCCTCAGCCGCTCCAGTTCCTGCCTTGACAAAATCAGGGAATAGGGGAGGAACGGTTGTCTGGCTACCAGCTGCTTATTCCGCTCCGGTGAAAGCTGGTTCTTCCGCAGCCATTCCATTCCGTATACGAAATGGATTCCAGTCTCCTCCAGCATCCCGCGGAATTCCTCTGACAATTCCAGCACCTGTCCCCTGGAAAGCTTGCGATGCTCTTTCTCCAGCCCGTCAGTCTCTTTCTCCAGCCCCTGTCTTGCCATGTCTGTGTCCAAAAGCTTTCTCTGCACTGCGGCAAGCAGCTTCTCCGATTCGAACACATCCTCCTGCCCCAGACCTGCATACCGCAGAATGACGCTTCGCTCCGCCAGTTCACTTTCATACTCCGACAGCTGCCTTTTCAGTTCTTTTCCGGCAGATTCCAGGCGGCTCTTCTCCGCCAGCTTGTCCTCCACCAATCTTCGGCAGCCCTTAATCCGTTCCCGATACTGCTCTATGTCCTTTTTCGCGCTGCGCCTGCGGGCTTCTGTGGCGCTTTGCTCTTTCTCGTACTCCGCCTGCCTGATTTCCAGCGCACCGGCCTCGTACTCTCCCAGGAGATTCCGGCTCCAGGCCCCCATGGAATGCTTTTCTTCCATGGGACGCCTCGTCTCCCCGGAACGCCCCGCTTCCATATACTCCTGGTTGAATCTGTCCTCCACCTGGTCGAACATCCGGATTCTGGCCTGCAGCGCGCCCGCTTCCTCCGTCAGGCTGCTCTCCGTCCCCCGCAGTTCTTCCAGTTTCCGGAGCCCCTCCTGCTTCTCCTGCCGCAAAGTCTCAACCGCTCCCAGGCACTGCTCCTTTTCCTGCCCGTTCTTCTCCTGCAGCGCTTCATAATACAGCCGAAGCCCACAGCCAAGGGCCATCCTCTCCGGCTCCAGATTCTCTTTCTTCTCCCGGAAAAAATCCAGGCGCTGCTGCTCCCTGCCAAGTTCCTGCCTGCTTTCCTCTACATCCCCCTGCTGCTTTCCGCAGGCCAGCACATGAAGCCTGTGGGAAATCTCGTCCCTCCTGCGCTCCAGTCCCTCTTCTTCCATCCGCAGCATCTCCAGATTGCTCCGGGCAAACCGTTCCCTGTCGGCGATTTCGTGATACTCGCCGGAAAGCTTCTCGTATTCCAGCCGATGCAGTTCCTGAGCCAGCCGGTCCATCTCACGCTCCATCGTCTCAGCCTTTTCCCGCTCCTGCCCCTCCAGGCCATGCAGCCTGCGGATGAAATCCCCTATGCGGGCTCTCTGGCCTGCAAGCTGCACCGACACGTCCTGATAGTGGAAAGCATGCTCCCGCACCCGCTCCGCCTCCTGGCCAAAAGCGCGGATGGTGTCCCTGCGCTGGATTTTCGACCGGTTGTCCTTGTACTGGCCGGTATATTTTTCCATAATGCCCTGGAATTCTTTCATCCGGTTCTTGTCCTGGTTCAGCTTGTTCTCCACGGCATCCAGGAACCATTTCTCCATCAGGCCTTTCTCGTCCCGGCAGTCGGCGAACAGATCCGACAGGCCGGACTCCTTCAGATTGACCTTCTTGATGATGGTCTCCCATTCCTTATAATAAATCTGGTACTCCGCCAGCTTGTTGAAATACTGCTTGGCCTGGGCCGGATTGTTCATGTCATAGTAAAAGAAAGGAACGCTGCGCTCCCGCTTATAAGTCTCGAAAAGCTGTTTGCAGGCGGCAAAGCCTTTCAGCGTGATATCCTTTTTCGTCTTCTCCACCACGGGAAGATGATGGATGTCCTGCTGGCATCTTGTTCTGTATTCCGATATGAAATTGATGATTTCCAGTTCATCCTGGGAATGTCCCTCTCCCATGCGTTCCTCCAAAATCTCCTGGCTCCTGCGGACCATCATCCCGGTCAGCACATAGCCCGCCCCCTGGTCCAGCTTCCATTCCACCAGGATGAACGTGGGCTTGTTGGTGGTAAAATAGCTGGAAAAGGGACGATCCTTGGCATTCTGGTACCGCCTGTGGACGAAAGGCGCCATCATCATCTGCACCAGAACGGACTTTCCTCCGCCGTTTCGCAGCGACAGGAGGGTGCTCTCCCCATGCAGCTGAAAGGTCTCGTCGCTGATGCGGATGGCGTTGTTGTTATAATTCAAATTAATCAGACGGACTGCGTTTATCTTGCTCACATCAACCTCCATGCCGCTCTGTCGCGGCATAAGGAAATGCCTCCAAATAACCTACGCAAGCCTGTTGCAAAATTTACAGATTTTATCAGGTTTACTCTAAACAAAATGCGTAGATTATTTTCCGGCAGTTCCTAAATCCGGAATCAAATTTATAGTTCCTCCATATCCCCTGCATTCACGCAAAGCTCAAATCGAAGTCCTCCGGCGATTTGCCGAACAGTCCAAGCAATTCCCAAAAAGTCAATTTATGTTGTTTTCCAGTCGGATAAGCTCTTTTAAAAATCATCCGTTTCCCTCATGAGCCCGCCGACTCCCCCTCCATGGAATGCTCTCCTTCCAGGACTCTGCGCACCCGCTGGAAATGGTTCTGGTTCAGCAGATTCCAGTCCATGAACTGGTCCAGCTTCTTCGTGGTCTTGATCATCTCGTCCTCCTCCACGTACTCGATCAGGCCCTGTTTCTGGAGGAAATTCAGGATATTGTAGAGGAAGCCCTCTTTCGTGGTCTTGGCCCGGGATCCTTTCTCGTCCGAGCGCAGCGCTTCATATGCCTCGACCATATTGGAAAAGGCGATTCCCAGCCTTTCTTCCACAGCATGCTGCCCTTCCGCAGCCTGTTTCTCTTTCGAGATCTGTTTCTCTTTCGAGACCTGTTTCTCTTTCGAGATCTGTTTCTCTTTCGAGGCCTGTTTCCCTTTCGAGGCCTGTTTCTCTTCCGAGGCCTGTTTCTCTTCCGCAGCCTGACCCTCTTCCATCTCTGCGCTGACCCGCTCCGCGCCCTCCCGCAAGCGGCTGGAGATGCAGTTCTGCAGTTCGCCTACGCGCATGTAGTCCCTTGTCTTGCTGGTGGCACCCTGTCCATCGTAGAATTCCACCAGCAAAGTCAATATGACGAACTGGGACAGATAGTAATCCTTGTCGGTCCCGCCCGACTTGCACAGAATCTGCTTCAGCTGCGCCTTGGAAAACCCCAGAAAGGCATTGTCCTCCCTGGGAATCAGGTACACCACGTCCCCATACCGCTCTATGTCGCACTCCGCCGCATCCCCCTGGGACTTCACCAGATTCTGTATCCGCTCATTCTCCGCATAGCTGCGGAACAGCCGCTCCTGGGCCTCCTCGCTCATCTCATGGTGCTCCAGCAGATAATAAAAAATCTCCTGCCCCGTGCGGATGTCTTCCATTTCATATGCCATATTCCTCTCCAGCTCCTCCAGTTACATTTAAGATGTACTTTCCTTTGCCCTGAATTGCTTTTATCAGGCCTTGTGCTTCCAACACTTTTATGACCAGTCTGGCCTTTGTCGTCTGGCACGAAAGAATCCTCATTACTTCACGATGCTAAAACCGCAATTCAATCAGAACGGAAAAATCCCTGTTGCAATGAAATTCTTTTCCTATCTGCCTTACAAAATAGTCTTCCTCATTCGGGAATACCTGCCCTGTCAGAATCTTCAGCAACCCTATCTGCTCCTCATCCAGTTCATTCAACAGCACATCATAAGTACACCACCCATCCGTAACAGGCGAACATATATACTCTATCATATCCCAGAATAATTCATATCCATTGATGGACTGGTTCCGTGCCAGTTGATGCGCCCTTTCACTAGAAAGCATTTTCTCCAACAGGCCATACTGTCTGCCATCCAAAATGACCTTATATATTTTATCCATTGCCCCCACCCTCAACCAGCCACCCGAATCAGCACATTAGAGCAGCAGACAGTCTTCTGCCTGCCCGTATCATCCGGCACATGTTCAAAGGCAATCACCTTGCCATCCTCTATCCGGTAAACCGTAACTTTCCGTATCATCAGGCCGTGCACCTCAATCAGATTCAGCAGCATCTCATTGAGCTGGAACCCGCTGGAGAACTCCCCGATAAAGTTCCTCCGCTCCTCCCGCAGGACTTCGATGTCAATCTCCCTGCCCCGCAGCAGCTCCACCATGACCTCCTTGAAAATCTGTACGCTGGGCAGCAGCCTGGCGTAATCCTCCCCATCCGCATCCAGGCCCTGCCGGATTTCTTCCAGGGAGACCTCCCCCGTGTCCGCCCCCATGGCCCTCTGCAGCAAGAACAGAAGACAGCCCTCATACCCCGCCAACCTCTGCTGCCTGAGCCGCTCTTCCTCCTGCATCCACTCCTCGTCCCCGAACTCCATCACCGCTTCCGTCTCGTCCTCCCCTTTCTTCCGGAGAGGACGCTGCAGCTCTGTGCATTTCTTCAGATTATAAATCTTCTCCGGCTCATTCCCGAAAAGCGGCCGCAGAAAAATCTCCATGCGGGACAGCCCCTCCGGGCGCTCCAATATCTCCTCATACAGCTCGTTCCTCAGGGAAAATCTGCGGATAAAGGACATCTGGGACAGCTGTTCCAGCTCCCTGGTATACAGGGATTTCAAATCAAAATGGCTGCTCAGAATCTTCTGATGCTCGTCAATGGCCCGGTTCAGATAGCTTTCGATGATGCCTAAATTCCGCAGCTTCTCCTCTTCCTTTTCATCCAGCCGCCGGACGTTCAGGTTCATCTCCTCCAGCTCCCTGGCCCTGGTCTTCACCAGTTCCCGGTAGCTTAAGAATTTCTGCTTGGTGTCGCTGATAGTGTCCAAATTAGTCTCCAAGACATTCTCGTAGTCCGCCACCGAATAATTCAGGGCGTTCCTTCGAATCCGGCCCATGGCTTCCTCAATCCTCTGCAGCTGGATGCGCATCAGGTTGAATACATTTTTGATATCGTCCACTGCCTTGTCGTAGCTCTGTTTCTCCAGATGCATCTTGAAAATCATCTCGTGGATGGTGATTTTCAGGTTGCTCTCGATTTCCAGCGTGGACAGCAGCAGATTGTAGCCGTCCTCCGTGAGATAATAGGAAGTCCTGCGCACCTCCGAATCCAGGTAGACGATCTTGTTGGCCACATAGCTCACGTTCATGGCCTGGTATTCCCGCTGCCCGAAGTCATATCCCTCAAAATACATTGCCTTCCCCTCATTGGAAAGCACCACATTGATGATGAAATCCCCCAGATTCTTGCAGTCCTCATAGCTCATGTTTTTCTCAAAATACCGCATGTTCAGACTGTCCAGATAGGCGCCGATGTCATCGATGGTGCAGTTCTCCTCCTTCAGGGACTGCTCCATGAGATACAGAAGCACGGCGAAAATCACGTTGAACTGCTCGTCCAGTTTCAGGAAACCGTACTGCTTCCAGATAGTCTTCTGGCTGCTGTTCGCAAACAGAAGCGCATAGGCTCCCACATGCTTCATCCGCCTGGGGAAGTGCTTTAAGAATTCATATTGCATTGGTTCCGACCCCTCAATAGTCCGTAATCGTCACAATCTCCTGGGGGATGTACTTCCCGGCCTCCAGAAGCTCCCTCATGGCCGCTTTCGTCTCCTCAGAAAAATACCGGAAGAACAGGCCGGAAAGGCTGTGGTTCTGGTTCTCGCTCATCTCCGGCAGAAAGTCTCTTCCGTATTCCCGTGCTTTTTCTATCATTTTTTCGTAGGCCTGGATGAAAGGCTTTATCTCATGCAGGCAGCTGCATTCTCCCGCCTGCGCCGCGGGAAAAGCTTCTTCCTCTCCCACACAGCCAGCCGGCTCTTCTACAGCCTCCGGCATCTCTTCCCCGTTATCGCCAGACTTCCCATTCCCTGTCTCTTCCTTCCCCATAGAAAAAAGAGCCGCCAGCCGCTCATAGATGCCGATGCCCTCATAATCCAAATCGCCGAAATACAGTATCTCATTGTTCGGATGATTGATATGGGGTTCCACACAGAACTGAAAATCCTCAAAGGAGCGGAGGATGCCTTTTCCCGCGCCGTAGATGACCGTTCCGATTTCCCTGCCGAAAATCTTTCCGGGGGAACTGGCAGCATCCACGCTTTCTTCTTTTCCGCCGTCTTCGCCGGATAAGGCGAATCCACCCATCAGCCATCTGCGCATGGTATAGAACGTATCCTTATTCTCCAGAATCAAAACCGTCTGGGGCACGCGCCGGGTACCGGAATAATAGGCCAGCGGCTCCGTAGTCTGATAGACGCGCAGCTCCTCCATGCCGATTCCGCAGTGGGCCAGAATCTTCCTCCCCTGCTCCCTCTGCAGAAACTTCTCCCGCCCCCATATCTGAAAGCTCCTCTCGTTCAAAGAGACACAGGCCGGCCCCTCCCCGCCCGCTCCCCTCTGCTCCAGGAAAAAGCGGTTCAAAAGCCGCACCCACTTCCGCTCTTCCCGGTACACATCCAGGTGCTTCAGATAATAATCCGTCCGAATCCCAGGCACTGTCCGAAACTGCAGCTCCTCCGTCTCCTCCCCGTAATCCGGCTTCTCTTCCACAAGCCAGTAGCTCGTATGGAGGGCGGGCTTCTTCCCGTTCAGCGGAGAACTTTTCACCGGCATGATCCTTCCGCTTTCCATCCGGCCGCAGATATAGCGGTACTGTTCCGGATAAGAATCCGTCCGGCTCTCCCTCTGCAGTTCCTCCAGCGAAATCTTCTTCATGCCCTCTGCCCTTTCTCCCAGGATTTTCCGTATTTCAGTCAACACATAATCGGCGAAGCATTCTTCCTCTGCTGCCTGCGCCGCCATCTCTGTACCGTCTCTATAGCACGAAAGCGCCGTCTCTATCAGCCCTCTGAATCTTTCCGGCAGAAATTCCAGCCCCCATTCGCCGCCTCCCTTTTTCGAGAGGACAATCTGCTCCGCGGATGACGATTCCCCATCGCCTTTCCCTCCCCTCAGATAAGCCAGCACCCTGCAAAGGTTCAAAATGACGTACACAGGATCCTCCAGGATGTCCTCTCTGGCGTTTTCAATGTCGGCCACGATGCTGTCTATATAGTCCTCCCGTGGAACCGGGCCGAAGACCTCAGACACAGGCTTTCCATACAGCACAATCCCATATCTGCCTATAATCGTAAAATGCGCGGCCAGATCCCTGTCCACGCCTTTCATCCTGTCCACATAATCCCGGGGATTCTCCTGATACCACTGCAGATGGGCCTGAGAGAAGTGGATATCAAAAGGAGTGGGATAGACAAAGGGATTGCAGAACTGCCTTTTCACAATGCTGAGCTCAATCCCCTTTGCCGGGGCCTCCCCGTTCCATTCCGCCACATGCCGCAGAAAATCCAGCTTCACGGCATCCGTAACGTCCCGCTCCACCACAAAAATCAAATCCAGGTCGCTTTTCTGCGCCTGAAAGCAACCCATGGCCGCGGAGCCGTGGAGATAGATTCCTGTCAGATTGTCTCCGAAAATCTCCTCGCTCTTTTTGACCATGCGCCGAAGCAGGCTTTCGTAATCTTTTTCCATTCTATCTGATTCACTTTCCTTTTGCTTATCCGCCTTTTTCAAACCGATATCGCCTCTCCCGCGCCAGGATTTACACCTGCACGACGTTCTGTCAGGTATCCCTCGGCATCTTTCGCATCCCCGAATTTCATGCATCTGCAGGTCTCTTTTGTGCAAACATTATATCAGGTAAATGCCGATTTAGCAATTCTATATTTGCGCTAATCCCTTTCTTCCTTGTGCTAATATTTTTCTCCCTTTTTGAAAAAGTGTTTCCACTGCATAACATTGGTGATAAAATGCATATTTTTACATATGATACCGGATTTATACTTATCTGGCTATCCTTTAGTCGAGTAGACAAGCGGCTCACGCCGCAAGCCTCTCACAGATCCGTGCGTGCGCCTTTCACGCACACGGCTCCTCATAGTAACATTCACTTTTAGAATAACCTCACATAAATCTTTGGTTTTGCTAAGGGATAAACTTTTAGCATATCGGCAAACCCATCCCATGTATAGCTTTTCTTCTGGCTTCGCCTGTTCAGTGCTTTACACAGATATCTTTGGGTGAAATGCAGAAAAGAGCCCAGCTTCTTGCCATTATAGGAGACACCATAATACCTATAGTGCCCTACCAGCTTCTTATTCAGCTTTTCTATCAGTTCCTTCACAGGCAGGTCGTTATTGGCATACAGCCATTCCTTCATGCCTTTTAGTTTCTGTGCATATTTCTTTCTGCTTGTTTTCAGCTTCACACAGAAATTTCCCCTCTTCCTGCCTTTCCCACAGTAGAAAGTAAAACCCAGAAAATCAAGTGTCTCCGGCTTCTTTCCATATCTGCGTCTGCTGTTGCTCTCCGCGTACCTTCCAAACTCTATCAGTCGGCTCTTACTCTCCTCCAGCTCAAGATTGAATTTCCCCAGCCTTTCCTTCAGTGCGGTATAATATCTCTCTGCGTCTGACTTGTGCTGGAATCCCGCAATAAAATCATCTGCATACACCGCCAGAAAGCACTTCCCTTCTGTCTCTTTCAGTACTACAAATTTGTACCACAGCGTTAATACATTGTGCATATAGATATTTGCCAGAATCGGGCTGATGATATTTCCCTGCGTTGAACCTTCCTCGCCTGCTTCATAGACACCTTCTGCTACCACTCCGGCTTTCAGATATTTGTTTATCAGCCACAGAAGATTTCTGTCCTTAATATACAGCCCCAGAAACTTCATAAGCCATTCATGGCTCATGTGGTCAAAGAATCCCCTGATGTCTGCGTCCACCACATAGTTAATCCATTCGTTCTGTAATTGACGGTGGACTTCCTTTATCGCATCATGGCATCCTCTGTTTGGTCTGAACCCATACATACAGTTAAGGAATCTCGGTTCATAAATCGCTTCCAGTATTTTCTTTACCGCAAGCTGCACAATCTTGTCCTCGTAAGAGGCAATCCCCAGCGGCCTCATCTTCCCATTGCTTTTCGGTATATACACCCTTAGCGACGGCAGTGGCTTGTATGCCTTGTTCTTTAACCGCTCCACCAGATTTGTGATGTTCTCTTCCAGGTGTTCTTCATACTCTGCTTTTGTCACCCTGTCAATCCCTGCTGCCTTCTTCCCATCCAGTTCCTTATGGCACTGCATGAGCATTTCAGCATTTATCAGATGGTACAGAGAAGTGAACTCTGGCTTCGGCGTTGTCGCCGATATTTCTGCTATCCTTTCTAATTTTGTTCCCATCAATACCTCCGTTCCTGTGCACGGTTGATGTGTCCTCAGAAAGACTGTTACCATGTAGCCCCCTTCCCTCCACCGGCATTACCCGGCTTCCATGGTACTATGAGACTATCCGACTGCCTGCCACCCATCCGCTTATCTCCATCTTCTAGTTGATAAAACGTACTTGTTTCCAAGAAGCAGCAGGCTCTCCCCAGTTGACAATTAACCACAATGTCAAGCATGACTGGCTCTTTGACCCCGCAGTGCCGGACAGTTCTCGCCTTATACGAACTGCCCGATATTGCTTTCCGCACCAGTTAAGACGTCAGCCCTCTGAACTTCAACATTTCGAGGCTCAATCGCATTGCAGCCCTGCTTGCTCGCTGTCTACGCTTCGCACCAGCCATTACTGACTGCCACGCAAGACTCGCTACTGCTGGTTGGCTAGACCTTCGCAGACAGGATTTGCACCTGTTAGGTTAATTGCCCTTTGCTGGGCGCACAACTGGAAGTTAGCGATGCAATTCATACCAGACATTTATCTCATCTTTATCAGGCTTTTCAAACATTGAAAGCAACTTATTTAGCAAACCCTCATCCACATAAAAATCTGAACCGCCATTTCCTTCTTCGATTCTTTTATTGCGCTCTTCTATATTACGATTCCATGTATCATCATCAACATCAATATAATGCCATTCATAGCTTATATCACATGATTTAAAATATGCTGAAATATCGATTCTGTTTTCTTTTGTCCAAAATCCCCAATCCAATATAGCATTGGCACCTGCTTTACAGATTTCTGCGGCTTTCTTTTTTAGAAAATTATTAACACGCTGAGCAAATATATTATAAAATTCACCTTGCTCATTATTGATCAAATCATATGTCGCCTCATCTGTTGATAGAATGACTGCATTGTACTTCTCTTTGAGTGATTTTGCATAATACGATTTACCACTACAAATTTTTCCACATATCAAATATACTTTTCCCATAAATGGTCCTCGTTGAATTTTTCCTTTATGCTCTACAAATTCTGATTTATATACTTGATTATATAATATACGACTAATGTCTGCAATGTATAATTATAAGCCAGTTTTCTATGGATACACAATTCCGAAAAGGGATATATTTTTTTATCTAACAAGTCATCACAGACTTCTTTGCACAGATTATAATTTTCCTGTTGCTCTTCTGGCGCAAAATCTTCTCGGATTTCACGATAGACATCATTCAGACACAGTATTTTCATGTTTTGATTTTCTCTTTTTTATTCTCTCATCATTTGGAGTCTGCCCCTTTCACCAGATGCCAGCATATTAAGCATTGTTTCAAAACTATTCCCAAAATTTATAAGGCAATCATCATACCCTGCAAAATAATATCCCTTTTCAGATAAAAACAGTGTTAAATAATCTAACCACCATATCCTGATTCCATATAGGATGATTATAATGAATTTCCAGCCCTGCGTATTTCATCATGAATGATTCCTGGTTACTATTGTAATGATAACCATAGTTTTCATACATTTTTAGGTCATTTTACAAGGAACTACACGCAGACCGTGAAACGGGCTGCTGACAACAAACAGGCGCTATGCTCCCGGCAAGGGGCATAGCGCCTGTTTGTTGTGGGGGTATCCAAAGGGGGCAACGCCCCATTTGGCACACGACTTTGCGAAGCAAAGTGTAGTGTGTTATACGCTCTGTCGGCGTTGCCGTGAAAATGCCGTTGCCGCCGGGGAGGGCAAGGGCATTTGAAGCGGCAGGAAAACAGGGCTTTGTTTGGGGCTGGGAAGCCGGAAACAAAGGGCTGGTTTCAGCAGCAGACAGGGCGTATATGAAAGCCCTCGTCCACCGTCCTCAGCCTATGGGACAAAATGTCCCAAACCGTTAGACACCGTGACTATATGTGTGGCCACACTCATTTATTTTAGTGGTCGTTCTTTTCTCAAAATTGAAATGGGCGGGAAGCCATTTTAGGGCTTTCCCGCCTTGATTGCCCATCAGCAAAGGCAGGCGGGGCTGTCAACGGCGGCGCATTTGTGCGCCGTTCATCTTGACCGTTGACTGGCTCGGCTGCCTTTGCTATCTCCCCCGATAAACTGAAAGTTTTAGATTAGTCCCACACGATTTCCAAACAATCGAAGTTATCTGGAATTGGTGGTACGCACGAATAAGTATTTAATTCAAATGCCTCTATTGTAATTACTCCATCAGAGCATAGCCATTCGCAATTTACTAATTTTTCTAGTTCCGCAGGCAAAATGGTTGTGCAAATCACGATTGTATCTCCTGCAAGAACTAATTCTTCTTTCCCATTGTTTTCTACGATTTCTGTATCATCGTGGAGAGCAACACGCACCCATGCTATGTCAGGCATTAACTCAATCTTTTGTAGCATATTTCGTATTTCAGAAAGCGTTGGACGGCCAAATTCCCATTGGTTCGGAGCAATGGAATCCTCCTCTGTGTTTCCATCGAAAAATTCATCAAGCGTTAGTAATGGCAAGCGTTCTTCATTTTCTTCCAATATTTTTTTGAATGTATTCAACTCTATCATAGTCACAATTCTCCTCGCAAATCAGAATTAGTTGATTTTATCCTCTCCCCGGATTTTCTTGTTTTTCCGTTCTTCTAACTCCGCAATTTGGTTCATCAAGCAATCTGAAAAAGTCCCCTCAATCGGTGTAGCTTCTCCTGTTGTGTAGTAGTCAAGAAGGACTATGTTATTATTCTTGTCAAAACAAAATATTTCATCACCATTCCCTATAATGGACAAGAATGGGATAAAATCAGTAAAACCTTCATCGTGTAGTTCTTTCGTTTTTTCACGAATATCCAAAAAATCGGGTATTCCATTGGCAATTCCATAGACTATAATTCCTCGACAGAACGACCAAAATGGGCCTATGTCATATTGTTTCGCTTGTGGCCATATTTCTTCTCGAACCTCCATATAAAGCCCACCTAATGGGGACATAGTGAACTCTCTAAAATCAGCAGGAAGATTTATCCCATACTGATTTTCAAAATCCTTTATATCCTGCTCCGATGGCTCATTTCCCATACAAGCTACAACCTGATAAGTCTGCTTATCATAATTATGGAAATAATCATAAACTTTTTCCAATGACATAATATACCTCCTACAAAATGCGATTTTTTATTTTCTTACTTCCGTCCCCGCTGTGGGGTTGGTTTTTTCAGCAAGTCCGACTTCTGTGCAATCTTTTTCAGCCACTTCTTTTCTTCCCCGGACAGCTTCTTAAAGTTCAGCCGCAGCCGTTTGCAGATAAACGCCAAAGACGCTTGCTCCGGGTCACTGTCTGGGTTGGTAATTTCGGTAGCGGCTTCCAATAATCCTTTCAGCGGGTTATCCTCCGGGACGCTGAAAAAATCCTCCCTGTGGGCTTCCCGCAGGCCGGCGGCTATCTCGTCTATGTCCTGCTGGATTATGTAACGGCAAAAGCTGTCATCATCAATATGGGCAGCGATAAGCTGTCTTAACTGCGGGTCGGTCAAGCCGGGATTGTGCTGTTTCATAATCATTGCGCTCATAGCGTCCACAATGGCGTTTGCGCTCTGTACCTGCTTCACCGCCGTTCCGTTCACATAGATTTCAAGGTCGGCCATCAGCTTGATAAAATCCGGGTGCGCCGCCAATTCGCACAGCAGAGCATTGTCCACCTGCCCGCTTTTCAGCAGGTCAATCATTCCGTCACTCAAACGCAGGTCTGCAAGATCAGCGTTTGGGTGACGCTTCATTTCAGACAGCCCCAGCAGATAGTCGGTGGTCACGCCGTAAAACTTCGCCAGCTTGATAAGAGCATAGTGGCTGATGTCCTTAAAATCGTCCGCTTCATAACTGCCCAACGCAGACTTGGAGAGGTTCGTCTGCTCTGCAAGCTGTTCCAGCGTCAAGCCACGCTGCACACGCAGGTCTTTCAAGCGTTCTTGAATGGATAAAGACATTTTCTCGCCCTCCTTGTCTGTTCGATAAATCGGAAGTTAGTGAATCGGTAATAATTCCATATTTTTTGCCCGCTTTAGATTTATTTTAAGGTCGTCATATCCAAACGGCTTGCCATGTCCCGGATATATTAGATTTGGTCTAAGTGCGATGATTGTTTCCCAAGATTTTAGGAAATCCGTTTTATCCTCCGCCCAAATAGTTATTCTGTGTAAACTTGGCAATCCGTTCATAGCAGCGTCGCCGCAGAATAGAGAACCGTCATTAGTTAAAAGAGATATGGAATCGGCGGTGTGACCGGGAGTATCAATGATTTTTCCTTGCAATAAAAGTTCCACTTGCTTACGGTTTTGTTCGGTCACTTGAATACATCTACATGAATATTCTTGCGTTATTGGAGGAAACAGATGCTTGCCCTTGCCAACAAATTTCATTAAGAAACAAAAGAGCAAGGCAATCTTGGTTGTGCAACCGCCATGAAAAGAGTTTTGCCCTTTATATAATCTTTCTAACGCCTTGTCACTCATAACGATTTGAATGTCAGAGCATTCCGAGAGTATTTCATTCAAATAGCCTGCATGGTCATCGTGAGCGTGTGTCAGAAAAATATATCGTATCTGTTGAGGGGCTATTTGCATCTTTGCCAGTTGCTTTTTGAAATGTGCAAATCCTCTTTCATACCCTGTATCAATCAGTACATAGCCGTTGTCAATAGGATATATCCAATTATTTACTATCCTGCTTCCTGCATTGAGCATAGATGTTCTCTCTTTTCATTTATTTTCATCGGCGTCAACTTTCAATTTACTGTTCTGTATTTTCCCATTATACCACAATTCCGAGAGCGTGGAAATAGCGAGTTTTCCGGGCTGATTTCCTACCTCTTGGATATACGGCACAGGCAATCAAAAAAGTATACACTTGAGATAGTTCATCGATGGACAAGCCTCTTGAAAACTAAATGACCGTCTGAAAAGGAATACCCCGGCTGGGGAAGTGTGCTGTGACCCCGCTTCTGGACACCGTGACCAGAGAGGGTGAGCGTACCAACGCCGGAACACGCCGCAGGAATGGGGCAGGAAGCCTTTTCGGGGAAAACGGCAGCAAGAAGAACAACGGAGGGAGTGCATGAAAGAAAGACCCTATCAACATTTGCCACCGCTGGAACACAGGCCGGACAGCTTCCCCTACCGCATGACCCCGGCGCAGAGGAAGCGGGCCAGCAGCCTGATCCGCCGGGAGTGCTGCAACTGTGGTGGTGGAAACTGCTTTGCGCTGGACGATGGCGACACCTGCACCTGTCCGCAGATGATTACATTCTCCGTCTGCTGCAAGTGGTTCCGCTGGGCGGTCTTGCCGCTGGATAGGACGCTGGAAGCGGAGATTTACCGTGACTGTGCTTTGAAACGCTGCTCGGTCTGCGGAAAGCCCTATGTGCCAAAATCCAACCGGGGCAAATACTGCCCGAACTGCGCCGCCAGAGTACACAGGCGGCAGAAAACAGAAAGTGAACGGAAAAGGAGGTCTGCTGTGGACAGTTAAGGCGGGGAAAAGCCTTGATTTGCAAGGCTCCGCAAGCCCAAAACCGGGGCGGGCGGTATGTTTTATCGCCCACCCCGGAAAACGGGCTTCTAACCGTCCACAAAACACGCTATGACAAACACGATTTACATTCACCAGCCGGAGAAAGTCATCAGCTTCACCCGGCTCCCCAATTTCCTTTTTGAAGCCCCATCATTCAAGCCCCTGTCCAACGAAGCGAAGGTGCTGTACGCCTTTATCCTGCGGCGGGCGGAGTTATCCCGGAAAAACGGGTGGGCGGACGAATATGGGCGGATTTACCTGTATTACCCCATCTGCGAGGTGGTCGCCCTGCTCCACTGTGGGCGGCAGAAGGCGGTGAATACCCTGCGGGAGTTGCAGTATGCGGGGCTGGTGGAAATACAGAAACAGGGCTGTGGAAAACCCAACCGCATTTACCCAAAATCCTATGAAGCGGTTCCAAACACCGACTTCAAGAAGTCCGGCTGCGGTACGCCGGAGGGATGAAAACCGTACCCTACATGTACGAAAATCAATCCTCTTGGAGTACGGAAACCGGACGATATATAGAAATACAGAGATTAAAACCATCTATTTATATCGATTCCATTCCAATCCTATCAGAGATATTTTCGGCGGGAAAACCCGCCGGAAAGGAATGGAATGGGGAAAGGAGTTCAATGGCGCAACACGCAATTTTGCGATTTGAGAAACACAAGGGCAACCCGGCAAGACCGCTGGAAGCCCACCACGAACGGAAAAAGGAGCAGTACGCCAGCAACCCGGACATTGACACCAGCCGGAGCAAGTACAATTTCCATATCGTCAAGCCGGAGGGGCGCTACTACCATTTCATTCAGAGCCGCATTGAACAGTCTGGGTGCAGAACGAGGAAAGACAGTACACGCTTTGTCGATACGCTGATAACCGCCAGCCCGGAGTTTTTCAAGAAGAAATCCCCGGAGGAAATACAGGCGTTTTTCAAAAGAGCGGCGGACTTCCTCATTGACCGGGTAGGCCGGGAAAATATCGTGTCGGCGATAGTACACATGGACGAGAAAACGCCCCACCTGCATTTGACCTTTGTTCCGCTGACGAAAGACAACCGCCTGTGCGCCAAAGAAATCATAGGCAACCGGGCCAATCTGACAAAGTGGCAGGACGATTTTCACGCCTATATGTTGGAGAAGTACCCCAGCTTGGAGCGTGGGGAGAGCGCAAGCAAAACGGGAAGAAAGCATATCCCCACCCGGCTTTTCAAACAGGCGGTTTCCCTCTCCAAACAGGCGAGGGCGATTGAAGCCACGCTGGACGGTATCAATCCAATTAACGCCGGAAAGAAGAAAGAGGAAGCCCTCTCTATGCTCAAAAAGTGGTTTCCGCAGATGGAGAACTTCTCCGGGCAGTTGAAGAAATACAAGGTCACGATAAATGACCTCTTGGCAGAAAATGAAAAACTGGAGGCAAGGGCAAAGGCCGGCGAAAAGGACAAGATGAAAGGCGTTATGGAACGGGCAAAGCTGGAAAGCGAGTTACACAACATTCAACGGCTGGTTGACCGTATCCCGCCGGAAGTGCTGGCAGAGTTGAAGCGGCAACCGAACTATGGAAAGGAAAGGTGATTTTATAACGAATATCAGATACAAAAAGGAAACAGAAATCGTGACTTTTCAAGGAAAGGAAATCACGCTGGAAAATCTCTCCCCGGTATTTACACCGGAGCAGGAAGCGGCCAAACGCCGGGAACTGGAACAGCAGCTTTATGAGGTGTTCCGCAAGTACGCCGACAAGCGGCAGAAAGAGGAAGCCGGGGCGTAAGTTTTTCCAGCCACATCATTGATTTACGGGGCTGTTGGCGGTATAATAAGACTGTCAGCAGCTCCGTTTCTTTTTTAAGAAAAGGAGCGACAATATGAATAATCGGATAGACGCAATCTATGCAAGACAATCGGTAGACAAAAAGGACAGCATTTCCATTGAAAGCCAGATTGAGTTTTGCAAATACGAATTGAAAGGCGGTAGTTGCAGGGAATACACAGATAAAGGATACAGCGGCAAAAACACAGACCGCCCGAAATTTCAAGAGTTGGTGCGGGATATTAAAAAGGGCCTGATAGCAAAAGTCATTGTCTACAAACTTGACCGTGTCAGCCGTTCCATTCTGGATTTCGCAACCATGATGGAGCTGTTCCAGCAGTACAATGTGGAGTTTGTTTCTTCCACGGAAAAGTTTGATACTTCAACCCCGATGGGCCGGGCCATGCTGAATATTTGTATCGTGTTCGCACAGTTGGAACGGGAAACGATACAGAAGCGGGTGACGGACGCTTACTATTCCCGCAGTCAGCGGGGCTTCAAGATGGGCGGGAAAGCCCCCTATGGCTTCCATACGGAGCCTATCAAGATGGACGGTATCAATACAAAGCGGCTGGTAGTGAAGCCGGAGGAAGCGGCAAATATCCGGCTGATGTTTGAAATGTACGCCGAGCCGACAACTTCCTATGGGGACATTACCCGGCACTTTGCGGAACAGGGCATTTTATTTAATGGCCGGGAACTGATACGCCCCACGCTGGCGCAGATGTTACGCAACCCCGTCTATGTGCAGGCGGACTTGGATGTGTACGAGTTTTTCAAGAGCCAGGGGACGGTGCTTGTCAATGACGCCGCCGACTTCACGGGCATGAACGGGTGTTATCTCTATCAAGGCCGGGATGTGAAGCCGGGCAAGGCCCAAAGCCTGAAAGACCAAATGCTGGTGCTTGCGCCCCATGAGGGGATTGTCCCCTCGGATATATGGCTGACCTGCCGCAAGAAGCTGATGAACAACATGAAAATCCAGTCCGCCCGGAAAGCCACCCATACATGGCTGGCGGGGAAAATCAAGTGCGGGAACTGCGGGTACGCCCTTATGAGTATCTTCAATCCCTCCGGCAGACAGTACCTCCGCTGTACGAAACGGCTGGACAACAAAAGCTGTCCCGGCTGTGGGAAAATCATCACGGCGGAACTGGAAGCGGTGGTGTATCGGCAGATGGTGAAAAAGCTGGACAGCTACAAGACACTGACGGGCAGGAAGAAAGCGGCAAAGGCCAATCCCAAAATCACCGCCCTGCAAGTGGAACTTGCCCATGTGGATAGCGAGATTGAAAAGTTGCTGGACAGTCTGACAGGCGCAAATAATGTGCTGCTCTCCTATGTGAATGTGAAGATAGCCGAACTGGACGGACGCAAGCAGGAACTTCTGGCGAAGATGGCGGAGTTGACCGTGGAAGCCATCAGCCCGGAACAGGTCAGCCAGATTTCCGGCTACCTCGACACTTGGAAGAACGTATCCTTTGACGACAAGCGGCGGGTGGTGGATTTGATGATTACCACCATTGCCGCCACAAGCGACAGCTTAAACATCACATGGAAAATCTGACGGGCATATCAGCGCCCGTCAGACCGTTACCTTGTGTAGTCCCTTGTAAACTGTACTTTACTATATTTGAAATATCGACTTTTCTTTTCTCATAATAACCCGCTTGTCTTAAAAGATTATTCGCTATTTCCACTCTATTCTCCTTCCATTTCAAATTTGTATACAAGCGTTTCCAGGTGTTCTTCCCTGTCGGAATAGAAAGCATCCGTAGTGCTTGTGATGTTTCCCGCATCTTCAAATCAATTAATAAAAATCGATATTACAGTCCTCTAAACGAAACGACCGCATATCATCCAACACAATGGAATCCGTATCAATATCGATTCTGGCCACCTCTTCATTAAAAGCCTTAGCTCCCTGTTCAAATTGCCGTCGCCACCCTTCGACATCCCCCTTATAAGAAATTGCCTCAAATATGTCACCATCTGGCAAGGTAATCTTACATCCTTCAATTACAGCTCCTCCATACTGAGGAATTTGGGGCTGAACTCTAACCAACTCGTAAAAAAGATTATCGAATTTAACCTGACTTTTATTAGAAACATAACGATATTCCCGACCCTCAACAAGGTACGTACCTGGCACTCTTCTCTCCGTCGAAATTGGACCTCCAAGCAATCTCTCTAATAGTTCTTTATTCATTATTAAACCTCCCAACCAGTGTAATCAAAATCCGCCGACACGTCTTCCCCGCCGCCGGAGACTCGTTTCAGGCAGTTCAACATATCGTAAGAGTAATATACCACATTTCCCTCACTGTCTGCAAGACTGGTCGGGTCTTAACACGACTTCAATAAGTCTTTTAGCCAAGCCCAGATTCTGCCAGACAAGTGCAGCGAAAGCCGAGGAACTACATACATGAGCGCATTCTAATTTGCACAAGCAAAAAACAAGCAAAAAAATATTACAGAATGCGCATGATTATCTTGCACAAAATGCAATAATATGTTATCATGTGAAATATAGAGGTGCACAAAATGAGATTAAAAAGAGAGACCTACCTTGAACAAATCCGTCCTTATTATGATTCTGACATCATCAAGGTCATCACTGGAGTAAGAAGATGCGGAAAATCCATTCTTCTCGATACTATCAGGGATGAACTGATAGAAAAAGGAATCCCCGGCGATAACATCATCTATCTGAACCTTGAAGATATGGACTATGAATATATCGCGGACGCTTCGGATTTAAACAGAGAAATCAAAAGCCGGATTACCCATGTAGGAAAGCATTATATCTTCCTGGATGAGATTCAGCATGTGAAAAACTTCGAAAAGGCGCTGGCATCATTCCGGGCAACCCTGGATGTATCCCTGTTCGTGACGGGGAGCAATTCCACTCTATTATCAGGCGAGTTGGCGACGCTTTTGACCGGACGGACTGTGGAGTTTGAGATACTCCCCTTTTCATTCTATGAGATGAAACAATACTACGAGCTCAACCGGATGGAATGGAGCGAAGAAATGTTTTCAGGCTACCTGAAATGGGGCGGATTTCCGCTTCGGTTCGATTATAAAGATGAGACATCGGTGCACAGATATCTGTCCAATCTCTATACAAGCATCGTGAACCGGGATATTGTAGGAAAGAGCCGGAATGCGGACAAAAAGGCATTTATGGACATCTCCTTGTATATCCTTGCCAATGCCGGGAAAGAATTTTCCATTGACAATATCATTACAGCTTACAAAAAACAACAGAAAGAAATCTCCAAAAGAACGATTTACAATTATCTCGAACGCATGAAAAAAGCCTATCTCATCCATGGAGTGGGCAGATATAACATTACAGGAAAGTCTGCCCTCAGCAACCGGGAAAAACATTATGCCATCGATATGGGCTTTCGTACTATCAATACAAATACAATCAATTATGAGGATACCTTTTTCCTGGAAAACATCATTTATAATGAACTGATTACAAGAGGTTATACAGTATTTGCCGGAAAGACTTTCAAAGGGGAAATCGATTTTGTCGCTGTCAGGGACGGAAAAAAGTGCTTCATCCAGGTTGCCTATCTGCTTGCCAGTGAAGAGACTATCAAAAGGGAATTCGGCGCTTACCGTAAGATTACAGACGCATCGCCAAAATTCGTGATGTCCCTTGACAAAATCGATTTGAGCCACGATGGTATTGTGCATTTGAATATCATTGATTTCCTGCTCCGGAAAGCGGATTTGATTCTCACGTAAAGTCTTCTCACATCAGATGAATGGGTAGAAAATCGGGAATTTTTCTGATATACTGTAGGAAAGCAGCATGGAGGGAGGTGTTTTGATATGTTTTATCTGATGAATAAGGATGTCATTGCTGCCACTTTTGACAAAAAGGACGGCAAGTGGGGCTTATTGCACCAAAATACCGAACTTCCTCTTGGAAAATTCCAACTGAATCATTGGCTGGAAGACAGAAAGGCTTATAAGCATAACCATCACCTGAAGCAGCTTATGATAGATTGCGGATGCGAAACTGCAGAGGGGTTCATCAAAATCACCCATGCCGCGTCTATCAACGATTCCTTTTGGATGAAAGCAGAAAACGAAGAAGTCTCATGGAACGACATTTCTTTTTATAGAAATGATTTCAACGAGACCATTTCCAAGCTGGCATTTGAGGGGCTTGGATTATATGGGCTGCAAATGAGCAGTACCTCACCAGAGCTGACGACCGACGGTTCTTTCCGCAAATGCTGGAAAAAGGAAAACGGAGAGATCCATCTCTACAAAAGAGGGATTTCGGGACCACATAATGCCGGATTGGAGCCTTATTGCGAGGCGCTGGCCTCTGAGATAATCCATAAAGCTGATCCGACAAGCGTCCAATATTCTGTCCTGAAGCTGCACGGGGAAATAGCGACAAAATGCAAAGCTTTCACAAATGAGAAGATTGGCCTTGTCCCGCTGAGAAAACTGGTAGATCCTGGCATTACTTTGGATGAGCTCCTGAATTTTTTCGATAGTCTCGACTGCAGAGAACAGTTCCAGAGGATGCTTGTCTTAGACGCAGTGACATTTAATGTGGACAGACATCTCGGAAACATTGGTTTGCTTGTAGTCAATGATACCCAAAAGCCCCTTAGGATTGCCCCTAACTTCGATTTTAATCTGTCCATGCTCCCCTATGTGACAAAGGAAGAGTTTGAACAGATAGGGACTAAGCTCCTGGATTATGGGCCGGCAATCGGAAACGACTTCACAAGAATCGGACAGGAAATGCTGACATCAGAAATCAGAAGAGAATTGATCGATCTGCAGGGATTTCAATTCACTTTCAGGGGCAACAGGGACTTTGAGCCATCAAGAGTGCGGATTCTGGAAACGATGGTAGACAAACAGATTCAGGCAATATTGAAAGGCGATACCCTCTATACCAAAGATGTGTTCGTGCCCGCAAAAATCGCACAGGAGCCTCCGACGTTTGACAATAAGGATGAGTTAAAAACCGCCTCTGCCCTGGCTGCCAAGTTGAGGGAAACGAATTTCTTTTCCTCTGTCATGGAAGAAATCCAGGAGGATAACCATGTGTGTGTCATCGCAACATTACACGAGGATGGCAATTTCCTGAATCTGGCGGTTCATATGAACGATATGGCGATTTCCTGCGACGAGAACGGCATTAAGGCGGGCATTGATGAAGCTGGTACCAGGTTTATGGCATTTTCTGAGGCATACGATTATGTCTGCAGAGCAGTGGACGAGTACTGGTAAAACCACAAAACTCACTCCAATTCGTCTGTATCCCTAATTGGAGTGAGCCCTACTTTCCCTTAATCCCTAAAAGGTGGTAGGTAACTTATTTTTGACTATCAGATTTTTATATTAGCTGAAAATTAGCCAATTCCTCAACACGTTCTACCGGAAGTTCCAAGTCCTCAGCGATTTCCTCAAATATGAGTTTTCCTCTTGCTATCAGTTTCAATGCTGATTCTTCTTTCTCTCTTGTAGCTCTGTTATCTATCTTTTTATCCTCTTTATATTTCTATTTCTTCATATGCATAATTTTATTAAATCTAGAAACAATCAAATAATACCTGTTTTCAGGCCCGTACCTGTTTTTTTACTCTACAGTAGTACCTACTTTAGGGGTATATTGATAGAAAAGCAAGTGCAAGAGGAAAAAAGATGATAAAGTTCGACAAGTTGTTTCAGATTCTTAAAGAAAGAGGAATTTCACAATATCATTTATACACTTACGAAAATATAAGTCGTTCACAAATTCAAAGATTGAAAACTGGAAATGTCAATGTGAATACTCTGAATAATATTCTCAATGTGCTTCGGGATTGCACTTTAGATGACATTTGTGAGTTTATTCCTGATAAGAAAGAAGAGGAAGAATAAAACTGTGTGAAAACTGTTGTTCTTCCTCTTTGTATATCCTATAATAACCCCACCAAGTACGTACTCATCAGACAATAGGCTTAGTCTGGTACGCAAAATTCTAATAAAATTTGTTCCGCTATTTCAGGATGCTCCTTAATTTGTTCTTCTGTTATATTTTTTATATCTTCAAACTCTTCTTTATTAACTCCTTACATAAGGTTAGTCCTTTATTTTATGCTTGTAATATCCATTGATATGTGTTACGATATTGTAGTATATAGTATCCGAATTCAGTGATTAAAAAGAGGGAATAAAACTATGAAAATTTGCATTGCAAGCTTCACTCTACCAGAATTTATCTTTACTGTCTATGTCATCATAATAGGTATTATGAAAATTATCTATTATATAAAATGCAAAAAAGCAAAAAGTCCTTGTAGCAATAGTAAATGTGCCCGCAGAAATTTTTGTTTTAAATACAAAAATTATGATTCATTAGATTATCTAAGTGATTTATTAGAAGAGATTTCAAAAAAGAGGGGTGTTAGCCCCTCTTAGTTTAATTCTTCTAATACTTTCTGTACATGCATATCATGTTATCAATAATTTGTAAATCAGTCAAAAGTTCTTCCAGAAGTTAATTCAAGGGAACAGGTAAAGGACAACAAAAAACACTAGATATAGGGGTTTTATTTCCTATATCTAGTGTTGGTTATTGTGCACGTTTACTCTTATTTATAGTTGACGATTTTACCAAAGTAATAGCTGTAAGCCTTGATTTTACTGCATTTCATAGATATATACTCCTTCAAGTAGCATTTTTAAGTAGCAGTTCAAACATACCCAAACACCACCAAACATAATTATTATAAGCCAAAAGCCTTAAATAATCAAGTTTTTTCCCTCATACTGCTTCAGAAATTTCTCTACATTTTCCCTCGTCATTTGATAGTCTTTTCCTACTTTCGTTGCAAATCCTGTCTGCGTAGCTAATTTTAAAAAGCGGAGTGCCTTATCGCTTTCACAACTTAACAATTCCATAATATCATTTTTCTTATAAATCTTTAACTTACTCTTCTCTAACCGATTAAGTAAATCTTCTATAATAATATCACTTTTCTGAATCGCCATGTCCTGCATCTTAACAATATTATCCTGTGCATTTGTATAAGATAGAGCAAGTTGCCAAGTTTTTTTAGAGAATGTTATCAGGAATTTTATTGTTTCATCTTTTTCTTCCTCTGTCAAAGATTTCAATAGAATTTCAATTTCTTCGTCATTCATCTTGAAAATCTCGAAAATCTTACTATCTTCCATGTTTACCTCTGAAATTTTATGAATATAATTTTTCTCTTTCTACCTATTATAATATCATTTAAACACAAAAAAAGGAAGTAGATTCACTCCCTTTTCAATATTCATCAATCAAAACCTTAAAAGGTAATATGTTATTCTCTGATAATCTGCTTTTAGTTACATAATACTTCACATTCCCCTCATACACATTTTTCTTTAAAAGTGGTTTGATTTCTTTGTAATTATAGAAATAATATACATCTTTATGTAAATCTGATTCATCTTTCACTAGAATCACAATATCATCATTATAATTTCTCTCAAAATTATTCATCTGCCCCTTTCTTATCTTTATTGAAAAATTTTCAACATAAGAACATTTCTGCTCTATCATAACCCTACTTCCATTATCTTTAATCCAAATAAAATCTGGTTCAGAATTGATGCAGTTTGTAGAATTTACTTTGTTCGCTTTGTCATTCTCTATAAATTCTCCATCGAAATATTTTAAGTTGTTTATAAAGGATAAAGTTGTCGATTCTTCAAAGATTTTGCAGAGTGCAACCCACAAAGTTGTAAGGAAAATATCTTCATAAAATTTTCCATTTTTTACAAATCCTCTATCTCTATTGAAATATTTTCTATTCAAATTTTTCTCTATAATATCTCCTGCAAGAATCCCATTCAGGATTAAGTTACTCTCCCATCCCTCAAAGTGTTCAAATAGGTATTTTCTTTTATTTAGATTTCTATTATATAGTGTAAATTTATTTGAAAGATAAAGAAATAATGTTTTCAGGTTCAAGTTCCCCATATTTGAATTACTCATTATTTCTCTTATATCCATGTTGTCTTTTTTATATATTTTTAAATCTATGTCGTACATAAATATTTCTCCTTTCTAATCTAATTGTTTAATCCATAGATTCTACACAAAAGGAAAAATATTATTCAATAAATTATGTATTATATCAAAATATTTTCAAAAAAATTAGAGAGGTAAATTCCTCTCTAATAATCTTCTGATTCAACTATTTCAAGATTAAGTTGTTCAGTATAAGTATCTACTACAATTCTGTCCTCTTCTTCCACAATTCCATACTTTCCACATCCAAAAGGTGGTGAATTATGCCAATTTCCATATTTATCTTTATAAAATCGTTGCAGATGTTGATGATGTTTAACTTTAATTAACCATGTCAATTCGTTGTATTCAATAATAAGAATTTGAGTGCAATACTCATTCTTATCAAATGTAGCCTGCTTCATCATTTTTGAAGCAAGAAACATTTTAAATTCTCTATATAATTTTTCAAAAAGAAATTGATTTAATTCCTCTCCTACTAATTGTCCTTGTTCTGAAATTTTCTTTATACTATCCTCTCCAAAATATTCTTTCATATCTATATAAAATGTATTGTTTGTTAATTTATTTACTTCTCTTTTCATAATATTTCATCCTTTCAATGTCTCATATTCGAGATATTATATTATAGAACAAAAAAAATATTTTATAACTAAAACACAAAACTTTTTTATGATTTTTAACAAAAAAGAGAGGTCTCGAATTTCTCCGAAACCTCTCTTAAATGTTAATTATTCTTTATGATATCTTGAGAAAACAAGTACTTCAAAATCTTCAGATGTATCTATTCCATCTTCTATATAAATATATACATCCATTTTATTGCTTCCTGTAGGTCCCATCATCAACCACCAGATGAATTGTTCTTCCTCAAAAAATTGCTTTAATTTCTTTCCTTTCAAATTCAAAGTTCTTTCGCCAGGCATCCCTTCTGAATTTGATACAAGATTACTGTCATATTCAGTTCCAATTTTTTCACAAATATCTTTCATTAATTGATGAAATTCTTCTATGGTATAAGTTTTATTTTCATCTATCAAAGACATTGCTTCATCATACATTTTTTGTTCTTCAATATACTCATCAGATAAAATAGGAGTTTCCGCCTGTTCTTCAAGGTTTTCAGTTTCATTTTGTACTTGTGCTTCTACATCATCCCTAAGAACACATAAATATTCATAATCTGTTCCATTCTCAGGATTTTTAAACCTATACCATCCACTGTTTATACCATGTTCTGTAATTGTTACAGGTACATTAGATTTTATATAACCAACTTTTCTTCCCTCCATATCATATACATCTGTTTCATATTGTGTCGTAAATTCTATTGTACTTTCTTCCCACTCAAACTCACCCAACAAATATTCAACTTTTCCAACTTCTTTTAAAAATAAAAAGTTTTCTGTTTCAATATCTTCCTGTATCTCTTCTTGTTGTGCCTCTTCCTGTTCTGTTTCTTCCTGCGGTTCTTCCTGCTTCTGATCAGCATTATTCCCGCAGCCAAACAAACTAAAAGTCAATACAAAACTCAATAATAAACCTACAATTCTTTTTTTCATTTCTGTCACTTTCTCCCTCTGTAGTAAATTTTTATTACATACCTGTTTTTAGGTACTATAGAAAACACCTTGAAAAGTATATCACTTTAAAGCAGAAAAAGCAACCTATTTTTTAGGTTGCTATTCTTCTAAATATCGCAAAATGCTTTCCTGTTATGCAAACAATTCTCTTCATCTTCTTTATGTAATAATGAATCAATTTCTTTCTTTATATTCTCTAAAGCATTTTCTCGAATTTTCAGTTTTCTCTTCAATTTTTGAATATCTATATACAATTCATATTTCTCTTGAATTAACTCTTCTAAAGATTGCATAAAATCTATCTCCTTTCATTTGCAATAATTTTATGCAACACTTAGAAGATTATTCCTATTTTTATGAAATATTTTTATTTTTTTGTTATTTCATAAGTATCATTCTCATAATCAATAAAAATAATAGTAAATGGTTCAACTCCATCTATTACTTCTTTTTTAGAATGATAAAGTCTTATAGTCATTTGTGTATTAGGTTCTCCTGCAAATCTGTTAATTTCATCTTCTACTCTTTTATACATTTCCTCACTTTCTCTATTTTTATATACAATTACTCTTATATCATCATGTCTAAAATTATTTGCGGAAGTAGCAAAAGACTGATAAATGTCAAATTCAGGAAGTCTGATATACCAAACAATTCCATAGATCGAACAAAAAAATATAATTAAGACTAATGAAATCAAAATCTTTTTCCTCATTTGTATAATTCCCCTCTTAAATTTCTCTACATTGAAAGTCTCTTCATCCGCTCTTCTAAATCCTCTCTAATTTTTATTTCCTTTACTGATTCAACATCCAACATTATCAATCTTTCTCTATTATCTCTGAATAATCTGAATAACATATTGTAACAATAATTAGTATAGAAGAAATCAACTAATGATAAAAAATCGCTCTCTGATATTTCTTTAACTCGAAAATAGTTATCGAAATCCTCATTCGGAGCATAGTTACAAAAAGTAATATACTCTTGAAAAAGCTGCTTATCAAAATCATGTACTCCAAAGCCATTCCACCTGTCTACAAGTTCTTTGTTTGTCATTTCTTATTTTCCTCCATTTGTTTTTCTAGTACCTGTTTTCGGGTACAGACCTGTTTTTATCCTCTAGTGATAGTACCTATTTTAGGGGTATATTAAGATTAAATCAAGAAAAAGAGGTCGGCAAGTTATGATAAAATTCGACAAACTATTTAAAATTCTTGAAGAAAGAGGAATATCGCAGTATCATCTTTATACTTATTGCAGCATTAGCAGAAGTCAAATTCAGAGATTGAAAACAGGAAATGTAAATGTGCATACTTTGAACAATGTTCTAAATGTCCTGCAAGATTGCACTTTAGATGATATTTGTGAGTTTATTCCTGATAAGAAAGAAGAGGAAAAAGAAGAGGAAGAATAAAGCAGTTTGAAAAACTGTAATTCTTCCCCTTTTTTAATTTCTTGAAGCATTTACTAACATATTAAGATTTTCTTCCCTTTCTCTCTCAATTTTCTCCTTATCTGATATAAATGGAAGCTGTTTATTCTTAACTTCTGCACCTTTTTTAAATTTAGGAATCTGTAAATATTGTTCTAATTTAGAACTCTCAAATTCTTCCTCGGCTCTCTTCAACATATCCTGTTTCTCTTTCTTTGTTTTATTATCTCCAAAAATTTCATTTAAAATATCTTCTCTTGAGAGAACCTTATTTGTATAAAGCGGAATAATTGTCTCGATTTTATCAGAAAAAGATGGACTATTGTATTCAGAAATATTTATACTAATCTCTATTTCATCAACATAAGAAGAATTGCGGAATATGACATTATAGCAATTTACTAACTTAAAGATAATATCTTTAAGTGCATCTTGAAGATTATCAGACATAATATTGAATGTATATTGAGAAGTTTTCTCTTTCTCCCTCTGTGCGGTTGCATTATCCATTTTCTTCACATCTATTCCTAAAGTGGCGGGGGAAAATCTTCCTTGTAGCACATCATTAATGCAATCATTTTTAATAATCTCTAATTCATTCGATCTAATGAGTGGCTGCACAAGTTTTATCTCATTTTTTGCATCCTGTGTCATATCTTCTAAGTAATAGCTTCTATGGTTCTCGAATGGATTCGGTCTTTTCTTTTTCCCACTCTCATTATATTCAAGTTCCGCCATAGGATGATAGACTGTACTCCTACCATTCCTTATTTCTTGATTTATAACTGAAACAACTTCATCAAGTACCATCAGAGAAGAATCTTTTCCATCATAAACTGAAATTCCCTCTCCATTCGGATTGTAGCCAAGTGCCGCATATGTTGTTGCTAATATCAGTCTTTTGTCGAAATATATATCTTTTAAATCTCTTGTCTCTTCTAATGTATCAATCGGAACTTCTCTATCATCTTCATCTTTTAAACAATATGTAATATATCCACATCCATAATTTTCTTCAAGAACATAATCCCTATCTCCATCCTGCAATTTTGTATAGAAAGTATATTCTATTGTTTTTCCATATTTCTTTTTTTCTGTAAAATACTCTGCATCAACTGTTTCAATAAATGGATATTCTGAAAAATTTGTATCTGCTATTACCTTAAAAGCACATTTCTTAGTAATGAGTGACTTCTTTGTTGCTTCATTCACCAATTTTCTAAAATCAATGTTCTTGCTCAACTCTTGCCATACATCTTGCTTTACCTCAATTTCATTTAACATCTTAGAAATCACATCTGCAGGAATATTTACCATATTCACTTTTAAATCATCTGCATTTTGAATAATATCTTCATTGTGAGGAACCTTATGCCAAAACCAATTTGAGTTGCAGGCTACCTTATGCCAAAAGTCCTGTAATTCATAAGGATTGTTTCTGTACCAAATTTTATTTTTCTTTATAGTTGTAAATTCATCAAAGTTAGTATAAATATTATCTACATCATAAACATTAGCAACTTCTTCTATATCTAAAAATCTTCTTATACTTCTCTTTATTGTTCTTAATAATCCCATATTTTATCATTCTCCTTTCAGTCCAATTTTTGAAAAATGGGGTGTTGTGGCATAAAAAAAAGAATCAATAGTATGATTCCATTTATCGCAGGGAACATTTTCCTTTTTTCCCTCTTCCCAACTATAGTTTTCAATTTCCTTAATATGTTCTAAGCAATGATCTAAAACAAAATAATAACCATGCTTCATCCAATCATCTAATGTCGAAATCCTCTGCATAATTGGAATCTTGTAGCATGGAATGAATTTATAAAATACTCCCCCATGTGTCATTTTATATTTATTTAATTCTGCTATTGTGTTGCTATCCGCACATTCACAATATACACTCTTGCATGTTCCCCATTCTTTTCCATTTCTGTCTAAAAACTTTACATATTCCTCTGCAACATCTCTCGCTGTGAATTGATCTTTTATGTTTTTTCCTTTATTCTGCATCACATATTCATCTAATAGAATTACTTCCCTGTCCTCTGTGATTCCTATATAAGTCATAGCTGTTGTATCATCTGATTTATTTGAATAACTTACATCTAGTCCGCTGGTGAACAAAATAAATTTCTTTTCCTTTGCATCCTTGAATTTCATTAGATGCTTTTTCCTGTCAAAGAACTCGAAAATTACTCCCTCTCCCTTTGTCCTAAGTCCTAGAATTTTCTGCATGTATTCTCTTCCCGATCCAGCTCCCCTTATTCTTCTTTGTATATCTTTATCAGATAAACTCAAATTATCTTTAAATGTGAAAAACCAATAATCCCATCCTGGAAGATGTTCGCTTGCATCAATCTCTTGCATAATCTCTTGCGGAACTCTGTCCTTATATTTTGATTTAGGGAAACTCTTATTTATGTAATCCTTATATATTTCCAAATCGGGATTATCAGGGTTTAATGTTCCTAACATATAGTCACATCTCATTCCGACTGTCTGAACAAAATAAAAAGAAGCAAGATTTATTTCATCAAGATAAACACAACCATATTGGCTACCGACTGCATTTAACATTGAATCTTGATTTTTATAACCTGCTAAAAATATGTTTTTATCTCCGCTCGGAGTATGAAATATAATGTGACTTAATCTATTTCCATTTTTTCTACTTCCATTCGCCTTATATTCAATATTATCTCCCCAAATATCCTTTAATCCATTTGTTTGATTGATAAGGTCCTTTTCTATCTTTCCTATGCTTTTAGCTGCTATCAAGTGATCTCTTTTATTGCTTCTTGCAACCATGAACATAAATTTCAACCCTAACCCTATTGTAGTTTTTCCACTCGCTGTTGTTCCCTCTAAAAACTCTTTTTCTACATCTGTATTTTTTAAGAAATCAATGAATATTTTTGAAAGTGGAAGTTTTCTATTCTTGCTCATTTTCTTCACCTACTTCTAAAATTTGCTCGAAAGCATCTTTCAAATATTCTGTACCATAAAACTCTTCCTGCTCTTCTTCCTGCACCTTTCTCAATTCAATCTCTAACTCTTTAAGTCTTATCTGTGTTGCATCATCATTATGCCAAGAATCATCATTATTTTTGAGTAATAGATGAATTGCTCCTGTATCAGGTGGAATATGCTTTGTTGTTTTCTTTATCTCTTTCTTCTTTGTACCATCTTTATTTTCTGTAATATGTGTCATTACTTCCTCAAAATCATATCCAAGGGCCTTTTTTATTAATGCACTTTTTAAATCCTTACAAAGTAGCTTTTTCCCTTGAATCAATTCCTGCTCTAACTCTTTATATTTCTTTTTGAAATTCTGAAAACTGGAATAAGAAACACCGCAAGACAAAGCGATCTGTTCCTCTGTCATGGTTCTTACCCATTCTCTGATGTTTCCATTTTCTATGTTTTCCTTAACTAATAGCCATGCTTTGCTTGCCATATTATTTCATCACTTCCTTTTTTATCTCTCATATTTCTCACAATTTTCTCTCAAAATGTTCTCAACTAATTTCTTATGCACATTCAAAAATAAACCATTCGGATATTCCATATTAAATTCAATATTTAAGGCTTCTTGAATTTCTTCCTGCTTAACTCTCAAAGGCTTCCTACATACTGCAAACATCATTTTTTTGTCTGTAGTTTTTTCAATCTCAATTTCTTCAAAATACTTTTCTAATAATTTTCTCAAACTATTTTCAGAATGAAATTTCTGAACTGTAAAAACTCCTTTTCTAAAACTTATAGAATAATTATTATCATCTAAAAACTCTATGTATTTGGTGTGGTAAGTCATTTTACTCATTTTTCGATTAACTCTTCCATTACATCTTGTTGCAACATAAAAAACCCCATTTTCTTTTAATAATGAATTACATGATATTAAAACATTTTTTTCAAAATCATCATTCACAACAGAATTTATAACAGAATCTAAAATTACTACATCAAAAAGTCCATTCTGTTTTATATCTGTTTCTAAGTCTGAAATCATTTCTTTCACTCTTCCAATATCTAATTTTTTACCATTGTTTCCATTGAAAAAAGGCTCATAGCAATGTGCCATAAACCCCTCTTTCTTTAATCTATTTATATAAAAACATTGACCTGCTCCAAAGTCCAAAATTCTATGTTCTTTGCTTATATATTGAATAACATAATTTTCATATAACCTTGAATGAATTGTTTCTCCATTCCTGCACATCTGACAATGTGTTTGATTATAACTTTTTATATTCAAATTCTTATAAGAATACTTTCCATAATCTTTCTTTATTATCTCACTGAATCCCTCTGAATTTTTCAACATATATATTAATAACTTTCTATTTAATAATTTGCAGCAAAATCCATAATCTGAATTATGAAGAACTTTTCCATTCTGATCTACTACTAAGCAACCAAAATCTCCATATTTATTTATTAGATTGCATATCTCCCAATTTTTGATACTATCTCCCTTTTCTTCAATAATAATCTGTTCAGGTTCTATAAATTGAAACCCTTGCTGTATATCTTTTACATCAATTTTTATTTTGCTCTCTTCTGTTTCTAATGAATTATGAAACATATTAAACCTTATTTCTTCATTAGTTTTAATATTTGAATTGAGAATAAAAGCAGGAGTATATTCAAGACCTAATTCACTCATTGCTTTTGTTCTTTGGTGGCCCGCAACTATTGTTCCATTCTTATTAAGAATTACAGGCTTACATATTCCATATTTTAAAATACTTTTCTTTAATGCTTCAAAAGATGCTTCTGTTATTTCTCTCGGATTGTATTGTGCAGGAACTATTTTTCCTAATGGAAAATTTTCAACAAACATTCAAACCACCACTTTCTAAGAATCCATAAAGAATACCATTTTCATTAAGATAATTTTTTATATTAGAAATAATACTCTCATATTGTTCATCTGAAACAGGAATCTCATATTTATCAACTTTTATATAATGTTGATTATTGCTTTCATCTTCCTCATTATTTTCATAATCATCTTCCATCTGAATCAATTCCTCTTCTAATGCTCCAAAGTCGCTCATATTAAATTCTGTAATCTCTGATAGTAATTCCTGCAACTTTTCTTCATCCCATACCCCTATGGCACTGTTCAGGGCTATGTTCGCCGCCTTTTCCTCTTGCTCATTCAGATTAACAAAAATGCAATCAATCTCTGAATATCCTAAATCCTTTAGAACTTTGGTTCTCTGATGCCCTCCAATGATTACATTATTTCTTTCATTCACAATTACAGGTTCGATATATCCAAATTGTTCAATGCTATTCTTTATATGCTTGTATTCTTCATCTGTCGGCTGTAGGTCTTTTCTAGGATTATACTCCGCTGCTTTAAGGTCATTTATATTCATTTTTTCTATTTTCATTGTTCTTTTCTCCTTTCAATTTTAAAAAAGTGCGCATTTTTTTATGTGTTACATTGCATATATAATATATATATAATAGGGGTATATAAAAACTGAATATAAAAATACACTACCTGTTTATAAGATAGTGTACTCATTACTTTCTTTAAAAAACTCTCCATCATTATGCTCTTTATACTTAAATCTTTTAACTTGTATTAAACCTCTTTTTTCAAGAGATGAAATTGTATCTGAAATAGTAGGATTTGATATTCCTATATTTTCACTTATTGTTACTATGCTTACTTTTATAAATTTCTTTATGCTTGCTCTCCATTTCAGATATGTATAAACTCCAATTTCTTTATAATTAAGAGAACTTAATTTTTCTAACTCATTTTTACTAACCATAAGAAAGTTATCAAATTCTGTTTTATTAATACTATAAACTCTATTTTCTAACTTAACTAAGTTATTATTTTTCATAATTCTGTTAATTTTATCTTTTGAAATATGTAAACCATTTATTATATCTTTTTTCTTACAATTTCCATTCTTCAATAGGAAGATATAAAGTTGTAAATGTTTTGAATTATATCCAATAGGAATTTTAAATTCTATTTCAAAACTACCAAAAACATTTTCTAATTCATTCTTAATAAAATTATTTATATGATTATAACTATTATAAAATCTTTCTGCTTCATCTTCTATATTCCAATCATTCCATGAATTACCATTAATTTTTTTGGTTACTTTTAAAATATCAATTATTTCTTCTGATGTGCAACCTCTGTTTTTAAAATATAAAGTTAGTGACATTACTTGAAGATTTGCATATCCTTTTTGGAATCCCTTTAACATATTGCAAATTCCTACAGGTAAATTTCTAATATCTATATTATATAATTTTGTTAAATCTGAATCACATTCAAATAAAACTACTTCTTTTTCAGTTTCAACTACTTCTTTTTTCGGTCTGCCTGTTGACTTTTTTCTTTCTGGTTGTTCAATAGTAAATGTTTCATAATCATATCCTAATCTTGAAAACAATTCAGATATTGAATACATTTTACTTCTATATTCTCCACTTATGATTTCAGACATTCTTGCTTTTTCATATTTAGGTTTTTGATTATATAGAAAAGGTATTCTTAAACTTCTGCCACAATCGCAACAAGCAACATCAGGGGTATAACCTAATTCTTTAAAAATTAGAATCAACTTTTTTAATAATTCTGTATCTTCTGTATCTTCTATAATGAAATGAATATGATATCCATGACCACTGAAAACATCTAATGTATAAATTTCTCTACTTAATAAGTCATTTTTTAATTTTAAATATTCAGCATATTCAATATCATCAAAGTCTAAAGAAATAAGATTAGTAGTTGATGTTGTCTTGTTAGATGCCATAAACCCTTTTTCTCTTTCTTCCTGTCTTTCAATTCCTGCTTTTATACTTATCTTATAGATATTAAAGTAAAAGTTATAAACTCTTTTGAAGCAAATATATTTAATAATAAAATTTCTATAATCTTCAAAACCTTTTTCATCAAAATTATATATGATATGCTCATGGCTCCCTGCTCCCATATCCTCTTGATACAGTTTATATGTAACTGCTCTTACAGAACAACATTCATTGTTTTTCAAAATATGAGTTTTTTTAAGCATATTCCAGCTTCTGATAATATTCTGTTCCAAGTTCTCATATTCATTCAATTCATTTTCTTTTCTTTTTTTCTCCACTTTAGGAATATTAGTTTCTTTAATACTATAATTTTTAAAATCAATTTTCTCTAAATTTAACATTAGTACCACTCCTTCCACTGTTATTTTAGATTCTATTTTCTTTTTTATAACTAATTTAGAGAAAAAGTGCGCATTTTTTTATGTGTTACATTACATATATAGTAATAATAGATAAGGGGTAAATAAAAAAAATGAGTACACTCTTAAAAAAGTGTACCCACAAAAAGCTGTATTATATATAACTAAGGAAAGGAGTGTAAAATATTTTTTTATGAAAATTACAATTATAGAGTACAGCTTTTTAAAGTACAAGAACAATTATCTTGTACTCCCCTTTTTAAAACTTATCCATCTTAAAATAATACATCATAAAACCTTTTTATAATGATTGAAGAAAATCGCTTCTTCTATCATTCAGAAGAATAAAAAAAACTATTAAACCTTATAAAATAGGCATTAATAGCTTTTTAAGTGTGAAAAATTTATATAAATAATTCTATGAATTTATTCTTTAAATATGTATTTTTTGAAATTATTTTCATTTTACTCCATACCATACTGCAAGCCGCAAGTTTGTTCCTGTAACAATATTTTCTTGCAACCTCTTCCCAATTCATATTATGTATATAAAAATCCGCTGCCATGCTGGATGCAGGCTCAGGCATATATCTCTTTAAAAACTCTTCTAATTGTTCTTCATTTGAATAATTATAACTATCATCATATTTTAAAACATTTTCTACTTTTGAAATGTCGCAAGTTTGAATATTATTCTTCACTCTTTTCATAATGTAAAATGATAAATGCTTTTTTACACATTTTACAATGAAAGTTGAAATTTTACCTTTCTTTTCATCATAGAAAGGAATACATTTACAGAGTGCAAGAAATCCCTCCTGTATCAGTTCTTCCTTTTCAACTAAAAAATAACTTTTCTTGAAATATCTATCTACTACAAAATAAACAAGGTTCAAGTTTTCTTCTACCAGTTTTTTCTGTTCATCTGTTAATTTCATAATGTTCACCTCCGCTTAATGGATTATAGATAAAACTCTTAAAATCATTCAAAAAATGCAAAAAAAATAAACCATCCAATTAAGGAGTGGTTTTTCACCTACTTTATAACTTTTCCTTTTTATATTTCTTTCCCCAAACTATAATTTCTCCTGCAGCATCTTCTACAAGATGCTCCGCAGTTCCTGTATTCATGTTCTTAAAGCATTTTACATATTGCTCTCTATGAGTAGAAGCTAATATATTCAGAATAAGAATTTTATTTTTTCTGATAAATGAAAGATTTTCCTCTGCACTCTTTCTATTTTTCGCCTGCAAGAATTTCTCTTTATCTTCATAGAACATTCTGCAAAGAATACAATATATTGTTTCCTCTGTTATGTTCATTTTTCTTATTCTCTCTAATAATTCAGAATATAGTTTTTCTCTTTCAATCATCTTATCAAGTTCATCAAGATATTTGTTGTATTGTAAAGATGTATATTCACTTTTATATGATTTAATATATTCAGTTATTTTCTGAATTTGGTGGCGATTAGCTTTCTCATAAGATTTATTCTTTACAAGAAGTTCTTCAATTTCAATAGGTTTTATCCTTTTTGATCTATTCTTATGGTTATCAAGTATGTCAACTATATAATCAGAACAACATGAAAAGTATCTAAAAGCATATTGAGATTTATATTCTTCCTGTGCCCACTTAAAAAAGTTAGGTTTTATGTATGTTTCCTTTTCTTTCATAAGAATGTCTTTATTCTTTGTTTTTTCAAATTCCTCTTTCTCTTGTTCAGTTATTCTATTTTTAGATACTTTTATAATTTCCTTTTCTAGTATATCTGAACATTTATCTCGAACATATTGTAAAATAGCCTTACTGCGAATCTGCTCTGGATAAACTTTCTTTGCTGAATCAATTTCAATCATGCTCGCATTACTTAATAGGTTAATCATATCAGAAAGTAGCTTCAGCTTTTCATTTGTTTTATCCTTGTTGTAAATGTCATAGTAATATGATAAAAGCAAAGCAGAAAGATTAACTATTTCACCTATTCGCTGTTTTGAAATTTCATTGTCACATTCCGCAATATTTTCAAGATTATATTCCATTTCTATTTTCTTCGGTTTAATATTTAAAACTGGCACTTTAAACTGTGTTTGCTTTTTTGATAATTCTAATAGTTTTTTGTTGTTTGTGATTGCTATTACATCTGAATCAAAATCCATTCCTCCTAATTGATTCATCATATTATTTTTACAATTTATTATTACTATGTTCCCCTCTTCTAAGTTAAAAAATTGTAAATCTTCATCAAAAAGATAATTCTTAAAATTGCATAAGTTTGAAGTTGATATATGAGGGTTGCGCCAACAGAATAATTCTTCATCTGTAAAATTCGGACAATAACCTATATTCCCCTCAAGATTCCATTCAAAACTCATTCCTGCAGCCTTTTTCAACAATAATTGAGGAAGAGAAAAAACTGTGTAATAGTCCAAATTCTTAATTTTTATATGACTACATTTCAATTCTTTTATATATTGTTGAATACAACTATCTTTATATTTTCTATAAAGTTTAGTTTTATAAAATCTTTTATCTAAATTACTCATTGTATTAAGAAAATTATCTGTATAAGTTTGACTATTATTATTTATATGTAATTTAAAATAAGTTTCATCCTCACTCTTTAAGTTATTGATATATTGAAGTTCATCACCTATGAGTTCAAGTATGTCGGAGTAAGTCCCTGGCAGACTGTTTACTACTTGATAACTTAACTGTCCATACTTTTCAAATTTTCCTCTCTTATTGTATTTTACTATTCCAAAATGCGGATCACTGTTTTCTTTCCAATATTCAAAACATTCCTTTTCAGAGTTAAATAGATAAGAGAATTTAAAGAATTTAATTGAAGATGGAGTTGTGATAATTAAAGGATTTTCAATTTTATTTCCCCATTTATCTGTAAAATATTCTATATTATATTTCTTTTTGAAATCTTGAATATTTGTAGATAGACAACAACATTTAAAGAAGTTATTTCTTAATAATATCATGTTGTGAGTTGCTATTTCGCTAGAAATAAGCCCCTCTCCATCCCAAATAGTATTTTCTACTGTAAAAAGTTTATCTTCCTGTTTTATACCCTCTTCTTTTGAATATGAAGTAACAGAACATACATCAGTAAAACTAAGTTTTTCATCATCAACAATACATATTCTATTTTTATCTATATCTATGTAATCTATTATAGAAGAACAAACTAATGACTTATAAACTTCTAGGCTCGGAATATCAATCTTTCCTGTTTTTGAAAAATCAATTCCTATTGCCATATAATCATTTAAACTTTTGAAAATTTTCTCATTAACAAAGACTGCATTTCCTGTTCTTGATTTCGCCGCAGTTCTTTCAAGATATACAAAATGCTCTTTATTCCCCTCAATAATCATATCAAAACCATTCTGATATAAATATGTTCTAAGTTCTTCGCTTTTCATTAATGTTTTATATGTTCCAGTTTTTTCTTCAATGCTCTTTCCATTTGTGAAGAATAGCTTCTGTTCATCTTTTTTGATTTTGTGACAACAATTAAAATCTACTGATACAAATAAATCTGAAAAATAGCTATTTGTCAATTTATCAAATCTTATTTTCTGTTTCATCTGCTCCTGCAGGAACAAACTCAACATTGAATAGGGAATTGATCCATTTGAATACTTTTTCTTTTTATAGTTATCTAATTCAAATTCATTTACAAGTAGATTCGCTTTAATGTTCAAAATCTTAATACTATCTTTTATTATCTTCATAATTTTCTCCTTTCTCATGTTCCTTGCGAACTATAGATTATATATATAACTTTAAAAAATATAAGTATTTTGCGAAAATATTTTTTATAAAATATTATGTTATTTTATGTTATAAATTTTTATTTTATTTGGGATTGTATTTTGAAATAAGTATGATAAAATGAAAATAATTTAAAATATTTTTGACATTGTTCATTAAAATTGGAATAATATTTTAATAGAAATATAGAATATAATATGAAAACTAAGAAAAGGAGATTATTAATATGAAAATTGTAACTAATATGCCATATTCAATTTATCATCGCATACATAAATTAGAAATTCATACAGGTATAGAATATAGCTTATTGAAAATTATCTTAGAAGATAACAAAGATGAAATAATTAATAAATTAATTTCTGATATTTCAACATTCAAAATTTATGTTTGCGAAGAATCAAGAGAAAAAATAAATAAATTTATAGAATACTATGCACTAGAAAATATTTTTGATAAAGTCGAAACAAATACTAGTTATTTTTATATGAATACAAAAAAAATAAATGATATTTTATCTTATGAGCAAATTGAAAATGTACTTTCATTTTTATATGATTATATAGATGCAAGTGTAATTAATACAATTTTAAGACAATTAAATTTAATTTAATTATAAAAAAATTATAGATTATACATAAAAATAGTTATAAAATAAAAAGTATTTTCTATAATATAATATGAAAACTGAATATAGAAATATTTACATACTATTAATTAGTAGAGTAAAAATAAAAAACTAAACTAAAAGCTAAGCCTGTACATGTAAGATTTATTAATGTATGTAATGAAAAAGACAAAATTTACTATGGAACTCTTCGCCCTGCTTTTATAGGAGCAAAAGCAACTAATGATGAATACTTTTTATCAGGAGGAAAGTTTAAAACTATTAATTCTAAATTTGAAGAAGTTTATAAGGAATTTATAGATAAATATTTTAAAGTAGTTGAAGTAGATGATAAAGATGATTTTATAGAAACATTAAAAAGAAGAATTAAACAACTTTCTAGCATTGAAAAAGTTGAAAAGATGATTGCAAAAGGACAAATTACAAACTTAACAGAATATGCAATCGAAGATAATATTTGTGTTTCTAAAGGTGATTTAGATAAACAGACAATAGACTCCGAAGAAGAAAAAGAAGAAGAAATGAAAGTTATTAGAATGAAATATTATGATTATAAAAAAAACTGATTTCGATACTGTAAAAGATAGCTATGATAAAGAAACTAAAACTAATATTAAGGGGGTACACAACATACCCTCTTTTTTACTGCCATTTTTCAAAAAAATTAAAAAGGAGATGCCGCATTTCTGCAAGCATCTCACACTAAACTAATAAACTAATATTAAGAAGTTATACTATACTATATTATAGATTCAATTTTTATAAATATTCCATTTTTATGTAGAAAGTTAAACTTTTTTTGTATATGTAAGTGAAATCCATCCTACATTACTCTTTAGTTTTCCCCAACCATTTTTTTCTTCAACAATAGTATATTTTTGGTTTTTTCTTACTGTTGTAACTACCTTATACCCTGTTCCTGCTCCTGATCTCACATTCAGGGTTGAAGCTGTTATCTGAACAACATAACTTTCATTTTTAGAGTAAACAACATTTCCTCTACTATCATATACAGAATATCCATTAATACAATTATTTTTTGCATTATTTAGATTGCTATATGCTCCGATCTGGCTCACCGCATCACTCCAACTTTTCCTAACTCTATAAAGTTCTTTAGTAGTTGTATTAGTGTTTGAAGTATTATTATTTGTTAATCTGTTTTTAAACTTATTCCACTCTGCCAATCGGCTTTCATTTAAACACCAAGGATTCGGACAAAGTTTTCCTGTGACTTGATGATGCATTATTACATGATCTGCATCAATATTATAAGTTTTCATAAGATATTTAGTTAATTCGACTGCATTATTTATAGTTGCTTCTGTCAAATACCAATCTGCATCCTCTGCATTTAATTTTTTTGTGTTAGTTTTTCTCGAACACATTTCAATAGAAACACTATTACTATTCTTACAAACTCCATAAAATTTTGCACTTTCAGATGTATATTTCTTTGTATATTTTGAACCGCCAACCGCCCAGCAGTATCTATTTTTCAAATCAGAATTATATTGTACTATATTTTCATCATCTACAATAAAGTCCGCTGAAGCTTTTCTATTAGTAGTTGTAAAATAACTTGCTGTATTTTGTGCTGCTCCTGCTTTTGAAGATGTTCCTGCGGTATAATGCAAAACAATATATTTAATCTTTCTATTTTTTAAGTAAGTTGTATTGTGTGTACTCGATTTCTTTATAATATTTAAACTCATATATTTTTCCCCCTCTTCATCAAACTTTTAAATTTCAACAATAAAAAAGGAAGCAATTTAAAAACTGCTTCCGCTTGACCTATATGTGAATTATTTGTGAAGTTTAATTTTCTTTTGTTTTATTCTGTGTTGCTTCATCTTCTGTTTTCTTCTTTGTTATCTCTAAAATATCTTTCAGAAAAGCAGGAAAAGGAACTCCCAATTCCTCTAAATTTTCAAGAATACTTATAGATTCCGCACATGAAACACAAATCATTATAGAATATAATAAATTAGGCATTTGTACTATAATAGAAATAAACAATACAAGTGAAATAAGTACAAAATATCCTGTCTTTTTTAATAATCCACTTCGATAAGTAGGACTATTTAATTTATGAAATTTTATTCCTTTTAAAACTCCACTGATCATTTCTAATCCTAAAATAATTATAAAAATTTCTATTAAAACTTTTGTTTGTTCTGTCAATACTGAATTAATCAATTCCATCATTTTTTATTTTCCTCCTTCAATTTTTTATATAAAATAGGCAACTATTAAAATTAGCTGCCTAAAGTCAAGGTATACAAATTTGGTAACATATTAAATAAATAATCTAGCTTAACATAGTCTGCAGCATCAGCATCATTTACTGTTTGAATCATTTTAATAAATTCTTTAGTAAAATAAATATATGTACACCACAATATTCCATTTATTGTAGAACTCGGAGAAACATTCGCATTATATACAGATGCTTCACCTGTTACAAGTGAATTATTATAATAATAACCATCAGGCTGTTTTGTAATCAAGCTTGTCAAATCTTCTGAATTTTCAAAATAGCAACTTAAAAAACTTGAATTTTGTGTTTTCAAATTTATACTCGGAGTTTTAGTTTTAGGACAATATACATATATTTCAATTATTTGTTCATTACTAATTCCTAAACTATACAAATCTGCATTATCATAAAATTTTGTCTTTGTTCCATCAATTAGAACTTTTCTTATATATACTTTATAATCATAGTCCTCTTGTTTAGGTGTTATAAATAATTCTAATAAATTTTTTAGCCAGTTGGTAAATATTCTCATATAATCATCATTTAGATAAATGAGATTAGAATTTACAAAGTATGAAATATAATTTTGTGAATCCTCTTTATTCACATTCGGAGAACTGCCGCCTAATGCTCTGCTTAATTCAAATTCTTGAATTAAATCATTATTAGAAGTTGATTTCTTATTCTTTTTAAAACTCAAATTCAAAGATGCTTCTTTATCCATTGCTTTTAAAAATTTGAAATTCGCAACATTATACAATTCATACCCCTCAATTTCATCAATTCCCTCATATGAAGTATCTGGATCATCTTCTTCTGAATAATCTACAATTAAACAATTACAATATATAAAATTATATTCAAAGTAAGAATAAGTTGAACCTGTGCTAAACTTCATAATGTTTTCAAGTTGATCTACTCCATCAATTATAAAACTGAATGTATTTGTTCCTAAAATAGGGGTATATGTTCTAATAATTTTATTATCAAAAGAAAAAGTTATATTTCCGCTTATTTTTGTAAATGTCATTGTGCAACTTACAAATATCTTAGTATTCTTATTACATTCTGAAAATTGAACATCTACCCTATCAGTTATTCCTTTTATATTAAAATTATAAGACTGGCTTCCTGCTCCTGCATCTGTTTCACTTTCATCTGATTCTGAAACTGTTGTATCAATTCCTAAACTCTCAACTGTGACATTAGATAAGTTTTTAATAGTAATGTTTGAAACCAACATTATTTTCTCATTTCCATTTTCATCACTGAAAGAGAGACAATCTCCTAAAGAATATTTTTCAATAGATGAAATTTGCACCTTGCAAGAGAAATAAGATAAATGTTTTACATTCAAGTTTTCAATCAGACTTTTAATCTTTGTTGATGTACTATGTTCTAAAAGCGGATTATCAGAAGTAATATATATTGTTCCTTTTATATTGCTATAATCTGAATTACTATCATATGTTACATTTCCTCTTGAAAATCTCACATTATTAAACTCAATATCTTCTTCATCACTTGAATAAGAAATAAAATTGTTAGTATCTATTTCTTTTACATTATTATTAGAAAACCATCTTATAACAAATTTCTCTTCTGTATTCAGGATTCCAATCCCGCCGCAAATTTCAAGACAATATCTCAATACCTCTCTACAAGTTAAACTCGATAAATCCGCATCATGTATAATAAATCCTTGATTTCTGAAAATGGTTGTTTCTAACTTCAATCCTGCCTGTCCTAAAGCTGAAACAATTAAATCCTGTAATGTGCAAGGGTAACTTATTCCTCTAAACTTTTGATCTAGTTTTGCTATTTTGTCATAAGCTGTAATATTGATAAAACCATTCTTCATAGTTACATCATCAATATAAAACTTATATTTTTTTACATTATTTATGTAACATTCAATACTTTTATTTTTAAATATGTAATTACTAAATCTCTTATCTTTATTATTTAATTTAAGAGATAATGATACAGATGAAACTGTTCCGAAACTTAATTTAGAATTATCTAATTTTGATACAATTTCTATTGAATAAATATCATCATTAGAATCATTTATTGTTAGAACATTTGAAAAAACTAACTTATACATCTGCATCACCTCACTTTATACAATCCATTTCAATAAATTCCATATCTACAGAATATCTAAATTCATCATCTTGTGAAGAATAAAGAAATTCCGCTTTATAATCTCCTGTGTATGCTCTCCATGTTGTATCAGATTTTCTTCCTGCGCAAGCATCCGCAAAAGTAAGCTGTCCTTCATCATCTTCAAAAATATCTGCCAAGTCTGCACACTCTTCCTCTGTAAGTCTTTCCCACTTCATTGTTACAGACCTAGTTTTCCCCATTTCATATTTAATCATTGTTCCTGTGAGTGGGCTTCTTCCGCTTTCATCTGTTTGTAATTTTGATTTTTGATAAGAGAATAAAGTAGGATATGGTTTATCTACTCCATTCCATTTGAATTTTCTTGTAAATGCCATTTTCTCCTACCCCTTTCTTAGAAAATTCTCTTTCCTGTTCTCTTTTGATATTTGTCTGCAGAAATTGCTACAATATCAGTTATATCATCCTCTCCTAATTGAACTGTCAAATAGATTGGCTGTGTTCCACCTGCAACTGCTCCTATTGCTCCTACAACTCCATTGATGATTGTGCTTCCTAAATCTGAAAGCTGTTTGTCATTTGCTACAATTTCGCCATATTTCTTGTTGTCTCCTATAACTGCAAGTTGCGGACTGTTCGGGCTTACATAACCACCATTCGACAAAGCAGGAATATGAGGAATGTTAAAGCCAATATGCTTATCATTTCCTCCGAATGGATTCGGAATATCAACACTAAATTTATTTATAGAATCTATCATTTTATTGATAAATCCGATAACTGAATTAATGCTATTTTTCACTGTATCTCCTATATTTGAAAATACAGAAGCAATTCCCTCTCCAATATCGAAAAATGTATTCAATACATTTTCACCTATATCAATTAAAGTTGAAAAAGCATTTTTCACTCCCTCGATTGGATCAAGAATAAAATTCAAAGCAGCAAATAAAGTTTTTGAAATTACTATTGCAATATCGCCAATAATTTCTAAAACAAATCCTAAAACTGGCATTGCATTTTGAAGCAAGAAAGAAATCATAGGAGAAATTGCATTTTCCCAAAGTACTTTTATTACATCTATCACAACACCCAATTTTTCACCTAATTTATCTATGAATGGAATAATATAATTTTCTATAACTTCTTTAAATTTCTCATTCAGGTTTTTCAAAACTGGACTAATATATTTGTTCCAACCATCAAGAATAATTCCATACCATTCAGATAAACTATCTGTTAAACTCTGAATCAGCGAGCGAATATGTTCATCATATAATTTTAAAATATTTGAACAAACACTATGAAAAATAAGTCTTATATTCTCGAATACTCCACCTATAAAATCAAATAAATTCAATAAGGTTTCTTTTATTTTCTCTGTATTATCAATAATAGGCTGTGTAACAAAATTAAAAGCATCAGATAAAATTCTTAAACTTATCTGCTGTACTGTTCCCCAAATTTCGCCTAAAATAGAAAGCAAATTTGAAAGCATTATTTCAGCTTCTTCACTTTCAAAAACTGTAAATATATCAGAAAGAGCGGAATCATAATTAGCAACTCTTTCAGCGAATAAAGAAGCTTCATTACACATATCAATAATCCAATTTTTAATACCTTCAGAATTTTCTTCTAATGTTCTTGCAATTCCTCCTGTAATCCATGTTCCTAATGAAACACCAACACTTGCAACTGCTCCTGTTATTGTTCCTGCTGTCTTGACAAGTTGCATAGCATAGCTATTCATTGCATTTTGTACATCTGCATTTGTAAATATGTTCTTAACTGCTTCGCCTATTCTGTTTATATTTTCTTTGAATTTTCCTACATCTGCCTTAAATCCATTTTTCCAACCTGTGCTCCATGCTTTTTTGATTTCCTCGATTTTTTGTTTTAATTTATCAAGATTATCATTTTCCTTTTCTGTTTCTCCATTTGCAAGCGGTCCACTCATGGATGCGGAACTTGCTCCTGTTTCGCTGTCGCTTTGAGTTGTATCAGCAATTTTATTTAATTTGTCAAAAGGTGCAACTGCTCTTGTAATCTTCTTAGCAGCACTGGCCGCACTGTCTCCTATTGCTTCTGTTCCCTCGGTTACTGTTGAAGAAATATCTGCTACTCCCCCTGTAACCTGTCCTGTCAATGTATCTGTTCCGAATGCCTTAGAGACTAGCTTTGAAAATGCCTGCAAAGCTGTATTGATTTTGTTTATAATTGTTGTGAGGTATGTAGACATAGAAGCTAAAACAGATGAAGCAATAGAACCTAATGTTTCTTTCAAGTCTCCCCAGGCATTTTTCATTTGCTGAATTTTACCTATTTTAGTATTTGCTAAGGCTTCATTCATTTCACCTACATTATTTTTAATAATTTGTGCTAGGTATGCGGCTTTTTCCTCTTCATTTGTGAATCTCTTAAACCTCTCTTCCTCTTCTTCTGTAACTGTAATTCCGCTTCTGGTAAGAGAAGAAAGAGTATTATTTGCCATAGCTTTTCCGATCATGTTCGCATATGTGGTTGCATCTCCTGCGGAAGCATCAACTCCCTTTTGCTGTGCTGTTAAATCCGCCATGCTTTTCATCAGAATTTGAAGAGATTTTTGACTATTTAAGAAAGATGCTAGTTGTTGCCCTCCTGTAAGCAGAACTTCATCACCTAAAACTCCTACTCCCTGTAATTCGCTTGCATAGTCTTTTATCTGTTGTATCTGCTCTTTTGTCGCTCCCATTCTCTGTTGCATGATTGTTTGGATTCTTATTTCTGCCTGTTCCTGCACCTTATACAGATTCATCCATTCGGCGGACATTTTCGCAATTTGATTTGTTGCTTTTAATGCGGTAGTTGCTACTCCTGCAATACCTCCTGCCAAACTCGAAAATTGGTTCTTTAATCCTGCTAATCCACCTGTAAACTTTTTAGAATCAAGAGTTAAATCCATTGAAACAGAACCAACACTATTTCCTTTTGCCATATTTGTTCACCCCTCTTTCTTTTTCAAATAAAAAAAAGGAGTATTAACACTAAGTCAACACTCCTTAAAATCATCCTAACTTATTAAGTTTTTCTTGCATCTTCGCTTGTTTATATTCGATAGGAACCCTTTTCTGCCATTCTAACCAAATTAGCTTTTCTTCTTCTGTGAATTTCTTTCTTATCTTATAATCTTCTTCCGATCTAATTGAAACAATATGACCTAGAAATGTTTCTGAATCTAATCCGCTTACTAGCCTTAAAAATGTTTTTATGTAAATGTCATTTCCCTCTTCTTCGCTCATTTCATCAATAAGAATATTTCTCTGTGCAAGACTTACAATTATTAAATCCCAATCTTCTACAATATCAAACCATGCCACATCATATTTATTCAGCTTCTTTTTCTGTTTCTGTGTCTTGCTGTTTGCGAAAAAAGTTGTCTATATCTTCCTGTTTTTCTAACTTTCCTATACTTATATTATAAATAAGGCCCGCATACTGCATAAGCATATACTGACCTTGTTCTAAATCATATTTCTTATCTATTTTATTAATAAGTTTTTCTGCCTGCTCTTTACCTAAAAGGATTTCATAAAGTTTTATAGCTTCATCAATTAGTGAGGTAACATCTTCCAATGCTTCAATATCATTTTCATATTCTTTTTGACTTGTACTAAAAATTTTATTATAGCATCTTGTAGTATCCCTAAAAATAAGAACACTTCCCTTTATTGTGTACTTATCCCCCTCAATAGTTGCAGTATATGTCTTTTTAGGTTTTGTATTTTGTTGTGGTATTACTAAATTCATAATGTTCTATTTCCCCCCTTTTTATTCTGTTGGAGTTTTAGGAATAACATCATATTCCCAATCGCCTTGAAAGATTACTTCTCCTTCAAGATAAATTTCTCCCTCTGTTGCTCCTGATCCAATCTGTGTTACATTCCATAATGCCTTTCCTACAATATGTTTTTCATTGTGAAATTTAACTTCTGTTTCTCTAATCAATTCATTTTCATCTAAAGAGAAAGCTAAATCTGCAATCTGATCCTGTACAGTAGGAGTTTCAGTATTTGTATATCTTAATGCTATAAAAGAAAACTTTATATCTCTACCCTTAGGAAAAGTGGATTTTTTGCCTTTATGTTCTGCAAAATATACTTCTAGCAATTCCAAAGTAGTTTCAAAGTCAAAAACTGTAATTTGTTCAATCTCTTTTTTATCAAAAAACAAAGTATTATCATAGCCATAATTAACTCTTTTTTCCATCTATTTCACCTCATTCACATAATCTATTTCTAAATGTAGAACTCTCTCAAAAATATCATTTTCATCACAATCAACATCAATCGGAGTTCCACACTTCATTCTTGTTATTTTAATGTCATTTATTTTAATTTCTTTTCTATTCCAAATTTCATTACATAACTTATCTAATGCTTTTTTCACTTCTATTGTCTGAAGCAATGTCTGTCCTGGGCTATCATTCCAATGTACCAATAACCTCAAATACATTGTATTTTTAGAAATTCCAACTCTTTCATCTGAATAACCATCTGAATAAATTCCCAAACTTTTCTCTTCTTTTTCTTTCAAAGTTCCTACATAATAATGTTCAATACCTGTTATATTCAAACTTTTTATCAAATCTTTCACTATGTATTCTGTCAACATCAAATCACCCCACAATCATTTGAACCCTTGAATAAAGGCATCTATCATAAACTGTTTTTTTGCACCACTTATATAATCCTTGTACCATTCACCCTCACCTGTTTTGTGGTTGTATTCAGGATGAAAATATTGTCTTGCAGAATACCCCTCATTATGTGTTATTGTCACTGTATTACCTTTTGTAGAAATTTCTACATCATTCTTCATTTCAGAAGAATCAACTGGAACTGGAGCATCTTCTACAATAGCTTTTGCTATATGCTCTAATGCTTTCATGCCTTTTTTCTCTATCTTCTTTATCTGAGTTTTATTTAATGTTATCTTTATATCCATATTGTTCTCCTAATTGCATATAAGCACTGTATAACCATTATCTTTGTAGGAAGAAACAATAGTTAAAGTTTTATTATCTATATAGGCTTTACCCCCATATACATCAAAATTTATTCTGTCATTTATCAAGATTTTTGTTTCATCAACATAATTTACTTTACCCTCTGAAAAAACTCTCTTGCAGGTTGTTTTACTCATACATTTTCCTGTATATTCTTCATAAACTGCATTTCCATCTTCATCTATGGTCTTATGTCCTTTTACTGTTATATCCTTATCAAATAGAAAATCAGGTTGTTTTTTTAGTTTCATAACTTATACCCTTGTTGTAACAATTCCTGTTTGGATTAAAAGAACATATAACTTTTTAAGGATTAAAACCCCATTGATCGAAATACAATTCTTTGAACCAATGGAAAAACTGGTTTCTAAAGTTTTATAATCATCTACAATAGAATAAATGTAATCATAATTTTCAATGATGAAATCTGTATGCTGAATCAAAATTCTTTTAATTGTTTCAAGTTGATAATCAGATAAATTATTTAAGTTTGGAATGGATGTTATTATTTCTAAATCCTGCTCCGCAAGAGAGATATATTTCTCTAAATCGGATTCATTTGTATTTAAACTAAAAAGAGAGGATTGATAATCCTCTACTGTCAAATATTTCATGTTATCAATCCTCCTGTTTTACTTAGTTTGTGGCTTTCTCATGGGAAACATAGATTCCCTCAACCTTATTTTCAAGACCATATGCACTTAATCCATAAGTTCTTAATGCGAATACATGAGCATCCAAATTCTGGTTTACAGAAGCATCAATCATCTTAATTCTGTTAGCTGTTTTAGCAAGAATGGAAGCTTTAGAAACAATCATAAAGTTAATGTTGCTTGCATCTGCTTTCTTTGCATAATTAAATTTAGCTGCAGTATCTCCAACTTTTCTTCCTGTGAAAATGTTAACACCTGTATAAAATACATCAGGAGTAACCTTAACTGTTCCTGCAAAATTTCCTAAAACTTTCTGGCTCTTGTAAGAATCCATATCTTCAAGTGCTCCATACACTTCAGGAGTAGCAAGCAAAATTTTGTCATTATAAACTCTTTCATTATCCATGTGATTAATAGCTTTTCTTAAAGACTTGATAACTGCTTCTCCATTTGCAAAGTTTTCAGAAACTACATTTGTTGTCTTTGCAAGACTAGCAATTTTAGCGAATCTAATCGCATCAATTTCTTTAACTAATTTATCAAGAATATCATTACTTCCTAAAGCACAAGCCTTTGCAAGTGCTTCTTCATTCTCATAGTAATCAATAACAATCTTTGCAGATAAATCAATATCAGGAGTAACTTCTTCATATCCTACAGTTGTTGCTCCCTCTGCATATCCATTTGCCTTGTCATATGTACCTATTCCATCTGTATCAACTTTCATAATATGAAATTTTCCATAGTTCTTTCCTACTTCAACTGCATTATTTTCAAAAATTGCACTCTTTGCAGTTGCTTTATATTTTTCATCTACTAAATTAGTAAATAACTCTGCTATCTGAATATTATTAGCCATTTTCATTTCTCCTTTTTATTATTTTTCATTTTTCTTTGTAAGTCCTAACATTTCCCTTGCAATCTCTTCCATAGACTTCGCCTGTTTCTTCTGTTGCTTTTCTGTTGTCATTAAGTCATGTCCGAACTGCACATTAGGAGTTTCTTTTTGCTTTTTAAAACTAGGTATTCTTGTAATTACCTCACTAAATGCTTTTTCTAAATCATCAGATTTAATTTCATCTTTTTCATTGTAGAAATCATCCACATTAACCATCTTCATCAGGTCATCTTTTAAATCTGTATTAACTTCTAATTTAGAAAAAATGTTTGATAAAACAGAATCCGCTTTCATGGTTTTCATCTGTTTCTTTAAATTTTCATTTTCTTCTGTCAAAAGAGTCTCTTTTGTTTTGTTTTTATTGAGGAAGTCTTTTGCTGCTTCCTGCATCTGTTCTGCAGTCAATCCATAATTGTCTGCTTCTTTTTTTGCTCCGCTTGTGAAATATCTTTCAATTTGTTTTCCTAAATCTTCGCTCAATTTTGTGAATAGTCCTGTTAGATCAGGAGTGGAATTTGTCTCTTTATTTTCACTAGGAGTTACATTCAAATCTTTTTCATCCATATTTCTTTCCCCTCTCTCATTTAAAGTCTGGCGACTGAATCTCATTTCTTTAAAGCCTTTATGGTAGGCAATTTATAAAAAGTTTCAATTTTTGCATAAGTTACATAAAACATATAAGTAATAAAAATGAGGTGCTTATAACAAACTGAAACAATTTAATAAAAAAGAATGGCTTGTTTTAAACCATTCTTTTACTTAACATATATAATTTTTTCATAGATTGGACACACAATATAAACCAATACAAACAGCATCTGCTTCATCTTCTTTAAAGTCAATTTGATATTTCTCTTTTAAAAAAGATTGAGTTTCTTCTTTTGTAAGTTTTTTATTACCTACTACTTTATTTTTCCATGTGTTCGGATGAATTATTTTATACTCAATCTGATTTAATATAAAATATGAAATTAACATGCCTTGTAAATTTGAAAGTGTTTTATGTGTTTGAACATTAAAAGTCTTTCCCTTTTTTATATATACATCCTCAATACATATTAAATCAGGTTTCACTTCTTCTATTTTTTAATAACCTTTATGAATACACTTATCAAATTACTTTCATTAATTTTTTTTGATGGTCTAACTATTCCATATTTTTTTAGTTCTCCATTTTCAAAAATTGCATATCCTGTTTTACTTGTTGATTGTTCTAAACTTAAAATCTTTTTCATTGTTCTTTTCCCCCTTTGTGCTTCTCTGTTTTCAAAATAAATTCTATTTAGTACACACAAAAATATAAAAATGACAGATGCTTACTTACAAGAGTAGCAAGCTACCCTATTCAACACCTGCCACCTCAAAAAAGAAAAGAACATTATGAAGAAAGATTTTTAAAAGGAGTTTCTTTCCTTTCATTCAGAAGAATAAAAACATATCAAAAAGATTGTAAAATAAGGCTTATTATTGATTTAAGTGTGAAAAATATTTCAAGAATATGCACAAAAAAGTTATATATTTCTACTTTTTTTGTAAAATATAAAAAGACTAAAAAGGAGAGATATACTATTATGAAAATTACAGCAAAAGTTATGAATATAAATTTTTACAATTCAAAAAACAACTATTATATATTGAAAATTAATATAAAGAAGAATAGCAACAAACAAATCAAATTAAAGAATACTACCTTAAAAGGAAATACTAATGTTCAAATTTCAAAGGGCGACATAATCGACTTTGAAGCAAGTTATAACAAATCAGAAAATAATTTAATATTAGAAAAAATGGAAACAAAAGAAATAACTGAAAATGAGAGACTTGCTAATTTTTTTGTAGAACATACAGAAAAGATAAGCAAAGATACATTTTTAAAAATATTAAACACTTATTCACTGAATGACATTATAAAAGATGAATCACTTTTGAATAACTTCAAACTGTCACAAAAGAAAAAGGATACCATTTTTGAAGCATTTAAGGAATATAAAAAAATTGAATACATAAGCAATATAATGTCTCTCATGGGAGCGGACAAAGAGCAAGCATTGGCCGCATATGAAAATTTTGGAATTATGACAAAAGAAATTATTGAGAAAAATCCTTACAAATTATACTTTTATGGGATTTTAGAATGGAAAGAGGTTGAGAGATTAGCAAGATTTTATTCAGTAAAAGATGAAATAAGAAATGAAGCAATTACCTTAAAACAAATATATGATTCTTGTTACAATTCAGGAAACACTTGTATTTTAGAATCAGATATTGAAAAAACTGATACATTAGAGAAATTGATTCAAGATGATAAACTTGTAAGATATAGGGATTGCATCTACACAAAGAGACTATATAAAGCGGAGCGAACACTTGAAAAGAGAATTAGAGAGATTGCAGATTTAAGCAAGAAAAATGATGGAGTTGTTAGCTGTTCGCAAGAAGAAGCTGTTCAAAATGCTCTTGATTATCATATTTCAATTTTGACAGGTGGGCCTGGAACTGGTAAAACCTATACTGTAAATCGAATTGTAAAAGAATTAGAAAATAGAAATCATACATATTGTTTACTTGCACCTACAGGAAAAGCGGCGGATAGATTAACTGAATTAACAAACCGCCCTACTGAAACAATTCATAGAAAACTAAAGTTATTACCCTATTCAAATTATAAAACAGAAGAAGAAATTACAGAGGACTATATTCTTATAGATGAATGTTCCATGCTTGATCTGGAGTTGTCGGCTTGTTTGTTCACTCATATTTCAGATACTACAAAAATTGTTTTAATTGGGGATGTGAACCAACTTCCATCTGTTTCATGCGGAAGAGTATTTCAAGATTTAATTGAGAGTGGTCTAATTAAGACAACAAAACTCGAAAAAGTATATAGACAAGCAGGAGATTCACATATAATAAAAAATGCTTATGCTCTTCTGAATGATGAAGCACTTGACTATACTTCTACTTCTGATTTTGAATTTATTGAATGTGAAGATGTAGAAGAGATTCAGAACTACATAAAAGATAGATACAATAGAGACAAAACAATGATTCTTTCTCCGCAGCATGAATCACAATTAGGAACAGACATATTGAATCTAATCATACAGAATAAAGATGAAGAGGGATTTTATGAATATGATAAAGTAATACAGAATACAAATGATTATGATTTAGGAGTTTTCAATGGAAATTTAGGATATATTTCAGATATAGAAGAAAGATTGATAAATGGAGAATGGCAAAAAGTTTATAGTGTAAATTTCAGTAATATAAATAAAATTATTGAATATAATAAAAAAAATATAAATGAGATTGAACTAGCTTACTCACTAACAATTCACAAATCTCAAGGTTCAGAATTTGATACTGTAATAATTCCGACCCACAACTCACTTGAATATATGTTAAATAAAAATCTACTTTATACTGCCTTTACAAGAGCAAAGAAACATTTAGTTCTTATAGGAGATAAGGAAACATTAGAAACAACTAGACATAAAGGGATACAAAGAATAAGCAACCTTTTCTAAGGTTGCTCTTCTTTTAAAATAAGGAAAGAGGAATGGTTTTACCCACTCCCCTCTCTTTAAAAGGTTTTGACTATTATTAATTATGAAATTGTCAAAGTATCTTTTGCAAACTCTTTCAGATAGAATTTTACCTCATCATCTGTAAGACCGCAAAACTCGCCTGTCTCTTCATCCGCAGCGACAATAACAATATTTCCTGCAATATAATCTTCCTCGCCACCTGGATATACAAGCCGCCTGTTAGCTTCATCAAAAATGAATCTGTATTCCTCATTGAAAACCAAATCAATAGTCCTTGTTCCCTCTGTGTGAAAATGAAGAACTTCGATTCTGCCGCCCACTAGAGCCTGCAAGTTGTTCAATTCATCCTCAAACTCAATTACAAAGGGTTTTCTTCCTGTTCCAACAAAAATTGTTTTCATGTGTTATTTTCCTCTCTTTCTTAAATTAAGGGTAACAGATAGAATCTCTCCCCCAACCTGTCAATTAACTGTTCCTGTTGCTTTTTTGTCGCTGTCAAAAATATGTAGTAAAATACAAATTTTGAAAAAGTCTGTTGCAAAGTTTTGTGGTCATAAGAAATTTCATTACAGATTTCAACCATTTTTACATCTTCTTTCAGGTTTTCAATCTTTTTCTTGATGAATGAAACTTCCGCTAACTCCTGCCCTCTTCTCTTTGCGATTTCATTTCTTCCATCTGTTCTGTAACTGGTAGAAGCAACTACTCTCAACCAATGAAGAGCAAGTTTTCTCATATCTTTTGAATCTCTCAATTCCTCCGCAAGTCCTTTATAATCGAAAGAGAAATTGTTTGTAAGTCTTGAAAAATCTCTTGCGATTTCCTTTGCATTTTTTGAAAAGTCAATATTCATCATGCGGCCTCTCTTTCCATTTCTTTCTTAATATCCTGAATCAGTTTGCTCGCCTGTTTCTGAATATTAGATAGAATACCTTTTAATTCATTTGTGTCTTTTCCATTCCAGTTTGCGATATACTCAAAAGAATAGTCGGATGTATCAACTCCGAACATAGCAGAACATACAACAAAAGCTATGCTCTCCGCTTCTACCTCCTTTTGCTGCCTTGAAATATCGCTCTCTGTGTTGTGTAACCTAGAATGTGCTATCTCATGCACTAAGGTTTTAAGTGTCTGTGATGTAGTCATTCCCTTTTTTACAACAATCTTATTGTCTGTTTTGGAATAAAAACCTTTCTTACCATCTTTTAAGTTCCAGTATGCAATAGGACAATCTGAAACCTTTTCGCATACAGAAATAGCTTTCTTGATTTCCTCGGAATCTTCCTGCAGTTCCTTACAGATTTCAGGAAAATCATCCCCCTCGGTCTGATCTAAAGAATAGATATTCCCTAATGTGAAATAACATAAATTCTTTACTTCTTTTTTTGTTGTTCCATCTTCCAACTCTACCTCGACTTCTCGCTGATAAGGGTGAGGAATCAATATCTTTATTCCCTTTGCTCCCTTTTTGATAGTTCTTCCAAATTCATTTTTCCATTTCCCCGCTCCTGCACAAAACTGTGCAGATGGAGCCTGCATCATGATTAAAATTGAATTATTAATACTGTATGTGTGCATCCTCGACATTGCCTTTAAGTATTTTTTGTAGTTCTCACTCTCAAAAACACTCTTTACCCCTAACTCAATTTTCTCAAATGCTTTTTTAACCTCAATCTGATATCCTGTGTTTCCCTTGTTTACATTTTCCTTTGTCATAGTCCTTTTCTCCTTTACCTGTTTAATAATAGTCTTTAAAACTAACCTTTTTATGTATTACATTTTTATTGTATAATCGGAAAATTCTAAATATAAATATTTTAAAATAAAAAAAGAAGAGGTTTTATTCCTCTTCTTACTTGAATTTTCCTCCCCTCTTAATTTTTATAAATTCTTTTTGATTTTGATTTCTTAAATACATTGCATCTACTTTTAAATGATATTTCTTAAATAATTCTGATTCAGATATTCCAAATTTTTTACTAAAAAGTAGAATTGCATCATATCTTGTTATCTTTTCATTTCTCAACATCATATGACAAAATTCCATTAAAATTTTTTCCGCATTTTCAGGATGCTTGTTCATCTGTTCTTCTGTAATATTTAATATTTCATCAAACTCTCTATCATTAATTTCATATAAATTTTCTTCATTCTTTTTCATAATTTTCTTTTCTCCTTTCTCTCTTTTCAAGTTCTTGTTTCATTCTATTTTCTAGTTCTAAAAAATCTTTACAAACTGTTATAAGTCTATTGTCATTATTGAATAACCATATGTAATGGTTTTGTGTAGTAGGATTCTTATTCTTAAATTTTAGCTTCATAATTTTTCTGCCCCCTTTGTGATATTATTCTATATATCACTTTCAAAAATATAACTTATATTTGAAAATATTTTTATATATAATAATAAATGTATAAAAATATCAAGGTTACTTTTTTGAGTAAATTTAGCAGGAGTATTGCAGGAATTAAGCAGGAAGAGATTAAAGAGAAAAAAGATTTCAAACTTTAAAATTGAATATGTGAGAATGACATTCCCGATCTGGAATCAGATGTGAAACAGATTAATATAAATAAAAATAAGGATTTTCTTATAGAAAGTCCTTTATTTTTTACAACAAACTACATATAGTAAAATTCTGTAACCTGTGTTACAATAGTACCCGAAAGAGGGTGTGTTTATGAATTTTATTGAAAAATACAAATATAAAAAAAGAATGAAAGAAGATGAAAGAATTTTTGATGAAGAACTAATTGAAACATTGAAAAAAGATTTAAAAGATGAAACTCTTGAATGTTTTCGATTTATGAATACAGAACAAATAAAAGAGGTTATTAAGAGAAACTATAAAAATGTTAATGAAAGAACTTTGATATTTGCTGTTTGCAAAATAGTTATAAATCAATTTGTTGATGATTTTTCAAAGTATAAAGATTTTGATGATAGAATTGACTTTGAAGAAATTGTAAGAGAAATGCAGGAAAAAGAGGGGTGTTAGCCCCTCTACCTTAATTCAAACATAGCTTTTATATCTTTTTCGATAAGTTCCCAATTATATCCATAGTTGTCATTACTTAAATTATATTTTGATAAATATATATCAGATAAATCTAAATCATAATATTCATCTTCTTCATATTCCTCAAAGTGCCTACTTCCATATTCTTCCTCTAAACCCAATATACAATTAAAATCTAAATTTATCAAGTTACCACATGAAGGATAATAACCTCTAAGTTTTTCACCATCATAATATATGATACAAAAAGCGGAACTTAAAACTCCTATTTCTAACCCAAAAAATGTATATCCATCTATTTCTTGCAAATCAAATAAAGGAGTTCCAACAATATCTATAGGTCTAATATCTTCATCATAAGTCAAATCTTTATCTTCAACATATATTGTTTCTAAATCAATTTTGCATTTATCAATAGCAAGTTGTAAAACTGTTTTTTTATCATTTTCATTATCTGCATTTTTTAACATTATATCCCATAATTCTTCTTTTGTAATTTTTGCCATAACCCTTTTAGGTTTTCTAACTAACTTATCATCATTAATATATCTAATACCATTATTATTGCTTTTATTTCTATACTCTTCTGCTTTATCCTGTATTTCTTTTTTAGATTTTCGCTTAATAGAACCATTAAGCATTTCTAAATATACTCCTTTTGTTATTTCTTCAGCTACTTTATCCAAACTTTTTCCTTTATTATTCTCTGACATTTTCTATCTCCTTTAAACAAAAATATACTCTCCACCTGTTCCAGTGAAGAGTATATCATAATACAAATTATTTGTAAATCAGTTAGAAATTTTTCCAAAAATTCAATCTCCCCTCAACCTGTGCTTTCTGTGAGGTCGAACCCTGGCAATACAGATTCTTATAATTCTGAATCTCCTGTTCCGCTTCATTGTCATAATTTTCGAGGAAGTTTCGCAGCTTATCCGCAAATGCTTCTGAATCATTCGCACAAGCAAGAATCATAGGAAGATGAATCTTTTTGAGGTTCTTCTCCTTGTCCGCAACAATTCCATCCAAAATCTGAATATGTTCTTCGATAATGTTAAGAGTTGCTATAATGGAATCTGAATCAGTCTCTTTAAGGTATCTGTTAGATTCAGCATTATTGAAACTCTTAAAGTTGAAACCGCTTGCAATCATGCAGGACTGAATAACTGTCATTAAATCCTCTTCTTTGAGTGACTGCCCCATGGTTATGTTGCACTTATCCTTGATGAATACACTGTTAAGCAATCCATTAATCTTATTGATAAGTTCAACTGATAAGTAACTCTTTGATTTCTGCGCTGAACTCAAAGAAACACCATTATTGTATACCTCAAACAATCTGAAACAATCTTCCTCCGAACAGTTCGCATATGAGATTACATTAATGTTTGCTCCATCAATCAAATCTCTTGTCGCATCATCCAGTTCCGCATAGCTTCTTCCGAACAGTTTAAGTTTCGGATTGAATCTTGAATCATTAGGATCGCAACAATAACTGAATAATGTTTCTAATCTCTGTTTACCATCTAAACAAAATTTGTTACCATCCATTTCCGCAACCACAATCGCATTGACAACAACTCCGCTGACAATACTTTCAAGTAGTTTCACCTTGTTCTCCAATTTCCATTGTGAACCTTTTCTTTGTACCTCATGGTTGAGATTCAGCTTGTTGTTCTTGATTTGCAACATCAAAGAATGAATTGCTGTGTTCTTGCTACTGCTTGCGAGTGCCTTAAACTCAATAGGCGGAAGTTCAGGCTTTTCTTCCTGCTTTTTCTCCTGCTTTTCTTTCTTAGGAGTTTCCTTTTTGTCCGCTGCCTTTTTCTCTGTTGCTTTCTTGCCTGTTGTCTTTTTAGATGCAGTTTTCTTAGTTTCTGCCTTTGCTTCGCCCTTTTCAGGTTCTTCCTTTGGTGCATCCTGCTCCGCTCCTGCAGGTTCCTTTACTTCCTCCTGCTTATGTTCTACTTTGATTTCTTCCTGTTTTACTTCTTCCTTGATTTCCTCATTTACCTTGTTTTCAAATTCTGACATAATCTGTCTCCTTTCTAAATAATAGCCAAAAAGCTAACCTTTTTATTTTGTATCATATTTATTGTATATTCAAAATTTCATATATATAATTATTTCTAATATAGTTGTTTTTCATCTAATTGTCAATAAATATTTTTGTCGAACATTAGAAATAAGAGTGCTAATATGTAAATTTATTTTTTCTTAAAAGCAATAGAAGGATTATAATAATGATCCCACCAACCATCATAATAATATTCTTCTTCTTCATCATAAATAATAAAATTTCTTAAAACATAAAAAGAATCATCTTTAAATACATATTTTATTAGATTTTTCTCTAAATCTTTTAAAGCTAAATAACTTATGTAATCCATTTCTTTTATTTGTAAAATATACATATAATCTGGATGGCATACACTATAATATCCATAACCATATTCTTCTACTTTTCTATTTATTGTTATTTCTTTATATTTAATTCCATAGTAATTTAAAAAATCTCTTAGTTTATTAATAATAGTAATATGGAATGAATCTCTATAATTTGAATTTTCAACTTCCTTTTTTCTTTTTCTTTTGAATGAATTTATATTCATATTTCTCTCTGCTCCTTTCTAGTATAATAAATATTTTTTATACATTACTATTCTATAAAAATGAATATTTTTTATTCCAATTTAAACAAAAAAGAGAGGAAATTTCCTCCCTTTTTCAACCAAACTTCTCTTTTAATTTCAGATACATTTCATATAGTTCCTTGTCCTGTTCCGACATGCTTTCAGGCGGTTTATTTGCCCCCTGTGGCTCGCTGTGGGGCGATTCTAGGGGTTTTATCTGTGTAGGGGCGGAATCGGTGGAATCCTTAACATAATCCTCTAAAACCGCCTGTGAGGGGGTTACAATACTCTTTAATCCCTCTACTGTCGCATGAGTATATACTTCCTCGGTGCGAACAACATTATGACCTAGCATGAGTGCAGTATTGACTATATTTGCTCCCTTTGCACTGTTGGCGATTGAATCCATTGTATGTCGCAAGCTGTGTAAACATAATCCTTTCATCTGTCCTGTCTTTGTCAACCGCACATCCCTATCAATCTCTAACTTATCACATAAATCTTTGAAACATACTTCCATGCTTGAAAGACTTCTCCGCTTGCCATTTCTAAAAGTAGGATACAAGAGATTATCGGGGTTATTCTTACATTGTAGCTTTGTCTGTTCCTGCATGTACTGAACAACTTCCTTGCATAAGTCGCTCATAATAATCATTCGCTCTGTTTTATTTTTAGGAACTTTTGTATAATACTCCACTCCACCGCTATTTTTATCATTATCTTTAAATCTTATTGCCTGTGTTTCTCTTACCCATATTATTCTATTTTCTAAATCTATATTATCATTTCTTAAAGCACTTGCCTCTGAAGCCCTCAGGCCTGTCTCTAAGAGAAAAAGTACAAGAGCGGGGTACTGCCCCATATTATTCTTATAAGCATAGTAAAACTTCTGAATATCTTCTGTTGTAAAAATCTTTTTCCTGTTCCTCTCTCGCTCCGCAACCTTGTTATCATATTCATCAATTACTTCTTTATCAAAGAAATAATGGTCTGCATAGTTTTCTGCAAGCAGTGACCGATTTACTAACCATTGACAACACCTGATGCAAAGCTGTCTCGGTAACAATGCGGTCTTTTTTGCTTTAACCTCAACAAGATTATTATAATATTTTCTGAACTCTTCCGCATTAAGCATATGCAACTGTAAATTTGCAATGTGGAATGTATAGAAATTGTTCCTCATTGTTGATATATAAGAATGATAACCTGATGCAGTTAAATCTTTCTTAGCTTCTTCCTCAATATACTCTTCCATATATTGTCCGAATGTCTTAGATTTCAATACCTTTTCATCTTTACCCGATTCAATGCTTTTTTCCCAAGCCTTAACTGCCATCTTGCAATTTTTCCTAGCTTCTTCCTCTGTTGTACCCTGTCTTTTAATTCGTTTTATTTTACCTGTTTTTGGATTTATATATTTGCTTTGGATGGAACATTCATATTTATTCTTATCTATTTTTCTGACATATCCCTCTCCATTCGCTCTCCTGTAATTTGCCATTTTTATATACTCCTTTCAAAATATTTCAACTGCTACTTTTTTAAAACTGCTACTTGAATCACCCTTAAAGTAGCATTTATAAGTAGCATTACATACATTATAAGACGTTTTGAAACAGAAGTATATAGGTAATAGCGCACGAAAAAACACTAGATATAGGGGTTTTATTTCCTATATCTAGTGCCTTTTATTGTGCGCTTTGCTACTTATTTATAGTTGACGATCCGCCCGAAATCAGTTTTGAGTGACGCGCCGCCCACCAGGCCGCCGTCGATGTCCGGCTGCGCGAACAGTTCTGCCGCGTTACCGGCATTCACGGAGCCGCCGTACTGGATGCGCACCGCAGCAGCGGTAGCCTCGTCATACATCTCGGCGATGCAGTCACGGACGCCCTTGCAGACTTCCTGGGCCTGCTCCGTGGTCGCGGTCTTGCCTGTACCGATGGCCCAGATAGGCTCATAGGCGATGACCATCTCTTTCACCTGATCCGCGGTCACACCCACCAAATCGGACTTAATCTGGAAACGAATCCAGTCCATGGTCACGCCCATCTCACGCTGCTCCAGAGTCTCGCCGCAGCACAGAATCGGGGTCAGGCCTGCCTCAATGGCCTTTTTCACTTTCTTGTTCAGCAGCGCGTCATCCTCCTTGAAGTAATCCCTTCTCTCGGAGTGACCGATGATGACATACTTCACGCCCGCATCCTTCAGCATAGCCGCGGAAATCTCGCCTGTGTAAGCGCCCTTCTCCTCGAAGTACATATTCTCAGCGCCCACAGCCACGTTGGTTCCCTTCACGGCCTCCACAACGGGCACGATGTCGATTGCGGGCACGCAGTAGACTACATCCACGCTATCGCTTTTTACCAAATCCTTCAACTCGCCGCAAAGCTTCACAGCCTCACTGGGAGTCATGTTCATCTTCCAGTTTCCGGCTACAATCTTCTTCCTTGCCATGATACCTATACCTCTTTTTTCTTTATATTTAAAAAATATGTGCGATACCAAGCCTGACTTGGAAAATCTAAGCCAGCATACTTCGCTGGCTTAGATTTCCTTCAGGCTTTATCATCTGCTGCAACACACGGCGTTGCGAGCCTTGCACCCTGGGAATGCGCCGCTTCTCTTATTTATCATCCGCCGCTGCAACGCCGGGAAGGACTTTGCCCTCCAGGAACTCCAGGGATGCGCCGCCGCCGGTGGAGATGTGGCTCATCTTGTCGCCGAAGCCCAACTGGTTCACGGCTGCCGCGGAATCGCCGCCGCCGATGATGGTGGTAGCGTCTGTCTCAGCCAGGGACTTGGCCACGGCGATGGTGCCTGCCGCCAGGGTGGGATTCTCGAATACGCCCATAGGCCCGTTCCATACCACGGTCTTAGCGCTCTTCACAGCCTCGGCGTACATGGCAGCGGTCTTAGGCCCGATATCGCAGCCCTCTCTGTCCGCAGGCATGTTCTCCACATCATAGTTCTGTACTTCCACAGGGGCATCGATGGGATTCGGGAAGCCTGCAACTGTGACGGAGTCCACGGGAAGCAGCAGCTTCTTGCCCAGCTTCTCGGCCTTCTCCATCATTTCCTTGCAGTAGTCAATCTTCTCATTGTCCACCAGGGAATTGCCGATTTCATAGCCCTTTGCCTTTAAGAAGGTGTAAGCCATGCCGCCGCCGATGATCAGGGTGTCGCACTTCTCCAGCAGGTTGGAGATGACGTTCAGCTTGTCGGCAACCTTCGCGCCGCCCAGGATAGCCACGAAAGGCCTTACGGGGTTCTCCACCGCGTTGCCCAGGAAATTGATTTCCTTCTGCATCAGATAGCCTACCGCGTTCTCGCCGCCCTTTGCGGTGATGCACTTGGTGACGCCCTCAACGGACGCATGGGCTCTGTGGGAGGAACCGAAGGCATCGCATACGTACAAATCAGCCAGATCAGCCAGCTCTTTGCTGAACTCCTCACCGTTCTTGGTCTCTTCCTTGCCGCGGAAACGGGTATTCTGAAGCAGAACCACATCTCCCTCGTTCATAGCTTCCACAGCCTTGGTAGCCGCTTCGCCGGTCACGTTGTAGTCAGCCACGAATACGACTTCCTTGCCCAGCTTCTCGGACAATCTCTTGGCCACAGGCGCCAGGGACTCCTTCTCGTTGGGGCCTTCCTTCACCTTGCCCAGATGGGAGCAGAGGATTACCTTGCCGCCGTCGTCAATCAGCTTCTTAATCGTAGGCAGAGCTGCCACGATACGTGTCTCATCGGTAATCTCGCCGTTCTTCAAAGGAACGTTGAAATCACATCTTACCAGAACTCTCTTTCCCTTTGCGTTGATGTCATCAACGGATTTCTTGTTCAAGCCCATTTTTTCCAGTACCTCCATTTTACATTATATTACATCATAAATTGAAACAGGGCCCGGTCCTTAAGACCGGACCCCTATAGGTCGTTGAATCGGTGCAAGCCTGGAAGTTCTAAGGCCGTGTACTATGCGGCCTTAGAACTTCTTCCCACACTTAGCCAAGCTCGCTGAAATACTTGATGGTACGAACCATCTGAGAGGTGTAGCTGTTCTCATTGTCATACCAGGAAACAACCTGTACCAGGGAGTTGCCGTCTTCCATCTTGGAAACCATGGTCTGGGTCGCATCGAAGATGGAGCCGTAGGTGCTGCCGATGACATCGGAGGATACAATCTCATCCTCGTTGTAAGCGAAGGACTCGGTTGCGGCAGCCTTCATAGCGGCATTGATTCCTTCCTTGGTGACCTCGCCCTTGACAACCGCTACCAGGATGGTGGTGGAGCCTGTAGGGGTAGGTACGCGCTGTGCGGAGCCGATCAGCTTGCCGTTCAGCTCAGGGATGACAAGGCCGATAGCCTTTGCAGCGCCGGTGGAGTTGGGAACGATGTTGCAGGCGCCTGCGCGGCTTCTTCTCAAATCGCCCTTTCTCTGAGGTCCGTCCAGAATCATCTGGTCGCCGGTGTAAGCGTGCACGGTGGTCATGATACCGCTCTGGATAGCAGCGAAGTCGTTCAGGGCCTTCGCCATGGGAGCCAGGCAGTTGGTGGTGCAGGAAGCAGCAGAGATAACGGTATCCTCAGCCTTCAGTGTGTCATGGTTTACATTGTATACGATGGTAGGAAGATCGTTTCCTGCAGGAGCAGAGATAACAACCTTGCGCGCACCGGCGGTGATGTGTGCGGATGCCTTGTCCTTGGAGGTATAGAAGCCTGTGCACTCCAGAACAACGTCAACCTTCAGCTCGCCCCAGGGAAGCTTGGAAGCGTCAGCCTCTTTGTAGATAGTGATGGTCTTGCCGTTTACGGTGATATTGTCCTCGCCTGCCACTACGGAATCAGCATATTTGTACTTGCCCTGAGAAGAGTCATACTTCAACAGGTGAGCCAGCATCTTGGGGCTGGTCAGATCGTTGATAGCAACTACCTCATACCCTTCAGCATCAAACATCTGCCTGAATGCCAGACGGCCAATACGGCCAAAACCATTGATTGCTACTCTTACTGCCATTTTAGTTCCCTCCTAAAATATATTTTATCTGTTTCGACAATCCTTGTCCGATTTTCGCGGGACATGCCGGATTGTCAAACTTTTATCAACAAGGATATTTTACCCAATCTCGGAAGATAATTCAAGATGTAAATCAAAAATAATTGCCATAATTTCGGAAATTTTACAGATTGTTTAGAAATTACTTATTTCTTCCCGCAATCTTTTCCGAAATGCCTCCCATCTGCTTTCACGCCCGGTCCGCGTGCCCGGCTCCTCCCCTGAACCGTCCGGAGGCAATCCCAATCCTGCCTCCGGCGGCCAAATAGGCCTTGACCGCCCTCTGGAGACTGGTGTCTTCCGGCAGCTCTTCCCATTCCTTTTTCCCCGCAAACAGCCAGCGGTAAAAACTCTCGTTATCCGGAAGAAACTCCGTGATCTCATACCCTTGCGCGAATCGCCTGATACCGGAATCCTCCGGCAAAAGTCTGCCAAGCTCCGGACTCAGCAGCCAGGTACGGCACCTGACAGCCCCCGGTTTCCCAAAAGGGCACAGCGCCTCCCCATGCCTCTCCCAGAAGGTTTCAGCCTCCTGATAGGATTTCTCCAGTTCTCCATACGTCAGACTTGCGTCCGAAGGGATATGCACACTGAGAGAAGCCCCGTCTTCTGTCCGGACATATTCAAATTCCAGAGTGCCCAGGCGGAACAGCAGGCCCGAAGTCTGCCGCCAGGTCCAGAAAGCCCTGTCATAAATCCATTCCCCCGTAATCCGCTTAGTTTCCCTTAAAAACCGCGGAAAGCAGTCCATGGTGGCCCTGAACACGCTGTCCGGTATCCCCCAGCGTTCATACATCCGGCGGGTATAGCAGGCTGCCGCCAGCATTCCCGCCAGCTGGCCCATACCGGAAGCTTCCTCCACAGGTGCCGTCAGCTTTGCCAGCTGAAGCTGCGCATCGCTGGCCAGATCGTATTCCGTCAGGTTCTTTATCACAGGCTCCAGGCTCTCCCATGGGAGCTTTTCCATGACATCCGCCATCTGTCGGCGTACCTCCTCCGGCAGCTCCAGCTCCCTGGCCAGTTCCATGACCTGCTCCCTGTGTCCCTCTCCCTTCCGTTTATCTTCGCCACCTTCCGGCTTCGGCATGACAGTAACCGGAAGCTTTCCCTCCGGCAGCCAGCGCCCTTCCAGCATGCTGCGAATCCCCTCCAGGCTCCTCCTTGTATATTCCCACACCGCGATTGCGGCCACCGTCTCCGGAAGCTCCAAAAGCTCGTACGGATTCCGCAGGGCAAATACCGTCATGGGAATCCCCAGCCCCGAAAGCTTCTCCAAAAGCTGCCGCTGGCCCTTGCGCAGATGCCCGTTATAGGTTCCCGCCACGATGCAGCTGCATCCTCCGGCACGCGCCACCAGCCTGTCAATCTCCTCCCCGGTAGGATCCGGAGAAAATACGTACGCATCTCCGCCAAAGATATTGGCCAGCCATTCCGGGAAGCATAGCTTCAAATCATTCTCGTTGGATACCAGCGAGGACTGATAGGCATAGCAGCCGACGAAAAAAGGGTTCTCCCCCAGCTGCGGAAGCTTCCCCTGAGGGAGCCGCACCGCCGTATAGGTCCGGCGCATCAGCTCTGCTTCCAGCTCCCGGTCTGCGGATTCCACTTTTATGTCCTTTTTCGGCCCCGCAAAGGCCGCCTTGCAGGAGATGATCCGTCCCACCGACTCCTCCATGGATTCCACAGGCAAATCGCCCCGTGCCATGGCGCTTTCCGCCATCAGTATCGCTTCTCCCGCACGCTCTGTGGAATGGGGAATCAGGACAATGTCTACGCCAGCCCGGAAGGCGGCCAGCACGCCCTCCGAAGTCCCGTAATACTTACGTATGGCCGCCATCTCCATGGAATCGCTCACCACCAGCCCCTGATACCCCAGCTTTTCCCGCAGGAGCCCGGTGATGACAGCCCTGGACATGGTCGCGGGAAGGCGCTTAGGCTCCAGGGCAGGATAGACTACATGTGAAGTCATTATCGCGGGCACTCCCGCCTTTACCGCCTGCCTGAAAGGAGCCAGCTCCATCCTCCACAGCTCCTCCCCGGTCTTCTCCACCACCGGAAGGCTGAAGTGGGAATCCTCCCTGGTATCTCCATGCCCCGGGAAATGCTTGGCACACGGAACCACCTCCCGGGACAGCAATCCCCTCATCATAGCCAGCCCGTATGCCGCTGCCTGATCGGGCGTATCGCCGTAGCTTCTGACTCCAATGACCGGATTGTCCGGATTGCAGTTGACATCCAGCACTGGCGCAAGGTCAAAGTTGACGCCCGCTTCCGCCAGCTGCTTTCCGGTCAGCTGCCCGGCCAGATAAGCGTTCTCAGGATTGCCGGTGGCAGCTAATGCCATGGCTCCCGGCGCATTCACTGCCTCCTGGGGCAGCCTGACAATCGGGCCGCCCTCCTGGTCGATCATGATGAATGCCGGAAATCCCGTATTGCCAAGCACAGCCTTCTGCAGTTGCCCGGCCAGCCTTTTTAGCTGCTCTGTGCTTTCTATATTGCGTTGGAATAAGATTAGATTGCCAATCTTGAATTCCGCCAGAAAGTCGAGAAAATCCTCTGTCAGTTCCGTGCCCGGAAAGCCAACTGCCATGCGCTGCCCCAGCTGTTCCCGCAATGTCAAAGTTCTTGCCTGTCGTCCCATACCCTTCTTTCTCTCCTCCGCTTTTGCGCCATTCATCGTCTAATATGTTGCAGCGTCAATCGCAGCCAAAGACACGCCCGATTCAACGCCTCCTCCTGCAATGATAGTATCGCAAAAAGCCAAATGTGTCAAACCATGACCGGCTTTTCTCCTGAAATCCAATCCCGGCTTCTTCGACTGGCCCATCGCACAGGTCAACTCCCCAGCCGAAAAGTCAGGCCCTTTTGCGAAAATCTGAAAATCAAAAAGCCTTGCAGATTGTCCGGCATTTGTGTTATACTATTGGCCAGGCTCTTCAAAAAACATAAGACAGAGAGAAAGGATAACATTATGCCCATTACAGCAGATTGTCATTTACACTCCTCTTTCTCCGGAGATTCCCATACCCCCATGGAGGAAATGGTACTGCAGGGAATCGAACAGGGGCTGGAGACCATGTGCTTTACAGAGCACCAGGACTTCGAATACCCGGACCGGGAAGGGCTGGATGGGAAAATCTTCCTGCTGAACACCGACCCCTACCTCTATGACCTGGCCCGCCTGAAGGAAAAATACGAGGGGAAAATCCGTCTCCTCTTCGGAGTGGAGCTGGGGCTGCAGCCAAATGTCCTGCGGCGCAACGCGGTCTACGCCAAGTCCTATGAATTCGACTTCATCATCGGCTCCTCCCATATCTGCCACGGCAAGGATGTCTATTATCCCAATTTCTTCCAGGGCCGAAGCAAAGAAGAGGCCCTTAGGGAATATTTCCAGTCCACGCTGGAGAACATCCGGAAATTCTCCAATTTCGACGTGTATGGCCATCTGGACTATGCGGTGAGGTACGCGCCGGAGAAAGACGAAAGATATTCCTATTCGGCGTACCATGATATCCTTGACGAAATCCTGGAAGCGCTCCTGGACAAGGGCAAAGGCATAGAACTGAATACCGGCGGAATCAAGAAAGGAATGCGCGATTTCCATCCCTGTATCGGTGTGCTGAAGCGATATCGGGAACTGGGAGGCGAGGTGGTCACCATCGGGTCGGACGCCCATGACCGGGAGCATGTGGGGGATTCCTTCGGCCGGGCCGCGGAAGTCTTAAGAGAATGCGGGTTCCGGTATTACTGTGTGTTCGAGAAGCGCAGTCCCGAGTTCCATAAGCTCTAGGGCCCGGAAGCGGCTACTGATAATACTGCGCCTGTGCCTCCTGCATCCTGGCGTACAGCTTTCCGGCCCTGACCAGCTGTTCATGGCTCCCGTATTCCACCAAAGCCCCATTGTCGAACACGGCCACCGTGACACCGCCTGGGGCGTGACATTCAAAAGCGCCGCCAGCTCCGCCCTCAGCGTCAATATCCTTTCTCATCCTGAAATTCCTGTCCGACATGGGCAACGGACTTTAGCCGCTCCAGATAGACGGAAAGCCGTCCCTCCTCAAGAAAACGCTCCTTTTCGAAAAATCCCGCTTTTTGCAAGGCCTTCAGCGAGCCAATGTTCTCCGCATAGGTAAAAGCGCCCAGCTTCCGGATTTTATATCGGGAAAGCGCCTCTGTGCAGAAAAGCCTTGCCGCTTCACTGCCCACGCCCTTTCCCCACAGACTTTTTTCAAAAATCAGGAAACTGAACATGGCCATTTTCTCATTTTCTTCATCGATTCCATAGCACCATGCGTCCCCCACATAATCACCGTCCGCTTCAATACACATCCCAAAACTGTTTGCCCCGGGCTGCACGGAGGCTTCGAACTGCCCAAGCGCCTCCTCCAGGGAAAGGCTCTCAAGCGGAATGTGTTTCCTTATTTCCTCATCCTGGATTTTCTTCCAGTAAATCTTTACATGCTCTGCCGTTCTGGGCGTAAGCGTGATTTTCATGGCTCTCCCTCCCATGGCTACTCTCCGTCTTCCTCCTCCAGCACCTCGATCAGCGCCTCTCTGGTTTCCATAATCTGGTCATGGTCTCCGTCTTTCAAGGCTCCCTCAAAGGCTGTGATATATCGGTCCAGCATGCGCCTGCGGTCCCCCAGAGACTCTTCGTACATACGTTCTACCCGAAGCAGCACCAGCCGGTTCTCCTCGTAATCCCTGGGCTGGACTTTCAGATAGGCCAGCTCTTCCATGCGCTTTTTGATTTCTTCCTCGGTCATCTCGTTGTCCTGCCCCTTGATGACCATCTTCTGTTTCTCCCCTGTGGATACCACCGTGACCTCCACCTCCAGCAGGGAATTGATGTCATAGGTATAGGTCACGTCCACGGCTTCCCTACCCTTAGGTCCCTTGGGAATCTCAATCTCCAGTTCCCCCAGGAACAGATTGTTCCTGGCAAAGCGGCTCTCCCCCTGGAGCACCCTGACGCGCACCTTGCTCTGGTTGTCCCGGGCCGTGTACAGGCGCTCCGTATGGCTGGCCGGGATGACGGTATTGCGCTCGATGATGGGGCAGAATCTTCCGTCCTCATATTTTCCCTCGTCATATTCCACCACTACCTCGGTGCCCAGGGTAAAGGAACAGACATCCGTGAGGATGACCTCCTTCACCTCCTCCCTGCGCTCCTTCATGGCGGCCTGCACCGCTGCCCCCAGGGCCACGGTCTCGTCCGGATTCATCCTGGTGTCCGGGAACTTCCGGAACAGCCGTATCAGGAAATCACGAACGATGGACAGTCTGGTAGCCCCGCCGATGAGAAGCACCTCATCAATGTCCGAAAGCTTCAGTCCCGCGTCCGCAAGGCTTTTCTTCACCGGCTCCCTGATCTTCATCAGAAGCTCCTCGCAGGCTTCTTCATATTCTTTATATGTAATCTGCTGCTCCAGAGCCTCTTCTTTGTAAAGAAAGCCGATGGAAACCGTATCCGTATCATTGATGGCGCACTTTGCTTTCTCCGCCTCCCTGAAGAGCCGCACCTGCTCCTTTTCCGAAAGGTTCTGCAGCTGCAGCTTTGCCTTTTGCAGGAACAGCTTCGCCATAATCTCCGTAAAATCCTCGCCGCCCAGGTAATTGTCCCCGGCCACGGCGCGCACCTCCAGGATATTGTGGTACAGCTCCAGGATGGATACGTCAAAGGTGCCGCCACCTAAATCGAACACCAGGAACCTGGTATCCCTGGTCCTGTCGTAAAGACCGTATGCCACCGCCGCGGCAGTGGGCTCCGAAATCATGCGCTCCACTTTCAGGCCCGCCAGTTCCCCGGCGCGCTTGGTGGCCTTTCTCCTCTTGTCGTCAAAATAGGCGGGTACACTGATGACCGCTTCGGTCACTTCCTCCCCCAGAAAACTCTCCGCGTCCTCTTTCAGCGAACGAAGTACCAGGCTGGACAGTTCCTCCGGTTTAAAATGCTTCCCGCTCAATATGTAGTCCCGCTCCGTGCCCATGCTGCGTTTAAAGGTCTCGGCCACGGTATCCGGATAAAGGCTCATCCGCTCTCTGGCAGTCTCCCCCACGTATACGGTCCCCTCGCTGTCCACACTGACCACGGAGGGCGTAAGGTTCTTCCCCAGCCTGTTGGGAATGATTTTCGGCCCTTCTTCTGTAAAATACGCAATCAAACTGTTCGTCGTACCTAAGTCAATTCCTACTATCATGCTTACCTCCATGATGCCGTTTCGGAGCATCTGAATTAAGCGGAAAGATGCCTGTCACCCGGGTCATCTGCCCACTAAGTACCAGTATAACACAACTGACAGCCATATTCACGAAAAAAATCGGGATTGGGAAAAATTATCATCAAACGTTGTCTCCAAAACCCAAATGCCGAATAGCCAGCATATACTCATCCCAAGGCTGCACACGCAGATTCCGCCGCAGTCTCTCCGCCGCTTCCTCCCTCTTTCCTAACCGCATCAAAAACAAAATCCGCACTCCCTCCAGTTCCCTGCACAGCGGGCTGGTACAGGTATGGCAAATCTCGCACCTCTCCTCCCTGTCCAAAATCTCCTGCAGCCGCTCCGCGCTCTCCGTATAATAAGCCGCCAGAAACTCCATCTGCAGATGCCCTTTCTGCCGGTTATAATACTTGCGCCCGCCCCCGGACTGCTTTCCCTCCGCTTCCAGCCATCTCCGGATTTTAGCCGCATACCGCCTCCCTCTCTCCGCATCCCCGCAGAGAATGCAGGCGAACACCGCGTCACAGATTTTACCCTCCATGGTCTTCTCCGACAGCCCATTCCGGAACATCCTGTCAAACGCCCTCACAGCGCCGTTCCTGCTGCCATACAATAGCTCCCACCAGCCCTTACAGCAATAATAAGCCGGATAAGAAACCGTACTTCTCTTTCCATCCGCAGTCGCCGAACCGCCTTTCAAAAAACGCAGAAACGATTCCCCGAAACCGCCCCCCATCTCTTTCTTCCACTGACCGAGCACCTGCTGCGCCTTGCCTTTCAGCCCGGCTCCCAGATACATGTTCACCAGCCTCTCATACCGGGTCCAGTTATTCTTCACATAAAACCGTTCATAGACAGCCGCCGCCTCTTCCACCCTGCCCGCCCGCATGGCAAATTCAGCCAGATTGTCTCCGAACCAGTTGTTCTTATTCTCCCCCGACAGCCCCTCGTACTGCCGGTAAGCCTGATACGCCATCTCCGCATCGCCCAGCAATGCATACAGATTCCCCATATCCGCATAGATGACAGGGGACATCTCCTTGTCCATATACAGAATGGCTTTCTTCAGATAGAACAGAGCCCTCTCATATTCCCCCAGATACTTATGCGTAAAACTCAGCCCGTTCAGCGCATAGGGATTGGCATAATTAATATAGAGAGCCTTCTCAAAATCCTCCCTGGCCTCCTCCAGGCGGTGGGCCGCCCTGTGAAATATCGCCCGCTCCACCAGCATGAAATCATCGGGATAATGATACAAATATTCCGTCAGAATGGAAAGTCCGATTTCATAATATTCCTCTTTCCCCTCCTCCACCTGCTTGAAATAGCTGCGCCTGAACTCTTTCAGCTTCTCGTTGAGCTGGCCTACGTCCATGACCTCTTCCTTCATCTGGAACCGGTAAGCATCTATAAGCACACTGCCTGCGCCGTTCCTCTCCGCATCCTCCACCACCTTGTCGAAATCCTCTCCGCGCTTCAGATCCAGATACACCTTGGCAAGGTACTCATAGGACTTCACAAAACCGGGAAAATACCGGATGCACTGGCTGGCCGCCCGGACTACTCCTCCGGCGTCCAACTGCCTCCTGCAGGTCTCCAGCATGGAGGCATAGGCCGCAAAAATCTGAAATTCCTCAACCAGCCGCCTGTCTATCTCGAGACTCTGCTCATACTCCTGCATCTCCGTATACACCTGGGCCATTTCCAGCAAAACGCCCGCGTCTTTGGCGTCACCTGTCAGAATCCTTTTCCCCTCTTCAATGGCAAGGGCAAAATTCTCCTTATCCCGAAAGCCCAGGCTGTGATAACACTGTATCCGGATCAGACATGCCTGCCGCAGCCTGTCCCTGTCTTTCTTGTCCTCAGCCTCATCGGCTCCGGCGTTCCTTTCCATCTTCGCCTCCAGAGCCGGCTCCCAGCGTCTGGTCATGGCAATGGCGTCTTCATACTCGGCCTCCTCCACATAAAGCTTTGCCATAAGCCCATAGTACTCCGCCTCCTTTTCCGGCGGCAGAAGCTTTTCAATCTCCAGGGCCAGCCGAATCCCCCGGGCAATCTTGCCGTCCTGCAGATAGCACCAGCAAAGGTCCAGGCCGCTCTCCCATCTCCTGTTTTCCCGAAAGTCACTTTCCAGTCCCTTTTCCAGTTCCGCGTTGACTTTCACAAGCAGATCCATAAATGCGTCATCGCTGCCTGCCGCCAGCACTTTCTCCGCGCATTTCTTGGCATCCCGGTACCGCCCGGCCTCATAATACCATTCGGTGAGCCGCACATTAGCCATATAATGGCTTTCATTCTCCGCTTTCAGCTCTTCGTAGAGCTGCGCCGCCCGCTTTTCATAGACGCCGTCCTTCCCGCCTTTCTGGCCCCAGAGTATCTCGGCAAAATTATAGCTGATCATGGCATCTTTCGGGAATTTCACCAGCTGCTCTTCCAGCAGGGCCACGGCCTCCTCTATCCGCCCCTGTCTCACAAGGACATTTGCCCGGCTGACCTCCATCACAGGATGCCCGATGCCCATGGAGTCCGCACTCTGCACACATCTCTCCGCCTCCTCCAGCTTCCCCTCGTGCAAGGCCTGCCAGCATCGGTCATAATACTCCAAAAACTGGTCATAATCCCCATCCTCCGGCCCCTGAAACTGGGTGAAATCCAGATCCTCCCCCCGCTCGCACCGGCTGATGATGAAGTGCATGAAATTGGCGGGGAACTTCTCCCGCAGCGCCTTTGCGTCCTTGACAATGGACAGCTTTTTGTCAAATAATTTCCAGACCTCCGTGGGCAGCTTAAAATGGTCTGTCAGGAAATGCAGCAGCTTCTCCCGGCAGTTCTCTTCCTCCTCCAGGGAAAGGAAGATGTCATCATCGAAAAGCGCTTTCCAAAGCTCCACATTCTGCCTGGAACGGATATTCTGATAGATTTCCACGGCCTTTTCCATCCACAGGCCGGAGGGCGTGGTGTCCCGGGGCTTTTCCTGCGGCTGCGCATTCTCAGGCTCTTTCGCGTATCTGCAGGCCTCCTCATAAGCTGTCCGCAGCAGCTTAAATCCCTCCGGGTCATCTTCCGGGTTCGTCACCGCCAGCTTCTCCCTGTAGGCGTTCTTAAGCGCCCGCTCATCCTTTGTAGCCTCGATTCCCAATATCTGAAACGCTTCCGTCCGATTCATATCAAGCCTCCTGCTTTGCTGTTCTCTCTGCCATTGCGGCACATTACAAAAAGGGCAGAAGAATCCTTCTGCCCCCAAAGTCCATCCATTCCTTAAAAATCAAATTTATCCGCGAAATAGGCATCCAAGTCCTTGATTGCGACTCTCTCCTGCTCCATGGAGTCACGGAAGCGCACGGTCACGCAGCCGTCCGTCTCAGAGTCGAAGTCATAGGTGACGCAGAACGGCGTACCGATTTCATCCTGACGGCGGTATCTCTTGCCGATATTCCCCCTGTCGTCATACTCGCAGTTGTATTTCTTGGAAAGCTGTGCGTAAATCTTCTCAGCGCCCTCACCCAGCTTCTTGGAAAGAGGCAGCACGCCGATTTTCACGGGCGCCAGCGCGGGATGGAAACGAAGCACGGTGCGCATGTCGCCGCCCTCCAGCTCCTCCTCGTCATAAGCCGCGCACAGGAAAGCCAGCACTACCCTGTCCGCGCCCAGGGACGGCTCGATGACATAAGGTATGTACTTCTCTTTCTTCTCATCATCAAAATAGGACATATCCTCCCCGGAGGTATTGGCGTGCTGGGTCAGGTCATAGTCCGTCCTGTCGGCAATCCCCCACAGCTCTCCCCAGCCAAAGGGGAACAGGAACTCGATATCCGTGGTCCCTTTGCTGTAGAAGCACAGTTCCTCAGGGCTGTGGTCGCGCAGCCGCATCTCGTCCTCCTTGATGCCCAAAGCCAGCAGCCAGTCCCTGCAGAAGCCTCTCCAGTACTGGAACCACTCCAGATCCGTGCCCGGCTCACAGAAGAATTCCAGCTCCATCTGCTCAAATTCTCTGGTGCGGAATGTGAAATTGCCCGGCGTAATCTCATTGCGGAAAGACTTGCCTATCTGGCCGATGCCGAAAGGAATCTTCTTCCGGGAAGTCCTCTGCACATTCTTGAAGTTCACGAATATGCCCTGGGCTGTCTCAGGGCGCAGATATACCACGCTCTTGGCGTCCTCTGTGACGCCCTGGAACGTCTTGAACATCAGATTGAACTGGCGGATGTCCGTAAAGCTGTGCTTGCCGCAGCCAGGACAGGGGATATTGTTCTCCTCCACGAAATCTTTCATCTTCTCCTGGCTCCAGGAGTCCACGCTCTCCTCCAGCTGGATATTCTTCTCCGCGCAGTAATCCTCTATCAGCTTATCCGCCCGGAAACGCTCATGGCACTCCCTGCAGTCCATCAGCGGATCCGAGAAGCCGCCCAGATGGCCGCTGGCCACCCATGTCTGGGGGTTCATCAGAATCGCACAGTCCACGCCTACATTGTAAGGATTCTCCTGCACGAATTTCTGCCACCACGCCTTTTTTACATTATTCTTCAGTTCAACGCCTAAATTGCCGTAATCCCATGTGTTGGCAAGGCCGCCGTATATCTCCGAACCCGGATAGATGAAGCCTCTCGCTTTCGCCAGCGCCACGATTTTGTCCATTGTCTTTTCCATATCGAAATCATACCTTTCTGTCTTCTATATTTACTGATACAAAATGCACACAGTTCCTTCCGCACCCGATGTATTGATGCTGCCGTCCGAATTCACGGACGCCCCCTCGCTGATATAAGTCACCTTTCCGGGACAGTAGACGTTGCCCCTGATATCCGTAATCAGCACACTGCTGCCCGTGTCCTGTTTCACCTGCTCTTCCGAAAGCGGCGCGTTATCTTTTACACTCTTTAAGGCCGCCCCGTCCATGCGTCCCTCTCCGGCCGCACCGGATGCAGTCCCAAAGTAAATCTCCTCCCCAAGGAACGCGGCCGCGCTCTCCCATCCGTCAAAACGGTAGGCCACCACGACCTTTCCGCTGCCGTCCTCCAGCGCTTCCACCTTTTCCACAGCCACAGCGTCCGATTTTCCTGACGTGCTGTTGAACCGGGCCGCTTCCTCTCTGGCCATATCCTGGAGCTCTGAGAGGACATAATCTGTATGATCGAACACTCCCACCTGCCATACGGTGACTCCTCCCTCCTTGTCCACAGCTACAGAAGGGGTATCCACGATATCCGGCACCTTAGCCACCCCGCAGCCCGCAAGGAATACGACGCACAGGCAAAGTATTGCCGCAAGTCTTCCATATTTTCTCATTATCGTACTAATCCTCCCAAATTTTCAAGGAGTTGTTAAAACTATTTTTAACAATTCCATAGTATTGTACCAAAAACAATTCGCTTTTTCAACACAGAGTTTGCAGAACTTCGAGACTTTTGAACTGATGCCCCGCAAAACGCTTCATATATCTGTCTGCCACAGCCTGCAGCTGCCCAAGGACGCTGTTCGTCACATTGAAAGTATAAAGCTTCTCAACAGGGCTGGACGTTATGTAACGCAGCGCATACAGAGTGGAATCCTCCGCCTCGCCTGCCCCTGCCAGTTCCGCGAAAGCCTCTTTCGTGAAATCCCTGGGGAACTCTCCATTGACAGCCATGGTCCTGCATTCAAAGATACAACGCACCAGCGGGTTCGGCAGGGAGGCGGCGCAGAGCGCCCGGAGCGACTGATACAGCAGCTTCATCATCTCCCGCTCGTCATTGCCCTCTCTGGTGCAGAAATCCGTCACCTCGGCAAAGTACATGCCGTAACAGGCGCCGATGTAATCTGACCGGAGTTCCTCAAAATAATTCTTCACATCCGCCTCGGAGAGGGTGTAAGAACTCCTGCCCTCGTACAGCTTGAAGTTCCCAAAGGAAAAAGGGATAGTGGCCGCTGCCAGACGGCTGCCCGGCTTTCTGGCTCCTCTGGCGAAAGCCGCCACTTTCCCTTTCTCCCTAGTCAAAAGGCTGATACGCCTGTCGTACTCCCCCGCCGGGCTCTGCTTCAGTATGATTCCTGTCACCCATATATAGTCCTGCATGATCGCCCTTTTCGGTCTGCTCCTGCCTTACATTCGACACAAAAGACAGATAATCCTCCACTTTTCCGCTGCTCTCGAATTGCTTCCAGTATCTTTCTTCCATTTCTGCATCCTCCTCAGTACCAAACTTCCCATACTAGAGTCTGCATTTTTAATGTTTTATATTCGTTCTTTTCCTGGCAGGTCTTTCTAGGCGTTGCCTGAGATATCCTTCTGATTATAGCCGAAATTCCGCAGGAGATAGTCGCTGTCGCGCCAGTCTTTGCGCACTTTTACAAAGATTTTCAGGTTCACCTGCATCTCCAGCATCTCCTCGATATCTTTCCTGGCCGCGCTGCCGATTTTTTTCAGCATCAGTCCGCCTTTTCCGATGATGATTCCCTTATGCGAATCCTTCTCGCAGGTGATGGCCGCCTCGATGTGGCAGATTTTGTCAGTTTCCTGCATGGATTCCACGCTCACGGCGATTCCGTGGGGAACCTCGTCCTCCAGCAGGCAAAGTGCTTTCTCTCTGATCATCTCTGCCACAATCTGGCGCATGGGCTGATCCGTGATCGTATCCTCGTCAAAGAATGCCGGCCCCTCAGGCAGATAATTGAAGATGCACTTCACCAGCTCGTCCGTATTGTCCCCTTTCAAAGCGGACACCGGCACGATTTCCGCACAGTCCAGCGCTTTGCGGTAGGTGTCTATGAATACAAGTATGTCGTCTTTTTTCACAGTGTCTGTCTTATTGATGACCAGGATGACCGGAGCTTTCACTTTCTTCAGTTCCTCGATGATATGCCTCTCTCCTGCCCCGATGAAGTTGGAGGGCTCCACCAGCCACAGGATGACGTCCACCTGGTCTAAAGTGGTCTCCGCCGCGCTCACCATGTACTCGCCCAGCTTATTCTTGGACTTATGGATGCCCGGCGTATCTACGAACACAATCTGTCCCTCCTCCGTGGTCAGCACTGTCCTGATACGGTTGCGGGTAGTCTGGGGCTTGTTGGATGTGATGGCTATCTTCTGCCCGATCAAATGGTTCATCAGCGTGGACTTTCCCACGTTCGGCCTGCCAATCAAGGTGACAAAGCCTGATTTGTACGATTTATTCTCCATTTCTACCTCATTTGTCTGTGTTTTTTACATCTAAGCTACATCTCATCATTATACAAGAGCTTTCCGGAAAAATCAATTGTGTATCTATCTTTTTTCACTTTACCGTCATCTGTCAGGCCCCCCGGCGTCCCGTCCGGCCTTATTCTTTCTCTTTTCCGTCGTTCCGCGGAGATGCGCCGGCCTCCCATTCCTGCATCCGCGCCCTCCGGGCCTGCATCCCGGCCTCCGCCTCGCGCTCTTTTTCCTCTTTCTTCCTGATGCGTTTCGCCCTGGCTTTCTTACAGCACACTGCAATGACCGCAATCACAATGCCCCAGATCACCAGATAGGGAATATGCGTCAAGAACCAGATGGCCAGCTCCATCACGCCGTCCCCGATGTCCCGCAGGCTCCTCATGAAGCCATCCGCGATTCTTTTTCCCGGGCCTGGCTCTTTTTCCTGCATATCCGTCAGCTCCCTGACCTCGGACACATTTAATTCCACAGTGCTGTAGTCTATCAGATTGTCCATTGTGCGCAGTTTGGACTCCATGCTCTCCAGCTGATAGCGGACCTCCGACAGGCGTTCCTCCAGCGTGATGATCTCTTCTATCGTTTCCGCCCGCTCCAGGAACTCCAGCAGCCTCTCCTGCTCCGTGCGCAGGGTATTCCTGCGGCTCTCCATGTCCACATAGGACAGCGTCACATCCTCCACATTGTCATGGCGTCTGACCACATTGCTGATGTCCGACACGTTCTGCAGGAAAGAATTCAGCTTTGCCGCCGGAATCCGGATGGTCAGATTCGCATAGCGGGAGGCGGCATAATTTGAATAGCTGCTGCCGTTATAGGTCTCCATGCTCTCTATGTAACCGCCCATATCCCGGACCTGCGTCTCGAGAGAGGACATCATCTGCTCGAATTCCTTTGTCTCCACCTCCAGGCTCACGGTCTGAATCAGCTTCCGGCCCTCCGGGACTCCCGCGCTTTCAGAGGCGCCCTCCTCTGCAACTGCGGAATCGGCAGCTTCATATTCAAGGCCCTCCTCCATGTCATACATGCCGCCGCCCATATCATAGACAGCACCGGCGCTGTTCTGGCTGCTTTTATCTGTGTTCACGGAAACTCCGCCATCGGCGCCGCAGCCCGTGTACATGACTGCTGCCAGAATGCACAGCAGCGCTGCCGCCCGCTGCCTCAGATTCCTGTTTCTCCCTCTCCGCTTTCCCTGCTTTCTTTTTTCATAACTCCCTCCTGTCCTGTTCCCGCTTTTGGAAACTGTTCTGTATACGCCATATACAATGCGACCGAGGCACTCTGCCTTGACAGAAATGCCCCGGTCTTATGTTATTATGGACGCCAGAAATCAGGAAAGGTTCTCCAGTATCATGAATTTATCCGCTTCCGCCTTGATTTTCTGTTCACTTCCCACCACGCAGAGGAAATTGTCCTTCATGAAAGCTCTGATATACTCCGCCAGGCCGCGGATGTCGTCAGGCGTCGCCGCGATGACCTCATCCCGTTCTCTCTGAATCATGTCATATGTCAGGCCGCTCATATAGGCATCCCTGGAACGGCGCCCTTTGGCAGCCGCAGTCAAAGGCATGTCCAGCTGGCTGAAAGTTCCGATGATATACTGGGTCATGGTCCGCTCGTCCGCGTCATAGGCCTCGATGAAATCTGCCGCCTCTTCATACACGTCAATGGTCTGTCCCAGGTTCGGGTCGCGGTAGGATACGAAATAGCAGTCGCCCGTCCTCGCAAATCCGCACATGCAGCCATACGCGCCGCCCTTGACGCGGATGTTCGTCCACAGATACTCATATCCCATCATCACGCCAAGAACCTTAAGCGCTCCCCTGTATGGAAGGCCTTTCTTCAGGAAATTGCCGGCACGGCATACATACTGCACCTGTCCGGGGGTCATGAATCCTTCGTTCTTCCGGGATACCTCCGGCTCATAGCTCCCTTTCTCCACCTCACATGTGAATAGCTTCTCCTTCAGGGCCGCAATGGAAGGCTCCAGGGCTTCAAAGGCCTTTCTGTCCCCGGTAAAGTCCACGATCAGGTTTTCCGGGCGGAAAATCATTTTGCACAGCGTCTCCAGCCGCTGGCTCAAAAGCTCTCCCCCGGCCTCGAAATCTTTCTCCAGCCCGGACGCCAGACGGTACTGCCCCACGCCCGTCAGAGCATCGTTCACCGCGCCCTTAGCGTCGCCGTAGGAAAGCGCCCTGGTGACAGCCACGCTGTGTCCGGATTCCAGCATGTATTCCCGATACCTGGAATTGTTCTCCGCCAGAATCTCTTTCAGTCTCTTTTTGTCCGTGAATTTGCTGTTCAGTATCAGCTCTTCCATCAGCTCCAGGGCCCTGGACAGATTATCATACAGAGCCTTGGTACAGACCTCCATGAAAAAGGTATAGCGGCCGGGATCCTCCACATTTGCGTATCCAAGGCCGGACACTGTCAGGTCGCCGGCGGCCAGATTGATTTCATTGCTCAGTTCCGCATAGGAATAATGGGCCGTATCCACATGGCAGAACACATTCTGCAGGATACCTATATAAGGAAAATACTCCGCCGGAACATCCTTTACCTCAAACATCAGACGCAGATACCCGATGCCGTTGGTAAACACCTCATGATACAGCGCCTTGCCGCCCGCCAGGCTTCTCTCCTCATTTACCAAAGGAGCCGCCTCCCTCTTCATATCCTCTCTGTTCAGCAGGGGAATCTTCGCCCGGTTCTCCGGCAAATCCTCGTCCTCTCTGAAAGCGTTCAGCGCATCCATCATGCCGTGAATGCCGGTAATCTCTTCCTCAGACAGCCTTTTCCTGATATCCGCCAGCTTCCCGGCCAGTTTCTCCTCCTGCCTGACCGCCAGCCCTTCCTTAGGCTGCAGGATCACCATGGCCGCATGGGAATTCTCCAGCAGATATTCTTTCACCAGCTTCTCGAAATATCCCTCCTCCACCTTTGCCCGAAGTTTCGCGTATGTCTCATTGGCCTCGATGTGGATGAAAGGCTTGCTGTCGTCATATACCCAGCTGCCCAGAGCCTGCAGGCCGTACATCAGCCCTTTGGGGAAACTCCCGAAGTCTGCCTCTCTGTAGCGGAACTCAAAGTGGTTGATTGCCGCCAGCAGGGCTTTTTTGTCAAATCCTTTTTCCACGATTCCCGCAAGGGTCTCCCGGATGGTGGCCCCGAACTCCTCTTCCCTGGCCAGGGAAGTGCCTTTGGCTACCACGCCGAAATAAGGCTGCTTCAGGTCATTGTCATAGATGCTGAACACATCCTTACCTATCCCTTTGTCAATCAGCGCTTTCTTCAAGGGAGCGCCCGGTACGGTGCAGAGGACAAAATCCAGAATCTGGAACGCCACATAAAGCTCCCTGTCCAGATTGTTCCCCACAGCCTGGCACCATGCCAGATAGGTGTTCTCATCGGCGTCCTCACCCTCGCTGACGGGGAATTCCCTCACTCTGCGCACCGGACGGGCAAAGGGCGCTTCCGCCGTCACCTCCGACTCCACTTTCAGGGCTTCGAAAGAAGACAGATAATGCTCGTCGATGAACTGCAGCTTCTCGGCCATGTCCATATTGCCGTAGAGATAGATATAGCTGTTGGAGGGATGGTAATAGGTCCTGTGGAAATCCAGGAACTGCTCATAGGTCAGTTCCGGGATTGCCTCCGGGTCTCCGCCGGATTCACAGGCGTATGTGGTGTGGGGGTAGAGGGCCGTGCTGATCTCCCGGTACAGCACGCTGTCCGGCGAGGAAAACGCTCCTTTCATCTCATTATAGACTACGCCGTTGTAGGAAAGCTTCCCCTCCTCATCCAGTTCATAATGCCAGCCCTCCTGGCGGAAGATGGCTTCTTTCTCATAGATATTGGGATAGAACACCGCGTCCAGATACACATGCATCAGATTCTGGAAATCCTTGTCGTTGCAGCTGGCCACCGGGTAGACCGTGCGGTCCGGGTAAGTCATGGCATTCAGGAAAGTATTCAGGGAACCCTTTGCCAGCTCGATGAAGGGATCCTTGATGGGGAATTCCTTTGAGCCGCAGAGCACGGAGTGCTCCAGGATATGGGCCACGCCGGTGGAGTCCTTGGGCGTGGTGCGAAATCCGATATAGAAAACCTTGTTGTCGTCATCATTGGATATCAGAGCCAGCCTGGCTCCGGTCTTCTTATGCCGGCACAGATAGGTCACGCTGTCGATGTCCGCTATCTTCCTTTTTTCGATAATCTCATAGCTCGTCAAATCTTCTACCCTCATTTTTTACGCTCCTTTTCTCTCAAATCTGCCATTATAGTCCTAACAGCGCCAGTTTGCTGACGCTCACTTCCTGTATCACAAAGCCCTGCTGCTCTTTCAGGGCGGGCGGGGTGTCCGCAAGCTCCTCCACCGTGAGCAGCTTCGTCACATAGCGCTTCTTTCCGGCGCCGCGTGCCCCGCGTCCCTCTTCGCCGCCGAAGCCGAAGAGGGGCTTCTTCTCCTGGATGACGTTCACCTTGACCCTTGCTTTCATCTGCCTGTAGATTTTTACCAGAAAACTGTCCGGCGCCAGATAGTACAGATGGGTCTCCAACGTATCTTCCAGGTCCGCCCCGGGCAGGATATACCGCTCCATGATCAGGCGGAACTTAAAGGGAATCTCCTCATCGTCCAGAAGCTCCCTGAACGTATATTTGCTGCCCACATATAACCGGGAGGTGTCCTGCATGCTGTATTTATAATCCTCGTATATTTTCTTTTCCATACTTCTCTCCACGCCAGTCCTATATCCTGCCGACATCCGGGAAATCCGTTCTGCGGATTCATCCGTCAATGTCCTCTATCTGGTGCCCGCTTACACGCATTGCGTCCCGGATGGCTTTCGCGGACAGGCCTGTCTCCTCCATCAGCTCCTCCGGTGTCACCTTTCTGCGCAGTTCCTGCGCCAGCTCCCCCGCCTTATCGGCCACCCGGTTCACCTTGTCGGCGATTTTTCTGTCATTCTTCTCGGTATCCGCGCGCTCCCTGATGCATTCCTCGCAGGCATCCATAATGCGCTTGACCAGCATCCCCCGAACCTCCGAGGGCTTCCCGAAAAATGGCTCGGCCTCCGCGCTTCTGTCGGCCTCTCCCATCCTGGCCAGCATCTCCACGCTTACCGCCAGAGCCACATTGCCCTCTCCGATCAAATCCTCCAGGGCCACGCCCTGTCCCGCGTAGAGTCTGGCGATATCCGCCACCTCCCGCAGGTAACTCTCCGTCAGTAACTGCCCTGCGGCCTTGTCTCCTGCCATGACCGACATGGCGTAAGCCTCTCTCTGTCCGTCACTGTATACAGGCAGAGCCTCTATCTCATCCAGATACATCTGCAGATAGTCTCTCTCCTCGTCAGTGAGGAACGCATCCTGGTCCGGCGGCTCCTCCCCGATGCCCACATTGCGCTTCCGCAGATATTCGAATACCATCTCCAGCTGGTTTTCCTTTAGATCCAGCCCGGCGAATTCGCTCCTCACCTGCTCCTCACTGACGCAGTTTCCCTGCTCTTTCGCAAGCCTGTGCACTCTTTCAAGAGTCTGCGCAAAAATAATTTCCTGATTCACTTGCCTCTCCTTTTCCCTTAATGGCACAAACAATCTGTGAAAACCCGGAAGAATGCCTGCACATAGCGAACCTTGTTCGCTTGGGCATTCTTAATTCTTCTCACCCTTTTATTTTACATGGGTGTGCGAAAACAGATGCTGCTGGCAGTATTCATAATTGCCGTTACACTTAGAGCAGAACCGGAACTCCAGATTGGGGTCATCATCCTCTGTCTGTCCGCAGATAGCGCATTTATGCTTCGTCACCCTGGAGTTGCGCCGGATGTCCTGCCGAAACTCCGCCCTGCGCTTCATCTGCTTCGGCGTCATATGGATATGGCTCCTGGAAGTAAGGAAGAAAATGACAAAATTCAGCAGGGAGGACGCAATGACAATCCTGGTCACCAGGCCTCCCGCGAAGAGGAAATCATACAGCAGCACCAGGCCGTCCAGAATGCCCAGCCACTTTACCTTCACCGGAATGAGGAACATCAGAAGCACCTGCACCTCCGGGAACGTGGCCGCAAACGCCAGGAAGATGGACATATTGACGTAATAGGTGGAAAACAGCAGCGACACAATCAGAGAAGTCTCTTTCAGGCCTGCGCTGCCAGTCAGGAAGAACTGAATCCCCAGCCATACAAAGCTGCCCAGAATCGTAAACAGCATACCTGACAGCAGATAGACATTGTACCGGTAGACTCCCCACGTATGCTCCAGGCTGGTGCCGATATTGTAGTAAAACAGCAGCATGATAATCGTGAACGGATTCAGCGAAGACGGCGGCATGATAATCCATGTGAAAAGCCGCCAGATCTGTCCGTGCAGGATGGCGTAAGGATCCAGCGTCAGATACAAAAGAAAATCAGCGTTGATCAGCCGGATGAAATACCCCAATACATAGCATAAAATCAGTATCATGGAAAGATTGCTGATGGCATACTTTCCGAATTTCTTTTCAAAATTGCTCATTTTCTCCACTCCTTTTGCCCAATAACCTGTCTATATTCTATCATTCCCGCTCCCATAAGTAAACCAGACTTTTCCTATTTAATATAAAAATCAGTTTTTTAATAAACTTTTAACAGGTTCATATATTTGCATTTTGCCCCGCCGTGTACTATAATGTCTTAGAATGTCATGATGTGTCGGCATTCTTTTTTCCAGTGATTGATACTGGGTTCAATTGAGGAAGGATGATTTTACATGGAATTCACTACAAAAAGTGCAGTCTCTGACGATGTACTGACCCGCGATGCCGATGTATTTCTCGGCAATGCCAATGCCCTACTTGGCAATGCCAATGCTATTCTTGGCATTGATATAGGCTCCACCACCGTCAAGATTGCGATTCTGGACGAAGAGCATCATATTCTGTTTTCCGACTATGAGCGCCACTTTGCCAATATCCGGGAAACACTCTCCAGGCTTTTGGAAAAAGCATATCAGCAGTTCGGCAATCTGACGCTGCATCCCATGATCACGGGATCCGGCGGCCTGACTCTGGCAAATTGCCTGGGCGTCCCCTTTACACAGGAAGTCATAGCGGTAGCCTCCGCCCTGCAGGAGCTGGCCCCGGAGACGGACGTGGCCATCGAGCTGGGCGGCGAGGACGCGAAGATCATTTATTTCGAGGGCGGCAATGTGGAGCAGCGCATGAACGGCATCTGTGCGGGAGGCACAGGCTCTTTCATCGACCAGATGGCTTCCCTGATACAGACGGACGCCTCCGGTCTGAACGAATACGCAAAGGAATACAAATCCCTCTACGCCATCGCCGCCCGCTGCGGCGTCTTCGCGAAGACGGACATCCAGCCCCTGATCAACGAGGGCGCCACCAAGGAGGATCTGGCGGCATCCATTTTCCAGGCCGTGGTGAACCAGACCATTTCCGGTCTGGCATGCGGCAAGCCCATCCGGGGCCATGTGGCATTCCTGGGCGGCCCGCTGCATTTTTTGTCGGAACTGAAAGCAGCTTTTATCCGTACGCTGAAATTAGACGACAAACATGTCATCGACACGGACAATTCCCATCTGTTCGCCGCCATCGGTTCCGCCCTGAACGCAAAAAAGGATAATTCCTGCTCCATGGAGGAGATGCTGCGGAGGCTTTCCTCCGAAATCAAAATGGAGTTCGAGGTAGAACGCATGGAGCCGCTGTTCGCCGACAGAAAGTCCTATGACGCTTTCCGGGAGCGCCACGCCAACGCCCATGTGGGCACGGCGCGGTTATCCGACTACAGCGGCAACGCGTTCTTAGGGATAGACGCCGGCTCCACCACTACGAAAATCGCCCTGGTGGGCGAGGACGGCTCCCTGCTCTATTCTTTTTACGCGGGCAATGACGGCAGTCCCCTGAAGACCGCCATCCGCTCCTTAAAGGAAATCTACGAGCAGCTGCCGGAAAACGTGCACATCGTCCGCTCCTGCTCCACAGGCTACGGAGAGGCTCTGATGAAAGCCGCGTTCCTCCTAGACGACGGCGAGGTGGAGACCGTGGCCCACTACTATGCCGCCGCTTTCTTCAACCCCGACGTGGACTGCATCCTCGACATCGGCGGCCAGGACATGAAATGCATCAAGATCAAGGACGGCGCCGTGGACAGCGTGCTGCTCAATGAGGCCTGTTCCTCGGGCTGCGGCTCCTTTATCGAGACCTTTGCCAAGTCCCTGAACTACAGCGTGGAGGATTTCGCGGCGGCGGCTGTTTTCGCAGAGCATCCGATTGATCTGGGTACCCGCTGCACGGTGTTCATGAACTCCAGGGTGAAGCAGGCCCAGAAAGAGGGCGCGGGCGTCCCCGATATCTCCGCGGGCCTTGCCTATTCCGTCATCAAGAACGCCCTGTTCAAGGTCATCAAAGTGTCCGATGCCTCGGAACTTGGCAGGAACATCGTAGTCCAGGGCGGCACTTTCTACAATGACGCCGTGCTGCGAAGCTTTGAGAAAATCGCGGATTGCGAGGCCATCCGGCCCGATATCGCAGGCATCATGGGCGCTTTCGGCGCGGCCCTGATCGCCAGGGAGCATTACGAGGAAAAGTATGAAACGAAAATGCTTTCCTACGAAAAGCTCTGCGCCTTGAAATATGAGACCAGCATGGCAAAGTGCAGAGGCTGCACCAACAGCTGCCGTCTTACCATCAATAAATTTTCGGGAGGCCGTCAATACATCTCCGGCAACCGCTGCGAGCGCGGCATCGGCGGGCAGAAGAATTCCCACGATGTGCCCAATCTCTTCGATTACAAGTTAAAGCGCCTGTTCTCCTACGAGTCCCTGGCGCCGGATGAGGCCAGAAGGGGCACGGTGGGTCTCCCCAGAGTGCTGAACATGTATGAGAATTACCCTTTCTGGCACACCTTTTTCACCAGACTGGGATACCGGGTAGTCCTCTCCCCCAGTTCCAACAGGCAGATTTATGAGCTGGGCATCGAATCCATCCCCAGCGAGTCGGAATGCTATCCCGCCAAGCTGGCCCACGGGCATGTGGAATGGCTGATTCAGCAGAAAGTGGATTTCGTGTTCTATCCCGCCCTGTTCTACGAGCGGGACGAGGTGGAGGGGGCCAACAACCACTACAACTGCCCCATCGTCACCTCCTACTCGGAAAATATCAAGAACAATGTGGAGGCCATCAGCACCGGTCAGGCAAAACTGCGCAATCCTTTCATGTCTTTCCGCGACCTGGGCACTGTCACGGAAGCCTTGTTGAAAGAATTCAGAGAGCTGCCCTCCGATGAGGTGACCGCGGCTGCGGCCGCCGGATGGGAGGAAATGGACCGGACCCGCATGGATATGCGCAAAAAAGGCGAGGAGACCATAGCCTGGCTGAAAGAGACCGGAAAGCGCGGCATCGTCCTGGCCGGACGTCCTTACCATATCGACCCGGAAATCAACCACGGTCTGCCGGAACTGATCACCTCTTTCGATGTGGCAGTGCTGACGGAGGACTCCGTCTCCCACTTAGGCTGCCCGGAAAGGCCTCTCATCGTATCCGATCAGTGGATGTACCACTCCAGACTCTACGCTGCCGCCAGCTACGTAAAGACCGTGGACAATCTGGACCTGATTCAGCTGAATTCCTTCGGCTGCGGCCTGGACGCCGTCACCACGGATCAGGTGAACGATATCCTGTCCGGCTCGGGCAAAATCTACACCTGCCTGAAAATCGACGAGGTGAACAATCTGGGCGCCGCCAGGATCCGCGTCCGCTCTCTGCTGTCCGCCATCCAGGTGCGGGAAAAGACCCACAAGGAGCGCACGCTGCATTCTTCCGCTATCGAGAAAGTCTCCTTCACCGAGGAGATGCGGCAGAACTATACCATCCTCTGCCCCCAGATGTCCCCGATCCACTTCGAGATCATGCAGGCGGCTTTCAACGCCTGCGGCTACAATTTCGTAGTGCTGGACAACGACAACAGGCACTCTGTGGACGTGGGTCTGAAATATGTCAACAACGATGCCTGCTATCCCTCCCTCCTTGTGGTGGGACAGATCATGGAGGCTCTGCTGTCCGGGAAATACGACCTGCAGAAAACCGCCCTCATCATGACCCAGACCGGCGGCGGCTGCCGCGCCACCAATTACGTGGGCTTCATCCGCCGGGCGTTGCAGAAAGCCGGCATGGAGCAGATCCCCGTAATCTCGCTGAATCTGGCCGGAATCGAGAGCAATCCCGGTTTCCACCTGAATGCGGATATGCTGATACGGGCCGCTGTGTCCGCTCAGTTCGGCGACATCTTCATGCGCTGCGTATACCGGATGCGCCCCTATGAAGCCACCCCCGGCGCAGTGGATGCCGTGCACAGGAAATGGGTAAAAAGGGCACAGGATTTCGTTTCCGCAAGGCATGTGAATCTGCTGAAATTCGGCAAGATGTGCCGGGAGATTATCCGGGACTTCGATGCGATTCCTCTTCTGGACATCCAAAAACCCCGGGTGGGCATCGTGGGCGAGATTCTGGTGAAATTCTCTCCCGCGGGCAACAATCACCTGGTGGAGCTGCTGGAGAGCGAGGGGGCAGAGGCCGTGGTGCCCGATCTGATGGATTTCATGCTGTACTGCTTCTATAACCAGATCTACAAGGCGGAGAATCTGGGCACCAGCAAAAAGGCAGCCCGCATATCCTCCATGGGCATCTGGGCCATCGAGCATGTACTGCGAAAGAGCATGATAAAGGAATTCCGGAAATCGAAGCACTTTACACCGCCTACACCTATTCGGGATATCGTCTCCTTTGCGGAACCGATTGTCTCCATCGGCAACCAGACAGGAGAGGGATGGTTTCTCACGGGAGAAATGGTGGAGCTGATCCACGAGGGCGTGCCCAACATCGTGTGCACCCAGCCCTTTGGCTGCCTGCCCAACCATGTGGTGGGCAAGGGCGTCATCAAGGCCCTGCGGAAAAGCTACCCCCAATCCAATATCGTAGCCATCGACTACGATCCCGGCGCCAGCGAGGTGAACCAGCTCAACCGAATCAAACTGATGCTCTCCACGGCCCAGAAGAACCTGACGGGAAAAGGCCGTCAGTGAGCCTGAAGAATCAATATGGAAAGGAACGGAAACTATGCCAGGAATCGTTATAGAAAAATCCAAAAACATCTGCAGCTTTGAGCAGCCTGTGACCACATTGTATCTGATTTCCCAGGGACGGGTAGAGGTACAGTGCCCGGGAGGCTCCTATCAAATCGGCATCGGGGATGTGGCGGGCATCTGTGAGATATGCTCCGAGATACACTTTCTGACCTACACCGCGCTGGAGGACACCACCCTCATGCCCTATCCCCTGACCAGCATGGAGGCTTTGGAGGATCTGCTGCAGAAGCGCCCCGGCATCGCGAAGCTGTTCATCCTCTCCCTCCTGCGGCAGTTTGGCGCCATGATAGAGCAGGCGTCCGTGTCGGAAGTGGGCAGCGCGTCGCTTTACCGGAGGCTGCGGACGGACTGCGATCTGTATGCCGGTTTGTGCGAAAAGCATAAAGTCCCCTCCCGCATTCCCCCGGAAGCGGAGGAGATCCCGCACTGTCTGGAGGACTCCTGCGATGAATGGCTGAGCAAATATTATGCTTCGCTGCAGCGTGTCTATATGGGCGCGGATTCCGACATCCTGCTTCAGGAGGCGGGGTTGTCCCTGGGGGTGCTGAGAAAGGGCTCCCTTGACCTGAACAAGACCTACCGGGTGCTGGAAGCCCAGGCCCAGTACCGTTCCCAGATCATATGCTGCTATTACAGCCAGTCAGGGAACGATATGTTCGACGCCATGACCAAGCTCTACTACCGCCTCTGCCAGGAAGGGGCAGACTGCGGCGAACTGTACAATCACATTTCCCGGATGCTTCGCCTGCCCGAAGAATACGATATCCCTCCGGAAGCCCAGGCCACTGTCCGGACCCAGGCTTTCCGCAGAAAAGAGGAGGCCCTGGCCCATCCTGAGGCGGCCCAGGGCGCCGGAGAGGGCTCCGGCGCGGATATCCTGCAGCTGCTGGAGGGGTCTTTGGAGACCATTCTGGATTTCGCCGGGCTGGACGGCGATAAAGAGGCATCTTTCCGGGAGCATGTAGCCCATTACCGGGCCACCAGGGACAAAAACTCCACGGACGATGAGTGCAGCCGCCTGCGAAGGGTGCTGACAGAGGAATTCTATCTGCTGTACACGGAGGTCTTCGATCGCTCCCTCTCCGTCCCCAGCCTGCCGGTTCCGGTGCGCATGTTCCTCTATTTCGGCTACGTGGACGAGGCGCTGGCAGGAGAAGACAACAGCGTCGTCCTTTATCGCCTGGCCAGCTATATGAGCGAGCCGAGGCAGATGAACGTCTATACTTTCTACGACTGGCTGATGGCAATCTATGATGGGGAGAAAAATCCCAGCCGAAGCGAGCTTGACGAGGATTACGACGACTTCGTCTATCTCCAGAAGAAAAGGAACAATCTCTCCGCAGCGGAGGTCTCGGCCCTGGAAAACGACCGTCTGGCAAAGGTGCGCTACGAGCTGGAGAATCTTTTCCCAGTGGCCAACAAAGTGACTTTCGGCCGTGTGACCACTTACTGTCCCGTGTTCACCGCCGAGAACATGCTCAAGGACTTGAGGGACTCTTTCGTCACTCCGGAGAAGGTCGGCGGCGCCCTGGCCATGCTCAAAGCAGTGGATTTCTCGGCCTTTTATCGGGAGACCATCGATTACGAGATGTCCCAGGCCATGAACCGGGAGCCCATCCACGTGGAATACCTGCCGGACATCATCCTGATGCCCAACGCCGGAATCAGGGGCTCTCTGTGGCAGGAAATCGAGGGCCGGAAGCGCAACAGCCCCAGCCGCATGATCCTGCCCGCGTTCTACATGGAGAACCTGGACACCGCAATGGTTCGCATGACCGGCGAATTCCGCTGGGAAATGTGCAAGCGCATCCAGAGCGGGCGCTGGAACGATGTGTCGGAGCCATCCCTCACCAGCGAATATTTTGACTATATGCAGTTCTACAAGAAGAATACCGAACTGAGCAAGGACGCCAAAGAAAAGCTGCAAAACAGCCTGGTAAGAGCCAAGAACAGCTTCCGGGAAATGTTCGTAAGGGACTATGTCACCTGGATCATGTATGAGAGCAACGGTTCGGCCAGGCTGAACAAGGTGGCCCGGAGAATCCTCTTCATGTACTGCCCTCTTCCCGCTTCCATGGACGCGGCGCTGGAGCAGAACCCCATGTTCTCGGAACTTCTCAGCCGCCAGCGGATTCTGTCCGGGCAGCGCGTCCAGAAGCTGGGCATTCTGAGGCAGAAGCTGCGCAACAGCAACACCCCTGTCCCGGACTGCCTGGAGCAGGAAATCGCCTTTGCTTCCAGAAAGCCGGAAATCAGCTAGCAGGGCCTCCGGGGCCCGGGAATATTACAGAAAACGGAATGCCGAAATCCGCGCCGCCCATCAGGGCGGAGCGGATGCCAAGGGCCTGGCAGGCACTTCCGCTTTCTGCAGGCCTATAGCCGCAAAATGCCGCGCGCCAGTCACTTCCTATTATCACGAATCCGCCAGCTGCTTTCCCAGCGTCTTGCGCACATGAAAATACGCCGGAATCAGAAATAAGTCCGCGAACAGCCATGCCAGGGGATTCCCCAGCGCCACGCCGGTGAACCCGAGCAGAGGCACCAAAGCGAAGCCCACAAGTCCTCTCGCCACCATCTCGAATACTCCCGCCAAAATGGCAAAGGTAGGAAATCCCATTCCCTGTATCAGGAAACGGATGATGTTCACCAGTCCCAGCAGAGTGTAACAGGCAGTATTGAAAATCATGAGCATCCGCGCGTTGTCTATGATGGCGCTCTCCGAAGCGTCCAGGAACAGGGATGCCAGCGGCCTGCCCAGAAAGATACTGACAAGCAGTGCGATTACGGCATATCCCACTCCCAGCATAATGCAGGATTTCAGCCCCTCGCCGATGCGGTCCAGCTTCTTCGCCCCTACATTCTGCCCGCCGTAGGTGGCCATGGTGGAGCCCATGGCGTCAAAGGGGCAGGCCAGGAATCCGTTGATGCGCCCGGAGGCCGTGACAGCCGCCACAGCGCTGGAACCCAGAGTATTGGTAGCGCTCTGCAAGATCACGCTGCCGATGGCAGTGACAGAGTATTGCAGACCCATGGGTACGCCCATGCCGCACAGCACGCGCATCCTGTGTCCGTCCGGCGTCCACTCTTCCCTCCGGATCCGCAGGATTTCAAATTTTTTCATCATGAACAGCAGGCAGCAGACCCCGGACACCCCCTGGGAAATCACGGTGGCCAGCGCCGCTCCCTGTACGCCCATGTGCAGGGTCACGATAAAGAAAAGGTCAAGGCCCACATTCAGAAAAGAGGACATCACCAGGAAAATCACCGGCGTCCTGCTGTCTCCCAAAGCACGGATGACGCCGGAGGTCATGTTGTAGAGAAAAGTCACCGGAATCCCCAGAAAGATGACCCATATGTAGGAACAGGATCTGTCGATGATGTCTTCCGGCGTCCGCATCCACACCAGAATCTGCCTTGCCAGGGATGTGGTCAGCACAGTCAGCGCCGCGGCGAAGCCGATGGACAGCCAGATGCAGTTCGCCACATACTTCCGCAGATCCTCATAATCCCGGGCCCCGAATTTATGGGCCACAGGGATGGAAAAACCGCTGCATACTCCCATGCAGAAGCCGATAATCAAAAAATTCACGGAGCCAGTGGCGCCCACTGCCGCCAGATTGTCCGTGCCCAGGAAACGGCCCACAATCACCGTATCCACCAGGCTGTAGAACTGCTGAAACATAAATCCGAACAGGAGGGGAATCGAAAACCCCAGAATCAGCTTCATGGGAGACCCCATTGTCATATCCTTTGTCATAGTCATATCCTCTTTTCCCATAAGCTCCGGCACAGCCGCCCCGAAACTCATCATATCTGAAAAAGTATAGACTTTCTCCTGAAAAAGTGCAATGTACTTTTTTGCCCGAATCTATTCATAAATCTATGTACTATTTTGCACACGAAAGCGCCGCGCCCGTACCGGGACAGCATAAAAGCGCATTCGGAAAACTCTCCTCCTGCGCTCTTTAAATACATTTTTGCCGCATTATCTTATTCTCTGCCCTGTGGCTTTTCTGATTCCGCTCAGGAAGCCGCTTTCTCCCGGTCCCCCAGATACTGCTGCAGCACCTGTGCCACTTCTTCCGGTCCCAGCCCGGATTCGGAGATAATGTCGCTTACTACCTCCAGTTCCTTGCGCCTCTTCTCCTGGTACAGTTCCTCAAGTTCGCGTTTCTCCGATGCCACCCGGGTCTCCAGAGCCTCTATCAGCTCCTGCTTTGCGCTTATCTTTTCCTCAATCGTCTTGCGCTGTCCTCTTGCCATAAACTTTCTCCTTTCATCGGACTGTTCCCAATCCTTTTCTACCAGTATATGGACAAGATTTGGAAAATATTCCCCAAAAAATATTTTTTTGCATCCCGAACCCCAAACGCGCACCTTTCATTATGACAGTAAGGAAATAAAGTCCTCCAAGAGGACGACAGAACCCTCATTATGACAGCAATGTAATGAAGTCCTCCAAGAGGACGACAGAACCCTCATTATGACAGCAATGTAATGAAGTCCTCTTTGGTCATCCCGCCAAGCTGCCCCGCATCCCCCGAAATGACCTGATCCGACAGCGCCCTCTTGCTCTCCTGCAGCTCCTGAATCTTCTCCTCAATGGTTCCCTTTGCAATCAACCGGTACACCACCACCATTTTCGTCTGGCCAATGCGGTGGGTGCGGTCTGTGGCCTGGTTCTGCACTGCCAGGTTCCACCAGGGATCGTAGTGGATGACTACATCCGCCCCTGTCAGGTTCAGCCCCACGCCGCCTGCTTTCAGGGAAATCAGGAATACTTTCGTATCGTCTTTATTAAAGTCCTTGACCAGCTGCAGCCTCTTCTCCTTGGGAGTGGCCCCGGTGATGGTATAGAAACTGATTCTCTCCTCTTCCAGCCGCCCGGCAATCAGCTCCAGCATGGAAGTGAACTGGGAGAACAGCAGCATCTTGTGGCCGCCCTCCACAGCGCTTTTCACCAGCTCCACACAGGCCTCCAGCTTGGCGGACTCCCCGTGATAATTTTCAAAACACAGCGCCGGATCGCAGCAGATCTGCCGCAGCTTCATCAGCTCCGCCAGAATCTGTATCTTGTTCCTCTGGAATTCCTGGGCATCCTGCATGACAATCCGCTGTCTCATATTGACTACCTGCGCATCGTAAAGTTTCTGCTGCTCGGGCTCAAACTTCACATAACGGTTCTCCTCCAGCTTCTCCGGCAGGTCTTTCAGCACATTCTCTTTCATCCTGCGCAGGATGAAAGGCGCCGTCATCCTCTGAAGCCGCTCCAGCGCCCCCTGATCCTCACTGCGCACGATGGGAGCCTCGAACTCGTTCCGGAACACATCATATCCATACAGATATCCCGGAATCAGGAAATCGAAAATGCTCCAGAGCTCGCTGAGGCGGTTTTCGATGGGCGTGCCTGTCAGGGCATAGCGCGTCCTGCTCTTCACCGCTTTCACGGCTTTGGCTGCCGCCGTGGTATGGTTCTTGATATACTGGGCCTCATCGATAATCTGATAGCTGAATTCCTTGTCCTCATAATGCTCTATATCACGCTTCAGCAGATCATAGGAGGTCACTAGTACATCGTATTCTTTATAATGGGAAAGTTTCTCCCGCCGCTCCTCCTGCCCGCCGGTGATGAAGCCGCAGGAAAGCTCCGGCGTATACCCCCGTATCTCCTCGCCCCAGTTGTACACCAAAGAAGCCGGCGCCACCACCAGAGCCGTGCCCTTCTTTCCCTCCAGCTTGGCCGCCAGCAGGACAGAGAGCATCTGCAGCGTCTTGCCAAGGCCCATATCGTCCGCAAGGATTCCCCCCAGCCCATAGGCCTCCAGGGTCCGAAGCCATCTGTAGCCATTCCTCTGATAGCCCCGCATGATTTCTTTCAGCGAGGGCGGCTCCTCGAAATCCGCATCGTTCACTGTCTTGAAATTCTTCACCATCTCCCGGAAATAACTGTCCCTGCTGCTGTAAATCTCTTCATTTTTCTCCAGCAGCTTGTCCAGATACAGCGCCCGGTACAGGGGGAGCTTCACATGGCCTTTCAGCAGTTCTTTCGGGCTCATCCGCAGGGATTCCATCATCTCTGCCAGTGTCTGCAGGGCCCCTTCCTCGTCCAGGCTCAGGAAATCCCCGTTTTTCAGCCGATAGTATTTCTTTTTCTGGCGATAGCTCTTCAGGATGTCCAAAAGCTCTTCCGGCGGCACGTCCTGGGTGGCGATATTCAGATTCAGCAGATTCCTGGAAACCGATATGCCCACGCTCATCCGCACCCTTCGCCCGATATTCAGATTGCTGAACCGCCTGGTGCACTGTACCTCCCCCAGCGCAAGCAAAGCGTCCACGCCCTTGTCCAGCACCTGGAACATCAGGCCCTCATCCCGGCCGCAGTTCAGCTCCTGCTTTTCATTGTCCCAGTCGGGAAACCACTGTCTGGCCAGGAACAGGGCCTCCTGCTCCCTGGTTCCCTCTCTGAAAGGCTCCAAAGGCCGCTCCCTTTCACCGTAATCTGTTACACGGAATTCCGTATCCCCGTATCTGGCTCCCACCCGGCAGCTCATATCATGGTTCTCCGCGTCCAGGTAGAATACGAACTCTGCCTGAGGCGGCAGGAAACCCGCTATCTCCTCGGCATTCTCCTCCATGATGTCCACGGCTCCCTCCAGCTGGGGCAGCACGGAGTAATAGAACTGGGGCAGCTTATTGCGGCCCACTTGAAAGGTCAGCGTCCCCTCCTGGCAGAACTGAGCCATGATCTGAACCTTTTTCAGGAAATCCTGCTCCAGTCTGTACAGTCCTGCCTCGCAGATATAGTAGGCCGTCCCCACCCCGTAGAAAAGCTGCGGCATACGGCAGTCCACTGTAATCCCGTGGAATTCCCTGTGCATCCCGAAATCGTTCTTCCGGATAGTCATGGATATCTTCGGATTCTGCTCCTTTGCGTACAGAGTCGCTTTCCATTTCGTATCGCTGTCTTTGTCCTCATATTCCAGGGAGTCCTGACCTAACAGCCTGTACAGCTCATCCAGCCGCCAGCCGGAAAGGGCCAGCTCCCCGTCCTTGGAGGCGGCTCGCTTGGAATAGCTGTTGGCCTCTATCATCCTTTTCTCGAAAGCCACTTCCTCTTTTACGATTCTGCCTATGAAATCAATCCACCGTCTGCATTCTGTGGCAAAATTGTTAATATTGTGGTTGATGCTGGTGCTGGTGCCGTACATATCGGTCTTGGACTCCTGCACATTGTGGTAGAACCCGAACAGGTCCTTTATCACGAACAGCTTCTTCTCCCCTATCCTGAAGGAGACGTTCAGCCCTCCGTTCTTCAGGGTCACCCTGGGGACCAGGGTCAGGCTCTCCGCCTTTCCTATGGCATCCGACACCACGATGTTGGCGCGCCGCTCATAAAAAGCCTGTATCAGCCGCATCCCCCGCCAGTCCGTGGCATCCCCCAGATTCTTGTCCTGGAGATAGTCCTCCACCAGCATCAGGAGGGCTCCCAGATAGGGACAATACTCCCTTCTGTAATATCTGCTGTAATAATGCCGCCTGCACTCCGCGCACTGGCATTCTGCGTACAGAGCGCTGTCCCGGTTGAACAGGATATGGATGGGAAAAGTCGTCTTTCCCTCCCTGCCCTCTCCGGCGGCCTCGCCCACCGTCTCGGTCCTGCCCTCAGCATATCCGCTGTGGACCTCCTGGAGGCTTATCTTTTTCTCCCGGCAGAGGGTTTCCGCTTTCTGGGTGACGGCCTTGGTCAGCCGCATATTTTTGCGTATGGCCCTGCAGTCGAAATACTGATACCGCCCAAGTTCCGCGTAATCCGCCAGTCTGCGCCTTTCCGTCTCCGGGGAGTCCTCTTCCTCCTGGCGGTTCAGGACGATATATTCTTTTTCCGCTTCTCCTGCCGCCTCCTCAGCAGCCTCTGCGTCTTTTACTGTATCCTCTCTTCCTGTGGTATCCTTTTCCAGCCGTCTTTTATGCGTCCCCATAATTTTATGTGTTCCTTTCCCCGTTTACCGCGCTTTTCCGCATATGAAATTCTTTCCGGAAAAGCAATACTTACATTATATCTTCTTACCGGCATACCTGCAATGGATAAATGTCTGAATTTAGATGCTTTTAGCGGATTTTCTCTATCTGAGAAAAAAGGTTTTATTTTAAAACGACTTATGCTATACTTGGATAAGTTTTTCAGAGCGGTGCAGGCAGGCTGTATCGCGGCTTACATTTTACATGAGGGAGGCATTGGCCTTTGGAACAGAAAGAAAAACGTATTGTGGTAAAAGTGGGGACTTCCACCCTGACCCATGAATCCGGCGCACCGAATCTGCGGCGGATGGGACATCTGGCCCGGATTCTGTCAGATCTGCACGGGATGGGGCACGAGGTGATTCTGGTATTTTCCGGCGCCATCGCAGTGGGCACATCCAGGCTGGGGCTGCGGGAACGCCCCGGGGAGCTGCGGATGAAGCAGGCCGCCGCCGCGGTGGGCCAGTGCCAGATGATGCATATCTTCGACCAGTTCTTTGGCGAATACAGCCAGTCTGCCGCACAGATCCTGCTCACCGGCGACGATGTGGAGGACACCTGCAGACGGGAGCATTTAAAGGGAACTTTCTCCGCATTGCTGGAAATGGGCGTCATACCGGTGGTAAATGAGAACGATTCTGTTTCTTCCGCCGAGATTGAGACCGGGCGTCACAAGGTACTGGGCGACAACGACACCCTCTCCGCCATTGTGGCAAAGCTGTGCCGGGCAGATCTTCTGGTGCTGCTCAGCGATATCGACGGGCTGTATGACGCCGACCCGAAGACCAATCCGGAGGCGAAGCTTCTCCACCATGTAGCCTCCCTGACACCGGAAATCCTGGAAATGGCCGGAGGCGCGGGCACCTGGCGGGGCACAGGCGGCATGGCCACCAAGCTCTCTGCAGCCCGCATCGCCATGGAGGCGGGCTGCGACATGGTAATCGCCAACGGAGCGGACATGGACAGCCTCTATCCAATCGTGGAGGGGCAGACCATCGGCACACGGTTTCTGGCAGCAAATCCAAATCAGGAGGAAACGATATGACGATATTGCAGCAGCAGGGACAGGCGGCCAAATCTGCCTCCCGCACTCTCGCCACAGCGGGAACAGCCGAAAAGAATGCCGCACTGGAAGCAATCGCAGCTGTCCTTGCGGACAGGCAGCAGGAATGGCTCCGGGCAAACGCCGAAGATGTATCCGCCGCCAAAGAGGCCGGGATGCGCCCCGCCATGCTGGACCGGCTGACTTTGACCAGGGAGCGTATTGAGGGAATCGCAGAAGGAATCCGGCAGATCATCTCACTTCCAGATCCCATCGGGCGGGTGGACAAGATGGAGACCCGGCCCAATGGGCTCATCATCGGCAGACGGCGGGTTCCCCTGGGGGTCATCGCCATCATCTATGAGGCCCGGCCCAATGTCACTGTGGACGCCGCGGCACTGTGTCTGAAATCCGGCAATGTCTGTATCCTGCGGGGCGGCAGGGAGGCTATCCATTCCAATCGCTGTGCGGTATCCCTCATGCGGGAGGCGCTTGTGTCGGCAGGGCTGCCCGGGGACTGCATCAGCCTGGTCCAGGATCCCGGCCGTGAGAGCGCAAATGAGCTGATGCATCTGGACGGATACGTGGATGTGCTCATTCCCAGGGGCGGGGCGGGACTGATTCGGACTGTGGCCAAAGAAGCCAGCGTCCCTGTCATCCGCACCGGCGAGGGCATCTGCCATATCTATGTGGACAGCGAGGCCGACCTGGATATGGCTGCCAGTATCCTCCACAATGCAAAATGCTCCCGCCCTTCCGTGTGCAATGCGGCGGAGTGCGTGCTGGTACAGGAGGACATCTCGGAAGCTTTCTGGGCAAAGGCGCTGCCCCTGCTGGAGAAGCATAAAGTCGAGCTGCGCGCGGACGGGAAAGCCCTGAAAATACTGGGCGAGAAAGCTGTGCCTGCATCGGAGGCGGATTGGGATACAGAATATGACGACTACATCCTGGCAATACGGACGGTCCGGGACTGCGAGGAGGCCATCGCTTTCATCAATGCCCACGGCACAGGCCATTCGGAGTGCATCGTCACCGACAGCTATTCCAAAGCCCAGCGGTTCCTGAACGCAGTGGACGCGGCCGCCGTATATGTCAACGCCTCCACCCGCTTCACGGACGGAGGTGAGTTCGGTCTGGGCGCGGAAATCGGCATCTCCACCCAGAAGATGCACGCCAGAGGCCCCATGGGGCTGGAGGAACTGACCAGTTGCAAGTATGTGGTCTATGGAGAAGGCCAGGTACGAGAATAACGAGGAAAATGTTGCCGGCGGCGTGGTTTTTACGTAAAATATGTATCGGGAGATAAATGCTATATGGATAACAAAGAGATGGTTTTTGGTTTTATCGGCACAGGAAATATGGGCGGAGCGTTAGCACAGGCGGCCAGGCACAGGATAAAAGGTTCACAGATTCTCCTGGCCAACCGCTCCCCGGAAAAGGCCCTGTCGCTGGCGCGGGAACTGGAGGCAAAAACAGCGGACAATCAGGAAATCGCCAGAGAAGCCGATTACATCGTCCTGGGAGTCAAACCCCAGCTGATGGAGGAAGTCCTGGCGGAAATCTCGCCAATGCTGGAGCGGAGGGAGGATTCCTTCGTGCTGGTGAGCATGGCCACGGGGCTCACCGTCGCCCGGATACAGGAGCTGGCCGGCAGGGACTATCCTGTCATCCGCATCATGCCCAATACTCCTGTATCCATCGGCGAGGGGATGGTCCAGTACGCATGCAGCGAGGCTGTCACGGAAAGTACTCTGCAGATATTCCTGGATGCCTTTGCCTGGGCCGGACGGTTCGCCTCCATTCCGGAATTCAGGATGGACGCGGGATCTGCCGTCTCCGCCTGCGGGCCCGCCTTTGCGGATATCTTCCTGGAGGCCATGGCGGACGGCGGGGTGGCCTGCGGCCTGTCCAGAGAACAGGCCATGGAGCTGGCGGCACAGATGCTGGCAGGCACGGCCAAGCTGGCTCTGGAATCCGGCCAGCATCCCGGCTCCCTGAAAGACGCTGTCTGCTCTCCCGGCGGCACCACCATCCAAGGGGTGCGAAAGCTGGAGGAGTCCGGTTTCCGCGGGGCGGTGATCAATGCCGTCATCGCCTCCTATGAGAGGACGCTGGAACTGAAGCAGTGAACGGATTGCCGGCAGTCGGTTTGGGATTTTTCCGGCTGCGTGTTGCAAGGGAAAAATCGTATAAATCGGCGGCAAAACGGCCAATCCTGATTGCTCCCAGACGGAGAGGGAAATCAAGGCAGACCCACGGCGGGCGGAACGGGCGGCACAGGCGAAGGCCCGATAGCCGCCCCTTTCCGCCGGAGGTTCACCCTCTGGCGATTTTCGCCGGATACCATTTCTGGAACCACATTGTGAAGACCCCCATCAGGGCCGGGAGGACGGAATTGATGGCCCCGATCCACGCCCCTGCCTCTGTCCCCATGACGGCGTAAGTCCACAGGGGCGTCAGCAGATACAGGATGCCCCACAGCAGCGTCAGAATCCGGTTTGTCTTCAGGAACATCGGATTGCGGAGCGCATCCTCCCCATTGTACTGATTCATGGAATAATACGCGGTGAGCGGAATCCTGCGGGTGCAGCTGGCCGTCCACATGATGCCAAAGCTGAGATAGGCCAGAGGCACCGCCAGCCTTTCCGGGGCGCCCAAAAGCGAGAGGACAGCGAACCCCGCCACCAGCGCCGCCGACAAAAGGTCATAAAAAGTCTTCCGGCTGCGGTAAGACAGCAAAGGCATCACCATGCACACCGCCAGGCTGGCCAGGCTGCCCCAGCGGCTGTCAATGGGCACTGCCGCCCAGAAGACAATCCAGGGAATCAGCAGAATATTCATGTTCGTCCCTTTGCGCGGCATGCAGACGCCCACGGCTCCCTGAGTTCCTGTTCCCGGCGGCATTCCGGCCTCCCCATTCTTTCCCCGCCTTTCCATCCCCTGCGGCGCGCCGGACGCCTCTTGCGCATCCTCCCCCGCTCCGATGCCTCCGAAATATTTTTCCCAGTTCAGCATCAGGCTAAAATCACCTTTCACCCGGTACAGATGCTTCATGAGCGCCTCGTCCCCCCGGATTTCTCCTCGTGAGATGGACTGCCACACGGTGAAAGGAGTCTCAATCCTCGTGGTGGCGGCCCCGAATCCGTCGGTGACGACCCTGCTCCCCTCTTTGCCCAGAATCACCTGATAGCATTCGTCCAGATCCGTATAGCACATTTCCAGCACGATGTCTTTTCCGGGATAGTTTTCCCTCCGATAGAGGGCTGCCATCTGACGGGTGAAGACAAGGGCATCCGATTCCCGCCCTCCGGTCTCCTTATCTATGCCCCAGCTGGCGTCCGCCATGCTTTCAAATACCTCCCTGGGGTATAACAGTTCGCCCAGCTTTTCCTTTGTCTCAGGCCGGATGCCTCCCCGGACATACTCTCTCCCCGCCTGCCGCACATGTTCCAGATATCCCTCTGTCCTCCGGGACAGCTCCGGCACCCGGAACAGTTCCCCCTGACCGCAGAAAATCGCCGTATATGCCTCCCTGCCGCAGAGGTGGCCGAACAGGCTGTGCACCCCGTCGTAATTCCCCTCCGCGCTGTAGAATCCGCAGGTGGAGATAAGGACGCTCCTTTTGCCGCTCATATCATAGCGGGAGGGATGGCTGCCGCTGCCCGTCTCCGCTTCATTTTCCACCATGAAGGGAAGCATCATGGGCAGCTGGCGGTCTATCAGGTTCTTCAGTCCCCCCGGCACCGAATAATAATAGAGGGGAAAACTCCATACCGTCACGTCCGCCCACAGGAGCTTTTGTATCACTTCCCGCATATCGTCCTGTATGCAGCAATTCCCGGGGGTTTTGTCCCAGCAGGAAAAGCATCCCAGGCAGGGGCGTATCTCCAGCCGGCTGACCTGGATTTCTTGGATTTCCGTCTCCTCCGCCCAGACCTCCCCGCTGCACGCCCCTTCCGCTTGCGGTTCCCTGTCTCGGGTCTCTCCGTCCCGCGAATAGAAGGCATTGTCGTCTTCATATTTCTCGGCCAGCCCTTCTCTCATTCCCTCCAGAAAGCGCTTCGTCAGTTTCCAGGTATTGCTCCGGTCCCCCTTGGGACTTCCGTTGATTGCCAGAATCTTCATTTTGATTCATCCCTCCTTTCCGCCTGCCCGCAGCCTGTCGATACAGCTCTGGGCCCACTCTGTATGCATCTTCATATTCCGCAGGCCATATTCAACAGTCATCTGCCAGTACAGGGCTTTCTCCCTGTCCTCCAGGTAACTGCTGTAGTTCGCTATATGCTCCGGCACGGCCGCAAGGCTTTGGACGAACATTTCACAGCAGGACTTCAGGGCTTCAAAATAGCGGATGTTTTCCTCTCTGCCGCGCTCCCCCATAAAGAATACTTTCATCAGCACCGGTACCCGGGGCGCTATGTCCGGCCCCTCCTCGGAAAGCCACCGCAGCAGCTCCTCCCGGCCCTCCTCCGTAACCGAATAGACATTTTTGTCCGGCCTGCCCTGCTGGGGCACACAGCATTTCGATACCCAGCCCTTCTGCTCCAGCGTCTGCAGTTCACGGTAAATCTGGCTGGTCTGGGCATTCCAGAAATAGTACAGGGAATCCCTGAAAGCCGTATTGATTTCATATCCCGTCATGTCCTGATAGTTCAAAAGGCCTAAAATTCCGTGCTTCAGCATCTATATCTCCTCCTTCTGCCGCCCGCGTGCTTTCGTAGCCCTGGCTCCATGATTGTTTTTCTATTATATTCCACTTGTGGAATATATGCAAGTAAAAAAAGGGCCGGCACTCAAATATAGCGGCTCCTTCTTGTCAATCCGTGTTTCTTGACAAAATACCATAGGAAACGTACAATGAAAAAGAAAGAGAAAGCAATCGCCTCATCAAAAGGAGTACGCGGGATGGATACAGGGAAAAAAATCGATGCTCAGGCCCAAAAAGGATATGTCATTGTAGAGTCAGGCCCGGACCGGCCTTTCCGGATTCTGTATGCGGATCAGGCCGCATGCGACATGCTCGGCACATCTATGGCCAGACTGCATGCCGCCAGGGCTCCGAAGCCGGCCCCGGACCATCTGGACAGCGCATCTGTGGCGCTGGATACAGACCATCAGCTATGGATTCTGAATACCACCGACAGCCGTCTGAAGAGCGAAGCCGAGCTTATCCGGATGAACCAGAAGCTGGAGGAGGCCCTGAACGCGGCGGAAGCGGCAAACCGGGCAAAAAGCGCTTTCCTGTCCAATATGTCCCACGACATCCGCACCCCCATGAACGCCATCTCCGGCATGACCTCCATCGCCCTGTCCCATATCGACGAAAAGGCCAGAGTGCTGGACTGTCTCCACAAGATACAGACAGCGTCCTCCCATCTGATGAGCCTGGTGAACGATGTACTGGATATCTCCCGGATAGACAGCGGCAGGCTGAGCCTCAACGAAGAACAGTTCTCTCTGGCAGACCTGGTTCATGATGTAACCGTCATGGTGCGCCCCCATGCCGCCCAGAAAGAACATAATCTGAAAATAGAAATAGGGCAGATTTACGATGAGAACCTGATCGGTGATTCCCTGCGCCTGCGGCAGATTTTTGTAAATATCATCAGTAATTCGATAAAATATACACCAAATAACGGTGAAATCACCGTCTCCATCTCCCAGCGCCCAAGCCATGACAGAACTTCGGAAAAAGAGGAGACCCTGTGGCTGGACTTCACCTGTCAGGACAATGGCATCGGCATGAGCGAAGAGTTCCTGAGCCGTATCTTCCTGCCCTTTGAGCGGGCCCATAATTCCACCATCAGCAAAATCGAGGGCACCGGACTTGGAATGTCCATCGTGAAAAACCTCACCGAACGCATGGGAGGCCGGGTACAGGTGGAGAGCAAAGAAGGCAGCGGCAGCCTTTTCCGGATAGAGCTTCCCCTGACCGTCATGCCGCGGATCCGGAAAGCCTGCGACAGGCTGGCCGGATTGACCGTGCTCATAGCTGACTGCATGGACAGCAGGGCAGAAAAAATGATGTCCTGCCTCAGGGAGGAGAACATCATTCCCGTGCATGTCAGAAACGCTCTGGATGCCGTGGCCTGGCTGACCCAGGCCAGGAGCGAGAACCATATGCCCTGCGCCCTGCTTCTGGGGCAGGATCTGGAAGACATGCCCGTGCTAGATCTGGCTGCCCATGTCAGGCAGTCCGCAGGCCGGGATTTCCCTATCCTGCTGATATCAGAAGCCGACTGGGTACAGCTGGAGTACCGCGCCACCCGGGCGGGCGTCAGCGCCTTCGTTCCCTGTCCTCTGTTCAAAAGCAGGCTTTTGGACACCCTGGCAAATCTCACGGATCATGACAGGAACTGTGAAACTACCGCTGCGACGGCCAAAGCGGATTACAGCGCCTGCCATGTGCTGTTGGTGGAAGACAATGAGCTGAACCAGGAAATCGCGCTGGAAATGCTCTCCGGCAACGGCGTGCAGGCGGAGGTTGCAGGCAACGGCGCAATGGCCCTGGAGAAATTCACGGCTTCCCCGGAGGGCTATTATGACCTGATTTTCATGGACATTCAGATGCCTGTCATGAACGGATATGAATCTGCCATGCATATCCGCGCCCTCCCCAGGGCCGATGCCGGGAAAGTCTGGATCGTGGCAATGACCGCCAACGCATTCGTAGAGGATATCCGCGCCGCCAGGGAAGCCGGCATGAACGAACATCTGGCAAAGCCCGTGAACCTGGAACAGCTGCAGGAGATTCTTCACAGACGGCTGGGGAAAGCATAAAAAGGGGGAACTATGCAGGCTTATCAGGAAGAATATATCGCAAATTTAAAAGAAATCGCCGGACTTGCCCTGCAGGGCAGCCAGAATGCGCGCAGCTTCGGCGCCTATCTGGAATGCCAGCTACAGTGCAAAGAACAGGAGGAGAAAACAGCGGCCCGGAACATGAAGCTTCTGCGGGACAATCTGTTCCCCCTGCTGGACTGCCTGTTTGAAGCGGACAGCCGGCAGCTCCAGAATCTGGAAGAATTCGCCGGTGCATTGTTCGATGGACGAAACGAGCTGGATGTGGGGCTCTTCTGTCAGATCCGCCGCGCCCTGCTGAGCATGGCACGGATGCAGAAGGACCGGAACGGCATCATCCGTCAGCTCTATTGGCTGGGAATGGGTTATAATTGTTACTGTACCAAACTGATAGGCTTAGATCTCCCCGTGGCGGACAGCTATACCTCCCAGATGCGGCTGTGCTTTATGGAGGCCGCCGCTTACCTGAAGTATTTTGATGAAATCCATGACAGCGAGACAAAAGGATACATCCTCCGCTCCCGCGCCAATGTATCGCTGGGACAGTTCAAATCACCCAGCGAGAAAATCCATCTGGTCAAATACAGCCTGCAGATTCTGCAGGACAAATGGTATCAGGAGAAAGCGCCCGAGCTTCCCTGGGACCGTTACATCTATATGACCCATATGCAGATGGCCGCCAGCCTCTCCCGCAGCAAGGAAAAGGCCATGACTCCCCAGGATGTGGCCGATGTGATGGAATCGGTCTATGTAGTCCATGACCGGCAATGCGCGGAGGCAAAGGCCCGCGGCGACCAGCCTTCCGCGAAGATTTCTTTTTCCTATGACTCCATCAATTATTATTGCGGCCTGGATTCGCTTGACGGGCTCCTGCGCAAGACCGAAATTCTCATAGACGCGGCGGACGGCACCGACTATTCTGCAGACGGCATATACGCCATGATTTCCCTCCCCGCGTTCTACTGCAACTTCCTGCAGGAAAATCCGGAAAAGATTCCGGAGCGGACAGAATATCTCGACAGCCTGTACAGACGGGCCTCAAATTACGTGGAGCGGTTTCCCCAGGCTTCCGGGAATGAATCTCTTTTCTTCGCCCTCAGGCAGCTGATGATTGCTTTCGTGGAGACAAAGAACAGCATTTCCTATGGCGATTTCCTGCGGAGGCTCCTGATACGCTTCATGCCGGAAACTTATGTCCATTCCTGCACAGTGGGAAAGGCGGCCGCCGCTTTCTGCTCCATTCTCTTAACGGAGGAACCCGGGTTTTTCGACGATATTGTTTTCATCCGCGAAATTACGGATTTCCGTGAAAAAGAAGACGCCGTGACAGACTATGCCCTGAAAGGCGGTCTGTACCACGACATCGGGAAAATCAGCTTCACGAATCTGTATCCGGGCGCCGCAAGGCAATGGTTTGAAGACGAGTACGCAATGGCCCGGCTCCACACGCAGCTGGGGGGAGAACGGCTGGCGAAACAGCAGTCCACGGAACGCTTTGCCCCGGTAGCGCTGGGACACCATTCCTGGTATGACGGCTCGGAAGGCTATCCTGAATCCTATATCCGGCTGGAGTGCCCTTACAGGCAGATGGTAGATGTAATCGGCCTGATGGATTGGCTTGACAACGTCACCTATTCGACTCATCTGCGCACCGGAGTGCAGAGGACCTTTCAGGAAGCTGTCCGGGAGGCCACCCGATTGGGAGGGAAGCGCTTCTCCCCGCTCCTGACAGAGCGGCTGACGGACAGCTCCTCCCGGGAACAGCTGGCGGAAATCTTCAGGAACAGCCGCCGGGAAGTATACCGGCAGCTGTACGAGGCGGAGCAAAAAGCGGTCTGAGGACGCCGTCCCCGGGACCGGCCGTCAAGCCACTGCCGCCGTGGTCATGATGCAGTACGCCAAAATACACCAGGGCTTTCCAAGCAGAATGATTGTAACGAATTTTCGCGTACTCATCTTTGTAATTCCGGTAAAGTAGCAGAAGTAATCGTCCGGGAACAGCGGCAGCACCATCCCCAGGAACAGCACCGCTGTATAGAACCGACTGCCGGCAGCCCATGCGGCCCATTTCTCATACTTCTCCCCGGGGAACATCCGGCTGACCAGGCCGCTTCCATACTTCCTGGCAAGCAGGAACGCGATGATGGAGCCTGCGGAAATGCCGATGTAATTGCACCAGAAGCCGCCCCAGCAGCCGAACATCATGGACCCCGCCACGCAGCCGAGAAGTCCGGGCAGCACCGGCAGCACCACCTGTGCCGCCTGCACGGCAATCAGGAAAAGCGGCGCGGCCAGACCGAAGCCCGCCACATACTTCTGGAACGTCTCCACCGAGTCGAAGCTGCCGTCCAGCCAGGCTTTCCCCAGTATCGCCACAAAGGCCGTGCATAACGCCGCCAGCCCTATCGTCATCAGCTTCTTGTTCTTTTCTAACTGTCTGTCCGCTGTCTGCTCTCTGTATACTGTCTCCATACATCCTCCCTGTTATCCACTGTTCATTTCCGGCCTGTCTCCCTTCCATCAAGAGACCGCCTCTTCCTCTGTTCTCCGCTTAGTATAGCTTCCGTTTCTTAATTACATGCCCTTATAAATCTAAACAAATGCGAAAGAAATCCGAAAAATTTGTTTTTCCAAATATTTTTGATTTAGCACTTGCTAAATTAAATCACCATGTTATAATATGGATTGTCGGCGCGTCCTTTGCGCCGCATTCGATTATGGAATTGGAGGGAGCAAAATGTGGACGAAAAAATCCTGAAAGCCCTGGGAGAGCCCAGACGGTTCCGGCTCCTGCAGCTGATGTCTGACCGGGGCTACTGCGTGGGTGCATTAGCCCTGCGCAGCGGCCTGTCGGAATCGGCGGTCTCCCAGCATCTGAAAGTCCTGCGGGAGGCAGGCCTGGTGCTGGGCGTCAAGCGGGGCTATTACACCCACTACCGCCTGGACAAAGAGGCGCTGGGCACAGTCATCGCCGAACTGGAGCAGCTGCGCGGCACCCAGTGGAAGCCCTGCGACGGGCCTTTCTACGGCTGCCCGGAATCGGAATATCTCAAATGCAAGTCCTATGTACCGCCGGAGAAAAGAGGAAAGGAAGACTAGATTCATGCTGAAACGTTTTATCTGCTACTACAAACCCCACAAGAAAATGCTGGCCCTGGATATGCTGGCATCCCTGCTGATTTCGGTCATCGGTATGGTGTACCCTGTCGTGACCAACAAAATGCTCAATATCTATATCCCGGAGAAAATGTATTCCACGATTGTCATCGCCGGCGTGATTGTGCTGGCGCTGTACATAGTGCGCATGGCATTGCGGTACTTCGTGCAGTACTACGGCCATATGATCGGCGTAAAGATGCAGTCCCAGATGCGCCAGGACCTTTTCGCCCATCTGGAGAAGCAGCCCTTTCAGTTCTATGACAATCACGAGACCGGCCGCATCATGACCCGCATCACCAGCGACCTGTTCGAGGTGTGCGAGCTGGCCCACCACGGCCCCGAGAACCTGCTGATCAGCACAGTGATGATCCTGCTGTCCTTTGTCTACCTGATTATGATAGACCCCGTCCTGACGCTGATTATTTTCACCTGCGTGCCGATTCTGGTAGTGGTCACGCTGTACTTCCGCCGGGCCATGAGCCGGGCTTTCGATGACCGCCGCAAGAGCAACGCCACCATCAATGCCGCCGTGGAGAGCAGCGTCACCGGCATCCGCGTGACCAAAGCCTATACCAACAGCAAGCGGGAAGTGGAGAAGTTCCGGGAAGGCGACAAAGAGTTCGTGGACGCTTCCCGCCGGGCCTACCGGGCCATGGCCATGTTCCACTCTTCCACTTCCTTTGTAACGGATGTTTTTAACGTATTCATCTTAATCGCAGGCGGCCTGTTCCTGTATTCCGGCAGGATTTCTTTCGGCGATTATTCCACTTTCATCGTCTCGGTGAACCTGTTCATCAACCCGGTGAATACCCTGATCGGCTTCATGGAACAGTTCCAGAACGGCGTCAGCGGCTTCAAGCGCTTTGTGGAAATCATGGATGCGGAGCCGGAGAAGGACGCACCGGATGCGGTAGAACTGAAAGATGTCCAGGGCGTCATTGAATTCAGGAATGTCACCTACGCCTATGACCCGTCCAAGGAAGTCCTTCACGACATCAACCTGCGCCTGGAAAAGGGGCGCAAGCTTGCTCTGGTGGGGCCCTCCGGCGGCGGCAAGACTACTCTGTGCCATCTGCTGCCGAATTTCTACAAGCTTCAGGACGGCGACGGCTCCATCCTGATTGACGGGCACGATATCCGTCATCTGACCATGGAATCCGTCCGCAGGAACATCGGCATTGTCCAGCAGGAGGTGTTCCTCTTCGTAGGCACCATCCGGGAGAATATCCTCTACGGCCGTCCGAATGCCACCGAGGAGGAGGTATATGAAGCGGCAAAACGCGCAAATATTCACGATTATGTGATGACGCTGGGAAAAGGGTATGACACGGAAATCGGCGAGAGGGGCGTCAAGCTGTCCGGGGGCCAGAAGCAGCGCCTGAGCATCGCCCGGGTGTTCCTGAAAAATCCCGCGATACTGATTCTGGACGAGGCCACCAGCGCCCTGGACAACACCACTGAGGTGCTCATCCAGCAGGCGCTGGACGAATTGTGCAAAGGGCGCACTACCCTGGTAGTGGCGCACCGGCTTTCCACCATACGGAATGCGGACGAAATCGCAGTGGTCATGAACGGACGCGTCACGGAACGCGGCACCCACGAAGAGCTTATGGCCTCTGACGGCACCTATAAAAAGCTGTATTCCCTGCAGTTTCGGGACAACGATTTTTTTGAATATACTGCATAACGCCTGAATTTACCATACTGCATTGGTTAAACGTATATGGCTGGCGCTATGCAGTCAGGTTACTCGGAAATTTTAACTGTTAAGCAGTATGAATCATTCTGTTTAGGTATTTTTTGCCCGTCAGTTCTGCTTATCCTATATCACACTTGATAAGCCGCCGGGAAATGGTACAATTTAATATAGGTTTATTTTGCGTTGGAAAGGATGGTTTTTTATGCGGAAACCCCAGCAGAAAGAGCGGCGTTCTCTCGTCCTCAGTGAACAGACTTTTCCTATCATCGAGCAGATTACCGCAGGCATGCCCGGCGGTTTCTTCATTTATCATGCTAATAGGGACGAGCAGCTTATTTACGCCAATCAGGCACTGATTCAGATATACGGCTGTGAAAGCCTGGAGGAATTCCAGGAGCTTACCGGTTATGTCTTTCCGGGACTGATTCACCCGGAGGATGTGGCGGCAGCCGAGCAAAGCATTCGGCAGCAGATTTTTACATGCGGAAAGGATTTTGACTATGTGGAATACCGCATAATCAGAAAAGACGGCTTCGTTCGGTGGCTTGCGGACTATGGGCATTTCGTACATACAGATTCCTTTGGCGATATCTTCTATGTCTTTGTAGAGGATACCACGGAGCAGAAGCGCAAGGCCATCAATGATGCCCATATCGCACAGCTGGCCCAGGAACGTCTGGAGGCGCTGGAAGCTCTGGAGCACGAGTCCACAGCACTGAAGCTGGTACATGAGATTCTTCATTCAGGCATGTGGACCATGGAATTCGACAGACAGGGACAGATGACCAGCGTCTTCTGGAGCCAGGAATTCCGCACCATGATAGGCTACCGGGACGAGCAGGATTTCCCCAATGCCCTCAACTCCTGGTCCGATTTGCTCCACCCCGATGACCACGACCGGGTACTGGAGCAATACTATGCCGCCATCAACGATTACACGGGCAAACGTCTCTACAATGTCGAATACCGCCTCCTGACGAAAGACCGGGGATATCGGTGGTTTCGCGCTACTGGCAAGCTTTCCCGGCGCGAGGACGGCACTCCCATCACCTATGTAGGCATGTTCGTAGACATCACCCGGCGCAAGGAAACCGATGCGCAGCTACTGGAACAGCGCAAACTACTGGAGGAAGCCCTGATCAAGGCCCAGCGGGCCTCCCGGGCGAAAACCACATTTCTCAACAATATGTCCCACGACATCCGCACCCCCATGAATGCCATCATCGGTTTCACCAAGCTGGCCTCCGCCCATCTGGGCAACCAGCAACTGGTGCAGAATTATTTGGAGAAGATTACCGCCTCTTCCAGCCACCTCCTCAGCCTCATCAACGATGTGCTGGATATGAGCCGCATCGAGAGCGGCAAGGTGGTCATCGAAGAGAAGCCCTGCAATCTGCCCCAGATTCTGCTGAATCTCCAATCCATGATCCAGGCAGACCTGAAAAGCAAAGAGCTGCACTTCCATCTCGATGACAGCTCCCTGATTCATCCCTATATCATCTGTGACCAGCTGCGCCTGAATCAGGTGCTGCTGAATGTGCTGAGCAACGCCCTGAAATTCACGCCCCCCGGCGGATCCATCTCTGTCTCCGCCACCGAACACCCCGGAGAGGGCCCGGACAGCGCCGTCTACGAGTTCTGCATCCGGGATACCGGCATCGGGATGGTCCCGGAATTTATCGAACATATTTTCGAGCCCTTTGAGCGGGAGCGCACCTCCACTGTCAGCGGCATACAGGGCACAGGCCTGGGCATGTCCATCACCAAGAACCTGACCGAACTGATGAAAGGCCGGATTACGGTGGAGAGCAAAAAGGACTGTGGCAGCACTTTCACCTTTACCTTTCCTTTTCGTCTCAGTCAAAATGTCGACAGCCAGAGCTTGCCAGAGGCTTCTGCTGCCGCAAAGCACCTGAGCGGCCGAAGACTTCTGCTGGCCGAGGATAACGAGCTGAACCAGGAAATCGCCGTAACCATCCTGGAAGATGCGGGCTGCATCGTGGATGTGGCCTCCAATGGGGCCGAAGCAGTGGAGAAAGTCCGCCTCTCCAGGGAAAATCCCTATGATTTGATTCTCATGGACATTCAAATGCCCGTCATGGACGGCATCGAAGCGACCAAAACCATCCGCGCCATGGATGACCTGAGCCTGGCCAGCCTGCCCATCGTGGCCATGACAGCCAATGCTTTTGAGGAGGACCGTCAGCTTGTCCTCTCTGCCGGTATGAATGCCCATCTGGGCAAACCCATCGATATAGACAAGCTGTTTTCCACCTTAGCGCGCATTCTGGGCAATCCATAAGCTGCCAAAAGGAAACTCGCATTCCGGAGACCCTCTGCGCGCCAGGACAGGACGCAACGGCGGAAGCACACGCGGCAATTCAGGCATTCTGCAGCATCTGCTTATTGTACTGCAGGGTATACAGATCGTAATACCGCCCTTTCTGGTGCAGCAGCTCCTGGTGGCTGCCCTGCTCCACGATCTGGCCGTGGGACAGCAGAATGATATTGTCCGCGTGCTGGATGGTGGAAAGCCTGTGGGCAACGATCAGCATGGTGCCGATATTCTTCATCTTCTCCAGGCTGTCCTGAATCAGCAGCTCCGTCTCCGTGTCGATATTGGCGGTGGCCTCGTCCAGGATCATCACCGAGGGCTTATGGATAATCGTGCGGGCAAAGGAAAGGAGCTGCCGCTGGCCCGCGGAGAAATTGTTGCCCCGCTCCCGCACCACCTCGTCCAGGCCGTTCTCCAGCTTGCCGATAAAGGAATCCGCGTTCACATAGCGGCAGGCATCCCACACTTCCCCGTCCGTCACGCCCTCCTTGCGCAGCAGGATATTGCTGCGGATATCGCCGGAGAACAGGAACACGTCCTGGAGCATCTGGCCGAAATGCCGCCGCAGAGAAGAAATCTTTATCTTCCGGATATCGATGCCGTCGATGAGGATCTGCCCTTTCTGGATATCATAATTGCGGCAGATCAGACTAAGGATTGTAGTCTTCCCCGAACCGGTAGAACCCACGAAAGCCACCGTCTGCTTGGGCTCCACATGGAAAGAGACGCCCTTCAGCACCCATTCATCCGGCTTATAGCAAAACCACACGTCCCGGAACTCAATCTCCCCCCGAATCTCCGGCAGTTCCATGGCATCCGGCTCATCCACCACCTCCGGCGCCATGTCCAGGATGGTGAAAATCTTCTCCGCCGCCGCAAAAGAACGCTGCAGCATGTCGAACTGCTCCGCCAGGCTCTGGATAGGGTTAAAGAACCGGGAAATATACATATAAAAGGACACCATGATGCTGCTGTCAATCACCTGACCGAAATAATGGATGTCCTTGATATAGCCCTTGGCCCCGAAATAGAACAAACATAAGTTCGATGAAATGAAAAGCATATAGACCATGGGCTGGAAAATGCCGAAGACGAACATCCTGTTCATCTTGGCTTTCTGCAGATTCCGGCTACGATCCAGGAAGTCCCCCAGCTTCCGCTCCTCCCTGTTGAAAATCTGGGTAATCTTCATGCCTGACAGGTTCTCGGACAGATAGGTATTGATGTCCGTGGTGGCATTGTTCACCTGGAGATGCACCCTGCGGGAGAACTTCCGGAAAATCACGGTGAACACCACCACAAAGGGCACGAAGCACAGCACCATCAGCGTCAGCGCGTAGTTCAGCATCAGCATGGCCCCCAGCACCCCCACAATCACCATGGAATTCTTCGCCAGCGTCACCAGGATATTGGTGAACATATAGGAGATGGCATTGGGGTCGTTGGAGACCCTGGTCACCAGCTTGCCCACAGGGATATTGTTCAGCTGCTCATGGCTCAAAGTCTCGATATGGGTGAACACGTCCATCCGGATCTGGGACAGAATCTTCTGGCCGGTCTTCTGCAGAATCATGGCCTGCAGATAAGTGCAGATCATGGACACCACCAAAATCCCCGCGTACATCCCCACCATGCCATACAGCCGGCTCAGTTCAAAGTCATCCTTGATCAGGCCCTGGATTCGTCCGATGATCAGCGGGGACACCAGATCATACACAATGGAAAACAGCATGACGAAAAATACCAGAACAAAGCTTTTCCAATAAGGCTTCGCATACTGCATCAGCCGCCGGACGATTTCCCTGTCCGGCATGTTCCGCTCTTTCTCAGGCTCATCTTTCACTTTCCGGAGCGCCGCCCAGGCCACCAGAAAGGCTATCGTAAAAGCGCCTATGATACTTCCTACAATCAGGACAGGCAGATACTCATTCATTGCGGACATCTCCTTCCTCCTCCAGCTTCTGAAGGTCTACCATCTTCCGGTATTCCGGGCAGGTCTCATACAGCTCCTCATGAGGCCCCGCCGCTACCAGCTCCCCGTCCTCCACGAACAGAATCTTATCCATCTTCTCAATGGTGGTGACCCTGTGGGCAATCAGGATGGTGGTCTTGCCCTGCCTGGCCTCCCGCAGGTTCTCCAGGATCGCTGCCTCGGTCTTGGTATCCACGGCGGATACAGAATCATCCAAAATCAGGATAGGTGCGTCTTTCATCAACGCCCTGGCAATGGAAATCCTCTGCTTCTGGCCTCCGGACACTGTCACGCCCCGCTCCCCCAGTATGGTGTTGTAACCCTGCTGGAACTCCTTGATATTGCTGTGCACGTCCGCCAGCCTTGCCGCCTGGGTGACAGCTCTGGTATTGTGCTCTTCCACGCCGAAGGCGATATTGTTCTCGATGGTATCGGAGAACAGGAAGTTGTCCTGGGGCACGTAGGCGCAGCCAGCCCTCAAATCGCGGATTTTCACCTCATTCACGTCGTGCCCATCAATGAACAGCGTCCCGTCGGGAACATTGTAGGTGCGCAGAATCAAATCCACCAGCGTCGTCTTGCCGGAACCGGTCTTTCCTACCAAACCTACGTTCTCCCCCGCCTTAATGCTGCAGGACACGTTCTTCAGCACATCGTATTCCCCGTCCGGGTAACGGAAAGTCAGATTCCGAAACTCTATGTCGCCCCGGATATTCTGAATGCCCTTCGCTCCTCTTCTGTCCGCCACATCGACTTTCGCGTCCAGCAGCTCTCCCAGGCGGTCCAGGGAGGCCTTGCCCCGGGATGTCATGTCGATCAGCTCCGCCACCGCCATGATGGGCCAGATAACGGCGTTGAAATAACCGATGAACTCCACCAGCTGTCCCGCATTGAATCTGTCCATATACACAAGATAGCCGCCATAGCCCAGAATCACGCAGATGACGCTCTCCACGAACAGCATCACCATGATCCGCAGCAGCACGGAAGACTTGGTGTGGTCAATATTGGCCTCCTCATTCTCTTCGTTCAGCTTCTGAAAGGCCATCAGCTCTTTTGCCTCTTTGACAAAAGCCTTGATTACCGCAATGCCCGAGAAGCTCTCCTGTGAAAAGTCGGAAAGCCTGGAAAAAGCCTCCTGGCGGATATCCCATTTCTTCATCATCTGCCTGCCTACCACCGTGGCCGCCGCCAGCAGAAAGGCCATGGGAATCAAAGACAGCAGTGTCAGCACTGAATCCATCTTCCACATATTTATCATAGCCAGCACGCCCAGCATCAGCGCATCGAAGAACATCATCACGCCCCAGCCGAAACACTCCTGCACGGTGTCCAGGTCATTGGTGAACAGGCTCATGAGATTTCCCACTTTATTGACCTGATAATATTCCCGGCTCAGGTCCTTGGCATGGTTGAACATCCGGTTCCGCAGATCTGCCTCCAGCCGCACCGCAGCCCCAAAGAAACAAATCCTCCACAGGAAGCGCCCGAACACCATGGCGAGCACGATTTTCATCATAGGCATGCAGATACCGTCCAGCAGGAAATCCATGTCGAACGCGGTCTGTACCCCATCCACGCTGACGCTGCCGCTGTTCATGCCGTTAATCACCAGCCGGTAGATCTTGGGAATCTCCAGCTGCAGAAAATCTACCATCACCAGGGAAAGCAGACCGAAAATCAGCCAGCCGGCATACCTTAGATAGTACCTGTTAATGTGTTTTCCGAAAATCATATGTATTCCCTTTCTTCCGATATCCTCATTCTTCAAACCCGTGCACCCAGTCAGAGCGCAGGTAATATATCAGATAAATCACGGAGCTGATTCCCCAGGTCAGGGGATAAGCCCAGTAAATATAGCCAATCTCCCCGGTCAGCCGCATCACCAGGATGATGTAAAGGATACGTATCACGCACCACACCGACAGCATGACGCACATGGGCACAAAGGCCTTGCCCGCTCCCCGGCAGACAGCCGCCACCGAATGGGAGAACGCCAGCAGACAGTAGAACAGCGCCACCGTCCGGGCCTGCTGCACCCCAAAGGCGATCACCCCGGGGGTCTGGTCGAAAAAGCCGATCAGGTAAGGCGCAAAGGCAAAACAGCACACCCCGATCAGTTCCGCAAGGAGCATCGCCGCAAGGATGCTGAACCGCGCACCTTTCTTCGCCCGGTCGTACTGCCTCGCCCCCAGATTCTGGCTGATGAAGGTGGTGCTGGCCATGTTGAAGCTGGTGATGGGCAGAAAGGCGAAACCCTCTATCTTGGCGTGGGTGCCGTAGGCCGCCATGGCCAGCTTGCCGAAGGAATTAATCTGGGACTGGACGATGACATTGGCGAAGGCGATCACGGAGTTCTGCACCCCGGAGGGCAGTCCGTAGCGGACGATCTCCGAGAACATGTCCCGGTGGAACCGGATCTTCCGCAGCTCCACCGTGAAGATATTGCCCTTCCGCAGCAGATAGGCCATGCACAGCACCACGCTCCCCGTCTGGGACAGCACCGTGGCCACCGCCGCCGACCAGACACCCCAGTGGAACACCGCCAGGAACAGCCAATCCAGGAAAATGTTCAGCAGCGAGGAAAAAATCAGGTAATACAGCGGCCTGCGGCTGTCCCCCAGGGCGTTGATGACGCTGCGGCAGATATTGTACATCACCATCGCCAGGGAGCCCAGGAAGTAATAGCGGAAATACTCCACCGCCTCAGGCATCACCTCCGGATCCGTCTGCATCCAGGCCAGGAAGGTGGGGGTCAGGGCCACGCCCACGATAGTCAGAACGACTCCGCTTACGATGCCGAAGGCCAGCACCGTGTGGATGGCCCGGGAGACCTCCTCTTCCTTTCCCGCGCCGAAATACCTGGAGATGACCACCCCCGCCCCCATGGCCGTACCCATGACGAAGCTGATCATCAGGAAAATCAGCGTGCCGGAGGAGGTGACAGCCGCCAGGGCGTTAGTCCCCAGGCACTTTCCCACGATAAAGGCATCCGCCGTGTTGTACAGCTGCTGGAAAATCTGGCTTAACAATATGGGCAGCGCAAAACCCACCATCAGGGAGTAGGGATTGCCCTGTGTCATGTCCTTCGTCCCGGCAGAACGGTGCCCATGGCTGCCAGTATGTAATATGTGCATAAATCATCCCTCCGGTTATTGCAGGACCGATTTGTACTACGCACTGGTAATACTCGCCGTGTATCCCCACTGCTGACCGTCGGCAGGATACCTTTGCCCATTTTCCTACTGTAAATTCCGGCGGTCTGCAGCATGTCATAAACTAACTGTGGATATAGGAAGAAAAGTCTGCAAATATTGATTTTCTATGATAATGATTGAGCAACTTCAGCCCTAGAATCATTTATAACAGCATATACGCTGTCTGTCAAGAGCAAGCAGAACATATTTTCAGGACATCGTTTCAGACGACTCCATTTCGCCGTAACCGAAGCACCGCATTCCGCCGGTGTAAATGCCCGGCACCCCGTCCTGCTTGCAGGCGGAGGTCACTGCCCTGGCAAGGATGTGCCACATCTTATATCAGCTACCGAAAGCCGGGGACGGTCAGCACAGAGCAGAGGAAATGGGCAAGGCCGATGATGGCTGCAAAATATGTGCAGGGATAGGAATGGCGGTTATTGTATTTGAAATAAAGGGAATTGAGAATAATACACTGTCACTGCAAATGCAAACTATAGAACAAATAAAGTAAGTATAATCAGCTTGCTTATATGTGCGATAATGTATGGGCTGATGTGTGTTGCATAAGATATGCGGGGCATTTTTGTTGTTCATCTCATCTTCTTCTCATACTTAAAATTGGGGCAGCCGTTCGGACTGCTGCCTTTTTAAATATATTTACCTTTTCATAACTATTATAAATATATTTGCATATTGACACTCCCGCCAAAGCAGGCGTATACTATGGCCAAGGAAGTGTCTTTCCGACAATTCCCATTGAAAAATAACAGACAAGGAGGCTCCCCGAATATGGGCTTATTTTCCAAAAAGACAAAAGAACTGGTATATGACACCGCAGAATGCGAGAAAAAGAAAGCGCTCATGCGCAAAATGTTCGACGAGGCAGTCCCCGAGGGCGGCAGCTATACCATCCTCCACGCCACGGAGACCGCATCGAAATTCCAACGCGGCTTTGTATACGACACGAATACCACCACTTTCTACCATTATATCCTGGGTTATCGGCCCGCCGACGGCCAGGTCGTGCTGGTGCAGATCGACCGGGACCTGACCCAGCACAGCGAAGCCGTGTTCCTGGATATGGAAGCCATAACCAGCGTGTCCTATGAGCCAAAGTACACACAGGCCTGCCTGCAATACCGCAAGGGATACGGCTCTTTCGGCGAGATTCTGGACATCGGCGACACCGGCAGCAAGACCATGTACGGCATCCCCGACACAGTCCAGGCACAGGAACGGGAAGCTTTCCTGGACTTCCTGGAGACCATGCGCAGCCGTCTGGAGGAAGCCGGGCATAAACAGGAAAAGTGGAAAAGGTAGGACCACCATGAGACTGAAGAACAACGAAGCCCTCCGTCCCTGACCTGGTGGCCTCTTTCTGCGGCAAGAGCCGCCTCACCGAAGAGCAGGCGGCCCGCCTCCATCGCCATTTTGATGCCTGCGGCCGCCGGCTCCGCCGCGGTGCCCACAGGCCTGATTTCTCTCCTGTCACTTCCGCACCCGGTCTATCAGATATTTATAGAAAGTGTCCGCCGCCAGCCCTCTGCCCCGGCCTTTGTCCAGCACAATCTGTATGGAGCGCCTGGGGACTTCGCAGTTGAGAGGAATCCGCACCAGCTTCCCCTCTTCCAGGGCGGGCAAAGCCAGCTTCTCCGGCACGAAGCCTATCCCCAGATTGCTCTCAATCAGCGGCAGCATCAAATCCGAGGTGGTCACCTCCATGTCCGGTTCCAAATCTATCCCATGGGCTATGAAAAAATCCTTGTACAGCTGGTAAGTGGCGCTCCCCCGGCCCAGGCCGATCCAAGGATACTTCTTCACATCTTTCAATTCCAGGGGGGTCTGACATAGGTCCCTATACTGGGTGCCCCCGGCCAGAATCTCCCAAAAATCAAGTATATTCACACGGGAAAACGTCTTCGGCACTTCGAAAGGCGTGGTGATCATGGCAAAGTCCAGTTTCCCGCTGACAAGGTACTTCACCGTCTCCAAAGTGGTATGGTTGTGGATCTTGATCCGGATGGCGGGGTATTCCAGCTTGAAGCCCCGCAGCGCATTCAGCAGAAACAGATGCAGCGCCGTGTCCGTGGCCCCGATTTCCACCGTGCCGCCCCTGTGGGCGTCCTGCCTGCTGATCTCCTCCTGGGCGTTCAGCAGATGCCTGTACGCGATCTCCACATGGGAATAGAGCAGCTCCCCCTCCTCCGTCAGGCTGATGCCCCTGGCCTCCCGGACGAACAGCCTGCAGTTCAGCTGGGATTCCAGCAGCTTCATGATCCGCGTCACATTGGGCTGGTTGCTGCCTAACGCGGTGGCCGCTTTCGTGATGTTCCCATACTTTGCAACGAAATAAAATATCTTATAATACTCAAAATCGATATCCATATCTTTTCTGTATCCCTATGATATATAATATATATTTTTCATATTCTATGAACCGTATTATAATACAGCATGGGAAAGATGTAAACCCCAGAAAACGCAGACGCGTCCAGCATCCAGAGAAAGGACATGATATCATGAATCAGGATTTGACAGTAGGAAAACCGGAAAAAGTATTGTGGAAGTTCTGCCTGCCCCTGTTCGGCAGCATCCTCTTCCAACAGCTCTACAATATCGCGGACAGCCTGGTGGCGGGCAAGTTCATCGGCGAGAACGCCCTGGCAGCCGTGGGGAACAGTTACGAAATTACGTTAATCTTCATCGCCTTCGCATTCGGCTGCAACATGGGATGCTCCGTCGTCGTCTCCCAGCTCTTCGGCGCGAAAGACTACGGCAGACTGAAGACCGCCGTGTCCACGGCATGCCTTTTCAGCGCCATGCTCTGCGCCGTGCTGATGCTTGCCGGCATCTTCGGGTGCGGCCCGCTGCTGCATCTGATCCGCACGCCCGGGGAGGTGTTCGCGGACTCCAGGCTTTACCTGGACATTTACATATGGGGACTGCCCTTTGTCTTCTTCTACAATATCTCCACCGGCATCTTCTCCGCCCTGGGGGACTCCAGAACGCCCTTCTATTTCCTGGCGGTGTCTTCCACCTCCAACATCGCGGTGGACATCCTGTTCGTAAAAGCCTTTGACATGGGAGTGGCCGGCGTGGCCTGGGCCACCTTTTTATGCCAGGGAATCAGCTGCGTCCTGGCCGTCCTGGCCATATGGATCAGACTCCGGAAAATCCCCGTCCAGGAAAAGACACCCCTGTTCGACGGCGGGCTTCTGAAAAAAATCCTGGTGATTGCCATCCCCAGCATCCTGCAGCAGAGCTTCATCTCCGTGGGAAACATCCTGATCCAGAGCGTCATCAACGGCTTCGGCCCCTCTGTCATGGCGGGGTACTCTGCCGCGGTGAAGCTGAACAACATGGTCATCACCTCCTTCACCACCATCGGCAACGGCATCTCCAATTTCTCGGCCCAGAACCTGGGCGCCCGCAAATACGGGCGCATCCGGGAATGCTTCCGGGCCGGGATCAAAATGGTCTGGTGCCTGTGCGTCCCTTTCTGCATCCTGTACATCTTCTTCGGAAGATACCTGCTCCTTCTGTTCATGGAAAGGGATTCCGCCGCGGCGCTGCTGACCGGCAGGCAGTTCCTGTGGATCCTGTCCCCTTTCTATTTCGTGGTGTCCGCCAAGCTGGTGACGGACGGGATACTGCGGGGCGTCAGCGCCATGCGCCAGTTCATGGCCGCCACCTTCACGGACCTGGTGCTGCGGGTGGCCCTGGCCTTTGTGCTCTCGGGCTGGACCCAGTCCTCCCTGGGCATCTGGAGCGCCTGGCCCATCGGCTGGAGCATCGCCATGGGGCTGTCCGTCTTCTTCTACCGCAGAGAATACCGGAAGCTGGGGAATGGGGAAAAGGGATGATTTCTGAAAACGGTAGAAAAACCCATGCCACAGTGATATAATGTATACTGCTTAACAGTTTAAATTTCCGAGCAACCTGACTGCATAACGCCAGCTATATGCGATTAATCAATGCAGTATGGTAAATTCTGGCGTTATGTAGCATAAATACCGAAAACGCAGCTAACGCAAGATGCAGCGGTTCAGACAAAGACTGCCATAACGAAAGGGGTAAGGAAGTGTCTACAAATAACTGCTGCAAGTTTATGGCAATTTTTATTGTATTTCCGGGCTTTTGCCTGAAGCAATTGCAGCAGTTATTTTCCGACAATTCCTAACGCAATGATACGAATAGCAATCGTGGGATGTACCGGAAACCTGGGCCGGGCCATTCTGAAAAATGGGCTCCGCAGAAATGACATCGTTATAAGCCATGCCATTGCCAGAAAGGGAAACCCATTTGTGGGCCAGACGGCATCAGCGCTTGCGGGAGGTGAATCTAATCTGCCGGTCATCGATGAGATAGAAGCCGCAACGGACTGCGACCTCTTCATTGATTGTACGAATGCCGAATCTTTCAGGAAAGACAGCTACTCCAAATATGAAAAAATGGGAAAGGCTCTTGTCATAGCTACCACGGCATTCTCTCCTGAAGACATGGAAAAAATCAGCCAACTGGCCGCCAAAATCCCGGTTTTCATGGCCGGGAACTTCAGTGTCGCATTGCATGATTTCATCGAGACCCTGAAATGGTATGCAAAGAAAATTAGCTTAGACACAGATATCCAGATAGTAGAGCATCATCACAACCAGAAAAAAGATGCCCCCAGCGGAACTGCGCTTATGATAAAAAGCGCTCTTTTAGATGCCAACCAAAAAATAAGCAGCGAAAAAGTGAATATCTGCAGCATACGGGGCGGAACCATATTCGGAGAGCATGAGGTCATTTTCGCTAATTGCAGGGACGAAGTCGTTACATTCCGACATCAGGCGGCATCGAGAGAACCTTTTGCCGATGGTGCCATTGAAGTGTCCCTATGGACGGCAAAACAGGCAAACGGACTTTATCATATGGACGATTTCCACAGTTGCCTCCCTTCTGGCTGAGGACTTGGCATAGGCGGCAAAAAAGCGAAACCGGGCAAGGAAAGGAAGCAGAACCCATGGCGAGCATTCTGATTGTGGAAGACGAAAAGAACATGCAGGAAATCATTGCGGAATATATGCGCCGGGGCGGGCACAGCTGCCTTACGGCGGAGGACGGCGTGGACGCGCTGATGCTGCTGAAGGGCAATCCCGTGGATCTGATGATACTGGATATCATGATGCCCCACCTGGACGGCTTCAGCGTCTGCAAGATGGCAAGGGAAATGAGCGGCCTGCCCATCATCCTGCTGACCGCCAGGGACGGGGAGGAGGACAAGCTCAAAGGCTATCAGCTGGGGGCGGACGACTACATGACAAAGCCCTTCAGCCCCAAAGTGCTGCTGGCCAAGGCCAACGCCCTGCTGCGCCGCTCCTCCGCCCTCACCTACAAGGAGTATGAGCTGCTCCACCTTTTCATGGCCAACCCGGGGCAGCTGTTCACCAGGGAGCAGCTGCTGAACCGGATCTGGGGATATGAATTCCAGGGGACCACCCGAACCGTGGACACCCATATCAAGACCCTGCGGCAGAAATTGGGAAGCGCGGGAAGCTATATCGTAACCCTCATCCGCTCCGGCTACAAATTCGAGGTGACGGCATGAAGAAGAGAAACGCTTTTACGATGCGAAGCATACGGAATAAAATCATCCTGGTGTCCAAGCTGGCCGGCGTCCTCCTGGTGATCTCCTATGTGGTCTCCACCAGGCTGCCCGTCCACCCGGACATCTCCCTGCTGCTGTGGCTGGGGTTCGTCACCCTTCTGGTCCTGGGGGTGGACCGCCTGATGGGACGGTTCATCTCGGAGCCCGTCTCCGGGCTGAACCGGGCGGCCTGCCGGATGGCACAGCTGGACTTTTCCGCGCCCTGCGCCGTGAATACCGGGGATGAATTCGGTGAGCTGTCCGCAAGCCTGAACCAAATGGCGGAAAGCCTGCAGCAGGCATTCGCGGCTCTGGAAGAGGCCAACGGGAAGCTGGAACAGGATGTGGCGCAGAAGCAGCGCCTGCTGGCGGAGCGGAAAGAGCTGGCGGACAGCCTCTCCCATGAAATGAAGACGCCCCTGAGCGTCATCCGGGCTTATGCGGAGGGCCTGCAGGACGAACCGGACGAAGCCAGGCGGCAGGCCTACTACCAGGTCATCATCCGGGAGACGGAGCGCATGAGCGGCCTGATCACCACCCTGCTGAATCTATCCGCGCTGGAAAACGGGGCCGCACAGCTGCGCCCGGAGCGTTTTGACTTTGTGGATTTGCTGTAAACTCTCATCGTTAAGTTCCCCGCCAAAAGTAAGAGAATATTCCTGACTATCCCTTATCACTTTATATCCGTCAAAATTATTTCCAAAAGCGCTTGTATAGCTTTGAAATATTCACGGATATAATCCGTTATATATATAATAACGAATCAATTTCCCAAAATGATTAAAACTCCTTTAAAATTATTTGCAGACTGCATCGTGGAAAAGGGCATAACTGCCTATTCCGCCATGGATGACTATGTTCACAGCCATGGTCTTGTAAGCAGTCCAATAAGCACCGGAACGGACATAAATGCCTATTGTTTGCGGCGGAAAGATGTGCTATACTCAGGGCAATAAATTATTGTTGGAGGAAATGCAGATGGACAGGGCATATACAGGTTATAATATTGACGGTTGGTATATTCAGCTTCCGCAAGAATGGAAAATGACAGTAGATAAGGAAAGCGGACAAATAATTTTTGATGATGAAGAAACGGTTAATATCTATATTTCAACTTTTAATTTTGTAAGACCGGAAACAGGGGAAATAGCAAGTGCAGAAACGGTATCTTCAATCGTTTTGCAGGCTTTAAACTTACAGGGAGCTGAGGAATGCAAGCACTTTTCTAAATACTATCCAGAAGGCTTTCTTGCACATATATACAAAAGCATAACAACTGATGGTTATATAATGATTGCCTGTATAGTCTGTACAGAGGGACATTCTTTTTCGTTTTATGTTGTAGGAGACGAGGATATAAATTTTGAAAACTATATCCAGCATGTCAATTCTGTTGAACGAGATTTATAACACTTACTGAGCGTTTTCCTCTTGGCGGTCAGTTTGGCATACTCTGTTTTCCATGCCTTTGTCGGGACTCCAGCCCTGTGCGGGGGCTGTGGCGGCGTTCTGGGCGGCCTGCCCGTCCAGTATGCGGCGGGTACGGTCGGTCATTACAGTTTTTCAAGGAATGGTGACCAAGCGCATATCAGACGAGCGTTTCACGGAGCTTTCGGCAGACTACGAATCCGAGCAAAAGGAACTGAAAGAGAAGGCCGCCGCTTTGCAGGGCGAGCTTTCAAGGACACTGGAAGCCATAATCGTAAAAATTATAGACCGGGAACCTGTCTTTAGATTCCCGGCCTGCAGTTTTGTCTATGCACTTCTATCAGCTTTCAGTTGTTTTACTTCGTCAAGAGGAAGTCCTGCATATTCCGCAATTTTTTCAAGTGTCAGCATTCCATCTGCCAACATTCTTTTAGCAGTATTTATTGCCCCTTCTTTTACACCCTCTTGTAAAGATTCTTTTCTCATATCCTCCATGACTTTGCACATGATTAAAATGCCCTCCTTACTTTCCTTGAAAAAACGAACTCTGTCTGCCAGTGTCCCATAATACATATCTGCCGCATTAGTACATGAAAAATCATGCATGAGTTTTCCGATTGGCGTATCTCCACGATAGGCACCGTTTACATACAGTATATGTGAACCGTCCTCAAATCTTTCACCGGTTCCTAAGAAGCACCTCTCAATCGGATAGAGCGGCAGCCCTTTTCCTATCACATCATTTTCTGTGATGAACACAATCCATGTTTCTGGAAGATTGTCAAAATCATCACCTTTCTTCAAAAGGGTTGCGTCCATCATGCTGGAATTATACCTTGCCCTTTTTCTCCCGGCTCCTTTATCGGCTCGTTGGATTTCCACATAATTCCGACATCTGAATTATCTGGAGATACAGAGGACGGACAGCCTGGACCGTTAATGGGAATTTACACCGATGATTTAGAGAACTGTATGCTTGTTTTTCCAAAGCAATAATTCCAGTTTAGCGGTCTAATACTTGTGAGTTGAAAGTTTGTACCATTATGAAACCAGAGAATCCCATTGATCATCTGGTTCTTCCTGCCACTCCTGAATTATTCGTGTTATGCGTAATTCCGGCTTTTGGCCTAAAACGATCTCCATATGCACGTCCCCGCTGCCGTTAAGGGCGTCCAGCATTTCAAGCGCAGGGACAGAGAGGAAATACCTGTCCAGCAGGAACAGGGAATCCCCAAAGGCTTCACCCCGTCACCAACGAGGACATGGAAGCCTTATCTGCTCCACTAACGCGTCATCATTCACACGCTATCAACCCCCTTCTTTGAAATATTCACGGATATAATCTAAACATAGTTACCCAGTACTTATAAACAAACTCTGTTTGCATCTGTTGATTATCTATCATCAAATATCCCGATTTCCCCGCCTGTGCTTTGCGTGACACAATGCCCTCGATATAGTCGGCAAGGTAAAGTTGCCTGACTAAAGCCCGACCCGTCCGGCAGTCAGCCGGATAGGGAACGGCAAAATTATCTCACATGAGCAAAGCGCCAGGGACAATAATAGTCCATGGCGTTTTCATAATTGCCGTTCCAGCATGTCCATATACTTTTGCCGTTCGTTCTCCGGGACTTTCAGCGCCGCCATAGCCTGCTCAATGGTCAGGTTCATTGTTTCCATAAGGTTTTTAATAGAGACCAAAATCCCTTTTGCAACGCCCCTTTCCTCAACACCCTTGCCCAGATTGCACATGACCGACACCTCCCTTTCCATCGTCTGCGTCATTTGTATGCCGTAATCGTCCTGCAAGATTTTCCGCTTCTCCGCCTCGCTGGTTTCATTGGAGAGAAGCACGTCCAGCATTCGCAGTACGCCGTCATAGTTTTCCCCATCCGACCCGCCAAGACATAGCATGATGATGGACAACAAATCATAATTCCTGACCGGTTCCGTGGCGTCGCCTACCAGGTGCTCCTCCAACAGCCGATATCGGGTTATGGTGTTCTCCCGAACCTTTGGCGGATTCATACAAATCCAGATGGAATAGACCTTTTTGATTTTCTCGTAGTGAGAGCCAGTGAACTCCCTCCCATGCTGGGAAGAAATCATACGACAACAATAGTATATGCCGCGCTTTATCAGCGGATAGCCGGGATAAAAATCGTTCTGCGCCTCTACGTTGACGATGAGGGCAATCCCTTCCTCGGAGCCTGGGACGATGCCACGGAAACGAATGTCATAGGTGACCGTCCCTTCGCGCACCGATTTGTCCTCGGTGTCCATGCCGCTGATGATGGTACCGCCCTCGTCCGGCAGCACCGGAACGGCAGACACCTGGGGTTGGCCTTCTATATACTTCTCGGCAATGTCATTGACATCGCAGTCCTTGTATTCTTCCAGACAGGATTTCATAATCCGCGCCAGAATTACCTTTTCAGACAGAACACGTTTGCAGGCGGCATCGTAGCCCCCACTGTCGTCCGTGACGTGCAGCCCTTGCGCGATTGTCGTTTCTCCGTCCACCGTCCTCACCTACTTTCGTTTCATTTTACCACAGCTTCGCCAAAGCGTCCACTACTTTTTCAAAGGGCAAAGGCAGGAAGCCGAATTTTTCATCAAGCCAAAAATTTCACCCAAACTTCACACCGACCTCACACCGACTTCAACCCGCTCCTTTATCCTTATCCCATCAAGAGGGAACACCCTTAAGACAACAGCAATCCGAACCCCTCCGAAAAGGTCCATGGACAGGAACGCAGCCGAAAGAACCGCAAGCGCGATTGCAGCCAGAATCCATCCAGAGCAGGCGCGGTTCCGGAAGGCAAGCCAAACGAAAGCGCCTGGAACCCCAGGGAGCGGACGGGCACTGCGGCAACAAAAAGAAGGAGATAACGCTTATGTTTTTAGGTCTGGAATGGTACTGGTGGCTCGTGATCCTGGCAGTCCTGGCGATCTCTGTGCCCTGCAAAGTGAAGTTCATGAAATGGTGGGCCAGGCAGGAAAAGAGCAAGAAGAAAGAACAGCGCGGGAAATGGGGGGATGAGGAATGATCGAAGTAAAAGACCTGACTTTTTCCTACGGGAAAGACAAGGAGGCGCTGCACGGCCTGAACTTCACCGTAGGGGACGGAGAAATCTTCGGCTTCCTGGGGCCCAACGGTTCCGGGAAGTCCACCACCCAAAAGATACTCACGAGCATCCTGAAAGGCCATGGCGGCAGCGTGACCCTCTTCGGAAAGGACTTAAGGAGCGCCCATACACAGGAATTTTTCCGGAAAATCGGCGTCCTGTTCGAGTTCCCCTATCTGTATACCAATTTAAGCGCCCTTGACAATCTACGTTATTTCGCTTCTTTCTATCCCAAAGAGCAGCTGCGGGATCCGGAGGAGCTACTGGAGGAGCTGGAATTCAAGCGGGATTTCCTGCGGAAGCCTGTTTCCTCTCATTCCAAGGGCATGCGGCAGCGGGTCAGCATGGCCAGGGCCCTGATCAGCAACCCCAGGCTCCTGTTCCTGGACGAGCCCATCAGCGGCCTGGACCCCACTGGAGCCGTGCTCTTCCGCAAGATCATCGAAAAGGAGCGCAAGAAAGGGACGACCATATTCGTCACCACCCACAATATGCTGGACGCCGACCTGCTCTGCGACAGAGTGGCATTTCTCTCCAATGGGAATATCGCGGCCCTGGACACGCCCCGGAACCTGAAAGAGCGCAACAGCAACCGCAGCATCGCGGTGTCCTATCTGTACCAGGGTAAGCGACGGGAAGCGACGATCACGGCTCCGGAGCTGAAAGGCGGCATCCCCTTTGCCTATGACGAAATCATCAGCATCCACTCCCAGGAGCCCACTCTGGAGGATATCTTCATCCAGTATACAGGAAGGAGGCTGACGTGATGAATCGAGGATTCACCCAATTATTGAAAAAGGACTTCCGGCTCATGCTGTCAGGCAGGTTCTTCCTTCTGGTGCTTGGCTCCCTTGTCCTTTACTCCTGCTATATCCATTTCGTGTACGCGAAAGTGGACCAGGCAATCTATCCGGTCTATCTGTTGGATCCCCAGGGCCGCCGGACCGCAGCGTCCGACTACATAACTGTAGTGGACGGCAGAAAAGCCCTGGAGGCCGCCTGCGGGGACAGGTATTCCGTGGGCATCGACCTGTCCTCCGGGACGCCGGAATTCTACCTGCTCTCCTCCGGCGCCGGCACCGCCGACCATTACCGCACCATCTGGGCGCAGGCAGTGCTTGAGGGAAATACGGAGGGACAGGCAGAAGTAATCGGCTCTAACAGCAGGGAGATGAAGAACCGTCGGGAAATCACCGCGGAATTCCTGTTCTTCGAGCTGTCGGCGGTGGGCTTCCTGGGTCTCGCCTCCCTGCTGTTCAAGGAAAAGCAGATGGGCGTCATCCGGGTGCACGGCATCCTTCCGGTGAACAGGACGATGTTCATCCTGTCGAAGCTGTCCGTGTTCCTGGTATCGGATTTGGCCTTTGCGGCGCTGCTGACAGTGATCAATCTGGGCCTGGGGCCGGGCGCCGCGGTTCTGCCGGCCGTGCTGCTCCAGGCGGGCATCCTGTCCCTGATCATGGCGCTGATCGGCTTTTTCTGCGCGGTAAGGCTGCCGGACTTCAAGCAGTTTTCCCTGCTCTACCTGGTCCTTGCCGTTTTTATCACCACGCCTGTATTCCTGGCAGGCCAGACCGGCGTCTCAGGGGGCTGGATCGACTTCCATCCCATGTACCATCTGTTCACGGCCATGAAAGACGCGTATTTTTTGGCTCCCAACACCAAATTGCCCTACTATGCCGCCTGTCCGGGGACGATTCTCCTGCTGTTCCTTCTCGCCCACCGGACGCTGACCCGGGAAATGGCCAGGGAGGGATAGGGCGGCAGCATCCGGAAGCTGTGACGTAACCAAAATATTATCATGTACTGAAAAAAGACTGGTACGCGCCCATAGGCGCTAGGAGGAATATAGATGAAAAGCTTAAAATATCAGCTGAAAAGCATCCGGCGGGACAAATTGTGCCTTCTGACCTTTCTGCTGCCAATCGTGGTGGGTCTGGCCATCAACCTGCTTTCCGGCGTGGATTTCGATTCCCTGGGGGAGACCTCTTTCGGCGTCCTGGAAGGCCAGATTTCCCAGGAGGCGGCTGCCTGGCTCCAGGCGAGCGGAACCGTCACCCGGTACGGCACGGAACAAGCCCTCCGGGAAGCGGTCAACGAGCCGTCCACCCAGATGATAGGCGTGCTGGAAGCAGGGGAGGGCATCCGCACGTTCCTGTCCGGCGACGAACTGGAAGTGACCCGGGTGACAGCCGACACCCTGCCCCGGCTCTATGACAACCGGGCAAAAGAAGCCTGTTACCCCACCGCCATCCATCCGGCGTCCACTGAAAACGAGGGCCTGAAGTCCCTGCTGATCGTGATAACTTTGGTCACGGCCATGTTCATGGGATGCACCTTCAACGCCATGAACATCATCACCGAAAAAGAAGACGGAATTATCTTTATCAACCGGATACTCCCCATGACAGCCGGGACCTATATGGTGCAAAAAATGCTTCTGGGGTTCCTGGGCGGGACGCTGTCCACTGTCCTGACAGCGTTGGTCTGCATGCGGATCGCGCCGGCGCAGCTGCTTTCCCTGTTCCTGATTGTCCTTTTGTCCGCTTTTATCGCGGCGTTGACCCGCAGGAAGACGGCAGGCTCTATGCGGAATGGGGCTTCACCACCCGGGAACAGGCCGTGGAATGGTTCCTGCACTTCGGCAGAAAAGTGAAAGTCCTGGGGCCGCCGGAGATGGTGGAGCGGATGAAAGCCGAACTGGACGCCGCCCGGGATTTATACTGAACACAAATTTTTCCCGCAACATGACATACAGCTGTCATGTTTCAAATGTTATGATAAGTGCCAGTTCCAAGTGGATATGAGACAAGAAACGGAGGTAACGAACATGGTTGATTCAAGATGCGGACTGCACTGCACCGGGTGCGGATACAAGGAGACATGCAACTGCGGCAGCTGTATCGAGACAGAGGGACACCCTTTTCACGGGGAATGCCTCGTAGCCAAATGCTGCCAGGAGAAAGGCTTCCTGCACTGCGGACAATGCCCGGACATCCCCTGCGACATGCTGACCGACTATTCCTGCGACCCGGAACACGGCGATACGCCCCATGGAGCCCGGATTGAGCAATGCCAAGCCTGGCACAGCACGGACAATGCCTGACCCCATACAGAACCAAAGCATCAGGCTCAAGGACGCATTGCCCGAAACCCTGCCTTTCCTCTGCCGCTTACCGCCAGATGCCCAAACCTGACATCGGGGCCCAAGAGCAGCAAAAAACAGCGCCAACACCAGAAACAAACGAAAGGAAGAGCAAAAATGGACGAAAAAATCCTCCCTCTGCGCATGGAGCGCCAGTGTCTCCTTCGAAAAGCGGACGAAACCGAATACATAGCCCTGTACCGGGATACCCAGCCCGGGCAGAACGTATACTGGCACGGCTTCGGGGAACCTCCCGTCCTCTCCTTCCGCGCCGCTTTCGACGACATGGAGTTCAACCGGCAGCGCCAGCTGCAGCGGAAGCTTGTGAAAGGGCGGTTTGCGGGCGGCAACCTGGGATGGGTCATGGCCGAGGACATGGAGCTGTTCGCCTGCCTATACCGCAAGCCCCTGACCCGCCCCACCCCCCAGCAGTCGGAAATCCTCACCCTCATCGAAAACGCCGGCCCTTTCAACATCCAGCAGCTCAAGGAAGAGACCGGATTGCTGGTGAAGCAGATCACCCCCATCCTGCACCGGCTCCAGGAAGCCTTTCTGCTCTACGAAGACCAGTATGACGGAGAATGGGACAGGGGATGGTATCGATTCGCGGAGATGTTCCCTGACGTGGACACCCAGAGATACAGCAAAACGGAGGCTTTGAAAATCCTGCTCCAGCGGTTCGCCTACCGAACCGTATGGTTCGATGCCGCCATGGCAAAAGCCTTCTACCGGGTACCCGAAAAGGAAATCCGAAACGCCGCAGCCAGCCTGGTGTCAGAGGGCATCCTAATCCCCCGGGAATCCGGTTACCTACTGAAAAGCGACGAAGCCCTCCTGCGGGACTATGCGCCCAGGGACATCCGCTCCGTCTACGCCCTCCATCGGAACGATTTCCTCTACAAAATTCACGAGCCCACCCTGAAGCAGATGGCCAGGAATCTGACCAACGGCCTGCCCTACGACTGCGAGCCCCTACAGTACCTGCTGATAGACGGCCGGTTCCACGGTGCCGCGGCAGGCCATTTCCGCTACGGCCCCTACGACCTGAACGACATCGTCTGCGACCTGCCCGACGCGGAAAACCGCCGGGAAGAAATCCTCCAGGCCGTCCTGGCCGAGAACCCGGGCGGACAGCCGAAACGGTTCCTGGGAAAAGACCTTTCGCCCCAAAACAACCTGTAGTCTGCCCCATACCCGCTTTTGCATAAAGGCTCCATCAATTTTACCTGGAACGCCCCCGAACCACGTCCTCCACCACGCCGCGGATCAGCTCCAGCAGCGCCGGTTCCGTCTGCTCCCCCGGTGCCAGCGCAGTCTGCGGCACATAGGAAATCCCCCGCACTTCCCTCCCGGTCAGCGTCCCATACCAGGTCAGGGCCAGGGCGTATCTGCCGTACAGGTAACTCATGTGGAAGCCGTCCCTGCAGAGGGACAGTCCCCCTGTCTCATATCGGAAAGGCTCTTCTTTCCGCAGCCTCTGGATGACATCGCCAGAGGGAATCAGCGGAACCCCCACCCGGGCCGCAGCCGTCTCATAGGCATGGCTCAGACGCCGGAACATTTCCCGCTGGTCGTTATTGTACCTTGGGAAATTGCCATGTGTGCTGTCTGTCTCATAAGCCCAGGTCTTGTGCAGCAAAATCCTTGCTGCCGGGCACCGCTCTTTCAGATATCCCGCCATCTTGCTCAAAAAAGGCTCATAAGTATCCGGCCATCCGCTGTCATGGCTGGCCTGCTGGGTCACGATGAAGTCCCACTCCTCCTCCGCCAGCGCCTGTGAAATGGACACATAGCGCTCTTCCGACTCCCCGTTCAGCTCATACAGATACGCCGTCTCGTCCGCCTGAATGTTGCCCCAGTGCCGCTCCAGGCTGCAGCCGCCGATATACAGATTGACCACCTTCATCTCCACCCCGTCCGATGCCCCGATTTTGTGCAGATAATGGGTGGCATCCTGTGAGAAACTGTTCCCGATTGCCAGAATCTTCATCAATTTTCTTTCCCTTTCTAATCCGGTTTCTATCTCAGTTCTATATCCGGTTCTCTTCCATAAAATCCAATCAGCATCTCCATTATAAACTATCTCCCCGGGAATTACAATCTCTATTTCAACATGGCCCCGTAGTTGACAAACCAGACCCCCCTTACGTATAATATAAAAAACACTATATCTTATACATAGGAGGGTAAGATAACATGAAAAGCATTCGCACCAAAATCACCTTATGCCTCATCGTGACAGTGGTGTCAGCTTTGGTGGCCGCGGGACTTTCCGGCATCATTCCCAATTACCACAGCACCATCGACACCGTGGACCACATGATGAGCGAGACCGCAGTCCTTGCCGCGGAGCGCGTGGAACAGGAAATGTCGGCATACAAGAACGTAGCCATGGACACAGGCTGCATTCCCCAGCTGTCCGATCCGGAAGCATCGGTGGAGGAGAAAAAATCCATCATCGACGAACGCTGCGCCATGCATAATTTCCAGCGCGGCAACATCATCGGCCCGGACGGCATCAGCATCTTCGACGGAAAGGACTATTCTGACCGAAATTACGTACAGCAGGCCCTGCAGGGCAATATCTATGTGTCGGAACCGCTGATCAGCAAGATTACCGGAGAACTGTCCATCATGGTGGCGGCTCCCCTGTACGCTGACGGAATCTACGGCTCCTCCATCGTAGGCGTGGTATACTTCGTGCCCCCTGAGACTTTCCTGAACGACATCGTGTCTTCCATCCAGATCGGAGAGAACAGCAGGGCCTATATGATCAACAAATCCGGCGACACCATCGCCGACATCACCCTGGACACCATCACCGTCCAGAATATCGAAGCCGAAGCGGTCAGCGACTCCTCCCTGAAAGACCTGGCGGCCATCCACGAATCCATGCGCCAGGGCGAAAACGGATTCGGCAGCTATGACGGCGCCACAGGGAAAATGTTCATGGCCTACGCCCCCGTGAACGGCACGGACGGCTGGAGCATCGCCGTCACCGCGCCCCAGATGAATTACCTGGCCTCCACCTACAACGGCATGGTGCTCAATATCCTGGTGATGGCGGGCGGCGTGCTGATCTCCGTCGTGGTGGCCCTGCTGCTGGCAGGCAGCATCAGCAAGCCCATGAAAGCCTGCGCGAAGCGGATGCAGCTGCTGGTAGAGGGCGACCTGGCCACTCCCATGCCCCAGATCCGCAGCAAGGACGAGACCGGCATGCTGGCCAATTCCACCGCCGCCCTGGTGACGGGGCTGGCCACTGTCATCAATGACATCAGCTATCTGCTGACCCAGCTTGCGGGCCAGAACCTGGATGTCCGCACCGAACATGAGGAAGTCTATGTGGGAAGCTTTCGGGACATCCTGCTGGCCATGCGCCATATGAAACAGGAGCTGAGCCAAATCATCCGTCAGGTGAACGGCTCCGCCAACCAGGTGGCCTCCGCCAGCAGCCAGCTCTCCTCCAGCGCCCAGACCCTGAGCCAGGGCACCGTGGAGCAGGCCAGCGCCGTAGAGGAACTGGCCACACAGGTCACCGAGATATCCTCCCAGGCCAAGCATACCGCCGGCAATGCTCTGGATGTCCGCGAACAGACCCATCAGGCCGGCGAAGAAGTCTCCCAGTGCAACCGGCAGATGCAGAAGCTGATGGACTCCATGGACAAGATACAGAACTGCTCCAACGAAATCGGCAAGATACTGAAGACCATCGAAGACATTGCGTTCCAGACCAATATCCTGGCCCTGAACGCAGCCGTGGAAGCCGCCAGGGCGGGCAGCGCTGGAAAAGGCTTCGCCGTGGTGGCGGAGGAGGTGCGCAGCCTGGCCGGAAAGTCCGCGGAAGCTTCCCGGAATACCTCCGTCCTGATTCATCGTTCCTCGGACGCGGTGAACGAGGGTTCCGTCATCGCCAGAGAGACTGCCAATATCCTGTCAGAGGTGGTGGACAGCATCCAGTCCGTGGTGGAGGCCATCGACGGCATTGCCAACATCGCCAACGAGCAGTCCGATGCCGTCTGGCAGGTCTCCGAGGGCATCAACCAGATATCCACGGTAGTGCAGAGCAACAGTTCCACGGCTCAGGAGGGCGCCTCCGCCAGCGAACAGCTCTCCACAGAGGCCGCCGGGCTGAAGCAGCTGGTAGAGCAGTTCAGATTGCCTACAGACTGAACATAAAGCGCTGTGAGAGTCTCCCTCCCACAGCGCTTTTTTCGGCCTGACGCACTATCATAGAGAAAGCCTGCCAGTCCCTGTTCCCCATATCCTGTTCCGGGTTTCGTTTTCCATGCTTCTGACCAGTCTGCCGTACCTTTATTGCAGCTGCCCCAATATGGAGCTTCCAATGGTCCCCTCCGGCATCGCCACCCCGAAGTTGTCCGCAATCGTGGCCCCTGTCACCGCGAAGGTCTGCGTATCCTCCAGCCTGCCGCTGCCCCGGAAGGACGGCGAATATGCCAGGAACGGCACCTTTTCCCTGGTGTGGTCGGTTCCCGTATGGGTGGGGTCGTTCCCATGGTCGGCCGTGAGAATCAGCAGATCGTCCTCCCGCAGAAGCGGCATCAGCTCCCCCAGCTTCTCATCGAATTTCTCCAGTTCCCGGGCATAGCCCACCACATTCCGGCGATGGCCCCACAGCGCATCGAAATCCACCAGATTCACATAGCAGAACCCTCTGAACTCCCGCTTCGCGATTTCGATGGTCTGCTCCATGCCGTGTACCGAGCTTTTGGATTTGTTGGACTCCGTAAGGCCCTCCCCGTCAAAAATATCGAAAATCTTACCCACAGATATCACATCCAGCCCTGCGTCCTTCAGGGCGTTCAGGGCTGTCCTTCCGTAGGGCTTCAGGGCATAGTCATGGCGGTTGCTGGTGCGCTTGAACTCTCCCCGCTTCTTTCCCAGGTAAGGCCTGGCAATCACCCGCCCTACCTTCCACTCGTCCCTCATGGTCAGCTCCCGGGCGATCTCACAGCAGCGGTACAGCTCCTCCAGCCCGAAAGTCTCCTCGTTTCCGCAGATCTGCAGTACGGAATCCGCAGAAGTATAGACGATCATGGCCCCGGTGGCAATCTCCTCTTCCCCCAGCTCCTCCAGGATTTCCGTGCCGCTGGCGCTCTTGTTCCCGATGATTCTGCGGCCCGTCCTGGCGGACAGCTCCTCTATCAGCTCCCTGGGGAACCCTGTCTCCGTAAATGTCTGAAAAGGCTTCGTGATATGCAGCCCCATCATCTCCCAGTGCCCTGTCATGGTGTCCTTTCCGGCGCTGGCCTCCTTCATCTTCAGGAAATATCCCAGCGGCTTCTCCACCGGTTCCACCTGGCGCAGCGGGTGAAGGTTCGCCATTCCTAACTTCTGCAGATTCGGAATGACGAAGCTGTCCACATTTTGGGAGATATGCCCCAGGGTGTCCGTCCCGGCATCCCCATAGGCGGCTGCGTCCTCCAGCGCGCCCACGCCCAAAGAATCAATGACAATGGTGAAAATCCTGTTGTACTTTCTTTCGCTCATTTTTTACCGCCTTTCCGAATTCCGGATTACAGGAATTCAAATGCTTAAAATCATTATAAGCCATTTTCAGCGGGAACACAATCCTGATTTCAGGCATCGCCCGCCGAAACATCAGCACTAACACACCGGCACGGAAACATTGGCATTGGAAGAATATATCCATGAGACAAACAAATAGACAAAACCGGCAAATCAGTATATAATCATTTATAGGGCCGCGGCAAAGTTCCAGCCGTTTTCGTTCTGTTCTGGCCTTTTTCTCTGGAAAGAAAATAAGCATACACGCAACCGGAGGTCTTCAGATGTCATCCACAAGATACAAAATATCCAACAGGAACATATACGGATTCAAAATCAACCTACCACAGACCATCCTGCTGCTTCCCGTCATGATGGCACTGGCGCTGCTGGTAGAATTCGCCCTGGGGCCGATTCTGTATCAATTCTACGCAAAAGGTGCCGCCCTGGAAGATAACGCTGTCGGAAACGAAGCCGGACAGGATATCCCCGTCGCGTCCTCTATCGCAGACATGGAGACCCTGGGCGCCTTCACTTTGATTGTAAAGGGAGTCGTCATCAACAATGACACAGTCCGCAGCGGAAACGAAATCTACCATCGAGTCCAGCTGCCCAGCGGCGAAAAAGTCATCGCGCACATCAACAAAAAAGCCATCCAGGACACCGATGAGCCCGGCGTTTACCGTATGCCCACAGGCACCTGGAAGGAGTGGGATCCCCCTGCGGAAGTCATGATATTCGAGGATTTTCTGGCTTCCACGGATCACTATGTGGACATGTACGGGGACTATATGCCGGTGCTGACAGAGGACAGCTACACCAGAGCCCTGGGCATGAAAGCTTCTGTATGGATTTACGTCATTATCCTTTTGCTCTACCGTTCTATCGGGGTGCGGCGCTGGCGTTTCGCCCCCGCCCTTTTCTGGAAAAGGGATCCTCTGCTGCCCCGGAACGACCTGGAATGCTGGTGCGCCTCCACCTTTGCCATCTGGGCCCACTCCTTTGACATGCTGGAGGGCTGGCCTTTGATTACGGGAGCCCACGGAAGCCGGAAAGTAGTCTCCAATTTCCGGAATGTGTCCCTGGGGGAACAATGGGACATCCACAACAGACAGCAGGGCCTGGAGACTGTGCATGAGCTGGTGGACAGACATGCCGGGCGGCTGGACACCTTGCACGCTGGCTGGGATCTGTGCCGCGCCACCCAGCTTCTGGGAATGATGTATCTGGTGAAAATGATAGACAGAGAGGAATTGGACCAGGAATTCAGCAGAGCCGGAAGAGTCATCCAGCAGCAGTTCCACTCCTGGGACGAGATGGCGGAAAGCTATCTGGGCGGCTACGAGGCCTGGCTGGCAAGGACAGGCCATGCGGACACGGCCCAGGCAGCCGCAAGGCGCAGAAATATTTTCCTGAATTTAAAAGCGAATCCCGACGGACCCTATTCAGTGCCATGGCAGACGAACCTGGCCTGGACGCCGGGCAGCAAAGGCGAACGGACAGTGGTGAAAAGGGTCCTGTTCCGCTATCGCCCGCCGGCATAATTTGGAAAATTTGCAGAGGATCGCCTGACATGACAGAAAAAGAAGCCTACCGAATCCTTGGCCTCCCACAGGATACCAAACCGGATGACGTCAAAAAAGATACTGGCAGATGATTACCCGGGTACACCCGGACATAAGCTGTATTTGAAAAACCGATCCGGAAAGGAACTGGGCTCTCTCTCTTTTTCGGATGACCGTTTGTATTATGTGGTTGTACCGCTATTTGAGCAGAAGCGGGTTCAGATAAAATAGAGGCCGCGGAAAACCAAAGTTCCGCTCTCATGTCAGATGGCGGCGTCCGGGGAATCTCTACGTCCCCCGGGCACCCTTTTGGCAAATTTCATAGAACTCCTGCCAGTTATGATACCTGTACTTTTCCGCATCATACCATACAGGCGCCTCCAGGAACAGGCTCTTGTATAAAATTTTCCAGGAGAAAGAAATCTCCCCATAAGGACATGGCACAACGGCTCTGACTTCATCCACATCCTCAGGTATGCAGGGCTGAATCCTGATGCTCCTGTACCCCGGCGTCACTGGCTATTCTATTGGTTTATTTTGACCTATTGTACAATTCTGCCCATCAAAAAAGCCAGCAGTCTGCAAATGACACTACTGGCTTTTTATTCATTTTCTCAGATGCCATACTGTGTATACAGCATATATCGTTTCTCACTCTCCGGCCACGATTTCTATTTGTACCTTTTTTCTGAAAACCCTCAGCCAGCACAAAGACTTAAAGCAACCCACCGCCTCATCGATACTGCTCCGTCACCGTCACTCCGTCCAAACGGCAGGCACGCCCATCTTTCATCTTTGGCCATTTTTCCAGAAATACCGCCGCTTTTTCCTCCAGCGGATATACCACTATCTCCAGCCTCTCCGGAAAACCAAAGTATCCCAGACTCAAAGGCACCTCCTGACCAGTGTAAAAGTGGTCATTTATCTTCTCCGTCCCGTCGTAAATTTCCATTCGGTCTCCCGAATAAGATATTTTCAGGAAAGTATCCCTTCCCGCCAGTCGGTTTCCTTTCTCCTTATAGGACACCGCAACCTCATATCTTGCCTTTTCCGCATCCCTGGAAATCAGGGACACCGCCACGTCAGCCGTATTGTCGTCTGTCTTTCTCTCATATACCGTAAACCGCCCCTCTTGGCCGCACTCCGCAAAGCCCGGCAGACTCTCTTCCGGCAATCTCGGAAAAGCCCGAATGACCGTATCCGCGCCGCCTGTCACCCTGACCTTTCCCTCCTCTTCCCAGACGAAATCTTCCGCCAGAATCAGATAATCCTGCCCCAGGCTCAGCTTCTGCGCCGAGAGAGCTTCCTTCCGAGTCAGCTTCAGGATGTCAGCCCGTACATCCCCCTCCCAGCAAAAAACCGCGTTCTCACCAGGCAAAGTCCCGCATCCCTGGCTTTCCCCTTTCTCAGGACAGCCTCTTCCGGGAACTTCAGGCACATAATCCCCATAAAAGACCCAGGTATCCCCCTCGTTCGTCCGCAGCCTGCAGAGAGGCGTGGCGAGCGCCGTGCGCAGGCAGGCATCCCCAAGTTTCAGCATATAGGGAAAGAACCCATACTCGCCGTCCTCGATATCCACCGGAGGAAACTTTATCTCCCCGCCCTCGCAGATGCCGGTCAGCACCGTACCGGGATGCTCGTCCATCTTGTGCCGTCTCTGATAATTATTGAAGAAAACATACCCGCTCCTGCCGTCATGCCTGCAGGACAGCCGCAGGGTATGGAAATCATCCGGCCTGACCCGGTCCGGGCAGACAGCCGCCTCCATCGCCGCCAGTCCCCCGCCAAATTCCTGCAGGAAAAGAGCCAGCAGCCGCACCTCCCGGTAAGTATCCGAAATCGTGCCATACTGCCTGATGGGGGCGTTGAAGTCATAATTGATTTCCGGCAGATCATTGGCATATCCTGTCGCCCGGCTCTCCTGCAAGGTGGAAAGCTTACCCCTGGGATTGCTTCCCCCATGGTACATATAATAACCCAGCAGAGCGGCTCCGCTGCCCAGTTTGGCTATGGACATGGCGCCGATATCTTTCCCGCCCGCCACCGGTCTTCTGTGGGAGGTCACCTGCAGCCCTCCGCCCAGTTCCGCCGTGAGGAAAGGAAAATGGGACTCATCAAAGGTAGTCTCCTCTCCCATGTGATGGTCACAGGCAATCTGGGCGTCATTGCGCTCATAGCTGAACACGAAATTCGCGTTGGGCTCCAGCTCTGTGACCCTTTGATCCCAGGGAGCCTCACAGTATCCCCCCATCACGGGAAGCAGGTCCCCGATACAGGCCCCGCCCCATCCGGTGGCCGTATACAGAGGCGCCCTGAAACCGATTTCTTTTGCCATGGCAGTGAGCGTGCGCATATGGTCCTCTCCGGCCTCCCCTTTCAGCCCGCCCACATGCCCGTATTCATTTTCAATCTGTATCCCGATTACCGGGCCGCCGTCCTCATGCAGGAAGCCTTTCGCCTGTTCATACACCCTTTCCCAATAGCGCCTTACCAAACTCAGATAAGCCGGGTCATCACTGCGCAGCATGACCCCGCCCTTTCCTTTTTCCCGGACCCAGTCCGGGAAGCCGCCGTTCCTGACTTCTCCGTGCACCCAGGGACCCAGGCGCAGGAATACCAATATCCCCACTTTCCGGCAGGCCTCCAGGAATCCTTTCAGATTCCTGCATCCGGTAAAGTCGAAGACCCCCTCTTCCTCCTCATGGTGAATCCAAATCACATAGGCGGACACGATTTCCACGCCGCCAGCTTTCATCTTGCGCAGGGATTCCTCCCACAGCGCCTCCCGGTAACGGCTGTAATGCATCTCCCCCATCACCGGGAACCAGGGACGACCGTCCCTGAGCAGGCATCTGCTCTCATAACCATATTCTGTACCCATTTTCATATCCTCACACTTGTATAAATCCTGTCCGTAGACCTGCGCAGCAGAATCTCATGTTCCATTATCACCTTTTTCTCGTAATCCTGACCCCGCAGGCAGCGAATCATCTGTTTCCCTATCATATTGCCGATCTTCCTGGCGGATATATTGATTGCGGTAATCTGTGGCGTAAAACAGTTCAGGTTGGAGCTGTTGTAGAGGGACGCCACCGCCACGTCCCTGGGAATCCGGTACCCTTCCGCCTGCAGACGGGACACGATTTTGGTGCACACCATATCGTCTCCGCATATGATGCATTCCACCTTTTTGGCAAGCATGTCGCTGATGATGGCATCCAGCAGGGCCACCTGCAGGGCGCCCACATAGTAGGCTTGTCTCTCACCGGGAATCCCGCTCTTCAGCAGCGCGTTGCCAAATCCCTGGTAGCGGCTGCGGTTCACCCGGTAGGACAGATCCTCCACCACCAGGGCGAACTTGCTGAATCCTTTGCCGATCAGCAGGGCAGTCAGCTCCTCGCAGGCCGCCTCATTGTCCGTATCCACCTGGATGACCTCCTTTTCATCGCACTGCCCCGTGACTCCCACGGGGAAATGAATATCCGTCAGATACCGCAGCGCCCTGTCGTTCTCCATATTCCTGGTGAGGATAATCCCGTCCACTTTCTTTTGTTCCGCAAGCATCTGAATCCCGGAAATGTCGCTGATCGTCTCGGTGGCGATCAGCACATTGAAATCCATGAGGGACGCGGCTTCACAGACGCCCAGCATGCAATCCTGGAAGTAAGAATTGGCATTCTCATACACATCTGCGGGAAACACCACCCCCAGATTGCCGGTCTTCCCGCCCCCATCCGATTCCCGGGACAGATACATCCCCTGCTGCCCCGCGTATGCCACGATCCTCTCCCTGGTCTTCTCCCCTATCCGTCCCTTTCCGGACAGTGCACGAGAAACCGTGCTCTTTGATACGCCCAGTTCTCTCGCCATTTCGTCCAATGTCATCCTGCTCTCCCTCCTTCCCCTCTATCATAACCCCCATCCGCCGGAAAAGCAAATACTCTATGTAGGGGAAAGGGCTCCCGCTTTGCGCAGCAGCCCTTCCCCACAGGACGCCGCCAGCGGCAGCCCCTTTCTTTGTCCCGGAATCCCGCGGCGTCGTGAGGCTCCAGTCCTGAATCCCCGGTTCGCCCGGGAATCAGTTCGCCTGCTTTTCAGCGATATAGCTCGCCGCCTGGCTCTCCATCTCCGCAAGCACGTCCCGGATGCCGGCGCTCTCCAGCGCCGTGCGCAAATCCTCGATAGACTGATCCACATCGTTCACCAGGCCGCTCACCAACGGATCGTAGTAATTGCCCATGGCCGCCTCCACTGCCGCGAACTGGGTGCTCACCTTGGTGGAGTCGAAATTGAAGCCGTCCAGCACATGGGCCTCCTTGATATTGTTGTTCCAGCTCTCTTCCATGGCTTCCCGGACATCGTCCAGCGGCGTCTTGTCCTCGATGTATTCCGTCCTCTGGATAGCCGCGTTGTTCCATCCCCAGTTACAGTTACTGGACACGCCAAATCCTGACTCGTCGATTACTTTGTACTGGTCGTCCCCCACGGCCTCCCAGTGCTTTCCTTCGATGCCCAGCATGGCCAGATCCTGAACCGCCGGATTCGTATAGAACTCGTTCAGAACCATCATGGCCCTTTCCTTGTTCTTGCTGTTCTGATTGATTGCCACGCCGTTGTTGATATAAGGCTGCACCTTCTTGGGCAGATCGGCGACAGGATCTATCAGCGTCACGTTCCAGTCAGGATTCTCCGTATTAGCCTGCTTTCCATAGGTAGTGCAGCTGCCCAGGTTCCAGACCATTCCCGCCGTCCTGCCGGTGAGCAGTCCCGTCTGGCGCTCATCGCTGGAATTGAGCACATCCGGAGACCAGCAGCCCGCGTCGGCCAGCTCTTTCATCTGCCTGCAGTAATCCGTGAAGCCGTCCCAGTCCAGGAGATAGTAGAAACCGGTGTCGGACGGATCCTGGGTATGATAGAGCACCAGCTCGCCGCCGTGAGGCGCGCCGCCTGTGGTGGCCAGTCCCTGCGCCTGGAAATACTGATACCATGGCCCGCCCTGGCTGGCGTACATCCCGTCTGCGGCACAGGCCAGGTAAAAGGCTTTCAGCTCATCCCAGGAGGTAATCTGGTCGATACTGTATTTCTCCATCAGGTCTCCGCGGACAGCCAGTACGTCCTGGGCAAATTCATTCTGATAGTTGGGCACCATGTAAATCTGTCCGTCAATCTTCGCCTGATCCCATGCGACTTCCGGGACTACCTCCCAGATATCCGGCGCGTAGGTCTGGATGAATTCCTCCGAAAGGGGATAGAATCCCCCCAGGGATACCGTCTGCTCATAATGGCACCAGCTGGATGCCGTGAAAATCAAGTCGAAATCCTCCTGGGAAGAGAACAGCAGTGAATATTTCGTATCATGTTCACCCCAGGAAAGGAAGTCCACGCTTATGGAGCAGTTCAGCTTCTCCTCCAGGATTTCATTGATTTTCCCATAGACCTCGTCAAAATCCGGGGTGCGTTCCCCTATCAGATACATCTTCAGGTCTACATGTTCGGAGGTATCTGCCCCCCCGGCATCCGAAGCGCTTCCGCCAGCCTCCGCCGAAGCGTTTCCGCCCTCCGAACCTGAGGCCGCAGAATTCTCCGAGCCTCCCTCCGAACCGCAGCCTGCCAGCAGGCCTGTGGTCATCGCTGCCCCGAGCAGCAGCGCCAATCCTTTTTTCATCCTGTTTTTCATAAAGCCCTCCTTCTGTTTTGCTTTTTTGATATTCCGTGCCCGATTGTTGCGGATTCCCTGCATCCGCCGGCTTATCTCAACCGTTTATTACCGGTTTTGACACTTTTCTATTACGGTTTACAGTGCATCCTCTTATCCCTTTACCGCGCCGATCGTAATGCCCTGCACGAAATACTTCTGCACCATGGGGAACGCCAGTATAATCGGCCCGGTGACCACGATTGTCAGGGCCATCTTCAAGGTCTGGGTAGGCAGCGACATGGAGCTGACCACAGCGCTGTTCACCGCATTGTTGGAAATCAGCTTTTTGTAAGACTCGATGTTGTTCACCTGCTGGTACAGGAAGTACTGCAGGGGATATTTCTCTTCCGCCTTTATGTAGAGCATGGCGTTGTACCAATCGTTCCAGTAGGCCAGGGCGATGAACAGGCCCACTGTGGCCAGCGCCGGCTGAATCAGCGGCAGCACAATCTGGAACAGCGTCCTCACCTCACCGCAGCCGTCAATCCTGGCTGACTCCACAAGGGAATCCGGTATGGAGGAAATATAGCTTTTCATGACCAGCAGGTTGTACACGGAGAACACCAGCGGCAGCAGCAGGGCCAAATAGTTGTCCTGCAGCTTCAGGGTCTGGGTGTACAGGATAAAGGTGGGCACCAGGCCGCCGGAGAACAGCGTGGTGAAGTAGAAGAAAAAGGAGAACTTGTTCCTCCACTCGAAGTCTTTCCTGGACAGCACATACGCGGTCATGGTCTGTATCAGCAGGCCGATGGCCGTGCCGACAGCCGTCAGCACAATGGTCGTGGCATAGGCCCGCAGGACTACGATCGGCTCTTTGAACACGGTCTTGTACGCTTCCAGCGATAAATCCTGGGGCAGCAGCGAGAATCCGTTTGCCGTAATCGCGCTCTCGGAAGAGAAAGAGCCTGCCAGAATCATCAGAAAGGGAATCAGGCACAGCAGGGCTATCAGTCCTGAAAAACCGTAGGCGATGATGTTCAGCGCCACCACATCTTTCCCTCTTTTTACTTTGCCTAAATGAGTCGCCTCTTTTGCCATTTTGCGATTCTCTCCTTTCTGTTCAGAACAGCGCGTAGTCCCTGTCGTACAGGCCTACCAGCTTATTGACGATTGTCACTGTGGCGAAGCAGAGCACGGACTGGAACAGGCCGATGGCTGCCGACATGCCGAAGTCGTTGCTGGAAATCAGGGCGCGCATGGCCAGCGTATCGATGACATCCGTATAGTTGTACAACAGGCCGTTGCTGCCCACCAGGTTGTAGAACATGTCGAAGTTGCCCTTGAAAATGCCGCCTACGCTCATCAGCAGCAGGATAATCATGGTAGGCATAATCATGGGAATAGTCACCTTGAAAATTCTCTGGAACACATTCGCCCCGTCGATGGAGGCCGCCTCATAGACGGAGGTATCGATGCCCATGATGGCTGCCAGGTACATGACAGATCCATATCCCACGCCTTTCCAGATGTTGAAGAACAGCAGGATAAACGGCCATGCCTGCGGCGTGGTGTAAAAAGCCACCTTTTCTCCGCCCAGGGAGGTGATGATCCGGTTGATGAAGCCGTAATCCGAGCTGAAGATGTTGAACGCCATGACGCCCACGATGACCCAGGATATGAAATAAGGCAGGAACATCATCGACTGGGAAATCTTCCGGAACTTCTTCCCGTGAATCTCCGTCAGGAATACCGCCACCGCCACCTGGGTGAATGTCCCCACCAGGATAAAGGCGATGTTATACAGAACCGTGTTCCTGGTCACCAGCCCTGCCTGCCCGGACTTGAAGAAGAATTTGAAATTCTCCAGTCCGTTCCAGGGGCTTCCCCAGATGCCGCCGCTGTAATTATACTTCTTGAATGCCATGACGATGCCCGTCATCGGGTAGTAGGCAAAGACAAGCGTGTAGATTACGGCGGGGGCCAGCATCAGCAGATAAATCCGGTACTTGTGCAGCTTTTTCAAGAAACCTTTGACTCCGCTTTTTTCTTTCATAGCTCCTCCTTTTGTTGCGCGATTTGTTGCTCATTCTTTGTGCTTTATGTTATATATATTATACATTTCTTTGGTTTTTATTGTCAATCAGTATTGTTTCTAATATATAAGTTGCGCAAATATGCAATTTTTATAAAAAATATCTAAATTTGCGCAACTTTTGCTTTTCTTGTTGCGCTCCGCCGTAATCCGGGCAATATAAAAAGACAGCTGCCTTTTATCGGGCAACTGTCTCAAAGGGCCATGCCATGTCACATGCAATCCTTTTTCCCATCAATATAACTTCAAAAATGCTACGATTTTCCGTCCAACTTTATACGCCGGCCCCTCCAGCTGCCGGCGGGCGTTTTTCAGCTCCTTTCGGATTTCTATGTGCTGCGGGCAGTGCTTCTCGCATTTTCCGCACTCTATACAATTGGAGGCGGCAGAGGAAGTCCTGCGCATGGCGGTGCACATGAAATACTCCATCAACGCGGCCCTCTTCCCCTCGGAACAGCGGCGGTTGTATGCCGCGAAAGTCCCCGGGATGTCCACGTTCTTAGGACATGGCATGCAGTAACCGCAGCCGGTGCAGCCCACTTTCATCCTGGCGTTGATGGCCCGCACTACTTTCTGGAGCATCTCCTCTTCCTGAACCCTGAGCTCGCCCACGGAAACCTCGGATGCCGTCTTCACATTGTCCTCCACCATCTCCCGGGAATTCATCCCCGACAGCACACAGGTCACCTCCGGCTGGTTCCACAGCCAGCGCAGCGCCCAGCCTGCCGGAGTATGCTTCACAGGATATCCCTCGAACAGCGCCTTAGCCTCTCCCGGCAGATTGTTCACCAGCTTCCCGCCCCGCAAAGGCTCCATGATGACCACAGGGAGCCCCTTTGCCGCAGCATACTGAAGCCCCTTGCGCCCGGCCTGGGTGTTCTCATCCATGTAATTATACTGAATCTGGCAGAAATCCCAGTCGTATGCATCCACCAGCCGACAGAACATGTCGGAATTTCCATGATAGGAAAAGCCTGCCTGGCGGATTTCGCCGCTATTCTTCTTCTGCTCCAGCCACTCCACTATCCCCAGGCCTTTCAGCCGCTCCCAGGTCTGCACATCCGTCAGCATGTGCATGAGATAGTAGTCCACATAGTCCGTCCTCAGGCGCTTCAATTGCTCTCTGAAATATTTTTCCATGCTGTCCGCCGCTTTGATCAGGTAATGGGGCAGCTTGGTGGCGATGGCTACCTGGTCACGGATATGATTGCGCTCCAAAATCTCCCCCAGCGCCGCTTCGCTGCCAGGGTACACATACGCTGTATCGTAATAATTCACTCCGCCGCGGAAAGCAGCCATAATCTCCTGCTCCGCCTTGTCGATATCGATTTTACCCCCCGCCCTGGAAAACCGCATGCAGCCGTAGCCCAGGATGGAGAGGTCATTGCCGTATTTGTCTTTTCTATAATTCATCCGGAAGCTCCTTTAACCCTTATCTTTTAACTGCCGACACGGAAAGATTCGACCACTCCGCCCACTCCCGCTCCAGAGAATCGCATCTGACAGGAGGTCTGGCCTTCTCAACTTCCGATTTCAGATTTTCCAGCCATGTGCCGAGTTCCTCCCGGCTGCCATACTCTGCTAATTCCCGCACCCAGAACTGCCTTGCCCGGGGGCATTTTTCTTTCATGTCCTTTATCATGACCTGGATATCTCTTTCTTTTTCCGGCCGATGCCTCTCCCTGGCGGGATATGCCGGCCCGGTATATGGGAGTAGCGGATGTCACTGCAGCAGAATTTTCAGATTCCTCTCTCACTTGACAGCCGCCACTTCCACGGAAAATCGCAAGAATCTCCAATATATCTGAAATCAGCACACAATCACAGGCAGCATCTTACCGTCTGCATCAAAATCCAGCGGCGCCAGGCATACCTCGCGGTGCCATCCTTTCCCCTCCGGATAGTCTTCCAGCGGTGTGGCGAAGCGATGGTACGCTATCAGGTACCGCTCCTCACCCGGCATCCTGAAAATGCAGTGGTGCCCTGTGCCCAGGATGCCCCGGCGCACATTTTTTTGCAGAATCGGATAGGCATATTCCACCGGTCCGTACAGCGAGCGGGAAGTCCCGTAATTCACATGATAATCCTCGCTGCCCGTGTCATCGCAGGACCATGTGAAATGATAGATGCTGTCTTTTTTGACCACAATCACAGACTCCCTGAAATCCGTAAGCCCCTCGATATTCCGAAGAGTCTCCATCCGGATGTGCAGCATATCCTCCGACAGCTTTGCCACAGCCGCCTCCCCGTTTCCGAAAAAGAGATAATACTCCTCCCCCTCTCTGTAGACGGAGGGGTCTATGACCTGCCCCATCCTGATGCCGCATTCCGCCATCATATCCATGGATACCACAGGCTCCGGCGCTGCCTCAAAGGGTCCCAGCGGAGAATCCGCTGCAGCCACGCCGATACAGGAACGGCCGTCCTCTCCCTTGGCGCAGAAATAAAAGTAATAGCTGCCGTCCTTTTTGACCATGCAGGGCGCCCAGGCATAGCCTGTGGCCCAGGGCACCTGTCCTGAGGCCACATCCAGAATCTGCCCCGCTTTCCGGAACCGCGTTCCGTCTTTCGATGTAAATACATAAAATGTATGCCCTGACCAATGGGGATATCCATCCGTGGTAGGGTACAGATAGTATGTCCCATCCTCATAGTACAGATCAGGATCTGCGTACAGGCCCTCAATCACAGGATTTTTCCCACCATAATATCGGACAAGCCGCTCATATTCTTCATCCGTAATCTGCATGACGCCGCCATGCCGCTTTTTTACGACACCCATGTCATATTCATCGGGAGAGAGTATCCTGAACTCGCCAGTGTCCAGATTTTCCGATACCATGGGCAGATACCCTTTTCCTGCCTGGAACTGGTCCGCAATCAGGCACCAGGTCTTCCCATCCGGGAGCAGATACCCCTCCGGCCCCTCTACACCCGCTAACTCTGCCAGCACAGCGCTGTCAATTTGGACATATCCCCCCAGCAGCGAGTCCGCCCTCTCCAGAATCAGCCTTTTCGTGGTCTCGTCCTTGGAAATCCGATAGTACCGCCCGCCGCTTTCCAGTATGGTGGTATCGATTACATGATTTTCTTTCTCAAAATACAGGAAAGTTTCGGAAAACTCACGGAAATCCTCTGTGCAGGCGCCATATATCCTCTGCTTTCCCTCTGACTCACCCTCCTGCTTCACTTTAGAGGCGAAGAAGACGAAAAAAGCTTCTCTTTCCCTGTCATACACCGCCTCCGGCGCCCAAACACATCCCGCCCCGGGTATTCCCACCCTGCAGGCGCGCTCTTTGCTCCAGTGAACCAGATCTGCAGACTCCCACACAATCAAGTCCCGGCTGCCTGCATTCTCCGCCTTTTCCCATCCCTCTCCTGCCTCTATCCTCAAATCCGTGGCAATCAGATAGTTCACTCCCGTTTCTGGGTGGCGCAGCAGAAACGGATCTCTGACACCGCAGGTTCCTGTCCGGGAATACAGAATGGGCCTCCCATCGTTCAAATCCTGCCAGTGCAGTCCGTCTTTGCTAAGCGAGAAGTAAATCTGCTCCCCATCCTTCTCTTCGCCAATAAAATGCACAAATAAATATCCTGCCATGTCCAAGCCATCCCCTGTCTGTATTTTCTTTTCATTATAATACACATTCTTAGAAATTGACAGGGATTTAAAAATTTTCTTTTCATGCGCTTTTCCACTTGTGCAATTCAGAAGCCTATGTTAAAGCAAAATCGTTATCGACGAGGCTATAACTGGCAGCGGATTTTATCGCGCTATATGCGGCTGCCAGGAATCATCAGAAGCATGTTCCGTGACTTCCGAAAGCACTATCTGTACGCGCTATCTATGGAGACCGGTAATTTGGTTTTCCATAACGTCGGCTTTTCGCCATCGTTTCAGAGAATGCCTTTCTTCCATTCTCCTGTCCGCCACAAGAACAGGAGGCAAAAATGGACAGCAGTAAAAAAAGACTGGCCGGCAGCATCCTCCGGGACGAATCCCCGGAATCTGGGGCCATGTCTGCCGAACCTGCAAAAGACAACACCCACAACGTCTCTGAGCGATACATTCCCTACCCGGGGACGGAATTCGGTTCCGATTCTGTCAAGGGAATCCGTATCTTCGACATAGAAAAGAACCAGGAGCCCTCTTTCCCGGTCTCGCTCATTGGGATATTTATTTGAACCAGTAGTAATATCCCTCATGAAAAATAATATATCCTCCATGGGCATGAATGGGTGCCCCGTTTATATCTTTCCACAAATCTCCATTCCTGAATAAACTCATATCCGTTCTTCCTCTCTTTTAAAGTCGTTATACCTGCATAACTTCACCGATATTAAAGATAATCCCGGAAGCCGGACCTACTGTCCCGCTCCCTGCACATCCACCACCACGTACTCCGACTTGCAGCCGGTCTTGAACTGAATGGCCCAGTCGGAAATGCCGGAAGTCACGATGAAATCCGTGCCGCCCCGCCTCTCGCAGCCGTAGCTTTTATCATCCAGCCCCAGCCATTCGCCCATCCTGTGAAAGGGGAACAGCTGTCCCCCGTGGGTGTGGCCGGACAGCACCAGATCCACGCCGGATGCCGCCTGGGCCTCGTAGTCATGGGGCTGATGGTCCAGGACGATGCTGTACCTGTCCGAATCCAAATCTGCCGTCAGTTCTTCCATGGTGGCCCTGTGCCTTCCCATCTGGTCCTCCGAGCGGTCCTGCCGTCCTATCAGGCAGAAGCTCTCCCCCAGCAGCACCGTCTCATCCTGCAGCACTGTCACCCCATTCTTCTCCAGTTCCGCGATCAGATCAGCGCCGCTGTAGCCCCGGTAAGCCGGGCCATAATATCCCTTGTCATGGTTTCCGAAAGCATAGTACACGCCGTATGTAGTCTTCAGGGTGCCCAGGGCCGCACAGGCGGCGGCCATGTCCTCTTTCGAGGTATCGTCATCCACATAGTCCCCTGCGATTACCACGATATCCGGATTTTCCGCCTGCATTTTCTCCACCCATCTGCCAAAACCTTCCCCGCTGAAGGTATTGCCCACATGGGAATCCGCGAACAGCACGATGCGCAGCCCTCCCACCTGCTTGTCCGTCTCCAGGTTATAGTGCGTGGCCCATACATGATTGGCCAGAAACCAGCCGCATGTCAGGTAGACAGCCGTGATTCCGATTGCCAGGATTCCGGCATAATATCCGCGGAACTTCTGTCCCCGCTTCTTCTCCGCTATCCAGCTGAAGCCATCGCACAACAGCCAGATGACCATCAAATGCAGGATGACGATGGCCGCGTTGATCGCTCCCAGCGCGGCTCCCGTCACAAAGGCAACCGCCAGCACCAGAATCAGTCCCAGCAGGAACCTTAATATTTTCTTTCCCTTTGCCGCTTTCCGCACAGTACGGAACTTAGCGAACCTGCTGCTCAGATATATGATTCCCAGTACAGAACCTGCCGCTAATCCGCCAAATATGAATCCCCACATGCTTTCTCTCTCCCTTTCTTTTTCGTATCTTATATTGTATTTTTATTGTACCATGTTCCTGCCGGTTTGTGCAGGATCCCTATTCCAATCGGAGCAGGGCTGCTATATATACTGCTTAACAGTTAAAATTTCCGAGTAACCCGGCTACATAACGCCAGCCATATACGTTTAACCAATGCAGTATGGTAAATTCCGGCGTTATGCAGTATAATGAATCCACAGGCCTGAAGCCAAAATCACACCCACCCATAAGGAGGCACCCATAAATGGCCAAACAGAAAGAAACCAAGACAAATGCCATGCGCATCCTGGAATCCCTGAAGATTCCCTACACCCATATGACCTATGAATGCGATGAATTCACCGATGGGCTGCAGATTGCCGACCTGCTCTCCCTGCCCTATGAAAAGGTGTACAAGACCCTGGTGACCACAGGAGGCAGAGACTACTTCGTGTTCGTGATCCCCATCGCAAAGGAGCTGGACCTTAAGGCCGCCGCCAGAAGCGTAGGGCAAAAGAGCGTGGAAATGATCCATGTCAGGGACATCAACAAGGTCACCGGCTACATCCGCGGCGGCTGCACTGCCATAGGCATGAAAAAGCAGTACGTGACCCGCATCGACAGCACCGCAAAAGAACTGGAAAAAATCATCGTCAGCGGCGGCAGGCTGGGTTCCCAGCTGGAACTGGCCCCGGAAGACCTGGCCCGGGCAGCGGGGGCGGAATTCGCCGATATCATCCGCCGTTGAGAAGGGCCTTCTCCCGGCTCGGAGCATTCACCGGGGCGCTTCCCGCCCGGCCTGCCTGCGGTACTTAAGCGGCGGGCAGCCGTAAGCCGCCCTGAACTGCCTGTCGAACAGCGATACCTCCTTGAATCCGCAGGACAGCGCCACTTCCGTCACGGGCAGCTTTGTCTCCACCAGCATCCCCGCCGCCATGCGCAGGCGGAAAGCCGTCAGGTACCTTTTCGGGGACTCCCCCACCTGCTGTCTGAAGATGCGGTACAGATATGTCCTGTCGATTCCCACGGTCCGGGCGATTTCCTCCACGCCGATTTCATAGCTGAAATTATTGTGGATGAAATCCAGCGCCCGGTTCACATAGTCCTGGAGCACGGAGCCCGCAGCAGGCTGCTTCGGCATCATATAGGCTAAAGTCAGATAGAGCCTGCCCAGCAGCATATAGCTGTTCACGTCAGAATGCTCAAAGGATTCCACCAGCTGCATCATCTCCCTGCGCAGCTGCCCGCCGCTTCTGTCCTGATAGACCAGGTTTTCCTGCCCCAGGCCGCATTCCCGCAAAATACTCCCCGCCTCAGTCCCGCCGAAGCCGATCCAGCAGTATTCCCACGGATCGGCCCAATCCGCCTGATAGCAGGTAGACTCCCCGGGAAGAATCAAAAAGCCCTGTCCCGCCTCCAGCTCATACCGCTCTCCGGCTCTGTCGTAATGTCCCTTTCCCGACAGGACGAAATGAAACAGGAAGTGCGGCCTCACCGCCGGCCCGAAAGAATGTCCCGGCCCGCATTTCTCCCAGCCGCAGAAATAAAAGGCCAGTTCGTCGCCGGACTTTATCTCCTGATAATATTCTTTCAACTCCGCCATATGCCGCCTCCTGTCCATTCTGACATTCCGTCTCCTGAGGACTGCCCTTTCCGCAATTCCGAATATATACTGCTTAACGATTTCATTTGCCATAAAACCAGACTGCATAACGCTGACTGGTTCAATCGCATGATTACATGAGGCAGTATTCAGCGTTATACAGTATACCACGTCCAGTATAAGCCCTGCCGCATCTCATTTCAAGATTTTTCCCGGAAGTCATGCAACATTTGTACAACTTTTGGAAACATAATCCCTATCATGATCCCCGGGAATCAGGTATAATAAAAAGCACTTACCAATATCCCTTGCAGAGGGATCAGAAAGACCGCACACATGGCGGCGAAAGGAGCGAATATGCCTAAAATTACTTTTATGGGAGCCGGCAGCACCGTATTTGCCAGAAACGTACTGGGAGACTGCATGTGCACGCCCGCCCTGCGCGACAGCGACATCGCGCTTTACGACATCGACCCCAAACGCCTTGAGGAATCCGAAATCATCCTCAGCGCAATCAACAAAAACACCAACGAGAACCGGGCCACCATCCGGACCTACTTAGGTGTGGAGAACCGCAAGGAGGCCCTGCGCGGCGCGGACTTCGTGGTGGACGCAATCCAGGTAGGCCTCTATGAGCCCTGCACCGTCACGGATTTCGAGATTCCCAAGAAGTACGGCCTGCGCCAGACCATCGGCGACACCCTTGGAATCGGCGGCATCATGCGCGCTTTGCGCACCATCCCCGTGCTGCGGGACTTCGCGGAGGACATGGAGGAGGTATGCCCTAACGCTCTGTTCCTGAACTATACCAACCCCATGGCCATGCTGTCCGGCTATATGCAGCGCTACACAGGCGTCAAGACCGTAGGCCTCTGCCACAGCGTACAGGTCTGCTCCGAGGGTCTTCTGAAAGGCTTGGGCATGGAGGATAAGCTGGAGGGCCGCAAGGAACTCATCGCAGGCATCAACCACATGGCCTGGCTGCTGGAGATTTATGACAAGGACGGCAACGACCTTTACCCTGAAATCAAGAAGCGCGCCGCGGAGAAGAACCGCACTGAAAAGCACACCGACATGGTCCGCTATGAGTACATACGCCGTCTGGGATATTATTGTACGGAATCCAGTGAGCACAACTCGGAGTACAATCCCTGGTTCATCAAGAGCCGCTGCCCTGAGCTGATCGACAAGTACAATATCCCTCTGGACGAGTATCCCCGCCGCTGCGTGAACCAGATCGCGGGCTGGGAGAAAGAGAAGAACGACATCCTGAACAATGGCGAAGTCACCCATACCCGCACCAAAGAGTACGCCTCCTATATCATGGAGGCCATGGTCACAGGCGTTCCCTACAAAATCGGCGGAAACGTGCTCAACCAGGGCCTGATCGACAATCTGCCCGCGGATGCCTGCGTGGAGGTTCCCTGCCTAATCGACAACATGGGCGTACATCCCTGCAAGGCAGGCCGTCTCCCGGTACAGCTGGCCGCCATGAACATGACCAATATCAACACCCAGCTGATGACCATCGAGGCTGCCGTAACCAGGAAAAGAGAGGCCATCTACCAGGCTGCCATGCTGGATCCCCATACCGCCGCAGAGCTTTCCCTGGACGAAATCGTGGCAATGTGCGACGATCTGATCGAGGCTCATGGAGATTATATGAAAGAATACCGCTAAAGAACGGAAAGGGGCTGCTTCGGCAGCCTCTCTCACTTTTTCGTGACCGTGTAATAACTGCCGAACTGTTCAAATTCATACAGGTTTTCGTCAAACAGGGGCAGTTCCTCGGCAACGATGATATAGTCAGCGTTTTCAGCCGGGTCAACTGTCATCTGACTTATCTCATGGTAAATATATCTTTCCTGATAAGGCAGCCGGCCCTCCGGTATTGTCTTTCCCTGAAAATACTCCGCATCCATATCACTCCAGAACAAAGTAAGGATTTCCGTGCTTCGTCCGGCCCCCATCGTAATATAAATCTTATCCGCGTCGCTTTCTTTCAGGGAGGAAACAGCCTCCCCGAAGCTTTTCCGGAACTGGATTTCCATCTCTCTTGCATAGCTGGTAAAATACTCCCTCACGAACAAAAAGAACATCACCCCATAGGCGGCGGCTATGCCATATTTCAAATTCGGCAGCGAAATCCATCGTATGACTTCATAGATACCCACCCCCGCCAGAATCATGATAGGATAATAAATTATGTTCAGGCGGTTCACATTTACATTATTGGTGGTCAGACCACACCATATGCCTGTCCCGAGAAATATGACAAGAAGCGCGGTTCCGGCCTTTTTGCGGAATTCCCCAAACAGCCCGCAGAATCCGACGGCCGCTAAAGGCATGGAAAACAGGTACATTGTCCCAAAATACTGCACATCATTCCACGGCAAATCCTTGCCCTGAAATACCGTGACCCGGAGCAGAGAATCAACATTCTGCACCAGCTGGGAAAAGATGTGGGAAGAAAAAAAAAGAATATCGTTGGAACGCACACTGTCCGGGAAATAGGGAAGTGTGAACAAGGGCGTCTCAATGGTATCCCAGCGGAAAAAATTTATGGCCATGACAGCGATGAACGGCCAAGCCACCAGAAGATAGACCGTCATCGACAACAGCGCTTCCCCAACCGACAGGCGCTTCGCCGCCAGCAGATAGATGCAGGAAACCAGCAAGAACAGCGGCATGGTATAGATGGAAATGCCATAGCAGTACATGCACAGCCCGAACGCCACCATGGACGCTAGCAGATGAAGCCGGTTCTTCTTCCCCATAAACGCCCTGTTCAAAAGGAAGACCCCCATCATGAAAAAATGGGAATACAGATTACAGTCCAGCGCCCAGCGGCTCTGCAGGACATGCCATGGATTAATCGCCGCGAACCAAAGCACAATCAAAGCCGCACATTTCCCAAAGACGTCCCCGGCAAATCCATACAGGCAGGCAAGCCCTGTAAGGCTCACAAGCAAAAGCGGCAGCCGCGCCGTGTAAGGCGAAAGGCCGAATATCTTAATAAAAGGAACCATCAGGTACGAAAGCAGCACGCTCATCTGGCCATAGCCCCACGCAGTCAGATGTACGGGAAGGCGCATCCCGAAACGATCCGTTCCATACTCCCCCAACGCTTTCGCGTCAACCGCAGCCATCGCGCCGTCCTGGTTGAATCCCCCCGGAACCAGGCCGAATTTATAGACCCGGACAAATACCGCCGCCAATACTGCCAGGGCCAGCAGGAAACGGTATGTATTGGGAGAAATGCCCGGTTCTCTCGCGGCGAATCCTCCCATTCTTTTCGACAGATACATCTTGTATACACTTATCACGCTTAAGATTGCCCCTGCCCAGAGCAGCATGCTGTTTAAAATCGTCATAAAAGGCCCTCATTCTTCGCTTATCATCAATAAACCCGCCAGCACCGGCAGCGACAGCATAATCGGAAAAACATAGCGCATCTGGACTACAGGCCCCAAAAGCATCGTCCCCATATACAGCAGAGGGAACAGACAAAATACAGCCTGCCTTTTCTGCCGCCGGTACAGAAAAACAATCCATATCAGCAGAAGAGCCCAGAGATAGAACGCGCTCCTGAACAACAACGATATGACCGGCCAATTGTAATAAGTATTCCCACTGACGATTTTTTCCAGCTGCGCTTCCAGCCAGGGAAATTTCGACTCATGTCTGATTTCTGACCCATCATCAAAAAAAGCGATATTATGGGTATAGATTGTCCCCAAACGTCCCTCTGTCCCATACCCCAGACATTCCGCATAGGATCTGTCATCCAGGAACCAATATCCCCTCGTCAGTTCAAGGAATGCATCAATATATTCATTGGGGTATCGGATTCCCAGCTGAATCCAGTCTGTGAGCAGCTGCCCCAAATGCCCATCCCAGTTTTCATAAAATGTCGTTACCGCGACTATTCCTTTTATGCCGTCCGAAATCGGCGGATAATAATCCTCCCAGCATTCCTGCGGAACATAGCGATTCAGCAGCTGCCATGTCTCATCGTCAAGCTCCCCGCCGTGATAATATCCCACCCTCGCAAATTGCTGAATCGGCACGCTGTACATTTCCACCTTTGCGATTTCAAGCTCTGTTCCAATTGCAGCCTTTATCGCCATTCCGGTTCCCTTTCCCCCTGCCACCAGAAGGACGCAGAGCAGAATCACTTTCAGTTTCTCCCTCTTCGCAGCAGCCAATGCCCACAACACACCAAAGACGGCCACTGCATAGATGCAGTTATTGCGAAACTGCATCATAAGACTGCCTTCCAGCAACAGGAAAACCGCCATCACCGCTTGTCTCTTCCCCTCGCTAAAGAAAAAGCATTCAGCCATCAACAAAATGAACAGCAGAAACAATGTGCCAAACAGGATATCCTTGGTTGCGCACAACACCAGTACCGAATTCAGCGGGAATACGCCAAAAAACAGGATTCCTGCCACTACTGCCCATCTCTTTCGCAGAATGCGGTACAGAAACGCACATGCATAGCCAGTCACCAGGGAATAGACCAGCATCTGAAACAGCGCCATACATGCCATACCTGTCTGCAGGTTTCCGCAGGCATATCCCACCTGAAGAAACAGCCAGATCACCCATGTATGTGCTATCGGCTGATAAGGCCAGAACCACGCGAATCCTTTCGAAGCTTCGCCTATCTGTCTGTGAAAATCATAGGACATGATGGCAGGATAATAGGCAAGCCACACCGGAATCAGGCACAAGAATATGGCAACCGTACTGATTCCGAACACTTTCCATGCCTTCCGGCCGGCTTGCTGCCCCTGCAGCGGGCTGCCAGAAGGAATTTTCTCAACAACTATGAAAAAAATATTCGCAAACGGAAATACAGCTACACTTAAAGATGCGCTGCGCAGCAGGACAAGCGCTTTTCCCCTTACCCCCAGCCCTGTCATGCCAAAGCTCTGGAGCTGGTATCCTGCAATCATCGTAACGGAAAACAGAAAGCTGACAATCGCTGCATACTTTACCCTGCGTCCAAGCTGCCTTTTATCCTCTGTCTCCTTAAGCTGCTTTTCCGTCCAGGCAAGCAGCCTGGTCAGCAATATCATCACCGGCACGCTCATAATCGAAAAGGAGGCATGCTCCATTCCCGCTATGCTGCCCAGATAACAGACCCCGCAAGTCCCCAGAAAAGCCATAACATATCTCAGCCATACGTTCTTATCTTTCCACCACTTCTTTGTGTCCATAACTCTCCTTATCCCGCCGTTCTCCTTTTTTTCTACAAATCTTTATAAAAAAAACGATAAACCTTGAATACACAAGACTTATCGTTCTCCAATGCGGAAGATGGGACTTGAACCCACACGGCATTGCTGCCACAAGATCCTTAGTCTTGCTCGTCTGCCAGTTCCGACACTTCCGCATATGCATCGCACGAGTAATATGATAGCATCATCTGGCTTAAAAGTCAATTCCTTTTTTCAAATTTTCCTGCATCTATTTTCTCGCATCACTTGTCTTTCCGATTTAGATATGCTAACATACCTAACATGCATACCACAATTTATGCCGCCGGACAAAAGAGCGGCAGAACGGAGTCCATCATGAAAAAATATATCCCATCCCTTTTATCGATTGCCCTTATCATTCTCCTGCTGGCGGCCTGCGGCTCTGGCAGCTCGGTCATCCTCCCCAAGGACGGCTATGCCGCAGGCGGAACGGGCGATACCATGCGCACCTATTTTTTCGACTATACGGTGAACAGCGCCTACACCTGCAGCAAGTATGAGGGTTACATCCCCACGCCCGGTTACGACCTGCTGGCAGTGGAAATCACCCTGAAAAATACCCTTGCGGAAAGCATCCCCATGTTCGACTGGGATTTCATCGTGCTCTATGCCGGCACCGAAAGCGAGGACCAGATTTACGACTATCCCATCACTTCCTATGAAGAGGTGGAGATTCCCGAAGCCGCGCTGCAGACCCTGCTGCCCCTGGAATATAATCTGGAAAAAGGAGAGAGCCGCACCGGGCTCCTCCTCTTTGAAGTGCCTGCCGGAGACACCGAATTCACCATTTCCTATACGGAATACTTCGACGATGACACCGCCGGCGATACTTTCTCCGTGGACATCACCGCCACACGCAGGTAAAACAGCCGCTTAAAGGCCCCTATTCCGCGAAAAATGCCTTAAAAGCCTCAACCGCGTATTTCGTGTCCTTCACCCCCGCAGTCTCCATGGCTGAATGCATGGCCAGCTGGGGAAGGCCGATATCCACGCTGGACACGGATACATGGGATGTGGAGATGTTGCCCAGAGTCCCGCCTCCTGCGATATCCGAGCGGTTGGCATAAGTCTGGCAGGGCACCCTGGCTTTCTCACAGATGCTCCGCAGCCTGGCCGCGGACACAGCGTCCGTCGCATATCTCTGACTTCCATGGAATTTGATGACAGGCCCTCTGTTCAGATAAGGCCGGTTGGTGGGGTCGGCCTTTTCAGGATGATTGGGATGCACCGCGTGGGCATTGTCCGCGGAAATCAGGAAACTGTCCGCAATCAGCCGCAGGATGCCGCCTCTGTCAAGTCCCATGCACTCCCCGATACGCCAGAGCGTATCCTCCAGGAAGGTGGAATCCGCGCCCTGCTTCGTGCCACTGCCCACCTCCTCATTGTCGAACACCGCGCAGACGCTGATATAGCTGCCCGGCACGCTCTCCGCAAAGCCCTTGGCGGAGGCGTACACACATTGCAGGTCATCCAGTCTGGGCGAGAGCACGAACTCACCGCCGTCCCCGAATATCCTGCCCTTTTCCCTGACATAGAGGAACAGATCGTGTCCCAGGATATCCTCCTGCTTCACTCCCACGGCTTTCGCCACGCGCTTCATCAGCGCGCTGCCTTTCTTTCCATTTACGAATTCCCCATAGAGAGGAAGCATATCCGCCTGGGGATTATATTCGATACCTTTATTAGCGTCGCGGTTCATATGGATGGCCACGCTGGGAATCACCATCAGGTCTTTCTCAAGATTGACCAGCCTGGTCTCGATTCCCCCTTTTCCCCTGACTGCCACGCGCCCTGCCACAGAGAGGGGCCTGTCCAGCCATGTGGACAGAATCATGCCACCGTATTTCTCCGTGTTCAGCTTCAGGTACGCACCCTCCACAGCCATATCCGGCAATTCTTTCACCTTAAACGCGGGGGAATCCGCATGAGCCGCCGAAATATGGAAGCCTTTCGGCGCGTCTGTCTGGGGCATGCGGAAAGCTATCAAAGAGGAATCATTCCTCGCCACATAATACCCCTGGCCAGGCTCTGCATCCCACTTTTCCGCCTCTTTCAGCTCCCAGAAGCCGAGCTCCGCGAACACCTCTTTCAGATTCGCTACCGCCTGAAAGGCAGTGGGACTTTTCTCGATGAATTCCAGCATTTCCTTGGCGCACTTCTGATATTCTTTCCTGATCATAGTCCTCTCCTCGCCTATTCCTCTTTCCCGTACACGATGGACTGCGCCATCTCTTCCGCTTTCTCAGGGCCGCAGAAGATACCGGCGATGGCCAGCGCGAAATCAATGGCGGTCCCCATCCCCCGGGAAGTAATCACATGGTCCGAAATCTCCACCGAACCTGCCGTGACCCGGGCGCCCTCCAGATGGCTTTCAAAACCGGGGTAGCTGCAGGCTTTCCTGCCTTTCAGAATCCCCCTGTGCCCGAAGATGCTGGGGGCGGCACAGATAGCCGCGATATATTTCCCTGCGGCATAGAAAGCATCTATCTGCTCCATCAGCCCCCCATGGGCCTCCAGATGCTTCGTGCCCGGCATCCCTCCCGGCAGCACCAGCATGTCATATGCTGAAAAATCCGCCTCCTCGAACATTTTGTCCATCTCCACCCTGATGCCGTGGGAGCCTGTGACCGCCGGCTCCTCCGTAATCGATACCATGTCCACGTCCAGCCCGCACCTGCGGCAGATGTCCACCACCGTCAGCGCCTCAATCTCCTCAAAGCCTGTCCCGAAGAAAACCGCTATCTTTTTCATCTTCGTCTACCTCTTTTCTATATTTTGTGGATTCTCTATGAATCATCCTCTGCAATTCAGACAGGTTCCCGAACTGTTGCAATCGTCCTACTATTTCAGTATACATATAAATGTCAAATATTTCAATTAAAGCTTTGGAATTTATTGAAAATGTGTTATGATATAGTTATCAATCAATTGATTTATACTGCTTAACAGTTAAAATTTCCGAGTAACCTGATTATATAATGCCAGCTATATACAATTAACCAATGCAGCATGGTAAGTTCTGGCGTTATGCGGTATAACATCATTGATTAATCTGAGGGAGAGAAAAGCCATGGAAATCGAACGGAAATTTACCATCAAAGAATTGCCCGCTGACTTGGAAAGCTACCCTTTTCACCATATCGAGCAGGCTTACCTAAACGCATCGCCCGTCGTCCGGGTCCGAAAGGAGGATGACGAATACTATCTGACTTACAAGGGGAGCGGCATGATGACCAGGGAAGAGAGCAATCTGCCCCTGAATCGGGAGGCTTATTATCATCTGCGCGAAAAGTCAGACGGGCGCATCATCTCCAAAAGACGCTACCTGATTCCCCTGCCGAACCCGGGGTTCCGTGAAAGTACAGGGCTGCCCTGTCCGCCCTCGGACTACACTCTGACCATTGAGCTGGATATCTTCGACCCGCCTTTCGCGCCCTTAGTCATAGCCGAAGTAGAGTTCGGCAGCGAAGAAGCCGCTGAAGCTTTCCTTCCCCCGGACTGGTTCGACGAAGATGTCACCTACCGCCAGGAATACCACAATTCCTATATGGCGCTGCAATCGTAGATTTTGGGAATTACAGACGCAAAAAGCCGCAAACCCTTGATTTTACTGAAAAAATCCTGGACTTGCGGCTTTCCTCGTCTCCTGCGGATAACAGGACTTGAACCTGCACGTCGGGTGACACCAGAACCTAAATCTGGCGCGTCTGCCAATTCCGCCATATCCGCCTGCCGCTGCTGCAGATCCCTCCCGCAGCAGCTACACCGATTATACATGCTGTTTCTGCCTCTTGTCAAGCGTCAGCCGTCATCTTCTGCAAGAAACTCTTTCTATTCCGATACCCCCAGCGTATCCTCTCCAATGTGCCGGATAATCCTCCTGTAAATCCGTACCAGGAAAAAGGTACTCATTCCCACACTGACCAGTTCGGCTATGGGGAAAGCCCACCATATCAGATTCACATTCCCGCTCAGGGAAAACAGCCACGCCACGGGCAGCAGCACGCAGAGCTGCCTCGCAATGGAGACGCACATACTGTACACGCCGTTCCCCAGCGCCTGGAACACACTTCCCACCACGATACAATACCCTGCAAAGGCAAAGCTTAAAGAAATAATCCGGAGAGCAGGAATTCCGATTACCAGGAGTTCCGCGGACGCCGCATCCGCATCGAACATGGCAATCAGCTGTCCGGGAAAAAGCTGCATGACAGCCAGCCCCGCAAGCATGATGCACACACCATACAGAATGCTGCTTTTCATAGCCTTCACCACCCGTTCCCGCTTCCCCGCGCCGAAGTTGTAGGCAATAATGGGCACCAGGCCATTGTTCAGGCCGAACACAGGCATGAAGACGAAGCTCTGCAGCTTGAAGTAAATGCCGAACACCGTCTGCGCCACACCATAGGCCTCCAGAATCAGATTCATGCCATAAGTCATCACAGAGCCGATTGCCTGCATGACAATGGAGGGAATCCCCACTTTATAGATATTCCCGATCAGCCTCATATCAGGCCGGAAGCCTTTCAAAGAAATATGCAGCTCCTTATTGAATTTCAGATTGAACAGGACAGCAAGCGAAGCCGCCACAATCTGTCCTGCAACCGTCGCGGCCGCAGCTCCCGACACGCCCATGGCCGGGAAACCCAGCAGGCCGAATATCAGAATCGGATCCAGAATCAGGTTGACGATAGCCCCTGCCCCCTGGGTAATCATGGCGTATATCGTCTTGCCCGTGGACTGGAGCAGGCGCTCGAATACCGTCTGCATAAAAATGCCGATACTGGCCGTACAGCAGATTGTCAGATAGGCTGTCCCATAATCCCGCACCTCCTGGATAGAGGTCTGGCTGGCAAAAAAAGGACGACTCACAAAAATACCAATCAGCGCAAACGCCAAAAAGCTTACGAACTCGATAAATATACCGTTTACCGCAATCTTGTTCGCTTTCCCGAAATCCCTTTCCCCCAATGTCTTCGACAGGAAAGAGTTGATGCCCACCGCAGTGCCCACGCCTACGGCAATCATCAGACTCTGGATTGGAAAGGCCAGCGACACGGCCCGCAGAGCATATTCATTGACCCTGGACACGAAAATGCTGTCCACGATATTATAAAGCGCCTGCACCAGCATGGATATCATCATGGGCAGGGACATGGACAGCAGGAGCCTGTCCACAGGCATGACGCCCATCTTGTTCTCCGGCTGTGTATTCTGTTCTTTCTGCATAGGTATATCCTCTCTTTCCTCTGTAATGATTCTTGGCATGGTAAACGGTTTCCCGCAGAATCCTGTTGGATTTAATGTGAACTGCAGAATGGGTCTGACGACCATTATAACTCTCCGCTCCGCGGTTTTCAAGCGCAAATTTTCCTTCCCCGGAACTTTAAGGGAAATTTGCCGAAAAAATTTCGAAAAAAATTTGGCGAGTATGAGATAAAACTGTTGACAAACGAAAGAATATACGTTAAAATATGGTTCGTTGGTTTGAGTGTGACAGCCGACATGTGTCCGTAGCTCAGCTGGATAGAGCAACGGCCTTCTAAGCCGTGGGTCGGGGGTTCGAATCCCTTCGGGCACGTTGGGGACGTTTAGGCCGTCTGTTGGTACGGGCAAGGGTTCCATGAAAGATGTGGTGGGTATAGCGCAGTTGGTTAGCGCGCCAGATTGTGGCTCTGGAGGCCAAGGGTTCGAATCCCTTTATCCACCCTTTTACAGCAGGATATCGTTCACCGCAAGCGGGCTTTGGCTTTTTCGCAGATGTATCGCGGCGGCGCGCTTGGTGTCACATGTAGGGCTATCGCCAAGCGGTAAGGCACAGCACTTTGACTGCTGCAGACGCTGGTTCGAATCCAGCTAGCCCTGTTGGAGGGGGATATCCCCTTTTTTATGAATATGGGACATTAGCTCAGGTGGTAGAGCACTTGACTTTTAATCAAGTTGTCTGGGGTTCGAATCCCCAATGTCTCACGAAAACCCAATCCCCGGAGGGCCGAGCCCCCGGGGGATTTTCTTTGCGATATGCATGGAAACCGCATGAAATCAGCCTTTTTTGCCTTTTATCCATGTAACGAAATGTGATTTACAGTTGATGGTTGTAAATGTCTCTTTTATGTCTCGCAGCACAAAATGAAGCATTCTGAAGAGAAGAGGTCTCAGTTTTGTCATGACAGATCGGCCTGAATCAGTTGTAAAATGCGGCCTGGATGCTGTTGTATCCGGCGATGCCGTCCTCCTTCAGGCTCAACCTGCGCTGTAGGGCCAGCGTGTCCTTCCGGGCAGTCTTGCCGAACAGTCCATCTACCGCCTGGCTGCGCGCCAGGATCTCATTGCAGCGCTGCTGCCACCATTCCACCAGATGACCTTTGGAGCCCACCACATAGTTTCCCTGGGAGAGCCTTGCCTTAAGGGCAATCTGGCTGCGGACATGCTGTGTCCTGGGCCCGTCCAGGCCGTCCTCCGAGAGGGGATTCCCGTCTGCGTCCCGGTATCCGTCCGCATTTGCCGCCGCCTGGAAGCCCTGGATGTTCAGGTTGCGCTTCTGTGGTCTGTGGATCGGAACCGTGCTCTCGGCGAAATCCGTGTAGAAGCGGTTCATGTCAACGCGCCCTGCCACCCCCGGAATCCTGCCGGAAGCGGTATACTGCCAGATGTCCACTGCCCGGGTCTCGCTATCCGGAAGCGAGGATGTGTATCTGGCATACCAGACATACATCCGGCCGAGCTGCGCAGCAATCCGCTCCAGGTCAAAGTAATTGCGCATGTAATCCAGGTTGGTATAGATTACAGGGATATACCCGCCATCCCGGACTTTCTCCAGGAACGCTATGGCCATGTCCGTGGCCAATTCCCGGGTGATGGCCACGCCGTTCTTCCGTGCATAGTTCACACTGTCGTACTCGAAATCAAATGCCACCGGGCATCTCTCCCAGTACTTCGCCGCTTGGGCCATTGCGTATCCGGCCTCCGCCGCGGCCATGTCCACAGTATACGCATATGAGAACCAATACAGCAGCACATCCACTCCCAGGTTGTAACAAGCCTGTGCATTAGGCACATAGCGCTGATCGACATTGTTCTTTCCGTACCCGGCCCGGATGCCTATGCGTTTGCATCCTGCATTCCGCATGCGCTTGATGTCCACCACGCCTTGGTGGACAGATATGTCCGGCCCCTCAAATAATGCCTTATTCTCCATCTCCATCCTCCTTTGCCGCCACGTCAGCCTTCTCCTCCGCTGCCCGCTTCATATTCTTTGCCAGCGGCAGGAGGAACGGCGGCATCTTGACTCCTATATCCACTATATGCTCCAGGATGCTGATTATTTCGTTGACAACAAGCCGCACCGCCACTATATTTTATTGCTCCAATTTCATCTATTATGACGGCATGTGCATCAAGGCCGTCCAAGGTGTTCACATTGCTCCCTGACGCTCTGATGAAGTCTATATTCCCGGAAAATGCCCCTTCTCTTATCTGGCACTACACCCCTACGCGCGAGTCGCTCACCATTTTTGAGCCCCCTACGGTCTCCTGGGTGAGCGGCTTCCTGTGGTGCACGATGTATCCCGGCCTGCCGCGGCATTCCCCGCACAGGCCGCCGTCCGCCAGGATTCTGACCTTTATGTATGCGTCCCTGCACGTCAGCCACCTCTTGAATCTGTAGAATGCCTTCGCCCACTCCTGTGCCATCCCGGTCTACCTCCATCCCTGCTGCCGCAGATATCCTCCCACGCAAAAGGACACGGCTGCTGCCGTGCCCCATATAGCGGAAGGAGCAGGCCGTTCGCGCCTACCCCTGATTCTTTTTTTGTAATGCTTCTTCTGCGCTTCCGGCCTTTCCCGGTCCCCCCTACAACGGCCTGCGTCACCGGATATCCGCTCCGATGATCATTTCCATCGCCTCATCCTTCAGCGGAGACGCCCGCCGCTACAGACGACGCATCCACCACCGCCGGCCCATCTCCGGGGGCCTCCGCGTTCTCTGCGGCCTCCCTGGGGTCGGGGTATTGCTTTTCCTCCTCGTCCCCCCAGAGGGATTTGTGCTTCTCGCGCTTCTGGCGGCGCACCATGGCCCCTACGCTCTTGGCTGTCTGGTACATCTCCTCGCTGTATTCCATCAGCTTCTTCTCGTCAGATGCGGGCACGATATCGCCGCGCATGATGCGCCGGGCCACCTCCATGACCTTCGCCATGTCCTCGGCGTACTCCTCCGAGGCATCCGCCTGCTGGTCAGCCACCGCGGCGTTCCAGTAGGCGCAGTAGGTCTCCGTCAGCCTGCTGAGATACTCCTGGTACTCATCCTGCTTTTCATCCAGGGCCTCCAGGGTCAGCTCCAGCGTGGCCGCCTCGGTGGCGCACTGCTCCTTTTCCTCCGGCCGGATCTCCATCCGCCTGCGGAGGTTCTGAAGCTGCTTCGATATGCTGCTCTTCTCCTTCTGATATGCCCTGATCTGCTCCCTGTAGATTTCCTGCGCTTCCCCTATCTTCATAACGCCCCCTGCCTTTCCGGATAATGCCGCCGTGCTGCCCGCCCTGGCCGCCTGCCTTTACACCTATATCGTCCCGCCGTCTACCGAATGCCTTTTATTCTGCGAAATTCTACTTATTCCATGGAATGACCTATATTCCATGGAATGACCTATATTCCATTATATCGTCCCATTCCCCCGAAAAAGTAAGGCTTCCGCCCGCCGAAGCCCCCGCCTGGTACACCGGTGCTTGAATTCCCGAGTAATCAGCGCTTGATGTCCGCGCCAGAACAAGGCAGAGGAAGGAGGCGATGCGGGTGCATCGCCCCTGGCGGCAACGCAGTACCGGGGTGGGCAGCCAGGGCTGATTGCTCAAGGATTCATGCATCGGGGTACTAAGGCTCCCGCGCCTCCAGATATCTCCGCAAAATCGGGGCGTCCTCCATCGCGGCTCCCCGGAAGCTTCCGTAAAACCTGTCCGCCTCCTCATTTCTCGCCCGGATCAGATAATACTGATCTATGCCGTTCCGGCCGCAGTCCTTTTCAAGCTCCGCGAAAAGCATCTGCGCAATCCCTCTGTGCCTGTAAGCCTTCAGCACATAGACCCAGTCCACATACGCCATCCGGTAGCCGTCCTGCATGCAGCCATAGAAATGGTATTCTATGCGTCCGACTACATTCCCGTCTTCCATCGCCAGAATGGATGTGGTCCCTGTGTAAAAGGAATCCGAAACCCTGTTCCTTATCCCCTCTTCATCGACTGTTTCAGCCGTCATCTTTTCAGGTTCTTCCCTCATCGCAGTCCTCAGATACGCGATATACGCTTCCGCATTCTCCTGGCCCAAACGTTCAAATGTCATCCTTTCCCTCCTTTTTCCATGCCTGCCGCCGCATGTGCAGACATTTTCCCACTGTTCCTGAAACCGGTCACAGAAAAAGCCCGGCGACCTCCAGCTCCTGCCTGTTCGCCTCGTTGCCGTCCTCCACAAACCAGATGTTCTCCAGAACCGTCTCCATGAAAAAGAGCCTCCCGATATCCGCCTCCGGATAGCCTGTCTGCAGGCCCAACAGCCGGATGACCTCCCGGATATGCTCTCCGTCCGGACATGTATGGTCTGTGTCCAGCTCATTGAGTATGAACCTGGGCAGGTCCATGATTGCCGGGCCAATGACCCCTTTGGGATCGATCATGGCATAGCTTCCGTCGGTTCTGGACAGGATATTGTCATGGTGCAGATCGCCGTGGAGGAGCACCCTGTCCGGATATCTCCCGAACATCTCTGCGCAGACTCCCCGCGCCTGAACCGCCAGGTCCGGAAGCTCCTCCGCCACAGGATTCTGCCTGCAATACCCGCAGATTCCCTCCAGCCAGTCCAGATAAGTCCCGCCCTCCTCCGCAGGCAGATGTATCCCGCCAAACACCCCGGAAAATATCCGGATCCGCTTCTCCAGGGACGCTTCCCTGCGCAGCACTGTCCCCGGGATAATGCGTTCCTCCAGAAGAAGCCCGGCGTTCTCCTCATAGGCGTATACTTTACAATTATACGCGCCCGACAGCCCTGCCAGCATATGATGTTCGGATTTCAGCTGCCCGATATTCCGGTCGATTTTCAGGATGACAGGGCCGAACTGCCGGGACTGTGCAGAGAAGACCGCCTTTGTGGGATGCCGGTAGATCTCTTCGAAATGGCCCAGCTCCCATTTTTTTGCCGCATAATCTATCCTGCTCTCCATTCCGTTCTCCCCCTCCCCGTCATTCCATCAGCGATTCCAGGTACACCGCGATTCCGTCCTCGTCATTGCTGCCAATCACGAGATCCGCCGCTTCCTTTACCACGTCCAAAGCATTCCCCATGGCGATTCCTCTGCCGCACAGCCGGAGCATCCCCATATCCGCGTAGTCGTCCCCAAAGGCCGTGACTTCCTCCAATCCAATCCCGCAGGCAGCGCATGCTTTCAATATCGCCGCTTCCTTGGTGACTCCCTTTCGGGTGAATTTATACCAGTATCCATCGGAGAACCGTATGCAATCGCAGTCATCCAGCAATTCCGCCAGCCTCCGGGCCTGACTGTCATCGAAAATCTCCACGCACATCTTCAGGGAGCTCTGCCCGAAATCCCGGAAATCCGTATAGATGCTGTCGCCCCAGCTCCTGTCCTGCTCTTTCGGATCGGTCCTGTAATTCCAATAGTGGGAATCTACCGTGTCTATGGTTATCTCACAGTCCATGCCGCATATGTTTCTGGCCGCCCCAATCATCTGTCTCGTCCGCTCCGCTGAAAACTCGGCCTTGTATATGTATTCGCCCCCGCGCTTTATCAAGGCACCGCCGCTGGCGATCAGGATGTCAGGGCGCAGCGCGTCTATGAACGACAGAGCGGTTTTCTCTCCCCTGGACGTGGACACGCCTATCATCATACCCTTCTCCCTGCATCTGTCCAGGGCCCGCAGCGTCCTCTCCGTTATCCTTTTGTCACTGCGAAGCAATGTGCCGTCCAAGTCGAACAAAAGCAGTCCGCACGTTTCCATTCTATGCGCCTTTCCGTCAGGCCTCCACTTTCTTTTCGCCTGCATCCTCAAAATGTATAGTACATGAAATTACCGTTTTTGCGGAATCCATAATCGGTATACAGCAGCACGCCCATGTCGGATGCCGTTATCTGCACAGTGCCGCATGATGCCGGGCCGCTGTACTGCCCTCCCGTCCATCATGCTCGTGATTCTGTCCTCATCATGATTGCTAATCTTTGCGATATCCTTTTGTCCGTGCAAAGCAATGACCTCAGCCCTGTTTTTCATCAATCCAAGCCCTCTGTCTTGGCAAAGTCCATCCCCAGATGCCATTTTCCCACCATGCAGGTACGGTATCCTTGGGACTGCAGCATGCTGGCTACCGTGGTGCGCCCTTCCTCCAGAATCGGAGCGGAATATCCCCCAATCACCTCCGACTTGAGAACCGAGCGCCAGTTGTACCTCCCTGTGAGAAAGCCGTACCGGGAAGGGGTACATACCGCCGCAGTGGCATGGGCATCCGTAAAGCGCATTCCCCTTTCACACATGAGATCCAGGTTCGGCGTGGTAAAGGGGCATTTTTCATTAAAAGCGGAGATGTCTCCGTAGCCCATATCATCGGCCAAAATATAGATAATGTTCGGTTTTCTGTCTGTTCTATCCACCGTCCTTCCTCCTGCCCCTTCCCTCCGTGTAAGCTCCGTCTGCATTGTCAGAGAAGTCCAAATTACGGCTTTATCTGCAGCTTCTTACAGACATGGTTATTTTATATTTCGGAACAGGGAGACATTTTCTTAACACGATTCTATTTATACTGCTTAACGATTTCACTTGCCGTGAAACCAGACTGCATAACGCTGGCTGGTTCAATCGCATGATTACATTAGGCAGGATTCAGCGTTATGCAGTATACCTTTCCCGCCATCTCCTTTTGAACCGGAGCGGCACATAGCTGCGCCACGCATCCCTCCGTGCCCCATAAGCCTTCACTCCGGAACCGAGACGCCCTCTTCGGACAGGTACCCCCTGGCCAGGGAGCAAACCCCCTCCACCACATTTCCCCCTTCCGCGTCGATGCCGCCCGTAAAGCTGACTACAACCACGTCTCCGACAGCAATGCCCTCGAACTCTATGTGGCGGCTGATCCGCACGTCATCCAGATAGATTTTGAAGCGCATGCCCTCCTTTTCGTCAGAGCACAAAATGGTATCATCCACTAAAATATACCGATCCGTAATTTCGGCAAGGGTACCGGCAAGGGAGGATGTGTAGGGCTCCGGCTCGGCTTCGATACCGTTTTCGGCCGCGTAAGAGAAGATCCGCTCCGCGGCTTCCCTGCCGATCCGGAAGAGATAGGCATAATCGAATACGTTCGTCCAGATATAGCCGTCCTCCGTGACGCGGAACACCCCCTTGTAGACGCCCAGCGCGTCAGAGGTGGCGGTGAAGCTCAAGCTCCTGCCGTTTTCGGTCCAGCCGTCATCCTTGATGAATTCAGCGCTTCTGCAGGCGTTCAGCACCTCCCAGACATATGCGTCATCCTTTAGCCTGAAATGCCCCTTTTCCTCATATCCGTCATATTCCGTAAAATGCTCCAGGGGCAGGGTACGCTCCAGCGAATAGTCGTCCAGCATCTGGCCCAGGTCTGCCGGAGGCGCATATCCGCCATGACCGAATACATAGTATCCCCCGTCCAGCTCTGCCGCCACGATTTTGTCTTCCGAAATCCCGATGACCCGATGCACCTCCACTGTCATATGATGCTCCTGGCCGGTATAGGCATCATAGCCCCCCACATCATATCTGCCCAGCGCATCGCCGACACGGGAGGCCGCGACAGGCCCTCTCGAAAGGAATTCCTCTCCGTCCATGGCCAGGGTAGTGTACTGCTCGGAAACCGTCTTATATTCCCAAGGCCATTCCATGGCAGACTCGCCTGCCGTGATATCCATATTTTTGTACTCCCGCGGAATCCCTCCTATGGAGACCCGGACGGAATCATCCTTCCGGGGAAGCTCTATCCCCGCAATGGCCAAAAGGGAGAGGCATGCCGCCGCGGCGCACCATCTCAGCCAGGCCGCCCTTCTCCTTTTCGGCATAGCGTCCGCCGCCTCTACATAGGCAGAATCAATAAGCTCCATCTTGTCCAAAAGCTCGTTTCCCCTCATATCCAGTAGCCCTCCTTTTCAAGATACGCGCGAAGCTGATTGCGGCATCGAAAGAGCGTGGTCTTCACCTTGCTCTCCGACAGTGAAAAGCGTTGGGAGATGTGTGCAATGGAATCCAGATACCAGTACCGGCGTATGAAGATGTTCCTCTTCTCCTGGCCCAGCGTGCCGAGGAACCCGTTGATCGCTTCGCGGAGCGCCATGTCGTCCACGCGGCTTTCCACATCGTCCGGGGCCGGGATGCATTGCTCCATCTCCGCGCTGAGTTCACAGATGAATGCGCTTCGCTTCAGTCGGCTGCGGCTGCGGCTGCAGTTCAGGGAGATATGGCGGGTGATCCGCGCCAGAAAAGCGTAGAGATAGCTTCTGGGTTCATGGGGCGGAATCGCGCTCCATGCTTCCATGTAAGTATCGTTTTCGCATTCTTCGGCAGTCTGTGGGTCATTGACAATCCCATAGGCCAAGGACCGCAGACGGTTCCCATATTTTTCAGATGTATGCCGCACAGCCGCCTCGTCGCGGCCCAGGTACAGGTCGATGATCTTGCTGTCCTCCAAGGCTCTCGCCCCCTTTCTCTTCCTGTCGGAACGCCTCTACCTTAATAAGCACCGTTCCGGGTGGAAAGGTTACCGGGTCTCCGGAATCTTTTCGTCATCAGCGCAAAGAGGGAATACCCGAAGATATCCCCTCCCTACATACCGGATCACGCTTATTGCTATTCATACAGAAAAGTCAAAATGCCCGCATGGAGGCAACTGTGAACTCATTTAATCTGGCCCTTACCTCTTCTACGTCCAACAGGAAATCTCCCATTTTTTGCTGATACTTATGCCTTTCCAGTCCCGGTATGTGCCTTTCCGGATTCTGAGCCGGAAAGGCAGTATGGGGTCTGTTTTCTCAAAGAATAGGATTCCCTCATCCTCCTCAAACATAAGGCCCGCATGGAATTGAACACCGTTCCGTCCTCAACGCCCCATAGGGTGACCAAATGCACCGGCCCTGCCCCGAACACCGCGCCATTGTCCTGCCGCAGCCCCACTCTTTTTCAGCAGTCAGAGGAATGCTCCCAGGCCCCCGGCATTTCACCTGAATCACCGACAACCCACATTTGTTCCAATACCTTCCGGGACATCGGACAGACATTCCCATTGCTTATCAAAAGAATTCGCCCTAAATAGGTAACTTCCTTTTCCTTGACAAAAATAGCGCTTTCATCTTCCATAGCGCAGATAGGCAGATTCTGTTCCATGGAAATCTGCGACAAAATCTGCAGCAGCTCCCGGTTTTCCTGCGCTGCATGCGCCTTTATAGTAATATCGGCCAATCCCAGCCCCTCATAAGGCACATGGGATTCCCATATGTCCAGGGCCCGTTTTGCCATGTTGCCCGCGCCTGCGCTCACCCCTAAAACAGCAGCGGCGCTTTTGCGGATTCCATCCCATATGTCTTTGTCGCGAATCAGCTGAAACTGCCGGACCCCATGGCCGCCCATCAGAAAGATGCAGGACGCCTCCTGAATAAGCCGCCTGGCATCATCCACAGCCGTCCTGCCGTCAATCACGCTGTATCGCCCAAAGGGCATGCCGCATTCCTCAAACATGGCATGCATTCCGGCGGAGTCGCTGTCATTCCTCTCATAATCGGATGGCCATGCGCTTACAAAAACAAGGCTATCCCGGACAGCCAGCTCTTCCCGGAGCCGTTCCGCAATGCCAACCGGAAAATGATGGGTCGGAAAACCGCTGAAAAATCCTAAAAATCGAGCATGCATCCCTGACCTAGCCCTCCCTGAAAAAATCTTCCGCCAATATTGCATACATTACCTTGTCAAATATTCCATTGTTGCATTTACATCCCTGCCGCAATGTCCCCTCCCACTTCATGCCGGCCTTTTCCTGCATTTTACCGGAAGCCGGATTTTCATTTGCATGCCAGGCATAGACTCGGTTCATCCCGACTTCTCGAAAGAAAAACTCGATGACCCTTTTGGTCGCCTCCGTCATCAGTCCCTGATTCCACCAGCTCCGCCCGATCTCACATGCTAATTCGACCTGGCGCAGCTCATCGTCCGGATGCATTCCGAAATATCGTCCGATCACTTCTCCAGTCTCCTTTAGCTGAACGGCCCAGCTATAGCGGTCACTCTTCTCATACGCGCCCAGCCAGTTGTGCGTGAACATATTTGCGTTCGTCATCACATCCGCGATACAGTTCATTGGCGCATAATTTGTCCATTTCCAGACTTCTGTATCATTCCAGCAATTATAATAAATCTGTTCCAGGTCTTCTTTTTGAAATCGCCGCAATATCAGACGCGGTGTCTCCAGATATACAGTTCCCTTATGCGTCATCGCTTCTCTCCTACCTCCTGGCAAAATGGCTCGCGTTTGGACGCCGCTTTACTTAGATTCGACAAGTTCATCAGCCCCATGAAAAGCATCTATGGCATATCTTCATTCAAGCATGCACCGCTTTTGCGACTTACTTTCTCAACACAGAATGATATTACTTCTTCCTCCTGATATCTGGGGCTTATGGCTGCCCTGCGCCAGCTGGTATTCCATATTTCCATCTGTTTCCAGGAGCCTTTTCTCCACTTCGTCACACACATAATAATATTGCCTCCCAATCTTGCGGTAATGGCAGTATGTGTTCAAAAAGCCCTTAACCTGCGTATATCAATATTCAGATATTGCCACCACATAGAAAAAAAAGTCCGCACGCCTCGTCATCCCACCTTATGGTTGATATACTGCACTGCTGCTCTCCCATCCGTCTCCAATATCATTTTCGAAACGGAACCAGCGGTGCCGTGAAAACGCCGCCTGGCGATATCCCTGAAAGAATCGCCCATCAGCATGGCCTGCAGAAAGCTCAGAGCAGTGCCATGGGAGACGATCAATATCTTTTTACCTCGCCACTTCCATCGGTAGTGTCAATTACTACCCTATTTTCGTTGCTAAAACATTGATTTATTGGGAGTTTGCAATAAAAAGAGCATTGCCCTCCCTATAATGTCAAGTGATTTTCCTTAAAAAATCAAGGAATTTTAAGTTTCATATCTCAGATGAATGAGCCAAGGAGATGGACATTTCTCTGTATCTGGTACGAAAATAGATGGTGTAGGGTACACGAAGTAGAACGTCTTTGTTTTCGCTCTACATGGCCTTGTGTAT
>CAJTHM010000002.1 GCA_910576125.1 Lachnospiraceae bacterium | reverse complement strand
TTTATGCAGGTAGTCTTCTATGAAAACTGCAAGAAAAATGAAGTGGTTTTGCTAAAAACCTTGCATTTATTTTATCATAAAATGCTGTAAAAGTCAGTGAAATCAATGGATTTTCACTTAATCAGCAGACACAAATTAAAGGATGGTAAAAATAAAAGAGTATGTATTAAAACTCTAACATACCCTTTCATTCTTCCATATATTCTTCATTTGCAACTTCTGCTAAATGAAATCTCTGACTCTTACTTAATAAAACAACATCATCACTGCCATACACTTCCGAATGGTAGCTATTATCTTTAGATGGCAAATACTTTACTACTGCATCCACATCTCGGCAATTGCGTACACTTAAAGAAACTATGCACCCTGAAAATATCTTTTTCATTTTCTCAACTATTTCTTCAGATTTTCGATAGTAACCTCTTTCAACTGATAATCCTTTGGAATCTGCAAACGCTGATGGAGAAATTCTTCCATCTTTTTTCCAAAACAATCCCGGATGAGATGGGGGATATACAGCACGATACAATTTTTCTTTATCATCAAATGTATTATCCATAAAAATCACTCACCGCCTTATTTATTACTTCAATACTAGCCTGAATAGTTCTAATACTTTCACATCCCATACTATCAACTACAAAAATCTCTGCATTATCACTTTCTGTTAATTCAATTTCCATATGTGAGCCATCTTGTTTGTCATATTCTAACTGTAAAGACTCACATGCTGTCGGAAACACCTCTGGTTGAATTTCCAAAAATACAATTATATTTCGTACTTTCGAAATTAAATTAGCTGAAAATGCCTTTGCGCCATTTGCATTCCAATTGTCTTGCAACATAGCAATTGTTTCTAATTTCTTTATATTTTGTAATTTTTCTTCATTTACTGTCACTTTATCAACACCTGAAATAACACTTTTATTATTACTATATCCAGGTACATTAAAGGATATGCAAGGATTAGAAGAAAATGATGTATATATATTTGTTTTCTCATTAAAATGACTGACTATTTGTCCTAAGCAATCAGAGTTATGCCCTAAAGTAACTGCTCCATTTCCCATAATAATTATGGATGTTGCTAAAACACCACCTGCAAATGTACTATATACCCTATTTATGCTTATATTAGCCATTTGATTCACTGCCATCATATCCTATCACCTACTATCACTTGTATCTTATACTCACCTATTTGCTCACCATTTACAAATACCTTAGTCGAATATAACCCCACCTCATGTAATATCAAATTTCTCATATCTAAATTAAACTGCATAACACTAGGTTTATCTAATTTGATTTGGTCAATTGGTATTTGAAACTTAATATTACCTGTATCATTTAGTATTTGATTACTAGATGACACAAACTGTATTCGTACACTATTTTCTTCCTCAACATCAAATCCAGCAACATTACAAGCAATCGCAAAAGAATAATTTCCCGGTATCGCAATCGGCGCTAAAACTTGCAAAGGGTTTACAATCTGATTTCTTGGACCTTGTGGTGTCATTTCCATTTGAATACTATCACAATATGTAAATGAAGAAATATATGCCATATCTTTTCTCCTTTCTATGTCTATTCTAGTTAATTATACCCATTTTTTTCAATTCCGCAAGCTATTTGATAAATCTAATTCCATCTTTATTTCGTCTTAGCACCATTTTGGCACCGCTTTGCACTTTTTTGCTGTAGTAAAATTTCAAAAAGGGCTTTCCAATTTCTCGGAAAGCCCCATAAAATTTAGCTTTTTACTAATGACTTCGTCAGAATTCTATTTACTCAATAATCGTAGCCACACGACCAGAACCAACTGTACGACCACCCTCACGGATAGCAAACGTAAGACCCTGCTCCATAGCGATGGGATGAATCAGCTCGATGGTCATCTCAACGTTATCGCCAGGCATGCACATCTCGGTACCAGCGGGCAGGTTGCAGACGCCGGTAACGTCGGTGGTTCTGAAGTAGAACTGAGGACGATAGTTGTTGAAGAAAGGCGTATGACGGCCACCCTCGTCCTTGGTCAGAACGTACACCTGAGCGGTGAACTTTCTGTGGCAGGTAACGCTGCCGGGCTTAGCCAGAACCTGTCCTCTCTCGATTTCGGTTCTCTGAACGCCACGAAGCAGAGCGCCGATGTTGTCGCCGGCCTGAGCCTGATCCAGCATCTTGCGGAACATCTCGATACCTGTTACGACGGTCTTCCTGGTCTCTTCCTTGATACCGACGATTTCAACTTCCTCGTTGAGCTTCAGGGTACCACGCTCTACACGGCCGGTAGCAACAGTACCACGTCCGGTAATGGTGAATACGTCCTCTACAGGCATCAGGAAAGGCTTGTCTGTGTCACGCTGAGGATCGGGGATATACTCGTCAACAGTGCTCATCAGCTCAAGAATCTTGTCGCCCCACTCGCTGCTGGGATCTTCCAGCGCCTTCAGAGCGGAACCCTGGATGATAGGGCAGCCCTCGAACTCGTACTCTTCCAGCTGCTCAGTGATTTCCATCTCAACCAGCTCCAACAGCTCGGGATCGTCAACCATGTCGCACTTGTTCATGAACACTACGATATAAGGCACGCCTACCTGGCGGGACAGAAGGATGTGCTCCTTGGTCTGGGCCATAACGCCATCGGTAGCAGCCACTACCAGGATAGCGCCGTCCATCTGAGCGGCACCGGTAATCATGTTCTTTACATAGTCAGCATGTCCAGGGCAGTCAACGTGCGCGTAGTGTCTCTTCTCAGTCTCATACTCTACGTGTGCGGTAGAGATGGTGATTCCACGCTCTCTCTCTTCGGGAGCCTTGTCAATCATGTCGAATGCAACAGCTTCGCCGGTGCCAAGTCTCTGGTTCAGGGTCTTGGTGATAGCGGCGGTCAGAGTGGTCTTACCATGGTCAACGTGGCCAATGGTACCAATGTTACAATGGGGCTTAGTTCTTTCAAATTTAGCTTTTGCCATTATTAAAGTCCTCCTTCAATTAATGAAACTTTTTATTTCTTTCCTACTCGCCGAAGCGCATTCCGCACACTCGGCGCTTTTCTCTCGGCTACCTCTGATTATAGTAAATAACCAGAGGTTTTTCAAGCTATTTTTAAAGATTACTGGCATATTTTCTCAAAAAAGTCTTACTTTTTGGCGGCCAGAACCTTCTCCACAGGAGGGGTGACCCTTTTCGGTCTATTTCGTCTTGGCGGCCAGAACCTTCTCCTGTACGTTCTTGGGCACCTGCTCGTATTTTTCAAAGAACATGGAGTAGTTTCCACGTCCCTGAGTCCTGGAGCGAAGGTCGGTAGCATATCCGAACATCTCGGCAAGGGGCACGAAAGCTTTCACCATCTTACCGCCGCCGATATCGTCCATGCCCTCCACGCGGCCGCGGCGGGAATTCAGATCGCCGATGACATCGCCCATATACTCTTCCGGCATGGTGACCTCTACCTTCATGATAGGCTCCAGCAGTACGGGACTTGCTTTCTGCATGGCTTCCTTGAATGCCATGGAACCCGCGATGTGGAACGCCATCTCAGAGGAGTCCACTTCATGGTAGGAGCCGTCATATACATTGGCGTGCACGCCCAGTACAGGGAATCCGCCCAGGATACCTGCCTGCGCAGCTTCCTGGATGCCTTCGCCTACCGCAGGAATATACTCCTTGGGAATGGAGCCGCCCACCACGGTACTCTCGAACAGCAATGTGGGAGGGTCGTTAATCAGGACATTGGCCTTGGGGTCGAACTCGAACTTCACGCAGTTCGCCTCCATGGGCTCGAATTTGACCTTACAATGACCATACTGGCCACGGCCGCCTGACTGCTTCGCATACTTGGAATCCACCTCGACAGCCTTGGTGAACGCTTCCTTGTAGGCAACCTGAGGAGCGCCTACGTTAGCCTCTACCTTGAACTCACGCAGCAGTCTGTCTACGATAATCTCCAGATGGAGCTCGCCCATGCCTGCGATGATGGTCTGTCCTGTCTCCGCATTGGTGTGCGCGCGGAAAGTGGGATCTTCCTCTGCCAGCTTCGCCAGCGCTTCTCCCATCTTACCCTGGCCTGCCTTGGTCTTGGGCTCGATGGCCAGTTCGATAACAGGCTCGGGGAATTCCATGGACTCAAGGATGACCGGATGTTGCTCATCACAGAGCGTATCACCGGTAGTGGTAATCTTGAATCCTACCGCCGCAGCAATGTCGCCTGCGTAGACCTTATCCAGCTCCGCACGCTTGTTGGCATGCATCTGCAGGATACGTCCCACCCGCTCTTTTTTATCTTTTGTCGCATTCAACACGTAGGAACCGGAATTCATGGTACCGGAATACACGCGGAAGAATGCAAGCTTTCCTACGAAAGGATCTGCCATGATTTTGAAAGCCAGTGCGGAGAAAGGCTCATCATCGGAAGAATGTCTCTCCACTTCGTTGCCTGCCAGGTCTGTGCCCTTGATGGCAGCGATATCAGTGGGTGCGGGCATATACTCCAGGATAGCATCCAGGAGCTTCTGAACGCCCTTGTTGCGGTAAGCGGAGCCGCAGCATACCGGAATCGCGGTACACTCGCAGGTGGCTTTCCGCAGCACTTTCTTCAGTACTTCCGCGGAAGGCTCCTCGCCCTCCAGATACATCATGGTCAGGTCATCGTCCAGCTCACAGATTTTCTCTACCATCTCCGAACGATACAGCTCAGCGTCATCCGCCATATCTCCAAGGTCATCCGTCACGGTGATGTCGTCGCCCTTGTCATCATTGTAGATGTAGGCTTTCATCTCGAACAAATCGATGATGCCCTTGAATTCATCCTCTTTGCCGATGGGCAGTTGGATAACGATTGCGTTCTTGCCAAGCCTTGTCTTAATCTGCTCTACAGCGCCGTAGAAATTCGCTCCCAGAATGTCCATCTTGTTGATGAACGCCATACGGGGCACATTGTAAGTGTCAGCCTGCCGCCATACGTTTTCGGACTGTGGCTCCACGCCGCCTTTCGCGCAGAAAACACCCACTGCACCGTCCAGTACGCGCAAGGAACGCTCCACCTCTACGGTGAAGTCCACATGTCCCGGGGTATCAATGATATTGATACGATGCTCCAGGGCATCCGGCATAGGTTTGGTTTCCTTTTCCAATGTCCAATGGCAGGTCGTAGCCGCTGAAGTGATAGTGATGCCTCTTTCCTGCTCCTGCTCCATCCAGTCCATGGTGGCAGTGCCTTCATGAGTATCCCCTATCTTGTAGTTCACGCCAGTGTAATACAGGATACGCTCTGTCAATGTGGTCTTGCCAGCATCGATATGGGCCATGATTCCGATATTCCTGGTTCTCTCTAACGGATATTCTCTTCCAGCCAAGATTTTTTCCTCCTAACTTATTTTCGGTACAAGAAAATATGCTTTTAGAATCTGTAGTGCGCAAACGCCTTGTTGGCCTCCGCCATCTTATGCATATCCTCTTTCCTCTTGACAGCGGATCCGGTATTGTTGGACGCGTCAAGAATCTCGTTCGCCAGTCTGTCCTCCATGGTCTTCTCACTTCTCTTGCGGGAGAACATGGTGAGCCACCGCAGTCCCAGCGCCTGGCGCCTCTCAGCCCTCACCTCGATGGGCACCTGATAGGTGGCGCCGCCGATACGTCTGGCCTTTACCTCCAGGACAGGCATGATATTATTCATAGCCGCCTCGAATACCTCCAAAGCAGGCTTTCCTGATTTGGCTTCTACCTTGGCAAACGCACCGTATACAATCTTCTGAGCGACGCTCTTCTTGCCGTCAAGCATGATATTGTTGACCAGCTTAGTTACTAACTTGCTATTGTATAAAGGATCTGCCAATACATCTCTTTTCTGAATATGTCCTTTACGTGGCACGGTTCTTCCCTCCTTATCAATAAATGCGAAAGGCGCTGCCTCCCACATTCTGTGCGGCTCACCGCACGAAATAAATCATCGGTACTCACAAGTGTTTCCCCAAGTGTTCGCGCTGTCTATCTGTACTGCGGGAAGCCGCAGGCGGCTTTCCTTAATGGTATAACACAGAATTCCAACACTTTCTTAGTTTCGTTTTGTGGACCGACGCTTCCTAACGCAGAAGAAATCCTATTTCCAGGAAATCTCATTTCTAAGAAATCTCATTTCTTTGCTGCCTTAGGTCTCTTAGCGCCGTACTTAGAGCGAGCCTGCTTCCTGTTGGCAACGCCTGCAGTGTCAAGGGTACCACGGATGATATGATATCTTGTACCGGGCAAGTCCTTTACCCTGCCGCCACGGACCAGAACAACGCTGTGCTCCTGCAGGTTGTGACCTTCGCCGGGAATATAGCTGGTAACCTCGATTCCGTTGGAAAGACGTACCCTGGCAACCTTTCTCAAAGCAGAGTTAGGCTTCTTGGGGGTCAGCGTCTTCACGACAGTGCACACACCACGCTTCTGGGGAGCCGGCGCATCCGTAGCTTTCTTGTGAAGGGAGTTGTAGCCCTTCTGCAGAGCCGGTGCCGTAGACTTCTTTGTGGAAGTCTTGCGTCCTTTTCTGACTAACTGGTTAAATGTTGGCATTCTGTTTCACCTCTTTCTTGGATTGGCATTTGCTGTCTGCCATGCCTGCGGCTGGATATCCGTGCATTTTTAGTTGCACAAAAAACACATCCGCACGCATGCTTTATCATTATAGCCACTTGCGGATGTGTTGTCAACAGTTTTTCGATATAATTTTAAAGCTGTTTAAAGCTTATTTTAAGGATTTAAGATTGGCCGCCCAGGCGCTTCACCGGTATCCAGATGGCGCTCTCATATCCTTCGCTCCGGGTATCCCCGCCGGAATACCACTCGATGTTGATATGGGATGCCGCCTCGAACTCTTTGTTCCCGGGGAGCCATTCGCTGAAGATCCGCGTGTTGACCGTCTGCAGCGCCTCCGGCATAGGCCCGGTGCACCTGAATTTCGCCCACTCGCCGGCGGGGACTTCGAACACCTTCATCCCCTCTGGCACTTCGCCGCCCTGGTAGGCTCCGGCGATATAATAACGGAAATGTTCCATGTCCGCCTCATCCTCCACACAGACGCCGAACTCTCCTACCATGCACTCCGCCACGGTCTGCCGGACGGCTTCCTCCCCAGCCTCCCGGACCGCCTCCTGCCCGCAGTATTTCCCGCAGAATTCCTTCCAGAACCCTGGAATCTCCCGGTAGGCCTCCTCAAAGGAAAAAGTCCTCTCAAACCCAATCATCCTCATCGCTTCCCTTTTCTCAATCGTGAAATCCATTCTGCTGCCTCCTTTTACAGAAATCTCTACTATTAATGGAAGAAAGACCTTCAGACGGTAGGGCTGGGCCCGCAGCTGCATGGGAGACAGGCCGTGGAAGCGCGCGAAGGCCCTGGTAAAGCCCTCCGGCGTATCGTACCCGTACTTGTATGCCAGGTCGATGACCTTCCCCTCTGCGCCGCGGCCGCCGCCAGAGCCGTTCCGCGCCCCTTCCCCGGACGCCTCCCGCCCCAGCACCTCCAGCCCGGCCAGGTACAGTCTGCGGTTGCGCAGGTACTCCCCGATCGTATAGCCCGTCACTATCTTAAAGCACTTCTGGAAATAAAAGGGAGACAGGTGCACCTCCCCGGCCACGTCCTCCGCCCCGATCTCCTGGAGCAGATGCTCCTCCATGTAGTCGATTGCCGTCCTCAAGCTGCTTAGCCAGTCCATTCTTCCTCCTCTGCCATCCGGTTCCGGATCCGGACGGCCATGTCCGCCGCGACTTCCTGTTCATAATATCATACCCGGCGGCAGAAGTCATGCCTTTTTCTGCCCGAAATTGTCCTGATCCGTCAATCTGTATTCTGTCCATACTTTTTGTTCCGTAAACCGATGGACAAATCCCCTCCAAAGGGGCATAATAAAGCTGTAATCCTATTTCACAAGACAAAACCACTGCGGAGGAGACGAATCATGAAAGTCCTGTTTATCGGAAACAGCCATACTTATTTTAACGACATGCCCCATCTGTTCGCGGAAATCTGCCGGGAGAACCAGGCGGAGGTGGAAGTGGCCATGCTGGCCCACGGCGGCAGGGGATGGGACTTCCACCTAGAGGAGCCAGAGGTGCGGTTCAACATACGCTACGGCGGCTACGATGCCGTAATCCTGCAGCACACGGCCCACCCCATGGGGGATTTGGATGTCATGGCCCGGTGCGGCAGGAAGCTGATCGACTGGGTCCGGGAGGCGGGCGCAAGGCCTATCCTCTACATGACCTGGACCACCAAAGAGGACGGGGAGACCGCACAGGACGCCATGAGTCAGGCTTACCTGTCCCTTCAGCGGGAGACCGGCTGCGAGGTGGCCCCTGTGGGGCAGAACTGGTGGAGATACCACAGAGAGCACCCGGAGACGGAGCTCTATGCGGCGGACGGGCAGCATGCCTCCGAAGCAGGCTCCCGGCTGGCTGCCGCCACCATTGCGGAAGTGTACCTGGGGCGGGAACCGCTCTGACGCGGGCATTCCCATCCCGTGGGACATGGAACGGCCCATGCCAAGCCCATGCAGGAGCCCGCGGGCTCTACCTGTAATACTGCCTCTGGGCCTCCCACATCTCCCGGTACAGCCCGCCCTCTTCCCCTGCCAGGGCCTCATGGCTGCCGTCCTGGACGATCCTGCCGTCCCGGAGCACCAGGATGCGGTCGCAGAACCGGCAGCTGGACAGGCGGTGGGAGATGAACATGGCCATCTTCCCCTCCACCAGCCTGCCGAATTTCCCATAGATTTCGCTCTCCGAGAGGGGATCCAGGGAGGCTGTGGGCTCGTCTAAGATCACCATGGGCGCGTCCTTGTACAGGGCACGGGCGATGGCGATTTTCTGTCCCTCCCCGCCGGACACCTCCACGCCGTCCTCCTCCAGGTCGCGGCGCAGGGGCGTATCCTGTCCGTTCAGCCGCAGGCCCATCTCCGCCATGGCCTTCTCCACCCTCGCCCTGTCCGCCCCTGCCTCCATGGCGATGTTCTCCCCCAAGGTGGCGGCGAAAATCTGGTAATCCTGGAACACCACGGACAGGAAGTCCGTGTACGCCTCCCGGGAGATTTCCCGGATGTCCGCCCCGTCCAGCAGGATGCGCCCCGATACAGGCTCGTACAGGCGGCAGATCAGCTTGATCAATGTGGACTTGCCGCTGCCGTTGGGCCCCACCAGGGCCACCCGCTCCCTGCCGGAAATCCGCAAATCCACATGCTCCAGCACCATCCGGTCAGACCCCGGATAGGCGAAGGAGACGTCCCTGAACTCCAGCATGTGCTCCTCCCCGGACGGCAGGCCCCGCGCACCGGAATCCGCCTCCTTTACGGCCTCCGTCAGGCCGAAGATGACCTGCTGCCTGGTACAGTTTCCGTACAGCTCGCTGGCCAGCCCGATCAGCCGCCGTACCGATTCCAGAAGCTGCTGCACCACACCGGCGTACCAGATGATGCTGCCCGCCCCCAGCCCTCCGGCCATGGCTATGGCGCTCACCGTCAGATAGACCATAGCGCTGATGGCCACGGAGGAAATGTCCCCCGCAAGGCCGGGCTTCAGCTCCATCCGGCCCTGGTGGGCGATCAGGTGCCCGAAACCGGCCGTCTGCTTCCTCTGCTCCCGCCGCAGCTTCTCCTGCATGCCGTACAGCCGGATATGCTTGCCCTTGGGGTAATTCGCTATCACCTGGCCAAGCAGGTACATGGCCACCTTGTTCCGCTTCACCACTTCCTCCATGAAGCCCACCATGTCCTGGGCGTTCCGCTTCCGCTGCCAGACAATGTATCCCGTGGACAGAAGGATCAGCACGAACAGCCCCAGAATCAGCATCCCCACCAGGAAAGCCGAATCCCCCAGCCCCCGCACCGCCCCGAACAGGCGCAGAAAGGAGACGCAGGCCACCAGCACGGAAAAGCCGCTCCTCACCATGGCGTAGGCCTGGTTCAGGGTGCCCATGGTCAGGTCATAGGTCCGGTCGTTCTGCCAGATCTGCTCCAGGGTCTCCACGAAGTCCTCTTTCTCCAGATACCAATAGGGCAGCCGGAACACATGTTCCACCACAAAGCACCAGTATCGGTAGCGCAGGCGCTGCTGCCTGTAGTCCTTGTGCCGGACTGCCAAAAGCCGCAGCCAGTGCAGGGCGCCGTAGCCGCCTGTCATGACAAGGGTGGCGGACAGGATGGATTCCGGCCCGGCCCCCGCCACCAGCAGGTTCAATATGGTGGAGGATATCAGCAGCACGCCGAACCCCTCCAACGTCTCCAGCAGCGCCGCGGCCACCAGCATCGGATAGAATCCCCTGTCCATCCTGCCGAAAAATGCCAGTATGTCCCTAATCCGTTTCATCCCAAAAATCTCCTATTCCAGTCCTTATTTCTGTTCTTGTTCCGATTCTTATTCCGGTCCTCATTCTTATTCTGATTCTTATTCCGATTCCGCATCTGTGTTTTCCCGATAATACTTGCTCTGTTCATGGAACATACGGGCATAAACGCCCCCCAGGGCCAGAAGCTCCCTGTGGGAGCCCTGCTCCAGAATCCGCCCCTCCTCCAGCAGCAGGATCCTGTCGCAGAATCCCGTGCTGGCCAGCCGGTGGGAGATGAAAAAGGAGGTCTTCTCTTTGGTGAACGCATTGTACTTTCCGTACAGCTCGCTCTCCGCCAGAGGATCCAGCGCCGCCGTGGGCTCGTCCAGCACCAGCACCGGGGCCTCCTTGTACAGCGCCCTGGCCAGCAGGAGCTTCTGCTCCTCCCCGCCGGAGAGGTTCTCCCCGTCGTCCTGGATTCCCTTCACCAAGGGCTGGTTCAAATCGGGAAAACGCTCGCTCAGTCCCGCCTTCTCCAGGCATTCCCGCACCCGCTCCACATCCGCCTCCCCCGCCACCGCCACGTTCTCCAGCAAAGTGAAGGGCAGCACCAGCATATCCTGGAACACTGCGGAGAACATGCCGTAGAGCTCCCCAGCCTCCCTTTCTGAAGTCGGCACACCGTCTATCAAAATGCGTCCTTCCGTTGGCTGATAGAACCCGCACAAAAGCTTCACCAGCGTGGTCTTCCCCGCGCCGTTGGCCCCCACCAGCGCCAGCTTCTCCCCGGGGCGGACGCAGAAGTCGATATCTCTCAGCACAGGCTCCCCGCTGCCCGGGTAGGCGAAGGTCACATGCTCGAAGCGGATCTCCGGGGCAGGACGGTCCGCCAGGTTCCAGACGGCGCCGCTCCCTCCCTCCGGCAGATAGGCCAGGGCCTCCCGCACCGCCCCCACGTCCAGGCTGCACTGCCTGACGATGCCGTAGGACTGCACGAAGCTGTTCATGAACTGGGTGAACTGGATCACCGCGCCGGAGTAGAAGGTGAAATCCGCCACGCCGATCTTCCCCCGGGCGATCTCACCGGCAATCCACCCCAGGGCGAACCCGTTCTGCAATACCAGCATCAGAGCCGAGACCCCGTCCGCCCCCAACTGGCGGCGCAGCATCTTCCGGGCCCAGAGCAGCCGCTTTCGGACCGCCTCCTCCATCTTCTCCAGGAAAAAGCCTCCGGCCTTGTACAGGCGCACATCCTTCCCCATTCGGGCCGTAGTGACGTTCCGGTAGATATAATCAATCTGTCTGTCGTAGGGCAGCCAGTTCTCCCGCTTTCCGAAGGCATAGCGGCTCAGCCGGTTGCCGATCATCCCCGGCACCACACAGGTGAGCACCAGGATTGCCAGCACCGCGGGATGCAGGATGCCCAGGATGGCGGAAAAGGTGAACACGCCCATGGCGCTGATGCCGAAATCCCGCAGGCCGAATACCATCCCGGCCACGCCCCTTGTCCTGCCGTCGGAATAGATGTAGTCCCCCGCCTCCCCCATTTTCGTCTGCCACGCCGGATCCTCCGTCAGGGCATAGGGGCAGGCCATCATCACGTCCTCCAGCGCCAACCCAATCTCCAGTCGGCCTATGCCGGCCTTTTCGCCGTATTTCATGCCGCTGACCGTGGAAAGCACGTTCAGCAGCGCGATGCCGAGGGCCAGCGCCCCCACCCACAGCGCCAGCCTGGGGAACGCCCAGCCCTCCGTCACGGCCTGTACCACCACCCTGGGCAGGTACACGCTTAAGAGCGGGGTCAGCAGCAGGGCCGCCATGCTTATCAGAAGATAGGCGAAGATGGAACGGGTGCTGCGGAAATAGAGCCTGCACACATATCGGATATTTTGAAACAACATTGTCATGCCTCCAAAATTCTTTTCTCGATTTTGGCGATCGTCAGTATAAATCATACAAAAGGAGAAGGGCCTTTGCAACCACTTCTCCTTTTTCCGTCGGTTTTTCTCTTTATTCCGCATTCCGCTGCACCAGGATCACCTTCTGCCGCACCCGGCCATCCTCCTGCCACAGCCTGCTGCTCCCCTGGTACTTTTCCACGATCTGCCCCACGCTCACCAGGCCCAGGCCGTGGACGGCTCCGTCCCCTTCCTTCCCGGGGCTGCTGCCCGGCTCCTGTCCGGGCCGATAGTTCCCGGAATTGGTCATCTCGATCTCCCAAAGCTCCCCCCTGGCAAGGAGCATCACGGATATGCTCCGGGGCATGGGCGCTTCCCTGCAGGCCCGGATGGCATTGTCCAGAAGGTTCAGCAGGAGCGCCGTCATGTCCATCTGGGCGATGCCCCGGGGGCTGCCCACGATCTGATAGGAAAAGGAAATCCCGGCCTCCCTGCAAGCCTCCCTTTTCGCCATCATGATATAGGAGAGCTCCCGCTCCCCGCCGATCCTGCGGCCCTGGCGGCTCACCCTGGACTGCTTCAAGTCTTCCAGGTAGGCCCTGGCCTCCGCCGGGTCGCCCTCCTCGTACAGCGCCGCCACCATATCCAGGTGGTGCCGGAAGTCATGCTCAAATATCTGCATCCGGCGGAATTCCCTGTCCGCCGCCTGCCGCCAGTCCCGGGCTCCGCCCGTGAAGGATGCCCCGGCCGCCGCGGCTGGTGCATCTCCCCCCTTTTTCCGTCGCTTTCCCGCCAGGCTCCGGACGGCTTTCTCCGGAGGGCCAGCCGCGGGCGCTTCCGGATTTTCCGGCTCCTCCGCGCCGCCGGGCTTTCCCGCGCTTCCCGGATACCCCGGCCATTCGCCCCTGCCATTCGCCCAGAAGGCCCGCTCCAGCTCCTGCCTGGCGCAGAAAACCTGCTGGCAGGCCAGCAGCCCCCCGGCCGTCAGGTACAGGGCCAGCCCCATCACCCGGTCCTGCCAGGGCCGGGCGTACTCGATGCTGCCCAGGAATCCCGCAAGCAGCCACAGCAACACCAGCGCCGCCATCCACAAAGGATGCAGCCCTCCCCTGCCCAACAGATGCAGCGCCGCCATCAGGATAAGGGCCGCGGCCAATGCCGCCTGCGCTTCTCCCGGAAAACACGCGTTTTCCCAAAGATTCTCAAGCGGTTCCCCGAATATCTTCCATGTCCACAGACCTGCCGCGGCCGGATTCCCTGCGCCCATTTCCCCTGTCGGCACCTGCGCTGCCAGACCTGCCGCCAGCTCTGTCTCCCTTCCGGCCAGGAGCCCTGCCAGGCCCAGCCCAGCCCCCAGGCCCTCTGCCAGAGCCAGCGCCATGAGCCAGAGGCCCCCTGCCAGGAAACCCTCCTCCCGCCGCCCCTCATGGAGCCAAAATCCCGTCAGCATAATCCACAGGGCCGTCAACAAAGGAACGGCAGGCCGTATCCCCGGCAGAAAGAACCCGCCCAGGGCCAGTGCCGCGGTTCCTGTCCCCGCCCGCAGCCAGCCCCTGCCGGTGCCGAAAAAGCAACAATGAAATCCCGCCGCCACGATTCCCTCTAACATTTCATCAAATACTCCATATAAGCCTTCCGCACGCCCTCTCTCCGCTCCCTGGCCACCGCAAGCTGCTCGCCGCTTGCCAATACTACCGCCTCCCGCTCCATCCGGACGATGTACAGGGCGTTCACCATGCAGTTGCTGTAGATTCTTAGGAACCCTTTGGGAGACAGCTCCGCCTCGAACTGCTTCATGGAGCCGGTCTCGGAGAAGCTGCTGCCGTCCTTCAGGGTAAACTGCACCTCATGGTCGTATATATATTTCAGGTACACCACCTGGTTCAGCTCCACGATTCTGTCCCGGTTCTTTTTCCGGGTGACGAAGACAGGATTCTCCCTGCCCTTTTCCAGAATCCGCCTCAAAGCCCTGGGCAGCTCCTCCGCCAACTGCCCCTTCGGCACGAAGGCCGCGGGCTTGAACCGGAAGGCCTCCAGCACCAGCTCCATGTGTTCGGTGATGAACACGATTTCGCATGCTTCATATTGTTTTTTCAATACAAGGGCCAGTTCGTAGCCTCCGGTCCCCGGCATCTCGATGTCCAGCAGCACCAGGTCGTAGGGCTGCTTCCAGAAAGCCGCCTGCAGGGCCTCCCCCGTGCCGAACACATCCGCCTGCAGGCCCAGCTTTTCCAGCACCTCCAGGGCTGCCGCCTGGTCCCCTGGCGAATCATCGCACAGCCCGATCCGCATGTACGCCATCTCCTTTCCGCCTGTGTCAGGTCAGAGCCTGCTGCCCTTTACGTTTCCTTTCGCAGGCGATATATCCTTGTCTTATTTCTCCCCATCGCTTCCACATCGTCCATCGCGGAGAGTATCTCTCTCGTCCTTGCCATGCTCAAACCCAGTAATTCTGCAATATCCCTGGTTTTTGCCGCTTCATTCCCCTGTAGATACAGTCTGATTTTTTCCTGATTGTTCCTTGTTTTTATCGCTTGTTTTTTATCGCTTGTTCTTATCGCTTGTTTTTTATCGCTTGTTTTTATCGCTTGTTTTTTTATGAATTTTAATGTCAGCGATGTCCTGTCCGGATCAAAATCTTCCTTTATTTCAGGCTCTTCCCATCCTTCGTCTTCCCATACGTTAAAAATATTGGGCACTCCGCTTCCCGCATGTTCACCGATATCTATCAAATTAAACATTTTCATCAGGCTCTTATTTCTTGGGTCAGATTTTCCTCCCCTGCGCATCTGTTCCTTGCCGAGTCTGATATAACCAGGATTCTCCAATATGATTTTATCGTCTTGCTTGATTATGAGAACGCCATATTTTCCATAAAAGTCCGTATTGATGATACAGTTGGCCAACGCTTCCCTCAGCGCTCTGTGAACAGGCGTATCATCGACCCGAAAACCGCCCTCCATCCTAAATGGCACTTTGATATCTCGAGTAATCTTATTGTATACACGAAAATAAAAGTCAAATACATTTCCCGACCACTCGCCGGATGATGATTGAAGCCTGTCCGTCCATCTGATTACCGTATCCGGATTCTCCCTGTAATCTAAAAAGTATTCCGGAAAATATCTCACAATATCATACTCATTTCCAAACATAAGCATTCCGGCAGCCGTAGGATGGAGCCTTTTATCGTCTTTCGAAAAACCCGCTGCGCCAATCACCCTGAGATATTCCTTGTCATCCAACCGCTCAAAAGGATGTCCTGGCTTAAAGGATTTATGGCTGTTGCGGTAACCGCGAATGGAATCCTGATTCAAGTCTTCAATCTCAGCCTCCTCAAGCACTTCCATATCCATGGTTTCCTCTGCCTGATCCCTCAGCATAGTTTTTACCTGCAGTCTGGTGCAGTGGTAATCCCCCTCCCAATTCCTTCGAAAGGTCCCTCCAAACAAGTCGTCATTGATGTATACTGGCTTTTGCTCCCGCTTTGCGCCCGGCACCCAGATTATCATGATTACGTCATCTGTGCCAGCCATTGGGAAAGTTTCCACATCATCGTCTTTCAAAAGATTGACGCTCACCTTTTTACGGTTGTTAATGGTATCCCAGAAATCTTTTTTCAGTTTTGCCGCATTTTTCAGCCCGGTTGTATGCCAATTGCCGTCTTTGTCCTCTTTCACACCAAGAATGATGACTCCGCCATAGCAGTTGGCAAAAGCAGAATAGGTATCCCATAGACTATTTGGAAGTCCGCCTTCTGCTTTTTTTACTTCCCTGCGGTTATCTTCTTTGTAGGAATCGAATTTTGCCAGTTCGAACAATTCTTCCATGCTTGCTCCTATCTCATCAAATATGAAGCGCTGTTCCTGCTTATCCGTCCCTCCTAGAAAAACTCCAGCTCGTCGTCCTCTCCGCCAAATCCGCTAAACAGCTCTTCCAACTGTTCCTCATACTCGTCCAGGGCCTTCTGGATGCGCTTCTCTTCCTCCTTCTTTCCGGCCGCCTTATAATAGGTAGCCGCCGCCGTAAACAGGATATCGTTTTCATCCGTGCATTCCGTGTCCTCATGGATATGCTGCCGTATGAGCCCTTCCGCCGCCTCCATATTCCGGATCTCAAGGAATGCATAAATCCCCGCTGCCACCGCCACATAATCGTCCGGCTCCTGATCCAGCCACTTTTCGCAAAATGCCACCGCCTCCTCCGCCCTGTCCAGGCTCTTCAATGCCGAAACCTTCAGGAATCTGATGTCTGACGGCTTCTCCTCCTCCCAGCGAAAGAGCCCGATCAGTTCATCGCATACCTCCAGCAGCTTCTCCTTGCTCTCCCGCATGTCCAGATCGTCCAGATAATCCTCCAGCCATCCCTGCACGTCATATTCGTAATCCGTCTCCTCGTCCAGTGCATACAGCTCCGCCGCGTATTCCGGCTCTTCCCTTCTCTCCGCGGCCACTGCCTCCTTCAAGGCTTCGAATGCCTCGTCCCAGCAGTTAAGGCTCTTCTCCAGCCCTGCCAGGTCCATGTAGCACTTTCTTGTCAGTTCCCCGAACTTCTTCCACTTTCTGCTCATACTTTGCTTCCTCCTTGGTCATCGCGATTTTTCCGTTCCATACTGGTCAATGGCCGCAGATGGGGCCGGACATCTACCACCGTTCCAGTATAGCATGTTCCCTTGTGCTTGGCAAACGGCACTGATTATTTATCCCCCTATCCGCTTAACCTGCAGTCGGATAATAAAAAGTAATCGCCGTAACAATATCATCTTTCATCATCAGTGCCACATAAACAGGAATGGTGTCTGGCGGCTGCTCTATCTCCGCAATCATAACATAATCAAACTGATTATCCCAGCGATATTCTTTTCCGTCAGCATATTGCAATTCTTCATCCATGCCTACAGGGCTGCGAGGATAAGCTGTCGAATTCCACCCCATATGTCCAACCACTCCATTGAGGATATTATTTTCCATATCCAGCATTGCCATGGCAGGGTAAAGCTCAATAATCTCACCTTTCGTCATGCCCACGGAAATCCCATTTCCCAATGAATACTCCACGCTCACAATAGCATATCCAAACAGTTCCGTTCTGTCAGCTGAAAAGTCATACCTCCCATAATAATATTCCACGCCGTCTACTGTTATGATATACCATCTGCCTTCAGATGCTCCCGGCAATGTACCGTATATCTGCTGTTTTTCCCCTTTTTCACAGGCACTTTCAAAGTCATATTCTACGATTTCCGGTGTAATCTTCACATCTTCTGATACAAAGACTTGAATGCTGACAGGAATCTCCCCAAGCTTAGTTTCTGACACAAAACTCGGCTCAATTGAAACTTCCTCACGATGTTCGGGCGCACATCCCGTACATAGAACACCTATCAGAATAGCCATATAAATACCTATAATCTTCTTCATAGCACTGTCTCTTCCCATTACTACTTCATAATATTTTCCAAAGTTTTCTATATAAACAGCATTTAATCTATCACTTATTATACATGAAAAACCATGTCTTTAACAACCGGCTTTAGCCGGTAATGGTTCAGTTTATATTTTTACTCCTTCCTTTGGAGAAACTCATCAATTGCTTCAAAAGCCTTTTTCGCAAAATTGACCTTGGTGTCGAATATCAGTTCGCCATTCTCTGTGATTTTAATCTCCGCAATAATAAAGTCATGATCCTCTGCCCCCTCATCCTCTCTTCTGATTCTGCCGCCCAGGGTCGTCCATATGACTTCAATATCCTCAGGCCCTATCTCCCCCTCAGGCTCCACCGTAAACTGCGCGCCATCAAAAAATTCCGCATCCGATTCCGCATTGATGACCAATAAATCCCCCATCCTGTATATCGTAACAGAACCGAATCCCTCCCTTGAACTCATGAGCAGCTCTCCGCCAATGACTGATATGGGGAATGGATTCTCATGGTTCCCTGCGTCATTCCTCTTCAATAATACGATGCATCCTAAAAGCAGCAATATCAGTATACATGTAGCTCCTGTCCGTTTATCCATCTCACCACCTCAATCCCTTCCCGCATCTCCGCTCTGCCGCCAGTCTAATTGCATGGCTGGAACTCATGCGTGCAGATAACAGTATAGTACGCCTCCTGGCCGCGCACCGACTTCTCTTCAGTCCCCACGTCCTCGCCGCATGCCCAATATGAGCCGTCCGACTTCTGAATCACTGTATTATTAAAATATCTTGGAAAGACACCCTCAGATTCTGCCATGTCGCCATATTCCATATTATATTTCTGTTTTCCCAGCCAGGTCATTACCGCATCTTCTGTGCCTGGCTCTAAGTCATAGCCCACTTCAAGGTCTGTCCACACCATGACCACATCCTCCGCCACCATCGTCGGCTCGCCGATTGGGGCCGGGTCCTCAACACCGCAATTCCCGGACATGTTGTACCCCCAGGTCCAGACTGTCCCGTCCCGAAGCAATGCCGCATGGTTGAACCAGCCTCCGGTGACCAGCACCGCGTCTTCTAAAATCTTTTTGGGATTTTGCAAATAATAGACATTCATCGAATAATAGGCGCCCTCAAAATAAACGGTTCCCCAAGTCCAGACCGTCCCATCCGTTGTCAGGCACACAACGTCCGTCCTGCCGCAACATGCATAGGCCACATCCTCCATAAGGAGAATCGGCTCTGTCACTGTATAATGTTCTCCGTTCGTATATCGCCCCCAGTCGAATTCCTCGTACTGCTGCAGGGCCCCGCACCCGGCATTCCCCATGCCGTAGAGCTTATGGTCCTCCGTCAGGAAAATGGCGAACCCATTCTGGGAATAGTCTACATGGACGGCCCCCTCCGCAATCTTCACCATTTCATCATGGAACTCATAGCCCTGCGTCCTCTGCCCCAATTGCCCGTACTCATTCCCCCCGTTCCCCCATAGCACATTGTCCCCATCAATATAAAAGAGGTTATGCGGACCTGCCTTAAGCGTGGCATAGTGCTCCCTGATGTCCAGGGAGACGTTCAGCGGCTCTGGGGCCTCCGCCTCATCGGGCTTACCGGGTTCGGGCCTGTCAGGCTCTGGCGCGTCCGATTCTAATCCGTCCGGCCCCTCAGATTCGGGGGCATCAGCCCCGGTCCCGGCCGGTTCCGTCCCATCTGCTTCAGGTCCGTCCTGCATCCCCCTGTTTGCAGCCACCTCTGTTCCGGCCTCCGAATCGCCCGTGTCCGGAACCAGCGTCTTATGGGTCGTTGCCAGGCATACGATAAGGATGACGGCCCCGGCAGCCAGCACCGCTAATGCGCCCTTCCCGGTCTTCCTGAAGGATGCCAGGTTCCTGATCCTGCCCTTTGTGTCCCCTTCCCCGAAGTCCACCGGAATCCCCCGGATGGCGGGGCACTGTGCGGAAAGGGCCAGCAGGGACGCGGAATAGTCCGCCCGGATGCCTTCCCCCAACCTTTTCACAACCGCCTCGTCGCAGCTCATCTCCATGTCCCTGCCGGAAAGGACGAACGCTGCCCATACCAGCGGGTTGAACCAATGCACGCACAGCGCGGCGAAGGCCACGGGCCTGACGATATGGTCCAGCCGCCTGATATGGAGCCTTTCATGCAGGACGATGTATTCCTGCTCCTTCCCGCTTAGGCCCTCCGGCAGGTATATTTTGGGCCTTATGATGCCCATGACGAAAGGGGACATCCTTCCGTCTACGATATAGATATTCTCCTTCAGGGGAATGGATGCCGCTACCCTGCTGCGGATCCTGGCAGTGGATACCAGAAAATACAGGAGCATGATGCCTGCCCCGGATATCCACACATATTTTCCATATAAGAGGAACATCTCCTGCCAGGAAGGCTCCGCGGCCCTGGCATCTCTCTCTGGCAGGGGCTCCCTGGGGACGGCCTGTCCGGATCCAGGCTTTTCTGGCTTTTCCTGTCTTTCCTGCTCTTCCGCCTTTCCCTGGCTCTCCTTTGCCTCGCTGCCTGTATCGGCCAAGGCCACCTTGCCTGTCTGTTGCGCCGGGGCCTCTCCTTTTTCCGATGCGTACTCATAGAGCACAGGCTCTAGGCTCGGAACCAGGCTGATTCCAAGCTCTAAGGTGGCCGGGCAGAGGAGCCTGAACAGGACGACGCTCCAGAGCATATAGGAGATGCACTTGGGGAACCGTCTCAGGAAAATGCGCGCAATGCATACCACCACGATAATCATGCCGGCCGTCCGGCTCATATCCAGCACCTTCAGGAAAATCTGCTCCAGCATATGCCTACCCCCTCATGGAATCGATAATGCCCTGAATCTCCTCAATCTCCTGCTCCGAAAGCTTCTTTCTGGTGCCGAACGCTGCCAGGAAAGCAGGCAGGGAGCCGCCGAACGCCTCCTCCACATACTGCTGGCTATGTCGCACGTAGAACTCCTTTCTGGATACCAGGGAAGTGACCGTCCCGTTCTGGTTCTGGAAAAGCCCCCTCTCGCACAGCCTCTTCAATACCGTAAACGAGGTTGTCTTCTTCCATTTGAATTCCCTGTCTGCCAGCTTCGCAAGGTCTCCTGATGAAATCGGCTCATTGTCCCAGATTATATCCGCAAATCTCGCTTCTGCCGTCCCCATTCTCAATTCGCCCATGCTGCCGCCTCCTGTCCTACAAGTTGTAGTGTTTTTATATTACATCTTGTAGAATCATATGTCAATAAAGAAAACCATCAATAGTTTCTGAGCCCCTGGTCAGGGACAGGGACTCTGTGGAAATTCATACAGCCTCTAATCGGGCTTCAGTGGACAAACCTGAAATGTCTTTAGAACTTCTTATAGACCAGTCATTGCCGAGGCCTCTCTGCATCCTCTGCCGTCTTGAACGGTAAAATATATTCGTAGCTTACAAGCCTCCTGCCATACAAATTTATCCTGACACCGTCCTCCATCCATTCAGCCTCATATTTCGGAGGGCCGCCTTCATCGGAAATCTGTGCACGGAACCAGACAATATAAGGATTTTCGGCTTTGTTCTCGCAGAGCTTCACTTTAAAAAAGGAAACCGCGGAATAAAGCCCATTTGGAGCAGTTTTTCCTTCTATGACCAGCTCATATTTCCCATCCGGTGAAAACTCACGGAACATCTCGTCCCCCAGCCCTCCCTCCCTAAAAGCAGAAAGTAAGATATATAAAACGAATACTGTTATCACAAATTCAACAACAAGCAAGATTTTCAAAGTTTTAGTCTTCATATACATTCCCTCACAATACATAATCCATTATTGTTCTGTTTCTACTCTAAATGGTAAAGTATAGTATAGAGCTTCTTGCCCATGCAAAACTATCCGGACACCATCTTCCTCCCATTCAATCTCACATCTGGCAAAATCAGAAATATCAACATCGAACGCTTTATAACCTACAGAATCATTATCACAAAGCACCACCTGAATATGGTCAATCGGATGAAATAAAAGAATCTTTGAACTTTTGTGAACGAGTAACGTATAAGCCCCATCCGGCGAATTTTCACATATTAATGTTGTTCTCTCACTACTTATTATAATCTCTAAGCAAAGCCACCCCAAGGCTAATACCATTGCAATGGACTGAATCAATAAAAGAATTTTCAAAGTCTTTGGCTTCATAGTCGCCCCTCCATATATATGACTTTCTCTGTTCAGCATACCTAAGAATCACATATTTTGCAAGCCAATCTGTTTTTATCCATCTATAAAAGCTCCCCACGATTGCGCTATGGGAAGCCTTTTTAACTTATTGTTCCAATTCGCAATACAAATAGTTTGCAAGCGCAGCACAGCATGCATAATGTGCGCCAGATAGCCGAACAGCCGTAGAGGACGAAGTTGCACATACCATCCGCCAGCGGTCAGAATTGGACTGGCTGGTGTATAACGACCCGATTGGGCATGCTGACCTGATATTGAACGGAGACCCCTGAGCAATATCTGACAGCTGTTACGGGGTGAGGAAAAAATAAGAAGTTGACAACTATTACGGTTAGTGATATTATATTTACAGTAACCGTAATAGATAGGTGATGCTATGAGAGATAACGCGAAGGGTGGTGCGCTAACCGAGGTGACGTTCTATATTTTACTCTCTCTGTTCACGCCAAAACATGGATACGCAATTATGCAATTTATTGAAGAAAGGACAGGTGGGCGTTTAGCTTTAGGAGCAGGAACATTATACGGAGCATTAAATACTCTCGAAGAAAAGGGCTGGATTTCACTATACGGGAACAGCGAGGGCAGAAAAAAAGAATATCTCATCACTGATCTCGGCAGAGAAATTGCCACAAAAGAACTAGCAAGGTTGCAGGAATTGACGCAGACAGCGGTAAAGATAATCGGAGGGATTTATGAGTAAGAAGTGCTATCGCTATTATGGCGGCCTGCTCGTATCGCAGGCAAACTGGCTTAACAAGATGGCGGAAAAGGGATACAGACTGATCCGCACAGGAAAAATGCTTTATGAATTTGAGGAATGTACCCCTGGGCAATATCAGTATTGCGTTGAATTTATTGGGCAGAGGTCAAAGGAGAGTGCCGCAGACTACGCCCGCTTCCTGGAAGATGTCGGCTATCGCGTGTTCTTCAAAAATATCAACCTCAACTGGAATGTGGGAAAAGTCGTAGTACGTCCTTGGGCTGAGCAGGGAGGACGGCTTGCCACAAACAGCACCACATTCAACCGGGAGCTGCTGATTGTTGAAAAGGAGACTGACGGCAAGCCGTTTGAATTGCACACCACCTGTGAGGATAAGGCCAACTATTGCAAACAGATGCGCCGTCCATGGCTCTATCTGTTTCTTGTGTCTGTGGTATTGGGCATCCTGATGCGTACATGGGTATGGGGTGTTTTTGGCGCTATTTCTGTAGTCGGATTGCTTATGTGTCAAATCGAATTGCTCCGGCTGAACAAACAAGCAAAAACAAAGGAGTGGTGAATATGAAAGCCAAGCGAAATAAGAAAATGATAATTGCAATAGCAATCGCTGTTGTTGCGCTTATCATTTTGGGATATTTTATTATGCGATTTTTTGCAAAACGCGGACAGTCATCGGGAGAAATATTCTTATACGGGGAAGAACACTCTGTCGAAAATATTTTAGAAAAAGAATTTGAATTGTGGTCATCATATTATCAAAATGACGGTGTGCGGGATCTCTTTGTAGAACTTCCGTATTATACAGCAGAGTATATGAATTTGTGGATGAAGTCCGATGACGATGACATTTTGGATTCGCTATATCAAGATTGGGCCGGAACGGCTATGTACTCTCAAGAGGTTGTCAATTTCTACAAACGAATTAAAAATGAATGTCCGGAGACTGTTTTTCACGGAACAGATGTTGGTCATCAATATGATACGACAGGAAAACGCTTTCTGGAATACCTTGAGTCCATAGGACAGCAACAGTCCGAGCTGTACCGGCTGTCACAGGAAAACATCGAACAAGGGCAATATTACTATCAGCATTCCGATAACGCATATCGCGAAAATACAATGGTTGAAAACTTTATTCGAGAATTTGACAGTTTGAATGGTGTCGATGTGATGGGGATATACGGTTCAGCTCACACCAACATAGAAGCGATGGCTTATGCAACAAATTCCGTTCCCTGCATGGCAAATCAGCTTTACAAAAAATACGGTAACGCGTTGCATACGGAAGATTTGACTTCACTGGCTCTCAATAATGAGGCATCTCGGACTGATACCATCCAAATTGGGGAGAAAGAGTATACTGCACTATATTTTGGAAAGGTAGATTTATCAGCAGTTTTTCCCGACTACCAATACAGGGAATTTTGGCGCTTAGAAAACGCATACGATGATTTCAAAGATAATTCCACGACTGGAAATGTCTTACCTTACAACAATTATCCGATGGAAGTTGAAACGGGTCAGGTATTCGTAATTGACTATACAAAGACGGATGGCTCTGTTGTGAGAGAGTATCACCGTTCAGACGGGAACACATGGCAAGGTTCTCCCGCCACAGAAGAATTTGTTGTTGATTGAATCGATTTTAATTGGCAAAGTGGTTGTTTATATACAGCCGCCCTCAAAACGCAAGTAACGACTTTTTCGGCAGATTATCTGCGTCACAAGCCCTGATATATTTCATTATCTGCTCCGCAAATATCTTGCTCACCATCGTATCCCACTCCGCCAGCCGGACAATCACCGCTGTGCCGTTCTCAAAATCAAACTGAATCTCGCCCCACCCGCCGTCGCAGTCTGCCTGATACTCATAGACTGCGGCGGCGATTTTCTTTTTTATCCGCTTCACTGACTTCCGCCGGAGCCTGATGGCGTGGAGCGTACCAGCCTCCACCAGCAGGACGGTCAATTTCTCCACTGCCCGCCGATACGCTCTCTCCGCGCCGCTGGCGGTGCTCCCCTCAAACATTATCGCCAATTCCTCAAAGGGCTTGCGTTTGGATATTGGACTGACCCGGCCACAGGTCATGCAGATGGCGTTTGGAACCATGCCTGTAAAGCGTTCATAACGCCGGTTGAGCTTCTGCTGAATCATTCGGATTGTAGGGGAACCACTATTCACAAGCTTATACTGGTCTATATCATATATGCCAGTGCTGTATCCCTTACACCAAAGCGCACCCTGGATGATGGCAACAATGTTGTATCCAGGTTTGTTCCTATAAGTTGTATTCAAATAAATTTGGGTCTTTCTAACCATCTCATCCATAATCGAATCTCCTTTTTAAAATTTTTATTGTTTCATAACCGGTTATGTATATATAAAAGAAAATCTTCAGAAGAATGTAAACCACAATATTAATAAAGGCTACTGTTGCATATCATTTCTACACAACAATAGCCTTTATCACATTATGTCAGAAGCCAGCGTCCATAGCCTCTCCTTATTGCCCGGCCAGCCACTCGTCAAGCTGTCTCTGGTTCTCCTCGATGATGGTGCTCATCCCTGCATTCTCCAGATCGTTCAGGAATTCGGGAAGAACGGTATCCACATCTACGGTGCCATACTCTAACTGTGTCAAATACTTGGCGATTACATTCTTGACTGTGGACTGCTCTGTCTCTACGCTGCTGGCATCGAACTTATAGCCGTATACCTTGGAGGTATGGGCAACGGTCTCTGCCAGATAGTCCTCGCGCTGCTGATAGATATCAGGTGTGGTAGGCGGGCTGATGTACCACTGTGCACCATCACCCCATACGCCGAACATGTTGGTATACTTCTTCTCAGCGCTTCCGTTGAATTCGATTACGCCGTTTTCGGCATCGGTAATGGTGTAATCCTCACCCTCCACGCCGTTGGCGAGAACATTGGAAAATTCTCCGTCAGTGAACAGCAGATTCAGCACTTCCATTGCTTTCTCGGGATTCTTTGCGTTGGTAGGGATGAAGAACAGAACGCCTGTATACACGTTTGTGGTCATCCATGTAGGACACAAATCAATCTGTACAACTTCGGTACCGCTCTCCAGCTCAGTATTTTCTCTTGTACCGGGAGTGCTCATACCAATACAGGTTGCAGCCTTACCTGCGTCGAACAAGTCACCGCCGCTTTCATCGGAGGTAGCCGCATCTTTGGAAATATAGCCCGCCTGATACCATTTCCTCATCCAGTCCAGGTACTCGCGGTATTCCTCTGTGGCATAAAGGTTCTCCACTGTGGTGTCGTTGAGGGCATCCACTACCACACCGCTGGATTCCCCGACGCCCAGGTTGTCATAATTCTTTACAAAGAAGAAATTTGATTTAGTCCTGTCCTTACCGGATACGCCGAGGGCCGTGTACTCGGGGAACTTCTCATAAATCTGAGAAAGCAGGCTGTCCAGCTCCTCATATCCGATGTAGCCTTCCAGGTCGATACCCTCGGTGTCCAGCTGGTCAAGGACATCCTTGCGGATATAGAGCGCGCCGCCGTTGCCGGGCGCTGACGGAATGGTAGGGATGCCGTAGAGCTGGCCCTTGTATCTTCCTGCGCCCAGGAAAGACTTCTCCTTATCTTTCTCCAGCATGTCCTTTCCGTACTCGGCAATCAGGTCATCAAGGGGCTGGAACCCCCCCGCATTGATCATTGACAGATAATCCTGGAATACGGTGCAGATGATATCCACATCCTCGCCTGACGCAAACCACTTATTGTAAGTAGCGGCCTCGTCCGCATGAGCTACCGGCACCAGCTCGATATTGCAGCCTATTTTTGCCAGAGACTGCTCGTTCAGAGCCGCCTCCACGCGGTCAAGCCCGTCGGGCTCCACGCCGCCCGTGATGTAGGTCATCCTTACGGTAACAGCATCTCCTGCTGCAGCCGGCTGCTCATCCTGGCTCTCCTGATTTTCCTCCTCGGAACTGCTCTCCTGCTCTCCGCCCTGTTCCTCTGCGGAACTCTCGGATGTACTGCCGGCGCTGCCGGAATTTCCGCCGTCACCGGATCCGCAGGCTGTCAACAGTACGGCACTCATTGCCAGCGCGAGAATTTTTGTAAGCAATCTTTTTTTCATACTTTCCTCCTTTTTCCTCTTGTCCACTGTTTACCATTTATAAATCACTTCCGCAGTAAAAATGCATTCCCGCAAAAGCCATTTATCAAAAAATATTTTCCTCCTAGCCCTTTACCGCTCCCAGCGTGATGCCCTTTACGAAATATCTCTGGAAGAACGGATAAATGATCAGCATGGGCAGCACGCCCAGCACGGCGATGGCCATACGCGCCGTCAGGGTAGGGATATCTGATTTGTTGATGTAAAGGCCGCTTCCCGCCATGGATGTCAGCGCCGCGATATTGCTGTTAATGGCATTCAGCACGTTCTGGATGGAGTACAATGAGGGGTCGTTCAGGTAATAGAGTCCGTTCGTCCAGTTGTTCCAGTAAGCCAGTGCCATCATCAGTCCCACCGTAGCCAGGATGGGCTTTGACAGCGGCAGAACAATCAGCCTGAAAATCGACATCTCGCTGGCGCCGTCCAACTTTGCGCTCTCCAGCAGAGATTCCGGTATACTGGTAGAGAAATAGTTCCTCACCAGCATCACCTGGAACGCATTCACCAGCAGGGAGGGAACAATCAGCGCCCAGATGGTATCCGCGATGTGCAGATATTTTGTATAAATCAGATAGGTGGGCACCAGGCCGCCATTGAACAGCATGGTGAATACCACAAAAAAGTTGAAAAATCCTTTTCCCGGAATATCCTTGGTGAGACCATACCCCAGCAGGGAGGTGACGGTCAGGCCGATGGCAGTTCCCACCAGAGTGGTAAAAATGGTGATGCCATAGGCGCGGAATATCATGGTGCTCTGCTGCATGATGTACTGATAGGCCTCTGTGCTGAACTGCGTCGGAAGAAAGCGGAATCCCGATACGATTGCGGCTTTTTCATCCGTCAGCGAGGAAGATATCAGCAGGACAAAGGGCAGCACCGACATCAGGCTCAAAATCGTCAACACTATATGCGCAATGATGCGTATTCTTTTTTCGTCTTTTCCTGTCATGGCTTCCCCCTCCTAGAACAGTGCGCTCTCTTTACTGTATTTACGGACAATGGCATTGGCCGCCAGCACCAGCACAAAGCCTACAATGGACTGATAAAAACCTGCCGCCGAAGACAGTGAGATATTTCCTTGCTGCATCAGCGCGTTATACACATATGTATCGATGGTCTGGGTCACATCGTACAGCGCGCCCGAGTTTCTGGGCACCTGATAGAAGAGACCGAAATCTGAATAAAAGATGCTTCCTATATTCATGATCAGCAACGTGATGACTGTTGATTTCAGCAGGGGAAGGGTAATATACTTTATCTGCTTCCACTTCCCGGCTCCGTCTATCCTGGCCGCCTCATAGTACTCCTTGCTGATTCCCACAATGCTGGACAGATAGATGACCATGGAGAATCCTACGCTCTTCCACAGATACGCGAACACCAAGAGAAAGGGCCAGTACTTTTTCTCCTGATACCAGACGATAGGCTCTTTTCCCAGCGGCCCCAGGATGCTCTGGTTCACCATTCCCGTCTCGGCGCTGAGGAAAGCGAATACCAGGTAGCTTACGATGACCCAGGATATCATGTAAGGAAGCAGAATCAATGTCTGATAGGCCCTGCTGGCGAACTTCGCGGTGACCTCATTAAGCAGGATGGCCACCGTGATGGATACCACCGTTCCCACCACAATGAAAGCCAGATTGTACAGCACCGTGTTCTTCGTCATGTTCAATGCCTCGGAGGAGGCGAACAGATAGCGGAAATTGGAAAATCCTGCCCAGTCGCTTCCAAGGATTCCCTTGTTCCAGTTAATCTTCTTGAACGCGATTACCAGCCCGAACATAGGCGCATAATTGTTGACCAGCAGATAGATAATTCCCGGAAGCATCATACAGTAAATCGGCAGGGCGTTCTTCCAGTTTCTCTTCTTCTTTTTCTTCATCCTCGTCCTTCCCCTCCAGTTGCGGCAAATATTACCAGCAGATAGACAATCCGGCGTATATTTATGCTCCTTCTATTGTCATATTTAAAGCCGCCATATTTAATACAGTGCCTTTATTATATGCATTATAGCCAAACAATAATAGAACTTATCCGAACAAAAATGGCAATTTGCCGTTCAATCCTGCAAATTGCCATTTTCTCTGCTGCCCTCATCCTGTATGAACTCCCGGGGCGTCATTCCGTATCTTTTTTTAAATACCTTTGTAAAATAGCTGTAATTATCGTAGCCGCACTCATAGGCGATTCTCGACACCGAGGCATGCCCCGCTTTCATCAGCTCCGCGGCCAGGAACATCCTTTCCTCCACGATGTAATCCCCTATGCCGGTTCCCTCCTCCCGCTTGAACAGCTTCGACAGATAGTCCGCCGAAATGCAGAACCGCTTGGCCATCTGTTCCACCCGCAGATCCTCCTTCAAGTGCAGGGTGATATAGGCTTTCACCTGGCAGATCAGCTCCTTTTTGTTGACCGTGGAAAGGGGCGATTCCTGCTCCTTCGATATCTGTTTCATCCACTCCCTGCCGAAAGCCTGGTATCTGTCATTCTCCTGACGTGCGGCAATCTCCCGCTTTACGCCCCGGAGCTTCTCTTCCAGCTCCCCATAGATGATAGGCTTTACGATAAAATCCCGGCACCCCAGCGAAACTGCCCTCTTGGCATAGTCGAATTCCTCATGGCATGTCATGATCAGACTCACGGTTCCCGGATATTTTCCCTTGAGCCACTCCAGAAAATCCAGTCCCGATCCGTCCGGCAGTTCAATGTCGCAGAGCACGATGTCAACCCTGACCGCATCCAGCTGCCTGACAGCCACCTCCAGCGAAGTAGCCTGGCAGACCGTATCGATTCCCGCCTCTTCCCAGTCCACCCCTGCCATGATTCCATTGATGATTTCCTTCTCATCCTCCACAATCAGCAAATTCATCTTTTCCTCCACACATGCGGACAGCTCCGCCTCACGCTTCTATATGAGGAAATTCCATCCAGACCTGCGTCCCCTCCCCCTTTCGGGAAGTAATCCTGAAATTCGCTTTTTCCCCATAAAAACTGCGGAGACGCTTCTGGCAGTTCCAGATTCCCACATGCTGCCCCCTGCTGTCCTCCACGATTTCTCCCGCCAGAACCTTCTGCACCAGCCCGGTGTCCATTCCTCTTCCGTCATCGCATATGGCGAGGCGAAGCATCTCTTCATCTCTCCGCAGTATGACGAAAATCTCTATTTCCTTATCCGGCCTAATCGCATATTTCGTACTGTTTTCAACGAAATTCTGTATTATCAGAGGAGGTATCAGCTCCTCCATCAACTCCTCGTCTACATCGTACATGACATAAAAGGCATCCGGGTGACGGACTCTCTGTACCTGACTGTATGTCTTGACAAACTCAAGCTCAGACCGCACCGTGACGAATTCCGAGGCATTGCGCAGGGCATACCGGAAATACTTGGACAGATTGTAAGTAAAGTCCCTGATTTCTTCTGTCTTCTGATTAAAGGCAAGGCTGTGTACCACGCTGAGGGAATTTAAGAGCAGATGGGGATTTATCTGAAGCTTTAAATTAATCAGCTCCTCCTTTTCCTTTTCCAGCTTCAGTTCGTAAGCTTCTATCTTCAGGTTCTGGCTGTAGTCCAGCATGTGGTTGAATGCCTGTTCAATATCGCAGAACTCCCTTGTGTCGGAAAACTTCTGGATTCGGTAGTCAATGTTCCCATTCAATATTTCCTGCATGGCAGAGGAAACCTTGCGCATGGGAATCAGGAACCACCTCTTAATGGCGATCAGGAAGACAGGAATGAATCCTGCCAGCAGAAGTGTCATGGACATCAGCAGCTTGTCCCTGAAAGAGATTCCATTCCGCATGGTGTCCTCCGGGAAATAGAGCCTGAGATTCACCGGCATCACGGAAAACTCCTTCTCCAGCATAGCATAACCGGATTTATCCGGAATTTCTCCCTCCCCCAGAAATATTTCCTCCCCACTGCCCAGAAACAAAAGTGTCAGGATATCATCCTGCCCCAAACCCGTCCTGAGCTGCGCCTGCAATTCGTCCAGATATATCACAAATCCAATCTCAAGAAAAGAATTCCGATATCCGGAAATCAGGTATTTTCCTTCCTCACACTCAATCACGCAGGGCTGTATATAGGGCTTGTCCAGAGGAATCCTGATCTGCAGATATTCCTGAGCGTCAATGGGAATCTGGTCCTTTCGTTTTGACATATAGATATCATCGTTATTGAATACATATACGTAGAACCCCGACACCAGCGGAAAATAGCTCATCAGGTTAGACAGCTCGTCATTCAGCCAGACTCTTGCCTGCTGATATCTCGTGCCTGTTATCTCCCGCCGCAGGGCCGCATAGGAATTGTCCGTATACAGCAGCAATTTCAGATAATTCTCCACTCCTTCCAGGCTCGTATCATACTGTTCCACCAGAATATTCATGCTGGTCTGTTTCGCGTTCAGCACCTGCTTGCTGGCCACCTCGAAATTAAAGTGGCTGGCCGCCAGAGACAAGCCTGCCGCCGGTATACTGATCAGCAGGAACAGAGAAAGTATCTGAAATCGAAAGGTATCTGTATAACGTTTCACTTTATTACTCCTTAGATACTGTACCCGCCAACTCCCCACAGCAAAGCGCAAGCCGTCACTGACGCATAAGGACGGCAGTCCTGATTTCATTCCTCAAAGAAATGATTCTCCCTCAATGCCTTTATATATCTGGTCAGCGCATCCTGCCAGGAGGGCAGTCTCTCAAATCCGTTCCGGGTCAGCTTCTCCTTGTCCATCCGGCTGTTGGCCGGTCTCTTGGCCTTGGCTCCGTACTCTTGTGTCGTCACCGGCACCACATTCATCTCAATGCCCGCCTCCCTGAAAATCGCGCAGGCAAATTCATACCAGGAACAGATTCCCTCGTTGGTGGCATGGTAGACACCATACTTATCCGTGAGCACCATATCTACCAGAAGCTTTGCCAGATCGTAGGTATAGGAGGGCGATCCTATCTGGTCATTGACTACGCGGATTGTATCATGGTTTTTAGACAAATTAAGCATAGTCTTTACGAAATTCTTACCGTTTATGCCAAAGGTCCAGGTCAGTCGGACGATGAAATACTTCTCCAGAAGCTCCTGCACCGCCAACTCTCCCTCGTACTTCGTCATGCCGTACACACTCTGGGGATCGCAGGCGTCCTCCGGTTTCCAGAACGCGGTGCCCTCGCCGCCGAATACATAGTCCGTGCTGATATGCACCATTTTGATATCCAATTCCTTGCAGACCCTGGCTATGTTCCTGGGTCCCTCGGCATTCACTTTTCGGCAGAGCTCCTCATGCTCCTCCGCGGCATCCACTGCCGTATAGGCGGCGCAGTGGATGACAGCGTCCGGCGCAGCCTCCCTGATGACCTTGTCCACGCTTTCCGCATCCGTCACATCCATCTCCTCGATGTCCACGCCCACTGCCTGGATACCCCGCTTTTCCAGCTCGTTCACCACATCACAGCCCAACTGTCCCTTTACTCCCGTTACCAGAATCTTCATATTCGTCTCCCTTATCTGTTTTTTTATACGACAAGAGGGTGCCGTCCTCTCAACCACACCCTCCTGCCTTTACAGCAGCTTCCGCTGCCTTATTCTATATCTTCCGAATCCGCGTCTTCCAAATCTGTCCCTTCCATGTCGTCCTCCGGCTCTTCCCCGAAGTCCTCGTCCTCTTCCATGTCGTCCTCGAAATAGGTATCCTCAATCTCTTCGATTTCGTCCACCTCATCCAATCCGGCTTCTTCCGGAATGCTGCCTGTCTCCTCCCCGCTTTCCCCGGGGACAAACTCCTCTTCTTCCCCAAGCTCCTCAAAGGAAATGTTCTTTACCTCATCCGTATTCAGCCTTGTGTTGCGGTAGCGCTTCATGCCGGTACCCACAGGAATCAGCTTACCGATAATCACGTTCTCTTTCAGACCGATCAGATTGTCCACCTTCCCCTTGATGGCGGCCTCTGTCAGGACTTTCGTGGTCTCCTGGAACGAAGCGGCCGACAGGAACGAATTGGTGGCAAGGGCGGCCTTGGTGATACCCAGCAGTACCTGCTTTCCTTCCGCGGGCTCCTTGCCTTCCGCGATCAGGGCCTCGTTCATATCCTCGTACTCCAGGAAATCTACCAGCGTCCCGGGCAGGAACTCTGTGTCTCCGCTGTTCTCGATGCGCACCTTTTTCAGCATCTGGCGTACGATGACCTCGATATGCTTATCCGCGATGTCCACGCCCTGCAGACGGTACACTCTCTGAACCTCCCGAAGCATGTAGTCCTGCACGGAACGGATGCCCTTGATTTTCAGCAGGTCGTGGGGATTTACGCTTCCTTCTGTCAGCTCGTCGCCGGCCTCCAGCACCTGGCCGTCCAGCACCTTGATGCGGGAACCATAGGGAATCAGGTATGCCTTGCTGTCGCCGGTCTCATCGTTAGTGATGACTACCTCCCGTTTCTTCTTGGTATCGCGAAGCTCCGCCTTGCCGCCGAATTCCGCAATGATCGCAAGACCCTTAGGCTTTCTGGCCTCAAACAGCTCCTCTACACGGGGAAGACCCTGTGTGATATCGTCGCCTGCCACACCGCCGGTATGGAAAGTACGCATGGTCAGCTGTGTTCCGGGCTCACCGATGGACTGGGCGGCAATGATGCCTACCGCTTCACCCACCTGAACGGCTTCACCGGTGGCCATGTTGGCGCCGTAGCACTTAGCGCAGATTCCCACATGGGAACGGCAGGTGAGAATGGTACGGATTTTGATGGCCTCGATGGGCTCGCCCTTCCCGTCCACGCCCATGCTCAGAATCCTGGCCGCACGGCTGGGAGTAATCATATGATTGTGCTTTACGATCAGCTCCCCGTCCTTATCGTAAATATCCTCACAGGAATATCTTCCCGTGATTCTGTCTTTCAGACCCTCGATGGTCTCCTTGCCGTCCATGAAAGCTTTCACCGTCATGCCGGGGATTTCCGTCCTGCCCTCGCTGCAGTCCACCTCGCGGATACTCAGCTCCTGGGATACGTCAACCATTCGCCTGGTCAGGTACCCGGAGTCAGCGGTACGCAGCGCCGTATCGGACAGACCCTTGCGGGCGCCGTGGGCCGACATGAAATACTCCAGCACGTCCAGACCCTCACGGAAGTTGGACTTAATCGGCAGCTCGATGGTACGGCCTGTGGTATCGGCCATCAGACCGCGCATGCCTGCCAGCTGCTTGATCTGCTGGTTGGAACCACGGGCGCCGGAGTCAGCCATCATGAAGATATTGTTATATTTATCCAGACCTGCCAGCAGCACGTCCGTCAGCTCTTTATCGGTCTCATTCCAGGTCTCCACCACCGCGCGGTAGCGCTCTTCCTCCGTAATCAGACCTCTGCGGAAGTTGGTGGAAATCTTATCCACTGTAGCCTGGGCCTGGGACAAAAGCTCCGGCTTCTTCGCCGGCACTGTCATGTCAGAGATGGATACCGTCATGGCAGCCTGGGTGGAATACTTGTAGCCGATGGATTTCACATCATCCAGCACCTCCGCGGTCCTGGAAGCGCCGTGGGTATTGATGACTTTCTCCAGAATCTTCTTCAGGCCCTTTTTGTCCACATGAAAATCCACCTCCGGCTTCAGGAAGTTCTCAGGTACGCTCCTGTCTACGAATCCCAGGTCCTGAGGCAGGATTTCGTTAAAGATGAAACGCCCCAGCGTAGACTCCACATTGCCGGTGATGATTTCACCCTCCGCATTCTTCTTGGACACTCTCACGTTGATCCTGGAATGCAAAGTACAATATTTATTCTCATACGCCAATATAGCTTCGTTCACACTTTTAAAGAACTTGCCCTCACCCAGCGAACCAGGTCTCTCCTGGGTCAGATAGTAGATGCCAAGCACCATATCCTGGGACGGCACGGCCACGGGACCGCCGTCGGAGGGCTTCAGCAGGTTGTTGGGCGACAGAAGCAGGAAACGGCATTCTGCCTGGGCCTCCACGGAAAGAGGAAGATGCACTGCCATCTGGTCTCCGTCAAAGTCGGCGTTGAACGCGGTACATACCAGCGGGTGCAGCTTGATGGCCTTACCCTCTACCAGAATGGGCTCAAATGCCTGGATGCCCAGCCTGTGCAGTGTCGGGGCGCGGTTGAGCATCACGGGATGCTCCTTGATGACCTCCTCCAGCACGTCCCAGACCTGATTGTCCATCTTGTCCACCAGCTTCTTGGCGTTCTTGATGTTCTGGCTGATGCTCTTTGCCACCAGCTCTTTCATCACGAAAGGCTTGAACAGCTCGATGGCCATCTCTTTGGGCAGGCCGCACTGATAAATCTTCAGCTCCGGTCCCACCACGATAACGGAACGTCCGGAATAGTCCACGCGCTTGCCCAACAGGTTTTGACGGAAGCGTCCGGTCTTACCTTTGAGCATGTCGGACAGGGACTTAAGTGCCCGGTTGCCGGGGCCTGTGACAGGACGGCCTCTGCGGCCATTGTCGATCAGGGCGTCCACGGCCTCCTGCAGCATACGCTTCTCATTGCGGACAATGATGTCGGGAGCGCCCAGCTCCAGCAGTCTCTTCAGACGGTTGTTTCTGTTGATGATTCTTCTATATAAGTCATTCAGGTCGGAGGTGGCGAATCTGCCGCCGTCCAGCTGGACCATGGGACGGATGTCGGGAGGGATGACAGGGATGACGTCCATAATCATCCATTCAGGCATATTGCCGGACTCCCTGAAAGCTTCCACCACTTCCAGCCTCTTGATGATGCGGGCGCGCTTCTGGCCGGAGGAATCCTTCAATCCGGTCTTCAGCTCTTCCGCCTCTGCCTCCAGGTCAATGGCCTGCAGAAGCTCTTTGATGGCCTCTGCACCCATGCCCACGCGGAATTTATTTCCATAAGTCTCCCTTGCATCCTGGTATTCCTTCTCGGACAGAATCTGCTTATAGTCCAAGCCGGTCTCGCCGGGATCCAGCACGATATAGGACGCGAAATAGAGCACCTTCTCCAGCACTCTGGGGGAGAGATCCAGAATCAGTCCCATCCTGCTGGGAATCCCCTTGAAATACCAGATATGGGACACCGGCGCCGCCAGTTCGATGTGGCCCATGCGCTCTCTGCGGACGCTGGACTTTGTGACTTCCACGCCGCAGCGGTCGCAGACCACGCCCTTGTATCTGATTTTCTTGTATTTTCCGCAATGGCACTCCCAGTCCTTGTTGGGTCCGAAAATCTTCTCGCAGAACAGGCCGTCCCTCTCGGGCTTCAGCGTCCTGTAGTTAATGGTTTCGGGCTTCATTACCTCGCCATGGGACCATTCGCGAATCTTATCAGGTGAAGCTAAGCCGATTTTGATAGCGTCAAAAGTCATTGGCTGATATGCCGTTGCTTCATTCTTTGTTTCTGACATTAATGGCACTCCCTTCTATTTTTCCTGCCGGTAATCGCTCTGTGCGGCTTCAAATGCCGTGTCTGCTGACATCAAAAATCCTCGCCGCCATCGAAGTCTTCGGAATCCGACTCGTAATCAAGATCCTCATCCTCTTCGAAATCCTCATCCTCATCTTCATCCTCCTCGGAGCTCATAAGTTCACCGCTCTCTTGGTCAAACTCCTGCGCCTGATATCCCATCGCGCCCAGAGAGCCATTGTCATAATCATCGTATTTCCGGTCTTCTCCCATCTCATAGCGGTAATCCGTGTCGCCGTAATCGATGGTCTCCATAATCTCGACCTCGGTCTGATCCTCCCGCAGCACCCTCACATCCAGTCCCAGTGCCTGCAGTTCTTTCAGCAGCACCTTAAAGGACTCCGGAATGCCGGGTTCAGGAATATTGTCGCCCTTGATGATGGCCTCGTAGGTCTTCACACGGCCCACCACATCATCAGACTTCACGGTCAGAATCTCCTGCAGCGTGTAGGACGCGCCGTAAGCCTCCAGCGCCCACACCTCCATCTCTCCGAAGCGCTGTCCGCCGAACTGGGCCTTGCCGCCTAAAGGCTGCTGCGTCACCAGAGAGTACGGGCCTGTGGAACGGGCATGAATCTTGTCGTCCACCAGATGGTGCAGCTTCAGGTAATGCATGTGGCCAATGGTGACAGGGCTGTCAAAAAATTCGCCCGTCCTTCCGTCCCGCAGGCGGACTTTACCGTCGGTGGAAATCTGCACGCCTTTCCACAGCTCCCTGTGATCTCTGTTGTCAGACAGATACTGCAGGACCTCAGGGCGCAACTCCTCTTTATGCTTCGCCTCAAATTCCTCCCACTCCAGATTCACATAATCATTGGCCAGATCCAGAGTGTCCATGATATCATTCTCGTTAGCGCCGTCGAAAATCGGCGTCGCAACGTTAAATCCAAGGGCTTTCGCCGCCAGGGACAGATGAATCTCCAGCACCTGCCCGATGTTCATACGGGAAGGCACGCCCAGTGGATTCAGCACAATGTCCAGGGGACGGCCGTTGGGCAGATAGGGCATATCCTCCACGGGCAGCACACGGGAAACCACACCCTTGTTGCCGTGGCGGCCTGCCATCTTGTCCCCTACGGAAAGTTTTCTCTTCTGCGCGATATAGATACGGACTGCCTGATTCACGCCGGGGGACAGCTCGTCGCTGTTCTCTCTGGTGAACACCTTGGCGTCTACTACGATGCCGTATTCCCCGTGAGGCACTTTCAAAGAGGTGTCACGGACTTCCCTTGCTTTCTCGCCGAAAATCGCGCGCAGCAGACGTTCCTCCGCGGTCAGCTCGGTCTCTCCCTTAGGAGTGACCTTGCCCACCAGGATATCACCTGCGCGGACCTCAGCGCCGATGCGGATGATTCCCCTGTCATCCAAATCTTTCAGGGCATCGTCGCCCACGCCGGGCACGTCTCTGGTAATCTCCTCGGGGCCCAGTTTGGTGTCGCGGGCCTCCGCCTCATACTCCTCGATATGCACGGAAGTATATACATCATCCTGTACCAGCCTCTCGCTGATCAGTACGGCGTCCTCATAATTGTAGCCCTCCCATGTCATAAAGCCGATCAGCGGATTCTTGCCCAGCGCCAGCTCTCCCATGGCTGTGGACGGGCCGTCCGCGATGACTTCTCCCGCTTCCACATGGTCTCCCTTGAACACGATGGGTTTCTGGTTGTAGCAGTTGGACTGATTGCTTCTGGTAAACTTGGTCAGGTGGAACTCTGCCTTCTCACCGTCGTCATAGGTCATGCGGATGACAGAGGCGGATACATAATCGATGGTTCCGGGCTTCTTCGCCACCACGCAGACGCCGGAGTCCACGGCCGCCTTGGGCTCCATGCCGGTACCTACCACAGGCGCCTCCGTTGACAAAAGGGGCACTGCCTGGCGCTGCATGTTGGAACCCATCAGGGCGCGGTTGGCATCGTCATTCTGCAGGAAAGGAATCAGCGCTGTGGCCACAGAGAATACCATTCTGGGAGACACGTCCATGTAGTCGAACATGGCACGGGGATACTCGGAAGTCTCCTCTCTGTAACGGCCGGACACAGTAGTACGGACGAAATGCCTCTCCGCGTCCAGGGCCTCACTGGCCTGCGCCACATGGTAATTGTCCTCCTCGTCCGCGGTCATGTAGACGACTTCGTCCGTGACCACAGGATTCTTCGGGTCGGTTTTATCCACCTTTCTGTAAGGAGCCTCGATAAATCCGTATTCATTGATTCTCGCGTAGCTTGCGAGATAGTTGATCAGACCGATGTTGGGACCTTCAGGGGTCTCGATAGGACACATCCTCCCGTAATGGGAATAGTGCACGTCACGCACCTCGAATCCGGCGCGGTCTCTGGACAGACCGCCAGGCCCCAGAGCGGACAGACGCCTCTTGTTGGTCAGCTCCGCCAGCGGATTGTTCTGATCCATGAACTGGGACAGCTGGGAGGAACCGAAGAACTCCTTCACCGCAGCCGTCACGGGCTTGATGTTGATCAGGGACTGGGGCGAAATCTCGTCCGCGTCATGGGTGGTCATGCGCTCGCGCACCACTCTCTCCATGCGGGAGAGGCCGATGCGGTACTGGTTCTGCAAAAGCTCGCCTACGCAGCGGATACGCCTGTTGCCCAGATGGTCGATATCGTCGTCGGTTCCAAGGCCGTACTCCAGATGCATATTGTAATTGATGGAGGCAATGATGTCCTCCTTGGTAATATGCTTGGGCACCAGCTCATGGACGTTCTTCTTCAAGGCTTCCGCCAGCTTCTCCGGATCATCGGAGAACTCCTCCAGAATCTGGGCCAGCACAGGATAGTACACTTTCTCACGGATGCCGAAATCCTTGGGGTCACAGTCCACATAAGCCGTCAGATCCACCATCAGGTTGGAGAGGACCTTGACATTCTTCTCCTCCGTCTGAATATATACGAAAGGAACAGCGGCGTTCTGAATCCTGTCCGCCAGCTCCATATCCACTTTCTCTCCTGCCGCCGCCAGGATTTCCCCTGTGGAGGGATCCACCACATCTGCGGCCAGAATCTGATGCCTGATGCGGTTCCGGAGCGCCAGTTTCTTGTTGAATTTATATCTGCCTACCTTCGCCAGGTCATATCTGCGGGGATCGAAGAACATGGCATTAATCAGGCTCTCCGCGCTCTCCACGCTCAAAGGCTCGCCGGGGCGAATCTTTTTGTACAGCTCCAACAGACCCTCCTGATAATTCTCAGCAGTGTCCTTGGTAAAGCTGGCTTCTATCTTGGGCTCATCGCCGAAAAGTTCTCTGATCTCGTCATTGGTGCCAATGCCCAGCGCACGAATCAGCACCGTCACGGGAACCTTACGGGTTCTGTCCACGCGCACATAGAAGACATCATTGGAGTCCGTCTCATACTCAAGCCAGGCGCCGCGGCTGGGGATGACCGTACAGGAATACAGCCTCTTACCCAGCTTGTCATGGCCGATGGCATAGTAGATGCCAGGGGAACGGACCAGCTGGCTGACGATGACACGCTCCGCGCCGTTTATCACGAAAGTGCCGGTCTCAGTCATCAGGGGCAGATCGCCCATGAAAATCTTATGTTCGCTGATTTCTTCTTTTTCTTTATTATAGAGGCGTACAGTAACTGTCAGAGGCGCCGCGTAGGTGGCGTCCCTCTCCTTGCATTCCTCGATGGAATACTTCACGTCCTTCTTGCTCAGCTCAAAGTCCACAAATTCCAGACTTAAGGAACCGCTGTAGTCCGCGATGGGAGATATGTCGTCAAAAGCTTCCTTCAAGCCCTCGCCAAGAAACCACTGATAGGAATTCTTCTGGACTTCAAGGAGATCTGGCATCTCCAGGACCTCTTTTTGTCGTGCATAACTCATACGCGTAACCTTGGTACCGGCTGTCGGACGTATTCTGTTTTTCTCCATTGACATTTCACCCCATTCTTTCTGCGCAAAATCCGGATTTCCCTGGCAGCCTGCCTTCGCTGCCTGAAAACCATTTTCACACTTTTATGCCTGCTGCGGACACGGGACTTGATTCCTTTCAGGGAATAAGGAACTGTACAGTTCCTAGCCAAAAAGCCTGTCGCATTCCTTGAAACAGGCATGAAAAGATATTATGATGCCTGCATCACAACGCCTCACATTATCATGCAACGCACCACAATACCGCACAATAGTGCACTATCCATATTACCACAAGTTGTAAAAGGGGTCAAGTTGAATTTTAGAAAATTCAGGAAATTTTACTTTATTTTTCATATAAAAGAGAAGGCAGCCTTCTATCCCGTACAAGGCTGCCTTTTGTCTGGCACAGGGCCAGATGTTCATTCCATTCGGCAAAATTACTTCAAAGTAGCCTTTGCGCCTACTTCCTCGATCTTCTTCTTGATCTCTTCTGCCTCTTCCTTGGAAACGCCCTCTTTCAGTACCTTCGGAGCGCTCTCAACGGCATCTTTTGCCTCTTTCAGGCCAAGGCCGGTAATCTCACGTACAACCTTGATGACCTTAACTTTCTCGGAACCAACCTCAGTCAGCTCTACATCGAACTCGGTCTTCTCCTCGACCTCTGCCGCAGGGCCTGCTGCTGCAACAACAACGCCAGCTGCTGCGGATACGCCGAACTCTTCCTCGCAAGCCTTTACAAGGTCGTTCAACTCTAATACGGTCATCTCTTTGATAGCATCGATTAATTCCTGAGCTGTTAATTTAGCCATTTCATTATCCTCCATTTTCTATTGTTTGCATATTCCGTTTTCAAGAAGAATTCAGCTCTGCGAATTCTTCCGTGCGAAATTTAGCTGTTCTTAGGCGGCGTCGCTTCCGCCATTTTTCTCCGCAATCTGATTTATGACGCGAGCGAAATTGGTGACAGGGCTCTGCAAGCTTCCCAGCAGTCTGGAAATAAGTGCATCCCTCGAAGGAATGCTCGCGATGGTCTCCATGCCCTTGGCGTCATAGATATTGCCCTCTACCACACCGGCCTTTATCTCCAGCTTTTCAGCCGTCTTGGCGAACTCGGTGAGAAGCCTTGCGGGAGCCGTGGCATCCTCAGTGGAGATGGCTATCGCGGTAGGTCCTTCCAGATACTCTGAAAGACTTTCAAACTGCGTCCCCTTGAACGCAAAATTCATGAAAGTGTTCTTGTACACCTTGTAGACGACGCCTGCTTCGCGCAAGCTCTTGCGGAGCCTGGTATCCTGCTCTACAGTCAACCCGCGGTAGTCAACCAGAACCACTGACTGGGCATCCTTGATATGAGCGGAAATCTCGTCTACAATGGGTTTCTTTAACTCAACCTTTGCCATTTCTTTACCTCCTGTTAGATTTTTTGCCGAATTCTTCCGGTTTTCAGCGAACTTATAGCATAAAAATCCTCCCCAGGGAAGCCTCAGGGAGGAAATACTTTTCCACGCCCCATCTATGGGCGTTGCGCTCTTCTCCTCGGTAGGATTTACGCTCGGAATCCCTTGCACCTACTGTCTTCGGCCTGGTTTAAAACCTTTTGTATCATATCATAAGGGTTTCCCTTGCGTCAACCCCTATTTTCGCTTTTTGAAGATGCAGGCTTAAAAACCTCTGCGCATCTAGAACTTGGTCACGTTCACCTTTACGCCGGGACCCATGGTGCTTGCCAGGGTGATGCTTCTCAGATACTGGCCCTTCAGCGCGCTGGGCCTTGCCTTTACGATGGCATCCATCAGTGCGTTGAAGTTCTGCATCAGAGCTTCCTCTGTAAAGGAAACCTTTCCTACGGGCACATGCACGATGTTGGTCTTATCAAGCCTGTACTCAATCTTACCGGCTTTGATATCTTTCACTGCCTTGGTGACGTCCATAGTAACGGTACCTGCCTTGGGGTTGGGCATCAGGCCCTTGGGACCCAGTGTCTTACCGAGACGTCCTACCACGCCCATCATGTCGGGGGTAGCTACCACTACGTCGAAGTCAAGCCAGCCTTCCTTCTGAATCTTCGGAATCAGCTCCTCGCCGCCTGTGTAATCCGCGCCGGCCGCCTCTGCCTCTGCCAGCTTATCGCCCTTGGCGAACACCAGCACTTTGACAGTCTTACCGGTTCCGTTGGGCAGTACCACAGCGCCGCGGATCTGCTGCTCAGCGTGACGTCCGTCACAGCCTGTCCTGATATGCACTTCTACCGTCTCGTCAAATTTCGCAGCCGCCGTCTTCTTGACCAGCGCGATTGCGTCTTCCGGCTCATAGACAGCCGCGCGGTCTACGAGCTTTGCGATTTCATTATATTTCTTGCCATGTTTCATTCTTATACCCTCCTAGGTTCAAGCGACAATGTCTCATTGTCTCCCAATTGTTTTCGCCTGACGGCCTGTGTCTTGGAAAGCCGTTACTCTTCGATTGTGATACCCATGCTGCGCGCCGTACCGGCAATCATGCTCATGGCTGCCTCAAGGCTGGCCGCATTCAAATCAGGCATCTTCATCTCTGCAATCTCCTGAAGCTTCGCCTTGGGAAGCGTGGCGACCTTCGTCTTGTTAGGCGTTGCGGAAGCGGTCTTCAGATTGCAGGCCTTCTTCAACAGCACCGCCGCAGGAGGAGTCTTTGTAATGAAACTGAAAGACCTGTCCGCGTATACCGTAATGACTACGGGGATGATGACATCGCCCTTGTCCGCTGTCCTTGCATTGAACTGCTTGGTGAACTCCACGATGTTCACTCCGTGCTGTCCAAGCGCGGGGCCTACGGGCGGAGCCGGTGTCGCTTTACCGGCAGGAATCTGTAATTTGATGTAACCTGTTACTTTTTTTGCCATTTTGGCACCTCCTATAATGTGGTAAGCCGCCTAAATCCATGCGGCAATCCGGCGCAGCCCCAAACGTCAGGGCCGCTCCCACTCTCGGGTGTGCGAAACATGTCCGACACCCTTGTATCCAACCGCCTTCTCAGGCGGGAAATACCTGATTCTAAAGCTTTCTGACCTCCGCAAAGCTAATCTCCACAGGAGTCTCCCTTCCAAACAGTTCTACATTGATGGTAGCTGTCTGCTTGCTGTAATCCAGTTTCTGCACGATACCGATGGTATCTTTCCAGATACCCGCAACCACGGCTATGCTGTCCCCTTCGCCAAAGTCGATGGAAACGTTCTCCGTCTTGATGCCCAGAGGCTTCATCTCCGCCTCCGTCAGCGGCACAGGCTTGCTCCCCGGTCCCACGAACCCCGTAACCCCGCGGGTGTTGCGGACAACATACCATGTATCGTCATTCATCTCCATATTGAGGAGCACATACCCCGGGAACATCTTCTTCTGGACAGTCCTTCTGGCACCGTTCTTCATCTCCACCACATCCTGCAGGGGAACCCGCACTTCCAGAATCTGTTCCGCAAGGTGCTTGTTGTTCTCGATGGTCTTCTCAATATTGGCTTTGACCTTGTTTTCATATCCTGAGTAGGTATGGACTACATACCATTTTGCCTCTGCCATGCAATCACCCTCGCCCTAAATTGATGTAATGAAGTTCACGCCGGTCTTCGCTATATAATCCAGTATCGCGATGACGACGCCCACTACCACCGAAATCGCCACTACAGCCACCGACTGCTTCAGGGTGGACTGTCTGTCCGGCCATATGATTTTCTTGAATTCAGCCTTTACCCCTTTGAAAAAACCGGGGCCGGCCTTTGCTTTCTTTTCCGCAGAATTTTCCATTTCAACCATCCCTTTCCCAGGCGCATGAAATGCGCTTTGTGCGCGGGAAATCCTCCCACACAGCCGCCCGGCTCTTATTTGGTTTCCTTGTGCAGCGTGTGCTTCCTGCAGAATCTGCAGTACTTCTTGATTTCCATTCTCTCGGGATGGTTCTTCTTCTCCTTGGTAGTATTGTAGTTACGCTGCTTGCACTCAGTGCAGGCCAAAGTGATTTTTGTACGCATTTTGCTACCTCCGCATGTTCTTTACTTTAAAACTCGCCGTCTTATTTTAAGCATAAAAAAAAGACCTAAAACCTTATCTCGTTTTCCAACTATAACATAGAAACTGACCTCCGTCAACTGTTTTTTCGCATTTGTCCTATGTTTTTCTGGCATTTTTCCGGCTTTGTGCGTTTCTTTTTTCTTGTTTCTTAATAATTTGTATGTTACACTGTTAAAGAATGGAAGTTTTCATCCGATATTATACATAATGGATTACCTAAGCAACGGATTGCTTTTGAGACAAGGAAAGGAGGCCTGGCAATGGGACCCGTTTTAAATACGGTATATAACAATTATCTTACCACTTATACGCCGAAACCGCTGACCAAATACGATACCCACAAAAAAAGTGAGCTCCGGAATGTATATAATTCCATTGTCAAAATAAATAAAGACGAGCCCTGGTATCTGCCCACCACCAGCAAGGACACGCAGCAATATGCTGTCAATTTAAAAGAAAACGCAAGGGGTCTGCGCAATACCATCGCGCAGATTGGAGGACTGGAAAAGGACGGACTGTTCCGCAAGAAACGCGCATACTCCACCGATGAGGGTATCGCCACTGCTTCCTATGTCGGTCCTGAGGGTTCCGGTCCGGAAGTTCCAGACTTTATGGTGGAAGTCCATTCACTGGCAACTTCACAGGAGAATCTGGGACTGTTCCTGCCCGGCAACGGCCGTGCATCCCTGTCGCCGGATACCTATTCCTTTGACGTGAACATCAATGACATGAATTACGAGTTCCAGTTCTCGGTGGGGGAGAACGAGACGAACCTGGAGATGCAGGAGCGTCTGGTACGCCTGATCAACAATTCCGATATCGGCCTGCGGGCTTCTTTAGCAGAGTCGGAGGGGCGCACTTCCCTGAGACTGACCTCCGAGGCCACAGGACTTGCCTCGGGTAAGGATTATATCTTTGCCATCAGCGATGACCATACCAGCAAGACCCATGGGGCGGTGGAATACCTTGGGCTGGATTATACCAGCAGAGAGGCTTCCAATGCCAGCTTTTCCGTGAACGGTGAAGAGCTTACCTCGCCATCCAACCGCCTGACGCTGGATAAGCTTTTCGAGGTACAGCTCACTGGCATCAGTTCCGGCGGCCAATCTGCCAAAATCGGATTGAAGACAGATGTGGAGTCTCTGACGGACAATGTCTCCCATCTGGTAGGCGGGTACAATGATTTCATCAAGGCGGCATCCGCCTACCTGGAGTCACAGTCCAGAAGCAGGCAGCTGGTGCGTGAGATGAAAGGAATCGCTTCCGTATACGGCAATTCCCTGGAGACCATGGGGCTGAACCTGGAAGAGGACGGGACTTTGGCCATCGACAAGGATGCCTTGCGCCAGACCGCTACCCAGACCCGGGACATCAATGAGACTTTCAGTCCCCTGAAGAGCTTCTCCAACATGCTCCTGCGCAAAAGCGATCAGGTATCGCTGAATCCCATGGACTATGTGGAGAAAGTCATGGTAGCTTACAAGAATCCGGGTCATAACTATCCGAACCCTTACATCACCAGCGCCTACAGCGGAATGATGTTCGACGGATATTTTTAAGAAAAAGTACACATTTTTGACAAAATCTGTCAAATAAGGCTGCGTCGGGGAAATACTTCTCCGGTGCAGCCTTTTTTATGCTCTATCTTGCCAAAGAAGGGAGCATCCATGCGTGATACTCCCTTCTTCATACCACTTGCCTTGCTTGACTATCCTGGCTATGCCAACTACTTATCCTGCTTGTTCTTTTTCCCCTTTGCCTTATACTTGTCAATTTGTACGAAGTCATCCATCAACTCCAGCACCTTATCTCTACCTGCCTGGTTCAGCTTCACATAATTCTGCATCACACGGTTCTCCAGAAGCTGGGCTCCCAGGGAAGCGTCCCTCTCCAAAGAGGAGAAATCCACCGGGTTCAGGCTCAGCTTGTCGCACATCTTGATAACGGTCCCATAGGCCATACCCTCGATTCCGCGCTCTAATGCTGTCACCAATGTGCTGTAAGGGATGTTCATCTCCAGAGCAAACTGACGTACGCTGCGATACTGTCCCAAAATTTCTTTCTTTAATACTTCTGCTTTTGTCATTTCTTTCCTCCATATCAAGCAGTAAATCAAGTGTACAAGAATAATATACGATTTTCCGTATGTTTTTTCAAGGGGTAATTCAAAATTAATCAAGAAAATTGCATATTTTAGATTTTCTTAAGAAATTAGGCTTAATGGAACTTAATCGTGGTTCAGGCCGTATAGCTGGACCAGCTCCAGGAGGTCACTGCGGTACAGGTCATACGGCGTGACGATAAGGCCTCCGTCACTGTCCAGATCATAACCGAATTGCCGGTAGGCGTACCAGACCAGGTGGGCGCACTGAGTGCCTGACAGGGGCGGAGGGCAATCCGCCGAATCACCGCTTCCTTTTTCGTCCGCGTCCGGGAACGCCCCTCCGGCAGAGTCCCTGCGCACAGCCCTCAGGCCCTCTCCGCCGCTGTCCGCAAAGGCCGTAAGGCTGTAGGGCAGGCCGGTCAGATACTTCTGCGCATATGCGGCAATCTGCTCCCGCTCCTCCAGGGAGGCACCTTTCAGGCGCAGCAAGGCAAAGCCCGGGTATTCCTGCCAGTCGTCCAGGGAGCAGATTTCGGAATCGAAGCCCGGCATGATGGCCTCCAGCGTCAGGCGCTTTTCGGCGTCCACCACTATGGCGGCATGGCCGCTTCGCCAGCCGAAGACATGGCCGTTGAAAGTGATCAGGATGTCCCCGGTCTGGACAGTGGGCATAAAATAGAATTCGGACAGCGTTCCCGCCTCTGTCATTCCGGCGGAGGCCACCTGCAGCTGCGGAGGATTTCCATCATATACCAGTTCACGGAAATTCGTTAATCTTTCGCTCCTGGCAAGCAGGTTGTCGCGGCGGCATTCCACCTCCGCTGCGGCATAGAATCTGTCCTGCAGGCCAAGGAGCTTCCATTGCTGGCTGGATTCGTAGAGTTCTTCTACGCCGGGGCGGGCCAGGCCTGTCTGTTGGAGCAGGATTTCGTAGTCTGCAGAGGACGGGGTTTTCTTCTGGAGAATGGGGAGGAGGTCGGTTTTTGCGTAGTCCGGGGTATAGTGGGCGCAGGTCTCTGCCTTAGCTGTCCATATGGCCAGGGCGGATGGCAGGATTATGGCTATGATTATGATTGAGATTCGGATGCGGGTATGGGATTTGCGCTTTCTTTTCATTTGCAGGCCCCCTGTTCGAGATTGTTCTTATTAGGGTCTGCGGGTTTTGGGGGATTTATTCGCGGTTTGGGGCTTTCGGAGGCCTTCCTGAATTTCCCTTGATCCGAAGCGCGTTATTTCTCATTTTAATTTGATGCAAGGCGTTGTCCGGCGCGCCTTTTGCTTTCCGTTTTGGGATATGGGCATGAAAAAAGAAAGACATATCCATTTTATCTTTTGTAAATGGTTTGTTCCAATCGTTCTGGATATATCTTTCCGGGTCTTATTTTAGCATATTTTGATGCTTCCTGCAATCTTTTTCTATAGTGCGCGATGAATTTTCACATTGACGAAAGAAAGGCTGACGACCGGATAGGTGCCCTGAAGCTTTCTGTATGTTTCCTTCTAGTCCTGGCGTCCAATACACACTGTCCTTGCCATGCTGTACCTCCCCCGCTTCTGCCCTCAATATAGTAAAAGGGAAGAATCTATCCATTTTATCTTTGGTACATGCGTTTATAGCGCCCGGCCTGGATTGTTCTTCCCGTTATTATGGCAGCATATTTAAGAGGAATCTGCCATGTGATTTGCCTTTTACTAAAGTTCAGTCTGATAGTGCGCGCCGAAAGTGCCTCCCTATCCCCGCCACAAAAGCCAGCACTTCGTCCTTCATCTCCTCCGGGAAGGCCGTCAGCACGGGTGCGGTCTCAAAGCTCAGCGTCCCTCCGAAGCCGCTCCCCCTTAAGCCACGGACAAAACCTGCCCAATCCGTTGAAGCCTTATTCTCGCGGCTCCTGGCGAAGGTATATGGTATCTGATGGAGATCCGCGACGCCGTCATTATCATGTATGTGCAGCACTTTGAGCCGCGGGCCCAGAACGGTCATAAAGCTTTCAAAATCCAGCCCCACCAGATTCGCATGTCCGGTGTCAAAGCAGAATCCCAGCACCTCTGCATGGTATTTGTCATTCATCCGGTCAATGCGCTCCGCCGCTTTCCCGGCGTCACAGCAGGGCCCCTCCACGATATGGCCGCCTGTGCTCTCATACAGGTTCTCGATGCATATGGTGATGCCCATCTCCTTCGCCATAGGAGCCAGGAAGTCCAGGAACTGTTCCATGACGCTCCACTCTTCCTCTTCGGCGCCCAGGAAACGGGCCAGTTTAAAGCCGTGGACTACGATATGCGGGCATCCAAAGTAAGCGCACACCTGCAGGCTCTTAGGCGCCACCACCTCCCGCAGATAGGCATTCAGCTCCCTGGTTCCTCCGGGCACATAGTTCGGATAGGGCATGTGCATCTGGTTGATTTCTATGGCTGCCTTCGCTGCTCCCAGCTTATGGGGCGCGAAGTACTGTTCCAGCTCCTGGATGGATTTGTCGAAAAAGGCATTCCGCTCCCCCTGATACAGGCTGATATTGGTGAGATACCCGTTCAGGCTGAAATCGGCACAGGAAAAGCCCGCCTGCTTCAGTCTCCGGAAACCGTCCTCCGGGCGGTCATCATATACGACATTTTTGGTCTGTACGCCAATCCTCATTATTCCGCTCCTTGTCACTGCCTCTTGCCCCTGCTTCTCATCCCTGTTGCTCCAAATGTTCAAAGCTATCGTTCCCCCTGTTCCAAAACCATGCAGACAGCCATGGTTCGCTTCGCTTTCCACAGTTTACGCCCGCAGTCACAAAATTTTCCGTGCCTTGTCCCTGTTGCTTCAAATGTCCAAAGCCATCGTTCGCTCCGTTCCAAAGCCAGGCAGGCAGCATGTGGTTCGCTCCGGTTTCCGCAGCTTATACTCCCAGTCAAAAAACTTGCCATGGAACCAGGCTCACGAGCCGTAGAGTCTGTGGGCATCACGGCAGGTTTTATCGCTCGTGAGTATAATCGAAGCGGCCTCTCCGCTGTCTGCTCCGCCTCCCTGCGGCTCGCTCAATATCTCTGCAGCCTGTCAAAGTAGAAAGAGGGCATATATTCGTCATTAAAGAATTCGATGGGATTGGTGACCTGCATCCCACGGAGCTGCTGCGCAATCTCGCGATAATAGATATTGCAGATGAATATGGCACAGCCTTCCGGCAGGCAGGCCAGGCTCTCGGGAGCCCTTACCTCCAGGCCGCAGAAGGTGGTTCCCCAGAAGGAGGGGTTGTTGTCGCAGGTGAACAGAGGCGGGTATTTCTCACCGTAGCATTTCATGTAGTTCCGGCACATGTTCCCGGCGCCGAACAGCACGATGGAGGGGTATTTCTTTAAGGTATTCTCTATTCCAATCTGCCATTTGAAGTACTCGGCCACAGACTTCGCCAGCGTCAGAAGCTGCGGGCGGAGTATGGGCGAAAATACTGCTGCCGTATCCGAAAAGTCCAGTACCAGCTCTCCGTCGAAACCGCTTTCCCGCAGCCCGCGTATCAGGCCCAGCCAATCCGTTCGGGGCTGGCCGCCGCATACGGCGGTGAAAGGGAGCAGCGAGCTTTCCCGCTGTCCGTCGCAGTCCCGCAGCAGAACGGCTTTTACGCGGCTTCCCAGCTGTACCGCGATTTCCCGCATGTTCTGGCCGCACAGGTTGTAGGTGCCTGTATTCATGCAGAAGCCGAAGCGCCCCTCGCCTGCGGCTTCGTTCAGGCTGTCCACCCAGGATGCCGCCTCTTCTGCCTCGGCGCAGGCTCCGCGGATCAGATGGCCGTTCAGGCTCCGGCACTGGTTCTCCAGGAGGATGGTGACGCCGCTTTTCCTGGCAGAAGCCCCAAGGCTCAGATAAAAGTCCCTGTTCGTCTCCCATGCCTCTGCGGATGGCATGGCGGCGGGCAGGGGGCGCACAATCAGGTATCTGCTGCCCGCCTCGCCGCAGATTCGGATGCTTTCCCGGGTCAGCCTGGTCAGGAGTTCCTTTCCGTCTCTTTGCTTTGTATCCCTGCTTAAGTATGGGGCTGTGGCTATCGGGAGGGTCAGATGTGTCTCTTTGCAGCTGCGCAGCAGTTTTCCGGCGGGATGTTCCGGCAGCTCTTCACCGGAATGTTGCGCGGGAGCTTGTACAAGGCTTTGGAGCCAGGTTCCCTCAGGACGTCGGGGCGGTTTCCCGCTTTGCGGGGCGGAGGGCTGTTTTGGTATTATGATTTTGTTCTGATGCCCTGCCTGGGCGCAGGGTTTCCCGGCGCTTTCCAGTTCCGCCGGAGGGCAGTACATTGTAAAATCAAGCAGTATGTTTTCAAACCCTGCTTTTGCTATGTCCGAAATCCCCTGTCCCGGGCGTTCTGTGTCCACGTTTCCGGAGGGGGCGCATATCACATTCAATATTTTCTCCTCCCTGTCTGAGGTAGCGTCAACTTTCTATGTCTAAAAGCGAATCCACTCCAAGTAAAACCAAGGGTTTCAGAGACCGTAAGCATACGTCTCGCCTTTCCTGGGCTTACCCAACCAACGTTTTGCTTCGGCAGGCCAGCCAAGGCTGGGCTGAAAGCCTGGTTGTTTCAGCCTCGGCGAGGATTCCGCAAGCAAAATATATGGGCTAAGCCAACGGAAAGGGCTCCGCTCAGGCTGCGGTCTGTCAGGCCACCGGATTACAGGAGCTTCTTCTCGATCAGGGACTTTATGCGGGTGGAGCTGGTGCTTTCCGTATAGGGGAAGAATACCATCTCGGCTCCGTGTTTTTCCAGAAATTCTTTCTCTGCCAGCCAGTCGGGGTTGTCTACGTAGTCGCTGCCGGAGAACTGGCAGTCGAACCGGTACAGTTTCCAGGCATCTCTGGTGCCATAGTAATTCAGGGGGATTTCCACCGCTTCGTCCACATAGCGGCAGGAGCGCACCATTTCTATCCGTTCGGCAAAGGGGATGAAGGGCTCCACTTCCTTATGCTTCCTGACCCCTTCGTCCGTGACTACGCCTACAATTAGGTAGTCGCACTGTTCCTTGGCTCGCCGGAACATGTTCAGGTGGCCTATGTGGAAGAGGTCGAATACGCCTGCTATGTAGCCTGTGTGGTATTTTTTTCGGTTCGGAGGTTCCTGTGGTTCTGCATGCTCCGGCACGGCTGGGGGAGTTCCCGATTCCCCGGTTTTTTTCGGTTCCGGGCATGTGCCGGCGTCCTGGGGCTTTGGGGAAGCCAGGGGGCATCCTGCTTCCGGATGGGGCGGCGTATCGGGTTGTCCCATGGTGGGTCTCCGCTTTCTGGGGTACGCTTTGTGGGAGTCGTAAATGCTGTATTCTTTCACGTTCATGGCATCCAGCTGCTTCATGACAGACAGGTAATTCTTGATGCAGATGAGCACCTTGTATTCTCCGCTCTGCAGTTGTCTGAGCAGCTCCGGGGACTGTATGGGAATGCCTTCCAGTTCCTGTCCCCATTTTTCCCGGCTGTTGTCCACAATGGCGTAGACCGGGTAATCCTGGCGGTACAGAGCGAGGAATTTTCGGGTGAAGGCGCCGGAGCCGAAGAGAATCAGCTTCCTGGTGTCCGCATTGCGGAAAATATCCACAAATAACCGCTGATATTCCTCCTCCGAATAGTTCATGCGCTGGCGGTTGGAGTTCACCACCTCGGCGTTGCGCCTGCATTTCTCATGGTAGGAGCGCAGTTCTTTTTCCTTTCTCAGGGCTGTCAGGAACTCCCATTCCATCCGTCTCCATTGATCCAGCCGCTCGGTCAGCCCGTAGCGCCGGAAGAGGACATCTATGGGCAGCACTTTCTGCAGTTTTATTTAAGTCTGAAAAAATGGATTTCTTACTTTCTGGGGGATTCTCTCCATCGGAGGATTCTTCCTCCCAGATGGCAAGCCCCTGGAACAGGTCGCCCCGGTCTGTATATTCCAGGGAAAAGAACTGCTCCAGCATGCTCATGTTCAAGGCCTTACCGAAGCGTCTGGGGCGGGTAAGCAGGGTGACGACATTTCTATTCTCCCACCATTCTTTGATGAATCCTGTTTTGTCAATGTAAAAGCAGTTTGCCTGAATCAATTGCTCAAAATTCTGATGACTTATGCCGACTACACGCGCCATATTGTGCCCTCCCGCTTTCCCTGTCAGGTTTCCTTACCCTATCAGCACTTCCTTTCCCCGGAATGCAAAACCATATTTTCGGATCCGTTCTGCCGGAATGCCCTTAGCCTCCAGGCTTGCCGCATATTTCATGCTTTCAATCTGCTCCAGCGCTGACCGTACCGTATCTTCCAGCGTCTTCTCACCGTCCTCCGGGTCATGAACCTTAAATTCCAGGATAATGGCATCGTTTTTACCGCAAGGCTCCAACAGCACATCGTACCTTCCAAAACCGCTTTCCCTGTTGGAAGTGACGGTATATTGCCCCTTTAAATCCACCAGCAGTCCCAACACAAAACCATGGTAGAACCGCTCCGGCTCCTTGGCCTCTGAAGGCCTGTTGCCGCTGTCGAAAAAGCTAAATGTGCTCAAGGCCACCCTGTTCATATAGCGGTTCATCTCCCGAAGGTTCCCTTTCAGCAATGCATTCACGAATCCATTATAAGCCGGGGTATAGTCCCTGAACCACCCTCTTATCATTTCTTCAAACATGGAACGAACCTCCCTGTTGGTCAGGGACAGATTATATTCCTGCCTGCCGCTCTCCGCATCAAAGACCACGGAATCCGCGCGCAGATAGCCGCTGGCCAGAAGCATGCTCCAGACCGCGCCCATTCTGTAATCCAACTGGTCAAATACGATCTGCTCGTCAATCTCTGTGCAGAAAGTCCTGCCCTGAAGCAAATCCTCCATCGTTATCTTCACATCCGGGTCTCCCTCCCGAATCAATTTCCCCACAAGGCTGTTGGAACTGGTGTTGGCCCAGTAGGTGCCCAAATTTCCCGTCTTCAGATAATTCAGGATAGACCAAGGATTATAAATGTCCCGTCTTTCTCCAAAAACAAATCCATCATACCAGTATCTGACCTCTGCCATTTTGTCCCCAAGCCCATATTCTCCCAATGAGGCTGCCACTTCTTCCTCTGTGAATCCGAAGCTGTCCGCATACATATCAGATGTGGTGGTCACAACCGCCAGATTGTTTAAGTCTGAAAAAATAGATTCCTTACTAACTCTTGTAATCCCTGTCATAATTGCCCGGTCAAGATAAGGATTCGTCTTGAACGTCGCGTTGAAGAATGTCCTGATGAAGTCCACCATCTCCCGCCAGTAGCCATGCACATATGCCTCCTGCATGGGCGTATCATATTCGTCCAGCAGAATGATGACTTTCTTTCCATAATACCGCGAAAGATAGTTCGACAGGGCGTTCAGGGAATCAGAGGCGATGTAATCCTCCATTTCCGCAGATACCTTGTGGAACCTTCCCTTTTCATCCGCGTTCAGGCCATCGCCTTCCAGCAGATAATCGTACTTATTGTACAGGTTCGTGATTATCTGGCATATCTTTTTCCTGGCGTTGGAAAAGGATATCTCCTTTACATTCGCAAAGGAAAGGCTGATGACGGGGTATGTCCCCTGTAGGTTCCTGTATTTGTACTCTCCTGGAAGGGGATTTTCCCCTGGAAGGGGATTTTCTACTGGAAGGGGATTTTCTCCTGCCAGAAGATTTTCGCCTCCCGGCGAATTTTCTCCGTCGGAGGATTCTTCCTCCCAGATGGCAAGCCCCTGGAACAGGTCGCCCCGGTCTGCATATTCCAGGGAAAAGAACTGCTCCAGCATGCTCATGTTCAGGGTCTTGCCGAAGCGTCTGGGGCGGGTAATCAGGGTGACGACATCTCTATTCTCCCACCATTCTTTGATGAATCCTGTTTTGTCGATGTAAAAGCAGTTTGCCTGAATCAATTGCTCAAAATTCTGATGACCTATGCCAACTGTCCTTGCCATGCTGCGCCCTCCTGGAATGAAAATGTGTTTACGGAAAGTTTAGCATATTCTGTAAGGGGTGTCTATTGGTTTTTTAGCTTCCTGACACTATATAACCTTCCTATTCTCTTCCTTAATATAGATACGCTGACCCACTCCTGGTATACCCCATGACAGAATCAGAATCGCAGCATTTTCTTTTTCGTATATTACAAGCAATTCTCCTTTAATTACAGAGTTCACGATGCGGTTCCTGTAACTTGAAACCGTCATCCACCCTGTAGGATTTCTTTTCTCCCTGGTTCCTCTCCTGGACTTCCTCGATTTCCTGTCCGGAATTTTTCATTTTCTCTCAGTTACATCAGCCTTTTTTCAATCAACGCTTTAATCCGTGTTGAATTTGTGGTCTGTGTATAAGGAAAAAATACCAGAGTAGATCCATTCTGTTCCAAATAATTTTTGTTCGAAATCCAAAATGGGTCATTCTCATAATCACTGCCTGAGAACTGGCAGTCGAAATGGTACAGTTTATATGCCTCTTTCGTATCATTGTATTGCACCGGAATCTCTACCGCCTCATCCACATAACGGCAGGCGCGAACCAGCTCTATTCTTTCCTCAAAAGGGACAAAAGGCTCGGCTTTTTTATACCTTCGAACACCTTCGTCCGTCACTACGCCAACAATGAGATAGTCGCACTGTTCCTTCGCCCGTTTGAACATATTCAGATGTCCCACATGGAACAAATCGAATACACCGGAAATATACCCAACATGGTATTTTTTAGGCAATTCCTTCCCTTTCTGGCCGGAGGTCTGGACAGGTCTGGCGTCCATCTTCCTTCCATACCCTATATTTGCGTCGTAAATACTGTATTCCGTAATCCCCAGTGCGTTCAGCTGCTCCATCACTGACACATAATTCTTTATGCAAATCAGCACTTTGTATTCATCCTTCCGCATCTGCTGAAGGATATCCGGAGACTGCACCTCTATCCCCTTTACCTTATTTCCCCATTTCTTCTCATTATTGTCTATAATGGCATATACAGGATAGTCCCTCCCATATAAGGTCAGGAATTTCTCCGCGAAATTGCCGGAGCCAAACAGGATGAGCCTACGCGTATCCGCATGTTCAAAAATATCCACAAAGAGCTTTCTGTATTCCCAGTCCGTACAATTTATTCTCTGGCGATTGGAATTGAGCGCCCCTTCGTTGATTCGATGTTGATTATAATATACGGAAAGCTGGTTATGGTTCAAAAGTTCTGTGAGGAACATCCCCTCCATCTGTATCCATTTTTCACGCTTCTCAGCCAAATGATACCGCTCAAACAATGTGTCCATGGAAATAATCCTGTTCGCTTCCCGGTATCCACAATAAAATGTGGTAATCGTTCTTGCCAGAATAGCATTGGCGGGATAATTTTCCACACAGAATTCCTGGTCATAAAACACGAACTCTCCACCCGTGTAAAAGCAATTTAACGGAACCATATCCGGGTAACCCTTGCGCAGAATCGCCCCCTCTCCATCCCCCAAATCCTGCTTAACAATCTCTGACGACTGCAGAATCAGCCCCTGGAAACAATCCATTTCCTGTAGAAACTTCTCTACATCTGTTTCTATCAGCCTCTCGAAATACAGCTGCGCTACTTCTCCGTCCACATAGGGCATGATATATGAGCCGTGTTCCAATCTGGCAGTGACCACGGAAATTCCATGCTCAGCCAGATCCTGCCCGTTCTCTATAATCACCTTCAGACGCTTTTCGCCCTCCGTGTACGCAGGCTTCTTTTCCACGATTCCAGACTTGCGGATAATCGTAAATAGGGCATTCTCCTTTCCTCTGTCCATAGAGCAGGTGACCTGATTGATATCCGACATATCATCGCTCATCCCGCACTCTATCAAATATGCATTTGCCATCTGGTGGAACATGCCGTTCTCTGCCAAATCTCCGTACAGCATCCTCTCATCCAGGAAGACATTCTGCGGATGGTGGTAAAAAGGGAACAGGCGGTTCGTTAAATCCTCGTTGGGTAAAAAATCTTCTGCATATATCAGTGTCGGATTCCTTAACTCTGAAAAGACGGAAAAGAACTGAAAACAGCTCCACCCTGACTGCCTGAGCATATCTTTCAGTTCAGCCATGTCATAAGAACGCCCTCTGAAAGCATCTTCTGCTTTCTGATATACTCTCCTGTATCCTTCCACGCCATCAAAGCACCTGTTCGTATAGATATCCCTGTCACCACAGAAATAGCGTATGCCAAAGCGATTGTTCATCCCCAACAGCAGCTTCCCGTCCTGGCGGAGCATGCCACGGAAAGCCCTTAGAGCCTCCGTGGGGTCTGTCACCCTTTCCAGCGCTTCTATACACACGATATAATTGAAACGGTGCCCATATCCGTTCTGCCTGTCCTGACAAAGCACTTCCGGAAATGTCGCGCAGAAAACCTTCAAGCCTTTCTCCACAAGCATCTCCGCAAGGGGCTCTGCCCTCTCTCCGATATAAAGCGCCTCACATCCCTCATGAAAATCATACCACTGTAAAAGCCCCTTTTGTATGCCCTTTATCAAATCCTGTGACTGTTCCATGCTACACACTCCTCGCTGATATGGATATCACATTTTTAAACTGCAGACTCTTTAAATTAGCCCGCATCTCTCGATAAGCATCTGTCCCCTCTTTGACAGCCAGAATCACCAGCACTGTCTCCCTGTCCTTGATGCAATCGACAATTTCGTATACAGGCTCCCCCTGACAGCTCATTGTCCTTCCGCCGAGGCCGGTGACTGCTACTTTTACAGCCTGCTTTCCATTCATACAGTTATGCAGCCTTATGACAGCCCGCTCACCGTATGCGCCAGCACCATATACGATAATATTGCGATATCCTGCTATGGCTTTTTCTATTTCCCTGCATCCTATGACTACTTCATCCACATATTTCACTGGATTCTTCAGGATTGATTTTTGCGCTTCATCCAGCCAGTCATAGCTTGCCTCACCCTGCAGTTCAAAATATCGGCATTCTTTTTCTATCGTTTGGGCAAATTCCAGTTTTAAGGATAAATCTATTCTGGACAGCGTGAACAAATATGCCATCATCCGGAGATGGAAACAGATTTTGTACAATTCCTTTCTGTCGTCCTGATGGGCAATCATGAAATTTCGAATAAAGTCAAATTCGCTCTTCATGGCATATACTTTCTGTTTGCTGTGCGAAGAGGCGGCCATATTATCCTGTCTGTAATTATAGAAGGATTTCTCCAGAAACATGGCCCTTTTTGCCCAATAAAATGTCTGGAACCAGAATCCATTGTCCTGATAGGAGGCTCCAGGCGTTTCATTGTATTGTATATTATTTTTTATGATCATCTCCCTTTTATAGAGGGCATTCCATGTGAATTTCTCTAATAAATAGGACTGCAGTTCCAAATTAGGGTCTATCACCCTGTCATACATGGATTGGTTTTCCGTCAGTTTCGCGTACTGTCTCCTGACTTCTCTGCCAACCGTTTCATCATGCCAGACCCGGCAGAAATCAGTCTTCACCATGTCCAAATCATGGCCTGATGCGGTCTCATACAACGTCCGGAACATGCCCTTTTCTATAGTATCATCACTCTCCACGATTCCAATGTATCGGCCTTGTGCCAGCCGCATGGCTTCGTTCATGGTATTTCCGTAACCGGAGTTCTTCTTATGTACCACCTTTATCCGGCTATCTCTGGATGCGTATTCATCCAGAATGGCTCCTGAACTGTCAGTAGAACCATCGTCCATACAAATCACTTCAAAGTCCTTGAATGACTGTTCCAGTATACTGTCCAAACATGCCCTGATGTACCTTTCCACGTTATATACCGGAACCAATATTGATATCTCAGCCACCTATTTCACCTCTAAATGGTTTTCACCATTGCCTTCACGAATGAACATTTTTTGCTGAATCTCTTCATTTCAACAAATCTTCCCAAAATCTCTTATAATCAAAGTTTTTCTGCCTCATGTAAATCGTAGCATGAGCTTCTTTCCCCATCTGAGCAAGCTTATCACGGTTCCGGTGTAGATAGCATATCTTTTCCACTATACCGTCTATGTCCCCTATCTCAACAATGAATCCATTTTGTCCATCAACCACATCGTCCTCTGCACCTGATACATTTGTAATCACCGGAACTGCGCCGGATGCCATGGCTTCCGCCTGTGAAATGCTGTGCCCCTCCACTTCAGAGCAACTGAGCATGATATCCTGGCGTTTCCAGAACAGGCTGATTTCCTGGCGCTTTATCACTCCCACAAACCTGACTGATTCCTGTAATCCCTCCCGGAGGGTTTCTTCTTCCATGGCTCCCTGTGCGTCTCCTTCTCCGGCCGCTTCCAGAAGGAAAGGTATACCCTTGTCCCGAAGTTTTTTGGCTATTTCCACCAAGCAGTCCGCCCGCTTCTGAGATTTCACAATACGCCCTGCATATCCCAGCCGGATGGGTGAACCTGCTTCTGAATAGGGTCGTACCTTTTCCTCTTCACAGGGAACTTTCCAGGGCAGATAGCGGCATTTCTCTTCAGGGAATCCCTTTGCCGACAACTTCTGTCTGATTCGGTTACTGACCACAAGACATTTGTCGATGTAGCTTTCCATATCTGTATAGGCTTCGTAGTAGGCCTCGTCATCGCTGTGTTGTACCGCAATCAGACACACTTTTTCTCTGTCCACGTTTTTGGCCATGCATGCAGCTAAAAAATGAAGTCCCGCAAAATTGCATATGACAGTGCAGGGCATATTTGCCAGAACTTCTCTACAGCACAACTCTAAGCCTGCCGCCCATCCCAATCTGACATAGGGGATTTCAGTAATATCAACCTTTTCGCAAGAAACTGTACTCTGCTGGAAATCTGTTGAAATATACTCACAGTTATACCCCATTTTCTCAAGCTTCGCTGCCGACTCAAACGTCCATGATTCCACTCCTCCTAAGACCATTCCATTTTCCAAATCAAAAAGTATATCGTGCTTTCTACTTGCACTGCACAAGGTATTCTGTGGTTTTATCATCTCATTTAAAACCAAAACCCTGACCATCTTTCTAACGTTGTCACATTCTACAATATTTGTATAGCCATATTCGTCCCGCAGTTGTTCTGCTATTTCCTCTGTTCGGCTGCAAGTGATGAAAATCCTTGGATTCACTAATTCTTTGATTTTTTCTTTTGGTGAAATCGCGATGCCATTACAATAAGTTCCTTCTAATTCTTTGTTGTTATCAAAAACGTAATCTGGCCTGATTCCATAAGAGGCCCATAACTCGCACATTTTTTTGCCTAATTTCCCAGCCCCCCAAAAAACATTTTCCTGCAACCTTATTCCTCCTGCTTTTTGCCCTCTAATACATACTTGGTATATTGGTCTATTGTCAGAATCTTATCTCCCCTGATTCCCGCCTGCTGCAGCATATGACGCAGACTATCCCTTATTTCATGGTTCCTCATTGTCAGAACGAGATAATCATATTCTTTCAAAAAAATATTCTTAACTGACTTCACTGGATATCCTTTGCCTACATATATGTCTTTTTTAATGTCGACCCATGCAACAATACTCCCAGAATCATATAGCGATATCTGATGAAATAGCTTTTTCCCATTGTCCCCTGCGCCATATAAAATGATTTTCGGAAGTTTTCTTCGCTTTACTTTCTCCCCCTGCCTCTTATATTGTTTCCACCTATGAATGCAGTTTCCCAATCCCTTGAAGTTCTCTTTCCTGCACCAGTTTAGAAATTTCTCTTCCATTAAATTTGTCCTTTTTAGTGAATATTCCAAATCAGAACCATGATAAAATGTCTCTATGCTTTCATCTGTTCTGTAAAGAAAAATTTTAAAAAAATCTGTATAGCTAAGCTTAGGGGCAAATGTATAACCTGCCTCTTTTTCTGCATTTCCATGGGGTATTTCTGCAAAATAATCCATTACCATCTTACTGGAAGGATTCTTAATATATGCCATTGCTTCAATAGCTAATTGTTGATTCTCCACGTTTATCTGTTCTATCTCATTGACATATTTGCTCATGTAGTCCGCAAAAAGAATCGTTCCTCTCGTAAAATCCCGAATTCCACATCTACTCCATTTTTCTCTGTCATCAGAATCCAGAACAGGCACTATCTTACCATTCTTCCTTCGATATCCAATTGTAATATCGTGAGGTGCCCTGCACACACTCTCGCACATTGCGCATTCGTTATTCGTAAAAAAACTATAAGTTTTACAATTATCAAGTTTTCTTTTTTTAAAAAGATCGTAGTAAAATATCCTACATGGCTGCTCTATAAATGTTCCTAATAGAGCAGCAAAAGCATTAAAAGTCTCTCCCGTTCCCTGTACATCGACAAATGCAAAATTTTCATCAGAAAAATCTATTTCCTGTTGTATATATTGAAAAATCAAATTCTTCTTATTGCTATATCGGCCATCATCTTTCCATGCCATCCTAGAACCATAAAAGTAAGACGTTGCGACATCTAATCCTTGATTTTTTATAATTCTATCTGTTACAGCTTTTATTATGTACCCATCTCTTGCTATGAAATACAATCTGTTTATATTTAATTCGCCACATCTCCTCAAAATCCAACATGCATATGGATATAGCGCCATTCCACCTATAGACAATCCAATCTTTGTATTCACATCTAATTTTCTGGTTTGCCTTACATATCTTGCCATTCCCAAAAACACTTGCAAATCCAGATTATATTTCACGTTACATCTATCTGCTATTTTAAGTTCCCATTCCTCAAGCTCTGGTATTCTAGATAAATAAGCCGCTATTCCCATAAGCCTCGGAATGAGTATATCAGCTTCCCTGTTATCACCGTAATGTACCCAATTGCTGCTTTCGGTCTTTTCTACTTTCTGCACAAGCTGGTATAGTTTCCCATCAGACTTTGTTACACCATACTCACTGGAAACATAAATCGGAATTTTCTCAAATACAGAGTCTATCGAACAAAGAATCCTTCTCAATGTTGCAGAATCCAGATACATATCGGAAATAAGTACAATCCTTTCTCCCTTCTCATGGTATCTTTTCAGCTTTTCTATATTTTTCATACAGGGAACTATATTATCTCTCTCTGCTTCCATTTCCATACTTTTTATGGCATCAGCGGTGGCAGGAGCCAAGCCTGTTTTATCTGCAAGCTCATCATATATATCCTCAATGCATACCTCATCCTTCGCGTCCCCTTTTGCCAGAATCCTTGCACTATTCTCAGCGCTGATTCTCAAATCGAAAAAATTATCAATAAAGCATCTGTCAACATCAAGTTTCTCACGTTCAAGGCGTTTCTGCACAATGAGAAAAGTCCCCGTAGAGAATACTGTCTTTCGTGTAATCAATGTATCAAAAATATCAAAGCTAATCACCGTGAACCCACTCCTGACTTTTACTAAAGATAAAAATGCCGCAATCATATTCACCAACTTCCTGTTGGTAGGATTTTGCAGCAATATCAGCAGAAGTATATGCCAAAATCTCATTATTGTGTATCAGAAACATTTCTTCAGCTTTCAATTGGTCGAAGCATTCTAATAATGTATCAGGCCGAAAAACTCTATGCGCATTGAAATACAGTCGGTCTTCTTTTCCAACAGGCACTGCAAAGTACAATTTGCCTCCACAAGCCAAAACCCTCTGCATGGTTTTCATCGCTTTATAGCACGCATCTGTATCTATCACATCCCCATATCGCCCTAATCCAAAATGCTCAACCGCATGTAAAGACGACAAGGACGCGATAGAATTATCCTGTATTTCTGTCAATGTCACTGCATCCGCCTGAATAAATTCAAGCGGCACAATTCCGCCTCCTGGATTCCTTACAGTTAGTGGTCTGATATCTATGGCTGTCGTCATGATATCGGCCGTAATCAAATGGGATATCAGTCCGTCAACTCGTGAGCCTATATCATAATGATGCTTTGGACAATCCTGTATAATTTTTTTGGCCACTAAGATATCCATATAATAATAATGATGATCCATATCGCCAGATTGCTCTCTGTAATCTTTTATTTTCGGTTTTTCATACCTGCTATTAAATAAAAACAGAGACGCCCTTTTCTCAACACATTGTCTTTTATATTCCGCTTTATCCGCATTGTATTTATCCATATCAGCATCTTTATGAATCTCGTCCAAAATTTCGTTGATGCTCAAAATCTTATCATTTTCGATTCCCATCTCATTTAATTGGCTCCTCAGCTCTGCCATATACGCACTGGTACAGATAAGGATTTTATCCCAATCTATCCTTTGCAGCTCGCCAATTGATACACAATTATATCCTTCAATATATTGTCCTGCTTTCGCATTATCTGCAATCGCTGCTATATCATACTTTTTTTCCAGAAAACCTTTTTCCCTAAAATATATTTTTCCTATCCCCACAACCGCTATTTTCACTACATTCCCTCCAGCCTATATTACAATCCACCCATCGCACCAAATATCCGGGGTTTCCCTTCCAATCAGCCATTTCTTTGGGGCAATCACTATTTTGTTCTGATTTTGGTTTAACCACGCCGCCCACCAGCTGAAAGAACTATTTGCAATAATATTATGGGCACAGCTCGACATCAAACACATATCATACCATGGTTCATATCGCTCGAACATCTCTCCGCTTATATAAGTAGCATCCGGGAAATCATAATGCTTTTTCACCCATGGAATATCATCGGAAAAAAAGACTAAATGCGCCTCTCCCAATTTGGTCTTCATGCTTTCAATGGAATTCTTATAGTAACTGCTCTCACTCAAATTTCCATATATAGCGGGTTTTTTCAGATAATCCCCTCTTCGTATATGTATGGCAACTGTTTTTTCGTCATTAAGGAATTTATTCCTTAATAATTCCAGCTGTCGTTCCCCATACTGGAAAGTGAAATCCTTCTTTAGTTCTTCCTTTATATTGCTAAAATATTTTTCTGTCTGCCAGTAGCCATACATGGCGGCATTTCTTAGTTTATAGACTCTCTTATCATATACGCTATCTTCCTTTTCTTTAAAGTAAATACACATAGGCAGCAAATGATAGTTAATATACGCAACCCAGTTCCTGCCGGTTCTCATTTTTAAATACCTGTTTTTTTTCTTCGAATAAATATTCTTTCCATCGTTTTCCAACTTAATACTAGGGAACACACTGTTCAATTCAAATTTGCGCTTTTCTGCATTATTGCGATATTCCGCCAAGTTTACCTTAACAGTACCCTTTCCTCTTAACTTAAGCGCCTTGTAAAATGCATACTGGAACATTTGATTCCCAAGTCCCCCTGAAAAACATACTATGTTCACGGCTATTCTCCCTCAAATAAATATTCTTCCAGGTCATCCCACAAAGAATATTTCTCTACCTAATTTCTCCTCAATAATGTCCTAATAAAAATCTGACTTTTAATTTTCTTCTGGCAATATCCCATATGTTCGAGGTTCCACCCAAATAATTTTATCCTTATCAACATTTTTTTGTATTAGCTGTTTATATATATGTTTTGCCATCTCCTCTTTCTTAACCGCTATAAGTACCAAATCAAATTCCAAAACATCCAAGGCCTCTATTCCATATAATTTTATATATGGATAGTCATATTTTTCCGAGTCCAAATCCACCCATGCCACAATATCACAATCCGTATATCTGCTTATCTGGGTATAATAATCCCTCCCAACGGCACCTGCGCCATATATAACTATTTTTTTCCCTTGAATTTCTTCAGCATATGGATAACAATAGCCCGCTATTCGAAACTTATCACTAGAAAAGATACTTATTTTATTTAAAATGTTTCTACAGATGTATTCGAGGATTGAATCTTTAACCATATTATAGTAATCATAGTTTTCCAGTACAACACTCAAATTTTTATAGCACTTAAAAATATTCTCTAAATTTCTACCATTTACCTCGTTCGTAATGGAATCTTCTCTATGTCTATAATAATAAAACGCTTCATTTAGCAGCAAGATACTAGTCCCCTCCTCAATACAGATGCAAAGACTTATCAAATCCTCCCCATATTGAGCCTCATTGGGAACCTGGCTATAATTTCTTTTAATGAACTCTGCTTTAAATAGTTTTGACCAAATACTTGGCGTAATATAGGCCTCCACTCCAAATATTGCCTTTTTAAGGAATTCTGCTTTAACTTTTTGTTCTGAAATATGTATGATTTCTTTTCGAAATGGAATTATCTCCTTACTATTTTGAAAATATCCCGAATGCACGAAATCAGCATTACTTCTTTGTATTTCCATCAAAAGCCTTTCGAACATATCCGGAGCCACATAATCATCCCCATCAACAAAGCCGATGTACTGACCCTTTGCGCTTTTCAGTCCCTGCTTTCTGGCAACCACCAATCCTTTATTGTGTTGATGAATAACCTCTATTCTTCCATCCAATGCGGCATATTTATCACAAATTTCACCGGATTTATCTGTCGAACCATCATCAACTAAAATAATCTGAATATTTTTGTAAGTTTGTGCCGCAATACTTTCTATACATTCGGATACATATTTTTCGATGTTAAATACTGGAATTATGATGCTGACTAAATCTGTTATATTCTCCACCTCCCATCTCCGGCATTCCCTAAATAACTCAAGGGAACCTAAATAATACTTAATGATTATCTTGCCAACATATATATTGCATTTTATGTTTTTTTAATAAACTAATAATATTGTTTTGATGCAACAAGCTTGTCGCAACAACAACTAATACATCCGTACAATTAGCGTTTATTTCGTTAAACTCATATACCCTGTGCCCCTTAAATACCCTTTCATTATTAGAACTTTTTGTTACAACAAAACCTTCTATTAAGAAATTATTATGTATCAGACCCTCAATGACTGACCTTGCGATGCTACCTGTACCATACACATATATTTTTGAATGTTTTCTTATTTCCTCTAATTGTGATTCTGAAAATAATCCATAAGCCATATACCTTCTTTGTGTTGCACGAAAAATTTGAAAAGACTCGACTAATCTCTTATTTGCAAAATCATTTAAATCAATTTCATCCCCATATTGTTCATACAGATTAGCTGCTCTATTATATAAACGTGCTATATAACTATCCACTAAATTTCTATCTTCATATTCATTTTCTTCAGCCAGGAGTACCATATAATAAAAGCAAGTCCAAACACCTATTAAATTTTTATATGATTGCCCGCTTGTCGTAATAGACCCTGCTCTAATCCGTCTTACAAATAAACGCTCTTTTATATAACAAGCTTTTATAGCTAACGTTATTGCTTGAAAACTAAATAATTCATCCTCATGTAAAATACCATCAAAAAACTTAATTCTATTTTTTTCCAAAAAAGCTCTACTCCAAAATTGCTGTGGCACTGATGCCTGAAAATTATTATTTTTTAGGAATTGGTGCAACAGCTGTTTTCCACTCTGCACATTTTCTGAGATTCCACTTCTTTGATACAATTGATATACATTCTCATATTCCAGCATTGAATCATCTATCAATAAAGAAGCATCAAAAAAAATACCATCGACCTGATTAGTTTCTGCGTACTCATAAAGATTACTTAATGCATCCAAAGAAATTTTGTCATCGGAATCCAAAAAATATACATATTTCCCCTTTGCAACAGATAAGCCGACATTTCTTGTATATGCCAAACCACGATTGCAGTCATTCCTCATTAATACAATACGCTTATCACATTCTATATACCTTCGGACTATTTCTTCCGAGTTATCTGTAGACGCATCATTGATACATATTATTTCTATTTCTTTCAATTTCTGAAATGTAACACTTTCTAAACATTCTTCTATATATCTTTCTACGTTATAAATCGGTATTATTACTGACACTTTTACTGCAATATCCATATTTACCTTTTCCCATAATCTTTTGGCCAAGTCTTGAGAACAGTCCTTGGTATTCCTTTAATTCTTTACAAAAGTAGGCTCTTCATCCGTTCCATACAAATCATTAAATCCATTTCTATACATTATACTATACATTTTATCAACAATATCTTTTCCATTTTCAAAAAAACGTCCATGTGTCTCCAAGCAGCACAATCTAATTTGAACTGGGTCCAATTCAGGATTCATCATGTCTTCAACTACTTTAAACTCAGAACCTTCAATATCCATTTTAAGAATGTCAATCTGCTTATGTTTCAATTCATGCATAATCGTCCGTATATTTTTCATCTCTACACAGATTGGATACGCAACATCCACATTCTTATGTTTTATCGTTGATGCAGAAACGAAATCTGGTCTAATTGGCAAATAAAAGTTTTCCTTCCCATTACAATCAGAAATACCGTATGGAAAAAAATGAAATTTTGAATTTGAAAATAAAATATGGTTTTCAACAAACTTAATTGCTTTTGGCGTTGGGTCAAACGCATATACTTCATTACCATGTCGAATGGCCTCTTCGCTAAAAGACAAATCCTCTCCAATTCCAAAAGAATATACTATCCCTTTCCCAAAGTCTTTCGGTATATAAAACCCTCCATATTTCGTTCCCCAGAATTCACATTTTGAATTATCTCGAAGAAATCCTTTTCTATTTTTACCCGACTCCTTTACACTATCCATACATCCTCCCTATTCTGTCAAATGATTCTCCAACAAAGAATCAAGAAAGGTAGGGTACACGAACCAGAATGTTCTGGCTTTTTCTGCATAGCCTTTGTACATCCTTATCCTTCTATAGCCCCAAACCTCCCATGTCCACCAAGGTTACCTGCATCTCTGGTAAATTCCAATCTCCCGTCCAATCATTACTAGGGTGTCAGCTGATTTCCTATAATCTCCAATATCTGTACTTCCTCTCCTGCGCCTCTGCCTTATTACACATCCCTTTTACATCTATCAGTATCCTCTGAGTGCCTGCTAGGTCTTTTTTATACATCTGCTCAAAATCCTCCCATGAGAACTTTTTAAATTCATCATGTGCAACTGCTAAAATAACGCAATCAACATCTCTCACTCTTTCTACTGGTAACAATTCTACTGAATATTCCTTTTTCGCCTCTTCAGGCTTTACCCAGGGATCTGCCAAAATCGGATGTATTCCATATTCTTCCAGTCTCCGAACGATATCTATGACCTTACTATTTCTTATATCTGGGCAATTCTCCTTAAATGTAAGTCCAAAAATAATAATTGTACTTTCCTTTGGTGCTTTCCCTGCAAGAATCATCTGTTTTATAGTACTATCTGCAACAAATACTCCCATTCCGTCATTTACTCTTCGTCCTGACAAAATAATTTGACTATGATACCCTAAACTTTCTGCCTCATATGTGAAGTAATAAGGATCAACGCCTATGCAATGCCCTCCCACAAGTCCAGGCCTAAACCCCAATGCATTCCATTTTGTATTCATACCATCTACAACTTCATTTGTATCTATCCCCATTTTGTCAAAAATGATTGCCAACTCATTTACAAATGCAATATTGATATCCCGTTGGCTATTTTCTGAAATTTTAATAGCCTCAGCTGTACGAATCGTAGATACCGGATAGGTTCCTGCCTCGATAACCAGATTATAAACCAACCGTATCTCCTCTGTTGTTTCTTTATCCATACCAGAAATAATTTTCTGAATATTTTCCAAACGATGTATATGATCTCCTGGATTGATACGTTCAGGAGAATAGCCCACTTTAAAATCTTCCCCACAGGTCAATCCAGATTCTTTTTCCAAAATAGGGACACATATTTCTTCCGTAACCCCTGGATAAACCGTTGATTCAAAAACAACAATAGAACCTCCTGTTAAATTTCTTCCCACCGTTCTTGAGGCTTTTTCTATGGATGCCAAATTTGGTGTATGATCTTGGTTAACCGGTGTGGGTACTGCGACTATGTGAAATTTTGCTTCTCGTAATTTTTTCTCATCAGAAGTAAACCTCACATTAGTTGCCCGAATTGCATCATCCCCCACTTCATTTGTAACATCTTTACCTTTTTTATAGGAATCAATTTTTTCTTGATTCAAATCATATCCAATGACACCAACTTTTTTAGCAAATGCCACAGCAAGAGGCATTCCCACATACCCAAGCCCCACCACGGAAATATTTTCTTGCCCTTCTATAATTGCTTGGTACAGTTTTCCCACCCTTATATCCTCCTCAGCACCTCACCGCTTCTGCTTGCTCTATTCTCCCCAGCATAGCTGGGGTTAGGGCTCTTATTTTCCTTTCTGACAAATGCTGCCACAATCATAGTATACTGTTCATCATGATACTCAAAATCTTCCGCCTTTAAATCTTCTGCGCACAGTCCATATAACATACTTGTTATAGTTTTAACATTTCCATAATTAAACACCTCTGTATTTTGCATACCAAAATATTTGCCAAATACCTGCTTCATTGCCTTAGGAGTATATCTCCAGTATTCCCCCCATCTGGCATAATCTGACATACTTATTTGGCCAATACAGTGTCCAGTAATCAATGCAACCCCACTCGGTTTTAAAAGTTTATATATATTAGCCACTGCATCTTCAAATGCGTATATCGTCTGTATTGTTTGAGTGCAAATCAAGCAATCAATACTCTCCTCCTCTATACCTTCCCCTGTTGCTAAATTACCTTTAATCGCATTTCTTCCTTTACCTTCTACGTGTAAAACAAATGAATTATTAACTTCACTCCCAAAAAGTTTTGTATAATAATTATCCCCTATTTCCATCACATCATTTTTAATATATCTCTTATGTTCTTTAATAAATCTTTCAATATAAACTCTGTCAACCGCCTTTCCAAATTCTACTCCAAAATTATGGCTAATAGGCTTTACAGGCATCAGCTGAATTTGTTCTACGAGGTTTCCCCTTTGACTGCGTAAATATTTCGAAGTCACTTCCTTATAATCTTCATTATTAAGAATCTGATATTTTACTGTATTAAAATCTAAATATATCTTATTATCTTCTATCCGAAAATGACCTTTTGAATCATGTATCCATTCTTCTTCCCTATCATATGCTGGTTCTTCATTCATCCCAAAAAGAATATCTTCTTGGGAAATTCCAAGTGCCACTAATTGATTATACATGTCACAAAAAGACATAGACATTATTATCACTCTCATCTTAGGAAATTTCAAAATATCATTGGGATTTCTAACTAATATGCCTTCTACATAATAATCATTTCCTACCTCCACTGAGTTATCAAGAAAACCAACTACTTCATATTTTTGTTGAAGTAATTGTTTTTTTTTGATAATACCATCCTCGTCCAAATACCAACACTTTATCCATATATCGTTTCCTCCTTTACTGAGTACTATCTAATACTTATTCGTAAATACCTTTTTAACCCTCATTCTGGCTCTATATTCTGCCAAAGAAAACACTTCATATTTCAAATCAACAACCTCAATACTTGCATTGTGATTATATGTATGAATTCCTATGAATTTCTTTTTCCAGTCTCCTGGTATATCTGTTGCTTTGATACTCATGATTGGAATTTCAATATATATAGGTTCAATCCGCTTTATTTCGTTAAATACCAAACTTAATCCATAACCACCTTCACTATTTTGCGCGACTCGTATTATTTTATTATCTTTCTTAATAATATTTCCTCCTGGTCTTGAGTTTGAAATATCATCTGAAATATAACGTGCACTATTCATTTTTCCATTACATAGCTCATAAAGATATAATGTTCCATTCTCCTTAATAAATGTAGGTTTATAAACAAATACATATTTCTTATTCCCATGGTTTAAGAAGGTTGTATCTACACATTTTTCATTATTAAGCAACACAGCCTCCTTAATCCATTTATCTGGCAATTCTATTAATTTATATATTGCGATTTCTTCATTTTGATACGACTCTGGACACATATACAATTGATTATTTTCAACCCATACATTTGGATATGATAAATGCCAATGTCTATCCATGCTAACTTTCCAGTCAGAAAATCTATCTCCATCATACTTACAATATGCAATAACTCCATTCCTCTCTGATTTATATAAAAAAATCTCTGCAAAAATATATAGTTCACCTTTATATTCAATCGGAAATGGATCAGCTGCCCATCCCCACGATGGATTATCTAGCAACACAAAAGTTTCTGAATTGTGCATCCTATATGCAATCTGCCAACGATTTGATTTATACTTTTTTATTATTTGATTTAGAAATCTCATCTTCAAAATGCCTTGCCTAATTATTCTTGACAATTGAAAAATCCCATACCCTAAGTTGTTCTTTTTAAATGAATCTGTCCAATTCCTGTCTCTTAATCACATCATCTAATAAGCTAAATAAAGAAACAATTTTTCCGTCAAAATGCTTTGCTGCCTTACGTGCAATTGCTGCAAAATCATATGTTGGTATAACAACTAATAATTGTGTAACATCATCAATTCTCTCAATTGGTATCGTTTTGATATTGTGGTACACAGATCCATCCATACAGGATTTAATAATATGATCAATTTCTATATCAGGTAATAGTTCATCATACAATAAATCAAGAAACATTCCTGCTCCCCACACCGATATATGTGCAATATTTTCATTTAATAAATATCTTTTTAAGTCAAGCCCTTTACATTTAAGATAAAGCCATTTAGATAATATATCATTTCTATATTTCAGCATTACTAGGGCGCTTGCACTTGAAAAGAAATGTTTAAATGCATTTTTTGTTTCTTCTGCAATTTCTATTTTTTCTGGAAGATGAAATTTTTCAAATCTATCAGCACTTTCTACCCTTTGATAAAATTCACAGTTCATAGAATGAACACCACTTCCGTCATAGCCAATATTTGTTATTAATGACTTATAGGGACATAATACTTTTCCTAATCTACTCATTACTGTCAAATCCCAAAAAATTGCCCACGAGTCATTGATTCCACATATATTTCCTACAAGCATATTTTCTAAATCAGGCCCCCATATTTCCAAGTGTTCATTCAAGCCAGCATCTTTTCTTATCTTTTTTAGCAACGTATAATCTACACTATAATACTCCCATCTATCTTTCCATGTAGCCCAGCCGCAAGAATGGATTCTCCCCATAAAGTACGCATCATATCCATTATCTTTAACATCATTATCCCAAGCCGATCCAGATACATGATAAATATCTTTTACATCACAGTATTTTTCAAGCGCTAAATACATGTATTCCATAAAAAGCTTATGTGGTACACAATCATCCTCTAGTACAATGACAGCGTCATTCTCTATCAACACATAATTTATTGCATCCACTACCGATGATGCTAATCCTTTATTATATTCTGAAAAAATAACCTTCGACCAACACCAATCTATACTATTTATATATTTCCTTACAGCACACCAATCTTCATGGTTTGTTGTTTCTTTTTCACCATCTTGAAATATATACAATTTTTCTGGCAATACCGTGTTGTTTCTTAATGCGTCAAGCACTTGTTTCGTATGTTTTGGCCTCGCATAGGTCAATAAAATTGTTCCAACCTTCATCACATTTTCCTTTCTTTAGAATTTCATATACCTCATGAACTCATCCCAACTTTTCCGTTGCCTTTCATCAAGCCAGCTATTTGCTCCATGATGTATAGAAACCGTATGTTCTGTAAAAAAATTGGCTTCGCCATGCATCGTAGGACTGAGAACCTCAAGCGGATATATTACATGTCCATCAATATTCTGATATTCATTTGTAATTCTAAACCCCATTTTTTCAAGAACTGGTGCCTGATATTCCCCACAAGGCTGTAAATTAAGTTCTCTATTCTTTCCATAAAATGAAATATCTTCATAGGCATCTCTGCATCTTCTAATTAATTCATTCCCTTTGACCGCTCCAAATCCAAGCCCAAATGCAATTGATACCTCCGACATAGCTCCACAGAACATCTTGTCGCATAAAAGCTTGTCCATATTAGAAATAAGTTCCACATCTGTGTCTAAATAGATACCACCTTCGTTATATATGATATCCAAACGTGCATAATCTGGGACAAATCCCCACTTCCTGTTCTGATATGCCTCGTACATATATCTGTTCTTTGATATGTCGTAATTACTTTCATCCCACCGTATTATTTCATAATCTGGACAATATTTTTTCCATGATTCCATATAATTCTGTAAAACTTTAGGAATCTCCGTCTTACCAAACCAACAATAATGTATTTTTTTTGGTATTTGAGGTTCTCCAGTTGAAAAGGAGAAATTCTTCTTTTCATTATGCATCAACAACAGGCTGCCTACATAGCACTCTATACCTTCAAGTTCATCATCATATTCATTCAATTGCTTAATAATCTCTAATCCTCCAAAAATGGGTGTTATAAAAATAACAATGGAGGACTTGTCTACATTGCCAATACTATTTATAAACATCTGCATGCTGAAGATTTCCAATTGGTTGTCAACGTCCCATTTCGTTCCCTGCAGACCACCATTATTATCAATAATTCCTTCTATATTGCTCGTTCTAAGTAAATATTTATAAAATACTTTTGCTCTCGTTCCAGCGCCAAACATATAAATATGTTTGTTTTGTGTACGTAACTTAAATTCTTCAATTGTACAATCTATTATATTTATCATCTTACCCCCAATTCTGGAGCATCTTTTTACAATTATACATATATCCAGTCAAATCGTAATCATCAAACATCCTCTACTAAATTAGCACATGAACATTTCCTGCATAAAATATTTACTTTTTCGTCTCCTGACAATCCTGCTTTTATCTGCTGCATTGCCTTTCCCAACATTATCTGTTCATATTTTTGATAGCGAAGATTCCCCAGTATATGCTCCATTCCATAATCCATACAGCAAAGCAATAATGTTCCATCTGGTAATAATACATTATGATTCAATTGCTCCCCACATAGACTACAGGAAATTTTCCCATGTAGCGTTTTTTTACTATACAAGCTCTCGTCTTGCAAATTTCCTGCTCTATCAAGCATTGTTGTAAGAATTTCATATTTTCCCTCACACAAATCTACAACTCTATCATCCGGCTCTGTTTGTGAATTACATACACTCACAAATGGCGTCCCATCTTTCTTTTTAGCATTAATCAAAAACTCAATCTTTTGATAATATTCCTCATCATTTATAATATTTGCATATTTTCTTTTATCCGCAACGTGCAGTCCAACAAATTCCAATGGAAGCTTGCTGATTGTCTTAACATCATCCATAGAAACTTCTGAAAAAGTAGAATACAAATCCACTTTATGCCCTTTATTCAAAGCATAATCAATCATATCAATGCAATATGAATTATGTAATGGTTCTGTCATACCACTGAATAATATAACTGCCTCTTGGGGAACATTTTTCATGCACTCCTTAAAAACATCAAAGCTCATAATTATTTCTCTATCATTTTTCCCGCAAAAATATTTTGATAAAAGAGAACTTTGTGGACAATATCTACAATTGATTCGGCACCCAATCCTTGTTGTTATTTCTATTGTAGGTATCTCATCATATCCCCCTCTAACTGCACCTCTATCAATATACTCACTCCCGATTAGCATTTTACTCTCATCGAAATTAAGTTGCCTTAACAGCTTGAGTACATCTACTGTATTATGTCTATTTAACCCTAATATAATTCCGACATTATCCAAGGATATATTCCGAATTGAATAAATCGGAATATCAAATAACGATTCGCTTTCACCTATTTCAGATACAATAAATCCATCTACTGATATGTTATTTTTTTTTAGGATTTTATAAATATTTTGTCCATACAAACCCGCACCATAGATGTACAGTTCTCTACATCTTTTTTTCAATTCATTCACTTGTAAAAAGAAAATATCCATACTGCCCTTTCCTGTCATACTTGTCGTGCCAAACTGCAATTTCTACACAAAATACTCGTATCAGCAAGATTATCCATACACGAAATAATATTCTTTGCTTCCTTTCCACTTATAATTTCTTCATAAGTTTTTTCTCTCAAATTTCCTAGTACATGCTGCATTCCATAATCTTGTGCACAAACTACAACTCTACCGTCTGGCAAAAGTACATTATGATTAATAGTTTTCGAAATATCACAACCTATTTTTCCAGATATTCCTCGTTTCTTAAACAGGCATTGGTCATCTAAATTTCCGGCACGATCCAATAATGAAATAAATATCCTAACGTTATCACCTAAGTGTTCTTTAATATTTTCAGGCACTTTTCCCTGGCTACATGCATAGTCAACTAATGGTACACCACTCGGTTTTTTTCCTGCCATTACCAAATCCAGCAAGTCCAAATATTCATTTGTTACAGGTATGTTTGCATACTTATCTGAGTCAGGGACATGCAATACAAACTCACCATATTCAATATCCTCTAAAATTGGCAGCATTTCTTTCTTCATTCCGACTAAAGTTGTAAAGAGATTAATCTTTCTCCCTGATTCCTTTGCATACTCAATCATATGAATACATTCATCATTCAAAAATGGTTCAGAAAAACCTGCAAACTCTATCAGAGTATTTTTAGGTGTTTTATCAATACATTTCTTAAAAGTTTCAAACTTCATGTATCTGTCTTCGTTTCCAATTTTGAAGTAATTCTTTATAAATACATCCTGAGGACAATATTTACAGTTTATAGCACATCCTACTTTTGTAGTTATTTCTATCATTGGATTCGTATAGAAATCATAATGATATTTATCGTAATACCTAATATATTCTGTAGACTGTATTATATTTTTATATCCGTGTTTATATAAGGTATCTGTTATTTCCTTGTTAAGACGCGGATTAACTCCTAACATAAATAAAGTTCTATCTCTATCAGCATTCAATTCATCTATTTGAATAATAGGTATTTCTTCCTCTTCCTTTTTATTCAATGTCTTATCGCTAACACAAAAAGCACTTATTTTCACGCCATTTTCTTTTAGAAACATCGCAAGTGGTTTAGCCATTCTACCTGCCCCATATATATATACATTCGTTATATAATTTCTGTTTCTCTCCCAAAAATCCAAATATCTTTTTTTGTCATTCGCTATTTTATTTTCTATATCAATCATAAAAAGCCCCTAATCCTTTCATAACAGCTCTTATTTCAACTATTATTTTATCAATACTAAAGTATGTCACTATCCTTTATTTCTCCACAAATGCTAATTAATATAATAAAATATATAAACCTTTGTATTATAATACAAACATCTACATTACGATAATTATAGAAGTAAAGCGAGCTCCCAAATATCAGACAAAAGTTCTCTCTTGACACTCTCCACCGCCAATGCTACAATATTCTTGTAAAAGGTGTCACCCATATATCAACGGTTCGCCTTTATCATTAGTTGGGTATCAAAGAAGCAACTTAAACTTGGGCGTCGCGGTTGCTTTTTTGATGTTTATCTTTTGTCTTCTGCCGCACATCAGCCACTTTTGTAATCACATTTACAACCGTGGAGATAATGCTGACAATCTTCAAGACAGTATCTAACACCAATTATATATCCTTCCGTCTTATTTTCCACTATGTACCACCTCCCAGATACAGGAAGTTCTCAAAATGTACTCATTTTGGCGAAAGGCGAACCGCTAACCATTTAGGCAACACCTTAAGCTGGTCTCCCAGCCCGCATACATCTTATCACATTTCCCTATACACTTCAATCTCAAATTTCAATGCACGGTATATCAGCAATTCCGGCAGACGACATCCGCCACCCTCCCCGCGGCATTCCCATCCTCAACCATCCCGGTTTCCCGAAATAACGTTTCCACCCCATCCAGATACATTGCCTCCTGAAATCCTACAATCTTTCCCTCCAGCTCCTCGTCATCCAACGCCAGCGGGAACGGCATCTTCCTCAAATCCCACAGCAGCCTCCCCCGCTCCGCCTCATACTCCCCATAATCATCCGCATACAGGAACACTGGTATCTTCATCACGGCCGCGTCGAAGGCCGCGCTGGAATAATCCGTCATAAAGGCGTCGCATCCGGCCAATATCTCATACATGTCGTCCACGCGGCTCACATCCACGATTCTTTTCTTCCTGCCATCGGAATGCCTTTCCTCAGTCCCGCCGTCTTCCGCTCCCCTGTCCATGTTCCGGGCCACCAGCTGCGGGTGCAGCCGTAAGAACAGATACCATGTCCCGCCAAACCTTTTCTCCAATGCCGCCAGCAGCCGCCCGAAATCCGGGAACCCCTGGTTTACCGCAATCGCCCTGTCCGTCCCCTGGCTTCCTCCTCGGAACGTGGGCGCATACATGAGTATCTTCGCGTCCTTTTCCAGATGATAGTCTTCCCTTACTTTCTTCCTTGCCACAGTCCTGTCATTGACCAGGATGTCGCACCGCGGCGAACCTGTCCGTAGTACCGGCCCGTTATAAATCATCCCTGTGGGAAGCGTGTCATCGTACCATTTTGAATTGGACAGCACATAATCTATCATGTCCGAATCGTGCTTGCTGACCAAGTATGCGATTCTGGAAAAGGATGCCCCTCTGTCCAGGCAAGTGGGCTTGAATCCCAGCTTTGCATGCCAGGTCTGGATGTAAATCTGCCCTCTGCGCTTCCTGGCTTCCAGCTGCTTTCTGCTGTTATCAATCCAAAAATGCGCCGTTGACAGCTGGTATGCCCTGTTCCATAGTGTATTGCGGACAACCTTTATTTCCCCGGGAAATCGCTTTGTGGTATCATTCACCAGCCATACCAGCTCATACCCCTCATTCCGGTGGATAAATTCCTCTGCAATATATTTGGGGTTGCAGGTATAGCCGGTAGTTCCCTCTATGCAGCAAAAGACGATTTTCTTTCTGCGAATGGGAAAGATTCTGCAGAGATAGAACGGGACGCTCTGAAGTCTCGCTTTCCATATTCTTTTTTGTATATACCGCGCTTCTTCGTTTATTCCTGCTCCCGCCTTTCTCTTTCGGCAGATTCAGCAACATCCTGCCTTGCTTCTTTTTCCTCTTTCCCCAGGTTCAGCAACATCTCTGCACTGCTTCTTTTCCTTCCCCAGGTTCCATAACATCTCTACACCCGCTTCTTCAACGCAGCTCTTCCCTGTTCCCGCTTTTCCTCTCCCTCAGCTTCCTCAACTCCCGCTCCTCTGCTGAAAGGACTCCAGCGTATACCGGAACGCGTCCTCCAGCCCCACCTGCGGATGCCAACCGATGCCCATGATCCTGTCCACGTTCATGATGCCCAGCTTAAAAGGCAGATACTGCAGCTTCTGCTCCTCCTGGTTGGCATACCGCACCTTCACCCTGCCCCTGGCATCCAGCCCGGCAATCAGTTCCGCCAAATCCCGGATGCTGATCAGATTATCTAAGTTCGCAATATTGTAATAATGTTCTCTTCCTTTCGTAAATGCCAGCAGCAGCCCGCCGATGGCATCCGCCACATAAGTGTAGGTGCGCACCGCGCTGCCGTCCGACTGCAGCACGATGTCCTCCCCCTTTATCACATTCCGGAGGAACTCCGAAAACGCCCGCCCGTCCTCCAGGGATATCCCCGGGCCGAATGTATGGCAGAGCCGGACTCCCACATAGGGGATGCCGTACTGCGCCTCATAAGACGCCAACATAGTCTCGCACATACGCTTTGCCTCCGGATAACAGGCTCTGGCTCCGTCACAGTGGAGAGCTCCCATGTCATCCTCCCGAATCCCTTCTTCCCGCTTCCACTCACCGTATATTTCGACGGTAGATACATAAAGAACTTTCTCACTTTTCTTCTCTTTGGCAAGCTCCAGCACGTTCCGCGTCCCCTGTACATGCCCCCAGAGGGTGTCCACCGGCTCATTGGTAAAGTCCATGGGGCTGGCCGCCCCTGCCGTGTGGAAAATGTAATGCACAGCTCCGTCCCATCTGATCGGTTCCGTGATGTCCTGTACCAGTGTATGGACATTGGGCAGTTTTAAGGATTCACCGAACACTCTCTCCAGCTTCTTCCCATTTCTTGCCAGCGCGATGATTGTGACATTAAGGTTCCAGTCAATATCGGCTTTACTGACAGCCTCTACAAGATACATTCCAAGCCTTCCGGTAGCTCCCGTGACCAGAACCGTCTTATTTCTGAACCTCTCCCAGTCTATGGGATTATTCATTATGATATCTATATCCCTCTGTTCCACCATGGTCTCACTCCTCACGTCGCATCCCGCAGATTTTGCTTTCCGGCTGAATCCCACAATATCGCATGTCTCTATCACAGGCCGAACACGAATTTGTTTTCCTCCAGCTCCAGCATGGCCTTTAAAAAGTAATAATCTTCCGGCGTGGTGATTTTGATGTTCACGCCCTGTTCTTTCACCAAATGAACCTCTCCGCCTGCCCTGGCATACACCATGGCGGCATCCAGCAGGGGAAGGGCCTGGTTCCCTGCTATCTCTGTCTTCCGGTATGCGTCCAGGATACTGCCCAGCCGGAACGTCTGGGGCGACGTCATGGAATAGGTATCTTCCCTTTTTTTAAAATCATCCATGCCTGCATCCTCCGCATCCGTTATCACCACGGTCTCCGTCACCGGATGTACCGTGACGGCACAGCCATGCTGCCTGGCGATGCGTATGTTCTCATGGAGGATGGACGGATCCACCAGCGGCCGAACGCCGTCATGTATTACCACAATATCGTCTTCTTTCCCGCCCTCTTCTACTACGGTGCCAAGGCCTTTCTGCAAGCTGTTCTGCCTGTCGCTGCCCCCTACGATTACTCTATCCGCCTTACTGATACGGTACAGCGCAATGAGGCTGTTCATATGCTCCACATAACTTCCATGGCAGACCACGATCACTCGGTCGATTTCCCTGCACTCTTCAAATTTTTCCAGTGTATAGACAATAATGGGCTTGCCCATCAGTTTCAGGAACTGCTTGGGCAGTCCGCTGTTCCGCATACGCTGGCCTACCCCGGCGGCAAGTATGATTGCATAGTTCACTGTCTCTGTCTCCGTTCTGCCTTTGCTTTCTATTGAGCGGTTCGGCTCATTTGTTTATTATATAATAAAATATATATACCTTAAAATCAACTTACAAAAAAACCCATCATTGCACAAGCAACAATAGGTTCCGTCATTCTCCTGCTTCCATGCAATCTCTTAATGCTTCCCTGCTGCGATATTCACTTTATATATTGTTGGAAAATGCTCTAGAAGTTATATCGGCCTGTATATCCTGATTCTTTACCATGGAAAGGGCGGATTTTTAAGATTTGCACGGATCAGATACCATACGGAATTTCGTTACTGGAAATCGTTTGACTATGTCATAAGAATCATTGTTCTTTTTCATGGCATAATATGTATTTTTTACGGAATCGCCCTCGATTTCCAAAAAGCTGCCTATGATATCCATCACTTTTTCGTAACTCTTTTTTGTTACCTGAAATCCTCTCAGCCATATCAGACCATAATGCAACGGCAAATCAGCAACAGGCGGAATAAAGATAATGAAGTCTTTTCCATTTAATGTTATTAATACACGCCGTTCATTCAGTGCAAGCTGAAATACAGTTTCATCGCTTTCCCCAGCACTATACCTGTCTAATACATGAATGACATTATGTCCGTATTTTTCTAAAACAGGTATTGACTTTTGAGTAATATTTTCGTCTAACAATACTTTCATTCCAAGCCTTCCTGATATGGAGTATCTAAGATTTCCATTGTATACTCCATAGACTTTTCAACCTCATCCCGCGTCAGATTGTATTCCTCGCATATCTCCTGAACAGTCATTTCATCTTTAAAGCAGGCAACCATCAGACTGACAGGTATTCTGGTTCCTTTTATTGTCGGCATACCCCCTAAAATTGCACTGCTACTCTGAATTTCATTAAATTTTTGAGCAATTTCGGCAAAGTACCGTTTTATATCCCTGCCATTTCCGGGTTCATTTTTCAAATATATAATATCAGTCTTCATAGTATTATTATATGTCTGATATTTACTGCTTAAACCGGATGTATATTCTTTTTCCATTTTATATGTATACCTGTACAGCTCCGGAAAAACAGTATCAAAATTCTTCATTAATAGCTCTGCCATCTTTCCTCCATCAGATTGAATCCATTTTTTCTTTAAGTTCTGTTAAATATTTTATGATATATTCCAAGTCCCTTCCTGAAACCTCAAAAGCATTTGACGACTCATCATCCCCATTCTCCGTGGATAACTTCAATATGGCTGAAACAGCCTCTGTTTCTTTAGGATTTTCATCATTCCTGTAACTGATAATTTGGCTTTCCAACAATTTAAAGCAATGAATTTTGCTGTGCTTCTTTATATAAAGATGATTTTTCAAGTCATCCTCCTGCTCATAAATTGCCCTGGCGACTTCCAAATCCTCTTCCGATATATCGTCTACATTTCTGCCTTCCGCAAGATCAATCACAATTTTAATAACAGAAAACACATAATCAACAAATGCCTTTTCGCTCAATTCAGGGATAAAATCCCTCTTTTCTGTTTCAATTCCCAGTGAAAAACCTGATGTGCTCCAAATTATTCTGAGCAATCCTTTATTGTAAGCATTCAGAAGCATTTCCATATACTTATTTTTCTTATCGCTGTCCATGGGATATCCCCCCCTTTCTTATTTCAAAATTATAACATGCTCGTCTCTTTATTGCAATCACGAATCACTCCATGACCAGCTATTACCTTTCCTCAATCCGCTTAAGAGTATTCCTGACGGTATCTTCCTTTTCTTTAACAGTACACCTCCGGCTCATTCAAGAACAAATCCGTAATCCCCCTCCCCTCCAGCGCCGCCAGATCCAGCCTTGCGCCCGTAGGCCTCTCCGGATACAGATGCCCGGAAAGCCATGCCCTCACCGCATAGCCCCGCAGCTGCTCCGCAGGCAGGTCTATCCCCCGCCAGAACGGATGGAGCGCATTGGCGCCGCAGCTGCCTTTCAGCTTGAAAAGGCAGTCCGAAACCTTGGTATCCAGCATCCCGATTTCGGCCTTTGGGTCAATCCTGCGAAGCTTCTCCAGAGACAACGCGCTGAAAGAAGAGTATATCACATTTCCCTGCAGCCCTCTTTCCTGTACCAGTTCCACTATGCGCTCTTCCATCCCCTCATAGGGGAAATTGCTGTTCTTCAGCTCTATGTTCAGCTTGAAGCCTCCGGCGAACTTCGGCTCCAGCAAATCCAGAACCTCCTCTATGGTGGGAATCCGCTCTGTCCTGCCGCCTCCCGCCTCTATCCTCAGGCCTTTCAGCTCCGCCAGCGTGAAGCCGCGGACTTCCCCGATGCCATCCGTCGTCCGGTCTACCCTTTCGTCATGGCATACCACCATATGCCCGTCTCTGGAGAGCTGGATATCCAGTTCGATTCCCGCCAGGCCCTCAATTGCAGCCGCTTTTTCAAATGCCAGTATCGTATTTTCGGGATACATCTGGCTGCATCCCCTGTGCGCCCATATTTTCATGAACTGACTCCTCTTCTGCGTCTTTAATATGTTCTATTCATTCTATGTTCCCTATCCCGTTCTACCGCCCGGCCTGGCCCAGGAACCTCTCCATCATCCCCGCCAGCGCCACGGATTCCCCTCTCGTCAGCTTAAAATTATTCTTCTCGGTGCTGGTAATCATGGACAGGAAATCGCTGATTTCATACCGCAGCCCGTCCCCCAGGAAGATTTCCGAATACTTCTGTATGTCCCCCGGATTCTCGTGATGCACTTCGAAATAGGCCGTCTTCCACCAGGGCGCCTCCGCCACGATGTACCCTTTCGTGCCCGCAATCAGCAGCCGCCCCTCCGACTTGACCCCCAGGCCGCAGGTGGCCGTAGCGATTCCATTGGGATACTTCAAAGAGACTTTCGTGAACAGATCCAGCCCGTTCTCCCCATTGAGGGAGTCGAACCGTATCTCCTGGAACTCCTTCCCGAACAGCTTCAGGATCGGCAGCATGCAATAGCTCCCCAGCTCCGTAAAGCTCCCTCCATACCTTGCGTCCGTCAGTTCCCTTGTATCTGCCGCCTCCAGCTTCGTAAAGCAGGCCTCCACGTTCCGGATGCTTCCTATGCTGCCGCTGCAGGCGATTCCCAGCAGCTTCTGGAAACCCGGGCAGTACGCTGTCTTGATTCCCTCGAAGAGAATCAGCTCCCGCTCCTTTGCCTGCCGGAACAGCTCCTCCGCCTGGGCCCGCTCCAGCACCATGGGCTTCTCGCAGAGCACATGCTTTCCATGCTCCAGAGCCGCCCTGATATATCCGTAGTGGGTCTCATGGGGCGAAGCGATGTACACCACGTCCACAGCCGCGAAGAATTCCTCCATATCCGCATAGGCATCGATTTCCCATCTGTCGGCAAATCTCACCGCGCTGTCCCAATGGGGATTATATACCCCCTGGGTGCTGATGCCGCTGACAAGCTTCGCCTCTGGCATGAACCTGCCCGCAATCCTGCCCGTCCCTATGATGCCGATTCTCTGGATATGGCTGTTCTGTTCCCGCAGCATGGTGCTGGAAATGTTCTTGGTGCGCTCCAAATAGACTACCTTGCAGTAATCATTCAGGTAGTCAAAGCAGCCCGTCCAGTCGGATCCCACAGTGAAGATGTCAATGCCCAGCCTCTTGATATCGTTGAACTTCTGCCCCTCCGTCTCCTCGATGATGATTTCATCCGCGAAGCCTGTCTTTTTTATATTTTCGATACGGGTCACCAGGGAATCTATCACGTTCAGCTTTCCCCTGGTCTTGTCGTAGGCTTCCGTAGTCACGCCCACAATCAGATAATCCCCCAGGGCCTTGGCTCTCTGCAGCAGGCGGTAGTGCCCCTCGTGGAAGAGGTCAAATGTCCCGTACGTAATCACCTTTATCATAATAATGCTCCCATTTCATAGTCTATTCCCCCAATCCGGCAGGCATCCGGACAGCCATTCCCGGAAAACTCCATTCCTTTGCCAAAAATTGTTTTCCCCTTTTACAGCCCCAGGCTCTTGCACACGAATGCGTGCACTTTCTCGCCGCATGTGCCGTCATTGTTCGCCGCAATCTTTTCATAGGCCCAAAGCTGCCTTTCCCTGTCGAACGAACTTCCGCTGATATTTCCGTCCAGCAAATCCTCCAGCGAATTATACGCGCTCTCGTCACAGGCATACTGCATCCAGTCCGACTCTTCCGAAAAACCAGCCGTATGCTCCTGCAATTCCTTTTCATCGAAGACAACCTCTATCTCCTGATATTCCTCTGTGTCCGGATTGACGTTATAGAATTTTCGGTCTAGCATGGAGAAATACCGATATGTCCATCTCCCCGCTGCTTCCATATCGGTATCCATGGAATCCTTTTCCGCAGCAGCCTGCCCCGCAGAACAGAAAGTCTTATCGGCTTTCTGCAAAAAGACCCCTCGTCCCCCAAAAATAAAGTACCCGTTCTTCTCTTTCTCCGGCATGGGAAACCCCGGCTTCCATTCCCGCATCTCCCCGGTTTCCCTGTCCAGGCGCACAATCATATTCCCCCAACAAGGCGAGAGATAGGCGAACCTTTCTCCAAATGCAATACCGCTGAAAGGCTGCTCCGTGCTCTCGCAGCCTTTGGGAAGCTCCCTGCATCGGAATCCCTCCGGAAAGCTGTCATATACCCTGGCTTCTCCGCTTTGAGGGTTCCATCTGGTCACTTTTCGCCCGAAATAAGGAAGCAGCCACAAGTCTTCCCCATCGGGAAACAGCCCCTCGCATCCCCCCGAATCCTCCACCCCCGTAGTCATCACCCCTGCCTTTCCGGTCTTACTGTCTATGGCCAGGATACGGTTATCCGTGGGAGACGCAAGCATCAGAAAGTCTTTCCACACACAGCTTCCGCCCACCCGCCACACGCCATTGGCGCAATCAACAAAGACATCGTTATACCCTCTGATATACTCCACCCTGTCCCGCTCCGTATCATATCTGACCACAGCCGGATACTGCATGGGAACCAGGAACAGATACCTGCCGATATTCCATGCCATAGAAAAGGCGCCGTACTGCTCCAGACAGCGTTCCAGCCGGATCCGTCTCTGAATCCTCCTGTCGCCCACCACAAGAATCTCCTGGGCGTTTGCGGGGCACACATACACTTTCCCCCCAACTTCCAAGACCCTGCTGTAATAATTGCCTGAAGAATACTCCGACAAATCACAATAATACCGGTACTGATAATCATTCCTCGGCGAATGGTACAGCTTATTCCCCTGGGTAATGAGCCATCTGTCCTGACCGTCAATCTGAAAACCCCTGACAATCTCGCCCCGCCAGTCGCCCTCCCCCGGCGCGCTGTCAATATAGTTGTTGAAGACGAACAGCGGCTTTCCGGCCATGCCGAAGAGGGATGTGACGGATGTGGCCGAATCCCCCAGATAAACATCGCAGTGGGAAATCGTCTCCGTGATATCCGGCGTATCGTCATAGATTCCGATGCCGTTCTCGATGAAAAAACGCTTCATCTTGTCATAGACCGGCCGCAGCTCCGGCCTCAGAGAGTCCAAGGTGGATTCCAGCAGCGGATGGGGACGCCAGAGCAGGCAGGCGTCCTCCCTGCCCTGAAAGCAGCGGAATACATACGCCATCTTCTTCAAAAACCTGGGCGTATCCGCCAGCAGGCCGTTGATGCTCGTATTATAAAAGTACACCGTCCGGCCTGCCATCCTGTCTCTCCAGGCCTCCGGCAAGGACCCTGGCTGGGCGCACATCCGGATTACCCGGTCGAATTTCGGAGATCCAAAGGCCAGGAATTTATCATCCGGCAGTTCCGGCGCAAAAAATTTACGGTATTTTTCCGCCTGTATCACGATATAGTCAGCGTTATAGTATGCAAAACATCTGGCCTGGGACTCCGCCATCCCGCCTGTTGTTGTATAATAAGGTATATATACTAATTTATCCGCATATTTTTTCAATTCCCCGGAATAGAACCTGGGATCCACCGTGGTGACATAATTGCCCTCATCATAAGGATTATGGATGTACACAATATCCGGCTTCCGCTCTTCCAGGCGATAATTCTCATAATAAACAACAGGAACGTCCGGCGGAAACGCATTCCCCTCATAATGGTATGTCCCCAGGCTACCATCCCTATTACGGTCATAATAAGGAATGGGCACCACATAGGCGTCACAGTCCGGATCCGCCGCTGCCGCCCGCCAGACGCTCTCCAGAGAATCCCACATAGAAGCCTTGTAAGGGAAAAAGGCAATTTCCAGCCGCACCTTGATATCATTGCGGATGCTGCCCTCTATCCGCAGCAGGGCATTGCGGAGCTTCTTATAAGCTTTTGCGCCATTCATCGTTCCCCCCGCCGTGGCAGTCCTGCCCGCCTTTTTCCCGTCCAACTCTCGCTCTTCCGCCCCATCTGCGTCCCCAGGCAGGCCGCTCCACCGCCCCAGTTCCCCATATATCTCGTATGCAAGCTCGCAGTAGGATTCCAGCAGCGAAATTGTGGGAGCATCTTCCCTTTCCGCAGCTTCGATGAGGCCGCCCAGCTGGATTGCCCCCTCCTGGCACTGAGCCAGTAAATCCATGGCTGCTGCCGGATTCCTGTTCTGGATTTCCTTTCTTATCTCCTCATGTGCCTGGCCCAGCAATTCCGCAAAATCCTGAATCTGCTTTTTCTGCTCCCGTCTCATGCAATCTCTCCTGTTTCTTTCTTCTGTTATATCTTTCTTATGTTATTTCTTTCTTATGTTATTTCTTTCTTCTGCTCTTTCCCTGCCGTCGTGCCGAACAACAGTCATTCCGCCCGGCTTACGTATACCGCAGACAATCGCCCCCTCACTCCAGCAGCTTCCCCATATTGATTTCCAAATCTCCGTATATCCCCACCGTGATATCCTCCCCAAAAGGGAATATAATCGGCGCTACATCCTCTTCAAACCGATATACCGTAGTCCGCCCCTTTTGAGGATCCACAATCCAATATTCCCGAACGCCCGCATCCAAATACAGGACGGTCTTCTTTGCGTAGTCCATCTTCCTGCTGGAGGGCGAGACCACCTCTATGACAAAATCCGGCGCCCCTTCGCAGCCCCGCTCCGAAAGCTTCTCTCTATCGCAGATCACGCTGATATCAGGCTCCACCCACTTCTCATCGTCCGCGTTCAGGTTCACGGCAAAGGGCGCTGGCATGACCTCACAGCCGCCGCCCTTTGCCTCCACATGATTACCGATTACCCTGGTAAGCTTGGCCACCAGCTTCTGATGCACAAAACCGGGCGGCGCCATATCGTAAAATTTCCCGTCTATCAATTCCGCCCGCTTCCCCTCCGGCAGCTTCCAGTAATCCTTCGATGTATACCGCCTTTCGCTATGCTGTATCATGTCTTCCTCCCAATCACTTATGCCGCCCCTGTCTTCCCATGCCATCCGGCTATCCGCCTCAGCCCAGCTTCTCGATAATCCGCCGGATTTCCTCATCTCCCGGCAGCAAAGGCTCCATCTGCCTGGCCACGGCCAGCGCCGCTTCATGCTGCCCGGCGTCCATGAATGCCCTGAGCCTGGCCTTAATCTGCCTGGCCAGCACCTGGAACTCCCCAGCCGCCTGGCGGGATTCCTGCTCCTGCCGCTTCAGCTCCCCGTCTATCCACTGCAGACAGGGCTTTACCACCTTGTCCAGCCCCGGCAGCAGCTTTCTCACCTGCCTGATTGCAGTCACTGCCCCGCCGTACTCTCCCGCTTCCGCCAACCTCAGGAAATCAGAGATCAGATATGCCCCCTGATATTCTTCCGGCAGCATGTCAGGCTTCCGGGCAATCACCTCCCCCTGATAGATGCTCTCGCACAGCGCCTTCTGACAGGCGGCATACTCACCCAGCTTTTCCATGATAAAACGGATCGCTTTTTCTCCTGCCTTTGACTCCTCTGTCCCGTCTCCGTCTCCGGGAAGCCCTTTCCCCGCTCCCGGCAGACCCCCGGCTCCCGGAGAAACCTGCCCGGACTCCATGGCTCTCCCCAGCCCTTCCTTCTCCCAGCGTCCCCCTTCCCTGACGGCGCCGGCCAGACTGTAGAGCCCCTTCCACACCCGCAAACGCGCGCTCCCCTCCTCCAGGATAGCCGTAAACCGCTCATTCCACCAGTCCGCCTCCTCCCAGGAGAACTTCTCGAAATACTTCTCCATCCCCTTCTTCCAGCGGTAAAAAGGCACTGCCTCCAAAACCTCGCGGTTATCTCCCCCCAGCCGCTCCACAGCTTCCAGCATGGAGTACGTCTTCACCGCATACATGCCCTGCTCCGGCCGCTCCCACACACAGGCCGCCAGATCCGCAGCCTCCCCGGAAAGCCTTGGAGCCGCGGGCATCTCCTCCGCCGGCTCTTTCCCGTTTCCCGCCTCCGGCAGGAAAGCCGCCGTCACGATCTCCGCCAGCCTGAAGAACCAATGCTTCGACTTCAAATCCCCATAGACGGAAAGCGTCCTGATCCGCTCCGCAAGCTCCTCCTGCTTCTTGCAGCAGTCCGATATGGTCTGCACCAGAAAGCCCTCCAGCTCCTCCCGTTCCAGGAGCACATCGCACATCTTTCTATAAATCTCCCGCTCTTCCCCCTCTGCCTGCGGCATCCGCTCTATCAGGGACTTGAGCATCTCATTGTTCACGAAAAGCTGCGGCTCTTTCCAGTCAAAGCTTTGGAACCACCTCTCCGCCACCTCCGCCTTTCCCGATTCGATAGCGGCACGCATCCCGTTCCCCAGGACGATGCTGCGGTTGCGCTGTTCAAAGCATTTGTTGGTAATCGTAGTCTCAAAACCCAGGAAAGCCTCATCGTCCACAAGGTAATCCTGGTAAATCTTCCAGTAATATTCCGCGTTCTTCAGGGCTTTCTCCAGCTCGCCCCGCTCCATGTACGCCACCGCCAGGTCTCCGGCGATCATGGCTTTCACCATCTTGTCCGCTTTCTCTTCCCGCAGATACTGCTCCCCTTTCTCGATGGCCTCATCATAGCGGTACAGCTCCATATAGCAATTGATCTCATTGGCAAAAAGGGAAGCGAGAAAATACTCATTATCTATCTTCCCCTGCCGGAACAGGCCTATGCCCTCTACGGACATTTCCAGGGACTTGCTGTACTCCTCAATGGCATTGTACTCCTGGGCCAGCTGCAGGGTATGCTTCATGTTCCCCGGGTCTGCCTTGTGCTCCTCCAGAAGCAGGCTGATATTCCGCAAGGAATGGGCGCGGGCGTCCTTGGGCGTCCGGTAGGCGTAGCCGTAATGATGCACATAGGCCTGGAATTTCTTCGTCTTGCCCTTGACCCTGTTGAAACACTCGTGTATGCTGTAGATGAACTTCACATCCGGCTCCAGCTTCGTCATGCGCCCCACCAGCAGGTCGCTGAATACGCTTCCCTCCAGATCCAGGTAATTGCGCTGGGTGTAGACCGCGAACCCATAGTTTCTGTATTCCCCCGAGCGGAAGAACTCGATGATCTCTCCCGTATCCTCGAACCACTCGTCGTCGTCCAGGAACAGGAACCACTTGCCCCTGGCTTTCTTCAGCCCCGCATTCCGCGCCTTGGCAAAGTCCCTGCACCACTCGAAATCAATGATATTGTCTGTGTACTCCTCAATGATGCCCCTGACCTGCTCCCCGCAGCCCGTATCCACCAGAATCAGCTCCGAGGGGACTTCCTCCAATAAAGGCTTTATGGAATCCAGACACTTCCTCACCGTGTCCGGACGGTTGGAGACCAAAATCGATATGGTCAAAAGAATCTGCTTGCCCATGTTTTTCCATTCCTTTCTATGTTATATAATCTTCCTAATTATATAAGCTACCTATCCGTCTTCAACGCGTCCCGCAATACCTCCACCTTACAGGAATGTACCTTTGTATCCCTGTCATAGGCAATGCCCACCCCCAGGATGCGGCCGGCATATTGACGCTTTTCCCCTATTTTCCCCTCGAATTTCAGCGCATATTTCCTGTCCCGAATCTGCCGCAGCGCCTCTTCCGGGGTATGCCCTACTTTCAGCTCCAAAACAATGCCGTCCGCCCTACTGTCCGTCTCCGGATAAAAGATGAAGTCCACATATCCCGTTCCGGCCTTGTCCTCCCGCTCTATCCGGTAGGAATCCCTTGCCGCAAGATATACCAGGTTCACGATTGCCGTCAATTCCGCTTCATGATTATATGCCAGAAGCGGAGTCTCCGTATTATGGGCAAATTCCAGAATCTCCGACATTTTATCGGTGTCGGCCCCCAGCGTCGCCCGCAGCATCTGAGAGGATATCTCAGCCAGCCGATTCACATACCCCAAAGACGGCTCTTTCAGCAGCATATCGTCAAATTTTTCCATCAGCTCCTTATTGGGAATCCGTACGCAGCCATTTTCATAACTAAGGAAGCCATAAACCACCATGGCGGAAAAAATCTCGTCCCTTGTGGACAGCCTCATGGACGTGGCCGCATATTCCTGCACCTTTGCCGGTACCGGAGTGCCGGATACCATAAATGCCAGGCTGTCCCTCACAGCATCCACGTTTGCCCCAATATAATAAAAAATCTCGTCATAGGGCCCGCTGCTGGTCCAATAGCTTCCCAATTGGTTATCGCTCAATGCCCCTACCACTGAGCGCGGATTGTACAGCCTTTTACCGGACGCGGTCTGATAACCGTCATACCAGAACCGCAGCCCCTCCCGGCTCACCTTTGGGCTGGCTTCAAGCACAAGGTACCTCTGATACAGGTCATCCGTCTCCTCCTCCGTGAACCCGAAATATTCACCGAACTTTTCCCTGGCCGTCATGGAATACTCCAGGAACATGTTCTGCTCCGAGCCGCTGGAATACTTCGCAATGGGCAGAATCCCGGTCATATAGGCCAGGGAGACATAGGCTTTCCCTTTCAGCAGGTTGCTCAGGAAATCAATGTAGTCCGCCTTGTCCCTGTCTGTGACGAAATTCCTGTGGAAGATAAAATCCCACTCGTCCAGGACAAAGATAAAGCGCTTGGAATCATATGCCTGGTACACGGAAAGAAGCGCGTCCCACACCGCATCTTTTTCATGGATGCCCGCTTTCGGATATGCATTCCGCAAATCCTCAAGCAGCCTGTCTGAAATCCTGTCAATGTATTCCTCATAGTTTCTGCATTTTCTTGGCAGCTCATTGAAAGAGATGAAGATAACGTCATGCTTTCCCACATTGCTCTGGTAAGAATCCGTCTGGGCGATGCGCAGTCTGTCGAAGATATCCTCTGCCCTGCATTCTCTTGAGAAAAAACAGGCGATCATATTCGCCGCCACAGACTTGCCGAACCGCCGGGGCCTGGTGATGCAGATATAATTGGCGGTGGTCTCCATCCTCTGGATCAGCTCGTCCAGCAGAAGGGATTTGTCCACAAAATAGGGACTGCCGCATTCTCTGCGGTAGGCGTCATATGCTGTTCTGGCATTCAGATAGTTTCCCACTTGCGCTGGCCCCTTTCTCCTGTAACAGTTCAGACATGTCGCCGAACCGTTACTTCACCCCATCATATCCATTATAATGGCAATATGGGAAAAACACAAGGAATAAAAACACGGTGCAGGAATATCCTGCACCGTATAGTTTTTCCATAGGGAATTTCAGTTTTGCACCGTAGAAATCTATTCCATACGGAAATTCGTTTTTCACTTAACCTACAGCCTGAAATTAGCCTAACAGAGACAGAACGCCCTGGTTCGCCTGGTTGGACTGTGCCAGCATCGCCTGGCCGGCCTGCGCCAGGATCTGGTTGTTGGAGTAGGTCACCATCTGGGTAGCCATATCCGTGTCGCGGACAGCGGACTCGGCTGCGGTGGTGTTCTCCACTACATTGTCCAGGTTGGCGATGGTGTGCTCCAGACGGTTCTGGACGGCACCCAGGGTGGCGCGCTGGGCGGATACCCTCTCCAGTGCGTCGGCTACCACATCGATGGCTCCGGTGGCGTTGTCATCGTTGTTGCCCGTGATGGTCAGGCCGTTGACGCCAAGTCCCCTGGCGCTCATGGAGGAGATGTTCAGGTTGATCTTGTTGTCATCGGAGGAATCGGCACCTACATGGAGACTGAAATCGATGGCATCGTTCAGGTCGGCAAACGCTTCTACTTTCAGTTCCACCTTATTGCTGGAATTAATATAAGATGTCACTGTCTTGATTTCCGAACTGTGATCACGCTTGATAGCTGACATCAGAGCATCCATACTAGTAAAGCCTTGTGTATTAGCCTTCTTAGTCAGCTCTTCCGCCGCTTCTTTAACGCTGGTCTTAGTATCGGAACCCGTTTTTGCAGCCGTACTTTCCACCAGAATATAAGTAGTGCTTCCTACCACAAATTCTTTTGTTGTAGCTTTGCCACCATCATTCAAGGTCTGGCTGGTAGTGTTACTAAGTGTAACTGCTGCCGTTCCGGTCGTTTCGTTGATGGCAAGCTCAGTTCCGGTGCTGGTATTGGTCGACAAAGTAGCCGCCACCTTAGTATAGCTCAAGCTTCCCGCAGCACCGCCGTGAGACCCTTTCAGCAGATAAGTCTCGTTGAACTTGGTGGTGGTGGCCACACGGTCAATCTCAGTCACCAGCTGATCCACCTCGTTCTGGATAGCATTCCTGTCGCTCTCGGACATGGTGCCGTTGGCGGCCTTCACTGCCAGCTCGTTCATTCTCTGGAGCATGTCGTGCACTTCTGTCAGTGCGCCTTCAGCAGTCTGCACTGCGCTGATGCCGTCCTGGGCGTTGGCGGAAGCCTGGGTGAGCCCGCGGATCTGCTTCCGCATCTTCTCGGAGATGGCCAGCCCTGCCGCGTCGTCAGCCGCACGGTTGATCTTGTAGCCGGAAGACAGCTTCTCTGTTGCCTTTGCCTGTGTCTTTGTGGTGATGCCAAGCATTCTGTTGGAATTCATTGCTGTTAAGTTGTGTTGTACTACCATAATTTACCTCCTTGTATTACCGCGCAAATCCTTTTGCGTCAGTTGCTTGTTCTTGCTGTCTGCCCCATATCCGCCGTCCCGGCTCCACTTTTATGGGGCGCCCCTCCCCATTCCGCTTCGCTTCCTGAGGAGCATGGAATCACTGCCCGCCTTGCGGCATCGCAATGATTTTTTATAGTAACCGAACCGGGAGCGGCAGACCCGGGCCCTGAGCCATTGCTCTCGTTTCGGTTATTACCCTGTTTTTGGGTTGCGGTTGTTGCCTTGCTTTTCGGCCACGAACATTACCTCGCTCTCCGGCTCCGGTTGTTGCGCTGCTCCGGCTTCGGACATTACCTCGCTTTCTGGCTCCGGTTATTACCCTGCTTTCCGGCTCCGGTTGTTTCCCTGCTTCTCGGTTTCGGGCATTACCTCGCTTTCCGGCTCCGGTTGTTTCCCTGCTTCCCGGTTTCGGGCATTACCTCATTTTCCGGCTCCGGTACTTCTCCGGCGCTTCCGGCACCGCATGGTACTTCGGCATCTTCGCCCTCTCCTCCGGGCTGGGGACGCTGTTCTCCAATGCGGCGCTGCGGACGATGTGCACGTCCCTGGGGGCATCTACCATAATCCGCATGTTGTTCTTGGAACCGCCCAGGAAGATGATCTTTATATTGTCGTTTATCATCAGATATTCTTCCGGGCTCACTGTAAGCCTCAGCATCCCTCCACCCCCTGACTCTTTACTTTTCCGCCGCCGCTGGTAAGCTTGGATTGTGATACCGCAAATTGCAACTTTCTATGGAAGAATGTTGCAGAAAAATTTACGAGGAGGAGAACTATGTGCACCACACAGCCCATTAAAGACACCGCCCAGCTAAAACGCTTCAAAGAGTACTACCTGCTGCAGAAGCCCAACCCCAGAAACCATATGCTGATCGTCATCGGCCTGAATTCCGCGCTCCGCATCTCGGATATCCTGGGGCTCACCTATGGGGATATCTACCACTATGAAAAAGACGCCTGGAAGACCCATCTCACCGTGACGGAGCAGAAGACCGGAAAGACCAATCAGATCTATATCAACCGGGAAATCCGGGAAACTCTGGAAATGTATGTAACCCCCCGGGAAAAGGAGCCCGCCTCCTGGCTGTTCGGCAGCCAGATACAGGGAGAGCGCCCCTTAAGCCGTTTCCAGGCCTTCCGCATCATTAAGAGGGCAGCGGCCTTCGCCGGGGTGGACACCAATATCAGCTGCCACTCCCTGCGGAAGACCTTCGGATACCATGCCTGGAAACAGGGAACGCCCCCCGCCCTGCTCATGGCAATCTATAACCATTCCTCTTATCAGATTACGAAACGATATCTGTGCATCGACCAGGACGACAAGGATGAAGTGTACTCCAAGATACGATTGTAGAAAAAAGATTGTCAAAAAGATCGGATAAATTCTTCCGAAAACCCCTAAAGTATTTCGGATTCCCTCCGATAATATATGTGAACGGCAAAAATGCAACATTCTTCCATAGAATGTTGCATTTTTTATTTTACCCATTTCTTAGAATACCATTCGCCGCTTCCTGTCCTGCAACATTTTACTGGTTCCAGAGTTTCAGAGCCCTCCAGGGGTAGATTCTCCTCTCCAAGGGAAAAGGCATGGCACAGGATTCCTCCTGCGTCATGCCTTTCGTTATCCTTATGTCTTTCTCTTCTGTATGGAAGCGACAGCCAGAGATTAGCCCAGCAGGGACAGAACGCCCTGGTTCGCCTGGTTGGACTGTGCCAGCATCGCCTGGCCAGCCTGTGCCAGAATCTGGTTGTTGGAGTAGGTCACCATCTGAGTAGCCATATCCGTATCGCGAACAGCAGACTCTGCAGCGGTGGTGTTCTCCACTACGTTGTCCAGGTTGGCGATGGTGTGCTCCAGACGGTTCTGGACTGCACCCAGGGTGGCACGCTGACCAGATACCTTGGCAAGAGCATCGGCAACCACATCAATGGCAGCTGTAGCGTTATCGTCATTGTCGCCAGTGATGGTCAGACCATTGATTCCCAGGCCTCTTGCGCTCATCTGGGAGATGTTCAGGTTAATCTTGTTGTCATCAGAAGAGTCGGCTCCTACATGCAGACTGAAGTCAATAGCGCTGTTCATGTCTGCGAAAGTCTCAATCTTAAGACTGATTGTGCCGCCATTATTCACAGAAGATACCGTCTTGATGTCCGCACTGTTATCACGCTTGATTGCCGCCATCAGGGAATCCATGCTGGTAAAGGCCTTGGTGGTGCCAGTCTTGTTCGCCTCTGCCACTTTAGCAGGGCTTGTGCCGGCTGCTGCTGTTTCAACCAGATAGTATGTCGTAGTACCTACCTGGACGCTTTTTCCTGATGCGAGGCCTGTAACTCCGCTTGTTACGCTTGTTACTGCCGCAGAAGCTGTACCTGTAGTAGAGTTAAAGCCGCTTACGCCCGTAAGACCGCTTATCGCCCCACTTGCTGTCGTAAATGTCAAACTCCCGGCAGCCCCGCTGTTAGATGTTCCCTTCAGCAGATAGGTCTCATTGAACTTGGTCGTGTTGGAAACACGGTCGATTTCCGTTACCAGCTGATCCACTTCGCTCTGGATAGCGTCCCTGTCGCTCTCGGACATGGTGCCGTTAGCGGCCTTTACTGCCAGCTCATTCATTCTCTGCAGCATGTCATGCACTTCGGTCAGAGCGCCCTCTGCTGTCTGCACTGCGCTGATGCCGTCCTGGGCATTGGCGGAAGCCTGGGTCAGGCCGCGGATCTGCTTCCTCATCTTCTCGGAGATGGCAAGCCCTGCCGCATCGTCTGCCGCACGGTTGATCTTGTAGCCGGAAGACAGCTTCTCTGTGGCTTTCGCCTGGGCGCCTGTGGTGATGCCCAGCATTCTGTTGGAATTCATTGCTGTTAAGTTGTGTTGTACTACCATAATTTACCTCCTTGTATTACCGCGCAAATCCTTTTGCGTCAGTTGCATGTTTTTGTCCGCCTGCCCCATGTCCGCCGTCCCGGCTCCATTTTAAGGGGCATCCCTCCCCATTCCGCTTCGCTTCCTGAGGAGCATAGAACCACCGCCCGCCTTGCGGCATCGCAATGATTTTTTATAGTAACCGAATCGGCAGCCTCCGGCCCGGGCCCTGAGCCTTTGCTTCCGTTTCGGTTATTACCTCGATTGTCTGCCGGGGTTATCGCTTCGCTTTCCGGTTCCAGCCATTGCCCTCCATTTTCTGCTATGGTTATCGCTTCGCCTTCCGGCCGCGATTATCCCCTCGCTTTCCGGCTTCGGTCATCGCCCTCCATTTTCTGCTACGGTTACCGCTTCGCTTTCCGGCTCCGGTACTTCTCCGGCGCGTCCGGCACCGCATGGTACTTCGGCAGCTTCGCCCTCTCCTCCGGACTGGGAATGCTGTTCTCCAATGCGGCGCTGCGGACGATATGCACGTCCCTGGGGGCATCTACCATGATTCGCATGTTGTTCTTCGAACCGCCCAGAAAGATAATCTTTATATTGTCGTTGATCATCAGATACTCTTCCGGACTGACCGTCAGTCTCAGCATCCCTCCGCCTCCCGTCTCTTTACATTTGTGCCGCCGATATGCCTGAATCAGCTCCGGCAAAATGCAACTTTCTTGGAAAGAATGTTGCAGAAAAATTCGAGGAGGACAACCATGAGTACGACACAGCCCATTAAAGACACAGCCCAGTTAAAACGCTTCAAAGAATACTATCTGCTGCAAAAACCGAATCCCAGAAATCACATGCTGATTGTCATTGGCCTGAATTCGGCTCTCCGTATCTCAGATATCCTGGGGCTGACCTATGGGGATATCTATCGCTATGAAAAAGGTGCCTGGAAGACCCATCTGACCGTAAGGGAGCAGAAAACCGGAAAGACCAATCGAATCTATATCAACCGCGAAATCCGGGATATACTGGAAATGTATCTGAATCCGAAAGAAAAGGAAGCTTCTTCCTGGCTGTTTAGCAGCCAGATACAGGCAGAGCAGCACTTAAGCCGTTTCCAGGCATTTCGTATCATAAAAAAGGCCGCGACTTTTGCCGGGGTGGACACCAATATCAGCTGCCACTCCCTGCGGAAGACTTTCGGGTATCATGCCTGGAAACAGGGGACGCCCCCTGCGCTGCTCATGGCAATCTATAACCATTCCTCTTATCAGGTGACCAAAAGATATCTGTGCATCGACCAGGACGACAAGGACAAGGTGTTCTCCAGGATACGTTTATAGAAAAAACTTCATAGAAAAAATTGGATAAATTCTTCCGAAGACCCCTAAAGTATTTCGGATTCCCACCGATAATATATGTGAGCAGCAAAAATGCAACATTCTTTCCAAGAATGTTGCATTTTTTATTTTACCCATTTCTTAGAATACCATTCGCCGCTTCCTGTCCTGCAACATTTTACTGGTTCCAGAGTTTCAGAACCGTCCAGGGGCAGATTCTCCTCTCCAAGGGAAAAGGCATGGCACAGGATTCCTCCTGCGTCATGCCTTTCGTTATCCTTATGTCTTTCTCTTCTGTGCGGAAGCGACAGCCAGAGATTAGCCGAGCAGAGACAGAACGCCCTGGTTCGCCTGGTTGGACTGTGCCAGCATCGCCTGACCGGCCTGCGCCGGAAATCCGCCACGTAGCCCATGTCTCTGGCAAAGTTTTTGGAAGAAACCTCCCCGCTACAGGGCTGTGAGGAATGGTGCCCTGGAGTTCCCCCCACCCTGCGGCCGCCCTGGGCAGACATCAAATCAGGTGGCTCCGCAATGATAACAAGCCTCCTTGTAGGAGGTAAATCCTCTCCATAGAGCACTTAATGGTCTGTACTTCCATCCATCATGCCGGCTGCAATCGCCGTTCGAGTCTTAGCCATAGTTAAGGGTTGGTGCTGAAATTCGGGATATGCAGCTCCTGGTACAGCCTTGCACGCGCCGTAGTGTCCAGCACTGCCTGCTTCGCTTCCTCGTCCCTGCCCTGCTCATATAGACGCTCCAGCAGCGAGGACAGCTTCGTCTCTCCCCGCGCCTCTCCTATCGTCACTCCTCTGGCTTCTCCTATCGCCACTCCTCTGGCTTCTCCTATCGCCACTCCTCTGGCTTCTCCTATCGCCACTCCTCTGGCTTCCCCCCTGGCCTCCAGCATATCAATATACTCGCACATCATGACGTCCTCCCCCTTACTCTCCTTTTCCATGAGCTCCCCTATCTGCCCCGTGAACCTGCTGTCCCCGGTGAGCGTCTCCATCATCCTGCACAGCGCTGACGGGTGCCGTATCCTCTGGCCGCTTCGACCCTGGAAGCTCCCCTCGTTCAGGAAGTCCGCCACGAAGCCCATGTCGCCCGTGAACTTCCTTCGGGTCTCTGCCGGGAGGCTGTTCATGTGGATCACCTCCATCCGGGCCTCGTCCACCTGCTCCAGCAGGTCTGCAGGCACGCCGTCCTCCTCCAGCAGCTGGTGCAGGCTGCGGGGGATGCGGCTCCCCTTCCCGCTCCAGGCCATCACGATGCCGATCACCGCATAGGCCGGGCGGCCGTTCCCCAGCTGCTGCCTGTAGGCGCCGCCCTGGTAGGATGCCTTCCGCAGGATCTGCTTCCTGCGCAGCCCCGTCTCGTTCTCTATCAGGTACTGGGCTACGATGCGCCCCTCCTCCAACAGGTACCTGCTGGTGTCGCAGAGCTGGTTGCGGAGCCCCTCCGCACCCTGGTAGAAGCTCTCCGTGGGCGCAGGCTGGGTGCGCCCTTCCTCCAGCCGCCTCCTGCCGCCGTACACCAGCGTGTTGATGCAGTCCGTGAACACGTCCTCATATGACAGCAGGCTCTTCTCCAATATGTCTTTCTCCGCCATGGCGCTCCCCCGTTCCGAATCAGGCGGGAGGCTGCTGCGGCTCTACGGCTCTCCCGCCCTCTTTTTATACTGTTGTCTTCTACGAGAATCAAGCAGGATTTTTCCGATTTGCCGAACTGAAGATAGATCTGTCGAATGTCCCTTAGAGGAAATCTGCTTATAGATGAGTGTACCATACCCTGTGGCTTTGCGCAAGTGCTTTTTCTGCTATTTTTCGTGCTTTTTCGTGTTTTTCGTGCTATTTTTCGTACACCGCGCACGTGCAGCTATTTTTCGTGCATCGTGCACGTGCAGCCATTTCCCGTGCGGTTCGTCTCCCTGGGGACAGCCGTCCGGGCAGTTGCAGGGCGCTCTCCGTTCCTTATGGAATTGTAAAACGGCAGGAGGAGGCCTTTGGAAGGGGGATAGTTGAGCGGGAGCTTATCCCCTATCTATGGAAAAGGCACGGCACAGTGTCTCTCCTGTGCCGTGCCTTCCGGTTTTCTTATGTCTTTTTCTTTTGTACTGAACCTACAGCCAGGGATTAGCCCAGCAGGGACAGGACGCCCTGGTTCGCCTGGTTGGACTGTGCCAGCATTGCCTGGCCGGCCTGCGCCAGGATCTGGTTGTTGGAGTAGGTCACCATCTGGGTAGCCATATCCGTGTCGCGGATTGCGGACTCTGCGGAAGTGGTGTTCTCCACTACGTTGTCCAAGTTGGCGATGGTGTGCTCCAGACGGTTCTGGACTGCACCCAAGGTCGCGCGCTGTGCGGACACTCTCTCCAGGGCATCGGCTACTACATCGATGGAAGCTGTGGCGTTGTCATCGTTGGAGCCGGTGATGGTCAGGCCGTTGATGCCGAGGCCTCTTGCGCCCATGGAGGAGATGTTCAGGTTGATCTTGTTGTCATCGGAGGAGTCCGCACCTACGTGGAGACTGAAGTCGATGGCATCGTTCAGGTCGGCGAAAGCTTCTACCTTCAGCTTCACAGCATTATTCGCTGATTTATCAATGTAAGAAGTCACTGTCTTGATGTTCTCGCCATGGTCGCGCTTGATGGCTGCCATCAGAGAATCCATGCTCGTAAAGCCCTTTTTACCCGCTGCATCAGCAATACCTTCTGCTGCTTCTTTTACACTTGTTTTACTGCTAGCTCCTGCTAAAGCCGTTACACTTTCTACCAAGACATATGTCGTAGAACCGACGGTAAAATCTTTAGTCGTAAGAGTCTCACCTGCCGATGTTTGATAACTTCCCCCGGCCTGTGCAACACTCGCAGTTCCGGTTGTCGAATCAAATGTCACGCCACTTATACCCGCAGTATTAGCGTCAGTATACTTCAGAGACCCAGCCACACCACCATTGCTGCCTTTCAATAAATATGTCTCATTGAACTTAGTCGTCGTAGCGACACGGTCAATCTCAGTCACCAGCTGGTCAACCTCACTCTGGATAGCATCTCTGTCGCTCTCGGACATGGTGCCGTTAGCGGCCTTTACTGCCAGTTCGTTCATTCTCTGCAGCATGTCATGCACTTCGGTCAGCGCGCCCTCAGCAGTCTGTACTGCGCTGATGCCGTCCTGGGCGTTGGCGGATGCCTGGGTCAGGCCGCGAATCTGCTTCCGCATCTTCTCGGAGATGGCAAGCCCTGCCGCATCGTCAGCCGCGCGGTTGATCTTATATCCGGAAGACAGCTTCTCTGTCGCCTTTGCCTGAGCGCCGGTGGTAATTCCCAACATTCTGTTGGAGTTCATAGCCGTTAAATTGTGTTGTACTACCATAATATATTCCTCCTTGAATAGTATGCCTCTTCCCTGAGGCTATCTGGCCGACTTTCCGCCCGGTTCGCACGTCCGGGCTTTCCATCAGCCGACTATCGGGAATGCCCGCGCAATCGTGCGAATCGCTTGGGATTCCTGGACGAGAAATCCGGGGGAGGCATAACTGCCCCCCCGGATTTGCTCCGACTAATAATTATATCGGACGATTTTAAATTTACTTTAGTTGTTTTTCGACCTTTGGCTCTATGAGCCGCACATTGATTGCCCTCACCTGGTTCCCATCACGGACAATCTTGTAGCTGACAACAAGGTATTGTGCTTATCCAAGTCTACTTTTATGACATATCCCGTATACAAACTCTCCGCCGAATGCCCGTCCATCGCCCCATGAATTTCTTTCATCAGGAAGTTCCGAAATTCCGCACTGTCTTTAATACCGGATTTATATTGCTCTCCCTTTGCTTTAATCCACTTTTCCCTTATATCTTCAAATTTATCACCGGCTTCCAGGGCACATTGCTTTAGCTTACCGTTTTCCAGGGCTTTCAGTAACCGATTGCAGTATTTGTCGATATCCTTAGAAGACAAATCCGGCGAAGGGCCACCTTTCATCTCTTTGACCAGTAAAATAATATGCATTTTGTAATTACTTAATGCTTTTGGCAGCTTCCTTTCTCTGAAAAGGGCCTCTACATTCAGATACAAAAAGGCTGCCGAATAATATGGCCGAAAAGAATGCTCGTCAACGAAGAGCTTGTCCCTATAGCATTTTTGTGAAATCCCCTGATTTTCTCAAAAGCTTCCCATCTTCCTCGCTCCGGAATTCATATATGCCAACCTCCACATCCGGATGCAGCAAATCTGCCTCCGTCAATCCCAGCTCCGCCAACATTCCATAATCCGCTCTTCTCCTGTTCAACTCTGTCAGCATGAACAAGTTATTAAGTCGGCTTGCCATCGTGTCGCTGTGGGAGCTTATCAATACATGCAGCCCTGCGTTCGCCATGCGAATCACCCATCGCGCCATCTCCCCCTGTAGCAGCGGGTGCAAGCTATTCTCCACCTCATCGCGGTAGAGCCAGTCAATTCGCCAGGTCGCCGCCAACGCTTTTATAAAAGGGGTCAGTTCATGAGTCATAGAAGATGCAATGTATAGCGGAACCGCCCGCTCTCCCTGACGCTACAAAATAAAATGCCTCCTTTGCCTCAAAAAGGGACTGATTTTATGATAACGCATTCCACCAGAGTTGACAACCCCGAAATCACGGTTACAGTTTGTGCGTTTTGTACCTCCCGAACAATCTTCCGAAACCGCAAAAACAGCGCAGAGAGCTGCGCTGTCTTTGTGGTTCTATTTTTTTCAGTTCACTTTTAGCCAAGCAGAGACAGGACACCCTGGTTCGCCTGGTTGGACTGTGCCAGCATCGCCTGACCGGCCTGCGCCAGAATCTGGTTGTTGGAGTATGTCACCATCTGGGTAGCCATATCCGTGTCGCGGATTGCGGACTCGGCTGCCGTGGTGTTCTCCACTACGTTGTCCAGGTTGGCGATGGTGTGCTCCAGACGGTTCTGCACTGCACCCAGGGTAGCGCGCTGGGCGGATACCCTTGACAATGCATCCGCCACCACATCGATTGCGGCTGTCGCCTTGGTATCATCATTGCCGCTGATGTTGAGCCCGTTGATGCCCAGGCCTCTTGCGCTCATCTGAGAGATGTTCAGGTTGATCTTGTTGTCATCGGAGGAGTCGGCTCCTACGTGGAGGCTGAAGTCGATGGCATCGTTCAGGTTCGCGAAAGCCTCTACTTTCAGCTTCAGTCCGCCCTCATAATAGGAGGACACACTCTTAAGGTTCTCCCCATTGTCCCGTTTCACAGCCGCCATCAGCGCGTCCATGCTGGTAAACGCCTTTACTCCATTTTTCGTCAAATCCTTTGCCAGCTCCGTCACGCTCTTGCCGGTTGTGGTGGATGTCTGAACCAGGACATAATTCGTACTACCCAATTTCCCTGTTTCTACTCCCGTACCACCGGTGACCGCTGAACTGGTTGCAATGCTAATGTTTCCCGTACCGGTTGTGGAATCAGAAATGGTAATGCTATTCTTTCCCAGCGCCGTAGTCGCTGTGGTGAACACCAGCTTTCCTGCGGAACCATTGTTGGCGCCTTTCAGCAGGTAGGTCTCGTTGAACTTGGTGGTGGTGGACACACGGTCGATTTCCGTCACCAGCTGGTCAACCTCGCTCTGGAGCGCGTCCCTGTCGCTCTTGGACATGGTGCCGTTAGCCGCTTTTACCGCCAGCTCGTTCATCCTCTGCAGCATGTCGTGCACTTCTGTCAAAGCGCCCTCTGCTGTCTGCACCGCGCTGATGCCGTCCTGGGCGTTGGCGGATGCCTGGGTCAAGCCGCGGATCTGCTTCCGCATCTTCTCGGAGATGGCAAGCCCTGCCGCATCGTCCGCCGCACGGTTAATCTTGTAGCCAGATGACAGCTTCTCTGTTGCCTTAGCCTGTGCTCCTGTGGTGATGCCGAGCATTCTGTTGGAATTCATTGCTGTTAAGTTGTGTTGTACTACCATAATTTACCTCCTTGTATGACCGCGCAAATCCTTTTGCGTCAATTCCTTTCATTTACGGCAGCCCCTGGCTTTCGCTTAAAGCAGTCATGGCAGCTGCCGCTGTCAGACATTGTCTAACGTGTTCAGAAAATCAAGTGTTTTCGAAAGAAATCTTTGATTTTCAGGCTTTCATGACAAAATTATCCAAGCAAGGACAGGACTCCCTGGTTCGCCTGATTGGACTGTGCCAGCATCGCCTGGCCGGCCTGCGCCAGAATCTGGTTGTTGGAGTATGTCACCATCTGGGTGGCCATATCCGTGTCACGGATTGCGGACTCAGCGGCTGTGGTGTTCTCCACTACGTTGTCCAAGTTGGCGATGGTGTGCTCCAGGCGGTTCTGGACGGCACCCAGGGTCGCGCGCTGCGCGGACACCCTTGACAGCGCATCCGCAACCACATCGATTGCAGCCGTCGCTTTGGTGTCATCGTTGCCGCTGATGTCAAGACCGTTGATGCCCAGGCCTCTTGCGCTCATCTGAGAGATGTTCAGGTTGATCTTGTTGTCGTCCGAGGAGTCGGCTCCTACGTGGAGACTGAAGTCAATGGCATCGTTCAGGTTCGCGAAAGCCTCTATCTTCAGCTTCACTCCTCCATCATAATAGGCGGACACGCTCTTGACATCTTCGCCATTATCACGTTTGATGGCTGCCATCAAGGCGTCCATGCTGGTGAAAGCCTTCGTATTGCCTGTGCTAAGATCTTTTGCCCATTCTGTCACGCCTTTGCCATCTTTTAAGGACGACTCCACCAACATGTAAGTGGTTTTTGCGCCTACCTGAACAGACTTATAGGTATAAGAGCCTGCCTGCGTCTGTGTCGTTCCAACGTTAACGCTGGTGGTTCCGGTATTCTCGTTCCAGGTTCCGAAGTTGGACGTGAGCTTAGTCGTGGCAGTGGTAAATACCAGCTTTCCTGCGGAACCGCCGCTGGCGCCTTTCAGCAGGTAGGTCTCATTGAACTTGGTGGTGGTGGATACACGGTCGATTTCCGTCACCAGCTGGTCAACCTCGCTCTGGAGCGCGTCCCTGTCGCTCTTGGACATGGTGCCGTTGGCCGCTTTTACCGCCAGCTCGTTCATCCTCTGCAGCATGTCGTGCACTTCTGTCAAAGCGCCCTCTGCTGTCTGCACCGCGCTGATGCCGTCCTGGGCGTTGGCGGATGCCTGGGTCAGGCCGCGGATCTGCTTCCTCATCTTCTCGGAGATGGCAAGCCCTGCCGCGTCGTCCGCCGCACGGTTGATCTTGTAGCCGGATGACAGCTTCTCTGTGGCTTTTGCCTGGGCTCCTGTGGTGATGCCAAGCATACGGTTGGAATTCATTGCTGTAAGATTGTGTTGTACTACCATGATTTACCTCCTTGTATTACTGCGCAAATCCTTTTGCGTCAGTTGTTCTCTCTGTGAATCTCGCTTTGCCTTTCCGGATCCACCCGGGGCAGCCTTTCCGCCCCATCCGCGTCAGCCGGAAAGTGTTCCACTGCCGCCTTGTGCGCATATCGCACTGGCAGCCTCTATAAGCAACCGAGCCGGGAACCAGCTGTTCGGGCCCTTGAACCGCCGTTCCCGTCCCGATCCTTATCTGGATTTCGGCCTGCGGTATCTCTCCGGAGCCTCAGGCACCGCATAATAACGCGGCATTCCGGCCCTCTCCTCCGAATCTGGAATGCTGTTTTCCAGAGCAGCGCTTCTGACGATGTTCACTTCCCTGGGCGCATCTACCATAATCCGCAGGTTGTTCTTGGAACCGCCCAGGAAGATGATTTTTATATTGTCATTGATCAGCAGATACTCTTCCGGGCTTACCGTAAGTCTCAGCATCCCTCCGCCTCCTCTCTTCGGCTCCTGGGCCTGTTTTTCACATAATGCAACTTTCTGGTAGAGAATGTTGCAGAAAACGAAAAGGAGGCAGACATGAGTACGACACAGCCCATCAAGGACACAGCCCGGCTGAAGATCTTCAAGGAATATTATCTGTGGGAAAAGCCCAATCCCAGGAACCATATGCTGATCGTCATGGGCCTGAATACGGCTTTGCGCATTTCGGACATCCTGAACCTGACCTATGGGGACGTCTATCACTATGAGGACAGGACGTGGAGGACGCACTTGACCGTAAAGGAGCAGAAGACCGGCAAGACCAACCGGGTCTATGTGAATCGGGAAATCCGGGAAACTTTGGAAGCCTATGCGGCACCAGGCAGGAAATCGGCTTCTTCCTGGCTATTTGACAGCCAAATCCGGCAGAACTTTCCCCTAAGCCGTTTCCAGGCCTATCGGATCATAAAGGCTGCGGCGGCCTTTGCCGGATTTGACGCCAATGTAAGCTGCCATTCCCTGCGGAAGACTTTCGGATACCATGCCTGGAAGCAGGGGACTCCCCCCGCATTGCTCATGAGCATTTACAACCATTCCTCTTATCAGATTACGAAGCGATATCTGGGTATCGACCAGGACGATAAGGACGAGGTGTTCTCCAAGATACGATTATAGAAAAAAGATAACGTAAATTTCTTATGCAGAACCTCTAAAGTATTTGAGATTCCCTCCGATAATATATGTGAGCGGCAAAAATGCAACATTCTCTACCAAAATGTTGCATTTTTATTTTGCCCATTTTTCTGTTTTTCATTCGAGGCTGTAATCTGCCCCATGAACCTGGCGTCCCCGGTGAGGGACTCCATCATCCTGCACAGCGCCGTGGGTGCAGAATCCTCTGGCCGCTGCGGTTCTGGAAGCCTCCCTCGTTCAGGTAGTCCAGCTTCCGCTCCCCGCCGTACACCAGCGTGTTGCTTGGCTGTTTTCTTTTTCGGCTCTGGACGAAAACAAATGGGCGCAGAAAAGCACGGGTGAAAATCCCCGTGCCTTTCCGAACCTTTATTGGTCATCGTACCGTATTTGTATTGCCGTTTTTTGGTCAGTTTATTAGCCCAACAGGGACAGGACACCCTGGTTCGCCTGGTTGGACTGTGCCAGCATCGCCTGGCCTGCCTGCGCCAGAATCTGGTTGTTGGAGTAGGTTACCATCTGAGTAGCCATGTCGGTATCGCGGATTGCGGACTCGGCTGAGGTGGTGTTCTCCACAACGTTGTCCAGGTTGGCGATGGTGTGCTCCAGACGGTTCTGGACGGCACCGAGGGTGGCACGCTGGGCAGATACTCTCTCCAATGCGTCTGCTACTACGTCGATAGCGGCGGTAGCGTTGTCGTCATTGTTGCCGGTGATGGTCAGGCCGTTGACACCAAGTCCCCTTGCACTCATAGAAGAGATGTTCAGGTTAATCTTGTTGTCATCGGAGGAGTCAGCTCCTACATGGAGACTGAAGTCAATGGCATCGTTCAGGTCGGCGAAAGCTTCTACTTTCAGCTCTACCGCATTATTTGAATTAATGAAAGATGTCACTGTCTTGATTTCGGAGCTGTGATCCCGCTTGATGGCTGACATCAGCGCGTCCATGCTGGTAAAGCCTTTTGTCTTAGCAGTATCATCTGTCAGTTCTTCTGCCGCTTCCTTTACGCTAGTCTTAGTACTGGAATTGGTAGCTGCAGCCGTGCTCTCCACCAGAATATAAGTAGTGCTACCTACTTTAAATTCTTTTGTTGTAGCAGTCCCACCATCGTCCAAAGCCTCGCTTTTTTTTGTATCAAGTGAAACTGATGCCGTTCCGGTCATAGTATTAATGGAAAGCTGATTAGCTCCTGTAGTGTTGGTCTCCAACGTAGTCTTCACTGTAGAATAGCTCAAGCTTCCCGCAACACCGCCACTACTACCTTTCAGCAGATAAGTCTCATTGAACTTAGTCGTAGTAGCGACACGGTCAATCTCGGTCACCAGCTGGTCAACTTCGCTCTGGATAGCGTCCCTGTCGCTCTCGGACATGGTGCCGTTGGCGGCCTTTACTGCCAGCTCGTTCATTCTCTGCAGCATGTCATGTACTTCGGTCAAAGCGCCCTCTGCAGTCTGCACTGCGCTGATGCCGTCCTGGGCGTTGGCGGATGCCTGGGTCAGGCCGCGAATCTGCTTCCTCATCTTCTCGGAAATGGCAAGCCCTGCCGCATCGTCTGCCGCACGGTTAATCTTATATCCGGAAGACAGCTTCTCTGTCGCTTTCGCCTGAGCGCCTGTGGTGATTCCCAACATTCTGTTGGAGTTCATAGCCGTTAAATTGTGTTGTACTACCATAGTATATTCCTCCTTGAATGAAATGCCTCTTCCCTGAGGCCATTGGGCCGGCTTTCCGCCCGGTTCGCACGTCCGGGCTTCCTGTCAGCCAGTCAGCCGACTATCGGGAATCCCTCAGCAATCGTGCGAATCGCCTGGCATCCCCGAACGAGAAATCCGGGGGAGGCATGGCTGCCCCCCCGGACTTGTTCCGGCTAATTATTATATCGGAGAGATTCGGAATTAGTTTAGGGATTCCGGCGCAAATATGCGGAAACTGCCGAACCCGTCATCAGGCCTGGCGGGCCATGCGGCATCTTCCGGCCTTTAAGACAGTTCCGAATCCATGCCGGAGAATCGGGAAATTATAGTGCGGCAAAAAGAGGTACGGATTGACCGTACCCCTTTGCTGTATTACTTGTTTTCAAATCCGCTATTATGCGATTAGCCCAACAGGGACAAAACGCCCTGGTTCGCCTGGTTGGACTGTGCCAGCATCGCCTGGCCTGCCTGCGCCAGAATCTGGTTGTTGGAGTAGGTGACCATCTGGGTAGCCATGTCGGTATCGCGGATTGCGGACTCGGCTGAGGTGGTGTTCTCCACTACGTTGTCCAGGTTGGCGATGGTGTGCTCCAGACGGTTCTGGACGGCACCCAGGGTCGCGCGCTGGGCGGATACTCTCTCCAATGCGTCTGCTACTACGTCGATGGCGGCGGTAGCGTTGTCGTCATTGTCGCCGGTGATGGTCAGGCCGTTGACACCAAGTCCCCTGGCTCCCATGGAGGAGATGTTCAGGTTAATCTTATTGTCATCGGAGGAGTCGGCTCCTACGTGGAGGCTGAAGTCGATGGCATCGTTCAGGTCGGCGAAAGCCTCTACCTTTAATTCCACATTGCCTGAGCTGTTGATGAAAGAAGTAACCGTCTTAACATCTTCGCCGTTGTCACGCTTCATGGCTGACATCAGCGCGTCCATGCTCGTGAAAGCCTTTACAGCTTTGCCAGAAGTAGCATCTGTAGTTCCTGTAAGTTTTTCTGCTGTCTCTTTCACACTCAATTTAGGATCTGTCGTTGCTGTAGGTGCACTGGTTTCAACAAGAATATATGTTGTATTACCAAAAGTAGCTGATTTTCCAGTAATATCCGCACCACTAACAGCAGTATCACTATCAGTATAATCGTCCACTGTAACACTCATTGTACCTGTAGCGCTATTAATACTCGCCAAGTCAGCATTCAAAGATGTATGTCCTTGAGCCGTTGTATAAGCCAAAGAACCCGCCACACCATTATTAGACCCTTTCAACAAATAAGTCTCATTGAACTTAGTCGTAGTAGCGACACGGTCAATCTCTGTCACCAGCTGATCAACCTCGCTCTGGATAGCGTCCCTGTCGCTCTCGGACATGGTGCCGTTAGCAGCCTTAACTGCCAGCTCGTTCATTCTCTGCAGCATGTCATGTACTTCGGTCAAAGCGCCCTCTGCAGTCTGCACTGCGCTGATGCCGTCCTGGGCGTTGGCGGATGCCTGGGTCAGGCCGCGGATCTGCTTCCGCATCTTCTCGGAGATGGCAAGCCCTGCCGCATCGTCTGCCGCACGGTTAATCTTATATCCGGAAGACAGCTTCTCTGTGGCTTTCGCCTGAGCGCCTGTGGTAATCCCCAGCATACGGTTGGAGTTCATAGCCGTTAAATTGTGTTGTACTACCATAATGTATTCCTCCTTGAATTTTGGATGAAAATGCCTCTTCCCTGAGGCTGTTGATGCCAATCTTCAAACCCGGTTCGCACGTCCGGGCTTTCCGACGGCCTACTTTCGGGAACGCCCCCCGCAATCGTGCGAATCGCTGGGGCGTCCCGGACGAGAAATCCGGGGGAGGCATGGCTGCCCCCCGGATTTGCTCCGACTAATAATTATATCGGACGGTTTTGGATTTACTTTAGCGATTTTTGGCTGTATTCCATAAGCATGTCGGAGAAATCACCATTCAGGGGCTGGGAACAGAGCTTGCGATGTGGAACTCTTCGTAAAGCCTGGCCCGGACGGCAATGTCCAGCACTGCCTGCTTCGCCTCTTCATCGCGGTTCAGCCCATACAGGTTTTCCAGCAGCAGGGACAGTTTCGTCTCACCTTTTATCTCTCCTTTTGCCATTCCCCTTGCCTCGCCACGGGCTTCTCCTCTCGCCTCCAGCATATTGATGTACTCGCACATCATGACCGTTTCCCCTTTCCTTTCTTTCTGCATAAATTCCGTCACACGCTCCGTGAACCTGGTATCCCCGGTGAGGGCTTCCATCATCCTGCACAGGGCCACGGGATGCAGGATCCTCTGGCCGCTGCGGCCCTGGAAGCCGCCCTCGTTCAGGTAGTCCGCCACGAATCCCATGTCGCTGGTGAACTTCCTCCTGGTCTCTGCCGAAAGGTTGTTCATATGGTAAACCGTGAGCCCCACATCGTCCACCTGCCCCAGCACTTCCTGCGGCACGCCGTCCTCTTCCAGGAGCTCGTGCAGGCTCCTGGGGATGCGGCTGCTCTTCCCTGTCCAGTCCATGACGATGCAGACCACGGCATGGACGGGGCTGCTGCTTTCCAGCTGCTGCCGGTATGCGCCGCCCTGGTAGGATGCTTTCCGCAGCACCTGTCTTCTGCGCAGCTCCGTCTCGTTCTCTATCAGGTATTGGACGATGTCCCTGCCCTCCTCCACCATGTACCTGCTGGCGTCACAGAACTGGTTGTGCAGCCGCTCTTTCCCCTGGTAGAATGTCTCCGTAGGCGCCGGCCGGGTGTTGCCCTGATCCAGCAGCCGCCTCCCATCGTATACCAGCGTATTGATGCAGTCCGCGAACACGTCCGCATACAGCATCAGGCTCTTCTCCAGAATATCTTTCTCTGCCATCGCTTCCCTCCCCTCTGTTACGAGCGGGAGACAGAACGCTCCCGCTTGCCGTTTTCAGACTGTCGTTATTTGGTTTGCCGTTTTCTGAAATTTAAGCAGGATTCTTCTGATTTACATAAATAGTTGAGATTTATTGAATATTTCGTGAACAAAATCTGCTTGTAGATAAGTTTAGCATATCGGATGGGATTTGGCAAGCATTTTTTCTGGTTTTTGGCTTTTGTGGTTTTTTGTGGTTTTCAGTGATTTTTGGCGGTTTTTGCTGTTACTTTTTACTGGTTTTTAGAATTTTGTGGCTGTGTTTTGCAGGTTACTTTCCTTTCGTCTCCGGCCGACAGCAAAAAGAAGAAAAAAGGCACGGGAGAAACCCCCGCGCCTTTCCAAATTTTTATTGTTGTCTTTTGGCACTTATTCCACCGATTTCTGGCTATCTTATTAGCCAAGCAGGGACAGGACGCCCTGGTTCGCCTGGTTGGACTGAGCCAGCATTGCCTGGCCTGCCTGCGCCAGAATCTGGTTGTTGGAGTAGGTGACCATCTGGGTAGCCATATCCGTATCACGGATAGCGGACTCGGCTGAGGTGGTGTTCTCCACTACGTTGTCCAGGTTGGCGATGGTGTGCTCCAGACGGTTCTGGACGGCACCGAGAGTCGCACGCTGGGCGGATACTCTCTCCAGAGCGTCAGCTACCACATCGATGGCGGCGGTAGCGTTGTCGTCATTGTCACCGGTGATGGTCAGGCCGTTGACACCAAGTCCCCTGGCTCCCATGGAGGAGATGTTCAGGTTAATCTTGTTGTCATCGGAGGAGTCGGCTCCTACGTGAAGGCTGAAGTCGATGGCATCGTTCAGGTCAGCGAAAGCTTCGATTTTCAATTCTACGTCATTGCTGGAATTGATATAAGAAGTCACCGTTTTGATATCCTCACTGTTGTCACGCTTAATAGCCGACATCAGAGCATCCATGCTAGTGAAGCCTTTTGTATTAGAAGTATCATCTGTCAGCTTTTCAGCCATTTCTTTTACACTCAGCTTCCCCTGTCCAGCATTAACTTCTGCCACACTTTCCACTAAAATATAGTTTGTGCTTCCTACCTTAAATTCCTTGGTTGTAGCCTGACTGTTCCCCTGGGTTTGGGAAGTAGTGCTGCCAAGCGCAACGCTTGCCGTTCCAGTACCTTTATTCCAAGTGACATCAGCACCCATACCGCTAAGTTTAGTATCCGCTGTGTTATACGTCAAAGATCCGGCCACTCCGTTCTTGCTGCCTTTCAACAAATAAGTCTCATTGAACTTAGTCGTAGTAGCGACACGGTCAATCTCGGTCACCAGCTGGTCAACCTCGCTCTGGATAGCGTCCCTGTCGCTCTCGGACATGGTGCCGTTAGCAGCCTTAACTGCCAGTTCGTTCATTCTCTGCAGCATGTCATGTACTTCGGTGAGAGCGCCCTCTGCAGTCTGCACTGCGCTGATGCCGTCCTGGGCGTTGGCGGATGCCTGGGTCAGGCCGCGGATCTGCTTCCGCATCTTCTCGGAGATGGCAAGCCCTGCAGCGTCATCTGCCGCACGGTTAATCTTATATCCGGAAGACAGCTTCTCTGTGGCTTTCGCCTGAGCGCCTGTGGTGATTCCCAGCATACGGTTGGAGTTCATAGCCGTTAAATTGTGTTGTACTACCATAATATATTCCTCCTTGAATTTTGGATGAAAATGCCTCTTCCCTGAGGCTGTTGGCGCCAATCTTCAAACCCGGTTCGCACGTCCGGGCTTTCCGACGGCCTGGTTTCGGGAACGCCCCCGCAATCGTGCGAATCGCTGGGGGTTCCCGGACGAGAAATCCGGGGGGAGGCATAGCTGCCCCCCGGCTTCATTCCGACTAATCATTATATCGGACGATTTTGGATTTACTTTAGCGATTTTCCGGCAGAATCACATTTTCCGTCATGCCGCCCCGGTGGCGCATACAGCGGAAAGCTATCATGCAAGTTTTCAATCTTCATTCCGCTTACACTTCCCTGATAGTCGGATTCACGCAATACTCCATGCCCGTATTCAGCAGCGCTGCCAGATAGCAGAACGCGCTGTTCGAGATGATCATCCCTTTGCACTGGCTCATGAGCTGCATGTCGATATAATTCCTACCGTGATTGTTCCCCTCTACAAAAATGACGTTCTTAAAGCGGCCGAACCCCATTTCTTTCCGATGTGTCCTGCACCATGGAATGTCATCCGAAAACACGAAAAGGTTCCACTTTCCGGGGGCAATGTCCAGGAACTGTCCCGTATTGTTTCTGAAGAAATCTGTTCCCAGTTCCCACCCTAGCGACACATAGTCTCCCCGCCGGATATGAACGGACACTGACTGGGTATTTTGTATCTTTTTCAAATACTCCTGGTTCTTTTGGTCTGTTATCTCCGGGAAACGGAACTCCTGCCGGATGTCCTCCAAGATTCCGGCGAACCATTTCTTATTGATCCAGTATCCATGGTAGTAGACGTCCCCCTGGGCATCCAGAATCTCCGGATTGTACCCATTGCAGGGGGTTGCGATTACCCTGCCGTCAAAGGGGTTGAATGTCTGGTGGTTCCCGCCCACTTCGGATATCATATAGGTCTCAATGCCATTCTCGCACAATATCTGAGGCACGCTCTTCCCCTGTCTGCGTTCCTCCAGGATAAATCCCCACACTTCGTCGTCAAAGCAGCTGCTCAGCATATGGGGATGAATCCCGAATACTTTCTCCAGCTCATAGCCGTTATGCACTGTATTCAGGGCAAAATAAGAGTCGTCCATATACATCACTTCCCCGGGGCGGGCCAGTTCATAGCTCCTTGTAAAAATATACTGAAAGGCCTGATTGGCAAGTCCGCCATTGAGAAACTGTATCTTCATATCCGCAATCCCTTTCCAAAAGGTGTCTTCGCAAAGAAAGGAACCAGCCTGCACCGGTTCCTTTCCCTTTTCTTACTGTCCTTGTGCCGCAAAGGCACATTTTATACTGCTTAACAGTTAAAATTTCCGAGTAACCTGACTACATAACGCCAGCCATGTACGTTTAAGCAATGCAGTACGGTAAATTCTGGCGTTATGTAGTATAAAAGTCCCTACGATTAGCCTAACAGAGACAATACGCCCTGGTTCGCCTGGTTGGACTGAGCCAGCATCGCCTGGCCTGCCTGCGCCAGAATCTGGTTGTTGGAGTAGGTGACCATCTGGGTAGCCATATCCGTATCGCGGATAGCGGACTCTGCGGATGTGGTGTTCTCTACTACGTTGTCCAGGTTGGCGATGGTGTGCTCCAGACGGTTCTGGACGGCACCGAGGGTCGCGCGCTGTGCGGATACTCTCTCCAGAGCGTCAGCTACTACGTCGATAGCGGCGGTAGCGTTGTCGTCATTGTCGCCAGTGATGGTCAGGCCGTTGACACCAAGTCCCCTGGCTCCCATGGAGGAGATGTTCAGGTTAATCTTGTTGTCATCGGAGGAGTCGGCACCTACGTGAAGGCTGAAGTCGATGGCATCGTTCAGGTCGGCGAAAGCTTCAATCTTCAACTCTACCTCGTTACTGCTATTAATGAAAGATGTCACTGTCTTAATATCCTCGCTGTTGTCACGCTTAATGGCAGACATCAGAGCATCCATACTCGTGAAACCTTTCGTCTGAGGTGTGGCTGTGTCATCTGTCAACTTTTCAGCCGCTTCTTTTACGCTCAGCTTATCATCTCCTGTCGCAGTAGCACTAGGTGCTGTACTCTCCACTAGAATATATGTTGTATTACCTACCGTAAATTTCTTACCATGAAATACTGTGTCCGTAGTTCCAACAGCCTCGCCTGCATCTGCTGTTTCAGTAACCGTCGCGCTTCCTGTTCCAGTGGTTGAATTAAAGTTAATATTGTTAACACCATTAGCTACCAAATTATTGTTCGCAGTAGTATACTTCAGAGATCCAGCCACACCGCCATTGCTGCCTTTCAACAGATAAGTCTCATTGAACTTAGTCGTAGTAGCGACACGGTCAATCTCGGTCACCAGCTGGTCAACCTCGCTCTGGATAGCGTCCCTGTCGCTCTCGGACATGGTGCCGTTAGCAGCCTTTACTGCCAGCTCGTTCATTCTCTGCAGCATGTCATGCACTTCGGTCAAAGCGCCCTCTGCAGTCTGCACTGCGCTGATGCCGTCCTGGGCATTGGCGGAAGCCTGGGTCAGGCCGCGAATCTGCTTACGCATCTTCTCGGAGATGGCAAGCCCTGCAGCGTCATCTGCTGCACGGTTAATCTTGTAGCCGGAAGACAGCTTCTCGGTTGCCTTTGCCTGAGCGCCTGTGGTGATTCCCAACATTCTGTTGGAGTTCATAGCTGTTAAATTGTGCTGTACTACCATTGTATATTCCTCCTTGAATTGGATTGAATGCCTCTTCCCTGAGGCTGTTTGGCCGACTTCCGCCCGGGTCGCACGTCCGGGCTTTCTGTAGGCCGGATATCGGGAATTCCCCCACAATCGTGCGAATCGCCTGGGATTCCCGGACGAGAAATCCGAAGGGCGGCATGATTGCCCCCCCCGGATTCACTCCGACTAATCATTATATCGGATGATTCTGGATTTACTTTAGTTCTTTTTGCTATTCAATCCACAAGGCCAAATCATAATCGCTTTCATCTTCAGGGCAAAGATACTTTAGCCTCGCCCATCCGACGATTCCGTTATCCGTCATGACTTTGGCCCATGGTTCTATTTTATCGGAATCGCCTGTCCCAAATGCCAAATCCCCTATCCAGATAACGCTGCTCCCCCTGTCCGCCCGATCCAGAATCTCACAGTCCTCCATTGAGGGTATGTCACGTATGCTCAACGGATCCTTTGCGGTAGACACTATCATGACAATATCCCGTGATTCTTTTACGACTTCAGGAACTTCCGGCTGATTTTCAGCCAAAACAGCTTCTGCGGCGGCTTCCTCAATCTCGCTTAGCTCCTCCAGCCGGTTTACAAGCCCATCCTTTGTTTTGGAATACATAGTCGCGATGATTCCGTCTGTTTCATAAGAGGCATATACCAACCAGAGCAATATTGCATATGCCATAAAACCGGCACCGCAATATCGCTTCTCCGGTGCCCGCCATCTCTCTTGCCATTGCCGCAGGAATGTATCGGTTTTCTTTCCTCTGGCCGCCATCCCATTATCCAGATGATAAAAACATTCTCCTATATTTTTATGCAGCAGGCATATAGGCCCTTCTACGAGCATATAGAAAAACTGAAATATCTTTTGCAATCCCCACGGAACCAAAGACATTATCTTAACGATTCCTTTTCCCGCAATCAGCCAGGCGACAGCGAACAGGAATGCCAGCACTACCGCCATCTGAATCCACAAATCGAATGACAGAAACCCCATCAGGTAATCTTTCATAAGCAATCAGCCCTCTTCATAAAGCTCGTCCAGTACCCTATCGTTTTCCAAATCGGAATCTGTCCATTCGTCCTGCTGCACTTCTCCTGTCAGCTTCTCGGTCTCCTGTGGCAGCATCAGCTTCTTTATCATGCCCCTGGCTTCCGTATCTGTTATCAGGCTGTTTCCCCTTAATTCCGTAATCTGCTTCATCCGGTCTTTATAGCTGGCCTGTTTGAATTCCCAGATTTTCAGAATCGCCTCTTCTTCCGATATTTTCCCTTCGACGACTTGCATCCTTACTGCATTCTCATAATCCAGCGTAACATCCCCAATCAGTTTTCCGGCTCTGTTCCGCAGTTCGGCATTCAGGCTCTGTTCATTGCTCCGTCTGACATATTCAATTGCCTTGCCCCCCGGCTTCGCATCCACCACTGAAATCCGATATTCGAATCCCGTCGAAACATCCACATTGTTGTAACTGGATAGCTTTTTTGTCAGGACTTCATCCATGCCGTCATAGTTGAGGACACTGTACTTTCTTGTTATTTTCCTCACATCCAACAAAAACATATTTGTAAAATAGGAAGTCACGTCAAGATTTCGATTGTTATAAAAGGTAATAGGATTCCGTACCTGTATCACCGCTTTGACATAGACATCAAAAGTGAATGTAGTCTCCTTGCTGGCAGATTCGAACCTGATTTCTTCCATATAAGGGACTGTTGAAATTTCAATCAGGCGTTTGTATTTTCCCTGCCTGATTTCTTTTGTGGTGGTGTTCCCATCTACCAGGATATTGTCGTTTTTCCCTTCTACCAGGATGAATGCGGATCCCTGTTTCCTGTAGTTGGGAATCTGCGGGAACCAGTCATTAGGATACACCTCATCTGCCAGTATCAGCTTGTTATAGAATTTGTTCATGTGCCATTTCCCCCTTGTTCCTATATATCTCTGTCAGCATATGACAGACAGACTTCGCAACACTGCCGCCAGACTCCCTTAAGAACATCAATATGTCTGTCCGGTAACCGGAATCGCTTTGAGCCAGTATATAAAAATAGGCTGAGATATGCTTTATCATGCTTTGCGGTACATCATAGTCCGCGATTTCTTCCAGATATGCCCTCAGGACGGAATACAGCTGACGGCGCAAATCGTACCGTGCCATGATATATGCCAGAACCGGAGACATCGCCACTGCCTGCTTTTGGGAATCGTGCACGACAAAAGGCAGATTTGTCATCTTTTTATCAATCATAAAGTACCCATATTTCGTCAGATACAAATAGATTACCGCCAGATATGGAAGATAGTCCTTTTCCTGAGATGCACCCAGCTCGCGGAACACCCCTGTCATGAAAGAACGCATATTCTTGAAATGTCCGGCATATACGGCAATGAACCTTAAGTCTCCCCTGTGCAGCCTAAGGAATTTCTTTTTTACAGTCAGAGCCAAAGCCTTTTCCAGTTTTTCGCCCGGAAATGGGGCATCCGCATATAAATAGACCAAAAGCGCCGCTTTCCAAAGCCATTCGCTATCCGACTCAGCCCACTTGAGCACCATCTCCTCTGAGCCGTTCCGGTTCTTTCCCTTTTTTAAAAGTTCATGCGCCAGCCGTGCCAGGAGCCCTAAATTCCTCGGATTCGAATATAGTCTTTCAAATACTTCCTTTTTCGCATACGGAAAATCTTCCGAAACGACTCTGGCAAATGCCGTCACAATCTGGTATGCTTCAAATGTAGTCCGATACTCGAATGTATCATTGACTTTCAGCAGCCATATGATGATGGGCTTTCGCAAGGCAGGAAACTGTATCCACATATTCTTCAGTACTTTTGACGGCTCCCTCCCGTATCCAATGCATTGCCGGCCTTCTTCTGTGACAAATATTTTTCCCTGAATCACAGGCAACACATCATTCAGGGAAAGATATGGATTCGACTCAGGCGCAGATATCACTTTGCCCTCCTGATCCAACCGGAAAACAGGCGGGAGACATTCCATCAGCGTATCTTTCAGATTGGCCAAATCTCCTACTGAGACCATTTCAAAGACAGAAAGCACGATAGCCAATGCGACATAATCTTTGTTTTTACAGTTGCGGAAAAAAGCCGCACAGTCATCTTCCTTTTCCAAATCGTATTTTGGGTCAGCGCCCACATCCCTGTATGCCAAATCCAAGATTTGCTTCAGTCCTGTACCATCCCTGAAATTCGCATTCTGCATAAATATCTGTATGTTGCCCAAATTCCCGCTGGCTTTAAATTTGTTTTCCGTTTTCTTTTTGGCCAGTTCCTCTGCCGTCTCTATGCGGCCATCTTCCTCATCGTCCTCCAGCTCTTCCGCTCCGTCCGTCTGTGCCTGCTCTTCTCTTTCCTGCTGCGCCTCTGCTATCTCCCTGCTCTCATCATCTTCTTTCATCAGCCCTGTTCTCCGTTATAATTCTGAATGAAAAATTGTGTGCCCCCGGTATTTCCTCCCACATTCATTACATTGGCGCCATCAGCCAAGTTCTTCTTTGCGCTCTTTTTCTTTGCATCCCTTTTCTCATCCTCTATCTTCGCCGCCACATGGCTGGCAATAGCCGCCGCGTCATTGGATGAGAAATAGTTCATTTTCCTGGGATCCAGAAGTTCTTTCGGCAGCGCTGTCCCGTCTATATACACAGGAATGACTGTCCCGTTTCCGGCATGCTTCGAAAAAGCTATTCGGGCCTCTTCCATAGGAACCGGTTTCACCACATAATCTTTGGAGACAAACAAGACCACATATCCAGCCTCCTTTCCAAAGATTCGGTAGAAGACTTCCCTCTGGTTCTTCCCGCTCAGGATGCTCTGGCATTCCGGGACAGGGGCATAGAATACGGACAGCTCCTCCGCTTTCAAATAATAGTAAACTGTCTCGACCAAATCCGAATCTTCCATTGCAAAAGATAGTGCCACATCAAAGGTATTCTTCATATGTATTTGCCTTTCTTCCTTTCCTTAGACATTTTCACGTTTAAGATTTCATCAAAAAAGACCTGCCTTTTCAGCAAGTCTTTCTGCCATCCTCAAAAGCTTTCCTGTCCACCGGAATCCGCATTCCCGCAAAATAATCTTTTGTGACATCCTTTTCTGACTATAGCTTGTTTTCATTATAAGACACACTTGTAGCTTTTGTCAATTCAAAATACAGCAATTCAGCTTTCTACCAAAAACTATGTGCTGTCATTAAAATTGGGGCGAGGCATCCTCTTTCCTGACGGCAAGCCGCAATGGTCGTCCACCTGTCCCACGCTCCTCAGGAACAGGCTCCTTCTCCTGACGGCTGTGCGGATATACATGGGACAAACCCGAAATCCCTCTAAGGGGCAGGAACGGGATTGGCGATTTGGAACTCTTCGTAAAGCCTTGCCCTGATGCCGATGTCCAGCACCGCCTGCTTTGCCTCTTCGTCTCTGTCCAGGCTATATAGCTTCTCCAGCAGCGAGGACAGCTTTGTCTCTCCTTTTGCCTCTCCTCTCGCCTCTCCTCTCGCCTCCAGCATATTGATGTATTCGCTCATCATGACTTTCTCACCTTTCCTTTCTTTTTCCATCAGTTCCTTGATTTGTCCTGTGAAGCGGGTATCATGGGTGAGGGCTTCCATCATCCGGCACAGCGCCGTGGGGTGCCGAATCCGTTGTCCGCTGCGGCTCTGGAAACTGCCCTCGTTCAGGTAGTCCGCTATGAAGCCCAGGTCGCTGGTGAACTTTTTGCGGGTCTCCTCTGGCAGGTTGTTCATGTGGTAGATGTTAAGGCCCACGTCGTCCACCTGCTCCACTATCTCCATCGGGACGCCGTCCTGTTCCAGGAGGCTGCGCAGGCTCCTTGGGATGCGGCTGCTTCTGCCTGTCCAGTCTAAGGCGATGCTAATCACGGCATAGACCGGGCTGCTGCTCTCCAGCTGCTGGCGGTATGCGCCGCCCTGGTAGGAGGCGGTACGCAGCACCTGTCTCCTGCGCAGCTGCGTCTCATTCTCAATCAGGTATTGCGCTATGCATCTGTCCTCTTCTGTCAGGTACCTGCTGACGTCGCAGAACTGGTTGTGCAGGCCGTCCTCCCCCTCGTAGAATGATTCTGTCGGGGCCGGGCGGGTGTTGGCCTCGTCCAGTTTCCGCCTCCCGCTGTATACCAGCGTGTTGATGCAGTCCGCGAACACGTCCGCGTGCACCATCAGGGCCTTCTCCCGGATGTCTTTCTCCGCCATTGTTTCCTCCCTTTCCTTTTGGGCGGGAGGCAGAATGCTCCCGCTTGATTTTTTCTGTTTGCCGTTGCCTTGTCTGTGGTCTTATGAATGTTCAGCAGGATTCTTCTGATTTACATGACTGGTAAAGATTTGATGGATGCTTTTTAGATGGAATCTGCTTGTAGATTAGTTTAGCATATGGGACGGGGTTTTTCAAGGGTTTTTCAAGGTTTTTTCAGAGTTTTTGACGTTTTTTGGCAGTTTGGGGCAGTGGCAACACTTTTCCGAAAAAGGAGATTATATTTTGTTGCGAAATCATGGGGTACTGGTAGTGGAAACACGGAAGCAAATTGGATATAAGGAAAAGGCACGAGGAATCCCCGTGCCTTTCTGAATTTTCATAGGTTGTCGTTCTGTGCTTATTTTGCCGCTTTCCGGTTGCCCTATTCTTATTAGCCAAGCAGAGACAGGACACCCTGGTTCGCCTGGTTGGACTGAGCCAGCATTGCCTGGCCTGCCTGCGCCAGAATCTGGTTGTTGGAGTAGGTGACCATCTGGGTAGCCATATCCGTGTCGCGGATAGCGGACTCTGCGGATGTGGTGTTCTCTACTACGTTGTCCAGGTTGGCGATGGTGTGCTCCAGACGGTTCTGGACTGCACCCAGGGTAGCGCGCTGAGCGGATACTCTTTCAAGAGCGTCTGCTACTACGTCGATTGCCGCGGTGGCGTTGTCGTCATTGTTGCCGGTGATGGTCAGGCCGTTTACGCCAAGACCTCTTGCTCCCATAGAGGAGATGTTCAAGTTAATCTTGTTGTCATCGGACGAGTCGGCACCTACGTGCAGGCTGAAGTCGATGGCATCGTTCAGGTCGGCGAAAGCTTCTACTTTCAGTTCTACCGCATTGCTCGAATTGATGTAAGATGTCACAGTTTTCACATCTTCGCTGTTATCACGTTTAATTGCAGCCATCAATGCATCCATGCTGGTGAAAGCTTTCTGGTTACCTGAAGTCCACTTTTCTGCTGCTTCTTTTACACTCAGCTTATTACCTGTCTGGCCAGCAGTAAGCGCTGTACTTTCAACCAAAATATACGTAGTGTTATTAAACCCAAACTGCTTATATGTTGCAGTAGTATTACCAAGGTCACTGGCATTAGGTGCTGTACCAGAGCTTAATGCTATTGCCGCAGTACCTGTAGTAGCATTTATAGCGCCAATCTTTCCGTTTGCTACCGTATACTTCAGAGACCCAGCCACACCACCATTGCTACCTTTCAACAGATAAGTCTCATTGAACTTAGTCGTAGTAGCGACACGATCAATCTCGGTCACCAGCTGGTCAACCTCGCTCTGGATAGCGTCCCTGTCGCTCTCGGACATGGTGCCGTTGGCAGCCTTTACTGCCAGCTCGTTCATTCTCTGCAGCATGTCATGCACTTCGGTCAAAGCACCCTCAGCGGTCTGCACTGCGCTGATGCCGTCCTGGGCATTGGCGGAAGCCTGGGTCAGGCCGCGAATCTGCTTCCGCATCTTCTCGGAAATGGCAAGCCCTGCCGCGTCGTCTGCCGCACGGTTAATCTTATAGCCAGAAGACAGCTTCTCGGTTGCCTTTGCCTGAGCGCCTGTAGTGATTCCCAACATTCTGTTGGAGTTCATAGCTGTTAAATTGTGTTGTACTACCATTGTATATTCCTCCTTGAATTGGATTGAATGCCTCTTCCCTGAGGCTGTTTGGCCGACTTCCCGCCCGGGTCGCACGTCCGGGCCATCCGTCAGCCGGATATCGGGAACTCCTGCACAATCGTGCGAATCGTTCAGGCTCCCCGGACGAGAAATCCGGGGGAGGCATAATTGCCCCCGGATTCACTCCGACTAATTATTATATCGGATGATTTTGGATTTACTTTAGCGGTTTTTGCGTAAGCGCTTAATTTATACCGCTTAACAGTTAAAATTTCCGGGCAACCTAACTGCATAACGCCAGTCATATAGCTTTAACCAATGCAGTATGGTAAATTCTGGCGTTATGTAGTGTAAAATTAGCCTCCACGCTGTATATTTTCTTATTTTTTTATTGAATCATATAGAAATGTAAGTTATAGTAAAAGCTAGAAAGGAAGAGGTACTGTGGCTTTTATGACATTCTGCATAACGTCATTTTTTTACTGTACACCGGTTAAATTTGCAGTGCAACCCGACTGCAGACCGCCAGTCAGGCTACTCGCCTCACCAACAACAATTGCTGCGATGGGAAAAGGTGAGGGAATCTAAACCGAACACAATCATCAAGAAAGGAAATGTTATTATGGCACCAGCATTGGCACAAGAAAAATTCTATACCATTGACGATATCTGCAGCCTGCCGGAGGGCAGCAAGGCTGAATTGATTGATGGGCAGATATACCATATAGCTCCTCCAACCAGAAATCATCAGGAAATATTGTCCTTTCTACATGCCGCCATTTACAACTACCTTTCCAAAAACAAGGGCGAATGCAAAGTATACCCCGCCCCCTTTGCCGTTTTTCTATTTGCGGATGATTCTAAATACCTGGAACCGGATATTTCCGTAGTCTGTGATAGGAATAAACTAAACGACCATGGATGCAATGGCGCTCCGGACTGGATTATAGAAATTGTTTCCCCTGGCAGCAGGCGGCTGGATTATTATACAAAATTATCCTTATACCGCTCTGCCAATGTGAGAGAATACTGGATTGTAGATTCCATGAAGCAGACCACCCTGGTTTACGATATGGAGCATGATTCCGCACCCGCTATCTACTCTTTTGCCGATAACGTCAAAGTCAATATTTACGAAGACTTATGGATCGATTTCCGGAAACTGAATTTATAATGAAACAAAGTATTCCATTCCCCTGAAACGCGGTCACTTCGATAGGGTATAAGTTTGCTGAACCGATGGCAGAATGGCCATGCTGATCCGTTCGGGTTATAGCCAAAAGAAAAGGCGTATGCGTTGAGGATATGCCTTTATATGCCCTCCACTTTGTCCAGGTTCCCCTTTTCCCTCTCAATGGATATATTATTATTCATCTATCTACTTTCTGTGGCAGATTGACGGCAATCTGAAAGCCACAGAGCCTTTCTATACCCGGCATAAAATCGTCCCCGCTCCAAAAAGGGCACTATGGAACTCTGAGTATGTCAAGGCCTACCCCTACCTGGTTCAAATACACTACTTCCTATAAACCCATTGAAAGGCAGTCTCCGGAAAGCCGCAAGATAAGCGGTCAGAAAATTCCAGGAGGATATCTTCCGTAAAAGGGAGGCATTAGAAAAATGCCGCATTTACACCTAAGGTGCAAATGCGGCATTTCGTCAACAAATTTACGGAGTGCTTTCCCTTTACTGAAGCAGGGACATCACGCCGGAAGTAGCCTGGTTGGCCTGAGCCAGCATAGCCTGGCCTGCCTGAGCCAGAATCTGGTTGTTGGAATACTCGACCATCTGGGTCGCCATATCCGTGTCGCGGATGGACGCTTCTGCGCTGGTGGTGTTCTCAACGATATTGTCCAGGTTGGCGATGGTGTGCTCCAGACGGTTCTGGATGGCACCCAGGGATGCTCTCTGGTTGGATACCCTCTGGAGGGCATCGGCAACTACGTCAATTGCAGCTGTGGCAGCATCTGCGTTGTCGCCGCTTACTGTCAAACCATTCAAGCCTAATCCCCTTGCACTAAGCTGAGAGATATTCATATATATCTTGTTGTCATCAGTGGAGTCGGCACCTACATGCAGACTTAAGTCAATGGGACTGTTTATGTCGGCAAAGGTTTCGGCTTTCAGATACAAATCCGATCCGTTTAAATATGTGGTAACCGCTCTGATATTTTCACCATACGCAGCCTTTAATGCAGAAGTAAGCGCGCTCATGCTGCTGAAAGCCTTGTAACTTCCCTTTCCTTCAATATCTTTGATGGCTTCTTTTACGCTTACATCTTTCGCACTATCAACAAGAATATAAGTAGTACCACCAATTGGCCCTACCTGTTTGCCTGTAAATGTTCCAGTGGTCAGCGGTGGAGCCGTAGCAGTATCCACCTTAACTCCTATCGTACCAGTATCCGTATTAAAAGTAGTAGCGCCTGTAGCACCGGCAAAAGCAGCATTTATGACACTAGTCGCACTCGTATACGTCAACAATCCAGCCGACCCATTCGCATTGGTACCCCTCAGCAGATGCGTCTCATTAAACTTCGTAGTCGTAGACACACGGTCAATCTCAGCTACCAGCTGATCGACCTCATTCTGCACAGCATCTCTGTCAGTCTCGGACAGGGTTCCGTTAGCAGCCTTTACAGACAGCTCTGTCAGCCTCTGCACCATGTCATGCACCTCGTTCAGGGCGCCGTCTGCGGTCTGAACCGCGCTGATGCCGTCCTGGGCGTTCAGGGATGCCTGGGTAAGACCGCGGATCTGCTTGCGCATCTTCTCACTGATGGCAAGGCCTGCCGCATCGTCAGCCGCACGGTTGATCTTGTAGCCGGATGACAGCTTCTCTGTAGCCTTCGCCTGAGAAGCGGTGGTCAAACCCAACATTCTGTTGGAGTTCATTGCCGTAAGGTTGTGTTTTACTATCATTCCTATAGTTCTATTCCTCCTTGAATAACTACCGCCCTGAAGACGGCTCGCCTCTTGCTTTTTATTGAATCAGTCTGAAACTGACGCTTCCATGGTAATTATATCGGTTGGTCTTTCCAAAAAATTTAGACTAGGCTTGAATTTTTATCCTGATTTCGCTCCCATTTCGTAATCCGGCTTTCGCAGCCGTCAATCCGCGCCTCCAGGCTGTCCATACTCCTAATCAGTATGCTGACGGACTCCCCCTCCAGCTTGCAGGCATTTACCTCGGGCTGCAGCTGCTCCGGCTTGTCCTCCGGCCTTTCGCACCTTCCCTTTTCTATCCTGTCACAATCCTTTCCGAAAATCCATAGACATTTAATCCAAAGCGGATACAAGATGGATGTGAATTCGTTCAAAGCAGTCGGAGCCATTGTCCGGAATCAGCTGACGGATGGAAGAAAAGATGCCGCACCCCATCGGCGCGGCATCCCTTTTCTTTCTGCAATATCTTTGGAATCCACATTACTTCTTGCTGTCCATAAAGTGGGGCGGCACTATGTTCGACTTATTCATGGTCTTGTAATAGCCAATGGCCGCTTTCGAGCTCTTCCGGCCTATGCGGATGCCCTCTTTCTCTTTGCGGAAATAGTCCTCAATCAGCTTCTTGTTGCGGGCCTCCTGGGCCTGAATCTCCACGCTGGTGTCGGTGACTTCCGTGACCAGTGCCTGCAGCGTCTTAATCTGCGCGGCATATTGCTGCCGGTTGCCCTGAAGCTGCTCCGCCACTTTGGCGTAGAGCTTTTCAAAGCCGCTGTCCAGGCTGTTCAGTTTGTCAATCAAGATGCCTTTCTCTTCCACATAGTCATCGAACTTATCCATATCCACAGAATCAGACTGGAAGATTTCCTGCTGGCGCTGATTGTACCTCCGAATCTCGGCCATGACCTGAAGCTTCCTTTTGAGGCTTTCTTCCAAAAGAGCCAGATAATTCTCTGTCATGCGTCCTATTCCTTACCCTTCTTCATGACTTCTTTCCAGGTATCCCGCAAGGTGCGCAGATGCCCGTTGATTTCCTCCAGGATTTCCTTTTCTTTCTTCAGATTGGCTTCTATCAGCCTCTGGCTCAGATAGGTATATATCCTCTCGAAATGCTCCGCCACCGGATACTTCATATCCAGGGTCTGGCGCAGATAGTCGATAATTTTCTCGACTTTTCGTATGTTCGTGTGCGCTTTCTCGACATTCTTCTCTTCAACCGCCAGGATGGCTATATTGCAGAATTTGATTGCGCCCTCGTAAAGCATCAATGTCAGCTCCGCCGGGGAAGCAGTCAGAATCTTACTGTTGTTATACTGTCCGTACGCATTGGGTAATGCCATATTGCACCTCGCCTTTCCTCAATTCAGCCATCCATGCACCGGGCGCCGCCAATTATCTGAAATTGCCAGCCGCTCCCCGATGGGACATAATCCCTCCGGGAAACGGGCCAATGATTCAAAGGCATTCTTATTGTCAGCCACCCAGCAGGGATGTCACAGCGCTGGCATTGTTCTGCATTTTGGCCAGAGCTGTCTCCATTGCCGCAAATTTAGCATACCACTTATCTTCATAATCTGCAAGCTTCTTTTCCAATTCTTTGATTTTTGTGGTATAATCGTCGTAATCGGACTGCATCTTCTTGTCGTCATAGACGGTCATCGCGGAACTATACCCTTCCCTGCCTTTCATCTGTTCGAACATCTCGTTGTACATCTTCTTGGACAGCTGCGTGAAGAAAGACACAACTGTATCAGGGTCGTTGGCAATCATAGTCTTCAGCTTGTCGGCATTGCCGGAAGTCTCCGAATCATCGGGGTCGCCATCGATATGGTAGGCATTCCTCTCGTTGTCGGCGGCGGAGAAGTAGTTCAGCGTATTGATGCCGAAGTTGGAAAGGTACATCATCTTTCCGTTGACTTCCACGCCCTCCATCATAATCTGCTTCAGGACGCCGGAGAACGTGCCCAGGACGCTGTCCTTGCGGAGGATGGAATCCTTGATTTTCTTCTCCCACTCCTCGATGGCGCTGTCGGACATGGCATCCTTTTCCTCGTCGGTGAGGGGTTCATAGCCTTTGGCGGAATCCGCGTTGTACAGCTTATCCATCTGGTTGATTAAGGTATTGTACTCCTTGAAGAAGTTCTTAATCATGTCGTAGATGCCGTCGGTGTCGTCTTCGGTGGTGATGGTGACTGACTCTCCAGGTGCCGTCGTCGCGCTGACTGTCAGGGTCAGGCCGTTGACTGCAAAAGTATTCTTATCTGATGTGTATTTCACGCCATTTAATTCAATCTCAGCATCTTCGGCAATGGTCTTTGTAGCCCCGCTGCTGCTGGCATCTGTCTTCAATTGAGCCAGTGCCTCCTTTGCTGCCTGGACTTCAGCCTTTACTTCATTCTCCACATCCGTCAGCACAGCAGGGGTTAGCGCGGGTTTGCCGTTAGCGTCCACCTGCACCTTGCCATTAGCATCTTTCACAAAGTTATCTTCCACATCGGTAATACTCTGCTGGTTATCCGTCCATACTTTCATCGCATCGGCGGTCGCCTGCCATACCTCTTTATCCGCCTCTGTGAGAGTTCCATTTCCAAGATTTGTGGTAGCATCTGCTGCCACACTCTGAATCGCACTATTGATTGCGCCCCAGTCATCATCCGTCAATGTGCTGAAGTCCACATCCTCTTTCAGCTTTCCATTGGCATCGAACAATTTGTCTTTGGCAGCATCGCCTGCAGGCATCTTATCGGCAATCTTTTTAAGGTCGTCCTCACTGAAAGATTTCAGAATATTCTCACGTTTTGCAAGCAGACTGTTCCAGTTGGCGGTAAGGTTTGACAGCTTTGCCGCCTTTCTTGCCGTAATCGTATCCGCTTCATTGTCAATAATGGACTTATACTCAGCCTCTACCTGCTCATTCGCATTACTCAGCTTCAGATTCTTCAGCGCTTCTGCCCCGCCTAAGTTATTGGCTATAATGGAGAAATCATTCTTCGTACCGGAAGACTTGGCTGCAATATGAATTCTTCCGTTAGCCTCATCGAAATTCGCGCTCAATCCCGCACTCTTCAGAGCTGAGATGAAGCTGTCGATGGTGGTGTTCTCATTGACTTCGATATTCGTGACACCGTCGCTTGTCTTCACTCTGATGCTGCCGCTGCCGCCGCTTGTAAAGCCCAGCTGGCCCAGTGTCGTCTTGCCGGTCACATCTACATCCTTTGTCTCCCCATCCTCCGTAACCTTAACAGTCGATGGAAGCTCTCCGCCAGTCAGATATCCTGTCTTCGCCAGGTTATTCACTTTCAGGCTCTGCACGCTGTTCATAGCGCCATCGCCAGTGATGACGGACACCACGCTGCTGTTGGACACTTTGGTGGTCTTCTTGATGAAAGAGCTCTGAAAACGCATGTTGTTCAGGGACTTGTTGTACAGATTCAGAACCTGCGTGTTCAGGCTCTTCCACGCGTCCTGCTTATACTTCAGCGATTTCTGTGCCTTGACCGCTTTCGTTACTTTTGTCTTCTTGGCCTCTACCAGCTGCTGGATAATGCTTTCCGTATCCATGCCGGACATCAGGCCGCTCAATCTCATGGGCATATTCCATCCATCCTTTCTACACTCTGTCTTTATTTCGGAACTGGCTGTCCCCCTCGCCTCCGGAGACGTTCGCCCCCCGGGCTCGTGCAATGCCGCACGGCTGCGTGAGTCGTGGTTTTTGATGATTCAGCGACAGCGCCAATGATATCCGGAATCTCTCAGCTTGCTGCCTCCGGGGGAATCGCCCCTCCCCGATGTCACATTCTCTCGTCAATCAGGATGCCCGCCATCTCCCAGACTCTGGCAATCATGTCGAGAGTCTTCTCGGGAGGCAGTTCTTTGATGACCTCCTTGGTGCTCTTGTCCACGATTTTGATGGTGACGCGGTTGGTGTCCTCATGGATGCCGAACACCGCCTCGGAATTGGGCATCTTCTTGTTCAGGGTCTCCACGGCCTTGCGAATTTTCTCGTGATAGGCCTGCTGGTCCTGGCTCTGCTCGCCGTTGTTGGACTGGCCTTTCTCTTGGGCGTTCTCCACCACGCTGGTCGTCTTGTCTACGTACTCCACAGCCGCCGTGGTGCTGGCGCTGCTGCTTTCCGGCTTCTCCGCCTCAGCGGGAGCCTGTGGCTTCTGCACTACACTTCCCTGTGCCTGAATTGTCATTACACTTGAAATAGGTTCTATTGCCACGTTCCACACCTCCTTGTATTTTTACATCCGCACACCGGAAACATCCTGTTTCCGATATTCCTTTGCGTCTATTTGTTTTATCGGAGTCTTTCTCCGAAAAATTAACCAAAAGTCCGAAAAATTGGTTACATTCCGGCTTCTGTTCATGACAATCGCCCATTGATATGCAAATGCCCTGCGGGCAGTTCCCATTGTCCGGGAGCCGCTGCCGCAGGGCATCATCCTATACAGCTGTTTTGCGAACCGCACAGCCATGCACAAATCGCACCATGAGGAACACTGCGCTTCTTCCGCATCTATCCTAAAAAGGTCTTCAGCGCCTCCATGCCATCCGCGCTGACGGCATCCTTGTTGGCATCCTGAATCTGCTGGTACACTTCCTTACGGTAGATGGGCACATCCTTGGGGGCAGTGATGCCTATCTTGACCTGGTCGCCTTTTACCTCCAGGATGGTGACCTCCACGTTATTGCTGATAATAATCGCCTCGTTCTTCTTCCTAGACAGAGCCAGCATCCTACACACCTGCCTTTCTCGCCTGCAGTATGTCATAGACGGGGAATTTGACAGGATAATTTCCGTTCTCCACGATAAGCTGGCAGGCCTTGTGCTCATCGATATTGATGATGATAGGCCCCTGGAGATTCACGCTCATCTTGGTCAGGTCGCCGGGAATGGACACCGTCACAAGCACCAGCAGATTGTCCTCGCTGATATTTCCGGCGCTGGCCAGCAGCTCATCGTCCACCTCCGGGTCATAGTCCGGCTTCACTGCCAGAGGATCCATCACGGGCATGGCGAAGCCCGGCTCATCCAGGGACTGCAGGAAACGGATGCCCGCTCCCGCGCCTCTTTCCTCGTCATGGAGGAGGGCAAAGCGCTTCAGCTCCGGAAAGCCGATGATGCCGTCCTGGAATATCACTATCTTGTCTTCCGAAATCTCTATCTCACCGAAAATCTTAGTCTGAATCTTCATGGTAATCTGCTCCTATCTGCGTCAATCTGCCGCTGTGTGCAATCTGACTCCACGTTTTCCGGTTCCATTCCTTTTGAACCGGAAAACTCCTTTCATCTGATCCCTGCCAGAGACCCGGATTCCGGAAAATCAGTCTGCACAAATCAGATGAAATCCAACAATGTGGTCTTCATGACCTTTCCTGCCGCCATCAAAGCCGCGTCATAGGTCAGTTCCGCGCTGGTGAGCTTTATCGCCACCTCAGTGATGTCGATGTCCTCGTTCTCGCTCTTCAATGTCTCATAGGTGGTCTTCTGGTTCTGGGATCTGTTCTTGATCAGATCCAGCTTGCTGCCTCTGGAACCGCAGGCGGTGACGCACACATTGGCTTCATTCAGGTATTTCTGGAAAGCGGTGATGCCGCTCTCGAACATTTTCTGCTCTTTGTCCTTGGCATAGCCCAGGGCTTTCTCCACTGCGTCCAGCTGCTTCTGCAAAATAGCATGGCCCGGGTCTCCATCACTCAGTTTTTCCTTGATGGCCTTGAGATCCGCCTGGGCTTTCTCCAAATCAACGACCTGCTGCATGGCATTGATGACATCGTCCACCTCTCTGCCGATGCCGTGGTTGAAGCACTCGTCCGCTCTGGAATTGATGCGGATAGTCTGGTTGAATCCTACGTCATATTCGATGGCCTGGCGCTCGCTGTTGGTGGTCAGGTAGGTGTCGTTGTAGTTGACCCTGAGGGCAACGCCATTCTCATCCGTCACTACCGCTCCGGCATCATCTACTTTGTCAGCCTCGCAGGCGAAATAATGTTCAGGCCGCAAATCACCCTTATCCCAGTGGCTCTTTTGATATGTGATGCGGATTTCACCCTCGTTTACGTTGGATGTCGCCGCATCGTCCTTCGTCTCCATCAAAGCTTTGTAGGCATTATCTCCGAAAAGCAGTTCTCCGGTCTCAGGGACATATATGACAGCGTCAGCATCGCCGGCAACCTGAGAATAGGGATCGTCAGCATAATTCACTTTTTTAATCTGATATTTCGTAAATGGGGGCGTAGTAGTATTATCTGTCGTCAGCGGATCTCCATCCGCCCACACCTTTGTATTGACAGTCCCATCCGAATTGGCCCCTGTCACAAAGGAAATCACAGGTACTATATCATCGCCGCCTGCAGTCTTGCCATCCACACAGTTATTATATGCCAGCCTGATACGATGGACATCCACGGACGTAATATCATTCTCATTAATACCACTATAATTCGGATCATTATAATTTGCCGAATTGATGTCAAGCACTTTCCCAGTATTCACACTGGTAAACAAATCCAGCGCATTCTTATCCAGCTGCTCCGTGATGGTATAATTCCTCTCCTGCTCCGCCAGAAAGCTCAGCGGCGTATCCGTCCGATATCCGGTGAACACGTATCTTCCCGCGAAGTCCGCGTCCCCGGTAGCATAGACTTCATCGGACAGGAGCTTGAGCTGCTCCAGAATCGTCCCCCTGTCAGTGCTGGTGAAGTCGGAGTTGGTGCCCCTGGTGCACTGGGCCGCCATGTTGGAGATGACATCGGACAGCTTGGACAGCGCGTCCTCTGTAATCTTCAGCCAGCTCTCTGCATCGGGAATATTCTTGCTGTAGTACTGGGTTATCTCCGTCACATTGCTGCGCAGCCGCAGGGAGCGGATGGCCACCACCGGATCCTCGGAAGGACGGTTTATCTTCTTCTGGGTGGACATCTGGGTGCTCAGTTTATCCTTATATATCTTGTTGGTATTGATATTCGACAAGTTATTGCGCTGCATGATTTTATTTGTTATTCTCATAGAAAATCTCCTCTTCCTGCCAGTCAAAAGCAACTCTGCATCTGAAAGAATGCGGCTCAGACGCCTGTCTGCAGTATGAGCCTGTCATACACTTCTGTCAGTGTCTGTATCATCTTGGACGCCAGATTGTATCCGTTCTGGTATTTCACCAGGTTCACCGCCTCTTCGTCCTCATCCACGCCGGAGATGGATATCCTCTGGGTATCGATGGTGACGGCAATGTCCACATAACTGCTGTAGAATGTCTCGGCCCTGCTGGCGTTCAGCGCCACATCTCCAAGGATGCACTGCAGGAATTCCGATGCGGAGCAGCCACGGAAGCTCATGCTGCCCTTGTCGGTGGCCAGCTTGCCGATGTCCTCAAGCAGGTCTTTCTGCTCCGGGCCGTCGCTCGCATTTTTCTTGGTGGCCAAAAGGCTGGGATCGTTCTCCAGGGTGGAGGAGATATCAAAATACTTGGCGGTCATCAGGTAATAATTGTCCTGATTCGTCACACCCTTGCCTACTTCAATCTGTAATTTGGCGGCTTCCTCTGCATCTGCCTGAGCCATTCCTCCGGCAACCAGAGCATCTACCCGGGCCTTATAGGCCTCATAGGACTCCGTGTCATATCTATGCTTATCGCCGAAGACATACTGTTTGTTCTCCGTCAACATATTGGCGGTGAACATCTCGATTCCTTTCTGATCCCCCGCATAGCCGCTGGTCAGGATATCGTTGAACTTCTGGGAGAATGTCCGGATCCATTCGTTCATCTGGGCCATGTAATAGGGAACGCCCTGATAAGCGACGCTCTGGCCCACGGATGCCGTCGAACCCGCCGAGGCATTGACCTGTACATTTTCCATTGGCCCATTTCCAACCGCCTGTTTCGACATCTTGAAAGTAAAAGTATATTCCGGCTCATGTGTGGTGGCATTATAACTGACGCTGTACGTCCAGGAATCGTAGTAATATTCCTTGTTCCCCAGCTTGATGACGCCGCCGTTGTCTGAGAGGTTGCATTTATTCAAGTCCGTCAGGTAATGCTTATCTACTTTCACGGTGACGGTAGTGGGGTCGGCAGCGCCGGGATTCTGATTATTTATGCCGACAATCTGCCCCGAAAAGCTCTCTCCGTTGTTTCCGTCCCTCAAATCCACCAGACCCTTAAGGGCCCCGCCTATGGCGCCGCCGTACAGGTTGAACTTGGTGTTGTTCCCGTCATCCCATACCACATTGTACAGGCCGTCCACATCCGTCTGATTCACTTTCTCGTCTTCCGTCCTGGACACGCATTTCAGGCTGTTGTACTCATAATTGTCCACCAGTACCTGACCACCGGCAATTTTCACGATGAACCTGCTGCCGCCTGTGCTGGTGCCCGGCTTGTTGGTATCCTCGATTTTTGTCTCTTTTATCTCTACGTCCACGATTTCGGAGAGCTGGTCTATCAGGAGCGTACGCCTGTCGCGGAGTTCATTGGCGTTCACGCCCTTGAGCTCGATGGTGTTGATCTGTTTGTTCAGGACGGCAATCTCACTGGCGATGGCATTGATTTCATCCACCTTTACCTTAATCTCCTCGTTCACGTCTTTCTGCAGCTTCTCCAGGTTGCCCGCCACGTTATTGAAGTATTCCGTCAGGGCGCCCGCGTAGCCCACGAACTGCTCCTTGGAAGCCAGGCTGGACGGATTCTTCATCAGTTCCTGCAGGCCTGTGATCATCAGCTGGTCAAAGACTGTCTTGAAGCCGGCATTGGTGCCGTTATCATGGAAATAGGTCTCTATCTGTTCCATGTAATATATCTTCTGTCCGTATTCGCCTACTTTTTCATTGTTGTTCCAGTATCTGAAGTCATAGAATTCATCGCGGACGCGCTCAATGGCAAGGGTCTCCACGCCGGCGCCGGCGCAGCCGTAGGTCTGGAACACCCGCAGGGCATTGGCGGCCTGGGTGGTCACCTGCTGTCTGCTGAAGCCTTCTGTCTGTACGTTGGCGATATTGTTGGACGTGGTGTTCAGCGCTGCGTTGCTGGCCAGCAGTCCCGTATATGCTATATTCAATCCGAAAAATTGTGATGGCATTTATCCCTACCTCCTTTTTGGAGAATCAATCTACTATACTCCCAGTGTGCTCAGCAGATGCTCCAGCATCTCGTCTATGACGTTTATGTAACGGCTGGAAGCGTTGTAGGCATTCTGGAATTTTACCATATTAGACAGCTCCTCATCGGAGGAGACGCCTATTACCTGTTCTCTTGCGCCATTGATGGACTCCATGATGCTCTGCTGGTCCGTGTATATGCTCCTGCTCACATAGCCGGTATTCGCTATCTGGGACACCAGATCCGTATAGTAGCTGACGAAAGAGGAACGCTTTGATATGTTCGGGTTCAGAGTATAGCTCTCATCCTTAAAAGCATCCACCAGGGCGTTGGCCGTAGCCTTGTCCTCGGAGCCGTCCTCCAGCCTGAAGCCCAGCATGGATGGCTTCTGCTTCAGTTCCTGATCTATCTGAAGGTTCGAGATGGTGAGGAGGCTGCTGGGGTCATTCGCATCTTCCGGGACATATACCCAGACATCGCCGCTCTGAATCGGATTGCCGTCCGCATCCAGAACAGGATTGCCTGCCGCATCCGTCAGGGGCCCTGTCAGCGTCACTTTCTTATATCCGCTGCCGGAGTTTGTGACGAACATCTGAATGGGGCTTCCGTCATCCTTGCGCATATATCCATTTGAATCTGCCAGACAATACTGTGCATTATTAAGGGTCACATTCTGGCCATTCTCGTCCTTATAAGTCACGTTCCCTGTGGTGACTCCGGCCGCCGTGCCCAGAATCTCATTTATCTTCGTGGCGATATTGTGAATCAGCTGATCGAACTCCGCCTGTACATTCATGATAACGGACTGGGAAACGATGCTCTGATTGCTGTTGTAGGCCTCTTTGGTGGCCACATCCGTATAATTCGCCCTGTGGTCGCCTCTGGCCAGAATCATGGCTTTCAGGCCGCCGATATCCGTGTTCAGATCCGAGGAAATTTCCCTGTTGAACTTGAACACATGGGCGTTGCTGATGCTCTCTTCGGTATAGATTTTGTTGCCGTCGGCATCTTCTGTATAGGATGCGTTCTGAGGCCAGAACGGCGTATAGAACCCCGTCTCCTCATTCGCAAAAACACCCATCTCGAAGCATCTGGGCCCTTTCACGAAGTCCACGCCCTCTATCTGCACCCAGACATCCCCGTTCACGGACTCGCCGTAGTTGATGTTCGCCATCTCGGACAGTTCATCCAGCAGCAGATCCCTGGTATCCCTCAGGTCGTTGGCCTGTTCTACGCCGCCGGCCTCGATTTTCCGGATGGCATCGTTCAGCTCCAGTATCCTCTTCCCATAGGAATTGATTTTGTCCACCTGATCCCTAATCTGCATGTTCAGATTGTTCTGATAGGCGGAAAGGCCTGAATAGACCGCCTGGGCGCGCTGAATCAGCTGTGTGCCCCTCTGGACCAGGAGCCCCTGGGTCACCGAACTGGCAGGATCCTTGGCCAGCTCCTGGATAGCCGTCCAGAAGTCCTCGATGGAAGTCTGGAAAGCCTCGCCGTGCATCTCGCCCAGCTGCCCCTCCACCTCTTCCATGACTTCGGTGGACACTTCATAGAACATACTGCGCCCGGATTCCCTGCGGTATATTTTGTCAAGGAAATAATCCCTTACATGTTTTACTCTGGAATAAGTGACGCCCAAGCCCACCTGCTTGTTGTTGACGGACTTGACGTCTACGGAAAGCTTCAGATAACTTCTGGAAGACTGCTGCACCTGCTGTCTGACAAAGCCGGTGGTCTCCGTGTTAGTAAGATTATGCGCTGTGGTGTTCAGCGCATTCTGACTGGTCTGTAATCCTGATGAACCAACATATAAACTACCCATTAGTGGCATAATAATCACCTCAACGTTTCTATAAGAATGTTATTGCTTTGCATCAAAACTTCCGCTGTCCACACCCATCTGCGCTCCGGAATTGCAGGCGCCTTTGGTGTAATTGGCAGTCTCCGGCGCTGCCTTGTAAGCCTGCAGCATGTTCATCTCGAAGTTCACCAATTCCAGTGCTTCCTCCAGCAGTTCCCTGTTCTGCTCGTTCGTCCGCTGTACTTCCCGGACGACATCCCTCAACCTGCCATGAATCTCCTCCAGCTTCGCCTTATCTTCAGGCCTGGCTGACATCATTTCAATCAGGTTGGTCAGTTTCATTGTCTCAACATCCTTGTTCAAAACATTGGCGATATCCGCAGTCACCTCAATCCGTCTCTTCTCCAGACGGCTGAGCCTGCCCACCACCTCCTGTTCATCATCCGTGATTCTCTGTAAATCTTCTAGGTTCGCACTCGCGATGATCCGCATCTTCTTCTGGGACAAGGCCAGAAGTCCCTTGTATTCCTCGCTTTCCTGACTGAGCACTTCAATCAGGTTCTCCATTAAACTCGCCACGGGACTCCTTACCTCATTTCCTCATATGCAGCATCCATCTCGGCCCTCTTCTGCAAAAGCTTATCCGCAAAGGACCCATTGTCCACTTTGTATGTGCCGTTCTGCACCCGCGCCTTGATGGAAGCCGTCAGCTCTTCCCGGATAGCAGGAGCTCCTGCAACCGCTTTCTGCGCCGCACGAATGTCCTTGCCAAGGCTGCTGAACTGCAGTTGATCGGAGCGGGACGCGCTACCGGCCTGACGTGTCTTATTCACCTTTTTGGTCTGGTATAACTGCTGGACTTGATTGTATGCTTCAACACGCATGTCGGATTCCTCCCTCCCAATGGAATATTATTCTTCCATTTTTTCCGCATCTGCCGCCATGCCTTTTCATTCCTGCATGGCTGGCTGCTTATTAAGAATATCGGCTACGGCGGAAAATACTTTAGCCTTTCCGCAACTCTTTTTTTCTGTGCAGTATCCGGCAACTTCACATTTGGGCACAAAATAATGATTCACCAGATAACTCCACTCCTCTGAGTATTCCCCAAGCGCCTTGCCGATATCCTGCATCAGGAGACGGTATTCCCAGTAGGCCCTGGTGCAGAGACGCTGGTGGGACATCTCGATCAGATTGCGGACATTGCGCTTGTCCACAATCCTGGTGGTCATCCCTAAGGGCAGGAGCATGGCGGCGTCCTCCCTGGGAATGCCGCATTCGCTCTCCAGGCGGCTGCAGGCCTCCGCAATTGTATTCATAGTCTGATGATAAATTTCTGCCGCTTCCTGGTTTTTTTCTATCAAAGGCGGCGTGGTGTAGGAGAAATCTTTGTAGTTGATGTAGCGTGTGCTGGCCTGGAGCCTGGTGGGCGCGCCGCCGATGTGGGTGTACCACTCCCTGATGACCCGGGCGGAATAGCCGTCTATGATCATCTCCACATTGACATATTCCATCACCCGGTGATGGCCGGACCGGATACAGTCCAGGCCGCGTCTGTAGTTCTTTTCCTTATCATGAATGTCCGCTCCCCAGCAGACCCCGGCGCGTTGGCCCATAAGAGTGATGGGGTTCTTGGGGGTTTCTTCCAGAATTGTGATCATCTGTCCTTTTCTCCTTTTCCATTCCGTCTCTGCCTCAGGTCCGCCGTCCGGCAGGAATCACTGTCTGTGCACATACATCCTGGACATCTCCGGCTCTCCGTCCCCCTGTACCATGCACAGGAACTCCCAGCCGTAGCGCTCGTAAAAAGAAGTATGGTCCGTAAGCAGGTACAGGGTGGAAATCCCCTTGGCGGCCATATCGTCGCATACGGCTTTCAGCAGTTCTCCCGCTATGCCCCGGCAGCGGCAGGCCTCCTCCACATAGACGGCGCATACATTGGGCGTCAGATCTTTTCGGTTGTGAAAATCATTTTCAATCACGCCCAGTCCGCCGACGATTTTCCCGTCATCCATGGCCAGATACCATTGGGGGAGGACGCTTTCGTTCCTCAGGCATTGCCGGATGCTTTCCTGATAGGCTTCCAGAGGGATGTGCCATTTCTCGCGGAACCACCTTGCGGCTTCTTCCGCCATTCGGGGTTGTTCTCTTATCTTCCATATTTTAATCACCTCTGAGTCTCTCCATACTGGTATCCGCTTTCGGAAATTTGTGTCCATGATAGCATACCGCAGTATGAAAGTAAAGCGGAAACCGTCCGTTTCGCCCGAACGCCTGAATGTCTGAATGTTTCCACCCGGATGTTTCCGCCTGGAATTCCCGCCCGAAAAAGCAAATATCTGGAAATCTTTGTTTTATTGTGTTAATATGGAAGAAGAGCATTCCAGAAGAAGAGCATTCCAGAAGAAGAGCATTCCAGAAATACAAAACCTGACAAGGAGGACAAATCTATGATACGAGTGACAATCTGGTATGAATATGTACAGGAATCCGGGGAGCTGCCGGAAAGTTTCCTGCCTGCCGGGACGCCGGAGGAGCATCGGGAGAATTTCCGGAAATTCATCGCAAATTCCGCGGCGGCAATCAAGAAGGTGTACCCCAAGGGCGTGATGGGGACTGTGGCGGAGCATCTGTCCGGCTGCGAGGACATGCAGGTGACCAGCGTCAATCTGTTCATGCCGGAATACGGCCTGACCGACGAGCTGCTGGAGCACACGGATGTCCTGATCTGGTGGGCCCATATCGCCCATGACGCCGTGCCGGACGAGCTGGTGCGGAAAATCAGGGACCGTGTCCTGAAAGGCATGGGCTTCATTCCCCTGCACTCCGCCCATCCCTCCAAGCCCATGCAGGCTTTGCTTGGCACTTCCGGCAGCCTGAAGTGGCGGGAGGGCGATTTCTGCCGGGTCTGGAACATCAATCCCACCCATCCGATTGCCCAGGGGATTCCGGAGAGTTTCGAACTGTCCGAGGAGGAGATGTACGGAGAGCCTTTCGATATCCCGAAGCCGGACGATATCCTGTTCCTGGGGTGGTTTAGGGGCGGGGAGGTATTCCGCAGCGGCTGTACCTGGACCCGGGGATATGGCAAAATCTTCTATTTCCAGCCGGGCCACGAGACCAGCCCCTCCTACCACAATCCGCTGATTCTGAAGATTATCGAGAACGCGGTAAGGTGGGCGGCTCCTGTCATGTGGCGCGAGAACCTGGACTGCCCTCACGCGGCAGAGTCGCCGGAGAGCATTGTCCGGAAAGACGTTTAAAAAAGAGCGGTTTCATGACAGCAGAATCTCACAGCGGGAGACTTTACGATTTCAGCCAGTCGTCAGCTCCTGTCCGTGAAATGCATGGCGCCTGAATTCTTCTTCCGGCTGCGTCCGGCCCCGTCCAGGAAGACCGCGCCTGTGATTTCCGGGGATTTCAGGATACCCGCGGGCTTCAGACGATACTCATAGCTCCAGAGGTCTCCGGCGCTTCTCCAGGAATTGGGGCTCTGGTAGAAATAAACCCCCTGGGTGTGATGCAGCTGGGCGAAGCCGTTCTGGCGGGTTCCGTATAGTTTCCACTCTAAGATGTGCTTTCCCGGCTCCGCACGCACTGTGAGCGTGTAGGGGGAGAAAGCGATGTTGCCGCAGTCTCTGCCGTCTACCAGGATTTTCACCAGGCCGCCCCGGTACTGGGGAACCCGGACGGTAAAGTCTCCCCGGGAAAGCACTTGGGTGCGGTATGTCAGGTTCCCTGTGTAGAAAGGAAGTCCCTGTACGGCGATGTCGCCCCAGCCGATTCTTTTGACCGTTTTGGTCAATGTCTTCGCGGTGCCGTTAACGCGGACGCCGAAATCGCCCAGCAGGTAGAAATTCTCCAGATTCGTCCTGGGGCCGATGGGTACGGTGATTTCCAGGATATTCTCTCCGGCGGCGAAGTCCGGCAGGGGTATGGTCTCTATGTCCCTGTCAACGTACCAGCCGTCGCTTTGGTTAGGGACCTTTGCGCCATTTAACTGAATTCGGGCCGATTCCGGGCATTCCAGGGCCAGTTTCAAGCCTTGTGCCACGGTTTCGCTTGGAATGCGGAAACGCAGGCGCAGCACATGCTCCGTCTCTCCGGCTTTCACCAGATAGGGCTGTACCACTTCCTTGCGGCGCAGTGGGATTCCCAGCTCTCTGCGGGCATGGTTGTCTATCCGCAGCAGTTCGTCCTCGGAATAATAGTCCCCATCGTCCAGCGCGTATTCCGCCATATCCAGGAGCAGCATGTTAGGCTCCTGGAGGGAAATCGGCACTTCTCCGGGCAGGATGTCCGCCTCTGCTGCCAGGCAAGGTGAAACCGGATTCCCGGCTTCTGCCGTCCGTCCGGCCGAAACCGGTTTCCCGGCCGCTGCCTTCAAACTGGCTGAAGATTCCCTTTCCCGCAAAAGCAGCAGCATGCTCTCATGAATATACCAGGGACGCTCCAGAATGGTCTTTCCATCCTCATGGCGCACAGGCAAGGGGGCGATATCCCCCGTCATGGTATCATACAAGGTCACTGTGAAATCGCCGTTCAGGGTGAAGCGCAGGCTGCTGCCCGGGTCGACATCCGGGCTGACAGGGTTCCTGCCGTTACAGAGGAACAGCCACATATCGCCGCTTTCTTCCCGGCGCAGCTGATAGAGCAGCCCGTCCGCCCTGCGCCCGTCCTGCTGCTGTATATCCAGGAAACGCTCACTTTCCAGCAAGGACAGCACAGCCGAGTCCAAAAGGCCGCAGCGGATTCCTTTCTCATACAGCGCTCCCGCCGCATCGGAGGGCCTGGCGTCCACATAGTCCGGGCAGTCCCCCAGGAAGATCAGCTTTCCGCCCTTTTCGGCAAAGTCCGTGAGCAGCTTCAATGTGGTAGACCGTATCGTCCTAATCGGCGGGACGATAATCGTCTCATATGCCATCTCCCCTACCTGCAGAGGATAAGCGCTGCCAGAGCACTGCTGCGGCAGCCTGGCTTCGCAAAGATAGTCAAAATCAATGCCGCCGAACAGCAGTACCCGGGCCAGGCGGGCGAACTGGGAGTCCATCTGTTCCCGCAGCGCCGCGGTCTGGTTGCCGGGGCCGAAATAGAGCCAGTAAGTCTCGACAGGGTGCAGCACGGCCACCTTGACGACAGCCCTGCCTCTGGTAAGCGCCGTGTTCAGGCGGGCAAAATGATTCTCCACCAGGGAGAATTCCTCCCACCAGGGAGACTGATAATTGATGGACGCCGGATAGTCCCGCTTGGCCTCGCCTTTCATGGTATACCAGGCCAGATGGGGCACCCTCACGGTGACCCCCAGGGCCGCCTGCCAGTCGCCCTGAAGCTTGTATCCCCGGAAATCATAATCCCATCCCGTGACGCCGTAAAGCTCGCTGAGCATGCCCTCGGCCCCGGTCTGGCGGACCATGGACTGGGCCTGCTTGGCCGTAGTGTATTCGTGGAAATCGCAGAGCATGTCGATACCCGGCAGGCCAAAGGAGGGATAACAGCGCATGGCGTCCCCCACCGCCTGGGTCTGGTCATAGAGGGAGCCCTCGCCCATCACATGGCCGGTGAGGTAGAGGCCGTGCTCTCTGCACCATTTTCCAATCTGCTCACAGTAGCTTTCCACGAAAAGGTCTGTGACCAGGTTCTGGAAACTCCAGCGCACCGACGAAAGCTTCCCGTCCGCCCTCTCCCAGAACAGCTCCGGCAATACGTCCAGAAGCTCCTCTCCGAAAGCCTCCCGGTAAGCTTCCGGCAGCCGGGCAGTCCAGGGCAGGAAGACGTCTTTCGGCTCCCCTGCGAAGTCCAGGCATCCCCTGGGCGTGAACTGAGGCTCGTCCGTAAAAATGGCAGGCACCAGCCTGCCGAAATGCTCTCCCGCATTTTGGTAGTAAGCCTCGTGCGTTATCCGGATGAATTCCGCGATTGCCTCCGGGTTCAGGGTGTCCACATAGGCCTGGTTATTGAACCAGGGATCCGCGGAGGCGTATTCCATGTAGGCATACCAGCGGACTGCGCGTTCGTGGACAGGCTCCTCCTTCCGGACCCGCCAGGCGCATTCCAGTCTGCAGTCTTTGTCCAGCAGGATGTCATAGACGGCCAGAAGCTTTCCGTTTTCCTGGCGGATGTTCTCCTGCCCTCTGCCCGGTTCGGGGGCGGCAGGCACGGGGAAACCGCACTCTTCATATGGCCGGACGGTGAACAGCAGAGATTTCCTGGCATTCTCAGGCTTGCCCGCGGTCACGCGCCCGCCTGCGGTGCCGGAGGGCCAGCGGTCTTCATCGTAGAGCCAGGCCAGCATGCCCAGTTCTTCGGCTTTGCCGATGCAGTGGCGGACGGAGTCCATGAACTCTTCCTCCAGATAGGGGCTCTCCATTCCTGTCCTCACATGCATGTGGAAGCCGCCCAGACCCATCTTCTTAAAAATCCGAATCTGCTCCGTGAGACGGTCTTTGTCGAGTCTGCCGTTCCATGCCCAGAAAGGGGTGCCTCTGTACTCGCAGGACGGGTTCCTGAATTGCTCCTGTGAGATGTGTTCCGATTGATTTTTTTCATATAACATAGAATCTGTCTCCTTCCGGCTGCCGCCGGGGCGTTTGTGTGCTTTTTCCCATTTCATCCCGCCAAATGCCATGATTCCCCTGCCCGCCGGCATCCTCCTTGCGAATCGGGGTAAGCAAAAAATTATAGCCGTAATTCCAGCCAGGGCCGGCACACCGCATCGATATCCGGCAGACCGGAAAGGGCCTCGGGATTCGCCGGCGCCTTTCCCCGGGAAGCAAAAAGCCGCATCCCATCCGCCGGACAGTGTCTTTGCGCCTTTTCGGTATTCTCCCGTCTATTCAAGTTCAATGGTCCCAGGAGGTTTTGACGTAATGTCGTATAAAACTCTATTTACATGCGTCACTTCATTGATAATCCTGCTGCTGACCCGCTGCAGAACCTCGTAGGGAATCTGCGCGCACTCCGCGGTCATGAAGTCTACCGTGTTCACCGCCCGCAGCGCCACCGCGTAATCATAGGTCCTCTCGTCCCCCATGACTCCCACGCTGCGCATGTTGGTCAGTGCCGCAAAGTACTGTCCAATCGACCTTGCCAGCCCCGCATCGGCGATTTCTTCCCGGTAGATGGCATCCGCGTCCTGGACGATTTTCACTTTCTCCGCGGTCACCTCCCCGATGATGCGGACACCCAGGCCCGGCCCCGGGAAAGGCTGCCGGTACACCAGATGCTCCGGAATCCCCAGCTCCAGCCCCACCTTGCGGACCTCGTCCTTGAACAGGCTGCGCAGGGGCTCCAGGATTTCCCTGAAATCCACATAGTCAGGCAGTCCGCCTACATTGTGGTGGGACTTGATGACAGCGGATTCCCCGCCCAGGCCGCTCTCCACCACGTCCGGGTAAATCGTGCCCTGCACCAGGAAGTCCACCCTGCCGATTTTCTTCGCCTCTTCCTCAAAGACGCGGATGAATTCTTCTCCGATGATCTTGCGTTTCTGCTCCGGCTCGGTCACCCCGGCCAGCTTTTCGTAAAACCGCTCCCGGGCGTTGACCCGGATGAAGTTCAGCTCGTAATTTCCCTCAGGGCCGAAGACCTTTTCAACCTCATCGCCCTCGTCCTTGCGCAGCAGCCCGTGATCTACGAACACGCAGGTCAGCTGTCCCCCCACTGCCCTGGACAGCAGCACCGCTGCCACGGAGGAATCCACCCCGCCGGAAAGGGCACAGAGCACTCTGCCGTTTCCCACCTTTTCCCGGATGGCCCTGACATTCTCCTCCACAAAAGAATCCATCCTCCAGTCGCCGGTGCAGCCGCAGATATCCCGGACGAAATTGTAAAGCATTCTGGAGCCCTCCGCCGTGTGGAGCACCTCAGGGTGGAACTGGATGGCATACAGCTTCTTCTCCTCCCACTCTGCCGCCGCCACGGGGCAGTTGGCAGTCACCGCCACTGTCCGGAATCCGGGCGCCAACCGGGCGATATAGTCAAAATGGCTCATCCAGCAGACGGTATTCGGCGTCACGTCTGTAAATAATCGGGATGTGGTATCCACGTCCACCTCTGTCTTGCCGTACTCCCGCACCGCCGCCCGGGCCACCTCTCCGCCCAGCACATGCATCATCAGCTGCGCGCCATAGCACAGTCCCAGCACGGGGATGCCCAGCCTGAACAGCTCCGGGGAACAGGCAGCCGCGCCCTCCTCGTAACAGCTGCTGGGGCCGCCGGTGAGGATGATGCCCTTCGGCTTCTTCTCCATGATTTTTGCTAAATCTGTCTTGTAGGAATAAATTTCGCAGTACACATTGCATTCTCTGACCCGTCTGGCCACCAATTGATTGTATTGACCGCCAAAGTCAATTACCACTACCAGTTCCTTCTCCATCTTTCCTCCTCTGTCCAAAAGACCACTTCTGTCACTGACTCCCATTATAGCCCTTTGATGCCAGAATCCTCTTTTGGATTCCAGCATAGCCCTTTGATGATAGAATCCTCTTTTGGATTCTGGCATAGCCCTTTGATGATAGAATCCTCTTTTGGATTCTATCATAGAAATAGGTCTTTTTGCAAGTCAGGCCCGGCGACATTTCTCTTGCATTCTTTATGCGGCTATACTATAATGAGAGTAACATCGGTTCTGGGAAGAGTGCGGCTTTTGGCCGTATTGTCGGTGTCTAGGTGCAACCATTGACGATATCCCGTAGAACACGCGACAGCCAGTGTTATTTCAGCATTTTTCTTTCTATTACGCCCCTTTTTAGTATAACCATTCAATTAAATCTTTTCAACTATAATCTATATATGTAGCGATTAAATCTTGCCAAAAAACGGATAAACGGCATGACTTGCTGTGCTATGTGACTGGCAAGAATTAAATGCCGTTTATATATTTATACACTGAACCAAAAAAGAAGCCAAGGAGATTCACCCCCTGGCTCTATATCTAATCAACCAAATCCGCCAGCGGCCTGAAAGTATACCCCATCTCCTCCCACTTGGTCAGCAGTTCATCCATGATCTCCCCATTGGTCCTGGAAGTGCTGTGCAGCAGCACGATGGCTCCGGGATGGATGCGGCTGGTGAGCTTCGCGAAAGCCTCCTCATGGCTGGGCTGGCTGTCCTGGTTCCAGTCCACATAGGCCAGGCTCCAGAAGAAAGTGGAATACCCTAATTCTTTGGCCATCTGCAGGTTTTCGGTGCTGTACTTCCCCTGAGGCGGCCGGTAGTACATGGCCAGTTCCGTCCCTGTCACTTCTTTAAAAAGAGACGCCACATCGTCCATTTCCTTCCGAAAAGCCGACATGCCGGAGATTTTGGACATGTCCGGATGGTGGTATGTATGATTGCCCACAGTGTGTCCGTCGGCTCGTGTCAAGACATACATAAATATTTCCAACTGTTCGCCAGTTATTAATCACGTTTGCTGGTTGTGCAATCAAAAAATATCTAATTTTCGATAATTCACATTTTTATAGACCTATTACTAAAAAAATGTTATAATAATTAACTATAACAAGGAGGTACAAATTTATGCCGACAGCAATTGAAATTTTTGCTGGTTGTGGCGGGTTATCATCCGGATTAAAAAATGCCGGATTTGAAATATTGTCTGCTGTAGAAATTAATCCTGTTGCCGCTCAAACCTATCAGCAAAATCACCCCGAAGTTAATCTTGTCATTGAAGATGTATGCAAAATAAAAGCCTCCTATTTTCTTAATCACTTTAATTTAAAAAGAGGTGAACTTGATTTATTGGCTGGTTGTAGCCCTTGCCAAGGTTTTTCAAGATTGCGAAAGGGAGAAAGTGCCAACAATGACCCTCGCAACCAACTTGTTTTTGAGTTCCTTCGTCTGGTTAGGGGATTATTACCAAAAACTATATTTATGGAAAATGTTCCAGGTCTTATAAACACTGAACGTGGATTGAAAATATTTATGCCCGTAAAAAAGGCACTGGAAAAATTAGGCTACCATATAGATTATGATATCATTGATACGGCTAGTTATGGAATCCCTCAATTTAGAAAGCGTTTTGTTCTTTTAGGCTCAAGATATAAAAAACACCCTATACACATTCCTAAGCCAACACACGCTGACCCACGTAAAATCTTGCCTTTTAACCAACTACGTCCGTGGAACACCGTACGTCAGGCATTTAGTAACCTACCTCCTCTCCATAACGGGGAGAAAAACCGTCAGCTACCCTTACACCACTGCTCGTGCAATGGTGCCACCAATTTACAACGCATTTGCGCCATCCCTCATGATGGCGGAAGCAGAAGTTCGTTGCCGCCAGATCTGGTTTTACAATGTCATCTAAAATATCCCAATGGCTACCGGGATGTTTACGGACGTATGTCATGGGATCGTCCGTCCCCTACCATAACGGGTGGCTGCACTAATATTACAAAAGGGCGTTTTATTCATCCTACAGAAGACAGGGGCATCAGCCTTCTGGAGGCTGCCTTGCTTCAAACATTTGATTCTAACTACACTTTTTGTGGAAACTTTGGCCAAATTGCTCTGCAAATAGGTAATGCTGTTCCAGTAGAACTAGCCCGCATCATGGGACTCCAATTAGCTGAATGCTTGACCCAAATTAAGGGACACGCATAAGTGTCCCTCAATTTTTATGTGAATACAGAAACCAGATTCCTTTCATTTTTTATAAATATCTCATCTACACCAGCCCTTGAAAAGTGAGAAATAAGCTTATTGGCTATCTGCCTTGTATATATTTCATCCAATCTATAGTCCCTTTTATACTCGCAAATCTCTTTATATTGTGCTTTGGCACCCAAATCAATAGTCACTACATCAAACAATTTCCATTCAATATAACTCACTCGCTTCTCGCTTTCCACCTTTTGATGTTTAAGCGGGTATACTGTAATATGTACGTTTTCCTTATGCACTTCTTTTATCCGGTCAGTTCCAACTTCTTTCCCTCTTATAAAAGTATAATTATAATCCGTTTTTTGTGGTCTGAATGCATCACATGGCGGTGTTATGCATAACAAATATTCATTTGCATCAACATCATACAAAATATCGCCAAAATGTATTTTATCCATCAAAAAATTGCTCTTCTTATAGCTTTCCAATCCTATCCCATCTCGAAGATAAGACCCCAAGTCCACATTTTCATACTTGTGAAACTTAAGGTTCTCAACCAATTCGGGCAAGCTTTTCAAGAAATCCTTTTGAGAAATAAGGGTCTGTAAAAATAATGGCATCACTTCTTTCTTGTAATTATCAATTTCTGCATCTACCTCTTTAGATATTCCATCGCTGATTTTCTTATATATTTCGCCCAATGCCCCTTTAAATTCAGCCCCTTTATCTCCAAATATTTCCTCTAATTTTTCACTTTCGCGCTGTTTTTTTAACTGCTTGTATAACGGTTTGAAACTTTGTATTATTTTATTCCATGATATCTCCTGATTTTTTCTCAAATTTCCAACAACTGTCCTATATATGTCCTTTTCTAATTGTCCTTGCAACCTCAGTAAATTTGCATTGTTTCCTGACATTCCATTTTGCAGTTGATTGATACAACCCTGAATCTTGTAATCCGAATCAGAAGATTCTAAAATTCCAATCAACGTATTCTTTTTACTTGTCAACAACTCTTTGCCCAATACTTTCTCAACATGGATATCGGAATATATCTTCCTGATAATGAAATCCGAAAGGCAATTTGAAATTTCATTATCCATTATTTCCGAATAGAACATTTGCATAAAATAAGCATCTTCAAAAGGTTTGCAGAATGCCCCAAAAATATCCCCACTTTTTTCCTGAAGCTTGTCCGAAATTTCCAAAACCGCAACTGGCATAATACCATTTTTTTGGATAAATATTTCTTCCACTTCATCCAGTATATTTTCTATATTCAGATATTGTTTATCCACTATGAACACAAGAGATTTTGATTGGTTCGTATACTGAAAACACATAACTTGCTTTTCATCCTTGATATATTCTATCTTATCGAATATTTCTTCTGCAGATTTTCGCGCTTCTGGATAGCCTTTTGTATATACGACAACCACTTTCAGCCGCGCCGCTTGGTCGAGCATGTCTTTTATTATCGGCAAAGCTGTTTTTCCATGTCCCAAATCCCAGTCTATTACCGTAAGATTTGCCTCCATAGTCTTTTCAACAATAAATTGATCTGAAACTGTTTCATCATAGATCACAGGCATCAGGTTTATACTGGATAATTTTCCTTTGTTGAGCTTTTGCAGTGTATTCATTAATGCAATGGCAGACAACTCTTGTTCAGTCTTTCCTGTCTGCGCAAATGTATCCGCTGAGGCTCCGTCACCTTCCCCCACTGGTACGAAATCTGGCCCAATCTCCACATCTAACGGCATATCATCCGGAACTATATCTTTTGAAACAATTTCTTTTCCTGTTTCCACTAAATCTGTGTCAAATTTATCATCGATATATGTGATATTGCTAAAATACTTCCTTAATATTTTTCGGCAATGTTCATAATCCATTTCCGTTCCCCCTTATTCATCTTGAAAAGTAATTTTAAAGCATGCTCCCGGAAGAGTTTTTTCTTCATCTCCGGCTATAGCAATACTGTATCCCTGGGATTCTAAGACCTTTCTGACTATCGCCAGACCTAACCCTCTCCCATTCGGTTTGTACGAAACAAACGGCTGAAAAATGCTTTCTTTATCAATGGCGGTGATTCCGCTTCCAGAATCCTCAATATATAATGCGTTATCAAAATCGTCATATCGAAACCGTACTATCTTCTCCTCCATATTCAGCACCCAGTAAGAAGCATTATTAATTATGTTGGATATGGCTGGAAACATCTTAGATGGCGAAAGAACCAATTCTACATCTTCTCCGACTTGGTTCTCAATACGGATTCCCTCCTTTTGCAGAATATTACCCATGAAACTACATATCTCATTCAGAAATTTTTTAAGGTTCATCTTCCTCTTTCTCAAACTGTAGCTCCTGTACATGGGCGACAATTGATTCTGTCTGTCCGACACTGCTTGGAATCCCACTTCTATCTGCCTAAGCCAATATCTTGCATTGGCATCTCTAATATATGGATTTAGATTTTTAATGGCATTCCTCACATTGGTGAACAGTTGATTGAACTCATGGCTGACAATCTCTGATGCCAGCCCCAAATTTGCCAAGTCACTATAAATCTCATTCTCAGATTCTAAATGGATATTCCGCATTCTTAATTCCCCAATCAGATATTCATCAGAATACGCATAATCCGTATCTACCTTTAACTTATCTGCCTCCACGGAGCAATTCTCATACGCCTGACCGACCACAATCTGAAACATCTGCAATTCCCTATATATTTCCTGATATACCTCCTCCAGACGATTAAGGAAATCCTGTCCCTTTACTGCAACCTTTCCAGGCACACTATCAAACATGCCCTCGATTTCTGTTTTCAGAGACGCGATATTCTTTATCTCTGAGACAAGCCGTGTGTATTTTTCTGTCTTTTTCACTTGCAAAGCATAACTGTCAATATCTTTCAAAAGTTTTCTGGCTGGATTGGTCTTTTGACTTAATTCCTCCTGGTTGTTTGCAATCTTGATTTCCATATCCCGTAACATATCATTACAGCCATCAGAAACAGAATACAATCTCTCCATCAGCAATTTCACATACAGTTCCGGAGATGATTTAACTGCACCTTCCGTTTCCTCTCTCCATTGTTTCATCTTTTGTTGCAAGCTATGATTGATTGCTTTGAATTCTTCATCCAGCCAGGACTTGGCTGTATTCAATTCGCAATCCTTGAATCTATTGTAATCAATCGTATCCTTGCACAGCTTTTCACTGCAATATGCCAAAAATCTTTTAGATATCGTTACCGTCAATTTTTGTTCGCTTTCCTGCAACAAGGCATCCAGGGAGTCATATTCTCTTTTTATCTTGTCAGAAAGGGCAGCAATTCTATTATAACCACTTCCCACCGTTAATCCAGAAACCTGACTGTGCCACTGACGGTCAAACGCTCTGCCCTGATCGCACAAACGAATCACTTCTTGTCGGTTTTTTTCCAATGTTTCCTTTAGCTCCTTAATATATATTGCTGATCTGCGTTTTTCCTCCTTTTCTACTTCCTCTTTTTCCTTTTTCTCCTCCTTTTCTCGCCTGTTCCTCCCAACATAATCCTCCCTAATCTGTAAAGAGCCTTTCCTTGCATTAGAAAAAAAGTTGAATCCAAGATCAATCAACAGGTTTTCCATTGTCTTAATAAAATAGAAATATTGACTGTTTTCTATCAAACCTTCTCTGCTGGATTTATCTTCCAAATGAGGATTATTATGGGAATCTATGTCTATCCTCCCAAAAGTGTTACGATGACTGAAGATATAATTGCCCGCATTATAAGAGCGCCTCTCCTCCATGTTGAGGAAATCATTTTCCGGCTCTCCATATGGCAGAACCCTCACCCCATCCCTGTAGACGCAAACCCCTCCTGTGACGTCCAGTTTCCTTCTCAGTCTGTCATAATCATCTTTCGCTAAACCTGTATATCCGCCTTCTCCTTCTATATGGCATAATTTCAGGCTAAAAGGACCACAATCCACCTTCCTCCAGTCAGAAATTCCCTGTGTAACATCTCTGCCCTTTAACAAAATGCTGTTGGCTTTCTGAACCAGTTCTTTATCCGCGTTCCTTGCATCAATCATTCCATAAAAATTGCCGTTTTCAATTTTACCTTCTATTTTTATATCATAGAACTGGTAATCCTCATCAACATATGAATAATCTTCTTCCCAGAGGCTATTATTTACATAAACCTTAACATCAAAGGGATTCTGTTCTGTTCCCGCATGCCTAAACGTAGACACAAAAGAGGCAAGTCTGTTAAAATACTTCTGCGTAATCAAATCTTCACTTTTCTTATCATTGGAAACCGGGGCAAAGCATTTTTCCCAATTGTCATCATTCAGACTTTCAATATATAATATTGTCCCATTATGAATGCCGAGATATTTCTTCATATGCTTTAAAGAAATATCACAATTATTAATGCTTTTTTGGGTTTCTTTATAGAGAGAAGTCAATTCCTCTTTTATCATATTGTCCCTATTGAACGCGATATCTTCTCCAAATGGCTGAAACCATCCTTCCAGTTCCAAATTCTTTTTCTGAAGAGTCAATAGTTCACTTTTCACTGTCTCAAATTGTTCCGCAAGCCTATCCGCCGAAATACCATACATCACTGGTATCTGGATATCTTCCAATGCCAAATACGGATTTTCAAAAAGATTCCAATTAATGTATACTATATTCCACAGGCTCTTTGCACTTTTTGTGAACATCCATAACTGCTTTCCAAGGCGTGCAGATGCCAATCTACCGATTCCCTTAGCTCCCATCAATATTCGCCCACCGGGCGATGTTTTTCCTTTACTATTTGTTTTTGAATTTGTTCCTAATACAAGCCATTTCTCCTGAATATCACTGCTTGTCATTCCGATTCCGCTATCAGCAATTATAATATGTTCAGCTTTCGTTCCAACATCAAATTCTACTCTTAACCATGGGGCATCTGCATCATAAGAATTCTTCATTAGTTCAGCCAATGCAGTGACTGAATCTCTAATCTGCTTTCGCCCTAATAGTTCAATAGCTCTTGCTTTCGTCCTAAAATTTCCCATTATACAATCTCCTGTTCGAAATCACATTTCAAAAACAGCTTCTATAATCATCGTTGCATATTCAGCAAATCTCTTATGATACGCTATCTGTACTATGCTCATATCGAGATAATCAGGGTGCATCTTTTTTATATCAATCATTTCAATTTCAAACTATATGGCACATATGATTCTTCCCTCTTTATTCTTTCACTTTCTAATTCTCTTCATTCACTCTGCACCATCATCTGTATCATAACACAAAGTGGCCGACTTTACACTACTTTTCTGCATATCAGCCAAGCAATATCTTCTCACTGAACCACCTCGTAGCAAGCTACGGGGTATCCAGCTCTGGCTTCTTCTTTCTGAACGCTGCAAGTAGCGGGGTATTAACCCGTGAGGGGAATGAAAGAGCCAGGAGTCTCCAACTCCTGGCTCTTTCCCTACTCAATCAACCAAATCCGAAAGCGGTCTGAATGTATACCCCATCTCCTCCCACTTGGTCAGCAGCTCATCCATAATCTCTCCATTTGTCCTGGAGGTGCTGTGCAGGAGCACGATGGCCCCGGGGTGGATGCGGCTGGTCAGCTTCGCGAAAGCCTCCTCATGGCTGGGCTGGCTGTCCTGGTTCCAGTCCACATAGGCCAGGCTCCAGAAGAAAGTGGAATACCCTAATTCTTTGGCCATCTGCAGGTTTTCGGTGCTGTACTTCCCCTGAGGCGGCCGGTAGTACATGGCCAGTTCCGTCCCTGTCACTTCTTTAAAAAGAGACGCTACATCGTCCATTTCTTTCTGAAAAGCCGACATATCGGAGATTTTGGACATGTCCGGATGGTGGTATGTATGATTGCCCACAGTGTGTCCGTCGGCCACCATGCGCTTTACGATTTCCGGGGCCGACTCCAGAAAATGCCCTACCACGAAAAAAGTCGCCTGTGCATTGTGCTTCTTCAGCGCGTCCAGGATCGGCTCCGTGTTCCCATTCTCATAGCCGCAGTCAAAGGTCAGATAAATCACTTTCTCCTCCCCCTGTCCGCAATAATAGGCATCGTACCCGGCAAGCTCCGCCGCCGTTGCGTTCCCTGTGGGCTTCTCGCCCTCGCTGCCGAATCCCAGTCCCCAGTCCTCCGTCTCCTGCAGCAGCCTCCCGGAGGCCTGGCGTGCCTCTGCCCGGATTTGGGCAGCCTCTCTGCCCAGGAAGAACATGGCGGCGAACAGCGCCAGGGCGGGAACAGCCTTTTTCCAGTTTATCCGTTCCGTCTGCAGCAGCTTTCGCGCCACATTTTTTACATAAATCGTCTTCATTTTTCTCTCTCCGTTTCATTTCCGCAGTCAGCCATGCAAGCGGCGCCGCTCCAGCCCGCCGGCCTTTGCATGGCTCTTTTATAGTCTTGCTATAATGTATGTGGAGAGAGCTTTTTCAAATTACATGTCAATGGTAAAAATCCCGCACCCGCCCATACTCTTCTTCGCTGATTTTTATGATGGTGCCATGCTTGAATCCATAGGGGAAATGGAATTTTTCATCAGAGCGCACAAATATGCCGGAGGCCAGGCTGTCAGCCACAAAGGGGACATATCCCTGCCCCTCTCCCGGCACGCCGTAATAGTCCAGAAAAAGGCACCATCTCCCGTCCTCCAGCCGCACCGCCGTGGGGGCTTCATACTGTCCGGCCTCAATCGCCGCCATGCTCTCGTCAAAGGCTTCCACCCGCGCAAACGGCCCTGTCACATGCTCCGACTCCAACAGGATGATTCTGTGGGGATTGCCCTCGCTTTTCACAAAAAGATAATACTTCCCCTCCTCCTCATACATGGCTGAGTCGATCACCCCGGAGTCTTCCTTTCTGTACAGCACTTCCGGCTTTGAAAATGTCCCGAAATCCTTCGTCCTGCTGTAGTAGATTGCTTTCTGCCCATAGTCATTGCATCTGTGGGACGAGGACCAGTGAACCACATAGTCGCCCCGCTCCCTGTCAAAGATAATGTCCGGCGCCCAGAGACAGCCGAAGTCCTTGTCCCCGAACTGCACCAGCCGCTGCTCTGACCATGATACCAAATCCGTTGATTCCCAGACGGAAAAACATTTGCTGCCCTTTCTCCCGATTTCATCCCAGGAATGATGATACTGATTCCTCATGCCGTAGGCCAGGCTCAGATCCGTGGCGATGATATGGTACTTTCCTGTGGCCCCGCATTTTATAATGGTAAAATCACGGACGCCCTTATCCCCGTAATAAGCCCATAGTATGGGCTGCCCATGATTTACCGCCTCCCAGCCAAAGCCGTCTTTGCTGAGCCCAAAGTACACCTGCTCTCCGTCAGGCGTCGTCTTTTCCCTGAAATGTACAAACAAATATGCCATATTTCGTCTCTCCTCCAAGTCTAATACGCAATCATGGGAATCGATTTCGGCTTCTGCCTGCTGCGCTTCGCCTTTCCGTCTGCCACCTCATAGATTCCGCCGCTGCACTCCCTGATATGCTCCATCATCTCCGGATAAGCGCAGGAGCAGACATCGAACAATCCGATATTATAATTCTCCCCGTCGAACCGCCCCAGCACGAACTGGTCATAGCACTGGAAATAATGGCATCCCACGCCATTGGGATGGGCCGCCACGCTCTCGCAGTAATAGCGGTATGCTACGCCTCTGTCCTCCTGGCTCTCCACACCCTCCAGCCCGGTGGCAGGCAGTCCGGCGTCCAGCGCCCCGAAATGGAATTCCCCGATCATCACAGGCAGGTCCACGCCCAGATCCACGATTCCCTGTATCTGATCCGTAGGATCCACCGCGTAGCAGTTGATGGAGAATACGTCAAAATTCTCCCAGCCGGTGGCCAGATCCGGATTGGAAATCCAGGCCCAGCGCATCCCCAGGATCATGTGGTTGGAATCCACTTTCCTGCATTCTCTGACAGGAATCTCCACATAGGCCCGCATCAAACGCCTGGAGAATTCCCGCATATCCTCTTTCGCCGCCTCCGAATGCTTCGACGCATCTTTCTGCTGCCGGTACAGGCTCTCAAATCCCTCAAAGCTGCTGCCCCAGGACGCATTCAGCTTTTCAATGCTCTGATAACGTTCTGTCAGAAAATCGATAAGTTTTTCTTTGCAGGCCGTCTTTTCAGGATTGTACAGTACCTCGTCAGCCAGCATCAGATTGTCCACGAACGCCCAGGCCGGTTCATTCCGCAGGAAATATCCGATCATCAGCGGGTCTTCCTTTTTCTCCTCCAAAGCCTGGGCGCAGCGCCTTGCCTGTGCGGCGTACTCCTCGCTGAACACATCGGGGAAGTCCCGGAAAATGCACTGTTTCGTGGCCGGGAATTCCGGCAGCGAGGTCACATAGGGAATGCCGATAGTGCCCAGAAGCCGCCTGTCGCTCCAGTTCCCCAGAGTATTCATGCCGTATTTCTTAAGCTGCCCGCCCATCATATCTTTCCATTTATCATACCAGTTTTCCCCGAAGACCTTATACAGGTTCGCCTTGGCATAGGAAAATATCAGCGGCGTGCGGTGGGCCTCCCTGCGGCCGGACTCGAAGAACATGTCCTTATACGCCGCATCCTGTCTGTCCGGCAGCCAGTCCAGCCACTTCTCCACGCCGTCCACCCTGCAGTCGCTCCCGGGCCCCACGCAGTCCGGCCCCATGCTGAAATAGGCGTAGCCCAAGGGGTCTGCAAGCCACCACTTCTCTCCCTCTTTACAGCTTGAGAAATATCCTGTGCCCTCTTTCAGTTTTTTCTTCTTCCAGCCGCCGTACTCTGTCCAGTCCTCAAAGGGATAGGCCGCGTCCCTCTCATCATACTGCTTCTGCAGCCTGGCTTTCAGGCTTTTCAGGTCCCCTGTCTTGTCTTTCCAGTTTTTCCGCTTATCCTGCCCGAAGCAGTCCACCAGCTTTTCATCGGGAAGTTCAGGGTTTGCAGGATATTCGTCCCTCAGGGCCATCTCTTCTATCTTTATCTTCACATCATGGAAACAGGCCATGGAGGACAGGACCGCCTTTTCAATTTCCTCCCTGAACACCCGCCTGCCGTGGCAGACTATCTTCAGGGTGCCCGGCATGGCCTCCGGGAACAGTTCCCTGCCGTCCAGCCAGCCCAGGTCGATGCAGACCATGCTCCGCACCTTAGGCAGCAGTCCGAACCTGATTTCCAGCGCCGGTTCTTTCTCTCCATGTACGTAAAAAAGCAGATGCATGGGAAGACTGTGCTCTTCCAGCACCTCCACATAAAAGGTCAGCAGATGCTCTTTGCAGTCGATCAGCTGCGGAAGCAAAATTCCCGATCCCTCTTTGGAAAGCTGCAGAGTGCATGAAGCCGGGGCCTGCTCTTTCGCCAGCATGACAGATCCTTTCGTCAGGTTCTCCCTGTCCATTGTAATTTGCCGCATTTCTCATTCTCCTTTCAGCACGCCGTAATCAATATTTCAAATGATTCTCTCATTTTACCACAAGCCCCAAAAGACCGCCACACCCTTTCAGATGCAGCGGCCTCTTTGTCAAAAACTTATTTCACAGTCTGATACCAGGCATTTACTTCCTGGGTAATCTGGTCTCCGCCCTGCGCTTTCCAGTCCTCAACGAACTTGTCAAAGGCTTCGATGGACTCATTTCCGTAGATGATATTGGTGTACACCTGCTTCTCCATGGTCTGCAGCTGCTCCCAGCTCTTTGCCATGGTCTCGGTAGGCGCTGCGTTGAACATGTTCGACAGCAGCTCATCCTTGTGCTCGCCGGCCAGCGCGTAGCCCTCCGCCATATCCGGCACTGTGCCGAAGTCGGCTTTTGCCCTGATTTCCGCTCCGGAGGCAGGCTCGTTTCCGTTTGCCACGTTCATGTATGCCTGCATGGAATCCAGGCCGGGAGAATTCTTCAGAACGGTGGATTTGCCCGGCATGAACGGATCCGTTACAGGGGGATCGAACAGAGCGGAATCAAATACTACGGTTCCGTCTGACAGGATGTCATAGTCCAGATCCTGCAGATATTACCGGCCTTGCCCTCTGTGAACTGCATCATGGCGTCCCATGCGCCTGTCGCGGCGGCCTCCTGGAAAATCCAGCCGTTCTTGTGCCACTCTGCCATGCGCTCCAGGGTCTTCCTGTTGCCCTCATGGATGGAGCCGTACATCAGGTCTCCGTTCTCATCCTCATACCATGCGCCGGGGATGTTCTTTCCGGAGTTGGCCGAGAACAGGCTTACAGGGTCTGCCACCCAGCCTGTATTGTAGATGCTGTCGCCGGCATAGGTGAAGCCGTAGGTATCATTCTCTCCGTTTCCGTCGGGATTGTCCTCTGTAAAGGCCTTGATGACCGCCTCGAACTCGTCCATATTGGCGGGCGCTTCCAGCTCCGGCTTATCCAGCCAGTCCTGGCGGATTATCATGACCTGCCCCTCCGTCAGCGCCGGGCAGCAGGCGATTCCATAAGTCCTGCCGTCCTTGGTCAGCGGATAATAGGTCTCAGGGTATTTTTCATAAATCTCCTTGATCCGGTCCGGCATATACTGCTCGATATCATCCGTGATATCCTTTACGCGGCCTGACTCGATCATGTCCGCAATCATCTGTGTTCCGTATACCGGGAACACATCCGGCAGATCCTCGGAGCCGGTCAGCGCCAGACGCAGCTTTGTGTCATAGTTGCCCGCATCGCCGCCCAGCAGCGTCGTCTCCATCTTCAGGCCCAGCTTTTCCTCCGCCAGTCTGGTCATGGGATTATTGTTGATATCATCGCCGTCGGCATATCTGCCGGTATTCTGAAATGTTGAAAAACAGTATGTTTAGTGATATGATTATTTCAAATACGAATGCATTCAGGAGAGTGAAAATCATGTGGCTGGCGATGGCTGTTCTGTCCGCCCTTTTTGCGGGCCTTACCTCTATCCTTGCAAAGTGCGGCATCAGGAAAACGGATTCCGACGTGGCAACGGCGCTGCGGACGATTGTCGTATTGTTATTTTCGTGGATCATGGTCTTTGTAGTGGGTTCCGCAGGCACTATAAGGGATATCAGCGGCATGTCGCTGCTCTTTCTGATACTTTCCGGAATCGCCACCGGGGCCTCCTGGATCTGCTACTTCAAGGCGCTGTCCCTGGGCGATGTCAACAAGGTGGTGCCCATCGACAAATCCAGCACCATTCTGTCGGTGCTGCTGGCCATGGTTCTCTTCGGCGAGACCAATCACCTGGCCGTGAGGCTGGGCGGCACGCTGGTTTTAGCTGTGGGCATTTTTCTGATGATCGAGCGCAAAGAGGCGCAGGATGATATAGAAGGAAAAGGCTGGATGGGCTATGCCGTCCTCTCCGCAGTGTTCGCCGCCCTTACCTCTATCCTGGCAAAGGCGGGAATCACCGGCGTGGAGTCCAATCTGGGCACTGCCATCCGCACAGGCGTAGTGCTGGCAATGGCATGGCTGGTGGTCTTCATGAAAGGAAAGCAGAGAGAGATCAAAGAAATCGACAGAAAAGAACTTATCTTTATCGCCCTGTCCGGGCTTGCCACCGGGGCTTCCTGGCTGTGCTATTACTACGCCATCCAGAACGGTGTCGTCAGCGTGGTGGTGCCCATCGATAAGCTGAGCATCATTGTCACGGTTGCATTTTCCTGTCTTTTCTTAAAAGAGCGTTTGAACGGAAAAGCCCTTGCGGGGCTCGCGCTCATGGTTCTGGGCACCCTGGCGATGACTGTCTGGGCGTAGTTTGCCGGAGGCTGCCCTGAACCTCACAGGGATAATTAGTAACTTTATTTCACTAATTATCCCTGCCAAACCCAACTCCTGTCAGTCTCCCCAGAAAGCGCATTCCAGCATGCGGCACCACGCGTGGTATACCGGCAGCGTCAGTTCCTGTACCAGATAGGTCTCCTGCTCCGGCAATGCCACGTAGACATCGCAAAGCTCCCGGAGCCTGCCTCCTCCCCGGCCGCCCAGGCCGATGCAGCACAGGCCTGCCGCTTTCGCCACTTTCATGGCGTTTACCACATTCCGCGAGTTCCCGGATGTGCTCAGGCCCAAGAGCACATCTCCCCGTCTTCCATAGCCAAAGACCTCCTGTGCATATGCCATCTCCGGATCGGCATCATTGGCATATGCGGACGCAAGAGCCTGATTCCCCCCCAATGGCGATGGCCGGGAGCGCTCCCTGTACCCGCGCCTCCAGCCCCTCGCCGGGATACAGCCTGCGGCACTCCTGTGCAAAAGTCTCCGGCACCTGCCTGTGCAGCCTGAATTCTTTCATCAGTTCCCCCACGATGTGCTGCGCATCCGCACTGCTGCCGCCGTTACCGCAAATCAGCAATTTCCCGCCCTGCTCGAAGCTTTTTTTCATTTCATAAAAGCCTTCCATGATTTCCTTTTCACAATTCTGCAGAAGGGGATACCGCTCCATGAGCTGCGTCCGGATTTCTACAATCACTTCCATTTTCTAAGGCCTCTCTTTCTCTCCAAAATTGTAAGTCGCCAGGGCAAGCGCGGCATAATCGCCTATATGCTCTCCCAGCTGTGCCGGCACCACCACACAGACCGCCGCGGAGGCCTCCAGCGCCTCGCGCTTCATCACCCGCTCCGCGTAGGGCCAGAGCAGATGCCGGCATCTCTGGAAAATGCTGCCGATGATGATGATTTCCGGGTTCAGGATATCCACCAGCATGGCCAGTCCTCTGCCCAGCTGCTCACCGCAGAGCCGATAGATTTCTATCGCCAGTTCGTCTCCCCTGTCCGCCGCAATCGCGATGTCTTTCGCATTGAGCTGGTCCAAATCCTCCATCCCCTGGCACAGATCCTGGCTCATGCCGTTCTCAATCCTCTCCAGCACTTTCATCCTGGCCATCTGACTGATGCCCGCCCCGCTGCAGAATCCCTCAAAGGAGCCCATCTTGCCGTAGCCCACCGGCCCCCATCTCTCCATCCGCACATGGCCCACTTCTCCCGCCATGTCGCTGCTGCCCCGGTAAAGCCTCCCGTCCAGAATCAGGCCGGCCCCCAGCCCTGTCCCGAAAGTCAGGAAAATGACATTGTCGTAGCCCCGACCCGCGCCGTACTTCCACTCCGCCACCGCGCAGGCATTGGCGTCATTCTCCAACGCCACGGGGAGGCCGAATTCCTCCTCCAGCATCTGCCTGATCGGGATATTATCCCAGCCCGGCAGGTTGGGCGGGCTCATGATGATTCCCCGCCTGCTGTCCAAAGGCCCTCCGCAGCTGATGCCTATCCCTACGATATCCTCTGCGGCAAGCCCCCTCTCCCCTATTATACCATGAATCAGTTCCTTCATCTTCTGGATAACCTCCAGAGGGCCTCCGGCTTTTTTCGTCTCAAAGACTTCCTTATGTAATATGAATTTTTCCGGACTTTCGCTTCCTTGCGGGTCTCCCAGCAGAACTGCGCATTTGGTCCCGCCGATGTCTATCCCTATGCTATGCTTCATATCACTTCCCCTTCCCATCATTTTTAATGATGTATCGTTTCCCGGTACCCTTTTTAGTACTTTTCAAACTGATAATACCATTTTTCCTCTATTAAATCAATGCTCTTTACTAATTTTCAAGGTTTTTTATTATGTAATTTATTTTTATTCTTTGTACCATTTTAATAGCCGTTTGTGTTATCATTATTCTGGTTCTTAGTAACATTGTTTTACTTTTCGGACTGTTTTTATTGATTTTTAAGACAATTCATGTATAATAGTATTAAAGCCATCACAGAAAATAAGGGGATTGCCCGAATGTCTCCGCAAGAGAAAGGACAATGAATTATGCCGACATTGCACGGAACCAACCTCACAAACGTAAAGGAAAAGAATCGCGCATTAGCTCTACGCCTCATCAGCACAGGTCAGTCTGTCTCCAGGGCAAATCTTGCCAGAAGCATGCATCTGACGAAAACCACCCTTGGCAACATTGTATCCGATTTGATTGCCAGCGACATCATCAAGGAGTACACCTATTCTTCCAGCGAAGCGGACTCCTCCCTTGGAAGAAAGCCCATCATCCTTGATCTGTCCCCTAATTCTCCGCTCATCATGGGGATGCTTATCAAAAGAAATCTGCTCAGCGGCATTCTGGCCGATTTGAAAGGACGAATCATCGACCAGAAAGATTTCAAATACGATTCCATGGACAAGGACACCTTAATCGAGACACTTGTGCAGCTTTTTGAGCAGCTGCGCAAAGGCCAGTCCAGAAAGATCATCGCCATCGGCATCTCCTCTATCGGCCCTGTGGACACCAAGGCCCAGAAGCTCACCACGCCGGTGAATTTCTGGGGCATCCAAAACCTGCCCCTCCCGGAAATCATCCGGGAGCGCACAGGATTGCCCGCCTACATCATCCACGACAGCAGCGCCGGCGCGCTGGCGGAAAAAATCTATGGCTCTCACACCTATTCAGACAACCTGCTTTATCTGCATATCATGAACGGCGTAGGCGCCGGATATATCTTCCAGGGAAATATCTATGACGGAGATTTCGGGCAGAGCGGCGAACTGGGCCATACTTCCATCAATTTCGCCGGGCCTTCCTGCAACTGCGGCAACCGCGGATGCCTGGAGCTCTATGCCAATATCGAGAACATGAACCGGCATATCCAGGAACTGCGCATGATATACAAGGGGCCTACCCTGCTGTCCGGGGAACGGGATTTCTACAGCTGGAGCGATATCATAACCGCCGCCTCCGCCATGGACTTCCTGGCCATGGCAGCATTGGATGAGTTCTGCGGCTATCTCGCTTACGCGGTGCGCAATGCCATCCATCTTCTGGATGTAAGCCATATCATCGTGGGTTATGACTCCCCCGTGGAGACCACCGTGGTAGAAGATACCCTTACCACCAAGCTCAACAGCGGCCCCCAGTCCAACACCGGACACATCATCGAAATCGTGAAGTCCTCCTTTGGCGGTCAGGCTCCCCTGATCGGCTCAATCGCCGTAGTGACGGACAAGATTTTCAACGGGGAGCTGAACATCGTGAATTCTTAAAGGGGCTTCATTCCGCCGGAATCACGTTTACAAAACTGGTGACAACATAGAGGACCTGCCCATTGTATTCTACCCTGGACCAGCCGAAATCTGCGCTGTAGCCGGTGCGGTGCGCTTTCTCTCCATAGTTCAGCTGGCAGCTGACCGTGGCGTCCTCCTGGACCGTGCTGGGTTCCGTCCTCAGGTTCACATATTCCTTGGGCGTGATCCAGTCGTCACAGTTCTCGAAGATGATGACACTGCCCCCTGCGGTGATGACTCTGTCAGGGTCAGCGGGCACAACCGGCGGTTTATAATTCAGATCAGTGGTCAGATACTGGCTTACCGCGTACAGTGTCTGACCATTGTAGTCAATGCGGGACCAGCCCGTGTCGTTGTTGATGCCGATTCTGGCAAGGGCCTCTCCGTTCTGAATCTTTACTGCGATATTTCCATCGTCTGTGGTGTCAGGCGCCGTGCGCAGGTTGACCGCGTCTTTCGGCGTCACGGACTCCTGTACTGACACAAATGTCATATTCGTATTTCCAGCGTGCGGCTCCTGCCTCTCGCCCTGGGGCTGTGCCATGGAAGAAGGCTGGCTTTCGGGAGTTTCAGATTGTCCAGGCACCTGTGGTGCCTGTGGTACCTGTGGTGCCTGTGGTGCCTGTGGTGCCCCTGATGCCTCTGGTGTCTGCGGCGACTGTGTGCCGGAGGGCTCCGTCTGCCCGGCATTCGGGCCGGATGCTGTCTGGTTTTCCGCGTCCGGCTCTTTTTCAGATTCTCTGGGAGCCTTTGATGCGGGACTCCCCGCCGGCTCTGCCGTGGGTTCCGCTGCAGCTTCTGACGATGCGCCGGCCCTGCTTCCCCTTTCCGTTTTAGCCGCCGAATCCGGGTTTTGGCTCTGGCCCTCCCCCGATGATTCCTGCGCATCCGCCATCATGCCCTGGTTCCCTTCCTCCGGCTTGTCCGGATGGACGAAATGCCACAGAGCGGCGCAGATGATGGCGGCCAGCACCGCCAGGCCTGTAAAAATCAGCGCTTTCGCCCAGCCGGGCAGCGGAGCCAGCTCCTCTGTATCGCTGTCCTCCTGGTTCCTGTCGCTCCGGCCTCTGCCCTCCTCCGATCCGCCGGAACGCCTGCGGAGCCCCTGTCCCGCCCCTGTGTCCGGTTTCCCGAAATCCATATCTTCAGAGTCCGAATCTCCGAAATCCTGTTTCTCTTTCCCGCCTCTGCCTTTTTCCGGCTTCACCGCTTTTTCTTCCTCGTCATCCCAGTCCTTTAATTTCATGATGAAACTCCATTCCACCGCCCATTGAGCGGCACCAACACTGCCGGTCCACATACCTGCTTTCCGGCGTCAACAAGCATCCCTGCCGCTTCAGATATTGGGAATCTGTCTCAGCCGCGCGTCCAGCTCCCTCAGCGCCTCCTCACCTGTCTGCACGAATTCCAGCACGTCCCGGATGCGCATCATATTCACCATCTTCTCCATCTCAGCAGGCATCCCGCCTTCCCGGAGCGTGGGATTATCCGGCGCGGCATCCCTCACCAGCGCCATCACTGCCTCCCGAATCCCCGCGCTCTCCGGATTCCTCTGAATGCGGCCCATAGTGCAGTCAAGGGAGAGAAAAGGCTCCCCATCCGCGGAAAGTCTGGGCTTCACCTCCGGCTCCAGAAGCCCGTCCTGCCTGTCGTCGAACTCCCCAAACACTTCCCTGAGCCATCCGATGGAATCCGCCACCCAGTTCGGCACCCTTTTGCTGATATGGGTGGACACCCCCTGGACGCTGGTGTCGCATGTGCTGAAGCCATGGGGGCCATAGGCGTAGATGTGGCTCTCAAAGGTGATGTCGTGCTCTGCCAGAGCCTCCATGAACTTGATGGAATTCATCACAGGCACCACATTGTCATTCCTGGTGTGGAACAGGAAACATGGCGGGGTCTGCTCATCCACTTCGCTGATGGTATCCGGCGCCGTGGGGGAACAGCCCTTTACCACCTCCCCGGCCACCGCGTAGCCCAGAATCGCTGCCGCCGGGCGGTTCTTCGCCATGGTAGCCGCCGCTGCCGCCAGATGCCCGCCTGCCGAAAAACCGATTACGGCAATCTTATCCGCGTAGATATTCCATTCCTGAGCCTTTGCTTTCAGGAACTCCATGGACTGCTCATAGTCCTCCAGCGGATTGGGCCAACCGGCATGCTCCGACACCGAATAGCGCAGAATCGCCGCGTGGTAGCCTGCCTTTAGATACGGAAAAGCCACCGGATCCGCCTCTCTGTCCGAACAGAACTGATAGCTCCCGCCGGGCAGCACCAGCACCAGGGGACGCTTCCTAATCGCAGAGATTGCCTCGCTCTCCTCCAGCAAATAGACTGTCAGGGAAACATTCCGCTCCTCATTCAGTATAACCACTTCTTTGTTCATGCAATCTCCTCCTCTTTCAAAAATCCATCAATTAATTATCTTTATTTTATCATTTCCATCGCTGTTTTTCAATATGGCCGTATCGCCAGATTCAACGTAATATAGGTTTGATAAAATTATAACATGGTATGCAAAAAATCCATATCTAAATCACAAAAATCTTTAAATAGTAAAGAGTTTTCCGATTTTAGATATGGATCTTATTCCAGAAATGAACATTATCTAATTGTTTCCGCTCACACCCCAATCAACGCGTCAAAAGTCCCCACAACGTTCAGCCGCCCATACCCCCATTCCCTGTTGGGATAAGTCAAATCAGGGCTCCTCGAAGCCCCCCTGATAAAGTAGTTCTTAATCTCCCTGCTGGACACAATAGGATCATTCCCCTCCACCACAGCCCACTGCAAAAACTGCGCCACCGCGCCGGCTGTGATAGCGGCGGCAAAGCTGCTGCCCGTCTCCCTGCCCCGAATAGTGGATACGTTCACTCCGGGCGCGGCGAAATCAGGCTTCACCGTATTATTCCTGGTAAAGCCCCGTCCGGATTCAATGAAAAAGCTGTTGTTGGCAGCATTGTAGGCGGACACGCCGATACAAAAGCCCGCCATGGCAGGCTCTGTCAGGGTGACATAGGGCGATGCCTCCAGAAAATAGGCCGATGAATTCATGAACTGTGTAATAGGCAGCCACAGATGAAAGCTTCCGTTATAGGTATTTCCCACTGCCTCCACCTGGAACGTCCAGATGCCGGGCGTGGGCAGCGCTACCCGCAGCAGCACCAGTTCCTCCCCGGAGCCGGGTTCCACCAGGAAACCGGCAATCGTAATCCGGGTCCTCTCATAGATAAAGCTGTACGTGATGCTGCCCTGGATTCCCAGCCGGATGGCGGGAATGGTCTCCCCGCCGGGAGAGCGCACGGATATGGTGAAGATGTCCGGCACATTCCCCCACAGCTCCATGACAAACCCCTCCGCATTGTCCGATACCCTGATTTCCACCGGCACTGTCTTCATCCGGGAATCCAGCTTTCCTTGAAAATGGTGCCCCGCATTCCCTTCGTTCCCGCCGCAGACCACCACCGCCCGGCTGCGCTTTGCCGCTATGGCATCCAGATAGCGCGGCAGAGGCCCGTTGCCCTCATGGTCGCCGTAGCTGGTGCCCAGCCCCAGGCAGATTACCACGGGCCGGCTGAACTGTTCCACGAAGCTGTCCGCATACCGGGCCCCCAGCATGATATCCGTCTCCTCATAGGCCGGTACCCCGGCCGGTATCATATAGAAATCCCTGAGATACCGCTTGGCCTGCTTCAGTTTCACTACAACTATGTCCGCATCCGGTGCGGCCCCGATATAGCCCAGCCCGTTCCCCAGCCTGCTGCCCGCCGCCACACTCGCCAGCGCGCTTCCATGCCCGATTTCATCCCGGCTGGGCACAATGCTGTACGGGTCTTCCGACTGCAGTGCCCGGTTGATGTCCTCTCTCGTATACACGGAACCGTAGTAAAAGCCCTCCGGCGGCGCACCGCTCTGATCCGTCTGGTCCCAAATCGCCAGAATCCGGCTGTTCCCCTGGCTGTCCCGGAACACCTCATTGGTATAGTCTATCCCCGTGTCGATGACACAGACCACGGTACCCCGGCCCGTCAGGCTCAGAGGCGCCCTCTGGGCCTGCGTGATCCCGCTGACAATCAGGCTGTTGGGGTCGAAATCCTGACCGTTAAACTCCTCCTGCATCAGGCCATACAGCTTCGGCACGCTTTTATAGTCGAAAATGTAATTGCTGACATTTCGGATATTCTCCTGATTGATGTATACAATGTTATAGAGCTCATCTACATTGACACTGCACAGATCAAAATAGTCATACTGCAGTTCATCTATCGGGAAATCAATGATGACATCATAGTAGTTATTAGAGAGAATCCTGTCTCTACAGTCCATACCCGGGTTCTCCTCCGCGCAAGGGGCAATATCGTTCCCTATATTCTATGCGGTCTGCGGATATTTGCCCCTGCAGATGCAGGCTGCGGAATCTCTGTTCTATTCGGCCACCAGCACCACCACTGTCCGGGGCGGGATTTTCAGCATGCTGTCGTACTGTAAATTCGTCTCAGCCCCAATATCTTTTCCGTCCGCGTATTCCGCGAAAGTATTGACGCAGATTTTCCAGCGCATCCCCTCGGGCAGATTCGGCAGCTGCATGTCCAGCGGATCCCAGTAAGCGTTCATCCCATAGAAGACGATGTCGTCTTTCGAATCTGTCTCGTCCCTGCCCGCATACATGATCCCGATCAGCCTGCAGTTGTAATCCGTCCTTCCGTTCCATGGATAGCCATTGTGGAGGCTGATTTCCGGGAAACCGCAGGCCGCATTCCCCATGGACTTCCGCACCACGGCATGCTCCTTTCGGAACGCTATCATATATCGAAAGAAGTCATGTATCTCCCCATATTCCTCCAGCCTGTTCCAGTCCAGCCAGGAAATGCGGTTGTCCTGACAGTATGCATTATTGTTCCCGAACTGGGTATTGCAGAACTCATCCCCGGCATAGAACATGGCCGGGCCTCTGCTGCACATCAGTGTGGCGAAAGCATTCTTCACCATCCGGCGGCGAAGCGACTCTATCTCCGGATCGTCTGTCTCACCCTCCACGCCGCAGTTCCAGCTGTTCCCGTTGTTGTCCCCGTCCGTATTGTCCCAGCCGTTCTTCTCATTGTGCTTGACATTGTAGGAATATAAATCATACAGGGTAAAGCCATCATGGCAGGTCAGGAAATTCACCGACGCGCTCTCCCCCCGCTTCATGGGATCGTACATATCCCGGGAACCGGTAATCCGCGTGATTGCCGTTCCGGCCATGCCGCCGTCTCCTTTCAGGAATCTCCGCATATCATCCCTGTATCTGCCGTTCCATTCCGACCATCTGCGGAAAGCCGGGAAGCTCCCTACCTGATAGAGGCCCACCGCGTCCCAGGCCTCCGCTATGAGCTTCACCTTGCCCAGAATGGAATCATAGGCAATCTCCTGGATGATCGGCGGCTCTGCCATGGGCTCGCCTTTCTGGTCGCGGGTCAGTATAGAAGCCAAATCGAAGCGGAATCCGTCTACACGGTATTCCGTCACCCAATACCTCAGGCAATCGATAATAAATCTCCTGGTCATGGGGTGGTTGCTGTTCAGCGCGTTTCCGCAACCGCTGAAATTATAGTAATGTCCGTCCGGCGTCAGGATATAGTATACATCATTGTCGATTCCCTTAAAGGAGAAGCAGGGGCCGTCGTCATTTCCCTCCGCCGTGTGGTTGAACACCACATCCAGAATGACTTCGATTCCGTTTTCTTTCAGCTCATAAATCAGCTGTTTCAGCTCGTCCCCCTCATGATTGTGCTCCACCTCCGAGGTATAACTCGTATTCGGCGCAAAAAAACAGACCGTGTTATAGCCCCAGTAATTGTAGAGCTGTACGCCGTCCACCACCCTGGCATCCTCCATCTCATCAAACTCAAAGATGGGCATCAGCTCCACGGCATTCACGCCCAGATTCTTCAGATAGGGAATCTTCTGGCGCAGCCCCTCATAGGTCCCCGGCGCCGTTACCCCCGAGGAGGAATCCTTTGTAAATCCCCTCACATGCATCTCATAGATGACCAGGTCTTCCAGGGGTGTCTCCAGATGCATGATTTTTCCCCAGTCAAAGTTGTTCTCCACCACCCTGGCATGGTATTCAAAATTCTTTCCGTTCTCCGGACGCTCTCCCCATTTCCGCTGACCGGTCACAGCTCTGGCATAAGGATCCAGCAGCACCTTTTCCTTATCAAAAAGTTTTCCCTTTGCCTTGTCATAGGGGCCGTCCAGCTGGAACGCATATTCAAATTCCTCGATGTTAATCCCAAATACCAGCATCGAGTAGGTATTCCCGATATGATAGGACTCCGGATACTCCAGCCTTGCATAGGGTTCTGCCTCCTGGGGGCGGAATAGCAGCAAAGTACACTTCGTCGCTCCCCGGGAATGAATCGTAAAACTGACGCCGTTTGACGCTGCCGTGGCGCCGTCCCTGTTGTAGAAACCCGGCCGGACCATGAATCCATTGATTTCATCCAGGGGCTGCAGCTTCATGCCTCGCTGGGGCTTTTGATGCACAGCTTCCATACTATCTCCTTCCAATCCTTCCTCTTTTACCTCTATCCGTATTTTCTCTTTTGCGGCAGGATTTATCCTGCCGCGTAATCTATCGATGATTCCCATGCCATGCCTTTCACTGCGAGGTGAAAAACAGTGCTGCAGAAATGATTCCCGCAGCACTGCTCTCACATTCATTCCTATTCCATATTGTTCTCAATACAGGAAATGATTTCCTGCTGAATGGGCAATACCTTTGCAAGGACAGCTTTCGCTTCCGCCGGTTTGCCGGACCGCAGCAGATTCAAAATTTCGCTGTAAGACTCATAAATAGGGGTAAGCGACAGGTTTCCGGCTGTCCCCTTGATGGAATGGGCTTTCTCCAGAGCCTCCGTGTAATCATTCTCATCAAAATCCGGATCCACTGCCTGGGTTCCGATCATCTTCACGAAAGAACCCAACAGCCTTCTGTAAAGCTTTTCATTCCCCATCAGACGCTTCAGCCCGTCATCCACGTCCACTCCCAAAGCCCTCAGCTCTTCTAACAGATTCATTCAATGCACCTCATTTTCTATTAATACTTTCCAAAGTCGTCGCCCAGAGAAATCACCTGCTCATTGGATGCAGAAGAAGCATAGGAAGCAGAGCTCTTAAAGGAAGGATTGCTTACGCTTTCATTGCTCAGATGGTACATGGAAAGCATCTCGCGCATCCTGGAAGCCTGGTTGGACAATTCTTCGCTGGCCGCCGCACATTCCTCGCTGGTAGCGGAGTTGGTCTGCACCACCTGGGATACCTGCGTGATAGCCTGTTCAATCTGCGCAACTGCCGTCGCCTGGTAATTGGAAGATTCCGCGATGCCATTGATGATGATTTCGCTCTCCTGAACCACCTTTGTGATTTCTTCCATTGCCTTGGCAGTCTCATCCACGATTTTGGATCCGGAGTTCACCTTCTCGATGGAATCCTCAATCAGAGCCGATGTCTCGCTGGCAGCCTCGGCGCTCTTGGCCGCAAGGCTTCTGACCTCTTCTGCCACTACCGCAAAGCCCTTGCCGGCCTCGCCTGCCCTTGCCGCCTCAACAGCCGCGTTCAGCGCAAGGATGTTGGTCTGGAACGCGATATCCTCAATGGTCTTGATAATCTTAGAGATATTCTCGGAAGACCTGTTGATATCCTGCATGGCCGCTATGGTATCCTGCATCTGCACATTGCCCCGCTTTACATCCTCTATCGCGTGCACCACCAGCGTCGCTGCGGAATTCGCCTGCTCCGCGTTCTGTTTCGTCTTCTCCGCGATTTCGTCGATAGAAGCCGTAATCTCTTCAATGGCGCTTGCCTGCTCCGTGGAGCCCTGGGCCAGTGCCTGGCTGGCGCTTGCCACCTGGGAGGAGCTGATCGTGACCTGGGATCCCGCGTCGCTGATATTGCTCAGGGCATTATGGTTGTCCTCCACCAGCTTCTTCAGGGAGTGTCCCAGCACATCCTCTGCGGAACTGGGATTGACCGTGATGGTCAAATTTCCGCCGGCCACTTCCTCAGCCACCTGGGCCTGATACTTGATATTGTCGATTACCTTGGTATACTCGTCTACCAGCTCGCCGAACTCATCGTTGTTGTATTTGACCATCTTGATATCCACGCGGCCCTTGGCGATCTCCTTCGCCGCATCGGACAGCTGCGCCACAGACTTCTCGATGACCTTAATCAGCGCCAGCGCTACGAACACCGTGATTCCCACGGACACCACTGCGATGGCTGCGGTGAAGATAGCCGCGTTGGTCACATAACGCTCCTGTGCTGCAGGATCCGTAATCCGCACCGCCGCCTTGGTGGACAGGTCACCGATGATGATGTTCAGCAAAGTAAGGATGATAGGGATAAGAAACCCTATAATTAATTTTGTCTTCATTTTCAAGTTCTTCATGTCATTCACTCCTTTCACTCTTCCTCAATTTTCTTATTCTGTTCTGCATCCGATGAATCCTCATCATACAGCAGCTTCTCCGGATCCAATAAAAGCTTCACGGCATTTCCGACTTTCCCGATGCCATAGACATATTTGTGATGGCCCTTGTCCGCTCTGCCGATGGTAGGGGGAGGCAGGATGTTCTCCTCCTTGATTTCCACCACCTCGGCAATCTGCTCCACGATCAGCCCCACCGTATTGTCCTTTACATTGATGACAAGGATACAGGTCTTGTCGTTATACTCATACTCGCCCTGTCTGAAGCGCAGACGCACATCCACCACAGGCACGATCTTTCCTCTCAGATTGATCAGCCCCTTGATGTAATCCTCTGTCTCGGGAATCTTCGTGACCGACTGGAACTGTATGATCTGCTGCACATATTGTATCTCCAGCCCGAAGTATTCCGGCCCGGACTTGAAAGTCATGTACTTGCCTTTCTGCGTGTTCCTGCTGTCCGCGCCGCCGTCCATTTCATCCAGCTGTCCCAGCAGCCTGCTTGTTTCATCCATATGATATACCGTTCCTTTCTTTTATTTTATTCTACCAATCCAGGGGCGTCCAATATCAAAGCAATGCTGCCATCGCCAAGCTGTGTACAGCCGGACAGGCCCTTGACTTTTTTGATATACGAGGGAATCGGTTTTACCACAATCTCTTGCTCGCCAACCAGCTTATCTACCAGGAGGCAGATTTTCCTGTCTTCCACTTCCAGGATCAGCATCACGCCGTCCTCCACGGACTCCTGATATTTCTCCAGGCCATACCATCTGCCCAGGCGGATGACCGGGAAGCAATCGCCGCGAATCATGACGAATTCGTCGCCGTTAGGCTCATGAATCATCATATCCTCTTTCACGCGGATGAACTGCTTGATGACCCCTGTCTCCATCACAAATGAGGAATTCCCCACCTCCATGACGATGCCGTCGATGATTGCCAGCGTCAGAGGAATCTTCAGGCTCATCATGCTGCCGAAGCCGGGCGTGCTCTCGATTTCCAGAGCGCCGCCGATGGCCTGGATGTTCTGCACCACCACGTCCATGCCTACGCCGCGGCCGGAATATTCTGTCACCGTTTCATTGGTGGAGAAGCCGGGCAGCGTGATGAACTGGTATACTTCCTTGTCCGAGTAAGCGGCATCAGGCTTGTTGTCGTCCAGGATGCCCTGCTTTCTCGCCTTGGCCAGAATCTTCTCACGATCCAGACCTGTACCGTTGTCTTCCACGCTAATCCACACCTTGCCGGCCTCAGTCTTGGCGGACAGAGTAACCTTGCCTTTTTCCGTCTTGCCGCTGGCTGCGCGCTCTTCATTGCTCTCGATGCCGTGATCGACGGCATTCCGCACCAGATGCATCAGCGGATCGGAGATATGTTCTATGATGTTCTTATCCACCTCAGTGGAGTCGCCCACCATGACGAACTCGATATCCTTGCCCAGCTTTCTGGACACATCGAATACGATACGGTTCATCTTCTGGAAAGTATTCGTCAAAGGCACCATCCGCATGGACATGATGACATTCTGCAGATCGGTGGAAATAGATGCCAGCTGGGCTGCCGCCTTGTTGAAATTGTCCAGGTTCAGTCCGGGCACTTTCAGATCGGAACTCTGCAGCACCACGGATTCGGAGATAACAAGCTCTCCAATCAGATCCATCAGCTGATCCATCTTGCTCACATTGACGCTGATGAATGCAGCCTTTTCGCCCTTTGGCTTATCCTTGGCCAGCTTCTTCTGCTTGCCGGGTTCCTTGGACTGGATGACGAAATCACCCGGCGTAATCTTCGGCGCCTCGGGCTTCTTCTCCTCCGCTTTAGCGGCCCCTCCCGCTTCGGACGCCTTAGCCTCCTGCTTCGCCTCTATGACCTCTACGCTGGATTCCAGATCGATCTGCGGAGCGGGCTCATTATCGCCAAAGTCGAATCCCAGCAGGAACTGATTGGCATCGCACTCAAAGACATCCACTTTCTCAATGTCATATCCCACGCCTATGAGCTCACGCACATCCTCTTCGCTGCACTGTGCCTGCAGCAGAATGCGGAAACCCTCCTTGATGATGGTCTCGCCGCACTTCTCGTCCGTGAGGAGATCCTCCGGGGAATACAGAATATCCTCCGCGATTTCCTTCAGCGCATAGACGGTCTTGTACGCATGGACATTGGCCATCTCCGTCTCCGGGAAAAAGTGGATGAAAATCTTGTAAAAACGGCTGGCAGCGCTGGCCACGGGCGCGATATAGAAATGCTTCGGCTCCTCATGCACATTTTCCGGAGCCGCGCCTCCCTCTGCCTGCGCGCCTCCGTTCTTGATCAAATTCAAGAATCTGTCCAGATCCGCAATGATGTCCGTGGCATCACCGTCAGCAGAATCGCCGTTCCGGATCTTTTCCATCTCATTTGAGATGAAATCTTCCACCTCCAGCACATGCTCCACCAGCTCCACATGGGGAACATTGTCCGGATGGGATTCTCTCAGATAGAAAAAGACATCCTCCAGCTTGTGCGACACAGCCGTGATATTGTCGAACATCATGATACCGGAAGAACCTTTAATGGTATGCATGGTCCGGAATATCTCGTTTATGCTGTCCTCATCAAAGCAGTCCGCATCTTTCTGTTCCAAAACAGTCTCCTGAAGCTGCTCCAGCAGCTGGCCGTTCTCGAACAGATACATGTCTAACATGCTCTCCGTGTTAAAATCTCCCGCCATATCTATCTCCTTTCCCAAGCGCGCCGTCGGCGCGCCTTAATATCTTTTTGCCCGCCTAAAGCATGGCTTTCGGCGCTCAGATCAGGTTCAGCTTCTTCATGGCCTGTTCAAACCGCTCCTGATCGATGGGCTTCCCGGAGTAAATGGTACACCCCAGCTCGAATGCCATCTTGACATTCTTCTCCTCGTTCAAGGCAGTGGTCATGATGACTTTCACAGCCTTCTCCTCGGGCACGCCTCTCTCCTTTTCCAGATTGCGGATACCCATCAGGGCCTGATATCCGTCCATGACCGGCATCATAATGTCCAGACACACCAAATCATAGGGCTCCTTATCCTCCAAAGCCATCATGAACGCGTCCACAGCTTCCATTCCGTCCACCGTAACATCACATTCACCGTACTTTGAGAGAAAACCCGCCATAAACTTCCTTGTCGCGAAATCGTCCTCCGCCAGCAGAATCTTCATGATTTTTCTCCTTTACATTTTATTCAAAACCGCATATGTCCTGCTTGCGATATCGCCCAGTTTCTCCTGGTACTCCACCGCTCCCAGATCATATGCAACCTTCGGCATTCCATAGACCACACAGGTGGATTCATCCTGTCCGATCGTCCTGGCTCCGGCCTGCCGCATGGCAAGCAGTCCCTTGGCGCCGTCCCCTCCCATCCCCGTGAGGATGATGCCCAGCGCGTCGGAGCCTGCGGCCTTTGCCACGGAATTGAACAGCACATCCACAGAGGGACAATGCCCGTTCACCCTGGGGCCCGGCTTGACCTCCACCTGATAGCCCGTGCCCACTTTCACCAGGCTCATATGTCTGTCCCCGCCGGGGGCTATCAGCATATGGCCCGGCAGGACCCTGTCGCCTGTCTCGGCCTCCTTCACATGTATCTGGCATTCATTGTCCAGCCTCTTGGCATACATCTGCGTAAATCCGGGCGGCATATGCTGCACGCAGACGATTCCAGGGATATCCGTGCCGAACTCCCGCACTACGGCGGATGTGGCCTCCGTCCCCCCCGTGGAAGCGCCGATTGCCACTACCAGATTGCTGCGTTTCACCGACATGTGTTCCTGATTTCCTTCCCGCATCATCACCGTCTTCTTGATATTGCTGATTCTGGCGCTTGCGGCTATCTTTATCTTCACCAAAAGCTCATTCCGGACGAAATCCTCCAGCTGCTTCCTGTTGGAGACCACAGGCTTTGCCACAAAGTCCACAGCCCCCGCGTTCATGGCGTCGAATACTTTATCGCTCAGGGAGCTGATCACTACCACGGGAAGCGGGTACTGGGGCATCAGCTTGCGCAGGAACTCGATTCCGTTCATCCTGGGCAGCTCGATGTCCAGGGTCATCACATCCGGCTTCAGGGCGAGAATCGCGTCCCTGGCCTCAAACGGATCCCTGGCCGTTCCCACAATCTTTATAGCCGGATCCCTGCCCAGATTCTGGACCAGCAGTTCCCGGAATACGATGGAATCATCCACAATCAAAACCTTAATCGGCAGCATATCTCAGTCTGTCCCCCCTATTATTTCCTTGTTCGCAGCGCATCCCCTATTTTCTGAAAATGGATGGCTGGATAATCTGAAACGGCGTGCTGCTCCTGTCAAGGGTCTCTGTAGTCCCGATGAACAGATATCCGCCCGGTTCCAGTGCGTCGTATACTTTCTGCACCAGCTCCCGTTTCGTATTGTCGTCAAAGTATATCATGACATTCCGCAGGAATATGGTGTGCATCTTCTTCCTGAACGGAAACGGGTCCATCAGATTGAACTGTCTGAAAATGACTTCGCTCTTCAGCTCCTGCTTCACCTGAAACTGCGTTCCGCCTGCAAGCTTATTGAAAAACTTCTTCCTCCAATGCTCCGGGATGTTCTTGAGCTGTTCATCCGTATAAATTCCCGCCATGGCTTTCTGCAGCACCTTGGTGGAGATGTCCGTGGCGAGCACTTTCGTATCCCACTGATTGTGCTCCATTCCGAAGAAATCCGCCAGCACCATGGCTATCATATAAGGCTCTTCCCCCGAAGAAGCCGCGCCGCACCAGATCCGCAGATCCTTTCTCGCCGCCTCCTTCTGGCGGAGCCAGGGGAGCACCTCGCTTTTGAAAAAGTCAAAATGTTCAAATTCACGCATGAAATATGTATGATTCGTCGTCAGGAAATTTACCAGCATCTTTTCCTGATTTCCTGTCTTGTCATGCTCCACCGCATTCATGAATTCGTCGAAAGTCTTCCAGCCGCCTCTTTTAATATAATTCTCCAGACGCCCGTTGACAATGACCTTTTTCTGGTAAAGGTCGATTCCGTAGCGCTGCTTCATATAAGAGGCAATCCTTATAAATTCATCATCCTTAATCACAGTTCATCCCACCTCCTGATCGGACGGCCGCTATGCAGAGCCTCTGCCGCCCTTACGCTTACTTTTGATTGCCGCAGCCCCGCTTCTAAAGAAGCTGGCGCGATATCTTACGGCATATTTTGAAAATATCGGGATTGAACTTTATCTCCGCTTCCCCTTCCATGATATTGAAAGCCTCTTCCTTGCTGTAGTTCCTCTTGTCCGTCAGGGCACAGTAGACCTGCACGATGGACACAATCTGCGCCGCCAGCGGGATTTCATTCCCCTTAAGCCTTTCCGGATATCCGCTGCCGTCCCAGTTCTCGTGATGGTAATGGGCCACATCCTCAGCCATGCGGACAAAATCATTGTAATCGCTGCCCACATGCAGATCGCCCAGAAGCTTCGCGCCGATAGTGGTGTGAGTCTGCACGATTGCCATCTCCCCAGCGTCCAGCGCCTCCCGCTTGCGCAGAAGCTCCAGCGGGATTCCGATATTGCCGATGTCGCACAGCGGCGCCGCCAGCTCAATCGTGTCGATATAGGCATCGGAAATCTTGTCTTCAAACAATGGGGAAAGCTGCATCCCCTGGGCCAGGATTCTGCAGTTCTCTTTCAGGCGTTCTATGTGCTCTCCCCGATAACAGGAATTCCTGGCGGCGATTCCCGCCAGCGCGTACAGCACATCTTTCTTCTCCTGCTCTATCTGCCCCAGCTGCTCGCTCAGCGAGGCATGAAGCCTGCGGTTCATCTCCTCAAGCTCCCTGTTCGCCTCATAGAGGCGCAGATGGACGCCTACCCTGGCCTGCACCACTTCCGGGAAGAAAGGCTTCGTAATGTAGTCCGCCCCGCCCAGAGTCAGGCCCTCCATGATATCTTTCGGATTATCATATGCGGAAATAAAGATAATCGGGATATTTTTCGTCTTTTTATCGTTTTTCAAAATCCTGCAAAGCTCAAAGCCGTCCATGCCCGGCATGGAAATGTCAGACAGAATCAGCTGCGGACAGTTCCCCCTCACCAGCCGCAGCGCCTCCTCCGCGCTGTCCGCCGATACAGGGCGGCAGCCCATGCCCTGGATGATCTCCTCCAGAATACATCTGTTCACTTCCAAATCATCCACGATGAGAATCCTCGCCGCTCCCTTGTCCGCGTAATCCATCTCCCGGCACCTCCCTGCCTACAGACTCTGTGCATTTTTCAGGTGCCAGACTGCTCCGCAATGTATCGAACTGCGTGGCTACCTTTTCATAATCCCCCTTCTGAATCGCCATCTTCAGCCGAAGGGCTATGCGCTTGATATCCGGCGGCGCGTCCGCGGTGAGCTGCCTCACCGTCTCCATGAACATCTCCGCCTTCTCCCAGTTCTCCATCTCTATGCTGAGAATCAGCTTCGACAGATTTTTCTTCAGGGCCTCCCTGTTGGCGGGTGTGCCGTAATGCCTCGCATCCTCCGTATCCTCCTGCGCAGGGCCTGCGTGGGCCATGTTTTCAAATGCAGTCTTTATATCATCAGTGGCGTCCCGGGAACCGGTCTGCTCTCCGCCCTCCCCCACCCATACGGAAAAGGAAAAGCTGCTGCCATGGCCCTCCCTGCTCTCCACCTCGATGCTGCCTCCCATCAGCTCCACCAGCTGCTTGCAGATGTTCAGCCCCAGGCCCGTGCCGCCGTACCTCCTGGAAATGGAAGCGTCCACCTGGGAGAAACTCTGGAACAGCTTATCCCGGTTCTCCTCGGCGATTCCTATCCCTGTGTCCGACACAATGAAAAAAATCTCCGCCTTATCGTCCACCCGGGCAGTGAGGAGCACCTGAAGCGTAATCTTGCCCACCGCGGTGAACTTCAGGGCATTGGACAGGAGATTGTTCAGGATCTGCACGATGCGCAGTTCATCCCCCACCACATACTCCGGCACCTGCGGCGATACCGTCAGGAAGAAATCCAGCCCTTTCTCGGTAATCCTGCTGATGTGCTGGGCCTTTACATAATCCAGCATATTTCTGAAATGGAATTTCCGAAGCTCCAGGGTAAATTTCCCCGCATCCAGCTTCGAAAAATCCAGAATATTGTCGATAATCTTGTTCATATCCCCGCAGCAGCGCTCTACCAGCCGCAGGGCCTTTGCGGTGCCTTCCTCCGGCGAATTGTCCAAAAGCTCCCTGACATTGCCCAGGATGCCGTTCACCGGAGTCCGCAGCTCATGGGTCACATTGGCCACGAATTCCGCCTTGACCCTGGCCGCCTGTCCGGCCTCCTCCCGCACCTGTTCGATTTCCCTCCCCAGATGCTCCCGCTCCAGCATGTCATTGGCCATGCAGATATAGCTGTCACGGTTCCTTACGAACTTCGCCTCCACCGGGAAACAGGTCCGGTTCCTGCGGTACATCACCAGATGCTCCGTTCTGCCCGCGGCCTGCCCCTCCGAAATGCCCTCCGAAGATTTAAAGCTTCCGGGGAACACCTCGCTGACATGTCTGCCCCTGAGGCCCTCCCCGCTTCCTCCGTCCTCCAATGTATATCCGAGTCTGCCTCTTGCCGCGGCATTGGCGTAGAAGACCACGCCCGCACCGTCAAACATCAGAATCATCTCCAACGCGTCCTCTACGGGAAATGCGCCGTTCCAATCCTCTCCCATATCGTACCTCCGCCGGTATCATATGACGTGAAAACAGCAGCAGAAGCGTTATCCCACTTTGCTGCCGTCCATATTATGAAAACTAGAAACTCCCCAGCGTTTCCATAATATTATAGAAATCTTCCCTGGCAAGCCTGAAGCATTCCAATATATCCGGCGCGAACTGACCACATTCACCATTCATGATCATCTCATACGCCTTTTCCTTCGAAAAAGAGCCCTTGTACACTCTGGGGCTTACCAGCGCGTCATAGACATCTGCCACGGCGACAATCTGCGCGCTAATCGGGATATCGTCCCCGGCCAAGTGATCCGGATATCCCCTTCCGTCCCACCGCTCATGGTGATGGCGGCAGATTTCATAGCAGAAGCGATAGAATTCGCTGGTCCGGTCTTTATAGAATTTCTCCAGGATTTCGCATCCGATGACGGTATGCGTCTTCATGATTTCAAATTCTTCATTAGTCAGGCGCCCCGGCTTCAATAGGATAGTGTCCGAAATGCCTATCTTTCCGATATCATGCATGACAGAGGCTCTGGAAATCCCGTCCACCGTAGCCGGTGTCAGGCCGTACTGGGGGAAATGCTCCATCAGGTGGTTCGCCATAATCCTGGTGTAGAACTTGATGCGCTTGGTATGGTCTCCCGTCTCAGCGCTTCTGGACTCCACCACGGTGCTCAGGGCATCCACCATGAATTCATTGGTCTCCCTGATTTCCTTCTCCTGGGCCCTTATGGCAATCTCCTGCTCCTTTAAGCGCCTCTCCATGTTGTGCTTGTTCTGGTACAGCTCGATGATGTTCTTGCTGCGGCGCTTCACGATATGCGCAAAGAAAGGCTTATGTATCACGTCAGCCACGCCGAAGTCATATGCCCGGCCTTCGCTGTCCTCAATCGACTCTCCGGTAATCAGTATCACAGGGATGGCTTCCAGCAGCTCATGCTCCTGCATATACTCCAGCACCTTGAATCCGTCCATGATGGGCATGACCACATCCAGCAGAATCAGTACGATATTTTGGTTCCTCTCAATCTGTTCCACTGCCTCACGGCCATTCCCCGCCTCCAGCAGCTCGTACTCGTCCAGACTGTCCTGAAACATCTCCATGAGTATCAGACGATTTATCTCTTCGTCATCAACAACCAGTATCCGTTGCTTCTCCATCTCTTCACCATTATCCTGAATGTATTCGCTACCAAGTTATGATACCACTTTCCAAAAAAAATGTCAATTCATTAAGAAGTGCAAAAAGAATCCTTTGCAATACATCTTCTATAGACAAATACATCAAATTTGTGGTAAATTATATATAGTAAGGGAGGATGGGATTAATGGATGCATATACCTTTCAGGACATATTTGACATAGACTTCCTGCAGAAGCTGATAGATTCCCTGTCCGTCGCCCTGCAGGTGGGCATCAGCATCCGCGGCCCTCACGGCGAGCGCATCACCCGTGACAGCGACTACTGCCGTTTCTGCCGCGATGTCATAAAGAAATCACCCGTCGGCAGCGCCCGCTGCGAGCTGTCCGACAAGGCGCTCAGCGCCCATGACGGCGCGGAGCCCTGTATCTGCCGCTGCCAATCGGCAGGGCTCACGGACGCCAGCGTCAGCATTCTGGTGGAGGGCAGGCATCTGGCCAGCATCCTGGCGGGGCAGGTGCGCCTGGCGGAGGATGTGCCGGGGGATGAGGAATACCGCGCCAATGCCCGCGTCCTTAAGCTGGACGAGGAGGAATTCCTGGAACATATCCACGCGATTCCCACCATCACGAAAGCGCAGTTCGAACATATCCTGGACCTCCTCTCCCTTCTGGCCGGCCAGCTCTCCCAGTTAGGCTGCAGCAATCTGCGCCTGCAGGCCGCCGTCAGCTCCCTGGAGAGCCAGAAGCGGCTCCATGAGCAGGAAAAGAGCGCCCTGGAGACCCTTGCGGAGAAAGATTCCATGACCGGGCTCTATAACCGCCGAAAGTTCGAGGAAGCGATGGAGCTGTACGCCGGCCAGAAAGACCGCCATATCTGCATGATATCCGCCGACGCCAATTTCCTGAAACTGACCAATGATATCTTCGGCCATGAGGCCGGCGACCAGCTCCTGGTGGGCGCGGCAAAAATCATGTCCGGCCTGGCGAAGAGCGAATGGCTGGTGGCCCGCTGCGGCGGGGACGAATTCCGCGTCATCCTGCCCGACACCATGCTGGAGACCGCTCTGGACTACTGCCGTCGTGTGGCCCGCGACTGCGGCAACGACAAGACCCTCTCCCTGCCCCTCTCCATAGCCCTGGGCGCCGCTGACTGGAACAGCGATAACGAGACGCTTCAGGACTGCTTCGCCAGAGCGGATCTGAAAATGTATCAGAACAAGGAGGTGCTCAAGCACGAGCAGAACATCCCCGGCTACATCATGGACAGATTGTACGACAGGCAGATTCTGAACAGAAGAGTGGTGGATTACACCGGGGAGATGGCCCATGCGTTCTGCCTGCATCTGGGCCTTTCCGGCGAATTTGCCGACAAGGTCAGCCTGGCCGCCCGCTTCCAGGACATCGGCATGGCGATGCTCCCCGAGTCTTTCTATATCCGCGGACAGTTCCGGACAGAGGAAGAGACCATGCTGATCCAGACCCATGCCACACACGGCTATGCCATGGCCAGACAGTTCGAACAGCTCTATAAGGTGGCAGACGCCATCCTGCACTCCCATGAAAACTGGGACGGCACCGGATATCCCACCCAGCTGCGCGAGGAGCACATCCCTCTGGAATCCCGGATCATCCACATTGTGGGCGATTACACCTACTGGACAGTGCCCACCATTTCCGGCGGGAATTATCCCAGGGACACTGTCGTCCGGAAAATGAGAGAGCAGGGCGGCAATGTCTACGATCCGGAGCTGACCGGGAAGTTCTTCGACTTCCTGCTTTCCTTTGAACAGGCCCGGGAGCATTAACTTTTCTTGAGATTCCTATATCAAAAGAAGCATGCCGCAAAAGCGGCATGCTTCTTTCCTGCCTCCGTACTGTCATCCTTTTACGCTTCCCAGCACAATACCTTTGGTGAAGTATTTCTGCAGGAACGGATATACTATCACAATTGGCAGCATGGCCAGTATAATCTGGGCGGACTTGCTGTTCTGGGGCGAAATATTCGTCACGTCTCCCAGGGAAGTCACAGCCTTCAGATTCACCTGTACCACGATGGTCTGCAGATAGGTCTGCAGGGGATAATTTTCAGGACGGTTCATATAAATCATGCCGTCGAACCAGGCATTCCAGTGGTTCACTGCAATGAACAGCACCAGAGTGGCCAGGATGGGCTTGGACAGGGGCAGGATTATCTTTCCCAGCACAGTGCCCTCTCCGGCCCCGTCGATGTAAGCCGCCTCTATCAGCCCGTCCGGCAGGCTCTTTACGAAATTCTGGAACAGAATCAGATAATACACCGGCACCGCCGCAGGAAGAATCAGCGCCCACAGGCTGTCGATCAGTCCCAGCTTGCTGACCACGATATAGCTGGGAATCATGCCGCCGCTGAACAGCATGGTGAACACAAAGAACCACATATAGAAGTTCCTGGCGGAGAACTGCCGCTTCGTTTTTGACAGGGGATAGCCTGCCAGAATCACGAACACCATGCTGATAACGACACCCAGCAAAGTCCTTTTCACGGAGACTGCGAAGGCCGTAAAGAAAGCCCCTCCGCGCATAACGAATTCATAGGCATCCAGCGAAAAATCCACCGGAATGATGTTCACCAGACCTGCGTTCACCGCTACCTTTGAGCTGAAAGACACCGCCAGCACATGCAGGATGGGATAGATACAGGCTATGCTGAATATCGTGACGATTATATACGCGATTGCTACATAGATGCGACTTCCCAATGATTCTTTATAATGCATATGTATCCCCCTTCCTAAAATATTTTGTATCCGGCAAGCTTATCTGCCAGCCTGTAAGACAGTATGATGAAGAAGCTGGACACGACCGATTTAAACAGGCCCGCGGCCGTAGCCAGGCTGAACTGTCCATTCTGCACACCGATACGGTAGACCAGCGTATCGATGATATCCAGGGTCTCCATGGTGACTCCCGTCATTAAGTTGTAAATCTGGTCAAAGCCCGCATTCAGCACATTGCTCAGGCTCAGGGTTCCTACCAGAACGATGGTGGGCACAATCGCAGGTATCGTCACATGCTGCATCTGCTTCAGACGTCCGGCGCCGTCGATGACAGCAGCCTCATAGAGGTTCAAATCCACACCAGTCAGAGCGGCCATGAAAATAATCGTCCCCCACCCGGCTTCTTTCCATATGTTAGTGAGAATCATGGTGAATCGCGCCCATGTATTGCTCCCCAGAAAATAAATCGGCTCGACTCCGAAAGATTCCAGCGCCCGGTTCACAAGCCCGTCAGTAGGCGAAAAGATGTCCACAATGATACCTGCCATCAACACCCAGGATATGAAATAAGGCAGATAAATCAGCGTCTGGGCGACTCGTTTATACCAGCTCTTGCGGATTTCGTTCAGCAGAAGTGCCAGAACCAGAGGGACAATCAGGCCAGTGATCAGTTTCCATCCGGCGATAATGACTGTATTCTTCAACGCAAGGAAAAAGTTCGGATTCTCGAACAATGTCTCAAACTGCTTCCATCCAACAAAGGCGGCTTTCGCCAGCCCTTTTGCGGGCTTATAATCCAAAAAAGCCAGCGATACGCCGGCCATGGGCACATAGTTGAATATGATGACCATAATGACGGCAGGCAGGAGCATCAGATGGAAAGGCCATTCTTTTTTAAATTTTTTCAATAGGAGTCCTCCATTCCACGACTGACAGCCCTGGCCGGCTGAGCCGGCCAAGGCTGTGCTTACCGCTTACTTCCGGGAATACCAGTCGTTCACTTCCTGTGTAATCTGATCTCCGCCTGTGCTCTTCCAGGTCTCTACAGCCGTGTCGAAGACGCTGATGTCTTCTCCCATGACCACTTTCTGCATGGCCGCCGACAGGTTATCATTCAAATCCTTCCACTTCTCGGTCATAGTGTCCGTGGGCAGGGACTTGTACTCGCTGACCACGATGCGCCCCTCATCGTACATGGTGCCAATGTGGTCATAGGTCCCGCCTTTGCCGAATACCAGATAGTAACCTGCTGTAGCAGTATTTCCATTGTCCAGGTAATCGACTATCATGTTGTAGTTCGCCTCCTGCTCTGCCGTCAGGGTGGAGGGGTCTCTCTTCTCCAAAGGCTCAGCCAGCGCACGGGTGATGTCCAGGTTCTTCCATGCGGGGAAGTTGTTGGCAACGGCATACTTGAAGACCTCAAAGCCGGTGCCATCCGTCATATAGCTCGCATAAGTCTCCGCGTCAGAATCCAGAATTTCATAGAACATGTTCATCATCTCGACAACCTTCTCGGGATGTTCACAGTCCTTACTCACGAACATATAACCGACCGGCTCAACTGTGGAGTAGCTGCGGACAGGAGAACCGTCTACCGTGGGAGTCTCGCACACAATCCACTCCGCATTCTCATCGGAAGCATAGCTCTCCGGTATGCCATTCAGAGGCGCCCAGTATGTGCCGAAAGTAACGCCGCATTTGCCTGCCGCCACATCCTCGGCCGCATCGGTGCTCTCCAGAGAGGCAAAGTCCGTGCGCAGGAGGCCATCCCTGTACATTCCCTGCAGTTCCAGCAACGCGTCCCGCATCTCATCCGTGACAGAGCTGTAGACCAGCCGGCCATCCTTCTCTATCCAGGTATTGTAGAATGCGCCATAGCTCTCCATGATGCCGCCAAGGCTGTACACACCGCTATTGAGGTACTTGTGGGCCGCGATGCCGACAGTCCCCTCACCCCCAAGCTTATTATCCTGGAAAGCCTTTACCACAGCTTTCAGCTCATCAAGGGTCTTGGGAACTTCCATATTCACCTGATCCAGCCAGTCCTTGCGGATCATCATCAGTGTAATGTTCTCCGCCCCGGCCCCGGTGTAAGGCAGACCCAGAAGTTTTCCGTCAAATGTCATATAATCATAGGACAGGTTGTCCTCTTTTTCCACAGCCGCTTTGTAGGCATCGCTGGCGTACTCATTATACACGTCCGTCATATCCATCACCAGATCAGCCTCCACCAGCTGCTTGTAAATGGTGGCGGACACATTGGCGAAATCCGGTATGTCCCCTGTAGCCAGAGCCGCGTTCCACTTGGAATCATACTGCTCGCTGTTGGGCGTCCAGAGATACTCCAGCTTTACGCCATATTTCTCTTGATAAGTACGGTTCCAGATATTCTCATCCAGAGATTTCCTGTCCGGATTGCTCTCATCAAATTTCACATTGGAGTCCAGGGAGCGGACTGTAGTCAGAGTAATCAGATCTCCTGCGCTCTCGCTCTCACCGCCGGAGCTGCCGCTTTCCTCATCGGCGCCAGACTCTTCACCGGACTGCTCTGCAGGCACACTGTCCTGTCCCCCGCCCGAACTGTTTCCTCCATCAGAATTGCCACATGCGACACAGCTGATTGTCATTACCGCTGCAAGCAGTACCCCCCCTAGTTTCTTCAGCTTCATAACTTTTTCCTTCCTTTCTTCTCCTGCTTTCCACAGAATGCAGGCAATCATGGTTTCGTTTCCCCATTATCCGTCCCTGCAGCCATGCACTTTCCGCCATTTTGGGCAATCGGATCCTTAATTGCCCGGAATGGTTTGTACATCTTATACATTTTTCCGGATAATATGGATATATTATACACTATTTTTATTTTTTGTAAATATATTTTACTAATTTTTATGCTTTCGTCCGCAAAATATTGGTATCATGTAGTACAATTTGCCAAAACAGCCCCTCCCGCGGGGACAGAAATCCTGGCAGGACGCAAAAGGCCGCCGCAGCCGCGGCAGCCTCTCATGTCTGTCATTGTCATCTATTTCTCCGGCTCCACCCGTCTCCGGGCTCAGTATCCGCCGTAAGTATGGGCAGCCTGGTACATGGCGAACAGATTCTCCACAGGCGTATTGTCCTGAATCATGTGCGTGGGCGCAAGCTGATATCCTCCGCCCGGCATCATAATCTCCAATGTCTCTTTCACCATCCGCTCCACCTCCGCCGGGCTCCCGTAAGCCAGCGGGCCCACTGTGGAGATGCAGCCATGGAAAGAGAGCCGTCCGCCGAAATGTTCTTTCAGATAGCGGGGATCCATATTCACCGCTTCCGGCTGAAGAGTATCCACGGCGTTTACCCCCATCTCCAGGAAATCCTCATACACCCAGCTGGAACTGCCGCAGGTATGCACCATCACCGGCTTGCCGTAGGCCCTGGCCAGGTCGATATATCTCTGGTGGAAAGGGCGCAGCACATTGCGGTACATTTCCAGGCTGATCATGGGGGCCCTTTGAGTCCCCAAATCTTCCCCGATCCACACAAAGTCGATCAGATCCCCCGCCTCTTCCAGCGCCATCTCCAGGATACCCAGTTCCATGTCTACCATGCGTTCCACATAGGTCATCGTAGCCTCATCTTCTGTCAGCAGATTCACCAGGGTGTCCTCCATACCCATGACGCGGCCGGTGGAGTTGATGATGTCTGCCATGCCCGCGCTGCCGATATAGACTGCCTTGTCCGAAAAAGGTTCCAGTTCCTCCCGCAGGCTCTCCACCGAGAAGTCCTCCCGGGAGGGCACATGGAAATTCGCGATGGTCTCCTCATCGGCGCCCTGCAGCGGAAAGTCGCAGAAATCCCAGTAGCCGCCGCTCTGGTTCGGCACCCAGCGCATGTTGTAGCCGTAGACGGGATCCGTCATACGGTCTTTCAGCACCGGGAAACGATTCTTTCCCACGAAGCGCGCGCCTGTGCCCCAATAATCCACCCCCAACGCCTGATACAGGCCGCTGCGATCCTTTGAACCGATGCCCAGAGCCTTGCAGAACCTCTCATGCACCGCAGGGTTGGCCATATAATCAATCGGCACTCTGTCGGTCTTCTCGAAAGCGAAAGTGCGCATCACCCGTTCCTTTGAGCTCATGGTCTCTTTTGCCTTTTCAATCCCTGCCATAGTCAGTCCATCCTTTCCTGCCCCCGTCTTTTATCGGGCAGCATGATTTATACGGACATCCTACCACATGAAATTCAGTTTGTAAACAAAAATAACAAATATTCAATCGTTCCCCCGCAGACTCTTCAGCGCCGTACCGATTTTAATCGGATTGCCATAGCGCAAGGTGCCCATGCGGTAAAGCTTCGCTCCCAGCATCCCGGTGCCTATGATGGACACCGCCAGTATCAGGAAAGATACCACGATTTCCCATGCCTCCACGCTGCCCATGGCCACCCGGGCGAACATGGTGCTATAGGAGCTGATCGGCAGGAAGGACAATACCTTGATTACCGGTCCGTCCACGTTCATCAGCTGCATCAGCGAGAAGAAGTACACCACCATGATCACCACCATCAGACCGGACACGCTTTTGCTGATGTCCTCGGTCTTGCTCACCAGGGCGCCCATGGCTCCGTAGAGGAAAGCGTAGAACAGATAGCCGCCCAGCCCGAAGAAAGCGAATGACAGCAGCACGTCACCGGGAATATGCAGGAACATGTCCAGCATGCCGCCCCACTGCTGCCTGTTGACCTGATAGGAGAGCAGAATGGCCCCAAGAATCAGGCCCATCTGGAACACTCCCCCGATGGCCCCCGCGATCACCTTGCCGAACAGCAGGCTGTTGGAGGAGGTGCTGGTGACCAGTACCTCGATGGCCCGGTTGCTCTTCTCATTAGTGACGGAGACCGCGATCATCTGCCCATAGTAGACAATCAGCATGAACACTACGATGACCAGCACATAGCAGTACCAGTAATTGCTCCCGGAGTCCTTGTTCAGAATCTGCTCCGTGACCGTGACGGGCACGTCATACATGGAGGCGATCTCCTCCAGGTCCAGGCCATGGGTCCGGCAGTAGTCCATGCGGTAGAAAAGCTTCATGGCCTGGTCGAAAACGGCGGTATTGGTATCGGTCATGGCTTTATTGTATACATAGTATTCATACTCCGCAGCCCCGGTCACCACAAAGCCGGCTTCCGCCTCCTGCGCCTCCACTGCAGCCCGCAGCGAGTCCACGTCCGCCGCCTCCTGCCAGTCCGCCCCCGGGAACATCCCGTCCAGCGTCTCCGCACGGACGACGCCTGCCTGGTCCACATACAAAAGCAGGGACTTCTCTCCCCCGGCGCCCTCGTCGCCGGACTCTTCCCCGCCTGCCGCTGACTGCACACCGGTAAAGTCGGACATATCCACAAAGCGGGGCAGAAACAGAGCAGCCGCCCCCAGAATCACCAGCACCGCAGTCAGTCCCATGAACACCTTGTTGGTAAAATATTCTTTCAGCTCATATTTCAGCACAATCAAAAATCTTCTCATTCTTCCTCACCCACTTTCTCCACGAAGATATCATTCAGCGAGGGCTCGTATCCGCCGAACCGCTCCACATCCACATCCGACCGGGCCAGCGCGGCCATCACTTTCCGCCTGTCGGCCCCCTCTTTCAGTTCCAGGATCAAAAACTCTTTCTTCCTGTCGGAGACGCTTATCAGGTCCGCCCACTCCCGCTCCACTTTCCGGGCCAGCTCCTCCAACGCATAGTTCTCCGCCGAAAGCATCAGCCGGTTCCTGCCGTACTCCCGCTTGATTTCTTTCAGCTTCCCCACCAGCACTACCTGGCCCTGATTGATGACGGCGATATCGTCGCAGAACTCCTCCACATAGCTCATCTGATGGCTGGAGAAAATGACGAGGATGTCATCTTTTATCAGTTCGTTCACCACATCTTTCAGAATCTGGGAGTTCACCGGATCCAGGCCGCTGAAAGGTTCATCCAGAATCACGATTTCCGGGTTACTCACCAAAGTAGCCGCCAGCTGCACTTTCTGCTGGTTGCCTTTGGACAGGGTCTCCAGCTTCCTGGTCTCGTACTCGTCCACTTCCAGTCTCGCCAGCCACTTTTTCGCGCTGGCTTTGGCCTCTCTGGGGTTCATCCCCCGCAGGCAGGCCAGGTATATCATCTGGTCGATGACTGTCCTTTTCGGATACAGCCCCCGCTCCTCCGGCAGATAGCCTATCCTGTGCTTAGACGGCACGAAGCCTTTGCCGTCCAGCAGAATCTCCCCGCTGTTCGCATGGAACACATCCATCAGGATACGGATCGTGGTGGTCTTGCCCGCGCCGTTCCTGCCCAATAGCCCCAGCGCCTTACCGCTCTCCACATGAAAGTCGATGCCATGGAGCACTTCCCTGTCCCCAAAGCTTTTGCGGATGCCTTTTACTTCTAATTTCATCATGATGCCAATCTGCGCGCTGCGGCGCGCGCTCCTTTTCCACAGGGCGGATACGCTTTTTTATCCAGCCCTCTCTTTTCAGTGCGGCGCATCTGCCAGGCAGCTTGCGCCCTCCGGGTCCATTGCACCCCCAAGGTCCATTGTCCCCTCCGACAGGTACGTCGCACTCTCCGGATTCATGCCGCACGGAATCTCTCCGCAGCAGTCTCTTTAATCCACCGTTCATGCCCCCCCTGACAGAATTTTCAGCCCGTCGGCCAGCTGCTGGCCCAAGCGCTTGGTCTCCTCCCCCAGCAGATCCATCCCTGTCTGGGTCAGCAGATAGGATTTCTTCCCATCCTCCTGCAGCACCTGGATGATGCCGTCCGCCGCCAGCCGCCCCACCATAGTATAGAGGGTGCCCGTGCCCAGCAGCAGCCGCTCCCGGGTGAGCCGTCCCACGAACTGCATGATGGCATAGCCGTGGCGCGGCGTGGTCACTGCCAGCAGGGTGTAATAGGTGGTCTCGGTCATGGGTATATATTTTTTCCGTAAAGCATCATCCAAGCAGGTTCCTCCTCTCCTGTCTTCCGTCGACATGTCGTGTCTCGACATATCGAGCATGAATATAAGATAGCATATTCCCATTCAGGTGTCAACTGTAAAATAAGCATGGGATGTTTCGCTTAATGAAACTCGACAGAATGAGGACTGATACGGAGGAACCGGTTCTCAAAATTCCGGCATTTAACATTCGATATACCGAGTCCCTGTGGAAAGCGCGCCGCCCTCTCAGTCGTGCCTCTCGTCCGCGCTGTCATAGGTCTCGCAGAATCTGGCAGAGAAAGAGGGCTCCTCCCCGCCTGCGTACAGATGGGAGACGTCGCCGAAAGCGCTGACGCGGAAAGCCGCCTTCCCCGGGCGGCGCTCCTCCGTATAGACCGTGGTCACAGAGGACGGGGCGGCGCAGAGATGGTGCCAGAGTATCATAGGGGAAGTATTCATCAGGCGGCTCAGCAGCACGCATTCCAGCCCGAAATGGCAGAAGAACACGATGGTATCCTGATTGGCGCGCTCCACCCGGTACAGATTCCCCTCCCGGACATAGCCGTGCCCTGCCAGGAGGGCATCGAAATTCCGAATCACTTCTTCATAGGCCTCGCCTACGCCGCCCTGCCGCATGATATCCGTGTCCAGCCATCCGTCCCGCCGAAAGTAATTTTCCTCCGCCGTCCAGTCCTCCGGCAGCCAGTCCCAGGCCAGGGTGTCCCTCTTCCCCACCATATCGGGCCGCTTGATTCTGGGCCAGAATTCCCGCAGCCACTCACATTCTATGGCTGTCCTGCCCATTTTCCGCAGCGTCAGCGAGGCCGTGTCCCTGGCCCGCCCCAGGGAGGACACATAGAACTGTGCCACCTCCAGTTTCGAGAGCCTTTGGGACAGCAGTTCCGCCTCTTTCCAGCCCTTTTCCGTCAGGGAATCTCTTTCATAATCCGGGTCTCCGTGCCGTATAATCAGTATTCGCATGTTTTCTCTCCTGTCTCTGTATTTTTATAAAAAAATCTTGGAGCTAGTCATCTCAACCTCTATAAATGATAGACGCTCATGACCTCCAGCATCCGCTCAATCCCCCGCAGCCAGAACCCGCCGAACAGAATCCAGCCCCAGGCATCCAATCGCGGATACATCTCGCTCAGCCTCTCCCAGAGGGAAAATGCAGTTATCAGCAGCAGATATACGATGAGGTAGGCGCAGGCATCCGTCAGCACCGGGAATAGAAGCGCAAGCGCCAAAAGCAGGACGGCAGAAATCCCCAGACATCTCAGCCACGCTGCTCGTCCTTTCACTCTGCTCTGCCCGCCGCCTGCCTTTTCCATGCCGAATGCCAATATCAGAACCGGCACACCTGCCGCCAGAATCGGAAGCAGACCTCCGATTCCCTCCTGAAAAGCCTCGCCCAGCCGCCCCTCCAGAATCGCCTGGCGCAATTCAATCCTGTCACTGCCGTCCGCCAGATGGACCAGCGCCCCCATACTCATGACAGGCAGGAAAGCCAGACTGGCAGAAGCAAATCGCAGGAAAGAAGCAGGCCGCAGGCGTTTCTGCAGGAGGCAGGGCAGCAAAAGCAACGCCAGCAGGCAGAGCATCCCTATTACATCCACCAGCAGGTCGTACACCCGCCGGTCCTGATTGCCCGCCTTGATGGCCAGATAAAAACCCGCTCCCTCCGCTGTCTGCATATCATGGAGGGTCAGTGCCGCAAACAGGAGGAGGACTGCGGCAAATACCGCCTGTATCCACTTCGCATACTGTTTCAAGCCATTTTCTTTCATCCTGCCTTTATCCCTTTCCGTCTGAATCCAATTGCCCTGACAGCCATGGAACCGCCGCCCGGCATCGCGCATCCCGCAAGGCCGAAATCTCTATGCCATGACAGATGCCTGTTCCCGATTCCGCTGCCAAATCGCAGTTTATCTGTTTTATCGTCATTTTAATACCGATATACCAAATTATCGTAACACGCTCACCACATATATTGCATAGACCCAGTAGCAGAATGCCATGCCGCCTGCATAGATTCCCATCGCCCGCTTCTTTTCCAGGATATCCTTCAGTACCGACAGGCTCAGCGCGGCGCACACCGTCATGGTGCCGAATGTAGCCCTGTCCGGGTAATGGGGGGACAGCGCCATGGCCCCATAGGACAGCACCGCCAGCGCCAGCAGCATCCACTGTGCCGGGCGCAGCCTGCCCTTCAGGCACACTGTCCAGAACAGAAGCACAGCCGCCAGCAGCACCGCTGAGGGAAACAGATAATCCGCGCCCGCCCGGAGCATGGAGAAGAAACGCTCGTACAGCCACTCTCCAAAGGGAAGCTTCTCCACCGCCGATGCCCGGACGAAATTGCCAGGCGCCGCCACCACCAGGATGCTCCCGAGCAGACAGGTCCCCATGCCGGACACCATCCAGGCACAGGCCTTACGTTTCTGCCCCTTTACCAGGTAGACCGTGGCTGCCAGGGCCGTCAGCAGGCTGGCCGGCCCCATGTTCTCATTGCTCCACCCCGCCATCAGCCCCAGGGGCAGGATCCACAGATTCACCAGGGGCAGGGAACCGCTCTCCGGCTTTTCCACCTGCCTGAGCCAGGGCCATAAAAATGCCAGGATCCACACGGACGAATAGACATAATTCACGGTTCCCGCCTGCCAGAACATGCTCATCTTCACATTGGCATTCAGCGCCACAATCAGGGAAGAGGCGCACAGGAAGCAAAAAGGCTTCCTCCAGCCCGCCGTCACGCAGACCATCCAGCCCAGCAGGAGCGTCGCGGCCAGATTCAGGATATCCGCCGCAAGCTCTCCTGACATCAGTGTCAGTTGCAGGATGCCATGGGTCACGCAGCGGCCGCCCCAGTTCATAAAATGCCAGAGCTGGCTTTCCAGGACATCCCCCAGGCCCTGCAGCGTCTGGTCGGTCTTCAGGTTGGTGGCGTACCAGAGGTCGTCCATCATAAAAGGCACTCTCCTGTGGCAGATCCATTCGGCCACAGCCAGAATCAAAATCCCGGCCACAGCCGCAGCTGTTCCATAGAAAGCCTTTTTCTTTTCATGATTGTCTTTAAAAGGCACTCTGCTCCACCTCCCTTTTCATACGGCCCTGTCACATTACGGTTTCCCTAAACAGGATATCATGCCTGCGTCCAGAAAGCCCATGGTTCTTATGACCATCCGGCCGCCCCAGTCTCGAATAGGGTCATTATACCATGATTTCTCCAAAAGTGACATAGTGTTTTTTCCGGGACGGCATCAAAAGAGGCCTCCCCCATTATCAGGAGAGGCCTTTTAGCATATATCCATTCTCAACGTCCTGCCCATTGCCCAACCCGATGCCGGGAAATCCAGGTCAGTCCGCTTTCACTTTCAGGCATCGGATGGCGTTCAGCACCGCCAGCACCATGACGCCCACATCGGCAAAAATAGCAATCCACATATTCGCCAGGCCAACGGCTCCCAGGATAAGGCAGATTGCCTTGACCGCAAGGGCGAATACGATATTCTCATAGACGACGCGCAGGCATTTCCTGGAAATGCGTATGGCCAGAGCCAGCTTCATGGGATTGTCGTCCATGAGCACAATGTCCGCCGCCTCGATGGCCGCGTCGGAGCCCAAAGCCCCCATGGCCACGCCGATATCCGCCCTGGAGAGCACCGGCGCGTCATTGATGCCGTCGCCCACGAAAGCCAGGTTCTCCTTGACCCCTTTCTCTGCCAGCAGCTCCTCCACTGCCGCCACCTTGTCCGCGGGCAGCAGCTCGCTCCTGACCTCGTCCAGTCCCAGCTGCACCGCCACATGCTCCGCCGTGAGCTTCCCATCACCGGTGAGCATCACGGTCTTCTTCACACCTGCTGCTTTCAGGGCCGCAATGGCCTCCCCGGACTGCTCCTTGACCACATCCGTTATCAGGATATAGCCCGCATACCTGCCGTCCACCGCCACATGGACGATGGTTCCCGCCTGGGGCTTCTTTTCATAGGCAAGGCCCAGGCTTTCCATCAGTCTGGCATTGCCCGCCGCCACTTTCATCCCTTCCACCGTCGCTGTCACGCCATGGCCGCTTATCTCCTCCACGTCAGACACATGGGAGGGATGAATCTCTTTGCCGCAGGCCTCCTTCAAGCTCTTGCTGATGGGGTGGCCGGAATAGCTCTCCGCGCAGGCCGCCAGCTCCAGCAGGCGCTCTTTGGCTGCCTCCGCCGCTTTCGCAAATCCGGCTGCCATAAATTCCGGGGACGGGCACACCTGTGTCACCTGAAAGACCCCTTTGGTCAGCGTGCCGGTCTTGTCGAAGACCACATACTTCGTCTGCGCCAGGGCCTCCAGGTAGTTGGAGCCTTTCACCAGGATGCCGCAGGCTGATGCCCCGCCGATTCCGCCGAAGAAGCTCAGCGGAATGGATATCACCAGGGCGCAGGGGCAGCTGATGACCAGGAAAGTCAACGCCCGGATGACCCATGTGCTCCAGTCCGCGGGATTGCCCAGCATCAGATTCACCAGAGACGGAATCACTGCCAGCGCCAGCGCGCTGTAGCACACGGCAGGAGTGTAATATCTGGCGAATTTCGTGATGAAGTTCTCGGTCCTGGCCTTTTTCATGCTGGAATTCTCCACCAAATCCAGGATTTTCGACACTGTGGACTCCCCGAATTCCTTTGTGGTCCGTATCCGCAGCAGACCCGTCAGGTTCACGCAGCCGCTGATGACCTCCTCCCCGGCGCGCACCTCCCTGGGCACGCTCTCCCCGGTGAGGGCGCTGGTGTTCAGGGTGGAATCCCCCTCCTCCACCACACCGTCGATGGGCACTTTCTCCCCGGGCTGCACTACGATGACAGTGCCCGGCTCCACATCATCGGGATCCACCTGCTCCAGGTTCCCGTCCTCATCCTCGATGTTGGCGTAGTCCGGGCGGATGTCCATGAGAGCGCTGATGTTTTTCCGGCTCTTCCCCACCGCCACCGCCTGGAACAGCTCGCCGATCTGATAGAACAGCATGACGGCCACTCCCTCGGCGAACTCGCCCTCCAGCCCTTTCGTCTCATTGTAGATGCCCAGCAGCATGGCTCCCACCGTGGCCACTGCCATCAGGAAGTTCTCGTCGAACACCTCCCCATGGCTGATGCCAAGCGCCGCTTTCCGCAGGATGTCATAGCCGATAATCAGATAGGGCACCAGATACAGCGCGAACCGCAGGTATCCCGTCACCGGCAGGAACTGCAGCGCTGCCATGAGCACTGCCGCTATTATGATTCTGCAGAGTACTTTTTTCTGTTTTTTCGTCATGTCATCATTCCTCCTTTCCCTCTTGCGTTCTATGAAAAAAGCCTCTCTGCCGCACTACTGCAGGAAAGAGGCTTCTCCTTAATTTTAATCCAGAAAGATCTCGCAGTCGTCCTCCACTTTCTTGCAGGCCTTGCGCACAGACTGCATCACATCTTTCTCGTCCGCCCCTTCCGCGAATTCCACTTTCATCTTCTGGGTCATGAAGCTGACCGTGGCCGCCTGGACGCCTTCCACTTTCTTGGCCGCCTCTTCCATCTTCAGGGCGCAGTTCGCGCAATCTACCTCGATTTTGTACGTTTTCTTCATAAGACTGTTTCCTCCTCATCCCGTTATGTCTCTTTATATGAACCATTGTTCATATGTTTATATTACCATATTTCCCTGTAATGTCAAGAGGAAAAAATATTTTTCAGATTATGGCACCAGATACGCCAAAAAGGACAACCTTTCAGAAAAAAGGTTGTCCTCATTCTCTATCCATAGAAATTTCTCGACAGAAATTCGTCCTGCCACTCCTTAGAGAGCGACACGAACCGGGCAGGAAAGCCACATATCCGCACTATCAGGTTCTGATGTCTCTCCGGGTGAATCTGGGCATCCAGCAGATTCTCGCGGTTCTGGCAGTTAATCTGGATTGTCTGAAGCTTCTTCCCAGCAAATACCCATTCAAAAGCATCAAGCAGCTCCTCTTGATTCCATGTGCCAGATAATCACCGGCCATAGTTCTTCCTCAGCAGCCAGCCTCCCGGGTGACTGATCCAGTGGGCGCCGTCACATCTGGCCTCTCTCGTCCCCATCTCATAATAAAACGGGAGATTGTCAAAAATCACAGGTTCAAAGCGATCGGCCAGAACCTCATACTGCATCGCTTTGCGCTGATATACATTCCCGCACTGGGCCTCTGCCGCATCCATCTCCGGGCTGCAGGCTTTCTTTCAGGTGATGGAAATAGAATGTCTGTAATTGAGACTTCAATTTTTCATATGTCATTCTGCGCATTCCTCCTCATGGCCCGGCAAAAACTATTCTTCCTCCCACGAGTACTTTCTTTATATTTATCCCCTCGTCGAACAGGCAGAGGTCGGCGTCATATCCTGGCCTGATCTCTCCTTTTGTCTCCCCCGCTCCCATCATCCTCAGCGGGTACACCGTCATCATCCTCACCGCTTCCTCCAGGGAGGTCCCAGCCTTCCTCATGGTTCTTATCAGTCTGTCCGGCGTGGCGATGCTTCCTGCAAAGGCCTCCCTGCTCATCATTTTGGCCACTCCGTCCTCAATGATGGCTGGCTGCGAATCGTCTTTGCTGCCTATGTAGCTCTCTTTCACATCCTGCCCGGCTGCCCGCATGGCATCGGTAATCAGCGCCACCGTCTTCGGCTTTTTGATTTTGGCAATCAGCTTCAGCAGAGAGAGGGGCAGATGGCATCCGTCCGCTATGATTTCCACATTCATCCCGTCCAGATAAAAAGCCGCTTCCACCACACCCGCAATCCGAAAACCTCCCCTACGGGTCACAGAGCTCATGCCCGAATACAGATGGGTCACATGGCGAAATCCCATGCCATATGCCTTTATGACAGTATCAAAATCCGCATCGGAATGGGCAATGCTCAGCGCGATTCCCCGCTCTTTTGCAAATTCCGCGAACTCTTCCGCTCCCTTCACCTCAGGAGCGGCGCTCCATCTCCTGATCATGCCCTGAGAGGCCCTGTAAATCGCCTCATACTCTTTCGAGTCGAAATTCCGGATATTTTCCGGTTTCATCGCCCCTGCCTGCGCAGGCGACAGATAAGGCCCCTCCAGATGCAGCCCCAGGAGGTTGCAGCAGATTCTGCCGCTCTCGCTGGCCTTTACATATTGTTCCACCGCCCGAAGCGTCCCCTGATGCCCCGCCGCTACAAGGGTCGGCATGACCGAAGTCATGCCATGCTTTATATGCGCCCATGTGGCATTGTAATAGGTGTCCTCACAATCATCCATGTAATCGCTTCCGCCGCCTCCGTGCTGGTGGATGTCCACAAAGCCCGGCGAAACATACAGTCCCTCTCCCCGGATAACCTCATATTCCGGAGGAAACGCGCTTCCGCGGGGGAACAGCCCTTCAATCTTCCCGCCGCTGATCACCAAATCTGTCTCTTCATGGATTTTTTCCGGAGTCATCACTTTTCCGCCCTGAATCACATATTTCCCTTCCATCCACATCGCCCCCATCGAATCTTATAGACAGCCGTTCTGCCTTTCCTGTTTTTTGCCTTCATTGCCTGTGCCGGATAAGCGAGAAGTCCCCGGCGGCTCACCGCATAGCAGCATCCGCCTCGCTCTGTATCCGAAGCGCTGTTCTGGTAGATTCAATCACGCTTCTGGTAACGATGTCCGAATTTCTCATTATTTCCTCAATGAATCTCTCAAAATATCCTTTCTCCGGAAGGATTCCCTCCAGAATCTGAGGCTCCGGGACTCCCTCTTCATAAACCGTCACACGACTGTCCGTATAGTGAAATGTCAGAAGGCCTCTCTCGCACCAGATTTTAAAATTCCAGTAAGTGGGCATGGAAAACACCTGGCTGGGGGCGGAATAGGATACATCCGCCAAAAGTTCCGCGCCATTGGTGAGGCGCGCCATGAACACGGCGCTGTCCCTGAAATCCGGATTTTTCACCGCATAGGAGTTCCATGTCCGCGCCCCGTCCACCTTTTCCACCTCCAGAGATGTCAGTTCTCTGACCAGGTCGATTCCATGGATGGCCAGGTCATTGATGGTTCCCCCATGCATTCCCTCCTCGAAATACCAGGCGGGGCGATGCCCATAGTCAATGCAGTGCTGGCCGGTAAAGGATATGCTGCGCACTTCCCCCAGCCTTTTCTCTCTGAGGATTTCCCTGGCCCTGCCGACGCAGGGCAGATCCCGCAGATCCAGCATACAGCCTATTTTAACGCAATTTTCTTCTGAAATCTTCTCTATCTCGTTTATCTCTTTTATGTCGGTGCATAAGGGCTTGTCCGAGATGACATGTTTCCCGGCGCGCAGCGCCTTTATGACTGCCTGACCTCTCTGCCCGTACTTCCCACCAATCACTACAATATCGATATCCCTCTGTAGCCATGTGTCATAGCTGTCACCGTCTATTTTCAGCCCCAGCCGCTGTCCGGCCGCAGCCGCAGCCCTTCCGTCTTCTTCCAAGCATGCGGCTATTTCCAGCCCCGGCATCTTCAGGGCCTGCCGGTACAATAAATCCACATGCCCATGTTGAAATCCATTAAACAGTATTTTCACTCTGATTCCCCCCGCGCGCTGTCCCTGTCCAGGAACATTTCCGCGTTTCTGTGTCTGCGCAATGCCGTCGCCGGGCAGTGCTCGCCAATGTTTCCGTAAAGCGTCTTTCTCACCGCCTCCGCCTTGGCAGGCCCCGGCACCGTGCAGACAATATATTCTGCCGCCATCAGGGCGGGCACCGTAAGCGTCAGGGCGTAGCGGGGCACTTCCTCCAGGCTCCCAAAGCATCCGTCATGTACCTGCTGCCGTCTGCACGCCTCCTCCAGTTCCACCGTTTTGATTACTTCTTTGTCTTCAAAGTCTGCCACAGGCGGATCGTTAAAAGCAATATGACCGTTCTCTCCGATGCCCATGCACACCACATCCGGCGGATAGTCTTTGAGCAGCGCCGCATAGCCGCTGCAGCCCTCTGCTGTATCCCCCCTGGCCGCGATCAGGTGCACTGATCTGAAGCTGGCTTTTCCGAACAGATGCTCCGTGAGATAACTGGCAAAGGATCTGTCATCCTCCGGCCCCAGGCCCATATACTCATCCATATGGAACGCGTTCACCGCGGAAAAATCAATTTCCTCTTCCAACAGAGCCTCCAGCATTTCGTTCTGGGAGGGCGCAGCCGCAAAAATCACATTGGCCTCCCCTTTCTCTTCCATCACTTTCTGGATGGCAGCCGCGGCCGCCCGGGCCGCCGCTTTTCCCATCTCCCTCCGATTCTCATAGACAGACGCTTTCAGCCTGTCCGCATGTATTTCCCGCAACAGCATAATTACCCTCCTGTCTTAAAACGATATGGCCTCTTCTTTTCCGCTCTGTACAGAACGATGGATCGCATTCAGAATATACACCGGCGCAAAGAAATCCTCGTAGCTCATTTCCTGGCTGCCTCCTGTCAGGATTCGATAGAACGCCTCGACTTCCCTTTCCGCGCAATTCTCCAGCGCGTACATGCCGCCCACATATTCTTTTTCGCAGCTGATGCCCGCATAATATGTATAGTTCCCTTCCACATATACCCCGGTCACATCATAGCCCTCATAGCGGAAGACGCATGTGTAAGCGTTTTTTCCGGGAAACGCCTGGACGGATCTGGGATAATATCCGAAGATTTCGCCCAGCACCTGAACCAGATGCTGGGAATAAAAATAAAATCCGCCATATATATTGTCCAGGGACACAGGAGACCTCAGGCTTCCGCCGTAGACGACACCGTACGTCCGGTCTTCCACCGCTTTTTTCAATTCCTGTACGAGCCCATCATACATGCACATGGAGCCGCCGCTGACAGGGATTCGGTTCTCCTCCAGTTCCCGCCTGAACTCCCTGGCATCTTTCTCCGACACGGTGATCGGCTTGTCGATGAACATGGGGATTCCGTCGCCCAGATAGGGCTTTGCGTATTTATAATGGTTATCGCCGTGCCGTGCCGTGATGATCAATCCATCGAGCTTTCCCACGAAGTCATCGTAATGCTCCATCACGTTGACGCCAAACTGAGCCTGCAGCTTTCTGGCCGCCTCCGCGTCATCGCTGTAGACCCCCATGACCTCTACATCACCCACCATTTTCTTTTCCACAAAATATTCCAGAAAAAAGTTGGCATGAGAATTTTCACATCCTAATATCGCTACCTTATACATAATCTCCCTTTCTTGTCTGCTTATCTGACTGTTTTCCGCCGCTGGCAGGACTCCTCTCGCCGCATCCCGCTAATACTTCACTTCAAGAGGGTTCTGGGCATGCGCGCATTCAATTACCTGAATGATTTTCGCCGCATGTGCGCATGTCACCGCCAGGGGCGTTCCTTTTGTCAGAGCTTCATAAAGATTTTCATACAATCCTTTGGTGCCCGCGTCAAAAGCCGTTCCGGAAAAGCTTCCTTCCTCCTGATGCGTCTTCAGATCCTCCTGGCAATATATGGGGAAGCCTTCTTCATCTTTCAGGCTCTCCTCGATCACCGGACGATTCTGGTTCTCTCCTTTTACAAGATATTTCATCTTGTATCCCTGGGCAGTGCACTGATAAGTTCCCATGGATCCCTGAATCTTTATGTTGTAGTCGCTGAACGCATCTGTGGAATTGATTTCCACATCCACCACCGGTCTGCCCGGCGCCGTGAGAATCATCTTCGCGTAATCCTCTCCGTCGCCGCTGGTAAGCGCCAGATCCAGCTTTGAGAACGCGACCTGTATCCTGTCGTCAAACCCAAGGAATGCCAGGGCGATTCCAATCGGATGGGGGCCTGTGTTGTAGGCGCCTCCGCCCATTTTCTTCTGCAGCGTCTGCCAGTCCCAGCGTCTGGCAAGATTGTTGAAGCGGACGCTCACCTGTTTGATTTCCCCAATTTTTCCGCTGTCGGCGATTTCTTTTGCCTCCAGATAATACGGCGCAAAAAATGTCTGCTGGAAGACTGCCAGCGTCACGCCGCATTTCTTTGCGGTATTGATCAGATCGCAGCATTCGTAATAATTGCGCGCAAAGGGTTTCTCCACCAGTACATTGAAATGATGCTCCAGCAGATCTTTCGTAATGGAATAGTGCTGCTCCGAGTAGGAGGCGTTCACTACCAGGTCGATATCCGTCCGCACGAACAGCTCTCTGTAATCCGCATGCCCCATACATCCCGGATACTCCTGCTCCGCTCTCAGGCGCCGGAGCTCATCCGCCTCCACTACTGCCGCCACCTCAAAATATACATTCTCCTCTTTCTTCAGGTATGCGCCATGGATATCCCGCCCGCTTCTGCCCTGGCCGATTATGGCAATTTTCAGTCTCTTCATGTTCCGCCCATCCTTTCTTTTTACTTAATGATTTAGTCAAAATATGTTCCTATATCACATGACCACGCGCTTTCATCATAATGGTGACCACTGCCTCCGTATCCTCCCCCACCCTCCGGTACACCAGGCTGCCGTTCTCTCCATAGACGCCGCAGATGCGCTCATATACATTCCGCACTCCCAGGCTGTCATGGTCATTATCCAGGCTCTGTTCTCCGCGGGTATATCGGTTGATCGCCTCCATATCCCCGCCCACTCCGTTGTCCGCCACCGCAACGACTACTCTTTCATCTTCTATTTTTGCGCTGATGCGTATATTGCCGTCTTTTCTGGTATAGTCAATTCCATGGATGACGGCATTTTCCACCAATGGCTGAATCATCAGCTTGGGAATCAGGATATCTTCGCATGCCGGGTCTATCTCGTAGGTAAATGTCATATTGACCCCCCGGCTCAGTTTCTGGATGTCGGCATACTGCCGGATAATCTGGATTTCTTTCCTCAGCGGGACCAGGCTGTCCGGATTTTTCGTGCTGTAGCGCATAATGGATGCCAGCATGTTGAGCTGCTTCGCGATGATATCTTCCCCGCGCAGAAGCGCCTCACAGCTGATGGTTCCCATGGTATTGTAGATGAAATGGGGATTGATCTGTGCCTGCAGGGTCTTCAGCTCCGCTTCCTTTCGCCGCTCCGCGTTCTCCCACACATCCTTTATCATCTCCTGGATTTTTTTCTGCATCTGGTTGTATCCCTGGTACAATATCCTGATTTCATTCCCGCCTGGAGCCTCGTCCTCCACCGGTTCCGTGATTCCCAGCTTCATCTGCCCTGCCAGACGGATGATGGGCCTTGTGACAGAACGGCTCACGATTCCCACAAGAATCATGCCGGTCACAACAGCGGCCACCAGCAAGAGCAGAAGCACGCTCAGCATCTCCAGGGACATCCTGTCGATCACATCGGCGGGTATGGCGGTCAGCAGATACAGCCCCTGAGCCATCTCGTTTCCCTGAAGCAGATACCGTCCCCTTTTTCCATCTCCATAAAACGCCGCGTCCTCTGCAGCATTTTCCATTGCGGTTCCGATATTGTCTTTATTCAGCAGTTCCGCGTCCTCCCGGTTGGAATACAGGATGTCTCCCTGGGCGTCCAGAATCACAATCTCGACTTTTTCCGGCATTTCGGAAAGGTCCATCCAGGTATCCATGGATGTCAGGTCAAGCCCCGCATACATGACGCCCAGATCCCGTATGTCATACTCATTCAGATTTCGGTTGTAGTATCTATATTTCAGCCGCTTTGCCATAAAAAGCTGATTCGGGGCTTCCTGTCTGGTAAACCAGAAAAGCTCTCCGTCTTTCTCCAGGGTCTCCTTGTACCAGTCCTCCTCCATTCCCTCATCGTCAAAAATCCCTTTGCGTCCAAAGCCGCTCCATCTGCCAAAATATTGGGCCAGCGGATATGTGTCCTTTACAATCAGCCCATAGGAGGATGCCCTATAGAACTGCTGTGCCAGATTATTTTTGGCCATTGCAAGCTCTCCTTTGATATAGACCAGATTGGATCCGTCCTGTTTCGGAACTGTGTTGACAATCAGGTTGGCCAGGGACTGCATATTTTTTGAATCGCTGGTGATGAACGCTTCTTCATTGTCATTCACCATATCCACCGCCATCACCATGCTGCCCAATACTTCTTCCACGGAATGGGCATTTGCCGTGATCATGACATTGAAAGACTTTCTGAAATATTCCTGAAACGCACGGTGATAATACAGAAAAAGCGTGGCGCCCATAGTCGCGATTACCACGAACAGCAATGTGCAGAACACCAGCGGCACCTTTTTCCGCAGACTGATGCTTTCCCACAGTTTACTCATTTCAATCTTTCTCCCAGTATCTCTCTCTGTACTCCACGGGCGTCATATTCATCTTGCAGCGGAACACTTTATTGAAATATCCTGCATCCCGGTAACCAGACAGCATCGCGATCTCTTTAATCGATTTATAGCTGTAGCGCAGCTCGGAACAGGCGAACCTGATCCGATTCTCCTGGATGTATTCCGTAATCTTCATCCCGGTGCGCTCCAGGTACAGGCGTCCCAGGTACACCGGCGACATGTCATACAACTGTGCCAGCACATTTACATCCAAATCCGGTGAAGAAAAACGTTCCCTGATCACTTTCTGTATCTCCCATATGATGTTGTCGTTGCCGTATCCGGCCTCTTTCATGACATCCTGGTACTGACGGCGCAGATATCCTATCCTGTCCACAAAAGAGCATTCCATGATCTCTCTTTTCATCCTCCGCTCCGTCTCAAACAAAATCCCCAAATCCATCTTCAGATTGCTGTTCCTGTATTCAATGATGGGGGCAAGCAGATGAGGCCATATGGGGACATTCTGCACCGCCGGATCATCCTGCATCTCCTCCAGTTTCGCAAAAATTCCTTCCGGCAGCTCCATGCTCTTCTCTTCTATGGCGCATTTTAAGGCATCTCTGTATTCATCCTCGTATATCTTCCTGCAGAATACGGCATTTTCCTGCCGGTTCACCACCTCATAGATCATATTCTGCAGATGCTTCAGCGTCTCTTTGTCCAAAGGCTTCAGCACATACCCCTTTACATGGTAGCGTATCGCAATCTGGGCCGTGGCAAAATCCTCGTACGCGCTCACAAAAAAGACATGGATGGCCGGATACTTTTCATAAATCAGACGGCACAGTTCTTTCCCGTCCATCACAGGCATCTTGATATCGCAGACTACTATATCCGGGCATGTCTCCTCCATCATGGCCAGCGCATCCGCACCATTATGGGCGCACAGGGGCTTACCGCATCCGATTTCCTCCCAGTCAATCAGCTGCTGCAGGCACTGGCAGATGGTAGGGTCATCATCCACTACCAATACCTCCATTCTCCCTATTTTCTTCATTCGCGCCCACCTCCTGATATAGCGGGAAAGCGGGACACAAAACATCCCGCCTCCCCCTTGACCTTTCTTCAACATTTTTTCTGCTCAGGGCTTATTTCACCTGCAGCCACGCATCGTACTGAGACTGAATCTCGGCAATCACCTTGTCCACTCCGGCCGTCTTCAAGGCCTCCTGAAACTTGGGCAGATAGACTTCCGGATCATAAAATCCAAATTCCAGCAAATCCTGATACTCATCATAGACCGCGTCAATCGCTGCCATCTCAGACTCTACATTGGTATTGTCAAAATAGAATCCGCTGTGAACGGCAACCTGGGCCTCTTTGTTGAACTCATCGTACAGCTCTTTCTTGTTCTCCGCTTCTCCCACCTGCAGAGTAGGTGCCAGGACGCTGCAGGAAGACCATGTGGAATACCCAAATCCGCTGTTCTCCACTGTCTGGACCCTGCCGTCCTCTGTCAGATTGTAATGTTTTCCTTCGATGCCATAGACAGCCAGGTTCGCCAATGTCTCATCCGTGCTCAGCAGTTCCAGGAACTTCAGGCAGGCATCCGCTTTCTGTGTGTTCACATTGATCATATATGCGGAGCCGAAAGGGGAATTGGTATTGATGTAACTGCCTGTCAGTTCGACAATTCCGCAGGGTATGCCGAAACGGGCGCTGGCAATGCCTTCGCCGTCAGGCACGATTGCCCAGGCCGAGAAAACTGCATCGCCGTTTGCCGTAAGCTGTATCAAATCCGCACCGGTGGTATACCCCTCAATATAATCTCCGTTGATATATCCTGCCTGATTCCATTCCCGCCTCAGTTTCAGGAACTCGGCATACTCTGGCAAATCGGCCATATTCATCACAGTACTGTCGCTGCCGTCTGCTTTGACGCAATAACGGTACTCAATGAAGCTGTAGTCATCTACATGGGAGTTCGCAAACTCCAGCCCGCTTCCGCAATATGCACGGGTCGCGCCGCCCTCATAGGCATCCTGAAGCAGAGGGGTCAAATCGGCCATGGTCTTCACGCTGTCCATATCCCATCCGTATCTCTCTGCCACTTCCAGAGGATATACCATTCCATAGCCTGTGGCGGACTCTTTGTAAATGGGCACATAGTAATTCCGGCCGTTGAGCTTTGCGCCTTCCCAGATATTTTCCGGAATAGATTCCTGCAGAACCGGATAGTTGGGAATCAAATCCGTCAGGTCCATGGCGGAATTATTTTTTACATAGGTAAAACCATTTTTCCATGAAGCAGCCCAGAAAATGTCGATGTCCTCCCCCGACGCCAGGGCCAGATCCAGCTCCTCCATCTGACCGGCATTTATCACCGTGACTGTCACCCCAATCAAAGGCTCGATATAGGCATTGATGGCATCTACCACTTCCTGTTCGTCCGCATCGGCATAGGGCTGATAGCGGTACCATTTGATGTTCACGGTTTCCCCGGCAGCATCGTTGCCGCCGCTCTCCTGAGCCTGCTGCGAGCTTTCAGAACTTTCTTCCACACTGCTTTCCGAGCGGCTCTGCGAATTGCCCTCCGCTTTGTCCGAGGATCCGGAACCGCCCGGATCTCCACAGGCTGTCAGCATGCCAGCGGTCATCGTAAGTGCCATTGCCAGAACCTTCAATGCTTTCTTCTTCATTCTTCTCTCCTCTTCCTCTATAGTCTAACTTAACCTTTTTGCGTCTATTTTAAACCACAGTACATACCGAATTCATACGCCGGCGCCTGGCGTTGCCTTTCATTCAGAAATACTCTGGCTAAAACCTGCTTCAGCCCGCTTAGCCTTTCACGGATCCAACCGTCAGACCCTGTATGAAATACCTCTGGAAGAACGGATAAGCGATCATTATCGGCCCCAGCACCGTAATCAGCATGGCCATACGGGCGCTGACCGATGGAAGCATTTCTGACATCATCGCCAGGGCCTGGGCCCCGATGTCGCTCCTGTTGAGCTCTTCAATCATCTTCTCCGTCTTCATCAACAGCAGCTGCAGAGGCATTTTGCTGTTGCTGGTTATGTACAGATAACTGGTCTCCCAGTTGTTCCAGTAACCGATGGCCACCATGAATCCCACTGACGCAAGCGCAGGCGGGAGCAGAGGCATGACAATCTGCGCATAAATCCTGAAGTCTCCCGCTCCGTCTATCTTCGCTGAATCCAGCAGGGAATCCGTAATGTTCTGCTGGATATAAGTGCGCAGGATGATCACATACATCGCCGATACCGTGGGCAGGCACAAAATCAGCATCGTGTCTTTCAGATGGTAAATCGTGGTATTGACCAGATAGGTGGCGAGCCTCCCTCCGGAAAACAGCATGGTTCCCAGCAATATCATGGTGATGAGTTTCCGAAATACGAAGTCGCGGTGGCTCAGCACGAACGCCAGCATGCTCATCACCAGCAGACTGGTCAGAGTCCCCACAATCGTGATGAAAAATGTATTGCGATACGAGACCAAAAGCTGCGTACCCAGGTTCATCACATAGTTCCATCCGTCCAGCGACCACTCTTCTGGTATCAGAAGGAATCCGTTCTGAATCAAACTGATTTCACTGCTGAACGATGCCGTTACTACCAATGCCAGGGGAAACAGACAGGCCGCCGCCAAAATAATCAGCACAATCAAAAGTATAATCTGCCCTGCCGTAACCTTTTTCCTCATAAAGCCGCCACCCCCTTTCTAAAACAATGCGTTCTCCGGAGAAATCTTCCGGACAACCATATTGACTGAAACGGTCAGCGCAAAGCCTATCACCGACTGGTACAGGGTAATGGCCGTCGTCACACCGTAATTTGAAGACTTCATGATAGCATTCAGCACATAGCTGTCCAGCACCTGGGTCGTCTCATACAGAGCGCCGATATTTTTCGTAGTCTGATAGAAAATACCCGTGTCAGAATGCATCACGGATCCGATGCTCAAAAGCAGCATGATGGTAATCATGGGAAGCAGCATCGGGAGCGTGATATAGCGGCGCTGCTGGCGTCGGTTGGCCCCGTCCAGCATGGCCGCCTCATACAGCTGGGTGTCCACGCCGCTCAAAGTAGCCAGATACAGCACCGATCCGTATCCTGTGCCTTTCCATATCTTCACAAGAAGAAGAATCATAGGCCAATACTTGCTCTCCATGTAGAAATAGATGGATTCCTTTCCCAGGGACATCAAAAACTGGTTCACCAGGCCTGTGTTGTTCTGCAGCAGGGCCTCCACAATATAGGAGACCGCCACGAAAGAGATGAATGTGGGCAGAATCAGGATGCTCTGAATCCCCTTTCCAAGTTTTTTAAATACCAGTTCATAAATCCCGATGGCAAGGGCCACTTCACAGATTGTTCCCACGGCAGTGAACATCACATAATAAAGCAGCGTATTGCGGGTAATGCGCCAGAAAGTGTCCCCCGACAAAAACAGCAGCCTGAAATTCTCCAGTCCGTTCCACGGACTCCAGAACAGCCCTTTGGAATAGTCGAATTTCTTAAACGCCAGGACCAGGCCGCTCATAGGCACATAATTAAATAAAATCATCAGCGCCAGAGCCGGCAGCGCCATCAACGTAAGCATACGGTCTTTCCACAGCCTATGCCCAAATCTTCTCAATCGCTTCATACAATTCCCATACCTTTCCCTAATCCGCAGCCTTCCTGTACGTGTTTCGGCGTTTCATTAGTAAATCATTTGTTCTTATTTAAGTATATCATGCATCTATACAACGAAAAATGGGAAATTCTATACTTTTATGGTAGAAAATATATGAACAGATTGTTTCTTGTCATTTTCTTCGGCTTTATTTATATGCATGTCTTTTTTCCTCATATATCCACCGTTATATTGCTGGCTTTTCCTCAAAAAAGTCCCTCTATGCTGTTCATGATTCCTTTCCGTGTGAAAGCATCCGATAAGGCGAATGGCTTCCCCTCCCAATCCACCAGAATAGCCCTGGACGCATCCTCCATTCTCTTGTAGCGGATTTCCACCTCCAGCGGTGACGGCAGGCGGTAACATTCCATCTCTTCCAGGCGAAGTGCAGCCCGACGGACAGTTTCCCTGATTTCCTCGCACACCGCCAAAGGATGCTTGCTCACAGCGGACGTCCAGCTCATCCCTTTCTTAGTGACCACGGTTTCCACCCAGGGGAAAGATTCCTTCGCCTGCCGTATCCCGCAGTAATCCGATGCGCAGAACATCACGGGCACCTCCTTCAGCGCCGCAAAGGCCGCGTCCACCTCCATCTCCCCCACTTCACGGCCATTCAATTTGTAGTACTGATATGCCGCGGATGAATAAGTATGGGCCAGGACCGCTCCCGCCGTATTTTCCCGGGCATGGTATCCGATGAACATCACCCCTGCGTAGTCCTCGTCCAAAAGCGGAAAACGTCCCCTGTGCCCGCTTCCAAGCGCGATATTTACACGTGAATCCAATAACTCATAGTCAAAATTACATCCATTCCCATGATTGTCCCAGATTACCACAGTCTCCGCCCCCAGCTCGAACAGCTCCTGCGCGGCTGCATTGGCTTCCCTGGCGGCCTGCTGCACCGCAAAACGATACTGGCCACCCTGCCCCAGTCCTTTTCCCGGCTCTCCCACCACACATGCCGCACCCTCGCAGTCCACTCCGATATAGAACTTTTTTCCGTCTAAGATTCTTTCCATAGATATTCTTCTCCTTTCCGCGCCATTTTTCCATTACGCTTTCAAAATAGCACAGCCTTATTTCTTTTGAACATAGGAAATACTATACTTTCATGGGAAAAAGCATAGCCCGGCGTATGGGAACAGGCATCAAAAAGCCATGACGCGCAAGGCTTTCTCCCTGCTGTCATGGCTTTTTCTTTATCCTACTCTATTCCGCTATATCCTGCTTTGTCCTATTTCATCGGTATTTCTTTCAGCTTGTCCACATCCTCCAATATCTGGTTGCCGCGGATATCGATGACGGGGCCTCCCGTGCCCTCGATGTATTCTTTCGTAATGGTGACCCGCCCGATATTGTCGTCCTTCGGTATCTCGTACATGATGTCCAGCATGAAATCCTCTATGATGGACCGCAGGGCCCTGGCGCCGGTATCCCGCTTCATGGCCTTATCGGCGATGGCCTCCAGGGCCTCTTCTGCGAACTCCAGCTTCACCTCATCCAGCTCCAGAAGCTTCTGGTACTGCTTCAGGATAGCGTTCCTGGGCTCTTTCAGGACTTTCACCATCATATCCCTGGTCAGCCCCTGTAGAGTAAAGATAATGGGCAGACGGCCGATGAATTCCGGAATCATGCCGAACTTCCGGATATCCTCCACCGTCACCTTGGAGAGGATGTTCTTATCTTTGTCATACTTGTCTTTCAGCTCGGAATTGAAGCCCATGGAGGCGCTCTTGTTCAGCCGCTCCTTGATAATCTCCTCCAGGTCCGGGAACGCGCCCCCACAGATGAACAGGATATTCCTGGTGTTCACCGTGGCCAGGGGCACCATGGCGTTCTTGCTGTTAGCCCCCACGGGTACTTCGATTTCGGCTCCCTCCAAAAGCTTCAGCATCCCCTGCTGGACGCTCTCGCCGCTGACGTCCCGGGTGTTGGTGTTCTTTTTCTTTGCTATCTTGTCAATCTCGTCGATGAAGATGATGCCCCGCTCCGCTTTCTCCACGTCATTGTCCGCAGCCGCCAGGAGCTTGGACACCACAGACTCGATGTCGTCGCCGATATAGCCCGCCTCCGTCAGGGAGGTGGCGTCCGCGATGGCAAGGGGCACGTCCAGGAGCCTGGCCAGGGTCTTCACCAGGTAGGTCTTGCCGCAGCCGGTGGGGCCGATCATGAGCATGTTGGACTTCTCTATCTCGATATTGTCCATGGTGCCGGTGGCTACGCGCTTGTAGTGATTGTACACCGCCACGGAGATGACTTTCTTGGCATGCTCCTGACCTACCACATATTCGTCCAGGCTGGCCTTGATTTTGTGGGGCGCGGGGATGTCCCGGATGTTCAGCGCCGGCTCCGGGTTCTCTTTCTTCTTTTTCTTCAGCTTCTGCTTGTTGGGGATGCCGCCGTCCCCCCGCAGGTCCGCCAGGTTCACGAAGCTGATATTGGGGAATCCGTTCTGCTTCGCCATCTGATCCAAGTCGTTCTGCAGCCGGGGATTGTTCAGCATCCCCTGATAATCGAACTGGCTGACCGTCTCCATGGTCTTGTGCATGCAGTCGTTGCAGATGCAGATATTGTTGGGCAGCCTGAACATCTTGCCTGCCTTGCTCTCCGGACGGCGGCAGATGAAGCAGACATCCTCGTAGTCCTTATTGTCGCCCTTTCCCGCGTTCTTGGTGGCGGAGGCGTCCGAATGCCCCTCTGTCAGGTCTGTCTTCTTTTCTCCTGTGCTTTCTTCGGCCCTTTTTTCTTCCTCTTTTTCGTCATATATATCAGACATGGCTTTGTCTCCTTATTTTCGCGTATTATGGAACCTGTCTCCAGTATACTCGAAAATGCCGCTCTGCACAAGTGAACTTTTTCTAAACCCCCATGCGTCCCCGGGCTCCGCCATAAGCATACGGCACATGTCCCAAAACCCTATTCCGGCCTTTCGCGCCGATAGGGAATCAGCGTCACCTCACCCGTCAGACCATACTCCCGGACCGACGCTTTGATGTTGAAAGGGGAATCTTCCGGAAGCTCCGCGTCCTCATCATTGATCTGAAGCGTGCAAAGACCCGCTTTCTTATAATACCCCCGGGCCAGGAGCCGGTTATTCAATGTGCTGGAAACCTCTATACATATGGTATTTTCCCCCGGAACCAACAGCTTCGAAATGTCGATTCTGTTCACGTTGAAATCCACTAATCCCGCCTTTTTTCCATTGACATATACTGCCGCCGTATTCCCGTTTGTGGAACCCAGCGCAAGAACCGTGCCGCAGGCGCCGACCCATTCTTCCGACAGCACAGCATTTGCGGTATAATATCCCACACCGGAAACTTCGGGGCCAATCTGCGGTATTTCGCACCAGGGCCTCAAATCCGTCTCCGGCACATGAATCCTCTCTTTGGAGGTCTCATAATATACTTCTTCGGTCTCGATACCTAAACCCCGGTTTTCCAGGATGGAAACCTTTCTTCCCTCATTCCAGTCTTCTACCACCAGATCCCATTGCCGCAGCCGGACAGGTTCCGGGACATCCCACTCTGACGGCCTGCTATCCTGCGGCTTTTCTTCCTGCGACGAATGCTCCAGATAAATCATGCATGCCTCGCCCGGCTGCAAATGCAGTTTCAGTTCCGTCCTCCCCATATGCTGCCTGTAATCCGGAATCTGCCCTATTTCTCCGCTCCAGCAGTCCAGACGCCAGGGCCTGCCGATCCCCTCCACCGAAAGCGTCACATCCGACGGCTCCTGCTTTGTATACATAAACTGATATACAAAGAGATATTTGCCGCTTTCGTCTTCCCGCAGATTCGTCAGGATACATGGATTCTTCTCCAGAAATGCCGCCCGGGGGATAATCCCCATCTCCCGCAATGTCTCCAGCGTCTGTCCCTGCTCCTGAATCTCCCGCACATTGGGAAGCGCTTTCATTCCGGCAATGATTTCCGCCAGCGCTTCATCCTTTCGATCCAGAGAAGCCGTGCGCACCGCCGCCTGCCTGTGGGTATAGGAAATCCCCTCCGGGCGAAGCGTCTCGTTCACTCCGTCCACGAACAGCAAAGGCATCCCGGCCTGCGCCAGCTGATATAATTTCAGCGCGGCAGAATATGGCAGCGCCTCCTGATAGACAAGCAGCGCCTGATATCCTGCGCCTTCCGGGTCAAGCATCCCGTCTTCCCACTTGACGAAATCCTCCTCCAGAATCTGCGGCGCGAAATAATCATAGGTATAGCCCATATTCTGCAGCGACATATCTTTCCAATACAGCCCCTCATTGGCGCGGAATCCCTTGTTCTCATAATAATCCAGCTCCGTGAGATTATCCAGCCCCCAGGATATCAGGTTGTTGAAATTATAATCCAGACGGAGAATGCCCAGATCCACCCGGGGCCTGCCCTGCCGCAGCATCAGCTGGTATCTGGAAATCATCGCGGTCCAGTCCCCATAGTGGCAGTATGACGGCTGCCGGCTGCCGAACCGCTCCGAGAATACCGGCCACATCCCCTCGTGCCCGGGCCACCTGGTGGAGGCGTCGCTTCCGGCAATGCCGGCATAGCCATGCAGTACCGTCGGGGCTACTCCGGCCGCGAATTGTGTATAAATAATCTGGGTGTAAAACTCCAGGCCATTCATATAATTCATGAGGGAAGCGCCGGTCTCGCTGGAATACAGGCGCCGGTACAGATGTGACGGACCCGCCAGATTCCGGAAAGACTCGATTTGAGAGCAGAACTCCAGCGATTCCGTCTCAATGCCGTCCACATATTTTCCCGGCTGGGAGATTTCAAAGGGCAGTCCATAGGATATCTCGCTGCGCAGGGTCATTCCGATGCTGTGCAGCCATTCCTGCATGGGACGGAGCATGTTCTCCATATACAGGTCGGTCATGGTCTGATACAGATCATTGCGGAGCTTTTCCAGGAAAACGCTGTCCCCGCAGGTGTAATAATAATGGTAACGGATGATAGCCCCAGAACTGCCCTCCCCTGCCGTAGGTGGAAAGCTCCAGGGAGTCCATGTACATCTGCACCCGATGGTTCTTTCCCAGAAATCCTTTTATCTCCTCTGTGATCACTTCCCGGTTCCAGTAGTCTATAAACGCTTCCACCCCATAGCGGTCAATATAATTGATGGTATAGGATACGCTGACGGAGGGCGATGCCGTCTGGCCGGTTCCGTGAAGCCAGAACGCGAACAGCTCATATTCTCCGTCCGTGGGCGCCGTAAAATCCAGCGCCTCATCCTTTACCTGATCCGTGAGCAGAATACAGGAATCCTGGTCCAAAATCGTCGCTTCTTCCGTGTTGCCCTGCCTTTTCATGGCCAGGACCGCAATCAGCTCCTGCGCGCAGACACCGGGGCGGGTCAGCTCGCATTTTTTCAGCAATCCGGATCTGGAACGGCCGGGCTGCAGAATTTCGGAGGTATAGTCCAGCTCCTTGGCCGCCGCCTTATCATCCGGCGTAATCGTTATCAGATTCGCGTTTGACCAGTTGGTGCCGCTGGTCATGGAAACGCCCATGCCTTTCTCCGTGGCCGCCGCCATCACAACATGGGAATCGTGGATCCACTCCTCCGATCCCCACCCGTACAGAGAGGAATCGGCCCCCGGCTCATCCATAGCCAGAAACTCAATGGCTCCGAACCCGGCCTCCTCTATCATTCCAATGTCCTTTAAGAGCGTCTGGTCCGTGTGGAATCCTTCTGCCAGCCACCATCTTACCTCCGGCCGATATTCCATATCCGGCCGGGAAAACTGCTCCATCCAAGGAATACTTCTCTTCCTTTCCATACTTATCTCCCCTCTTATCCTTTCACACTGCCCAAAACCAGGCCCATGGTGAAGTATTTCTGCAGGAACGGGTACACTGCCATCAGCGGCACCACGGAAATGAATACCTGCGCCGCTCGCATATTGATATCATTGATGTTGGTCAGCTTCATCAATGCGTCAATATCGCCGTTTTTTATCAAATCTGTCGTCGAGACCACAATTGTCTGGAGATATGACTGCAATGGATAATTCTGGGTGCGGTTCGAATAAATCAATCCGTCAAAATAGGAATTCCAATGATTTACCAGGCTGAACAATGTCACCGTGGCTATGGACGGCTTTGAGAGCGGCAGATAAATCTTTGTCAGTATGGTCCATTGTCCCGCTCCGTCCAGCTTTGCCGATTCCTCTAATTCCGAGGGAATTCCCCGGAAAAAATTCAACAGCACGATACAGCTGAACACCGGAACCGCCCCCGGAAGAACCAGGGATCAGACGCTGTCGATCAGGCCGGTCTTCGCCACCACATAATAAGTCGGCATCAGGCCTCCGTTGAACAGCATCACAATCATCATATACGCCACATAGAATCTGCGCGCTCTGAACTGATTCGGGTCCTTCGACAAGGGGTATGCCGCCAGAATCGTCATCAGCACATTGACCGGCACGCCCAGCAGGATCCTGAGCAGGCTGACTCTGACCGAAGTCCAGAACTTCCGGCTTTGAACTACATATTCGTAGGCATTCAGTGTGAAATCCACCGGATAGAGTGTCACCTTATTTTCTATAATCGCCTGGGAGGAACTGAATGAAATCGCCAGCAGATTCAGCAGGGGAATCATGCACAGGACAGACAATACCACCACAGTCACCACATCCGCCGCCAAAAACACTTTTCTTCCCATGGAAGTTTTTATCTTTGTCTTCATACCTCTCTCCTACCATACCTTATATCCGGCATATTTGTCCGCTATCTTGTACCCTGCCATTACCAGAATGCTTTTGCAGCTTTGCTTTACTTTTCAATGCCGGTGCGCATCTGGTATTCCCGGGGGGAGGCCCCCATCCTCCTCTGTCATTCTCTTAACGGAAGAACCGGTAATCACATAGGCAATTCCCGGAATATAGACCCTGGCGCCCTCTACGATGTCGAAACCGATTTCAAAAAAGCCCATCCGTTCCCGGAGCGCCAGCAGGGCCAGCCGCCTCTCATATCCGCTCATGGAATCATAGTTCACAGTAATGTTAATCATGTCCCAGTCATTGAGGCTGCTGAGCTGCTGCCTCTTTATCTGTACCAGTGATTCATCCAGCTGGTTCAGATAGTTATCCGCCTGGCTGCTCATCCTGTCATACATTTCTGTCCTGGCCACATTCATGATGCCGAACTGTGTCAGCGATATCAGGCACAGCAGACAGCCAAAAATAAGCAGCATCTGTAAAAACAGTTTTCCCGTTATTGTGTGCAGTACATATCTCTTCTTCATAATCCCTCTTCCGCCGTCACGAGCTTATTGAGTAGGATTTTACAGGCATTGGGCGCTTTATGTCAAGTATTTGGGGAATCTTGTTTTTATCTTCCAGGGCCCGGCCGCTTTCCGCCGGGCAAAGCGCATTCATGGCACCACAAAAACCGGGCAGGTCTCCCTGCCCGGTTGCGTCATAATATCATATAGCGATGCCTCTATTCCGTCGGCTGGCTCCCCAGCGTGACCTCCAGTTCCACATCCTCATACTGGCCGTCCACGAAGCGTTTCACTGTCACCGTAGCGGTCTCGCCTGCCTTGTAGTATCCTACCAGCTGCTTCAGCTCCACACGTGTGGAAACCCTCTGTCTGTCGAACTTCACGATGACGTCGCCGCGCTGAATGCCTGCCTGCTCTGCCGCAGAACCCTCTGTCACATCATACACATACACACCCTCGGGAATACCAAGCGTCTGCGCAATCTGATCCGTCACATCCTGCATGGTGATTCCCATATAGCCTGCCTCGCCGTCCGCCACTTTCTCGGTCCTGGTCTGGCGCTCCAGGAGGTCTGCGATGATAGGGCTGGCAGAGCTGATGGGAATGGCGTATCCCATGCCCTCTACCTGGGAGCTGGCTATCTTGTTGGAATTGATGCCGATGACCTCACCGTTGATATTTAACAGCGCGCCGCCGGAGTTGCCGGGGTTGATGGCTGTATCAGTCTGGATGAAAGTGCCTACAGAACCGTCATCCAAGGTCATCTCACGGTTCAGGGCGCTGATGATGCCGCTGGTGACAGACTGTCCGTATCCTAAGGCATTGCCGATGGCGATGACAGGCGTACCCAGCTTCAGGTCATTGCTGTCCCCCATGGTAGCGATGGTAATGGCGTTCTTCGTCTCCTGGGACAGATCCTCCATAGACACTGCAATGACCGCCAGATCCATGTCCGAATCCGTGCCCTTGATATGGGCCTGGGCTACGGAGCCGTCAATGAAAGTGACCTCCAGTGTATCCATGCCCTGCACCACATGATTGTTGGACACGATCAGAAGCTCGTTCTCGTTCTCCGCCACGATGATGCCGGATCCGCTGGACGCCCCCTGCTGGCTGTAGGGCTGGCCCCAGAAAGTGGTTCCTGTCTGGGTGTAATTGTTCACGATGGACACCATGGCCGGCATCACATCCTCCACCACATTGGAGATATCGGTATTCACGTAGGTGATGTTGTTGATATTATTCAGCCAGGATTCCCCTATGCTGTCCGGCAGGCCGGGCTTTGCGGCATCTTCCGTGGAAACCTCGGCCGCGTCTTCCCCGGCTATCCTGTCTACTCCCAGCTGTACCACATAGAACCCTGCCCCTGCGAACAGGCCGAACACCAGGCCCAGGCTCATGCTGAACAGGACTTTCCTGAAACCGCCCTTTTTCTTTTTTCCTTTTTTGCCCGGGTCGGGAACCATCACGAAGTCCGTTCCCGGATTACGATTGGGGTCTGTCTGGTAAGTCGTATAGCTGCCGTTGTCAGAATTGGAATAAATATCGTTTTCGTACATAATGATTACCTCCTCTATGATTGAATCTTTTGTTGTTTCATCTTTATGTACTTTAGTATATCTGGCAATTGTGATAAAATTGTGTTTTCTCCATGAAGTGATTGTGAAAAGTGCTTCATTATTCTTTCCAGTACTCTCGGTTGGCCGTGAGGCGCAGTACCAGGCCGCGGGGCAGCTTTTCATAATGCTTTCCCAGGAGGTAGCCTGCGTATTTAAAGCCACACTGCACACAGAATCCCGGAAAGCGGTGCAGGCGCTTTTTCTCCTTTAATTGTTTCCAGATCTCTTTTACCAGACGTTTTCCCTCGGACTCCGATGCCGCCATGCTGAACACTTCCGGGTGCTGCGCCTGGGACACTCCCAAATCGAAATTCCTGTGAAGCTGCTGCAGATTGGTATAATTATGGGAGTGCACCACCAGGGCATGAGCCTCATAGGCGATGCTGTACCCTGCTTTCACCGCCTCCGCCGCGTATACCATATCCTCATTGAAAATGATATGCCGTGCAAATCCTCCCAATTCCTCGTAAATGTCCCGCCTGTAGGCGGCGCATACATTGGAGCAGAAAAAGGTCTTTATTCCTATGTCCGGCAAGTCTTCCAGGCTCTTTATCCGCGAAACATCCGGGTAGTTGAACTGCCTGGAGACTCTCTCGAACTCAGAGGACGCCGCATCCGGCAGCTGCCTGGCGTAGGACGCCGCCGTCTTCCCTTTCAGATTGCCCGTCAGCCGCTCCATCAGATAACAATCCGCCGGCACGGCGTCCTGGGTCATCATCACAAAGATTTCGGCATCCGAATAGCCCACGGCCTCATGCCTTGTCCCTCCGTGGTCAAAATCCTTTTTTTCCAGGTGACGCACCTCTGCGCCGGGATATCTCCGCGCGAATTCCTCTTCCTGTATCAGCGCAGTAAAGTATTCCATGCCCGTATTCATAAGGATGATTTTATGGATGGGCACAGACTGACTCTTAAGCCTGTCCAGCAGGGTAAACAGGGCTTTGTCCGGCTTATATATGGGAATGATGACATCTATCTTCAAATGCTTCTCTCCTTATCCTCGCCAAATGGCCTGCGCATAAAAAAGGAGAGCATGGCACTCTCCTTTTCAGATATCTATCAGGCTTTTCTTATTCCATATATGGAGATGTATCCGATATGATTTTCTGGCTGTATTCCTTTACGCTGTCCGAAACCGTATAGGCCGTGTCCTCAAACAGGAACTGGTGCAGCCATATCACGTTGGACTGCAGATCCGTGGGGATGACGCAGGCGCCCTTGGCGCCCATATTGGCGTTTCCGCGCAGATCCGGCTGAGGGAAGCCCTCCTCTTCCACGATTCTGTAATTCATGATATTGCCAATCAAATCCAGGATATCCTTGGAATCAAGGCTGGTATAAATATCATCGATGCAGTCATTGAATACTGCCGTCAGCGTGGCCAGATCCATCTTCTTGGCCTGCTCCTCAATGGCCTGAATCACTTCCCGCTGGCGCGCCGCGCGCTGGAAGTCGTCGCCTTTTGTCTGGCGGATACGGCAGTAGGCAGTAGCCTGCACGCCGTTGAGCAGCTGATAGCCGGGCTCCGTAACCGGAGTATACTCGCACTTGAGCACATTGGACACGTCCACCTGGTAATTGTTGATATGCTTCAGCTCCTCGCTGTCCACATCTATATACACGCCGCCCAGACCGTCAATCACCTCGCTCAGGCCCTTATAGCCCACCGTGACGAAATTCGTGATGTCCATGTCCAGATTCATGTTCAGCATCTTCACCGCCTGTTCCGCGCCGCCGTAGGAATAGGCCCCATTGCACTTCTGGTACTCGTCCGTGCCGATATTGAGATAGGTGTCACGGTATACGCTGACCAGCTTGATGTCCCCTGTGTCCAGATTGATGCTGGCGATTATCGTACTGTCGCTTCGGCTGTCTTTGAACAGCTGGCTGTCTGTCTGGGCATCCACGCCGAACAGTGCGATGTTCATATAGCCGTGCATGGCGCCTCCTTCTTCCTTCATCTCCTGCACCTGGGAAGGGATGGCCAGTTTCTCCGTGTCCAGAACTGTCACTTTCGGCCCCTCGCTGGTCTTATTCATCACCAGATACAGCACCGCCACCATCACCAGGATGATGATGATTTCAAACGCAAAGAGAATCATCTTCCTCCTCTGTCTTGCGGCCCGCTGCCTTGCATTCCTTTTTCCTCCAGTCGTCATAATACCGTCTCCTTATCAGTAAGCATTTTTATTAATGAATCCTGTGAAAAATGTCATCAGGATTATTTTCATGTCAAACCATATGGTCCAGTTCTCAATATAGTAGATATCGTATTCAATCCGTTTCCGGATAGAGGTGTCGCCCCGCAGGCCGTTCACCTGGGCCCAGCCGGTCAGTCCCGGCCGCACCTGATGCTTCACCATGTACCTGGGAATCTCTTCCTTAAATTTCTCTACGAAAAGCGGCCTCTCCGGCCTGGGCCCCACCAGGCTCATATCCCCATGCAGGATGTTGAACAGCTGCGGAAGTTCATCCAGGCTGGTGCGCCGCAGGAATTTCCCCACGGTCGTGACTCTGGGGTCATTGCGCACTGTCCAGGCTTTTTTCTCCTCTCCGGGAGCCTGCTGTTCCATGGTGCGGAATTTGTACATATAAAAAGGCTTGTTGTGGAGCCCTACCCTCTCCTGCCTGAAAATCACAGGCCCCGGGCTGGTAAGCTTGATGAGCAGCGCCGACAGCAGCATAATCGGGGAGGTAATCACAATGCCGAACACCGAACCCGCTACGTCCGTAATCCGTTTTATGATGATGTTCCCCGTGTTCGTCAGGGGCACATACCGGATATTGATGACGGGCAGCCCCATCAGATCCTCTGTATAGGGCTTGCTGGGAATCAGGCTGTTATAATCCGGGATGAATTTCGTGTGCACGCCGAATTTCTCGCAGATGGCCACGATGCCCTCCAGATGGTCGTAATCCTTCAGGGACAGGGAAATCGCGATTTCGTCCAGCTTGTTCTCCGGCAGAATCACTTCCAGATTCCCAAGCCTGCCCAGCACTTTGACCCCCTTATAGACTGTCCCCGCCGGGATGTGGTTGTCCAGGATCCCGCAGGCCACATACCCCCACTGGGGATTGTCCGAGAGCCTGTCGATGTACTCCTCCGCCGCCCGGGAGTATCCCACCAGCAGGATATGCTTCAGATTATAGCCTTTCCTCCGGATCGTCCGCAGCCCCCGGCGCAGGGTAAGGCGGAAACCGGAGGTAATCAGTACATTAAAAATATAAAAAAGGCCTATTACCGAACGGGAGAAATTGATTTCACGGATAATCATGTACAGAACGATAATCAATGCCACAATCCCGATGGTATTCGCCTTGATGATGCCGAAAATCTCAAACCTGCGCCGCACAGTCCGTTTAGGCGCATACACGCCGCAAAAATAATAGATGAGCGCATAAATAGGTAACACAAGCGGCAGGAGCTTAATGTATTCCTCCACAGGAAGCACGCCGAGTCCCGGCCCATCATTTAAAAAATAGAATTTGAAACCATAGGCCAGCATAAAGGATGCCGAGGTAATGCCGACATCAATTACCACCATCAACCGGTTAAATACTTTCTGATTATCTTTTATCATAAGCGCCACCTTAAGGTTACGATACACCATTATTATAAAAATAACAACTTATGATTTTATGAAGCTGTTTCTTAAGATTTCTTAAGAATCCTCAGGGTATTGGCATAGAGCTGCCCCTGAATCGCCAGATAATTTCCCAGGTGTTCCCAGCGGAAAGGGACTTTTCTCTCTCTGCCCTCTCTGGAAAGCGATTTCTTCACTCCATTCCAAAGCCCTTTTAAATACAGTATCCCCATTCTCTTCCCGCAGAAAAATAAAAATTTTACCAAAAAACCGGGCAGCAGAAAAGGCAGGTTCCAGATCCACTGTAAAATGGGCATGTTTTTCGCGATCACATATATACTGTTGGCAGCAGCTAACTCCGTCTTCCATTCATTATACCGGGAGCCGCTGGATGCGCTGCCGTAGTGGATGACCTGCGCCGCCGGCTCGTAGAAGCTGCGGTAGCCGTAAATCCGGGCCCGGTATCCTATGTCCAGATCCTCCAGGTAAGCAAAATGCCCTTCATCGAACAGGCCGATTTCTTCAAGGATGCTTTTCCTGTAGATGGCCGCGCCCCCGCAGGCGGAAAAGATCTCTGCCGGACTGTCATACCGGGCGGCAGGCCGTCCCTTTCCCCGGGCATAGGCCCAGCCTAACGCGCAGTATCTGTCACCGGCGTCGTCCATCAGTTCCGGCCTGTCCCATATGCGCATATTGGCATTGACGGCAAAAGCCTCCGGCCTTGCGTCCATGGAATCGCAGAGCGCCCTGACGAAGCGGGGATGGACTTTCGTGTCGTTGTTGAGCAGAATCACATAAGGGGTCGCCGCGGCCTCAATGCCTGCATTCACCGCATGGCAGAAGCCTGTGTTGGAGGACAGCGCAATGAGGGAAACATCGGGAAATGCGTCCTCTATCAGCTGCCTGCTGCCGTCTGTGGAGCCGTTATCCACTACAAGTATGTGATATTCCGAAAGGGGGATATCCTGCTCCAGGAGAGATTCCAGACACTCCTTTATGAATTTCATCCCATTATAATTGGGAATGACGACTGTCGCTTTCTGCATGGCATTCTCCTTATACGCTCTCTTTTTATTTTCCTCTCTCTTTTCAGGAAAACGTCCTGAGTAAGTATAAGCTGTTTTGGGCAGAAACGCAATAGGCATCTTTTTCAGCGCCACCCGCGCCGGGCTCCCGATGGCTTCCATACGGTTCATGACATTTTCATAAAGAATTCCCGCAAAATGCCGATATTTCTGTCATACAACGGAAAACGGAGGTCAGCTATGAACATCAGATTGCAGAATACGAACCCCATGTCGGCAGGGCTGAACAACCTCTTCGGCGGCGGTATGCTGAAAAGCACGGCGCAGAAGCTGGAGCGGCAGGCCCGGCGCGACAGGCAGGTGGATTTTTTCGAGAATCAGAAAAAGAATCTGAAGAATATCGAATGCTCCAGCCCGGAGGAAGCAGCCAGAATATTGGAGATGCTGCACACCTATGAGGACAGCATCGCGGCCGCCAGGGCGGAATATAACAACGCCCAGATGTTCCATCTGCTGGACGAGGCAAAGGAACAGGGCGAGGAAAACGCCAAAGCCATCGAAAAGAGCGAGCCCAAGACAGCCGAGGAGCGCAAGAAAGAGGCTGTGGAGGAAGCTCTCGGCATCGATGAGGGCAAGGGGATATTGAGCGAAATCCTGGATAAAGTTACCGAGGAGACCCTGGAGGCGGCTCTGGACGAGATGGCTGAAACGGAGACTGCTTTGGAACAAGAAGCCTCTTTGGGCCAGGAACCGACACAAGTGTCAGAACTCCCGGCAGAGGAATTGCTCCATAGCCAACCCGAAGAAACCGTGCCCCGGCAGCCCGTTGTCTACAAGAGATTTGACGCTTTAGCGTGATTATATGACGACAGGCACAGCTGTCTTAGAGCAGAAATCACAGCCTTTCCTGCGCATTGCAGGGCTTGGCTGTGATTTTTTGCGTCTGCGCCCTCCGTCCGTTACGACGTTCTCTCTCTGGTACGGCCGCACTCTGCCGGGATGGCATCAAAATCCTGAACCGGCAGATACAGTATCCGGTACCCCTCTTTCCGCAGCGCCTCGCAGAGTTTCAGGCTCAGTGCACATATGTCACTGCCCTCGGGCAGCTGTGAGACGTCGAACCTATCCGTACCCGGCATCGTCCTGTAATCGATTCCCGTAATCTGCCGGAACAGTTCCCGGCATTCCGGCCGAACCCTGATATTGCGCAGGTCCACCGCCTCCGCGTCCTGCGAAAGGACCGCCCGGTGGAGGTATCCGCTGTAATGGACCGGCAGACCCTCGTAGAGCACCTGGCCGTCCCGGCTCATCCGGCCGCCCACAATCTTTCCTCTGCCCCGGGGCAGATTGTATCCCGGCCCTCCGGCCCGGCTGGCCACTCTCCTGTCCGCCACCCTGCCCCGGCCGACCACTCTGCCGCCGACGGCTCCGATGTCCGTCCTGCTTTCAAAGATATCGCCCTCATACCGCAGCGAATAGAATCCCACATGGGCCGTGTCCACCGCCCTGACCCGCCAGCCTTGTCCGTCCGCGAAATCCTGCACCGCCCTGCGCCCGGCCTCATAGGCGTGGCGCTTGCTCTGCGGATTCTCCGCGGTAGAGCCCGGATGGCACCGCCAGTGATAGAGCACTTTGGGGATATGGGAGATGTCCTGTTCCCGGCCCTTTAGGCGAGCCGCCGCCCGCAGCACCAGGTCAAAATCCTGCGCGCCATCATATTCCGGCCGGAACCCCAGCTCCTGCATCAACTCCCGCTTCATCACCAGGAAATGGCAGATGTAATTGTTGCTCAAAAGCAGGTCCAGATTAAAGTCTTCCTTGAAATTAGGTTCAAAATATTCCGTCCTGTCGCCATTGCATTTGTCCTCATCGGAATAGAGAAATGCAGGCTCCAGCCCCCTTTCCCTCTCCTGTCCGATTGCCGCCGCCATCTCATGCAGGGCATCCGGCGTCAGGATATCGTCATGATCCAGCAGACCTATATAGTCGCCTGCGGCATAGGGGAGCGCCTGGTTGGTGTTTTCGGCGATTCCCGCGTTTTTCTCCAGATGGATATAGCGAATCCTCCCGCCGGACAGTGTCGGGGAAAAGTCCTGTGCCGCCAGGCCCCCTTGTCCGGAACTGACGAGCTCCACCTCGCCGGGCCCGCTGCTGCCCCTCAGCATCTGTTCCACGCTGTCATCCTCCGTAGCGTCCGCCAGAATCACCTCCCACCATGGATAAGTCTGGGCACTCAGGGAATCCAGCAGCTCCCGCAGATATTCCGGCTTCGTGCGGTAGACGGGAACAAGGATGCTGAATGTGAGGGATGCGGCGTCCCGGGTCTGGCGGGCCCGCTGCCACCTGGCCCGCTGCTCCGCCAGCCGGGATTCCGGGGGAGGGTTCCAGATATAGGGCGGCTGCTTTCTCTCATCCAGGCGCTCCAAAACGGCATACCATGTATTCTTAATCCCGTTCCTTTTTAGATAATATATCGTCTTTTTCAGATTAGCCCTATTGATTCTGCCCAAGCTCCTTTTCCTCCAGCCATCCCATTTCTCTCAACAGCTCCATGGCCTCCTCCGGCACGTCCGTTATGTCCCCCTTTTTCAGGCGGATGCAGAAGTACACACTCATCTGTGCGGGATAGCTCAGCATCATGGTGCCGTTGTGGAGGATGAGGACGCGATCGCCTGTTTGGAAGTTCCCTGTCCTGCCCCACATGACCACAGGCTCCCCCGCCCCGCCGTCCAGCAGAATCATGGGACTGTCCGCCGCGATATAAGTTCCTGTGCCGAACCTGATGGGGCCCAGGAGAAACAGACCTGCCGCAAGTAAGCAGACAAGCGCTGTCAGGATGGCGACTATTCTTTTCCGCATATGAGCCCTCCTTTTTTGGTTCCCATTTTCCGCAGATGATGCACTTGATTGATATTTGCCAAATCTCCATTTCCAAAACAGGCAGGGAAAATATCCCCGCCCGCTTTTATTTCCCGTCTTTTGTTTCCGCACTTCTACAGCACAGCTTTCAGGTCCTCCGTCAGCTGGTTCAGCTGCGCCCGGGCATCCTCAAGACTGGTGCCCTTGATGCCCATGTAGAATTTGATCTTTGGCTCCGTGCCAGAGGGACGGGCACAGCACCACGCGTCGTCGGGAAGCTCGAAATAAAGTACATTAGACTTGGGCAGGCCGGTCCTGCTTTCTTCCCCGGTAGCCATGTCCACAATCTTATCCGTTTGGTAATCCCTGAACTTCAGCACCTGACGGCTGCCGAATGCCCTGGGCGGATTTTGGCGGAGCTTCTCCATAATCTCCGCAATCTGCCTGGAGCCGTCGATGCCCTTTAAGGTGATGGTGTACTGGGACTCTTTATAATACCCGTACTTCCCATAGGTATCCAGCATCATATCCCACAGGGTCTTGCCGTGCTTCTTGCAGTATGCCGCCACCTCGCAGAGGCACATCACGGCTACGATGGCATCCTTGTCCCTTGCGTGGGTCCCGGCAAGGCAGCCGTAGCTCTCCTCCAGGCCGAACACATAATGGTTGCTGCCTGTCTGCTCAAAGAGCTTGATCTGCTCGCCGATGAACTTGAAGCCCGTGAGCACCTCTATGAGCTTCACGCCGTAGTTCTTCGTAATAGGCCTTGTCATATTGGTGGTGACGATGGTGGTCACCAAAGCGGGATTCTCGGGCATGGTGCCTGTGGCCGTCCTCTCCCGCAGGATGTATTCCGCAATCAGCATGCCGGACATATTGCCGGTGAAAGACACATATTCCCCGGTTTTGGAATCCTTGGCATAGACGCCCAGGCGGTCCGCATCCGGGTCTGTGGCCAGCACGATGTCCGCGTCCTTTTCTTTCGCCAGGCGCAGGGCGTAGGTGAAAGCCTTAGGGTCTTCGGGGTTAGGATACTCCAGGGTGGTGAAGTCGGGATCCGGATTCTCCTGCTCAGGCACCACATACACATGCTTGAAGCCCAGTTCAGACAGAATGCGCCTGGCGGGGACATTGCCCGTGCCGCACAGGGGCGTGTATACAATCCTGATATCGTCAGCCACCTCCCGGATGACCTCCGGGTGGATAATCTGCTTCTTCAGCTCCGCCATATACGCGTCATCGATTTCTTTTCCGATGACCTGGTACAGGCCCTTAGCCCTGGCCTCTTCTTTATCCATGGTCTTTACGGTATGATAATCCTTGATGGCCTGCACTTCCTCAATGATCTGTTTATCAAAGGGGGCGGTCACCTGCGCGCCGTCCTCCCAGTACACCTTGTAGCCATTGTACTCCGGAGGATTGTGGCTTGCCGTCACCACGATGCCCGCCGTGCAGCCTAAGGTGCGCAGGGCAAAGGAAAGTTCCGGCGTGGGCCGCAGAGCGTCGAACACATAGGCCTTGATGCCGTTGGCCGCAAGGCACAGCGCCGCCACGTCCGCGAACTCAGGGGACATGCGCCTGGAATCATAGGCGATGGCCACGCCTTTCGCCCCGGTTCCTTTCTTCAGGATGAAATTGGCCAGGCCCTGTGTAGCCTTGCGGACCGTGTAGATATTCATGCGGTTGGTGCCGGCTCCGATGATGCCGCGCAGGCCGCCGGTGCCGAATTCCAGCTCTTTGTAGAACCGTTCCTCGATTTCCCCCTGATCATTGCGGATAGCCAGAAGTTCATCCTTGGTGCCCTGGTCGAAATAATCGTCTTCCAGCCAGAAATTAAACTCGTCCATATAACTCATTTGCTTCTCCTCTTTTCTGCGCAGCGTTTTCATGGCTTGGGGATTCCTCCCCTGCATCTGCATCCTGCGCCATAGCAGACACTTTACACTGACTTACCCTGATTTTACCATATATTGGCAGGCGATTCCATACAAAAGATGTAAATTTATGCGCTCATCCAACGGCGCATCTCGGTCATGAGCCTGGCGATGTCCAGGGGCTTGGACATATGAGCGTTCATCCCGGCCTCCCTGCTGGCGGCGATATCCTCCGCAAAGGCATTGGCGGACAGCGCTACAATGGGAACGGACAGCGCGTCCCCCCGGGGGAGCTTCCTGATGGCGCGGGTGGCTTCATAGCCGTTCATCACGGGCATCTGGATATCCATCAGTATCATGTCAAAATACCCTTCCGGCATGGCCTCGAACCGCTCCAGCGCCTCCTTGCCGTCCGAGGCGCATTCCACTGCCGCCCCGGTGGCGCCGATGATCTCCATGGCAATCTCCTGGTTGATGATATTATCCTCCACCAGCAGAATCCTCCTGCCCTGGAACATGGTATCCCCGGCAGTCCTTTCCGTCTTCTCCGCCTCCGCGCTCTGCTCTGTAAATTTCTGCAGCTTCAGCAGCAATGTCACCGTGACCTTGGTCCCCTCTCCCAATGTGCTGGCAACCTTGATGCTTCCACCCATCATGTGCACGATATTCTGGGCGATGGTCATTCCCAGCCCGGTGCCTTCAAGCTTGCTGATCCGGGAATCCTCCGCCCGGCTGAAAGGCTCGTAGATATGGGGCAGGAATTCCTCTGTCATCCCGATTCCGCTGTCCTCAAAAATGAAATCATAGGAGCAGCATCCGTATTTTTTCGTCTCCCGCTCCACCACAGTCAGGCGCACCTTTCCGCCCGCCGGGGTGAACTTCGCGGAATTGTTCAAAATGTTCAGAAATACCTGGCTGATGCGCCCTCTGTCTCCGATGACGTCCCCGTGTTCCACCTGTATGGGAGAGACCGTAAATTCAAGCCCCTTTTCCGCCGTCTGGCCGCTCACCGTCCCGGCCACCTCCTGAATCAGCTCCGAAATCCTGAATTCGTCCGCCACCAGATCCACATTGCCGGACTCGATCTCGCTCATGTCCAGGACTTCATTGACCAGAGAGAGCAGGCTGCTGCTGGATGCCTGAATTTTCCCCAGACAGTCCCGGACCCGCTCAGGATCCTCCACATTGTCGGAGGCGATTTTCGTCATTCCCATGATTCCGTTCATAGGCGTGCGGATATCATGGCTCATCCGGGAGAGGAACTCGCTCTTGGAGGCGTTGGCATGGTTCGCCGCCTCGCAGGCCGCCTGAATGGCCCGCTGCTCCTCCATCTCCTTGCGCTTGCTCTCTGTCACGTCCTGGGCCGCGTAGACGATTCCGCTGGCCTTTCCCTCCTCATCGGTCTGCGCCATCACCGCGGTAGCCCGTATCCAGCCGTAGTCTTCCGCCGCGCCGTCACCGCTCTCCGGTATCTTGCGGTAGGCGAAAGTCACGAAAGGCTGCTCTTTCCCCAGAACCTGGCGCAGGTTTCTGCTGCTCATAGTATGGAGGTAATCCGCCCTGTCTTCAGGATGGACGAAATGCTCCGCGTAAATGCGCAGCGCCGTGTTATAGTCCGCCTTGTCCCCCAGGATCCTTCCCACTTCCTCCAGCTGGTTCACGCTGCGGAGCTGATTCTGCTCCAGGTCCCCATAGTAGGTAGTGAAGAACATGCTGCTTAAGCTGTCGATGATGCCCGCCTGCTCCTGTTCCAGCTTCTGACGCTGTTCCTCCTCCAGCTTCTCTTTCGTGATGTCGCGCCCCAGGATATTCACCAGAATCTGTCCGCCTTTGCGGATATAGGTCACATGCTGCTCCAGCCATTGCACATCCGGCCCCTTCAGACGGTAACGGCAGATTTCCTCCGCGTAATCCCGGGTCTTTTCCGCCAGGGCGCGCATATGCTCCGGATTCATCACTTTCCGGAAAATCTCCATATCCTCCGGATGGACGGTATTTTCCAGCGCCCGCCGGTAATAGAGGGTATATCTGCCCGTTCCCTGGTTCTGAGGCTCCGCGCTCTCATTCAGCCACACCCGCTCGCACTGATCGTCCTCCAGATGAATCGTGGTCATGACATGGAACCGGGATTTCAGGATGGCCGCCATCTGCATATCCCTCTGGGAAAGGGCCTGCTCCTGGCGCACGCGCTTATCCACATCCTGGAGAGCCAGCACCGTATAGTTCCTGGTGCCCTGATTCCTGCCGAAATACGCGATGACAGCCACGTACCGGTACTTGTTCCCCTCACGCCACTGACAGAGCATATCCGTCTTCTGCAGCCCTGTGTCCCTGGCCTGGCGCAGACCTTCCAGAGAGAATTTCTGCCGGAACTTTTCCCGGTTGTCGGGATGCATCTGCCGGACCAGGCGGGAATGCATGACCACATCCCACATCAATGTCTGGGAAATCCATCCCTCCTGGCTGTATCCGCCCTCCCTGACCAGATTGACGTTTCCGGCTTTCAGATCGATGGTATAGATGCCCAGGTTCTGCTCCCCCAGAGTGCGGGTGACCTCCTGCAGGCGGACGCTGGTCTCGTCCAGTTCCAGGCTCTCTTTCAGCATATCCTGCACGTCCTTGATATAGATCAGGACGGTCTGGTTCCCATCCGTATACCCGGAATCCGGCGTCACTTCCAGCATGTTCCAGCGATAGCCGTTGGGCGAACTTCGCCTGTAGCTGCAGGTCAGATTCTTCCGTCCGGTGCACAGCGCGCTCTTGAGATATTCCAGATGCGTAAAGCTCAGGAACCGGTCCGTGTCCTCCGGATGGATGCTGCCCTTTTCCATAAACTGCTCCAGCCAGCCGGTGAACGTAGCCGCCTTGCACTCTATGGCCCATTCCTCTGCCCCCGACTTGACCACCTCGTAGCTGTTCTGGCTTAAGTTCACCCGCAGTATCTTGCGGTAGACATGGCTGAACTCATCCATATGGGGCGTCAGCGTGATCACAAAGACGGGAATGTCGCCATCCCATCTCATCCGCTTCGCCTCCATATCCACTGTCCCCAGAACATTGTCGCTGTTGATAGACTGGCTTTCCTGTTTATCGCCGATGTTCAGAAGCGGGCAGTTGGAGCAGGAATTCTTCCACAGCCTGTCGCAGGTCATCCCCTTTTTCACATTGGGAGCCATTTTCTTGATACGCTTATTAAAATACAGAATTTCGTGATTGTCTTCCCGGATCACATAGATGCCCGTATTCGGTATGGCGTCCAGGATTTTCTCATATTCTTTGCTGCCCATGCATATTTTCCCCTATCCGTTCTGCGCGTGTTACCTGCCTATATTTTAACACGTAATACAGCAGGAGTCAAACCTCTGCCCGGTTTATCACGGCTATTCTGACACTTTCAGCGAATAATCGCTTCTGTCCAGAGAGAAATTGGGGTTGTAGTAGGGATCTCCCGCCTCCAGCTCTTTCTGCCATTTTTTCCGGAAACGCTCCGATTCCAGATTGTAGCGCCGGGCCCGCTCTCCGGTGTCGTCCAGCCCTCTGGAGACGGATTCGTAGTGGAACAGCTCCGCGAACGGGGTGAAGACGTTCAGCAGCCCCATCCCGCGCAGCTTCAGGCAGAAATCCACGTCGTTCAGGGAGACCGCGAAGCTTTCGTCCAGGCCCCCCGCGGAAAGGTACAGCGACTTTTTCACCAGCAGGCAGGCCCCCGTCACCGCAGTCACGTCCTGGGCATAGCACAGGCGCCCCATGTATCCCAGGTTCTGGCGGTGCTGCCTGTAGTGGGTATGGCCCGCGGTCCCGTGGGCTCCCAGCCCGATTACCACCCCGGCGTGCTGGATGGTCTTGTCCCCGTAATAGAGCTTCGCTCCCACCGCGCCCACATCGGCGCGCTGGGCGTACATCAGAAGCTCCTCCATCCAGTTGACGGTGATGACCTCCGTATCGTTGTTCAGAAGCAGGACATACTCACCTGTGGCATATTCCACTCCCAGATTGTTGACGGCGGAATAGTTGAACTCTCCCCTGTAGACGACTATGGCGATCCTGCCGTCGGCGCTCTTTGCCGGGCCGCTGTCCCGGACCGCGGAATCCTCCTGCCAGTCCTGCCCTAAAAGGCTGCTGTAATAAGACCTGATTTCCTCCGTGGAACTGTTGTTCTCCACGATGACAATCTCATAATTGTCATAGGTGGATTTCTCCAAAATGGAGGAGACGCAGCGGCGCAGATCCGGCTCATGGTCCTTGTTGGCTATGACAATGGAAATCTTCGGCGTACCGATAATATTGTAACGGATGCGGAATATAGTCTCGAAAGCCCTGGTGCTCTCGATTTTAAAGTGCTCATATCCATGCTTCCTCAGATGCTCCGCCACCGCTCCCTTGGCCGCCTCTATAGCATAAGGCTTGGCCTCTATACCCGCGGCCACGCTGCCCGAGTGGCTCCTCCAGTAATACATGAGCCTGGGCACATGGACGATTTTCTTCGCATTGTCCGTCAGGCGCAGGATCATGTCATGATCCTGACTGCCGTCGTATTTCGTGCGGAACAACTCCTGACCGTCCAGCAGTTCCCTGGAAAAGACGCTGAAATGGCAGATGTAATTGTTGGCCCGCAGATTGTCCGGCGCGTAGTCCGGCTTGAAATGCATGGTCAGCATGCGGTTGATGTCGTCCCCCTTAAAGGTGGTCTCATCGCAATACAGATAATCCGCATTCTGTTCATTGATAGCTTTCACATATTCATAGAGCACGCTGGGGTGGAGCAGATCGTCCTGATCCAGCAGGCCGATGTACTCGCCGGTGGCCATCTGCAGGCAGGCGTTGGTATTGCCGGCGATGCCGCCGTTCTTCTCCAGATGCTTATAGAGGATGCGGCCGTCTGACCTGGCCGCGTATTCCTTACAGATTTCCCCGATATAGCTGTGGGCCTCATCGGAGCCGTCCGCCAGGCACAGTTCCCAGTTTGCGTAAGTCTGGTTCATCACGGAATCCAGCACTTCCTCCTGGTACTGTCTCTCATTGTTCCACAGGGGCAGGAGGATGCTGATCTTCACCATACGCGGGAAGACGGTCTCCCGCTCGGAAGCCGCCTGCTCCGGCGAGGGAAAGCTCTCGGTGCCAAACTGGCCTCTGGCCTCCCGCTCCCGCTTCTTATAGGCCAGCTTCCGGAGCACGCCTCTGAGGCCGCCGCAGTTCTTCAGTCTGTCTCTCTGGCGGATCATCCAGTGCAGCACATCCCTGGCAGGCCTGCCCGCTTTCCAGAGAGGATTGTTCTTGATACGGTTCAGCTTCCACTCCAGCTCCTCATTTCTAGCCTCCAGATCCGCGATCCGGCCCGCCAGATCCGCGCATTTGAGATGCTCCTTTTCATAGGACTCCCTGTAATCTGTCTCTTCCATACTTTTCCTCATTTCCGGGCATATTCTCCATCAGTCTTTTCCGCGCGGACTCCTGTCTGCCCTGTCCCCAGGCCACCCGGACAGGCTTCCGGAACGCGCCATGCCGTGCTTTTCCTCTCACATCAAATCCTGTGCCATGGAAAGCGGCAGCCGCACGATTTCTATCCTTGTCCGCAGGGTATTCTCAGCTTCCCGCTTCAAGCCTTTCAGGGAAATATTGATATTGGGATCCTCCGTGGGAAAAATGATGCTGGGATGGTCCCTGTGCTCCTTCTCGTCCGGCTTCACGATACGGCCGTTGGCGTACAGCATCTTCCGCCTGTGGAGGCACACTGTCTCTCCGTTGAAAGTCATCTCGGCAATCTTCACCATGCAGGGGTACATTCCGGGATCGATCCGGAGCATCTCCACTTCTCCGCTCACTTTCAGCTCCAGCTCTATCAGCCAGTCCCCCTGATAGGCGTCCCGGACGAAATAGGAGTCTTCCTCGCTGTAGCCCTGGCCCTTGTCTTCGTATATCTGGACTTTGTTCACATCCTCCGAATCCTGGTACCTGTCCAGCCAGTCCTGGGGGTTCATGACGCGGCATCCGATTTTCTCCCGCATTTCGGCCATGGAAGAACGTTTCCCCGTCACAAAACGCTGGAATTCGCCCTCCTCCTCCCAGAAATCCTTCACGTCCTTCTCCGTCATGGAAAGCTCCCGCAGAATCCAGTCCAGGCTGATTTTTTTCCGCTTCTCGTCCTCCAGCAGATACCAGTAGGCAGCCCGGAAAGCCAGCAGCTTTGTCTCCACGGGCTTCCCGAAGGTCCATTCATAGTCGATCAGCGTCCACTCTCCCCGCAGGAGAGCCTCCAGCGCGCTGCCTTTCGCTTCCGAAGATGCGCCCTCTGAAGATGCGCCGCCGGAACCCCCGTTTCCCTCCAAAGAAAGCTCCGCCCCTTCGGATTCAGAAAGCCCATTCCCGGAACCGCTTTCCCCCTGCGGCCTGATGAGCACATTTCCGAATACCAGGTCGAAATCCGCAGCCGGATAGCCGCTGTTATAGCCTGCCCGCTTCAGGAATTCCCGGAAGAACCTGCGGAAAGATTCGACGTCCCCCCGCTCCAGACAGGCATCCATCACCTCCAAAAGCGGCACTCCCTGCACATACTCGAACTGGGCGAACAGCTGCCCCTCCATCCGGGCCAGCTCACAGGTATTGATGGTAAGTTCCCCTCCCTTATACCGCTCCCTCAGGCTCTCATATGCGGCCGCCATGCCCCTTACATGGGCATCGGCCGCGCTGCTCATGGGGTATTTGCGCACCACGTCAGCCCTGGCGCCGTCCAAAGTCCAGCCGCTTAAGATTTCCGTGCGGATAGCGTACTCCGGCGCCCGGTCATTGGAATACTTCACGAACTTCGTGTCGAATCCTCCTCCGATGACTGCCACATAAGAATTGGAGAACACCGGGAACAGCCCCTCCTCCACCAGCCCGTCAAAGGCATTCTTCTCATTGAAGAGCAGCATCCTGGACCTGTCGAAATTCCGTATATTATTGAACAGTTCTCCTTTTTTCGGAAGGTATTCATCGCTGTACAGAGATGTCATGAATTTGTAATCCGGATAGGGGTAATAAAAATGCCACTCTTCCACGCCGCAGCGTTCAAAGATATTCTCCAGCCCGCCTCTGCCGAACGTGCGCACATCCCCGCCCGAGGCGTAATTCTCGATGCCGGAAAAGTAGGTGCCCAGATGGTCCTCTCTGCAGCCCGCGAAATATTTCAGGCCGTATTTGTTCTCTATGGCAATCACGATCCTGCCCCCGGGCGCCAGATGCCCCATCAGCTTTTTCAGATAGTCCTCATAGGGGTTCCCGCCCCCCATGTAAGCCCGGCCGTACTCAAAGACCCCAATCAGGCAGATGTAGTCAAAATCCCCGGGCAGTTCCGGCTCGATATCCTTGAAATTCCCCACATGAATGGTCACATTATCGCAGTCCCGGTGCCTGTAGGCATTGATCAGGCTGCGCTTTTTCGAAAGGTCCAAACAGGTCACCGTCCCGGCCTTTCTGGACAGCGCTCCCGTAATGGCGCCGCAGCCGCTGCCCACCTCCAGCACCTTGCAGCCCTTGTCCATGGGAATCCAGTCCACGATATTCTCCCGCAGGGGGGAGAGATGGTAGAGAACGGGCCATACCCTGCGCTCCTCTATGATGTCCTCATACTCCGCGGCCGTCCTGTTCATTGCGATTTCCAGCAGCTCGTCCTCCATCTTGCCCTCGCTGTAGAAATCATTTCCGGGATACCGGCTGTAATCCAGCCTGACTTTTCCAATTTCCTCTATTTTTTTATCTGCCATTTATCTGTCCAATCCGCTACCGCACATACCAGCGCTGCATAAACAGCACTGACAATCGGTGCAAGTCTGGCAGAATGCCCAATCTTTTCGGGTATCCTGCCGCGTGCAATTCAGATTTTCAAGCGCCATGCACTTTGGCGCTTTAGGCTGTGTATTTACAGACTCAGAAAATTTTCGCACGCTTTTACCGCAACCTTGGAATCCATGTCAAAATATCCAACCGTGTCCTTATCTGACACTACTGTCACATCCAGCACATCATAGAGCCTGTGGTACACCTGGAAACGGTCCCCCTCATATCCCGTGACCCCCAGCGAGAGCAGGTACTCCCCGCCCTGGAGGCTCATTTTCTGGGTAAAGGTAATATCCACCACCTGTCCCGGCTCGCCGCTTTCCAGAAAAGCCTTCTCTATCATGGTGTTGGTGCCCGTAATCTCCGTGCCCAGGGCGTCCTTAAAGGAAAAGGCGAAAATCGGCGCGGGCACACGGGCCTTAAAAGCCACCCGCATATGCAGAGTGAACTCGCTGCCCTTTAAGATGGCCAGGGCCCGGACGCCCCGCTCATCCGTCAGGTAGTACTCCATGATTTGGGCTTGTTTCGTGCCGTACTCCTGCACATCCGGGTTCACCGCCTCTTTGGCGTGACTCTCCTCCAGGGCCGCCTGCTCCTCCTGCCCGGGAAACTCATACTGCCCTACCAGCACTCTCTTGTAGGCGTCGATCATCTCCTTGGGGGATCCCTCCCCCAGCAGCGTGCCCTTGTTCAGCAAAAATACTCTGTCGCAGTACTTGCTGATGACGCTCAGGTCATGGCTGACGAATACGATGGTCTTGCCCATTTTCTTGAATTCTTCAAATTTATGGTAACATTTTGCCTGAAAGAATACATCTCCCACGGAAAGGGCCTCGTCCACGATCAGAATCTCCGGCTCGATATTGATGGCCACCGCAAAGGCAAGGCGCACGAACATGCCGCTGGAGTAGGTCTTCACCGGCTGGTTCACATAGTCCCCGATATCGGCGAATTCCAGTATCTCAGGCAGCTTCTCTTCAATCTCTTTGTCGGAAAAGCCCTGCATGGTGCCGTTCAGGTACACGTTTTCGATGCCATTGTACTCCTGGTTGAAACCGGCACCCAGCTCCAGAAGGGCGGAGATGCGCCCGTCTACTCTCACTTCGCCGGAGGTAGGGTTCAGCACCCCCGTGATAATCTTCAGGATGGTGGATTTCCCCGAGCCGTTGGTACCGATGATGCCTACGGTCTCTCCCTTGCGGATACAGAGATTCACGCCGTTCAAGGCATAGTGCAGCTTGTGGCCTTTCCTCCTGTTCAGGCCAAAGGCGTCCTTCACCCGGTCCCTGGCCCTGTCGTAGAGCTTGTATATCTTTACCACATCTTTGATTTCTATTGCAGGAAGCGCTACCTCCTGTACCTGTATCTTGCTTTCTTGATTTCCCATGACGCCCCTTTGTAATACAAATTTGTAGTCTCCTTACAGTACATCCGCGAAATGGTTCTTCAGACGTTTGAAGACGGCCACTCCTATTCCGAACAGCACCACTGTCACAATCCAGAAATACATAGTGGAAAAAAAGTCCTCAAAAAACCATTCCTGCCGGTAGATGGCGCTGCGGAAACCGTTGACGATATACACCAAAGGATTCAGCTTCAGGACCATCACCCATTTCTTCGGCGCGGCATCCAGATTCCACAGGATGGGCGTGGCCCAGATTCCGATCTGCAGGACGATATTGATGATCTGGGTCAGGTCCTTGAAAAAGACCACGATGGAACAGGTGGTATAGCACAGCGCCAGCACGAACACGAACAGGCAGATGCTGTAATACAGAATCTGGATGGTATAAATCGTAGGATAATAGCCGTAAAGCGCCGCCACGATCAGCAGCACCGCCACGAAAAACACATGGATGAAAGAGGCTGCGATAATCTTGATGATGGGCAGGATGCTGATTTTGAATACCACCTTTTTCACCAGATAATCGTATTCCCGCAGGGCATTGGTGCCGTTGTTCAGGGCCTCGTTGAAATAGAACCAGGGCACCAGCCCGGCTGTCAGGAAGAGCACAAAGGGCGCATCCTCCACGCCCCGGCCGGCGCCGCCCATAAGCTTGTCAAAGACAATGTAGTACATCACCACAGTCACCACAGGCTGGGCCAGGGCCCACGCCGCCCCCATATAGGAGCCCGCGTAACGCTTCTTGAAATCATTCTTTGCCAGCTTCCAAATCAGATGCCTGCTCTGGTACAGCTCTACCGGGATGGTGGTGAACTTTTCATACCATTTCGCGAAGACCAGGCAGGCCAGCGCGATCATCCCGCAGGAGAGAATCTTTTTCAGCAGCTCCTCCCGGGGATTGGCGCTGGGCCCGGGATTCTGATGGATGATGATGGTCAGGGCCATTAGGAGCCCCGCCAGGGAAAACAAGAAAATCCCCGTTTTTTTACTTATCTTCATGGGCCTGCCTCTTATAATCTTCCAGACCGCCCCAGTTTCGGTCCCTATCCACCATAATCAGCTCCATCCCCTCCGGAATCGGCCACTCGATACCGATGGCAGGATCGTCGTACACAATCCCCCCCTCATCGCCGGGATGGTAGAAATCCGTGCATTTATAGCAGAATTCCGCATAATCCGACAGCACCAGATAGCCGTGGGCAAAGTTCTTCGGCACGAAAAACTGCTTCTTATTCTCCTCCGAAAGCAGGACGCCATGCCACTTGCCGAAAGTAGGCGAACCATCCCGCAGATCCACCGCCACGTCGAACACCTCGCCCCGGATGGCACGTACCAGCTTGTCCTGGGCAAACTCTTTCTGGAAATGCAGGCCTCTCAGGACGCCCCTTCTTCCGGAAGACTGGTTATCCTGTACGAACACCTCAGGGATACCCGCCTCCTTATATGCCTCGTAATGATAGGATTCGTAAAAATACCCTCTCTCATCGCCGTATACCGCAGGTGTAATGACCTTAAGCCCCTCTATCCCACATGTCTCTACCTGAATCTTGCCCATCGCAGGCCCCTCCTTCTCTTTTCCCTTTGATACTACATAACACCAGAATTTACCATACTGCATTGGTTAAACGTATATGGCCGGCGTCATGTAGTCAGGTTACTCGCAAACTTTAACTGTCAAGCAGTATGATTTACTGTATCTGAAGATAACTGATATTCATGTCCACATTTCCCTCGATTCCGTCTATGGCCCCCTTGGAGGTGTACTGCCACATATGGTAGAATCCCTGATAGAGCGGCGCGTGCCGGTACTCTGCCAGCCAGATGCAGTAATTCTCCAGATTCTCCACATGCAGATTGTTGTTGTACCAGTTGCGGCTGGCGTAGACTCCCGCCGTGTATCCCGCATTGGCGATGGTGCGGCAGAACGCCTCGCACACCAGCGTCCTGGTGTCCACGTCCAGATTGTCCGCCCGTCCGTTCCCTCCCGCGCCCTCGGTGTCGATAAACACAGGATAGTCCAGATCATACTCCCGAATCAGCTGAAGCACGGCGGAAGCCTCCTCCACGGCCTCCACCTCGTTCACCGCCTGGGTGAAGAAATACACCCCCACAGGGACGCCGCTGGCGGCGGCGCCCCGCATATTGGCGGTGAAGCAGGAATCCTCCACCAGGCTGCCTGTCACGGATCCCCGGTAGCCCGCGCGGATGATGGCAAATTCCACGCCCGCGTTCTTTACCCTGTCCCAGTCGATATTGCCGTTCCATTTAGACACGTCTATGCCCACTCTGGAACCTCCCGTGGTCTTCTGAAGCTGCTGTATCTCTGTCTTGTCCGCGTCCGCCACGGCGTCCGCCACGGCGGTATCCTCCGCGGCCACATCGATGTCCGCCTCAGTCAGAATCAGCAGGGAGATATCGTCAATCGCCACATACTCAACCTTATCCTTGACCCGCACTTTCGTCTCGTTGGCCGACATCCGGTACCCCTCCAGGGGCAACAGCTCCACACGGTACTCCCCGGCCGGCAAATCTCCGACATAAATGATGCCGTCCTTGTCCAGGTCCTTGTACTCTCCCAGTCCCTCCAGCTTTACCAGAAAGCTCTCCCCGGTGACCAGTTCCCCCTGCATGTCCACAATCTGAATGCGCAGGTCTTTCTCCACGGAAGTCACTACCATGGACAGCCTGGCGGCATTGTCCTTAGCCGCCTCCAGCACGGGGTTCTTCTCCGGGTCAAAAAAGGTGTCGTCCCGCAGAAACGCGGACAAATCGTCCCCAATCTGTCCGTTCACCACACCGTTGCTGCCCGCATTCCCCTGGCCGCCCTGGCCCTCTTCTGTATCTTCGGTCTGCGGCTGCGGAGTCTTTGCCGGCGTCCCGCCGCCTCCCATGCCCCCATTGGTGTACAGCACCAGCAGCGACACCAGCAGAATCATTCCCAGAGAGGCCAGAATCGCCATTCTGCGTATTTTAGAGTCCATTTGCTACCTCTACCAGATATTTTCCGTAATTGGTCTTCATAAGGGGCTCCGCCAGCGCAAGCAGCTGATCCTTGTCGATAAAGCCCCTCTTGTAAGCAATTTCTTCGATGCAGGAGATATAAAGACCCTGGCGCTTCTGGAAAGCCGCCACGAAATCCGCCGCGTCCAAAAGCGAGTCATGGTTCCCGGTGTCCAGCCAGGCAAAACCACGGCCCAAAGTCTCCACCCGGAGGGTTCCCCTCCGCAGATATTCGTTGTTGACGCTGGTGATCTCCAGCTCCCCTCTGCGGGAAGGCTTCACGTTCCTCGCGATTTCCACTACATCTTCGTCATAAAAATACAGACCCGGCACCGCATAATTGCTCTTGGGGTTCTCCGGCTTCTCCTCGATGGAAAGCGCCTTGCCGCTCTCGTCGAACTCCACCACTCCGTACTCTCTGGGGTCGCGGACATAATAGCCGAAAATGGTGGCCCCCTTTTCCCTTGCGGCCACTTCCCTCAGGACCCTGGAAAAGCTCTGTCCGTAAAAGATATTGTCCCCCAGCACCAGCGCCACCCTGTCGCCGTCTATGAAGTCCGCCCCTATCAGGAAGCTTTCCGCCAGGCCGTTCGGATGCTCCTGCACGGCATAGGACAGCTCCATGCCGAGCTGATGTCCGTCGCCCAGAAGCTCCCGGAACACCGGCAGATCCCTGGGGGTGGAGATGATCAGGATCTCCCGGATACCCGCAAGCATCAGCGTAGACATCGGATAATAAATCATCGGTTTATCGTACACCGGCATAATCTGCTTGGAAACCGCTTTCGTCAGAGGATACAGCCTGGTGCCGGATCCGCCTGCCAATATGATTCCTCTCATAAAAACCTCCGTTCTCTGCGTATATAAAACGCGCTAAATGGGAACGATGTGATTCGTCCCCATTTTTCCCGGGAATTGTTCAAATCATTTCCGAACAATTCCTTATTTTCCGTACATGTCAGCGTAGTATTTCTGGTAATCGCCGCTGGTCACATTCTTCATCCACTCCTCATGCTCGAAGAACCACTGGATGGTCTTGCGGATGCCCTCCCTGAACATGGTCTCAGGATACCAGCCTATGGCGGATTTGATCTTATCCGGCGCGATGGCGTATCTGCGGTCATGTCCCTTGCGGTCCTCCACATAGGTAATCAGATCCGTGGTCACATGCGCCTTTCTGGGGTCGTCGTCCGGCAGCATCTCCCGGAGGGTCTCTATGATGATGTGGATGATTTCGATATTCTGTTTCTCATTGTGGCCGCCTATGTTATAGGTCTCGAAAAGCTCGCCCTGCTCCTGCACCATATCGATGGCCTTGGCGTGATCCTCCACATAGAGCCAGTCCCTGACATTTTTGCCGTCTCCGTACACCGGGAGCTTCTTGCCCTGAAGCGCATTGTTGATAATCAGGGGAATCAGCTTCTCCGGGAACTGATAGGGGCCGTAATTGTTGGAGCAGTTGGTGATGTTGGCCGGGAAATGGTAGGTGTCCATGTAGGACTTCACCAGCAGGTCCGATCCCGCCTTGCTGGCGGAATAGGGGCTGTGGGGATCGTAGGGCGTGGTCTCATAGAAAAACGCGTTCTCATCATCCGGCAGGGAGCCGTACACCTCGTCCGTGGATACATGCAGGAATTTCTTGTCGGGCCTGAAGCCTCCGTCCGGCAGCTCCCAGGCCGCCTTGGCGCAGTTAAGCATCACTGCCGTTCCCAGCACATTGGTCCGCACGAACACCTCCGGATTGCGGATGCTTCTGTCCACATGGCTCTCCGCCGCGAAATGCACCACCCGGTCTATGTCGTTCTCCCCGAATATCCGGGAGATTGCTTCCTTGTCGCAGATATCTGCCTTTACAAAAGTATAGTTCGGCTTGTCCTCCAGGTCTTTCAGGTTCTCCAGATTGCCTGCGTAGGTCAGAAGGTCTACATTGATGATGCGGATTTCGTTCCCGTATTTCCGGAACATGTAGTGGATATAGTTGGAGCCGATGAAACCGGCGCCTCCTGTCACAAGATAAGTACGCATTTTTTTCTCCTTTCTGTGAGGTAAACTATTATTAGGAATTGTCGGAAAACAGCCGCTTCCTTAGTATGGCAAAATCAGACGGAATACATTCTTATTCCTGTGCCTGTCTCTCAAAGTGGTAGAGCACGAACTGATATTTGCCCAGCTGCTGATTTCCATAATTTGCTGTAATATTATATCCCATACCGGACACTGCCTCAATCTCATTCGCATCCAGAAAATCCGGCGTAAAATACCACACATCATCCGATGTGGCCTGCGTATAATTGCCATTTACCACTTCCGTATCTCTGAAATAATGGGAAAGCACCGTCCATCCGATATGCTGGATTCCATTACTCACGAACTGGGTGTCTTCTGCAGGTTCCCCGAGATAGTACAGAACCTCCCCTGTCCTCTCATCCTCACTGTCCACGACTGCTTTGTAGCTCCCATAATTGCCGATGCCTCTGGCGAACAAAACTACCAGGGCCAGCATCAGCACACATTTTCCCGCGCCGGCAAATCCGCTCTTATGGAAATGCCCTTCCATTCTTTTGAGCAATTCAAGGATACGTTTTGACCCCGCAGCCAACATTATGGCAGAGACCGCACAGAGCGGATACAGATATCTGCTTGTCAGGAGCGGGCGTACTGCAACGCTGAGGCCATATGCGAAAACCAATGTGCCTGCTATGGTCAGCAAACCCACAGCAAATGTCCATGTCTCATCGGACCATTTCCCGGTCGACGGCACTGTCACATTGACAAAAAACCTGTCCTCCCTCTTCTCTGTGTGAAACAGCGAGGATTCTGTCAGGAATAACGCCGCAGCCATTATGAACAGCAGCGCAAGGACAATACTGCTCATCCCGGCCCCGCAGCCTATCATATCAAGGCTGGTACCGATGCTTTCGATTTCCGTCATCCACCAGTTGCGGCTGACGTTTCCCGTGGCGCGGAGCAGCTGGCTCAGCCAGGGAGCATAGATGGCGAGAAATGCCAGCATCGATGCCAGTCCCTTTATCCACACCCTGCCCTGGTACCGCAGATAAGCGATGGCGCTTGCCATGAACATCATGATACCGGCCGCAACCAGCGCATAGTAGTGGGAATAGGCCGCGACGCTTGCCCAGAAGACCATCCCGATCCATCCTGCTGCCCTGCTGCCGCTCAAAATCCGGGACACGCAATAGTAACACCCAGCCAGACCCAAAAATGCCAGCGCATACATCCGGATTTCCATATTGTATTCCAGACAGGGCGCCGCCAGGCCGGATATCATCACAAAAAAGGCCGCCGGCAGATTTCCATACCGTTTTCTCAGCAAAGTGACCGCCCCTATGATTCCCATGCAAAAAGGTACAAAGGAGGCAAAATGATATACCGGAACCGTATAGCCGAACAGCTCCGCAAATAGTTTCATCCATACGAAATGCAGAGGCGGATGGTTCTCCTCTTCTGTCAGAATCCAGAAAAGCTCGCCCCAGCTGCCGCGTATCGCGTTACAGGTATAGGCCTCATCGCCCCATACCACATTGTCGAACATCAATCCGAAATTCAGGCTGACTACCAGCACAGCCAGCACATACAGTCCTATGGGAAACAGGATTTTCCTGCTAAACCTTGCCGGCGCCAGGTTGCGATACCTGTCCCACTCTACCGTCACTTTCACTTTCCCCGCACTATACAGCCACTCCGCCGCGGCAATCAGCCCTGCGGCCACGGCCTCGAGGAAAATGTACTTCAGCGTGAACACGGGAGACCGCTCCATCTTTTCCAGAACAGAAATGCCTTCATCGCACATGGCCACCATGACAATGCTGGTGAGCAGTATTGACAGCAGGGCATAGACCATATACCGCCCCACCGCCTGCAACGCTGTCAGGTTTTCTTCTTTTTTGTACAATTTCCGAACCAATATAGGTACGACGGGCACCATCAGCCCGAAAATCAAAGCCTGCATCTTCCTGTATGCTCTCCTTCATCTCCGACAGTAAATCAGACTGCCCTCAAATTTACCCTGCACGGGCCCGTGCACAAAAAGGATGACTGCTGCAGCCATCCTTTTTGTGAATCCTTTAATAGCCAAGGTAGCTGATATTCATATCCACATTACCGCTGATACCGCTGACACTGCCGGTGGATCTGTACTGCCACATGTCATATCTGCCCTTATAGGTAGGAGCGGCTGCATACTGGGCCATCCATATCTTGTAAGCACTCAGGGCCGCCGCATCTATCTGAGTCTCCAGCCAGTACTTATTCGAGTAGACTCCCGCTGTGTAACCGGCATTCTGGACAGTCTGGCAGAATGCCTTGCAGACGGCGGTTCTGGCAGCCTTGTCAATCCTGTCGCCACGGCCGCCGCTGGACTCCACGTCCAAAAATACCGGGTAGGAAATCTTATAATTTTTGATTTGGTCCAGCACCATGGAGGCTTCCTCCACCGCTTCGATTTCATCAGTGGCCTGTGAGTAGAAATAGACACCTACTTTCAGTCCGGCAGCTATAGCCCCCTGAATATTCTCCTCAAATCTGGGATCTGCAATCAGCTTACCCTCCGAGGAGCCCCTGTAGCCACAGCGTATGATGACATAGGAGATACCTGAATTCCTCACTGCGCTCCACTCAATCCTGCCATTCCACTTCGACACATCGATGCCTACAGTACCGCTGCCTGCAACCAGAGAACCATCGCTGGCAAAATTATATTTCGCTCCCTGAATGACCTGCTCTCCGGTGACCTTTTTGCCGTCTGCCGTAAAGTAGTATACCTTTCCGTCAATGGTCTGCCAGCCTGTGTATCTGGCATCCGCCGATTTCACATAGAAAGCGCCCGCCGTATAATAATCGGCATTGGTGGCCTCCCGGTAATTGTTGTTCTCCAGCACATAAATCTGCCTGCCGCCTGCATCTTTCAGCAGCGTGCCGGTATCCTCTCTGGGATTCTTCTTCACGGTGACGGTGCAGGCAGCAGTGACCACCTCCGTCCCTTCCGTGTAGCTTATGGTGATGGTAGTGCTGCCCGCCGCAATGCCATTCACTGTGACCACATTGCCCCGGGCGCTGACAGTGGCTTTCCCCGCATCGGAGGATGTGGCAGTCACATTAATCTCTGAAGTAGCATTGACTACCTCTGCAGTGATATTCGCAGAACTCTGGGTGTACACTGTCATGGCATTCTTATCCAGCCGCATGGCCAAGCTGCCCTTTACCGTCACAGCTATCACCGCGGTGCCTGCGGTGTCGGCGCCGCCGTTCTTATAATTGGCCGTCACGGTCAGATTGGCCGTGCCAGCCGCCTTTCCCTGTACCGTGATATTGCCTCTGGCATCTATCGCAGCCGTGGCCACCGAGGCATTGTCCGAACTGATCATATAATCTATTGTGCCGCCTTCCTGAGAACCGGATGCTGTGGCAATGGCAGCAAATGTACCCCCCACTGTCCCGGTCAGCGACGCCTGATTCACTGTCACGCTCACGCGCGCCGGAGCCGGCGTGGGAGTGGGCGTAGGAACCGGAGTCGGTTCCGGCGTAGGTTCTGGTGTCGGTTCCGGCGTAGGCGCAGGAGTCGGCGCGGGAGTCGGTGTCTCCGGTGCGGGAGTCGGCGTGGTCTCCGGTTCCGGTGTCGGCTCATCTGTAGGTGCCGGCGTAGGCTGGCCTGTATTCTCGCTCATGCGCAGGAACCGCTTTTCAACCGCCAAAGCCATAGGATCCGGTATCGTGCTCTTATCCACCTTATCATAAGCTGTGGTAATCGTCTTGCTCTCCACCCAGGCCACCGTATCCTGCAGACTGGATTCCACCACTGTATCGTTCTTTTTGGTATCCTCCTTGCTGGCGTCTATCTCGCTCTCCTGCTTGACCTCATTGGATACGTCTACTTTTTTGTAGTCTATTTCTTTCCTGACTTCCACGGACTGAGAGTCCATGAAAAGGATATAATCGGCATACTTTTCATCCGTTAAAGCTTCCATCGACACCTTATATGTCCCGGGCTTGATGTCCTTTTTATAGATGATACCGTCCATGTCGTCATCGGACCAGATGCCTGTCTTGCCGTCGGGATCGGTAATCGTCACCGAAAACGGCACATTGGGCACCAGCTTTTCTGTCTTCTTATTGATGAATTTAATCTTCAGATCCTTCTGGATGGAAGTGAAGCATGGCTGCACGGATACCTGCCTTTCATAGCCGCTTTCATCATAGCCTTTCTTCGGCTCGCCGTCTGCCCCGTCCACTATGGCAGACGCCGCAAGCTTTGCTTTCTGCGCATCCGCTATGGCCAGCAGTCCGTCCTCACCAATCATCGCTATACCGTCCAGCTGTGTGCCTACATCCGCAAAATCCGCCACCTGCCTGTCCACGGCCTTCGCGCCGATATAGACACAGCCCGTGACGATTGCCAGTATCAATACCGCCGCTCCTGTGCCGATCATCACTTTGTCCATGGTGTCCATATGGCGGAGATAGTTTCCTATCTTGACGAGGAAACTTGCCGGCTGTCTCCTTTTTAAGGGCGGCTCCCGGTACTCCGTGTCATGGGCAACGGCCAGTTCCTCTTCCCCGTATAAGTCATCCCCTGCTTCATAGTCATCTTCTTCATAATGATATGCGTCTTCTTCCATGGCGTCCTCCGTCCAGCCGCCATCCCTTTCTATCGCTTCCTCTTCCTCGTAAAAATACGCCTCCTCTTCCATGGAGTCGTCCGCAAAGTCCTCCTCTGCGCTGTCCCAGTCATAATCGCGCCCATCATATTCTTCCTGATTCCAGGTTCTTTTATCAGAAGAGCCGAACAACTTTTTCATCCGAACATTATCCTTTCTGAAACGAAAACGTAATAATTCCGTAATAGTATAGCATTCTTTCCCGGCTTCTTCAAGTGACAATCCCATTTCTTCATAATTTCTTAAAATCTTAAAATCTTTTAAAAAGTTTTAAAGTACCATTAATAATGTGGACTTTCCTCTCTCATAATAGTAAAATGGAGTGCAAAGCAAGAAATGGAGAAAATATATGAAGAATCAGCACCTTTCCCCTGACACATCGAAACAATTCCATAAAATACCCGATCTGGATATCATAGACTTAGATCAGGAAGATGACTTGAGAGCTATGGGTTCAGATGAATCCGGGGACTCCCTCCTGCCAGACGAATCCCCGGAATCCGCAGAAAGGAAGCCGAGGGGAAACCAGGGCGTCTTCTCCCATATCAATATCCACATTGTCCTGCTGGCAGTGTTCCTGCTCTTCGTGGCAGGTATCATATACAAAATCGCGACTTTTGGCGTGCACATCGATCTGGATGAAATTTTTGCGGACGGCCCCGGCGAATATAACGACACCTATGATACGATTCTGCCCCTGTTGGACAAGTCCAACAATCCTGTATACATGGACTTTAGTGAAGGTTCCACGATTCTTGCTTTCGGAAACGCCCCTTTTGCGGACGACAGGAACTCAGAGGACAATCTCGTGAATCTCATGCGGCAGGAGACCGGCGCCACCATCTACAACTGTTCCATCAGCGGAAGCTATCTGGCCGCGCTGCGGACCGAACGGGATATGGAAACGGCTCCTCAGGACATTTTCCACCCATACTGGCTGTGCCAGGTGGCTGCCCACAATCAGTCTGCCTGTGACGATTACCTGAAAGCGCTGGAGATACTGGGAGATGATGCCCCTCCGGAGGCAAAGGAGGTCTACGATACACTGCAGTCCATCCGTCTGGAAGAGGTAGACGCCATAGTCCTCATGTATGACGCCAGCGACTATCTGGCCGGTCATGTCATGATCAATCCCGCGGATGCCACTGACATCACGACTTTTACGGGAGGCACAGAAGCAGTCATCGAATATCTGCAGTTTTATTATTCAAATGTCCGCCTCATCGTCATGTCCCCTACCTATGCCTATGCCATTGACGATAACGGCGATTATATCAGCAGCGACATGAAACGGTACGGCGGCCAGGATGTCCTGAGCACCTATGCCATCCTGCAGTACGCCTCCTGCGTGTCAAGAAGCGTCACTTTCGTTGACAACATATACAACACCATCACCGAAGACAATGCAGAGAAATACCTGAGCGACAACATACATCTGAACCCGGAGGGCAGAAAAAAAGTAGCTGAACGCTTTGCCTATGCGCTCAACTACTATAATGAGGCCAGCCGGAACTCAAGCCCCCCGGCGCAGGACTGAACGGGTGTCAGCCCAGATCCGGAATGATCAGCTCTACCTCCATATCCCGGTAAATTGTATAGCCGTCCACCTCTCCGAACCGCACCCAGCCATAATCCTCCGGCTTCCCCCGCACTTTTGTGCCGGGGCGGAAAATCACATAATGACAGTGATATTCCCTGGAGAGGGGGACCAGCTTCTCCATCTCGATGACCTCTGCCTCCATCTCATCCCGAAGCGGATGATAATAGTTCCATCTATCCACCGTAGTCTCCCGTCCGTAAGGCATACAGGTCACCGGAGAATACTGGCGCACATACTGCACCAGCTCCAGCGGAAATGCCGCCATGACCTCCCGCCCCGGCACATTGATGGCATCGCAGATGTCCACAACGGTATCCGGCACATGATAAATGTTCTCTGCCCGGGAGAAAAACGGGCTGCTGTAGACAAAGCTTCCGGATACCATTATGACTCCCGCCGCGCACAGAGCGAAAGCTTTCGCTCTGCGCTCCCCGCTCCCAGCCATGCGCCCATAAATACAGATACAGGTATACGCAATCACTACCGTCATGGGAAGCAGCCACAGAATCCGGTAATAAATCTCCCTTTCCACCACGGCGTACACCAGCCTGTAGAATACAGGATTGAAATACAGAAGCAGCAGAATCACCGGCATATAAAGGAACAGAATCCTCAAATGTTTCCTCTTCTCATTCATCCACAGATAGATAAGGCACAGAATATACCATATCACAATCAGCCCCGTACCCATATACTCCCGAAACAGAGCAGCCACATCACTCCACATAAGCCCTCCACTCTACTACAACATAGTCATCAAAAGTCCAGGAACAGGTACAGCGCCGCATAAACCACACAGGGCATACAGGTAAGCGCCAATGGCGGCAGTATCCATGGACGCCTATAGCAGATTGCCCCCAACACCCCGGCCACCCCTACGGCCATGCACATCAACAGCACTCCCAGAGTGCTGCACAGGCATCCCGTCATCATGACTATTCCAAAAAGCAGATATAGCAGGACGGAAATCCGCTCCTTTTCCTGAAGCTTATGCAGCAGCAGCAACAGCAGCAACAGGAGGAAAGGAATCACGATATTGCCCAGGGCCGCCTTTCCCTGCCTGCTTCTGGCAATCATGAAATTCTCCACCGTATAAATAGAATAATTTCCGAACAGAACCAGTATTTCCGTAAAAATCAAGAACAACGCCTGCTGGCCTCTCCTCTCCGGAAACAGCTCCCTGGCAAACAGATAATAAATCCCATATGTCATGGCAATCAGAACTACCGGCAGCGCCACCTGCGCCACTGTGACTGTACGCACCCCCGACACTTTGGCCAGAAACGCGATCCAGATGGGGAATGGCGCCAGCCCGTGCCTGCTGTCCAGTTCCGTTCCGCCGATTCCGCCTGTGTAGGGAAGCACCTGATACATAGTATCAGAGTTCTCTGCCACAGAGGCTACGGCCACATAATATGCATCGTCCGTGTCCGCATAGGCCAGCCTCACCGCCTGCACCAGCTGAAAAAGCAGCAATGCTCCGAAAAGGGCCCAGAGCACAGCGCTCTCTCCGGGTTTTTGGCCTGCCGCTCCCCCGGCCATCCGGAAGACTAAAGTCCCTGCCTTTCTCCTGCGTTTTACCTCCAGCGCCAGTGCCAGAAGCGTCAGTACAGCCGTGTACCCTCCAAACAGCTCTGTCAGAAAGGTGAAGCTCTGCTGCCTTAAGATCAAGGGCACACAGATCAGCTGGAACCCGGCCCACAGCAGAAACTGTCCGCTAATCCACCGGAAAATCAGATTCCCGCCGTATTTTTCCATATGCCCGAACAGGCCCCCGATAATGGCAGGGACCGCCAGCAGCAGCAGAACTAAAATCAAAAAATGAACCGCCACCATCCTCATATTCCTTTCTGTCCGGATGTGTTCTTCGACCCGGCAATCTTCTCCGGCCGCCCTCTGCCCATGAGCAGAAGCGGCGCCATATACCATAGCGCGTTGACGGCAATCGTCTGTCTGTAGTCCATCTTCCCGGCTCCCCGCATGGTAAGCCCCAGAATCAGAATTCCCGAAATCATGAAGCAGATTCCTATTGCCATGGCGATTTTCTTCCTGCTCTTTCCCGGACGGGCCTGAATCAGACACAGGAAAAATGAGAGGACCAGCATCCATCCAAACCACCAGCACCCGTAATCCACATAATCCCTGGTGAGCACCGGCGTCCTCTCCCGCATGACTTCATAATTCCTTCCGCTGCAGGAATCATATCCCTTTCCCTCCATCTGCATGGGAAAAATCAGGGGTGTCGCCGCATATCCCAGCACATCCCATCCTATCTGGCGCATCACTCCGGCTGCATGGTATTCCCATCCTGTCCTTGCCATCTGCAGATAGTATTCCTTTGCGGCCTCCACTCCCACCCGGCTCTCCAGCCTCTCCTGCAAAAGCCCCATATCGTCCGGGCTAAGAGAGGCATCCCAGGCGACGGGCTGGAGGATTTCCGCCAGCTCCTCTCCATATCGCCCAAAGTCATTCCAGAGCGTGGGCCAGGCGAAACGGCGGGCCAAAGCGCCCTCCAGGCTATATCCCGCCTTTTCCTGTCTGTCCGCGTCAAAAGCGCCGGACAGACCCGTGAACACTGCCGCACAGGCAACAGCCGCCGCCAGAAGCGCTGCCGCCTGTTTCCTGCAAAGTTTCAGCAACGCCAGCAAAAGCAGCAAAAAAACCGAGCTCATGAGGGAATATGGCTGGAGGGAAAGATGGCACTGCAGGGCAAATGGAAAGGTCAGAAGCGCCAGCCCCCGCCAGGCGGCAAATCCTCCCGCCGCCGGCTGCAGTTTCTGCATAAAAAGATATCCGGCAAAAAAGGCGGCGGCCAGCTGCAGGGAATATGCCGCCCAAGGCTTCTCGCCCAAAAGGCGCAGCAATGCACCATACAGCCGGGAGTCCGGCTCACCGAACCCCTGGACCTGTCCGAAATTACCGCATATCCAGCAAATCCCCAGCACAATCTGAACGCTGAAGCCCATAAAGATCATTCCCCTAAGCACCATGTCCAGGTACGGCGCTGTCTTTTTCACATATTCCATGACCACTCCCACCGCCAGAGTCCCTACTGGTAAAATTTCCGGAGAGTCTCACAGATATAGTCCACCTGATCCAGTTTCAACCCATAGTACATAGGCAGGCGCATGAGGCGTTCGCTCTCTTTCGTGGTGTATCTGTCCTCCCCGTGGAACCGGCCGAACTTCAGGCCAGCCGGAGCGGTGTGGAGAGGAACATAATGGAATACCGAATGGATTTCATTGCTTTTCAGATAATCAATCAGCGCTGTCCTCTCTTCGATATCTTTTGCCTTGAGGTAGAACATATGCCCGTTGTGCACGCACCCCTCCGGCACCATGGGCAGTTCAATCTTCCCGGCCTCCGCCAGAGGGCTCAGGCTCTCGTAATACCTGTTCCAGATTGCCAGTCTGGCATCGTTGATTTCCTCCGCGATCTCCAGCTGGGCGTACAGATAGGCTGCGTTCATGTCGCTGGGCAGGTAGGAGGAGCCATAATTAATCCAGGTGTACTTGTCGACCTGACCCCGGTAGAACTTGCTGCGGTTAGTGCCTTTCTCCCGGATGATCTCCGCCTCCTCCACATTCTTTTCATCTCTGATCAGCAGCGCGCCGCCCTCTCCTGAGCTGTAATTCTTCGTCTCATGGAAGCTGAAGCACCCGAAATCGCCTATGGTGCCGAGAGCTTTCCCCTTATAGGAGGCCATGATTCCCTGGGCGGCATCTTCTATCACCGCCAGATGATGCCTATTCGCGATATCCATGATTGTATCCATCTCGCAGGCCACCCCCGCATAATGGACCGGCACGATGGCACGGGTCCGCTCTGTCACCGCGTCCTCTATGAGCTTTTCATCGATGTTCATGGTGTCCGGCCTGATGTCCACGAACACAGGAACTGCGCCCCGCAGCACAAAGGCATCCGCCGTGGACACGAAAGTGTACGCCGGCATGATGACCTCATCCCCGGGCCCGATATCCGGCACCAGGAGAGCCGCCAGCTCCGTGGCATGGGTGCAGGAAGTGGTCAGCAGGCATTTAGCCGTGCCGGTCTTCTTCTCAATCCATTCGCTGCACTTTTTCGTATATAGCCCGTCACCGCAGATTTTCTGGTTCTTCACACACTCCTGAATGTAGCCCATAGCCTTTTCGGCATAGGGAGGTACGTTAAAGTTTATCATCTTTTCTGTCCTTCTCCTTTTATTTTTTTCCTATATCTCCGGCCGTCCTGCTGATGATGTACTTGGGACGTCCCTTTACTTCCTCATAGATTCTGGCGATATAGTGCCCGATAATCCCCAGACTCAGCATCAGGAAACCGCCTATGACCAGAATCAGGAGGATGACTGTGGTAAAGCCCTCCACTGCAGTCCCCGACAGGTACTTCGCAAATGTCTGGATGAACAGCACGATGCTGAACAGGATGGACACCACCCCCATCACCGTCACCAGCTGCAGCGGCAGGGTGCTGAAAGAGGTAGCGTTGGTGACGGCATATTTCATCAGGCTAAAAGAAGACCATTTGCTCTCCCCGAACTGCCTCTCCCGCACCTCATAGGAGACATACTCCCTGCGGAATCCCGTCCAGAAGCTCAGCGCCCGGAAAAAAGTATTCCGCTCCGGCAGCTGCAGCAGCACATCCACCACTTTCCGGTCCAGCAGCTTGAAATCCGAGGAGGAATTCATGTCCATCTTGATCAGGCAGCTCATGATTTTATAGAACAGGCCCGCGGAAAGCTTATGGGCCAGGCTCTCCCTGCCCCGGCTCTCCTTGATGCCCTCCACCACCTCGGCGCCGCCACGCCACAGTTTCCACATTTCCGGTATCACTTCGGGAGGGTGCTGCAAGTCGCAGTCCATCACCACCACGGCATCCCCTGCCGCCAGCTTAAGCCCGGCGAAGATGGCCGCTTCCTTTCCGAAGTTGCGGGAGAACTCTGCCCCTTTGATCCTTGGGTTTTCCCCCGCGGCTTTCTGTATCTGCTCAAAGGTGGCATCCCCGGAGCCGTCGCTTATGAAGATAAGCTCGTAGTCAATGGAATGTCCGGCAAGAAGATCTGACAATACTTTCGCGGTATTGGAAATATTCTGTTCCTCATTGTAGGCCGGCAGCACAATCGATAATAGCATCCTGTCTCTCCTCATATCAGCGATTCACGTTTTCCGTCTTGACATACATGACCCCGTCGACGACACGGATGGAATCAGGCCCCGGAAAACTGTCCATAGCAATATACTCCTCAGACACATAGATGTCAAGCATGGCCTCCTCAGGCAGGATGTTCAATGTCGCCCCCAGATAATGCCGCATGAACAGCTGATAATTCCTCCCTCTGTACAGCAGGCCGTCCCCGCTCATGCCTATCATATTGGAAGTCACGGGCAGCGTGATGTCCGTCACGGGGAACTGCTCCTCCCCCACCACTCCGATCATGGCAATGGGAATCCCCTGATAGTACCCTTCCGTCTGCTCAATCCTGTCCAGGAGCCTCACGCAGTAGGCGTAGGTCTTCTCATACCGCTTCTGCAGATTGGAATAGGCGATGTTGTCCGTGACGCTGTAGCAGAAGACCAGCGTTCCCGCAGCCGCAAGCCCCAGCCACTCCAGCCAGACACCCGTTTTCATCTTAAAGTCAATGCCGCTGATCAAAGCCACTGCCCCGATTGCGTACAGAACCCACTGATAGCGCATCAGCAGATGGTAATTCACAGAGGGCGAAATCACCAGTATGACATTCGTCACCGCAGGCAGCAGCAAAAGCAATAATCCCATTATACCGAAAAGGAGCGGATTCTTCCAGCATTTCCTCCTCCCAATCAGCAAAAACGCCACCATCGCCGCAAGCCCTGCCAGGACACAGCACGCCGCCAGCGAAAAGACATTCTGGAACAACACATTCCCCTTAAATGTAAAGGCAAAAAAGTCGCGGTACATACCAGACACCCCGGCGAGGATTCCCCGGGACAGGAAACCGCCCCCGCCCAGGCCGTCGATTCCCTGATAGTGGTCCAGTTCTTTCCCCTGAATCCGCAGGAGCGCCTGCAGAATGACAAAATACAATCCCGCCCCCAGCGCTCCCATATAGAGATAATGCAGAGCGCCTGAAAGCTTTTCCTTAAAAGATACGCCCCCCTCCCCCGCAAGCAGCATCCAGACGGCGAACACTGACAGAATCATGGCAAAGGAAAGGTATCCCTGATAAATCCCCATGCTGAAAGCCAGGCAGAGCGCACCCGGCACAAAGCCCCTTTTCCATCTCTTTACAAAAAGCACCGCCAGCACCGCCAAAAGCAGCGCCAGCATATAGCCGTCCAGTGTATACACATAGGCAAAGGTGGAGGCCAGCGCCGGAAAAGAGACCAGCAGGCCGCTGACGAGCATCACCGCCCAGGTCTTCCTCACCTCCAGAAGCTCGCACAGAGCCGCCGCCGCACACCCCAGAAAGACAAGCCCCAAAATCCCTATCAGCCAGGGCAGCGTATAATAAGAGGAAAAGCCGCAGGCCACTGTCAAAAACCACCTGCCTGAAGTAATCATGTTCTGGTCAAAATACATGCTGTCCAGCCCGTCGTGGTTCGGAATATCCGAGAGCAGGACGGGCATGTGAATCAGCAGCCCCAGCACAAAGCAGGTGAAAAACGCCACTTTCCATTCTTTTCTGATCTTGCGGTATAATGTTCCAAATGCCTGTCCCGGCGCCATTCCTCCCACCACCTTTCTTTTCGGGCCTGCCTTACTCCGTCTCTTCCGGACGCAGCACATCCGCTATCTTCTGCGCAATCCTCTCCCGTCCCGCCTCGTTGGGATGGAGCCCGTCCATCATGCTCTGTTCCCAGTCCTCCCAGCTCTCATGCGGGAAAAAATCATGGTACAGATCCACCGCCTCTACATCCAGCTCCTCCGCAAGGCGCAGCTGGGCATTCACATAATCTTCCAGAAACCCTCCGCCGTTGTCCATCTCCTCACAGGTCAGTTCCCAGGTCGTATACCATGCATACGTGGGCGTAATGAACAGAATCCTTACATCCGGATTCATCCGGCGCAGATCCGCCACGGCGCTGCGCAGCGCTCCCGCAAAAGTATATTCATCATAAGGATCCTCCGGATTTTCAATGGGCGTCCCCCCATGATAATCATTCAGCCCTTTCTCTATCAGCACGATTTCCACCTGTGTGAAATCGATTTCCGCCAGCCCGTCGATAATTGCCGGAAAACGTTCCGTATTACTGGCCCGGATCCTGGCCGATTGCTGTACATCGAAATCCCCGCTGCAGATTGCCTTTGTAAGTCCCACCAGCGACAGGGAGCCCTTTGCGGAATCCAGCCGCCTCTCTGTCTCCAGCCTGGCGGCACAGGTCCCTCCCATTGAGGCATTGTAGACCGACAGATCCAGAAGCTCCGCAAGCCTCTCCGGAATCACTGTCATGTCTCCGATATCCGTAAATACGCTGTCCCCAAGGGCCACCATCTCTACCACCTGCTGCCCTCTCCGGGCACGGCTGCGGAAAGTGGCGGCATACAATGCGGCAAATGCCAAAACGGCGGCAAGCCCGCATAAAAGATTCTTCCTGCCAAGTCTTCTCCTCATCCAACGTTCCTCCAGCGCACCGTCAACATTTTCTTAACAGGGATTTCACGCCGCGCACCAGGAGCTTCAGCCGGTAATACCAGTAGAACCTCACATCCGACCGGCACTGCATGGCGATGAGCCTCCGCTCCTCTTCCCCGATCCGCTCCCGGTAATACCGGTTCTCCTGAAAATGCGGATAGCGTTCCATCATGCCTCTGCGGAGCTCTTTCACAAAAGAGAGTCTCGGGCGCCTGACGCCCTGCAGATAAGAAAACAGCGTAATCACGTAATAAAGCTCCGTATAGCGGAACTCGATTTCCTCGGGATACCGCTCCAGAAAGCCTCGCTTCCCGCACTCTTCATAGAAAATCTCCTCTGCCCGCATCCTGTCCCTGCACCGCTCTTTCGTGATGCGGTGCACTGTGGAGGCATCATGCTGGTAATAGTAGTACAGCGGCTCGTCCACTCGCTCGAAATGGGTGAAATACAGCGACCACAAGGCACCCGCACAATTATCCTCATAAAAAATACCTTCGGGAAAGTCCAGTCCGTTCTCCTTTATGACGCTGTGGCGATAAATTTTTATCACCATGCTGCCAGGGCAAAGCAGAAGTTTTCTGTGCTTTTCTTCGTCCAGAATCCCTGTCTGGTCCGCAGTGTTGTTCTTCACCACCGTACCTGTCTCAAATCCGTGCCGGGACACCAGGCTGTAATCGCAGCCTGCCACATCGGCCCCTGTCTCATCGGCTCTTTTCAGCAGCCGCTCATAAAAATCCGGCGCCACCCAGTCGTCGCTGTCAATGAAACCGATCCACTCCCCCGAGGCGGCTTTCAGCCCCGTATTTTTTGCGCCGCCCTGCTTTCTGTTCACCGGACAGGCAATTACTTTTACCTTATCCGGGTATCTTTCCTGATAGGTGCGCAGTATTTCCAGGGATTGGTCCGCGGAGGCGTCGTCCACCGCGATTATCTCTATGTCCTGAACCGTCTGGTTCACCAGCGAATCCATGCAGAAATTCAATTTTCCCTCTGCGGCCATATTATAGACCGGCACAATGACGCTCAACCGCATTCCGGCTTCTCCTCTGCTCTGTTTCCCGGCTGACATATGCCCGGCCGCCCTGCAGCCTGCCGTACATCCCGGGGCCATATGACTGCTCATCCGCCTTCCTGCCCGTTCAGGTACGGTTCTGCCGCTCCACGGTAATCTTTCCATCCTCAACCCTGTACACCACATCGCATTTCTCAATGGTCTGCAGCCTGTGGGCTATGATTACCAGCGTCTTCCTGCCATGGAGCCTGTTGACGGAATCCATAATGGCCGCCTCCGTGTCATTGTCCAGGGCGGAAGTGGCCTCATCAAGAATCAATACCTCCGGGTCATAGTACAGCGCCCTGGCAATGCCGATCCGCTGCCTCTGTCCGCCGGACAGGCGGATGCCCCGCTCGCCGATCCCGGTATCCAGCCCCTCCGGCAGGGACCTGACAAATTCGTCCAGCCGGGCTTCTTTTAACGCCTCCCAGACCTTTGCCTCATCTATCTTCTCATCATGTACTCCAAAAGCCACGTTCCTGCGGATGGTGTCGTCCAGCATGAAAATCATCTGGGGAATGTATCCGATATTTTTCAGAAAACTACGGTATTTCGTCTTCACGTTCACGCCGTCCGCGTAGATGCCGCCGTTTCTCATCTCCAAAAGCCCCAGCAGCACGTCCACAATGGTGCTTTTCCCCGCGCCGGAGGTACCCACGATCCCCACGGCGGAGCCCACCTCTATGGTCAGGTCCGCATGGTCAAAAATCAGTTTCTCTGTATTCGGGTAGGCGTATGTGATGTCCTTAAGTTCAATGCAGCGCTCCAGAGGGAGCTTCTCCTGCTCATCCGTGGCAAAGGACATGTCCACCTTATTGTCGTCAATCTCATCCTGTAAATTGTCGCTCACTCCCATGAAGAAAGGCTCGAAATAGGCGATGGAATTGATCTGGTTGTTGATGCGGTTCACCGCAGGCAGCAGCACGAAAGCCGCAGCCGCCAAAGTGGAGAGCACTTCCAGCATATTTTCCGTGGAGGTCCCCGTGAGGGTCAGCACGATCATATAGCTCATCATCACGGCGATGCACACGGTCTCGATCATAAGCTTGGGCACATTGTTGTACAGGCTGTAGCGCTGGACGGCGTTCACATAGCCCCTGCCGCATTTCTGGTACTCGTCCACGAAATACTGCTCCTTGCAGATAATCTTGACCTCCTTGATGCCCTGTACGGTCTGGGAGATCCATTTGAAGAGGCTGCTGTAGTAATTCTGATTGTCCTCCCCGGCCTTGTGCATGATGGGTTTCAGCACCTTTTTGATGGCCGCCATCAAAAATACCAGGGCAAAGGCCAGCAGCATGGTCATGACGCCGTTGGTCATCAGACAGTAGCTCACCACGAACAGCGACACCACCCCGTCCGACAGAAGCTGCAGCAGCGCCAGAATCAGCGCGTACATATTGTTCACATCGGAGGTGATGCTCCTCTGTACTACGGCCGTATCTGCATTCAGGTAGAATTCATAGCCCCTGCGCAGATAGTTGCGCAGCATGCGCTCGGAGGTTCGGAACTGATTGGTGTATACAAAGGCGAACGTCCACTTCTGCTGAACGAACAGGAAAAGATTCTTCACCACGAAGACCACGATCAGGAGCACCATCACCGTGACGGAAAAACTCCGGAAGTCCCTGCAGCCCAGCATTTCATAAAAATCCCTGACGATTCCGTTCTTTTCCACCGCCTGGGGGTCGATAATCACGCTGACCACCTGCACCAACAGCCCTACTCCGGCAGTCTGCAGAAAGGCGCCGAACACCATCAGGACCATGAGCCCGGCCATGGCATGTTTCTGCTTTTTATCCAATAGAACATTCAGTTTTCTAATAATCTGCGCCATGGGCCGCCCTCTCCTGTCAGGAATCTTCCTTTCATTGTATCACGTTTTCCCAATTAAGGAATATTTATCATAAACTCTTCAAAAAAATTTAAGAAAATACGCAGAGATAGATGGTATCCCCATGAACGCTCTCCTCTTCGGAAAACAGGACTTTTTCCACTTTCAGGCCATGCTGTTCCAGGGCCGCCAGCGCGCTTTCTTCCTCCACCTCGGGCTTTTTCAATACTATGATTCCGTCTTCCCTTTCCAGTCCGGCCTTGTCCTGCCTGTTCTCAAGTTCCGGGAGCGTAAGGAGCAGCGTCTCCGTGTATCTGGTAAACTCAGACAGATTGTCATAATAGCCCACACCGTCATACAGGCAGATGCACGGGAGGTTTTGATACTGATCCGCCACCTCCAGCTGCCTCCCATAGCCCTGATAGAGGTATTCCCCATCATATGTCGTCACATTGACCGCCCCTAAAAGCAGCGCGGACGCCAGCAGAAAGTATTTCCCGCAGGGTTTCAGTGCTGCGAAAAGCCTCGCCCCAAAAAACGCAAGAATCATCGCCGCAAAGGCGAACAGCGGCATAATATAGCGGTCCACCAGATAAGGGGCCATCCTCGCCGTCAACAGGAAATAGCAGCCGCAGGGCGCCAGAAGCATCAGCCAGAATGCCCTGCTCCCCCTATCGGCAGAGGCCTCCGCAAAATCGCCGCCGCTTTTCGGTCCGCCGGTCTGCGCAGCTTCCGCGCCGCCAGGCGCAGCCCCCGATACGCCCGCTGGTGCAGCTTCCAATCCGCGTCTCTTCCGCCGGACAAGCAGCAGACCCGCCGCCAGGCAAAGCAATATCAAAATACCCGCCGGAACGCTGCCGAAACACCTCTCTGACAGCAAGGTGCCGAAAGCAGCCAGTCTGGCTCCATAACCGGAAAATCCCCGGCCCAGATTCCGCAGCGCCTCCGTCCCCCTCCCGCTGGCCAGCACATCCTGTATGGCAAAAGGAAACGCCGCCACGCCGATGACCGCCGCCAGGAACATGCTGCGGATATAAATCTTCAGTTCCCGGTATCGTCTGCTCCCTGCCAGCAGCCCCGCCGTCACCAGGGCCAGCGTAAGGCAGAAGAATAAAAAGAAGTACTGGGTCCAGAATCCCAGAGCCGTCACCGCGATGAGCAGTTTATTTTTCCTTTCAAAACCCTTTTCCAGCCACTTCTTCACATGCAGATAAAAATAGGCCACACAGAAAAAAGTCATCACTCCGTACATGCGGATCAGCAGCGCCGTGGCAATCCCGCCTCCGGACAGCCCGTACAGCAGGCTGGCGCAGATTCCCGCCGTCTTTCCATAGCCCCGGGGCAGAATCCCATGCCTCTCCAGCAGCGCTCCCAGGGCAAAAAAGCACATACAGCAGCCCAATATGGCCAGAATATTGATGGAACAGCCCTGAAAAGGCGCTATGGTATTGCGGAAAAAAGAAGACATGGTATGCAGAAGCATGAAATGCAGCGGGGGATGGTTGTCATCCTTGACGTTGAAATATACAGATAAATACGAAAAAGCATCATCTTTTCCCACAGTCAGATATTCCTGAAATTGCTCCCCGCTGATCCAGACCGGCTCCGGATATACGTCGGCCCTGTACTGCAGCAGCCTGCTGGCCCCTCTGTTGGCGAGCACGTCCTGTGCCGTATCCGCCAGATTCGACAGCGTCTCTCCAAAAGACGCTCCCCGAATCTCCTCCTGCACATATTTCGCCAGCCTGCCCACCGGCTGGGTGGGCACGATCCAGGGATTGAATTCCGCGTTGGACAGCTCGAAAGAGAGGAGCTCGTCCATGTGATACCCCTCCTTCTGTGCCACAAAGCAGCAGAGCGCCACTGCCACGCAGATGAGCGCCGCCGCCTGCGCCGCGTATTCCCGGATCCGCGGGCCCGTCTTCCCTATTCCATTTCCGCTCTGATTCTTTCCCAATTTACCCATGCTCCTAATTCATCATGAAATATGTCTCGCCCGTCAGGAGTCTCGCGAAAAAATATACTCCGCAGAAGACCTGATAGGCGAACACGCAGCCTGAAACCCCGAAAGCTATCTTATAGAAAAGACCCTGTCCCCTCTTTTTCCAGAGCAGCAGCCACTTTTCAAAACTGATGACGAATACCAGAAAAACAGCAATGCAGTAGCCCCACAGGAAATTCCCGTCCCTGGAGCGGCTGCCCGTCTCCACCAGGCATAACGCCTGCGCAAATCCCACCCCTGTCATGCCCCACACAAAGAGATAACGCTTGTCCCGCCAAAGCTCCTTTGCGGAAAACAGAAGAATTACAAGTGGAAAAGCGATAGAACAGAGAACCGCCAGTTTCGTCCTGTTGGCATGGAGCGAAAAAGTGTACCAGGGCGAAAAGTCGATGCCATGGCCGGTATCCTCCCCGAACAGCACCATATTCTGCCACAGAATCACACCACAGGCCGGCAGCACTGTGCTCCCCAAAAGGAAGACCTGCTTAAACGGAACCTTTTTCCATAAATCCGTCAAAAGCTTTACCGCAAGCACCGGGGCAAAGACCGTGAGGAAACTTGGCTTGACACCGGTACACACGAACAGGAGCGCCGCAAGCGCCGCCCACTGCCTCACCGTCATCCGTTCCCTGTAGCCCGTCTCCACCTTAATATAATAAATCATAACGGCCAGAGCCAGCGGTTTCATGCACTGATACGTGGAATTATGCCAGATATTGCCGGCCTGGTAGCTTAGATAGCGGTAGTTTCCCGCATATGCCCAGTAAAAAGGCATTACCAGGTTCAGCGCAAGGGCCCCCGCCAGGGTCACCGCATCCGCCCTCTCCCGGCCAGCCAGCAGCCTGAGCAGCTTTTCCGTCAATCCGATGCAGAGCACTGTCATTGCCGCCAGAAAGGCGGCTATCAGCGCCGTGCCCCCTCTGGCCAGGAAATGAAGAATCTGATAAATATACGCCGTAAAGCTGTAATACCAGTCGTCATCCACGATCATGCTGATATGATAGGGCAAATCCGACATGAAATACAGATTATCCTCCACCATGGGCTGAATCGACTGCATATAGAACAGATACAGGCACATGCCCCCATAAACCGCTATCGCAGACCACAAGAGCCAGACCGCGTATTTTTTCTTTTTCCGATTTCTGATTTCCATTTTTTCACATTCTTTCCATAAAAAGGACTATATATGCATTTCTTATGCCATTCTAGCGAACACATCCCCCTTTTGTCAAGCTTAATAGACAATCTTAACTTGTCTTTCTGACAGGGTTGATATAAAATAAGGAAGTAGCTTTCAGGAAAGGAAATCAACCCATGACAGAAAACACGCACGGCCTTACAAAAACAGCCTGCCTGAAAATATTCGCCAAAAGCTTTCTCACAGCGTATGCCCTGTGTACAGTGTTCCATGCCCCTCTGGAACCGGGGCGCTATGAGACTGCCATAGATTATGCGATTGCCTCCATCTATGAATTGCTGGGGGAATATAACCTGAAATTCCTGCTTGTGCTGGTTCTCTCTGCCTTTTGCTATCGCTTTGCGGCCAGGCAGTCCGCGGAAAAGGGATCCGGCAGACATTCCTCCGTAATCCCGGCTGGCTTTTTTGCACTCTGCCTCCTTTTGGGGCAGAGCTATCACGAGGCCGGGGACAGTTCCTATGTTTTAGGCAGCGGCATCAATTTTGTGAAATCCGCTGTCGCTTTCGCAGGCTATGCCTGTCTGTTCCACGCCCTGACGGGACTCGCCTGTCTGGCGCTGGATTCCCATGACTTTAGAAGCGATAAGGAGCATTTTTTCACAAGACATGCTTTCTCCAAGTCATTTTTCATCCTGGCGGCTTCCTATCTGCCTTTCCTGATCCTGGCTTTCCCCGGCAACCTGTGCTGGGATGCCATCGGACAGATAGATCAGGTCATCGGCGATGTAAGCTACAGCACCCACCATCCGCTGTTCCACACCCTGATCATGGGCGGCCTTGTGAAAGCGGGAGAATCGCTTTTCCATTCCCCGGAAATCGGCCTGTTCCTGTACATGCTGCTACAGGACACCATGCTGGCGGCGGCGCTGGCGGCTACGATTGCGGTGCTTTCCGGCCGGGGCGCCCGCTTCTCTCTTCTGCTTGTGCTGCAGCTGCTCTACTGCCTTACACCGGTGTATTCCAACATGGCCTCCACTGCCGTCAAGGACGTGCCCTACGCGTCCTGCGTGATTGTATACTGCATCTGGCTGGCTCTGCTTTTGGAAAAACCGGAGCGCATCCGAAACAGGAAGTTCATTATTTCGTTCTTTTTTATCCAGCTTGGCGTCATACTGTTCCGCAACAATGGGTTGTATGTGGTACTGCTGTCCGGCATTGCAGGCTTTCTCTTCCTGTTCCGGAAATACGGGCTGCGCGAGAGGATTCTTTGCCTGTTCGCTGCTTTTGGCGGCAGCGTCGTGACCGCGAAGCTGATTCTGGCGCTTCTGGCTTTTATCTGTCATGCCACGCCCGGCAGCCCGGGCGAGATGATGTCCCTGCCTTTCCAGCAGACCGCCCGGTATCTGCAGCTCTATCAGGATGAGATAAGCGATACGGAAAGAGTTTCCATCGAAGCCCTGCTGGGGGATGTGGGCACGGCGGCGGCCAAATATGACCCGGCCAGCGCAGACCCGGTGAAAGCTCTGTTTGACCGGACTGCCTCCGCAAAAGAGCTCATTGCCTATATGAACGCCTGGTTCCAGGGCCTCGTGAAACATCCCGGCACCTATTTCGAAGCCTTTTTCCTCCATGTGTACGGATGGTTCGACCCCGCGGTCAGCAATTCCATCCGCTATGAGGCGGATACCTATGACGCGATCAGGCAGGGCGGCCTGTTCCCTGATGCTGAGAAGCTGCTGATATTCTATTACCGGTTTGCGGGCCGCACCTTGCTTGGCTTTTTTGAAAATACAGGCGCCAGCGTATGGGCCTTGGTTTTCCTGACCTTTTACCAGAAAAGACACAGGCAGCGGGCTGCTGTCTGCGCAGGGGCGCCCCTGTGGGTGAGCCTTTTAATCTGCATGGCCTCGCCCTGCTTCTTCGGCCACCCCAGATACGCTTTTCCTATCCTGTTCACCCTGCCATTCCTGTATGGCTTTACACTGACGCTTGCGCCCGTTTCCGAAGACATGGCGCAGAAATGAGGGAATCATGCAGAAGCAATTCACGAAGAATCATTCCGATATGGCAAAGGGGCTGGCAATCCTGCTCCTGTTGTTCTACCATTTATTTGAGAACGAAGAACTGATAGTATCTCTGGAGGTGAACCATGCGCCATTTTCCCGGGAAGGTTTCCTGCTCTTTTCCGGCTTCGGAAATATCTGTGTGGCCGTATTCGTATTCCTGACCGCTTTCGGTATCGCCACCGGGCTACTGGCCCAAAAGGACGCGCTGCCGGAAGACCTCTTCTGGAAGACCGCCTATAATCAGGCCGCAAAACGGTTCTTTCGCCTGATGCTCAATTTCGCCGTTCTCTATCTGAGTGTGAACCTGCTGTGGTGGTACAAGTTCGATTATCAGTCCCTCTATGGGACGGACAAGCAGGGGATAGTGCTTTTGCTGACCGATGCCCTGGGGCTGTCCATGTTCTTCAATACCCCCACGCTGAATGCCACATGGTGGTATATGGAAATCGCTTATATCCTGATTTTCCTCGTCCCGCTCCTGACATGGCTCACGGCAAAAATCGGCTATCCCATCCTGCTGATTGCCTTTTTCCTGCCCCATGCCGTCACTGTGGAACCGGATCTGCAGCGATATCTGTTCGTGGCGGTCTTCGGCGTCTGCGCCGCCTATGGGAAATGGCCGGATAAGCTGTTGAACCTGAAGCTCCATCCCGCGTTTCAATGGCTGGCAGGAATCGCCGGCTTCATCCTGTGCGTCCTGATCAGGCAGAATTATGTAATACATGCCTATTATGCCCACCTTGTGGATGCCCCTGTGGCCCTGTTCCTGATTTTCCTGGCAGCCGCCCTGCCTGGCTCCCTGCCTGTCCCGGGGCGGGCGCTTGCCTTTGTGGGAAAGCATTCCATGAATATCTATCTGGTGCACACCTTTTTCTATCAGATACTCTGGAGACAGTATATTTACCAGTTCAAATATGCGGGAATCTCTTTCCTGCTCCTTTTGGTATCCTGCATATTATATTCTGTTCTGCTGGAAACTGTAAAAAAGATTACGAAACTGCGGAAACTGCTTTCGCGCTGAAGATGCAAATTATTTTCAGAAAGGAACCGTCATGAAAAAAAGTATGCGTAAATCAATTTCTTTCAAATTCATCCTCCTGTCGCTGCCTGTCATAGCTGTTGTTTTTCTTTTCATAATCTTCAGCAGGCCGGCAGCCCAAAGGGAGGATTACAAAAAAATCGCCTCAGAGGCCTATGATACTGTATTCCTGTCCATGTATCCCATAGACACCTACTCCGAAGCGGATTTTCAGAATTACTATGACCTGACGGCTTTCAAGGCATCCTATTGCATCCCCAGCTTCTCCGTCATGGAACAATACATGAAGCGGATCGCCCGGTCGGGAAACACCATTTTGTCCGTGTATCTCGGCATCCGGCCGGACAAGGTCAGCCTGCAGGAACTGGAGGATTTGATAAATCAATACCCCTCCGTCATCTTTGAGATCATTCTTGCTTATCCGTCTTCAGACTACTGGACCAGTCTTTCGGAAGAAGAATACCAGCAGGTTCTCTCGGACTACTCCGCTTTCCTTCTTGGCGCACCGGAGATTCCAAATTCCCATTTCTTCTTTCCGGGACATTGCGAATGGCTGCTTGCGAATCCGGACAACTATGAAAATCCCTGGCTGGTAAACGAATCCATCGCCAGGACGATTCTTCTGGAAAGCACGATTTTAAGCGAGCATTTTGTCGTCCCGGGCAAAGCATCCCTTTTTGCAGAGGATTTGGCGGCAGTCACCGGAAAAATGCGGACCGCGCCTGAGAGCTTTCCGGATCTGTCCGGCAAACGCCTGGTCTTCTTCGGGGACAGCGTCATCGGCAATTATACGGACAGCGCCTCCATTCCCGGAGTCGTCGCCGGTCTTTCCGGCGCCTCTGTCTACAACTGCGGCTACGGCGGCAATACCGCTGCGGAATGTCCGGATGCTCTAATCGCCCTGCCCGGCATCGCGAAAGCCTTTGCCGAGAGAAATCTGTCTGCCCTGCCCCAGGAAACCCAGGTATATCGGGGGGTCTCTTCTTATCTGTCAGAAAATTCCCCTGATTCCCCTGATGAGAATTTGTGCTTTGTCATAAATTACGGACTCAATGATTATTTTCTCGGACTCACTGTCTCTTCTGAAGAGAATCCCATGGACACTGCCACCTATCGCGGCGCTATCCGCACCGCGGTGGATACCCTGCTGACCAGCTTCCCCAATGCCCAGATTATCCTGTGCACCCCTTCCTACTGTCACTATTATCAGGATGGCACAGAACCCCATGGAGACGGGAAGTATGTCCTGAAAGACTATGTGGATTCTGTCCTGTCTCTCTCAGAAGAACTTCAAGTGGATGTTCTGGATACTTATCATGATTTGGGAGTGGACAGCGGCAATTGGAACCAGTATCTTCCGGATCAGGTGCATCCTGACGCCGCTTACCGTTACCTTATCGGGAAAAGCCTGATCCGCCTGATCCGCTGAGCTCAGGGAATCTCATACAGAACCATTTCTCCGTCACCGTACAGCAGCCTGCAGCCGGTCTCTTCGCACAGCCGCTCTATCTCACCGCCTGCAGGCCCCAGCAGATAACGGCTCTTTAGGGACTCCGCATTCTCTATCACATAATCCCGCGTACAGCAGCTGATTCCAAAACCCTCCGGCAGCGCATACAATAGCTGCCAGGTAGTGTACACAGGGGCATCTTCCACCATGTCGCTCTGGGTCCATATGACTACATTTTCGTAGTTCGGCGTATTTTCCTCCTCCAGCACAAGAGATTCGGAAAAAACAGCCTGCCATTCCTCCAGAGAAACCCGGATCTCCTCCTGCAGGTAAGCCACCTGATAATCATAAGGGTCTGTGGCCCTGTAGATATACAGATACGCAAAGACCGCTCCCAGGCACAGCGCTTTCACATGGAATCTCGCCTCCACCAGCGGAATCAGGAACACCGCTGCTGCCATGAACGTCAGCAGATGCCTGCTGCCCTCAATGGTTTTGTACATCAAAAGCAGCGCCGGCAGCATGGCCAGAAAGCAAAACGCCAGATGGCATCTGACCGCCATGCAGCTTCCGGCCACATTCCTGCGGGAACGCCGTCCGGCATACCACTCCTCCGCGCACTGTACCGCCAATACGAAAAGGCAGATCAGGTACCCCGCATAGATGGCCCCTGTAGTATTCACCGCGCGGATTCCCTGTTTCGCGTAAGCGATATATTCCTGTCCTTTCGTCAGCAGTTTCGCAAATGTGAACCGCAGACCGCCCACAAATCCCTGCCGGAAAAAAGCCTCTATCCAGTCCGTAAAAAACAGCGGCGTCAGATATTCCGCGCCAAGATAATGCTTGATGCAGGCATATATGCCAAGCGTCACTCCCATGACCAGCAAAGACCCCAAAGCGCTCAGCCATTTTCCAAGACATGTCCGTTCCCTGCTGATCCAAAAGTAAGCCGGAAGCAGCAGGAACAAAGCCAGATATGGCCGCATGAGGGTCATGGTACATGACATGAGAAACAACACTGCGATTTTATAGTCTTTCCTGCGCCGCAGATAACTGACTGCCAGGGAATAGAAAAGAATCAGCATGACAAAACAGAGCGCCTCCGGCATCCCGGAAAGCATGTACCGCGCGAAGTTATTATACAGGCAGAACAGAAAAGCCACGGCTCCAAGCTGTTTCCAGGAGGGCTTCACAAGCCATACATACAAAAAACAGGCAAGGGACAGCAGCACGATATTGCATATCACCGGCGAAGACAGGTTCCAGCCGAACAGCAGCCCCCAGATGACCCACGGAAATACCAGCACAGGGCTCCAGGCCGCAAAAGAGAGTTTCAGCGCGTGGCTCTCATTGAAGCCGAAGTATCCCTGAGGATACCCATGGCTCAGGATTCCCTCCACCTGCTTATAGTAGAACAGCTCGTCATTCCACTGCGAAGAGGGCAGATAGACCTCCCCGATCCAATGTCCCTGTGCCCCGCAGTATGCCGCACAGCATACCAGAGGCAGCAGCAGAAGCAGCAGCGACTTTATGAGCGTGACATACCTTTCTTCTCTTTTCCACCAATCCAAGAATCTCTCCATCCGGATCCCTCCGTCACTCATCCATGTTGATTTTTTCCCGAATGACATACTGCGGGGAATTGTTCAGGCTGATGTAGATGCGTCCGATATACTCTCCTATCAGCCCCAGCATCAGCATGATCATGCCGCCGAAGAACACAAGCGCCGACATCAGAGAGCTGAAGCCCATAGGCACGTCAGGGTTCAGCAGCCGCTTGATAATGGTATAAAAACCGTACAGGAATCCCGCCGCCGCGCTGATTGCCCCCAAAGCGGTGGCAATCCTGAGAGGCTTCACCGAAAAGGCGGTAAAGCCATTGAACCACAGCGCAAACAGTTTCTTGAAAGTATAGCCGGAAGAGCCCTCTTCCCTCTCCCTGTGATCCACAGGCACATTGGCGATATTTCTGGTGGCCCTCAGCACCAGCCCGATGATATACGGATAGGAATTCTCATAGCGGATCATATCCTCCACCACGAACCGCTTCACCGCAAAATAGCTGGAGATGTACAGCTCCGCAGGCTTGCCCAGCATGGAGCGGGTCATCCGCTCGTTCACCCTGCTGCCCAGATTCCGGAATGCGGAATGCTGCTTATGGTCATAGCTGGCATACACGGCGTCATAGCCCTCTTCCAGCTTCAGGATCAGCTTGTCCACCTCATTTGCCGGAGTCTGCCCATCGTCGTCCAGACATACCACATAGTCCCCGTCCGAATACCGCAGTCCCGCCATCAGCGCGGAATGCTGCCCGAAATTTTTGGCGAAATCGATTCCCCTTATATTCTCATGGGTCTCGCAAAGCCTGCGGATAGTCCCCAGCGTATCGTCAGGGGAGCAGTCGTTCACCAGGAACACGTCATACCGGTACTGCTCCATCGTCTGCATCTTTTCTTCAATTTCCGCTATCACATGGGGAAGCGTATGCTCCGAGTGATAGCAGGGAATCACAAAGCTGATTTTCTTCATCTGTCCTGCCACTCCTTATTCTTTCCTGCCCTGGCGGGAATAAAGCGCCGCGCGTTCATTTCCCACGATTTTTCCGTATCCCATTGTAATACATTTTGCCTCAATCGGGCCGCCGGGCACCACGCAGATATATCTGCTTTTTAAATTTCCGAACTGCTCCATGCAATAATCGGATGTGCAGCAGCTGATGCCGAAGCCCGCAGGCAGCGAGTACAGATACTGCCAGCCTGTATATGCCGTGCCCCCCTGCACTTCATCCGACAACACCCATATGACGACATTGTCATAATTCGGCCTCTCATCCCCGGTCAGGGCAAGTTCCCTTCCTGCCGCTTCGTTCCACAGCTCCATTTCCGCTGTTATGGCCGGCTCCGCAAAATCCGGCTCATAGGCCTCAAAGCCTGCTCCGCGGTAGAAAAAGAAATAGGCGAACACTGCTCCCGTCAGGATGGCCTTTTTCAGATATACTGTCCGCATCCTGCTGACCACAAATATGCCCACTGCCAAGAAAGTCAGCAGATGCTTGCATCCGTCAAAAAAGTTGTACATCAAAAGCTGTGCCCCCAGCATTCCCAGAAAGGCAAACGCCAGATGCCCCTCCAAAGCCAGCTGCCCGGAAAGCTCCCCGCAGTCCTGCCCCCTTTTCCTGTCTCTGCGCAAAACCGCAAAATCACAAAACCACTGATACAAAAGCAGCAGGAACAGGAAGATATAGCAGCAGAAGATAGCTCCGGCCGCCAGCCCGCTTACCGCCCCCTGGCGCATATGCCCCAAAAACTGCATTCCTGAATAATACAGGGAACCAAAAAAGTTCCGCAGGCCGCCCGGCAGTCCCTTTTCAAAAAAGGCAGTCAGCCAATCCATATAAAAAAGCGGTTCCAGATACTCTGCCGCCAGAAAATGGTTCACCCATCCGTAAATCCCCAGCACTGCCGCTATGATGGCCGCAGAGCCCAGGATGCCCCTCCGCCCTGCGGCAATGCCATGCAGGAGGCGTTTCCATCCTTTCAGCTCCAGTCTGCGCGCTCTCTGTGCCGCGCCGGATCTGACTGTCCAGAAATAAGCCGGAAGGAACAAAAAGAGCAGCAGATAAGGCCGCATCAAAGTGAGCAGCCCTGCCAGCCCGAACATCGCCGCCAGCAGCACGGCCCTCCCCCTGCGCAGATAAGCCGCCGCCAGCCCATAGAAGACTATCAGCATGCTGATACAGCCAATCTCAGGCATGCCGCAGAGCATGTACCAGGAAAAGGGCATGTACAGGAAGAACAGAAACGTCAGGATGCCAATCTGTTTCCAGTCCGGCTTCGCCAACAGGCCGAACAAAAGCATGGCTGCCGTCAGCAGAAAAATATTGCACAGGACAGGCGATAGCAGGTTCCAGCCGAACGCCAGGCCCCACAGTACCCAGGGCAGCACCAGAACCGGACTCCACGCGGCAAAGGAAAGCTTCAGGGCATGGCTTTCATTAAACCCGAAATAACCCTGCGGATAGCCGTACTGCAGGATTGCCTCCACCTGTTTATAATAAATCAACTCGTCATTGCGCTCAGAGGCGGGCAGATAGATCTGGCCGATACTCTGCCCTTTCGCGGCGCAGTAGACCAGACATGCAATGACGGGCAGACATGCCAGAATCACCGCTTTCAGGCATGTCGTCCGCTCACGTTTCCACCACTTCCTCAACCGATTCTCCTTCATCCTAACCTCCCTGCCGCTCTGCCGGCGCCTCCCGCTATGCTTCTGCCGGATTCAGCGCCGCCATCCAGATGATGTCGCAGTATTTCCCGTCGATGCGCACATCATCTCTCAGGCAGGCCTCCCGCACGAATCCTGCCTTTTCATAGCTGCGGATGGCCTGCCCATTGTGGGCCAGGGCCCGCAGATAGACGCGGTGCAGCCCCGCTTCCTCAAAACAGTACCGGAGCATCAGCCTGGCCGCGGCAGTGCCTATCCCTCTGCCCCTGGCCGCAGCCTCGCCGATAAAGATACCGTACTCCGCTTTGTTGTGCTGCCTGTCGATATCCCGGACGTATACGCTTCCGAGAGGCCTGTCCGTGGCAAGATCGCAGATAATCGTCTGCACTACCTTTCCCGTCTCTACCATATTCTTGATCCAGCTCTCATGTCCCTGTCTGGTGAACAGTTCCTGATAGATGAAGTTCTTCCGCACAGCATCGCTGTTGCGCCAGGCCACTATCAAATCCGTATCCTCATAAGTCATCAGGCGCAGGTAAATGCCTGCATCCCTGGCGATATATTCTCTCATGTATAACGCTCCTCTTTCGTCCGCTTAACGGAATTCATTGCACAGCTCTATCACCCTGTCGACTTCGTCCTCCCGCATCTCGGGGAACAGCGGCAAGGTCACGCACCGCTTGGCCAGCCGCTCCGCATTGGGGCAGTCCCCTTTCCGGTACCCTAAGTGGGCATAGGCTTTCTGCAGATGGCAGGGCACAGGATAGTGCCTGTTGCACTCCACATCCGCGTCCGCCATATACTGTATGAATCTGTCCCTCTCCTCCACCTGGATGACGAACAGATGGAAGACCGTCTCGGTATTCTGAGGATGGGCCTGCATCTGAATCAGGGGATTGGCGATTTCCCTGATATAGCGCCTGCCGATTTCCTGCCGCCTCCTGGTCCACTGGGGCAGAAGTTTAAGCCCCACGGACAGAACAGCGCCCTGGAGCCCCTCCAGACGATAATTATATCCGATTTCATCATGATAATAGGTCACATCGCAGCCCTGGTTCTTCAGCCGGGTCATATGCCTGTAATAGGATTCCTCTTTACAGGTGACGCTGCCGCCCTCCCCGAAAGCATAGAGGTTCTTGCCGGGATAGAAGCTGAAGCAGGCGATATCCCCCAGAGAACCCACGTTCTTTCCCTCAAATTTCGCGCCGTGCGCCTGTGCACAGTCCTCCGCCACGAATAACCCGTGCCTGTCAGCGACCTCCCTTGCCCCCGCGTAATCAAAGGGCTGACCATACAGGTGGACGCCAAGGATTCCCTTGGTCCTGGAAGTGATCCTCGCCTCCAGCAGGTCAGTATCCAACTCCCAGGTATCCGGCGTACAGTCCGCGAACACCGGTATGGCCCCGGTATAGCTGACTCCCCATGCCGTGGCGATATAAGTGTTGGCCGGTACGATGACTTCATCCCCAGGCCCTACGCCAAGGGCGAGCATGGCCAGGTGCAGCGCCGAAGTGCCGTTGTTCACGCCACAGGCATAAGGCACTCCCACATAATCCGCGAATTCCCTGTCAAAGGCATCCGCGTATTTCCCGCCGGAAAAGGCTGCATCCTGGCAGACTCTCTCGATTGCCTCCCGGTATTCTGCCTGATGGGCAGCATAATCTCTTGTCAAATCAATTCGTTTAATATGTGCGCTCACATCCAATTCCTTTCCCTATATATTCTTCTTGATGTAAAATTCCCGGAACAATCTGGCAATCTGTGCCATATAGTTGATAACTGTCCTGAATATTTTGACTGTCGTATTGTAGTCCTCCTGCCATTCCACAGGATAGTCCAGTATATTCACGCCCCGCTTTTCCGCCCGCAGCAGGAATTCAATCATATAGAACCAGCCATTGTCCTGACTGCAGCCCTCCACCAAAGACAGCGCCGTCTCCCGCCGCAGGAAAGTGAAGCCGCAGATGGCATCCGTGGACTTCATCCGCAGGAAAAGCTTCAGCAAAATAAGCAGGCCCTGGGATGTGATTCTCCGGTACCATTTCCGGCCTTTCGTGTCAGATTCCCGGGCGAAACGGCTGCCATTGATATAGGCGACCTCCGGCCTGTCTTTAAAAATCCGGATGGCCTCCCCCAGATGCCGTATATTGGTGGACAGATCAATGTCCATATAGCCCACGATTTCACCGTCGGATTTTTCCACGCCCCTGCGGAACGCCGCGCCAACGCCCCGGACGGAAATCCTCTCATATTTCACGGCCTCGTACCTTTCACAAAGTCCCTGCGCGATCAGCGGAGTCTCGTCCTCGGATCCATTGTCCACGATGATGATTTCATAGTCGCGGAAGCCGATGGATTCCAGGTACTCCGCAGTGCGCACCACGCCGCTCTCCAGCCGCAGCCTTTCATTCAGCACAGGAAAAATAATCGTCCATTTCATTATGTCAGCTTCTCCACCCCTTCTATCACATAACGCTGCCGCTTAAATCCCATATTCAAAAGCACGGACAGGTATTTCAAAATCAATGTCAGCATCACTGACATCATGAAAAAGCCAAAGGACATCAGCGACATAATGGACAGCCAGCCCTCTACGGGACGGTTCCTGCTGAAAACGGAATAGACCAGATAGCCGAACATAATCAGCAAAGCCCCCAGCAGCACCACGCTCACAGCCAGGGAAAGCTTTTCCAGCACATTAGTGAAGATGATGATCGTGTCAGTAGCAAGCGCCCTCCTGTTTCCCCACTCCTCGCTGTTTTTATGTTTTTTCGCCAATTCTTTATTGTCATAATGTATTGTATCTACTTTCAGCCCGCAGTTCATATACATGGCTTTCCGGTATGGGATGTACGTATTCATCTGGTTCACCCGGTTGACAGCCCGTCTGGAAATCAGGCGGAAACGCTCCTGCCCAATCTTCTCCCGGAACCGGTTCCCCCAGTTATAGACCAGATAAAACAGCCTGGAGCTCAGCGGAATCCCGAACCTGGGCGCCGCCGCCACCACATCCACGCCCTCCAGGGCCCTGTGATATACATCCATGATAAGAGAAGGGGCAAAATCCGGTTCGCAGGTATCGAACTCAAACAAAAAATCCCCCACCGCCAGATCTCTTCCGGCATTCATGGCGCTTTCCGTTCCCTGATAGAAGCTTAAGTTAATCAGGCTGACTACAGGCTTGTCTGATTTCTCCTCCAGAAAAGCTCTTACCTGCTCCACCGTGTCGTCCACGCAGCCGTCATTGACACAAACAATCTCGTATTTTTCAAAGTTCTCCCGCATCACACCGCACACCAGTTCCAGGAAATCCCTGATCCGTTTTCCTTCATTGTGGAGATATATCACGCAGGACACAAAATTCTTTTCCTTATTCTGCAGCATCTTTCCCTCAGCATTCTATTCTTGATTATTTTTCATCCAGGAACTCATCCAGGTCATAGACTGTGTTGATTTTACCTGACAGCACGCTTAAGAAAACGGGCTGGCGGGTGGCATACCGGATGACGGTAGGCCTGGAATCGTCTATCTCGGAAGCCTTTAAAATAGGCTTCATGGAGAACAGCGATTTCTCATATGTGAACTGATATTCCTCTCTGACATACTTTCCTGCCAGAGCGGACATATACTCCCAGGCGCTTTTCGGTCTGTTCTCACAGGCATCGCAATTTCCCAGCCACCTCCCGCAGCTTCCTCCCTCCATGCAGGAGAACCGCGGCACGGTCTCATGGCTTGTCTTATGGGGCGTAAAGGTGACAGAGGTCAGTGAATGGTATCCTGTCTTCCCGAAAGGCATAATAGAGAAGAAAGGGCCGTCCATCACCGTCAGGCCGATATCCCGCAGACGGTCATTCACTTTGCACAGAATAATCTCGCATAACTCATATTTAATCGGAAATGTCTCAAAAGGGGCATCCGCCTCTGCCAGCTGCAGCACCTGATTCACGGAAGCGTAGGTGGCGTTCAGCACAAAGGGGGCCTCATACCGCTCTTCCTTTCCCTGATACAGGGCATGGATTTCATACCGGTCCTCCCTTTTCACGATGCGTGTAATCTCCCTGCCGCAGAGAAGCTCCACGCCTTTTTGCCCCTCCAGCTCTTCCAGGAAAAAATCCCTCAGTATATGGGCATCATAGGTATATTCCTCTGTCAGGAAAGCCCCGTCGCAGCTTCCCTCCTTAAAGTACCGCTCCACCGGCAGGGCCTCACAGGGAATCCCCGCGTCCTGGCAAAATTTGACGAATTCCTTTGCATCCGTCCAGGAAAAATGCCTGGAGGTGGCATATACCTGCTGAAACCGTGAGTGGATACAGAATGAATAATCCTCCACGAACCGCTTGAAATAGCCTGCGCTCTTCTGGGCCGTGGCCAGGGAACGGGGATAATGATAGCCCATATGCACTCTGGCCTGATTGATATACGTGGCTCTGGAAAATGGCGTTTCGTCCATCTCCAGCACCACGACCCGCTGCCCCTTTCTCGCGCAGTGGAGCGCCGAATATAAGCCATACAGACCGGCTCCGATTATGATTTTATCTGCCATTTAATCTTTCTTCCCTCTCTTTTCGGCGCTGACTTTCGTCAATCTGTATTCAAAATCCCGTTTATCCTTTGCCGCCATGACCTCCAGAATCATACCCGCAAAAAATGACTGGATTCCCGCCAGGACCATGAATCCGCAGACGATCAGCGTAGGGAAACGCGGCACCAGCCCTGTCACCAGATATTCTCTGAGGATGGGAAACATGAACAGCAGCGCGGCTGCCACCAAAATCAGGCAGAACGCCCCGAAAAAGCGGAAAGGCCTGTAATTCCGGTACAGCTGCAGCATTTTCCGGATGACCCGCAGCCCGTCGCTGTAGGTATTCAGCTTGGACACGCTGCCCTCCGGGCGGTCTCTGTACTCCACCACCACATTTTCCACCTGCATATGATAATTCACCGCATGGATGGTCATCTCTGTCTCTATCTCAAATCCTTTGGAGAACACGGGGAAAGTCTTCACGAACTCATAGCTGAAAGCCCTGTAGCCTGTCATGATGTCCTTGATGTCCGTATGGAACAGGCTGTTGATGCCTGCCCGCATGAGGCTGTTGCCAAAATTGTGGAAAGGGCGCTTGTTCTCCGTAAAATAGGTGGAGGAAAGCCTGTCGCCCACCACCATATCCGCCCCGTGCTCCAGCACTTTGTCCGCCATCTCTCTGGCGCTGTTCAGCGGATAGGTGTCATCCCCGTCAATCATCAGATAGCATTCCGCGTCGATTTCCCGGAACATCCTGCGGATCACATTCCCTTTGCCCTGTTTATGCTCATAGCGTATTACCGCCCCCTGGGCCTTTGCCAGCTCCACGGTTCTGTCGGTGGAATTATTGTCATAGACATAGACCACGGCCTCCGGTAAAGCCTCTCTCACATCGCTTACCACCTTTGCGATGGTCTGTTCCTCGTTATAACAGGGAATCAATACTGCTATTTTATCCATCTGGCACTGCCCTTTCTTCCGCTTTGCGGAACTTGTGCAACAGGAACCGCTTCGCGAACCCTGGCATTCTGTACAACAGGAACCGCTTCGCGAACCCTGGCATTCCGTACAACAGGAACCGCTTCGCGAACCCTGGCATTCTGTACAACAGGAACCGCTTCGCGAACCCTGTTGTCTTGTATTATAGCATGTCACGCTTTTGTCGGCCACTCTTTTTATGGCTTTCCCTTTGCCATCTCAGTAATAAGTCCCTCCAAGGAACATGTCCCGGAAATAGAACACCCCGCAGACCACATGGCAAAAATAGGCCAGCCACTGAATCAGGAGCGATATGCTCCACGCCTTTTCCTTTGCGGTGGACCGCACCAGCAGCAGCAGGGACCCGAAATGGCAGAAAAAGATTCCGTACATATAGCCCCAGGAAAAATTAAAGTCCACCTTTCGGAATCCTTTTTCATATAGAAAGAACGCTTCCGCGAAGCTTATCAGATACAGCAGCCACGAGAACCGCAGTAAAGTATCCTTCCGGCATTCCCTGTTGTTCAGCGTGAGTACCGCCAGCGGGAATCCGACAGCCAGACAGATGCCCAGCGGAATATTGTCGCAGTAGTCCGCCCAGACCTCCCCAAAGCAGAAGCCCAGCCCCCGCTCCTGTTCTCCCTCGGACACGAACACGCCCTTGTACTGATACAGCAAATCAAGGAATGTGGGGATAAAGCAAAGCCCCAGCTGCACTGTGGGAACAAAATTCCTGAATCCCGACCGGAACAGTCTGTACAGCATCAGCAGACCTGCCGCGCTTACCAGCACCAGCGTAAAGCTGGGCTTCGTCATCGTCGCCGCCAGCAGGAAAAGCGAAAACAGGAGATAATCCTTTTTTGTCCCGCCTTTCTCATATACGGGCAGCAGCCTCACGAACCATAAAAACGCCAGAATCGCAAAGGGCCTGGCCGCCATATAGGTGGCATTGTGGAAAGGATTCGCCGAGAACACTCCCACATACCGGAACTTGATTCCCGGCAGGTAAATGCCCCCTGGCGGGTACAGCATGGAAATGAAAAAGAGGGATACCGCCAGCAGGCTGAGAATAATCCGGGCCGCTTCCCCGCGGATCCTCGCCGCCAGCTCAGGCAGCGCCAGATAGTTGAAAGCCAGCTTTGTCACCACCATCCCCAGCCCGTTCAGCAGCATGGCAGCTATGGCCACGGACAGGGCCGGAGACGCGAACAGGTGAACCAGAGCCGCCAGCTTGAAAAATACAGGGTAGGGAAAGCTATAGCCGCTTTCCAGGCCCTGCATTTCCAGAATATATGCCTCCATATCAGAGTCCACATCCCACTGGGTCTGTCCGTAAAACAGATACAGCGTGACCGCCGATACCGCTGCCAGCAGTACCGCGAACACCGCCGCGTCTATGATACGGTTCCTCCTCTGATTCTTCTCTTCTGCACGATTCATGTCCTTGTTCCTTCCAGCATTGCGCTTATCCCTTCCATTATCTCCGGTAATGCGCGACTATCTTCTTCACAGCCGAAATGACATCCTCCGCGTCCGCATCCGTCATGCCGTAGAACAGCGGAAGACTCATCACTTCCTCATAATATTTCTCCGCGTTGGGGCAGATTCCCTTTTCATATCCCAGCTTCTCATAATAGGAATGCCAATAAACCGGCAGATAATGCACCTGGGAGTAAATATTTTCCGCCCGCAGCGCGTCGAAAAACTGGCGTCTGTCACAGTTCAGCGCCTCCGGCTTCAGGCGCAGGATATACAGATGCCGCACCGTATCCGATTCCGGTATCTCCCGCTGCACAAAAATCTCCGGCATCTCCGCAAAGGCCGCGTCATATCCGGCCACGATTTCTTTCCTGCGCGCCGCGAACTTCTCCAGCTTTCCGAACTGGCTCACAAGCAGCGCCGCCTGGATGTCAGTCATCCGATAGTTGAAGCCCAGCTCCACCTGCTCATTATACCACAGGGCATCTGTGGGGTGTACCATTTCGTCCCGGCTGCGGGTAATGCCATGGGCGCGCAGGCGCAGCAGCCTGCGGTACAGCTTTTCGTCATTTGTGGTAACGGCTCCGCCCTCGCCGGCGGTAATCGTCTTCACCGGGTGGAAGCTGAAACAGGTCATGTCCGCGATGCTGCCGATGGGCCTGCCCTGATATCTGGTGCCGATGGCGTGGGCCGCATCCTCAATCAGCGTCAGGCCATATCTGCGGCAGATGTTCCCGATCGCGTTATGCTCAACAGATTGACCGGTATAGTCAACCGCTACGATTCCCTTGGTGCGGGGCGTAATCAGCTTCTCGATGGATGCCGGGTCAATATTATAGGTCTCGGGATTGATGTCCGCGAACACCGGCTTCGCGCCGCAGTACAGGATGCAGTTGGCCGAGGCCGCAAATGTGATGGGGCTGACGATGACTTCGTCCCCCTCCTGAAATCCTGCCGTCAGCGCGGCCAGATGAAGCGCCGCGGTTCCATTGCTCACCGCCACGGCGTATTCCGCGCCCGTGACCTCGCAAATCTTCTCCTCCACTGCCTGAATCTTCGGGCCGCAGGTCAGATTATCGCTCCGCAGCGTCTCTGCCACTGCTTTGATATCATCCTCGTCGATATATTGTCTTCCATAGCCAAGAGGCGTCTCCCTCACCGGAATCCCGCCGAATATCGCCAATCGCTCCATTTACAGCATCTCCTTTGCCCTGTCTGCCCGCGAAAGGCCGCGTCCATCAAGGCATTTCATTTTGTCCTATCATAACATATCATCCCTGAAAAGGCAATTTTTAGCAGAACAATTTACAATTCATGCTTCTGCTTGTCCTCCACAGAGATATCTCTGCCCATCTGCACCTCTATGATTTTCAGCTCGCTGTCCGCCGACACCGTGTGCCTGCAGCCTGCCGGCATGGAAATCACGTCCCCGGGGGCCACGTTCCTCCAGACTCCGTCGATCACGGCCTTTCCCCTGCCGCTCATGACTGTCCAGACCTCATCTCTATGCTCATGGCTGTGGTAGTGGAGGGCATGTCCGGGCAGAAGCGCTATCTTGATGGTCAGGCTGTCCTCCTGCACGTCCAGGACCGTGAAGCTGCCCCAGGATTTCTCCGCATACATGACCTGCTGTTCTATCTGTTCTACAAAAGGCTTGATATAGCTGCTCTGCTCCTTGTCCGAAATCAGGATGCCGTCATTGCTGGCGGCGATTACCATATCTTTGCAGCCCATGCAGAGGATGGGGATATTCAGTTCGTTCACCACATGGGTATTCTCACAGGTCTCGTTCAGCATGACGCGGCCCAGGGCGTAATCGGCCATGGCCTCGGAAAAAGTGTTCCATGTTCCCAGGTCTTTCCACTGGCCCTCGTAGCGCAGCACCTGGATTTCCTTTTCCTGCTCTGCCACGGCTACGTCGAAGCTGATTTTCTTAATCTCTGAGTACCGGGCGTCTAAATCCCGGTAATCCGTGAAGTCCAGCAGTTCGCGGGCTTTCCGCAGCAGATAGCCCAGCCGGAACGCGAACACGCCGCCGTTCCAGAGGGCTCCCTGGGCAATGTACTTTTCCGCCGTGGCCGCGTCCGGTTTCTCCCGGAAAGTGTCCACGCCGCTTACCCGATTGGTGGATGCGGGGATGATATAGCCGTATTTCTCACTGGGATAGGTGGGGGCGATGCCCATCAGATAGAGGTTCGCGCCGCCTGCCGCCGCCATCCCGGCCATTTCTTTCAGGGCCTCGAAATAGGATGCCTCCACATAAGGGTCCACCGGGCACACCACTACGGATTCGTCTTCTCCCACTGCCTGCACGTCTCTCAGGTAACTGGCAGCAAGGCAGACTGCCGGAAAAGTGTCCCTGCGGCAGGGCTCCACGCAGACGCTCACTTTGTCTCCCAGCTGGTTCTTAATCAGGCTCACCTGTTTCTTTCCTGTGGCTATGGTAATACGCGCTTGGGAATCCATTGCGGCAATCTGGCGGTAGACCCGTTCCAGCATAGACTCGAAGCCGCCGTTTTCGTCTGACAGCATACGGACGAACTGCTTGGAGCGGATGTCATTGGACAGGGGCCACAGGCGCTTGCCGCTGCCTCCTGACAGTAAGATAATGTTCATTATACCGTTTGCCTCCTATCTTCATTCTGTGTCTCCCAATTCTGTATCGCACAGCTCTAACGCCGCCGCTATTACTTTGTCCATGTCATAGTATTTGTAACCGCCCAGCCTGCCGCCGAAGATGACTTTTTTCTCACTCTCCGCCTTTGCCCTATACTGCTCGTACAGGGCATTGTTCCGCTCATCGTTCACTGGATAGTAGGGCTCGTCGCCTTTCTGCCACTCGCTGGAATATTCCCGGGAGATGATGGTGGTGGGCTGCTTGCCGAACTCGAAATGCTTGTGCTCGATGATTCGGGTGTAGGGGACTTCGCGCTCCGTGTAGTTCACCACGGCATTTCCCTGGTAGTTCTCCGTCTCCAGCTCCTCGGTCTCGAAACGGACGCTGCGGTATTGGAGGACGCCAAGCGCATAGTCATAGAACTGGTCAATCATGCCTGTGTAGATGATTTTGCCGGCCAGGGCGTCCAGCTCCTGCCGGTGCTCCAGATAGTCCACGTTCAGGCGCACCTCGGTGCCCTCCAGCAGCTTCTCCACCAGCTTTGTGTAGCCGCCTATGGGGATGCCCTGGAATCTGTCGTTGAAGTAATTGTTGTCGTAGGTGAAGCGCAGGGGCAGGCGCCTGATGATGAATGCGGGAAGGTCACGGCAGTCGCGGCCCCACTGCTTCTCAGTGTACCCCTTTATCAGCTTCTCGTATACGTCTCGGCCTACCAAAGAGAGGGCCTGTTCCTCCAAATTCCCGGGCTGCGTTATCCCCAAATCAGCAATCTGGGATTCGATGATGGCTTTCGCCTCGTCGGGCGTGGCGATTCCCCACATTTTGCTGAATGTGTTCATGTTGAAAGGCAGGTTGTAGAGTTCTTTTTTATAGCGGGCTATGGGGGAGTTGATATAGTTGTTGAATTCCGCGAACCGGCATACATAGTCCCAGATTCTCCTGTCTGAGGTATGGAAAATGTGGGCGCCGTAGCGGTGCACCTGGATGCCGTGAATCTCCTCGCAGTAGATATTACCGGCTATGTGGCTGCGGCGCTCTACTATGAGGCATTTCCTGCCTTTTTTCTTTGCCTCCTGGGCGAAGACCGCGCCGAAGAGGCCGGCGCCTACTATCAGATAGTCGTATTTCATTTAGGGGTGCCTCCTTTTAGGGGGATTTGTTTTTGGATGGTACTGGTTCGTCAGACTTTTTTCATTATAGCAGATTGTGAGAAGAATTCCAATACTTTCAGATTCGGCTTCCGGATTAGGCTTCTGGCTTGTAAAGCCGGGGGGGGCAGTATAGTCTGCAGATACGAAAATGGCGGTCTAGCTAACGCTATTACCGCCCTTTCCGATTCCCCTTTTATACATACTATCATAAGACAATATCGACTTCTTGTAAAGAGAAAGTCATCGACAAATGTTGACAGAGAAGTTTTTGCAGCTGTAAGCCACCAACTCTTCCGGCATATGGCAGCAGCAAGTCCGCTCAATTCTCCTTGAAAGGGAAGGGCCTGTACCAGCTGTGTTTTGCTTTTTTATTGTATTTTTCCTTGCGACTTTCTTCAAACGCAATGAAATGCCTCTTTCCGTCCTTCTGTATTTTTGCATGCGAAGAGCTGTATTATTATGGACTTTGGTCTTGTTGTATAAAGAAAGCGGGGAAACATTAGTATGTTTTCCCTGCTTGGAAATCTATTCAGCAGCCTTATCATCTGTATCATATACCAATTCATCTCTGTAGCTGAGTGTCATTATCACCACTGCAATAACCTGCCTGAAAGAAATGAATGAGCCTCTTTCGTCCAAAAGCCTCTTTATGTCTGCACAAAGCACGTTAATGGATACAAGGAATTTTTCTAGTCTTATGAAGCAACTCCCCTTTCCACACAGTACCACACTCTCTGCATCTGGTACCCTCATAAGTCTCAAGCGTACATCCGCCCTCTTTGTCCTTTTCATGTATTTGGACAATACCTGATATGATATTATGTCTCGGGCAAGTCTTTTGCTCAGTTACAGAATCTATGGGATAAACTTTCCCATTTTCATCTACGAACTGTTCGGCATACAGAATTATATTCTTAGATGTATCATATCCATCTTCTGCATAATCATATATCCAGAAGTTGTTACCATCCACAGAATCTTCTGCAACACTTATCGTTTCACTTTTAACATGATGCACTTTGGGATATGCCAAAGCTGTCAATGAACTCAGAAATACCAGCAACACAAAAATACATATTGTGACGGCTTTCTCCCTAGCCCTTATACATTTCCTGTTTTTCAGCAAAGCTATCCGTTTATCAATTTCATTACCGTCCTCCGAAGCACTATCAAACAAGTTTCGGGGCTTATCGTCACTCCTATTCCTGTCCAGCAAATCTGTGTACGCCCTACATTCCTCCTCTGTGCAGCCCTTAACCACCCTCTCATCACAAGAGGTTTCACATAAATATCTTATCTCGTGCTCCAACAGATATATCAACGGATTGAACCAATGAAGGCAACAAACAAACTCCAACAATAGCTTCACCCATAAATCCATTCTGATAATATGTGTCATTTCATGCTTTAGAATCCAGTAAAGATCTCCCTGAGCATATTCTTTCTGCAAGAAAATGACAGGCACTATGGTACCAAGCGTAAAAGTCTCATTATCTACTCGAGTCCACACTATCTCTGGCCTGTGCCTGTACCGAATCGTTTCCTGCAGGCATTTCAATGTTTGCTCTAAATTCTTATCTTCACACTTTATAGCCAAGGCATGGAGCTCGTAGCTCTTCCTGATAGATTTTACTACCCGAATCAACAATAGCATTATTGCTATAGCAAACCATACCAGCATTATCAGCATCAACCACCGATATCCTTTTGTTTGATAAGCAATCTCATTTGTTTCTATATTTGCGACATTGATTAGTCCTTTTATACCGTCAGCTACTTCTTCAGGCCAAAAAAGCCCAATAGTCCATCTATATATGCCCTCAATCCATGCCCATGGCACTATATATACCAACATTACCATCATCAAAGCTCTATATCTCATGCACTGCGTCATAGAGCTCCCTAATATTTTCTTCCAACATAAATATCCAATGAACAGGGCACTTCCAGCAAAGGTCATTAACAATAAATATCCCATTTCCGCCTTCTCTTATCTTCTCACACGTATCCTAACGAAATTAGCGGCTTACCAATGCATAAGCCGCCAATTTCCAGTTTTCTCTATCACCATATAATTGATATCCGAGATTCTGAGCAAAAGCTTTTCTTCCCTGATAATTACTGTCATTTCAAAATTCTAATTTTCTATTTTACATCATGCGAACACTTAACAAATTCAGTAACGGAACATAAATCGCCTACCCATATCGTATAGCAATATAAACACTGTGTACTATGATATGTTTTAACAACGCATCCGCCCTTACCATCTGCTACATGTGTCTGGTAATATCCCGCCACAGCTTTATGCCCAGGACAAATCGTTCCCAGCCTCGAATTAACGTCACTAACCGGCGTAATATTCCCCTCCATATCCACAAACTGCTCATCATAAAGGATAACCGCCCCATGCTCCGCGCACTCGCATCCCTCATCATGGGCATCCACAGGAGCCGCAAACGCCGTAACGGACTCAGCCAGCATCATAAAAGCAGCAAGGCCTGCCACAACTGTTCTCTTCAAATTTCTCATTTTTCTTGTCTTCATAAGTAAATTCACCCTTTCTTATACAACTTCTCTTTCATGTTCCTGCTTACCGTCCGCCCGTCAGCCCTTCTCGCCCGGCAGACAGCATGTTCTTTCTCCGTACTTTGCTGTGACCCGTTGCCCCGGGACATCCTCCCTGGCAGGCGGCTTTCCTCGCACCAATCCTATATGCCGCGCCGGCTATGCTCGCCGTACTGACTACGCCCGGATTCCGCGCTGCCGCCATCAGCGGTTCCAGCATTTGAACGCCATCCACAAATTCCAACAGCATGGCCCTTTTAAAACCGAAGCATTTCGTTTCCCGCGATATCCTCCGGGCTTCCCGCCCAAAGCACAGAAGCCCGGCCATCGCGGTTCCCCTTTTATATGGCGGTATGGACAGCCTGACCCTAAGTTTTTCCTCTCGTGCCAAGCCGTCCCCCTTCGCTATTTCTTCTTCAGTTTCTTCATCAAGCCGTCCAGCAGGCTCTTGCTCTCGCTGTCGATTTCCTTGTTCCCTGTAAGGGCGGCAAAGAAATTCCCATACTCCCCGCCATAGAAATCGTCCAGCAGCTCCTGGGTCTGTACCTGAAGCAGTTCTTCCTCGGTCAGGGCCGCCTCCACATAGGCGCGCTTCCGGCTTACGATGCCTTTTTCCTCCAGACGGAACAGAAGAGTATTCAGGGTCTGTCTCTTCCATTTCTTCCCTCTCTCCTTCATCTCCTCCAGAAGCTCTCTGGTCTGCATCGGTTCGGTACGTCCCCACAGCACTTCCATGACTTCGCGTTCCGCTCCTGTAATCTTGTGGTTAGCCTTCATGGTTCACTCACCTCCTTTTCTTGTACAATACCATGTTACTACATCAAAATAGTCCTGTCAAAACATTTTTGCCGCTTTCACATCTTCCGGCTTCACGATGTGCGGGCGCTGCGCTTGCGGAGTATCTCCTTTAAGCTGTTGTAAGCCACATCCAGCTCTCCGTTCCGAATCCTCAGCTGACGGTTCTCCCGCTCCAGATCGTCGTTTTCCACATACAGCTTCCTGACTTTCGTCTTCAGCCGGACAATCTCCTCGTCCTGCTGAGCCAATCTGGCACGTACATCCTCTCTCCTGTTGTTCGATAATGCTTTCAGTAATTTTGACAAAATGTTTTCCTCCTTTAAATTAGATTACAACTTTGTAATCATTTTGCACTATATTGTCCATTTTGTCAATCCCTAAAGCGAAAATAGTCAGGAATCGTCGAATTCTGTTCCGAAAAATACACGAATGCAAAAGTGGCGCCCTGCAAACCAAAGCCGCCACCCCTTTTTCCATCAGGTTTCCGCCCATACTCTCCAGCCGCCATATATAGTTGTCCCTATGACCGGATTTCATGCCATATCCCGGCCGGATTCGCTGTCGGCATTTGGGCAGTCTATTTCAGCAGCTCCTCATAGCTTGTCCCCAGCTCGTTCTTGATTCCGCGCAGCTGCTGCACATAAACATGCTGCACGCCTCGCTCAATCTTCACGAGGGATTCCCTGGTAATCGCGATTCCCCGCAAATCCAGCATACGGACGAGCTCTGTCTGCCCGATTCCCTTGGCAAGTCTGATTGCCCTGATGTTCTTCCCTATGTTTCCATTTTTGTCCTGTTTTATCTTCTGTATCAAAACTGCACCTCTGCTCTGAACCATTTCTGGTCCATTTTTTTCTTTTATTTTACCTCGAAAGCGCAATGCAATGGGACTCATTTTGGTCCTTTTGGGGCAAAAAAATGCCAGGAAACATAAAATTTTTATCGGTTCTTTTTAGGAAAAGTAAAAAAGATAAGAAAAAGGCGGTCATCTGCCGCCTTTGAATCGCAAGTGTCACTCAAACCGTACTGTTTCCAAAAGCTTCCGGATATCCTCTACGCTAAGCCACTCCGTATTTTTGCCTGAACTGTAAGAAAACCCCTCCGGCACCTTTTTGCCCGTGGGAACCGCACGCCGCCTCTCGTCCCAGACCATCTGAGGATATATGATGAAATGCTTGTCATATTCATAGGCATTCATGGAGTCTTCCGCTGTTATCATGATTTCATGCAGCTTCTCCCCCTCGCGTATTCCCACTTCCGGCATCCCGCACCCGGGCAGCATCGCCTGTGCCAGGTCCGTGACCTTGAAAGAGGGAATCTTTGATATGAATGTCTCGCCGCCCCTGGCCTCCCCAAAGGCCTTTATCACCAGCTCCACACCCTGCTGGAGACTAATCCAGAAACGGGTCATCCGGTAATCGGTAATCGGCAGCTTTGTGCCGCCGTTCTGGATGATGTCATGGAAGAAAGGAATGACCGATCCCCTGCTGCCTGCCACATTGCCGTAGCGCACGACGGAAAAACAGATATCCTGGCTTCCGGCGTAGGCATTGGCCGCGATGAACAGCTTGTCCGACACCAGCTTAGTCCCGCCGTACAGGTTCACCGGATTCACCGCCTTGTCCGTGGACAGGGCCACCACTTTCTTTACTCCTCTGTCCAGGGCCGCATCGATTACGTTCTGGGCGCCGTGTATATTGGTCTTGATGGCCTCAGCAGGATTGTACTCGCAGGCAGGCACCTGTTTCAGCGCCGCGGCATGCACCACGTAGTCCACTCCGTTAAAGGCCCTGGCGAGCCGCTCCTTATCGCGCACATCGCCGATGAAGAAACGCATCCTGGAGGCATATTCCTTGAACTGGTTCTGCATGATGAACTGCTTGTACTCATCCCGGGAGTAAATGATAATCTTCTTTGGTTCATAATGCTCCAGGACGTACTTAGTAAAGGCTTTTCCGAAACTCCCTGTTCCGCCCGTAATCAAAATCGATTTTTTATTCAGCATATCGTCCCCTTTGTCTATGGCATTTGTTGATTTTATTTCACTGCCATATTATACTATATCATTTCCCAAAAGGCAATGAATTATCGGACATTTTCCATATCTAATAGTTTTCTGGGGTTTTTGGCCTCCATGCTCCTCCGGATTTCCGCCTGGAAAAGCGATTCGTATTCTGCCAATGCGCTGATTGTCGCTTTCTCCGTAGAGATATGCCAGGTCATCAAAGACTTGTATAATAAGCACGACTACATATTTGACCGCAATTGCCTGAATGAGGACGAGAAAGAGCATTTCTGAAAAAAATCCGCGAATATGGAGGATTATCTGGCAACAGGCTCTTTGAAAGCCTTATCAAATTTTATTGCGCGTCTTTATGTTTTTTCCAACCAGCTCCCACGGCTTCATAAAAGCGCACAGATGCCGACAGCAACACAGCAAAAATGCCCTCACCTCCCTGCGATATTCTCAAATGATTTGTTGATTCTTCCCGGGCTGACGCACATTATGCTCAAATCAGTTAGAGAGTTGTTGTGCAAGGTGTTCCATAGTTTTTCCAAATTATATGATAGAACGGAAAAAGGTGTAAATACTGATAAAAAATGGGAATTATGCCTATTATTTAAACCAGGGCAGATGACGATAATGTAATAATCATAAAAATACTGATGCACCAATTTGAATTCAATGAGGGTATCCGATGAAAGATGAAATAATGCCAAAAGTTCTTGGCATATTAACGACAACTTTTACACTCTTAGGAATAAATTTAACGAATATCCCCTATAATTCTTTTACTATTATTGTATGTGTATGTTTGGGTATAATTATATATGAGGGGATAGAAATATATCATGAAAAAAAGAAAAATAAGACCAGAAAAAAGCTGGATAGCCTGATTAAAGAAGCTTCTCAGTCGGATAATTCAGATGAATTATGCCAGTATATAGCGGGGCTTGTAAAACATTACGCAATAAGCACTGAAAAAACTAACAGTAAAAAGAGAAACGACGATGCGCAAAAGAAAAGAGTTCAATGCATCATTATTGCGAGCATAGTCATGCTGGTCTGTTGTCTGTTTAATTACAAGAATGTTCCAATTTTTGTTCAGCAAATTCAATCAGCAGTAAAAACCTTAACATCTGAACCAGAACCAACACCAGTGCCGATATCTGCGCTGACACCAGTGCCAATTCCAATCTCTACACCAGAACCAATACAGATACCGACACCAATACCAGCACCCACGATTGCACCAAACCCTGATTTACCTGATAGCGAAACTGAGTGGGTAAAGTTTAAATTAGAGCATCCTGAAGGTTATCCAATCAATCAAAAAGAGTATGAAGAGCTTTATGAGGCTACGTTTTATATTGGCGGGAATGATTTAGATGAAATGATGAAAAGCGAGATTACTATATGGTTGAATAGCTGCGCTGTTAACGCCCCCTTAGATGACGCGGTTACCTCTTCCGGAAACAGCACTAGCTATTATGTAAATCTTGAAGAGAGTTTCTCTAGCGAAACATTACGATCCTCAAATTTATTAGATGACCTTATTGACGGAAGAGAGGAGTTAATGGAGTCACGTCCTAACGAGGCATTGGCATGGCTTCTTGCAAATCATAAGCAGACATATGCCTTGAACTATTTGTATCAAACAGATTGTAAAAAAAGCATTTTATATTTTTATATGGGCTCAATCCAAGATACAAGAAGGTCATTAGAGTTCGAAGCGGACGGCGAAACCAAGCTTGACAGAATTAGATATCTTCAAGCAAGATATAAGGATATCGCCGACTGCACCCATATAGATGAGGAAGATTGTCTGCAGGCTCTAAAGATATATGTAGCTATAGAAAATGCCTTAAAGGAGTTGGGTCTTGCATAGTTTCTGCTGATTAAGTTCAGTTAAGCCGTGTAAAAACTTAATATAGAATCTCTGCATCTTAAAGAGCTTCATCACGAATACAGATGCCAATGTTGAAACTACAGCGGCCGGCTTTCCCAGGCGGAGCCGGCCAGGCGCATCTCGTGTCCCTTGCAGTACTCTCAGTTCTCGCGAATCCCATATATCTGGTCTGCGAGAATCCGCTCCGCATAGTTCCCAGTACGCTCCCTGAAGCGCTCCACAGCCTCCTGCAGGATAGCCCTTTTCGATATAGGAATCGATGGATACTTTTTCGATTAGAAAACAGCAGAAATTGCATTAAAAATGCCATTAAATCATGGACTTCTCACCTTAATTATGGTATTATACAGGACAATCAAAGCAAAAAACATATAGAATGAGAAAGGATAAACAAATATGAAGATTACAGTTGCAGGAACCGGTTATGTAGGCTTATCGTTAGCAGTCCTGTTGGCGCAGAAAAATACCGTCACGGCAGTAGACATTGTCTCCGAAAAGGTGAGATTAATCAACGAAAAGTGTTCTCCAATTAAAGATGCGGAGTTGGAAGAATACCTAAAAGGGAAAAAGTTGAATCTGACAGCTACCACACAGGCATTGGAGGCATATCGCAATGCAGATATCATTATCGTGGCAACACCTACGAACTACGACAGCAAAAGCAATTATTTCGATACCTCCGCAGTAGAAAGCGTGGTAAGGCTTGCCCTTGAAGCCAACGAGCAGGCAACAATTGTAATAAAATCCACTATTCCTGTAGGATATACCGCACAGCTGAACAAGCAGCTGCAAACAAACCGAATCCTGTTTAGTCCTGAATTTCTACGGGAGACAAAGGCTTTATATGATAATTTGTATCCCTCCAGAATCATTGTAGGGTATGACACATCGAACGATATCGCAAAGAAACGCGCCGAAACATTTGCCGGGCTTCTGTCTGCGTCAGCATTAAAGGAGGAGGTTCCGGTCCTTTTGATTGGCTCTACAGAGGCAGAGGCCGTAAAGCTTTTTGCCAACACCTATCTGGCGCTTCGTGTAAGCTTTTTTAATGAATTGGACACATATGCGGAGGTAAAGGGACTGGATACAAAACAGATTATAGAAGGCATATGTTTTGATCCCAGAATCGGCAACCATTACAACAATCCCTCCTTTGGTTATGGAGGCTATTGTCTGCCCAAAGACACGAAACAATTGCTGGCTAATTATAATAATGTTCCGGAAAATCTGATTGAAGCCATTGTAGAGTCTAACCGTACCAGGAAAGAATTCGTAGCGGATCAAGTGCTGAAAAAAGCCGGCTACTATTCCTATTCGGACAAGCTAGACTACGACAAATCCTATGAAAAAACTACAACCGTAGGCGTTTATCGCCTGACTATGAAGAGCAATAGCGACAATTTCCGCCAAAGCTCAATACAAGGTGTCATGAAGCGCATTAAAGGAAAGGGCGCAAATATCATTATCTATGAACCCACTCTTGAGAATGGGAGCACATTTTTCGGAAGTCAAGTAATAAATGATTTACAGAAGTTCTTCCAGGAATCGGATTGCATTATTGCCAATCGTTATGACGCATGCCTGGACAGTGTGGCCTTTAAGGTATATACACGCGATTTGTTCAAAAGAGATTAGCAGCTCAAATTTACAATGCTCATGCAAAACTGGAGCAAACCTGTATGATAGAAACGGATTTGCTCCAGTCCTATAAACACAACCCTTATTCTGAACAAATGGCCCCAAAGTCCTTTTAGTAAAATTCTTTATACCATTCTGCAAATCTCCTCAGTCCCTCTCTCAAGGCAGTATGGGGCTTGAAGCCAAAATCACTTTCTAGCTCAGAAGTGTCCGCATATGTGATTTCCACATCACCCGGCTGCATGCCTACCAGCTGTTTGTGCGCTTCAAAATCGTAATCTGCCGGAAGCACCTCTGCCCGCTTCAACTCATCCTGTAATATCTCAACAAAATCCAAAAGATTCTCGGGCTGATTATTGCCAATATTATATACCTTATACCGGACACCGTCCTCGTTGGGCAATGGGCCGCGCTCCATCACCTCCACAATTCCTGTCACAATATCATCAATGTAAGTAAAGTCCCTCTTACAATTTCCGTAGTTAAATATCTTGATTGTTTCATTATGGACCAGCTTGTTTGTGAACCCAAAATAAGCCATATCCGGACGTCCTGCCGGCCCATAAACAGTAAAAAAGCGAAGTCCGGTGGACGGAATTCCGTAAAGTTTGGAATAGGCGTGTGCCAACAGTTCATTTGACTTCTTAGTAGCGGCATATAGCGATACCGGATTATCGACCTTATCCGTTGTAGAATAAGGCACTTTCTTATTGCTCCCATACACAGAAGAAGAACTGGCATAGACCAAATGCTCTACCCCTTTCATGCCGTTATCGTAGCTATGGCGGCATGCTTCAAGGATGTTATAGAATCCAATCAAGTTCGCCTCAATATAGGCATCCGGATTCTGAATGCTATATCTGACTCCAGCCTGCGCGGCAAGATTCACCACAACATCCGGCCAAAATTCGGCAAATAATTTCTCAATAACACCTTTATCCGCAATATTACCTTTTATAAATCGGAATGTTCCAGATGTATTCTTCAGCAGTTCATTTATCTGCTGAAGACGATATTCCTTGAGAGTCACGTCATAGTATTCATTCATATTATCTATGCCTATAATACTAATACTCTCATATCTCCGCAGGAGCTGAGCTGTCAGATTGGCTCCGATAAAGCCAGCAGCTCCGGTTATCAGGACTTTCTTGTTACACAAATCGATATTTTTCTTAAGCATTTCTTTCCTCTCCTTTGCATTTTTATCCGCATACGGTCTGTTTTTCTATCCGGACCGCCTTCTCTTTACATAGCTCGTCAAGTTTCCCATCTTTATATTTTTCATAAAAATCACTGCAAAATATATAGTACCCAATATTATATGGCAGTTGCCCACAGCTGTTCACAGAGCCTAACACCTCACAGCCATCTGTAACCGCCCCCGCCAAAGTCTCAAAATGGTCGGCATATATTCTGAAAGATGCCTCCATGATGCTGAACCACGTATCCTGTCCTGTATCTTTCACAATAGCCTCTATTTCTTTTACGCTGTGAACACAATGCAGCTCTATCACAGGATATGTCTGCCTCTCTATGCACTGCACCGTCTCCTCCAGGCCGCTTTCCCCTATGTCCAGGATAAATGCCATGATTTTTACCTTCTTCGCCAATGGTCTGTATTCGTAAAAGGCTCCCTGCCTCGTTTCCGTATAATCCATTCCGTAAAAATGAGGTTTCAGCTTCGTCCTATCCCTGCTCCTCCAAATGTAAGGCACCAATTTCCAATGACTGTTCATGACCGACAAAAAGCGTCTGTTGAAATCCCTGCCCATCCGGTTTTTTATCAGCATTTTTACAAAAAGGGCATAGCCCTGTACAATATCCTTCAGATTTCCATATCGAAACCTCATGAGCAAATTATTTCTCATGCCATATGCATATTGCATAAATTTGATTTCTCCCTTCACAGCGTATGACTTATGCCTTATCAGGGCTTCAGGGCAATAACGGATACGATATCCCTGCTGCCGGATACGCCAACTCAAATCCACGTCTTCCGCATACATGAAGAAACATTCCTCGAATCCCTCAACCTCTTCAAAAGCCTTTCTGCGTGCCGCAAAGGCGGCTCCGCTGCACCAGTCTGTCTCCCATGTAATCGGATTGTATATCTTTGGATGCTCATAGGGCACCTGCCGCAGTTCCCATAGCCCAATATCTTTTTCCGTTCCCTCAAGGCATTTTGACAACGCTTCCATTGTCGTGTCCATTATCTCTGTGTCGATATTGAAGAAACACACAATTTTCGCGGTTCCCTGTCGAAAGCCTACATTGTTCGCCGCACCAAATCCCATATTCCTGTCCAGCCGTATAATCTGAAAACTCCTGAAATACTCTGACATCTTTTGCCGACTGTCCTCCAGCAACTTTAATGTGCCATCCTCGGAAGCATTGTCTACCACTATGATGTTCACTTCATTGTTGCCTGTCTTATCTATCCAGGAGGCAAAGCATGATTCAATCCACTTCTCGGAATTGTATGTGACATATACAATATCCAGCTCCATATACTTCGTATCCCTTGCCTTTCTCTAATATTATGGACACAGTGCCTGCATCTCATCCACAGGCAGACGAAAAGCAATGCCCAACAATGTCAGACATTGCTTTCCGGATTTGCAATCGCTTTTACTTGTTAATGCCATATACCCTGAGTTGGTAATCCCCATCCGCCGGAACCGTTTTGAACATCACTATCTGGCTGTTTGTCTCCCACAGGACCCCCTCTTTCTCGTCCATCTCATTCGTCGTAGCCACCATGGTCTTTAATTCAGACACATTATTCTGCTCTGTCAGCTGTATGCGGAAGATATATTCTGTCCCCTCAGTCAATCCCTCATTCAGGTTCCGGTCAAAGTAATAAGTATTCGTACCGTCCAGACACTTCATGAACACCTCGTTCACTTCCGTCCCATTGTATGACTCAAATGTCATAATTGGTGTCGTCCTCGGCACTGTGGAAACACCGTCAATCCACTCTGTAATTATAATCTCACCGCTCACAAAATATCCCAAATCACTTTCGGTACATTGTACCTGCTTCAGCACTGAGTTCACATTTCCCACATATGGCGCATTAGGATCTGTGCCATATAAAATCAGGGTCCCGTCCAAACCTGTCTTGAATTGAATATCCTGGCCTTTGACACTTCCCAGCTTTCCGCTGGATCCAATACCGGATGTTCCCGTATATATGGGCACTGTTATATTTTCGCCTACATTATTCGGATCTGTAGAGGTTACCTTAAATACATATTCTTTCCCAGGAGTCAAACCTTCAGCCACCAGCCTGTCAAAATAATAAGTGTTCGTTCCTGTCGGTGTAACAAAAACCTCTATGCTCTCAGATCCATCCACAGCTACAAACTCCATCTTCGGCACATATCTCGGCACCGTGGATAATCCATTCACCCACTCCACTACCACAATCTGTCCACTCAGATAATGACTACTCTCATCATATGAAAATAGCTGCAGCTCCGTATTTACATCACCTATGTAAGCGTTGGCAACAGAAAAGAAATTCACTACATAAGAAAACTCTTCCGGCAATCCGGAAACCACTACTTCATATTTTTTCCCTTCATTATAGGAGATTCCATTCGGTTTGAAAATAATACATCCCGGCTGCCCATAATAGTCATTATCTACATTGAAATATCCATCCGGACTCCCATTATAAAAGTTCCATTCCTGCTGTGTATCAATGTCTCTGACACGCACTCTGACAGCATTTCCATCTACCGCATACCCCATACTGATGCTCCAAGGGAAATCATCTTCAAAAAGTTCCACTGGCATATTATGGGCAGGCCATGCCACGCCATAATAGTTACTATCAATAGATGATGAATCAAATGCGTACATAGCGGTGTGAGTATAGGTATAATAGCCATCTGGCACCTCTACTATTCCAAATCCCACCTGCCCCATATCAGGATTCAAGGCCCATCTTCTATGTCCTACTCTATCAATATTACCGGAATCACCATCATTCATCCACATTCGAACAATATAGTCCCAAAAATTCCAATACCCCTTGGGGCCATACCCATAAGCAAGATTACTACTACTAGCACCTCTATATCCAAGCCTATATAAATCATCCTCCATACCATTGGGATGATTAGGATAATGCGACATTACTCCATTTGCGGCATTGACTAAGGAGGCCGCCTGAGCCAGCTCATTATACTCTTCATTCAATGTCACATCAGCACCTATTCCCGCAACATAGCGCACCGCATTCAGCGCGCAAAGCGCCTCGCGCAATGTCCCATCGCTCACCTTTCCTAACGAATATGGAACAGAGGCCGATGGCTGTACATCAAAACTGGTATTATATTCCTGAAATACACTATGCGATGAAAAATATCGAACAATGTCCGCTTTTGAAGGAGTGTTTACGCGCATGGGAACCTGTGCCGAGGTTCCTGGCTCCATATTATTCCAATCTATATATTCCCCTTCTTCTATAATCGGAGGTTCGTTTATTTCTGCCTTTTCTGATTCCTGTGCCCTAACTCTATGTTCCATCACCCCAAGAGGTCCAACTACGCATGCTAAAGCCAAAGCACTTGCCAATAGTTTTTTCCAGTTTTTCCATTTCATCCTATCTTCCTCCTCATTTCATTATTTTCATCTGAATATGCCAGATGCTCCCAGATCAGCTGCCTCCGCTCTTTATCATACAACATCCTCTCTGGATTTGTCCATATCAATCGTCGATTTCTATCGGTTTTCCGCACATATAACAAGCCAGCGCCACTCTCCATCCATGTGGTATCCGATGTCCTGTGCTTCTGTCTGGCATAATAAGCCTTCCTGTTGCGGGAGGCCATCGACAATCACAATCATGCTCCTATGCTCCGATTGGTTCCATAAAGAGCCAGACTCCACTCGTAATGTATACCCTACCTCCGGGCGGAGATATCCAAAGCCTCGGTCAAAGTAGTAGGTATTTGTTCCCGTCGGCGTTACAAAAACCTCCATGGACTCCAGGCCATCCTCGGATTCCAGCCACATTTTCGGTAGAGCGGAAGGAACTGTAGATTTTCCGTCAACCCACTCTACAATTATGATTTCGCCGCTAATATAGTCAATTCCATCCACATTCCTCCCTTCAATACGCTCCAATTGCGAGTTGACGTCCCCTCTATATTCCCTGGTCTTGCAGAATATGGTTAATTCCCCTGCCCCATTGCGTTTATAGGCAAGCGTGCTGCCGCCGGTTTCCCCTAAATCCGCCTCCGGCTCCATCTGGGGAGAGGTATCCAAATTCACCCGCATCGTCTTATAATCGCTTATATTATAAGATGACCCACTGCTGATTTCAAAGTAGTATTCCTCTCCGACTTTCAGGCCCTCAATAAACCTGTCAAAATAATAGGTATTTGTTCCTGTCGGTGTCACAAAAACCGTGATTTCCTCTCCTGAAGAAGATTTGAATGCCATCACTGGAGGCTCCGAAGGCACTGTAGAGACGCCGTCTACCCATTCTACCACCACGATTTCACCCGCCAGATATGTCGCCCCCTGTTCATTTGTATTCAGAGTTAGGCCCTTCAGTTCCGAATTGATATTGCCGACATAATGATATTCCTCTGCACAGATAACAAGCTCGCCTCTGGAATTCGTGTAATAGCGCAGCATCTGCGAGCCGAGCTTCCCCAAATCCGCACTGCCCGCCAGGGATGAATTGCCCAAAAGCAGCGTCATGCTTTTTGCGGCGCTTATATTCTTCTCCGATCCGGACTCTACCCTGAAAACATACTCTCTGCCCACCGTCAGCCCTTCTATAAAGCGATCGAAATAGTATGTATTTGTTCCTGTCGGCGTCACATATACATCGATTTTCTCTTCCCCATCGGTGGATTCAAAATACATCACCGGCTTCTCCGGGGGTACGGTGGACACACCGTTCACCCATTCCACCACCACGATTTCTCCCTGTAAGTAATATCTTCCTTCAGCATTTTTATTTAAGGCGAAAGACTTCAGTTCCGAATTTATATTTCCCTCATAGACTCCCAAATTATTATACACAGGGATTTTAAAGACGAAGCTGTTGCCTATGCTTGCGATTGCATTATAGGCATCGAAAACCTTTTGCCCCTCAGTATACGGTGCCTGCACATTCTGCATATATTGATGGGAATACAGACCATCGTAGGATCCGTCCACATCGAATTTCTGCAGGTACAGCGTATCCTGTCCCTTTGAAATATAACTGGAAGAAATTATCTGTGCCCCGCCCAGCAAAGAAGCAAATCGGCTGTTCCAGCCCCTTTTCCTCGCATAGGTCAGCCCATTCGCTATTATCTCACTATTGGTGCTGCCAGATGCACTTATATTAAAATAATTGTAATACCCTTCATACCCCTCCACTGTACCGGATATAAGCGAAGAGTCGCCCGCCGTCCCCTGCTCCTGCCTGATACGGGATGCCAGGTGGTAAGGGCTGACGCCAGTCCTGGACGCAATCTCCATGAACGCGGCGGCATAAGAGGGCCAGGAACCATCCTCCAATGCCTTATTGCTCATCCATGTCCCCCGCAGAACCGCTTCTACACCGCTATGCACGTGCGCATCAGCGTCATATGTCAGCTGTTCAAACATAAAAATGCTTTTTTCGTCAAGGAAGTTCATCGGATTCATGAAATATTCCACAGCCTCCTGAGAGGCTTGAACCCAGTTAGGGCCGCTCTTCCCGATATAGGTTCCGGTAGAAGGGTCATAATCCCCCTCTGCCTTTGATTTCCACTCATCTTTCGCGGTCTTATAAATCAGATTCCTTGTGGGCACCATCTCATTACGGATTACGGTATTCCAATCCAACCCGGTATAGAACGGAACAAAGTTCCACTGCGGATGCTTCTGGTGCAATTCTATCAAAGCCTGTCTGTATTCATATGGGAAATACTGGTTTACATAATTGGCAAAGTCGCTGCTCCGGACGCTTGAGCCCCCGGCTGCGTCCGCATAGACTATGGCATCGGAGCCTCCGGCATCTATCTCCTCCAGCCACTGGTTATACTGCCTGTCCCCGGATATGATATATTTCTGCTCTATGAATCCCTGGTAGGGGGTACCGTCTATGACGATATCGCATAGGAACCATAAGTCTCTGCCTACCAGTGTACAGTCCTGCAGAATGACCTGCTGGCCGCTGGATACCGTAACGACAGATTCCAGGCTTCCCGGGCTTTCCTTTACCTGATACTCATATGTATTATAGACCAGCGCGTACACTGGTTTTTCCTCCATAAGTTCAGAAAAGCCCTCCACTTCTACGCTCTCCCATGCTTTTCCGGATGCCTGTGCGGGCATTGGGCATCCCAGTATTGCAATGGAGAGGCATATGGCAAGGAAATTAGTATGCTTTTTCACTTTTGTCTCCTTTACTATCACCCAATAATCTGCCTTCCTCTTAGTATAAAATCATATTGCTAAATGTATAAGAAGAAGCCTGACTGCCACTCTCATTAATGTATCCACCATTAAATATAATGGTAGCCTTACCATTTACCTCACTAATGTCCAGCAGATATGCATGCCAGCTGTCATCAATATTAGACCAATCCTCCGTAAGCTCAGCTACCATTTTACCATCTTCATCATATACATATACTCCTGGTTGTCCATGCTGAGCGTTCCTTTTTCCATAAAATACAAGATACCTATAGTCATCAATTTCTTCAATTGTCACCTTACATCCTATATATTCTGAATTTAGCAAATAATCCGCTACCGGCTCTTTACTTTCTATCTCTCTCCCCAATGTACCGACACATTCTATCCCCAGTCTATTGTCATACTGGTTTTCGACTATTTGAGCCTGTTCCAAATCGCAGGATTCATAAAGATTTACCAATATCTCTACTGGATCTACACCATTGATTTCTTTATTCAATAACGCATCAGCAAAATAATCATATTCATAGTCGACCTGATTTTTCAATAGATTGTAATCATAAGATGCGTAAAAATCGAATTCTTGCAATAAATAATCCATATAGTTATCCTTTGTCAAAAGATATCGTCCATCATATATCCATCTCAACATTAAACTATTTATCCACATTCCATAGTGCCCTGTATCCTTATAATTGTTTAAATCAGTTGTAATATCTGTCCTATTATTAAAGGAAAACAATTTAATATTCTCACACTCCAAAATCTGCTCAATTATATACTGTTCCGCTTCAACTTGCTTATAGATTCCTCCAGTTCTCACCAAATTCTGCCAAAAGCTAATACTATACGGCGGGAAAAAATAGTAAAAGGCAACACCGGGATACTTTTCCGGAAGTGAAATCACATTTTTATATATATTCTCATGAATTGTCGCTTTTTCTTCTTCTGTTAAATGTACAGGCGAACCAGCCTCCTGCACTGGTATCCCTTTAGGATATACTGTATTCACGCCAAAAGTATAACCGCTCATCCAATTAGAATATTCATCAAATGTGGTAATCCCCGGCTCAAATTCCTCTTCGTCATTTGCTTTTGTCATTGGATATACACGCTTGAAAATGACATCCCGATTAAAAACATACTTGACATCATTAAAAACGTTACTGTCATATAGATACTCCGGGAATTCGCCAAGATCCACCCTCATTCTGTCACTTTGATCAAAAAACATTGCCATATCTAAACCACGGATTATCATTTTTACATCAGGATTATATTTTAATACCTTAATGAGATTATCATTAATCTCCTTATAAGATGCCCCTGCAAAGCATATTTTTATCGAATCAACTCCAAAAAGTGAATCTACTTCCGATGTCCTAAAATTCTCAACCAAAGATGTTCCAGTAAGCACTGCGTCATATTCAAAGTTTTTGATAATTCCATCATTTTGGCTTCTCTCATTATCTAAAGAATAAAAATAGGTTGCTATATCTGGCTCATGATAATGAAAGAACGGGTCAACCATAACCACCCATCTTCCTACTATTCCCAAAAGACCTATCACTATTATAAAGTATCCCATTATCCATTTTTTTGACTTTATTTTCATAATATCCACCCTAAAAATTAAAATAGACAAATACCGATTCACTGCTTAGACACAAGAATCCCCACACAAATACTATTGCTGCTAACACCATAGTAATATAACTATTCTTTTGCAATCTCCTATAGTTATTTGCGGGAACCAGACAAATGAAATATCCGCAAATCACAAAAATCAATGTCCATAATCCTCTTATAGTTATGTTCAAACCTTCAAGGTGAAACAGGTTATTAATAAAGTCTGATTCTGGTAACCAAAAAGAATTAATCAGCCCCTCACTGACAGCTGTGTTCTGAAACGAAAACATGATGCCCAATATATCCCACCACTGTGTAATTGAATCAGACCTAAACAACAGCCACAATATGTTAACCAGAAAAAATGTGCTGCCCCATCTAATCGTTTCCATCAGCTTCTTCTGTTGTTTATCAAAAATACGATTTATAACACTTAATGCCCCATGCAAAGCTCCCCACAATATAAAAGTCCAGTTCGCCCCATGCCATATTCCGCTTATAAGGAATACAATCATCGTATTAATGTATGTGCGCAGTACCCCCCCGGCATTCCCGCCAAGCGGGATATAAATATATTTGGTCAAAAACCCCGTCAAAGACATGTGCCACCTTCTCCAAAAGTCTCTAATGGAAGTTGCCTTATATGGTGAATCAAAGTTAATGGGTAAGGTTATATTCAACATTAACGATGTCCCAATCGCCATGTCACTATATCCGCTAAAATCGAAGTATATCTCAAATGAATAAAAAAGCATTATTAAAAAGCAGTCCATCGATGTTACAGCCTCAAAGTTCGCGTACCCCCAAGATACCGCTCTTGCAAATGTATCCGCTAAAACCATTTTTTTGAACAGGCCAAAGCTAAACATCTTTATTCCATAGGATATGTTGTCCCAGTCTATCTTTTTTAAGCTTACGTCATTAAATTGCGAGATAAGCTCCGTTGGTTCGACAATCGGTCCCATCAACAGCTTTGGAAAGTAAAGAATATATGCCACATAATCTATCCAATCTATCTCATTAATCTCACCTCGATATATATTTACAAGATATAAAATCTGCTGAAATGTAAAAAAGCTAATTCCCAATGGTAAGATAAGGTTTTGGGAAGTATAGCTAAATTTAAATAAATGACTGATGTTTTCGGCAACAAAGTCAAAATATTTAAAGTAAAACAATAATCCCACATTGCATGTTATAGCCACCCACACCAACGTTCTTCGATATCGCTTACTGCAATAGATTCCTTTTGCAAATAATAAGTTAAATGCCATACTGAATGCCAAAAGAAGGGCCATATTTATGCCTGCTTGCAAATAAAATACAACACCCGCAACAATTAAAACTATTTTCCCAGCTTTTATACTGATTCGGTTTAGCATATAATACCCTAAAATAACCATGGGCAGAAAAAGTAGAATAAAACTATAAGAGTTAAAATTCATTCCGTATCTACTCCCTTCATCCATAACATACTTTAGAAATTTCTTCTTTACTATCTGAAGCAGTCCACGGCAATCCGTTCTACTGTTCTGACTCTATTACTCATTTTTCCTCCTTTCTTTCCTCGAGATCCCATGCACTCAAACCGTCAAACCGAAAGCCGATTTTTACCTTTACAGGCTTGCCAAGCTCCTGATTTTTCTTTAGCTGTGTATGCTTCGGAACAAAAAAGGCACGTATTTTAGGATTTTTATCCAAGGTGAGATACCCGCTCTGAACGCTTTCCACATTTATTACTGTTGCATCAAACCAGCATGCATCCTCTCTGTCAAATTCTAATGGAAGAATATTTTTGCCCTTTTCCTTTTGATTCACATAGTAATAATGGGTTGCGCTTTGATTCTTCCTATTTTTAATTAAATTTCTGCAAATTTTCAGACAGTCATTCATAGAGTCTACCATCTTTTCATCTTCCGTCTGCACATATTTGCAAAAATAAAGCACTGAGCGCAAGTAGTTCGCCGTAGCATTTGTATCCTGATCTGGCAATGTTTCCAAAAGCCCCAGCATTTTCGTATATGTCACATCAACCGGCTGCCTTAATCGAACATAAGCATTAAACCACTTCCACAAAATCCCTTCTGTCTCATACAATTGTGCTTTCAGCAAATTCTCACAATATGTTATAATATGACTTATCTGTTTCTGATTCTTTTGCTTCCATGCACTTTTTTCCGGAACGCACATCCCCAGATATGCAATCTGATAATCGTAGTCTTTCGGGCATTCTTTAATTTTCGTCTCCAGCTCATCAGAAGTCCATTTAAAACGAGATAGATAATTTCTGGTACTCATATAAAAACTATTGCCTCTAATGGAGCCATATCTGCTCTCTGTATCGATATCATATAAAATGGCCTTGGCAACCAGCTTTTTACTCCATCTGCTTATCTCCTTATCCTGTTCTAAGAAATCTTTCTCATTTCCTGAATAGCCTGACCTTTTTGCTAATTCATGAACAAATGTTGTAGTAATTTGTACAATTGAAGTATATGGATATACCAAATCCGATATATTGTTTCCATACTCTTCTAATTGAATCGAATACTCAAAATCAGAGATTGCCAAATCAACATACTGGCGTAACTTATTAAACAGGTCAAATTCGCTCAATTTCTTATAAGTATTGTTAATTTGATATAACACATACTGCACATAAAGATTACCGCGCGAATGATAGAAAGACCCATTATTGCTTTCCAGTCTTATTGCTTCACTCACTTGCTCCTCTGCCTCTTTTAAATGAGTCGGCGTATTCGCAATAATCAGCCTCCCATAGTGCTGATGAAAATGTGAAATTTGCGAGAATGATTTCACAAGCTTTTCATATATCTGTTCCTGAAGGTTTGGATTACTTACTTCCAAAATGATTTGTGAAAAACTTTTTTTTTGATTGCCACTCTCTTTTATTTCATCCTCTGTGTCCCTCTTGACAAAAATATCCATCAGCAACTCAGAGAATTTATCAGAAAGAGTTATGTCGGATTCACATTTCCTTAAATCATCAATAAAATGTATACAAAAGTTTTTATATTCCTCTGACTGAAATTTCGCGAATTTCATCTGCAATATTTTCTTAGCAATAACCGGGTGGCATATGCGGTATGAAGAATTTACTATATAAATTATACTGGGGAAGTTATCCTGCAAATCTTTCAACAAGTTTCGTCCTGATGGTTTCTCCATTTTTAATAGTTTTTTTGCATATTTAAAACCTAATCCTTTGTCTTCCGTATAATATGAAATCAATGCAATATAGAGAATTACTTTCTCCATATTTTCATTTGTATCCATAAATTTTATGACATCCGTTAAATATTCATGAATGCCTTGATAGTCATCCTCAAACGCATTCATGCCATAGAAGAACGGAACTCGGAAATCAATCATATTATTTTCCGTGGTCAGTTTATCCATGCTTTGGCTGCGTCTTTTACATTCATTTTCATCATATTTTTTCCACTCTTTCATTACCTTCTCATATTCGTCCCTGAAAAGATATCCATCTCTCGCTTCTAAAATAGAAAGCATCTCTTCATCATCTATTCTTGTATTATATACCCTGCAAGAATATAATACGCATATCCTCAAGCCTCGTGTTCGGTAAAGGAACTGGTTGACATCATTTTGGTCGTAATTCCCATCCAAAAATACTAACAGATATTTTCCGGAAATAGCCGAAACTCGCAACAGGCTTTCATAAACATCGTCATTAAATTTATTTTTCAATACAAACGTGGGATATTCCTTTTTTAGATGCCAGCAAATAACCCTTCCAAGGACGGAGGCCCCGGCCCCAGGAGAATGCTGAATCGAAACTAATATCTGATCTTTATTTCCATCCTCCAGCTTTTGGCGCATCTTATCTTCGTAAAGCTGAATCTTCTTATGCTTCACATATAGTTCCTCTTCAATCGCAGTCCATGTAATCGGTTCTCCATAAAAAAATCTATATTTCTTACTCTCTTCCAATATATTCTCTCTTCGTATCAGCTGCTCATGAACCAACGTTGTATACTGCTCGATATATTGCTGGTCCTGTTTCTCCAGCGGAATACCCATACGTTTCTGTCTATTTGGTATATAAACAACATCCTCCACTACGCCTGACAAATATATATTGCAATATTCGGCAATATCTTCCATCCCAATTCTGAACACCTTTATGTCCAGGTTCTCATAATTATCCAGATTCTCCTCGAGCAGTCCATTTGAATCGGCAAGGACAGCAATATTAACCTTCACGCTTTCAATCGCATCCAGCCCATCCAATAGCTTATTGATATACCTATCGCCTTCCCGCACAAATTTCGTCCCATCAATTATGAACAAAAAATCGTCATCCCCTACAGATGCCATCATTTTATCTGCAAATTCATTCAGAAAATACCTATATTTATTTCTCCATTTCCCGAAACCATCCGTCTGTGACTCCGGATCTGCTTCCATCCCATCAGCATAGAGCCACCAGGTACTATCCTTTTTTATGCCATCCCAAGTAAGCTTATTATTTGGGACTACATACTTCAATATCTGTCTTTCCTGCAATATATTTTCAAGGCCTTTCTCCCTGCAAAAGGATATGATACCGGAAAATTGTATCTTACTTAAGTTCATTGAAACTGCTTCTGAATAATCCCACTGTTGTCCTAAAACCAAATAATAATTTTGACTTTCATTAAACTTTCCTGCGAACTCTAAAAAGCGGCTAAGCTCCTTGGCTTCTGCGTTTATATCTAAATCGCTTTTCCATTCATATATTTTTGAGGAAATGTTGCTGATTCCTTTTTCCTGCAGAAAGCGCTTCAGATAGCAGCATGCAAACATATAAGCCTTTAGCCGCGATTCATCTGATATTTTCCTCTTGCCTGAATAGTTTAGCCCAACTAAAACTCGCGCCAGCAAACGCGCATTCCGCAATTGATCCAAATAGTTGAATTCATCATTCACTTTGGTTTGAATCCACTTTTCCTCCTCTTCTGCAATTGTCTCAATTACCCTGCTATCCCTAAAGTCAATCTCTGTCCATGCCTGTTGGGCGACCTGCTCTATATAGTAAAGCCATTTCGCTAATGACACCTCTTTCATGCTATGTAGCATAAGGCTATATTCCAAATAAGCAGTATCATAAAATATCCATCCATCCTCTCTATAAGAGGCCATATCAATGATTGCGTAGTCACTGTTTTTCTGGGATACAAACACATTATCACCATGAAAATCCCCATGAATACAGCAGGCCATATTATCAATTGTTTTATGGTTCCAAGCCATCTCGTTTACTGCATATGAGAATGCATTAGGCAAAACCTTGTCATTTATCCTTATTGAAAAAATATCTTCTAATGGGCTTCCAGATAAGTATTTAGACAAATACTGAGCCATAACACCATCCATATCCACCTTATTTTTCAATTGCTTTTTAAATAGCTCTGGAATTTTTATTTTCCCATCGACAATATTTCTGCCCTTGGTGGCTTCCTCCAGCATTTCCCCAACTATTTTTTTAGCTGCCTCTATCTTTATACTAGGTCTATTAGTTGAGTAGAAGCTCTTATATTCAGCGCTGCTGATGCCGGCAATTTGGAGCAGCATGACATAATAGCCATCTATCTTGCTCTTCTTTATACATTTTGCCACTTTTGAAAAGCAGAATTTGTTTCCATTATTTTCATATTCTTCTGCCTCACTATCTATTTTCAAAAAGTAATGCCCTTTTGTTTCTGATATCCCTTTCAATTCTATTGAATAAACCTCTGCATTTGAAAATCCTTCCCCTATTTTGGATATTACATCAATATTCTCGCTATCCCCAATTTGAAATGCCATAACAATTTTTTCTAATAGCTCATCCAGCCATGTTTTCATTAGTCTTTCCCCTTTTACTTATCAAGTATTTTTAATCCCTCTGCCATCTAATTAAGTTCCATCATGTCCATTACTATCTTTTCTTGGCTGTCATTTCTTTTAACCCTCCTCTATGTTAAAGTATACACTACATGCCAAATTTTCGTTAGACTCTTTTCATTTACACACTCATAGTAGGAATCCCCTATTTAACCATTTGCTAGCATTATGTAGGCACCTTATAAGACGATTGCTGAGTTTAGTATATACTCATTTACACTTTTTGTATCTCCATATCTTTATACTGGATAGACATACAAAAATAAAGTATACCATTTGTGAGATTAATGTTGCTATAATTGCCCCTATTGCCCCATGCCGTGGTATATAGACTAAATTCAAAACTAAATTCAATCCTGTAGATATTATGCTAACAACGCTCCGAAATGTTGTCTTATTTTGGAAATCCAAAAATAATGCCAAAAATGAAGATATAGCAAACATACAATAGTATGGAACCATTAACAAGATGACTGTTTTTGCTCCGGTATAATCCTTCCCATATATCAAGCCCACACCACATAAAGCAAAAAATAGCAATCCTATGCAGACTCCCAATGATGCCATAAGATTTATAATCATATATTTCTTAAACCTTTTTTTCTGTTCTATATAGTTGTCATGATTAATGATAGCAAAGGAGGTCATTACGCCTCCTGCAATCGCTAAGTTTACATGCCCTGCCTTAGAAACCAGTTTCTTTCCAATGCTATAAAATACTACCTGCTCTTTGCTGGAAAGCAGTCCAATCATACCAGTATCTAATTCCAATGCTATTAAGTTTGCAATGTCACAGGCCAGAAGCGGAAACGCATATTTAAATAGTTGCTTCCAAACGACCGTTTCATCTGCAATATTCAGATTTTTTGCTCTACACATGTAATTTTTATTTAACAAAAAAATACAGGCCAATAGGGAAATAATCCCGCTTATTATACATGCCCATAATGCCCCATAAATATTTCTCAAAACCATCACGAAAAAAAAGGTAACTATAATATTGCTTCCAAATTCTATGACTGTTACCTGTAACAGTTGTTTATAATCATTCAGTCCATAACTAAGTTGTTTATAAAATTCGAAAAAAGACTCAAATAGTACCAGCAATCCCATAAACCAAAATATATCCGTAAAACTGGAATACCGATTCTGTCCATCTAATCTTGTTGCCAAAAATTGAGATAAAGCAGTTATCAATATCGCAAACAAAAGATTGACAATTGTTCGAATTTTTATACTGACTTTCAAATATTTTAAACGTTCCTTTTCATTGGTTCTTTGTGCTACTAGTACCTTTGTGGATGTATTCAATCCAAAATAGGCTATATATGCCAACATCGTTTTAACAGATGTAAAATATACCCAAGATGCATAATCTTGCATAGGTAATATTCTTGCGCACAATATATCAGCTCCAAAATAAGCTATTACCGCAATAGCTTTACTAGTCATAGAAAACACTATATTATTATAAGAATTATCCTTCAATTTTTATACTCCGATTTTATGATTTTAGCACAAAACTACTTATTGTCTGCTCCAGTCACTTGGTAGAAATTCCCTCCGTCTCTACTGTAACTGTCACAGTTCTATATGCAGATACATTTGATTTGTCCCCGGAAGTAATACTAAAAACAAACTCTTTTCCTGGATTAGCATCTGGCAAATTATATTCAAAGTAGTAAATATTATTTCCCAAGGGCAAAACAGATGCCGGAATGTTTTCTTTGCCATCCGAGGAAACAAACTGTATAATTGGAGTCTCAAAGGGTGTTGTAACTACTCCATTTTCCCATTCAGTTATTTCAATTTCACCTCTTATACTACTACCATTAACTTTTTCAACCAATTCTGTCTTAATAACTTTATATTCAATATTACCAACATATGGCGAAGTCCTCAAGCATAATCTTAGCTCTCCATTATCTGCCTGATAACAGCTGAGCTTCTGGTTTCCAATCTTTCCAAGATTTTTTATAGAGGGCATCTTAGGTGATAATGCCAAATTGATATTCATACACCGGTTAGGACTATAGTTATTTAGGCTTCCAGCTGTAATTTCAAGTACATATTCTTTATTTGGAGACAATCTATTAATCAATCCTTTGAAAGAACAAGAATTACTTCCAAATGATGTAACAGATAACCCAATCTCCTCACTTCCGTCCGTTGCTTTAAGCTTTATAATAGGATTATCAGATGGTATGGTAGAAACTCCATCAACCCACTCTACTAATATCATTTCTCCTACTAAATAATAATCCCCTCTACCTGTTTGTATTAAATCTAGAGAAAGCAGCTCTGAATTAATATCTCCAACATAACCACCTTCTGGAAGCTCTGAATTAATTGTCACGGAATTACTTGCTCCACTCTGTGTTGTTGCAGTAATTGTTGCACTGCCGACACCGTTAAGGTAAACCGTACCATCGGAATCAACACTGATTATATCTGGACTTGATGATGTCCAGCTCAGATGCTGACTGCTCACATTTCTCGGATATGTGTAAAAAAAAGAAACAGGGAACAAGTTTCCGGCATACATTTCTTCGGCATATCCAAAATACACATCAGTTATCGGAGTCATAACCTTTACCTGGCATACTGCGATATCACTTCCATCTTCATTTGCGGCTCTAATTATAGTACTACCTACACCACATGCAAAGACCTTTCCGGTACTATCAACCTGCGCAATATTATCGTTCAAAGATGACCACATTATCAATGTACCAGCAAAAGTTTTAGGCAACATTGTAGCATTCAGCTGATATGTGGCATAACAGTCAATAACAAGAGTCTCTTGATTGAGTTTCAAGATACGACTTTTTACATCTTTTACTGTTACCTGGCAAGTGTCTGTAAAATTGCCATTAACGCTTCTTGCAGTGATATTAGCAGTACCTGCCTTCATTCCCACTACAACACCATACTCATTTACAGTGGCAATATCGGAATCGCTACTTGCCCATACTACTTGTTTATTGGCCGTTGCCGACAATACAACTGTATCTCCAACATATAATGAAACATTTTGTCTATCAATCTTAATACCAGGATGTACAAATAGACCATTTGCATCCCTAATTGGAATACCGCTATTTCCTGCATACACTTTTATGCCATAAAAAAATGCAAACAATATAATGCCTATTATCATTCGTGTGATTATAAGTTTATGCAATTTTCGTTCCATACACGCCCTCTTTTACATTCTGCCTCATTCATAACTTGTAGTTGTATCCGCAAACTTAACAACCAGAACATCTTCAATCATTTTTATGGAACCATCTGAAGGATAACATGGCATCTGAATAACCTCTGGCAGTTGTTCGTACATGGCAGAATCAGCGGTCTTAGGGTTAAATCCACACCACAGCACCATACTCCCTCTCCATTTATAATCATTAATTATACATGACCAGTGATATGGTGAAATCCGAATTGCTTCAAATTGTGTTATTCTAGGTATAGTTGCATCTGATTTACGATATTCGTTAATGTATACAACTCTCGTCTGTGCCGTATATCCTTCTACGCTTTTTATTCGCGTTATAAGTGTAGTATAATAACTGATTGCCTGTTTCTGAACATAATCAGCCTTCAAATAGCATATATTGGCAAATCGACAATAGAGTAAATTTATACATAAAATCAACGTTGCGCTTAATATAATTACAGCTTGATTTATTTTCGGAAATTGGGGATTTTTTTGACTCATATAGTTTACAAGCCAAATAAAATAGACAAAAGTCCCCACCCCCCCATACATCATTAACGTATGAATTCCAGAGACATCACACATTACGTAAATAAAATTTACTGCCAAAGGGAGCAAAATCATTAAACTCACCAAAAACATTCCCGCTAAAATATTTTCCCTTAGCTTTTGGTAGGCAATATAGGCAGACAACATGATTGTCATAACTATTGTAACTTTGTAGAATACCTCCAAAGAAAAAGGAAACATATTATAAGATACATCATCTGTTGGATTAAAAAATTCTTTATAGGCTAGAATAATTCTTCTGAAATATTCTGTGATGGATGTATATCCAAAATTGTTTATACCCTTATAGTTTGATAATTCCGCATGTTTATATAAAAGGAAAAGCTTATTAATTATGAAATATGCAGACATAAATCCAACACAGGCAACAATATAGTACATTATAAACTTAAATAACTCCTTCCACTCAAAACCATTTTGCTCAATTACTTTTTTAATCATATAAACTAACAGTACGCTTATGCATATCGGTATATTAGCCTGATACACTCCCACTGAACAGGCCATTAGAAGTATTCCGACCAGATAAAAATACCATTCGGAATATTTACATAAAAGATAACATCCCAAAACACCTGTTAGTGTTCCAAACAAATAATAGGGTGCTGTGAACATATATCCAAACAAACCTGTTACTACAGGAAAAGTAATCATAATTCCCGTCAGTCCAATATTTAGAAAAGAATTATTTATTTCTAAAAACATTGAAACAAGAATACATATCAGCGCAATAAATATAATGCTCAAAGTGCCATTGAACAGTGGGGTACTGTAATGTGTACTTCCGGTTAGTTTAGACACGGCTTCGTCAAGGACACCCAACATCCATCTTCCTGAGGAATAAGTAGCGCCAACAGAAAACTGATGTGCTGTATCATCATGAACGGAATATTTATTAAACAATCCCATTCCATGGGCAAGCAATGCCCAAAAGCCCGAACTAATTAAAATAACTTTGTTTTTATTATTCTTTTTGCACATATCTATCCTCCCTATATTGTCAAGTGATTTTGTCATTCTGTTCTGCCTATTTTGGAATAGGCAGAATGTTTTCCACTGGAAACAGATATTCTTGGTGACAATTGTTATTATAATAGTCCATCTACTCATCTGTCACCGCCCTTATTTCATCAAATGTCTGACATTGCGGAAAAGACTAAGGTGCAAAGGATTCCTGTTTTTATAACACTGGTGCGCTTCTAGTGTAACGACACGCTTATATATAGACAAATAATCCTTCCAATATATGCCACCACATATTATGATAGAAGAAAACGGTGGTGACCCCTAATGGCGAGACCTAAAGTATATTCAATCAACTTAACTGATGACGAACGCTCCAATCTTAACAAAGTGATCAAAAACAAAACTACCTGCAAGACGGTCCTGAAGCGTTGTCAAATCCTGCGGGATCTTGATGAAACGAAAGGCTGCGGATTGACACATGCCCAGATTGCACATACCTATGCGGTCTGTCCTGCGACTGTCTCAAACCTTATCAGAGACTATGTTATAGTAAACGACATAATTAATTTTACGCAAAGCTACAAAGAGACCTTAATTGTGCATTAGGTGCGGCCCATGCATGAAATGCCCTGTCAACGGCATCTTTAAGCTTGGCCAGGGTCGGGAAAAACACATTATGGGTATTTTCCCTGCGCGCAATTCTCCATACTTGTTCTATCGGGTTGAGGTCAGGAGAGTACGGCGGCAGCTTGACAAAGGTTACTCTTGCAAAAATATCGGAATATTCCGTGGCGTGTTCCTCCCCAATCAAGCGCATGGTCTTCTTGTGCCATGGTGCATTGTCCATGACAAGGGCATACTTCTTCCCCTCAGGGGCAGGATGGGCTTCCAAAAAGCTGCGGATGGATGAAATCGTGGTCTCGTAGTTGAATTTTTCCAGTCTGGCCACAAACAGCTCCCTCGTTTCCGGAATGACGAAACCGCTGTAAGAAGTCTTGAAACGGCCGGGAAACGACTTTACGGTCGGGGCGCTTCCTTTTTTGTACCATGAGGAAGCCACAGTTCTCTGAATCTGGAAATGGACTTCGTCCTGGTATACAAGGATTAAGGAGTCGTCGTTCTCTATTTCTGCCCGTTTTTTTTAAACGCCTCCCGTTCTTCGGAATCCTCGTAGCCCTTGCTTGGGTATGGCTGTGGGCGGATATGGGAATAGCCGAGGTCATGGAACAGGCGCTGGCACTGCCTGACAGAGAGCCGGATGCCAAAAGTGCTGCTTATATAGGAAGACAGGCTGGGGCCGTCCCACACTTTGAAGCCAAAATCTTTCGGGTCGGACAGTATAGCGGAATCAATGGCCGCGCACTGCTCTGCGGAGAGCTTTGACGGTCTGCCAGAACGCCGCCTTGGCCTTAAGGCATCGAACCCCTGCTCATCGGCTGTTTTTACCCAGCCCGTGATGGCAACTTTGCTGACACCGGCCATGGCGCTTATCTGAGAGACGGGGCATCCGGACAGAACCATGTTTACTGCAAAGACCTTGAAATGGAATCTGGCCTCGTCTGTTGACGACATAATGGCTTTCCCCTGTTCCAATAAAACTTCGGGGTCTGTATTGTACTTGCGAGTGTTCATATGCTATGTCTCCTAATGAAAGTATAACATATATAACTCACAATTTCAAAATTAATTTATTTAAGTCGTTTGCTATAATAAAGGTATTGACAGTATCATCCGTTATAATATCAGCCCAAATTCAGCAGCATCCCTGCGCAAGGCGGATGGACGTGCAGAGGCAAAGCTCATACAGATTGCCTGCGGCCCCGCTCCGGACGGCCATTCCAGATGGACCCTGAAACTGCTGGAAGAAAAATCCCGGGTGGAGCTGGAAACTCCCATAAGCAGGGAAACAAGCCGCAGGGTGCTTAAAAAAACGAACTCCAGCCTCACAGAAACGACTACTGGTGTATCCCGCCAAAGGAAAATGCCGAATTCGTAGCCTGCATGGAAGATGTCCTTGATATCTATGAGATGCCGTATAATCCCGATGTTCCGGTAGTGTGTATGGATGAAAAACCTTACCAGCTGTTGGGCGAAGTCCGGGAACCACTGCCGATGCGTCCAGGGGGGGCACCCAGAAAACCGATTCCGAATATGTCAGGAATGGTACCTGCAGCATATTTGTGTTTGTAGAGCCTTTGGGCGGCGTGCGCCATGTAAGTGTACGTGATCACTGTACTACAGGCGACTGGGCGGAGGAAATCAAATACCTTGTAGACACCAGCTACCCTGACAAACAGAAGATTATACTTGTCATGGACAATCTCAATACCCATGCCGTCGCTTCTCTGTATAAGACCTTTCCAGCTCAGGAGGCACGTCGGATCGCCAAAAAACTGGAGATTCACCATACCCCAAAACATGGAAGATGGCTGGACATGGCAGAGATAGAGCTCAACGTCATGACACGGCAATGCCTTACACGGAGGATAGCAGACATCGGCGAACTCCGGCAGGAACTGGCAGCATGGGAACACGCTGGTGCAGACATCTGCTGGCACTTTACGACGGACAATGCCAGAGAGAAACTGGTATCCCTGTATCCAAAGTTCGAGGCACCAGTTCCAGAATAGGGGACTGGTTTGCCTAAATATAAATATGTTGCTACACTAGGAGCATGTCGGGCAATATCTGGAGAGACTTCTGGTGACCAATTATGCAGTACCCGCAATAACCACAGGTACTGCAAAGGGCACGAGATACAGGCATAAAAGAGAAAAGTATATCCGTCCCTGAATCTTAAAGAGTCGTTGCGAATACAGACGATGCAAGTGTGGTGTCAATTTTCTTACATAATACCTGCATATTTAGTCTTCAGAAAGTAGCTCTGCATATCCAAATCCATATTTCCCATACTCGTTTCCATTATAGAATAAATAGGTTTTGTCTTTATAATCAACAATTGCCGGGTATGCCATCATCTGACTGTCCCAACCTGCTGCCGAAAGCTTAAGTCCCAGTTTTTTATCATCTCTTTTCCAATGTATACCATCTGGTGATTCCGCATATGCTAATGTATATGGGATTTCCTCTGTACCACCCCCAAAAAACATTTGATATTTTCCTCTCCTCTTCACAACATATGGCCTGCCTACCCTATGTTCATTGCCTTTATTAGAAATTATCTTTTTTCCTTCTGTTTGTAGTTCAAATGGAGAATCTGTCCGCAGACACATTATCTCATAAACCGGCAAAGTCTTCTTTTCTCCCTGTATAAAAGAATTTCCAGCTCCATAATAAATCTTCCATTCGCCCTCCTCCTTTAGCGCCGTATGTACAACTCTAAATAAGCGCTCATTTTCCGTCCGATCCATGATTGGTATTTTACGGCATCGTGCAAAAGAATTGCCTCCATCCTCACTGACTGCAAGTCCACTAAAAATAGTCATTCTAACATGATAACCAATGTTATACCCCGCATACATCATATATATTTTATTTTTCTCTTGGAATATTGTACAGGGCACCATCCCATTATCATCGAAGCAACCAGCCTCTCCCAATTCCAAAAGAGGATTTGGGCTTATGCCGATTATTTTCGCTGGATTGCTTGCATCCAAATCTACATAACCGGGACGCGAAATACCTTTTCTATCCCGAAATCCTACATATACTCTGATTACATCTCCCATCAATAGCGGTGTTGGCTGTAGGGCAGAATTATTCCTCCATTCCACTTCGCTACCTGCCTGAAAAATAAGTCCTCTTTTTTCCCAAATCATTGTTGAGTCCTCCTCACATAATAAATTTATAGAGAACCCAGCAATCAGCTTTTATAAGCGCATATACCCTATTCCATCTTTTCCCATTCCATTACCGTTATATATAAGATATGTATTATTGGGAGTAACTATTTTGACCGGATAACATGCCATCTCTTCATCCCAGTTTTCTCCCGATTTCCTAAGCCTAAGTCTATTATCACATCTATTCCAATGTATCCCATCTTTCGATGTTGCATAGCCAGCAAGATACTGTTTGGTTACAAAATCTCTTGTATAGTACATCTCATAAGTGCCATCAGGAAGTTTGTACACCTTTGGTCTTCCAATACGATATTCATCTCCACTTACGTCAATGCACAAATGCTTATCCTCATCAGGAAAGTGAATACCATCTTCAGACTCTGCATACCAAATGTTATATACTGGGTACGGCACATTATTTATTTTTTTCCAGTCATTAATTACAGCATAATAACAACGAAAAATACCTTTCTCATATAATACGGTGTGGATGCAGCGTCCATATCTGGCTGTCGTTGTTCGATCCATAACTGGAACTTCTGAACATCTTTTAAATGTGCAGCCATTATCATCACTGATTGCCAGCCCAGAAAACGCAAAAAACTTAACTTTCTCGACATGCTGGAATCCAACGTAATACATATAAAGCCTATCATTAATATCAATAATATCACCAAGTATTACTCCGTTATCATCAAAACAGCCCGGATTTCCAATATCGAAACATGGGAAATCGCTTATGTTAAGCACATTGCCAGGATTCGCCTCATCTACATCTATATACTTAATTCTGCTAATCCCTTGTTGGTCTCGTACCCCCCCCGAAGATTCTAATGACATCCGGCTTCACTAGCCTAGCATGTGGTGTCATAAAAGTATTTTTTTCCCACCAGTGTTCCCCTTTAGGACAGTAGATAAACCCTTGCTGCATTTCATTACCTCCATAAAATCATAAAATTCAACAAATTTTAGTCAACGCAGAAATAACAATATCGCCACCGCCATATCCAGCTTTGTAGTTATATAGTCCATAGTTCAAGTATTGCCCGCCATTTTCCGTGCTTATACCAAAAGATAGCCAGTCATACCCTTCATGTCGTGCTTGCCTAATCAGTTCAAAAATCAAAAGCAAATTGGGATAATCTCCTGTATAGCTGTAATTTGTGTCCAAATATTGTGTATGAAAAACATTCTTAAATTTATATACCAAGGCAAAAGCCCCATAGTCCTTATCCTTGGTTCTTACATAATAAGGCACAATTTTATCAGGAAACCTATTATAAAGCTTCACTATTTCTTCATATGTATGAGTTATTTTAGCATGATGCTTTGCTTCCAGACTATCTGCCATCCTCTGCCAAACATCTTCATTTATTTCTTTCTCCGATTTGTCAAAACAAAAAAGTTGTTTCTTGATTACTTTTCTTGTTTGGTTTCTCTTAGCTGAATCATACAAAGAAAAAATATCGTCTTCATTACTAATTTTTGTTATATTAATCACATTCGACAAGCCAATCATTTCATATTGATAGCCTCTGCGAAGTAGCCAAAAATCAATGCTTCCTGCTGGTTGCTCAGCAAATAAAGAGGGCAATGGTTTAATTATTATTCTTTTATAATGCGCTTCATAATAGTCAAGCATTATATTGATTATTGCTTCTTTTTCAGCAATCGAACAATTTCTGCGCAGAATCGGTCCTGCGAAAGTCGTTCCCGGATGTGAGATAATGGTATCTTTTTCCCCACACTTAGATGCAGCCATCATTACACCCCTTACAGAATTTGACTCAACATCCATAACGGCAATTGAATCATCTAAAAATCTTCCCACAGGGTGGTATGACAGATAACGAATTGAATTAAGAAATTCCCCATTCGTCTTCCCATCCAAAATGAAGTTGTCTAAAGTATTTTTTTCTTCCACAGAACACTCGTTTATCCGTTTAATCGCATATCTAGCCATTTCATATACTCCCTTGCATAAATTTTATAACTCCTTTTCATTCCATTTCCTCTTGCTTATTGTTCAATACCAAACTGCTGATATGATGTTTTACCTGTTTTATGGGCAGGGCTTCCCACGTATACATATCCGGCATCCTGCAAACTTTTTACCGTTAAAGCACCTGCTCCAAATACTGTATCTTCAGGCAATGCAACATTATCTCCCAATGTTGCATTTACACCTAAAAATGAGTTTTTTCCCACCTTGCAAAACCCCGATACAACAACATGTGAAGTAAGCCAGCAGTTATCCTCTATCACAGATCGATGCCCAATATGATTTCCGCTCCATAAAACTACATTATTTCCAATTTTTGTATGATACTGTATCGTATTATTCTCAAAAATAAATGTATTTTCTCCAATGATAGCATTATGCCATACAAATGCACGTGAACTGATATAGGAAGCACAACTATATCCTTTATTCTTAACTTCTTGATACAATCTGGTTCGTACACGGTTTAATTTTACATATGTAATAGCAACAAATACTTCGTATTCTTTAGGACTATATTTTTCCTGCATTGTTTCAAATGCAATAATTGGTATATCAAATAAAATTTCTCTCGAAATAAATTTACTTTCTACAGCAAAAGCTACAACTTCATATTCCGAATCATACCTAAAATATTCATATGCAATTTCTGCAAATTCTCCTGCCCCTACAATAATCAGTTTCTTGAATTTATTCTGCATTTAATCTTCTCCTCAATTTATATAATTTGATATCGTTTTTATCCCATTTATTGTTTGTCATAACTGTATAGGCAAACTATAGTATTTGTGTCAATATAATCGCACATGTAGCACCAATAAATCTATTTTGAAAATTCCTAACAGCATAATATCACTGTACCTTTTTTATGGTGTTATAATATTTCTCATTCCATTCTCCATAGTTTGTGAGTAATTCCTGCGACAGATTGCGGATTTTTTTCCTATTTCGTACACATAATAGAAAAAATCTTATATAATACGGCGTAAAGTACCTTAATTTATTTCTTATATACCCCTTCCCCCTCCAATTACAACTGATTCTTTGAAGTTTTATTACTATTCGATTAAAACAATTTGTCTCATCTTTTAATATATCATTATATAGCATCATAATATCCTTATTATGGCGCTCTGAATATTGTCCCTGTTTTGCTGATACAGACCAGTCTGATATTCTATAAAGAATAATCGGCGAATTATCATATTTTAATTTCAACTTATTGGACTGAAACATTTTATAATACCGGGGACGATCATCCACCAAGTCAAAAGCATCCATATATTCCAATATTTCTTCTGTCAATAATTCCTTTCTATAAATAGCCCCATTCAAAATAGGACTGCCCAATTTTGTTGCCCATTTAATATAGCTAAAATCCATACACCCCTGAAGCACAATCGTCAGATACTTCTTTCTATTATATTCAATTTTTCCTTTATCGTGTAAAAGTAACGAACTATTTAATACAATATCATACTTCTTTAAATCGTTGAACTTCAGGAAAATATTCATATTAGCGATTATATCATCTCCCGAAATAGAAAAAAATTGTTCCCCTCGAATATTTCTCAACGCTCTTGAATAATTTTTGCAGGTTCCTAAATTCTCATCATAATATAATCTATCAATTAATTCAAATAAATTACTATTTTTATCCAACCAAGCATCAATAACCTTTCTGGAATTATCCTTTGACTTATCATCCGCAATAATAATTTGGAATTTCATATCTATTCCATAATTCACTATCTGGTATTTGATACTTTCCAACGTCTCCAATACTGTATTTTCTTCATTATAAACTATAACTATAAATGAGAACATCACTTATTTTCCTCGCTAAAATCGATTTACCATTTCAATTACATATTGGATTTCTTCCTTCATACCATAATACATAGGCAGACTTAGTTCTGTCATGGAAATTTTTTCAGCAATCGGAAAGTCCCCTTTTTTCCATTTCTCCCCTTTATATGCCCCCTGCATATGGATTGGAATTGGATAATGGATTGTGGTGCCAATACCACACTCATTTAAATATTTTTCAAACTTCTCGCGGTTTTCAGTCCGAACCGCAAATATGTGCCATACATGTGTCCCGTACATATTTGGTACAGGGAGAATAACTTTCTCATTTTTTATCTTGTTTAAGTACTTTTGTGCAATCTCGTTTCGATATCCATTCCATTCATCTAATTTACAGAGTTTAACCCGCAAAATAGCAGCCTGCATCTCATCCAATCTAGAATTATTGCCCTGATAAATATGATGATATTTATAATCAGAACCATAATTTGCTAGTGCACGTACCTTTTCTGCCAACCCAACATCATTTGTTACTACAGCACCTGCATCTCCTAAAGCACCAAGATTTTTTCCTGGATAAAAGCTAAAACCTGCAGCATCTCCAAGGTTACCTGTTTTCTTACCCTTATATTCCGCACCATGGGCTTGCGCAGCATCTTCAATTACTCTCAAATTATATTTATTTGCTATTGCAGCAATTGCATCCATGTCTGCAGCCTGTCCATATAAATGTACTGCAATAATAGCTTTTGTCCTGGGGCCTATTTTTTCTTCAATTAAAGCAGGATTGATTGTATACGTCTCTATATTTGGTTCCACAAATACTGGAGTCGCACCGCTATAAGTGACAGCCAAAGCCGTGGCTATAAATGTATTTGACGGTATAATTACCTCATCCCCACACCCTATATCATAAGCTTTTAAAATAAGAAATAATGCATCTAATCCATTTCCACAGCCAACACAATAATTAGCACCACAATAATTAGCAAACTCTCTTTCAAAAGCCTCAACCTGTTTCCCCCGAATATACCAATTGCTATGTAAGACATCTAATAATGCCTTTTCTAATCCAGTATTGATTTCATTATGCATTGGTTCAAAAGATACAAATGGTACCTGCATTTTATTTTCCTTCTTTCCTTTTTTTTACAAATTCGAGAAACTTATCATAATCTCTTATATAGTCTTCTTCATCATAATAGTTTGAGGCCAAAACCATTAGAACAGTATTTTCTGCAAAGTCATACATTTCCCTCCAAATATTATTCGAAACATAAAGTCCCTCATATGGTTTCTCTAAAGAAACTATTTTCGTTTCCACTCCATTATCAAGCTTCACTTTGCAGGAGCCATTTACACAAATCAAAACCTGCTCTAAATTTTTATGAGCATGGAATCCCCTGTGCACTTCTTTTCTGGTATCATACATATAATAAACTCTTTTTACCTCGAAAGGAATATCTTTGTATTCTTCTATTGCAACCAACATTCCACGTTGATCACCATGTTGTTGAAACGCATATTTTATTACTTGCATAATTTCCTCTCCTTCCGCTTCATCGACAGCACAGCTATCCAGCCTATGCACATTATGAATATAATATAACGCAGTATTATTTGAAGCTCTGTAAGATGGTTAACGTATTCAGCCTCAATGAAATGCTCTCCTGCATCAATATTAAAACCAATAAATGCCATGTTAACTAAAAATGTATCTACTGCCTCTCCATCCACATAAATATTCCAATTCCCATAGGGTATTGCAAGACAAAATATCTTCTCTCTATCGCATAAAGCACTACCGCTTATATATCTGCCCGAGAACTCCTGAATCTTTAGTTCAGATTTTCTTAAACGTTTCGTTCCTTCAGTATATTCTCCATAATATACTCCCTGAGGAATAATGTAGCATTCCAACTGGTCTACTGGTAAAAGATTCTTTCCATCACTATAATAAAAGCCAAATGCGGATACCCCTGATGCGTTTATCTCGAATAATTGCTTTTCTTCTGAATCGACCCTCACTTGATACTGTACCCAATTATTCTCTGCCAGATATTTTAAATTTGCCCTGTATTCACTTTCCGCCACATCAAAAGAAGCATCTATAACTAAAACTACATCTTCCTCACTGTTATGTGGCACCCAATAAATCCCATCTGCTCTTATTGGTTCTATTTTATATTTACTATATTTTTGGATGTCAAATAACATCTCTTGTGAATTCACACAATCCACATTACCATACTGTTCTACATCCGCCCCCTCCACTACACAAGCATTTATAAGACATTTTCTTCTGGAATCTATGTCCATTTTCAAGTATTCATCATATGACATATAGCTATCATATCCATATCCTAAAGATAGTTGATACTGATTTTCTAATGCATAAATATCATGTTCTAAATAGCATACATCATATCCATAATTCATAATTTCCTGGTATCGACTCAGGATGTACTTAACGCCCAGAAGAGTATTAATTTCTGTGTAAGGGCTTGTTCCATAGGCATATTTATAGCCTGCTCCAGCTGTTGGTAACTTCAACATGTCATATAAACGTATAATATTTGCTCCAGCTCCTATTCCTCCCATATAAAATGAAGTTCCATAATATCCCTGCGCCCATGCGTCATTGTAGCGGTAGGAAAAATATTGTTTATTGATTCTATAATCCTGTCTAGCATTTCTTGTTTTTAAATAACCCAACACTTCATTTGTATAGTCATTGTACAAGGTTCTTTCCGCAAGTGAGTTAACACTTAAAACGCTCATATTTTGCAAACAATAATTTGCCTGTATTCCTGCTTCAATTACCCCCAACATCAACAGAATTCTACAGATAGCCTTAGTATTATTCAAAAAATAATTTCCTTCTAAGACCAGCAAATAGGCAATAGCCATTCCCATTGTAAACAGCATCATTTTTTTGTCTATTAGCCAGTTATCCTGAACAAGAGCCCAAGCACCTACTATTTCTATAACAGAAACCTCTGCAAAAATTAAAAACAATTGATAACGTTTCATATTTCTCAAGAGCGATTCTAATCCTTGAGCAACAATATAAATGTATATTACCAGTATCCAAAAAGATGATATTTTAAAACTTTCATCCGCATAACCATTAACAATTCTTCTTAACGGATTAATAAAAATATAGACGCACGTGATGAATCCCACTATAAAAATCAATACTTTATTGCTTTTTTTCATTTCAAACCATACAGGGATTAAAACAAGCAGACATAAAATTCCAATATAAAAAGTTGGTGCCGTCAGATAATCCAGTTCACCCACATAACACTTCCCACAGCCAAGTATATTGATTCCAACTGTTCTAGAAAAAAGGGTAAAAAGCTCGCCCAGATTAGCCCAAAAATTACCAAATTGAGATGTACTTGTAACACCACTTGAAAATCTGTCACTCGATACGGAACTAATGATGCCACTTGCAAATTGTTCTATTCCATATGTAAAAATAGCAATACAAATTACTGTCGCGAACAAATCCTTTCCTGTTTTTTTTAATTCATTGATACGTCCTTCATAAAGATAACGAAACAAAATATAAGAAATCATCAGCAAGGTATATAATAAAACATAATAAACAGACGATAAATTTATTATTAAGAAAAAAGTTCCTAGCGGCAGCCACCTTTTATCCTTTCTCATCATCCATAATTCAAAACATAACAGCCAGATTACCAGTACAACTACTTCCGTGGCGTAAGACAACCACCATTGCCTTATAAGCATATGTCCGCAAAAAGAATAGGATATCGAACAGATGGACGCAATATAGTGATTCTTTCCCATTGTAATGAAATAAAAATATGAAAAAATACCTGCCAAGATGATTTTTATCATCTGCACAATTCCCATCAAATATGCAACCCTGTCTATTCCAAAAAAAGATACAATATTATATATAGTTGGTATTCCCAGACTAAATTCACACCCTAAGCCAATTGAAAAATCCATTTGTGTTCGCGTATCACCGCTTTCAATATATTCTGCCACATTCAACAAATCTGGGTAGAATTGGTCGTATAAGTCCATCGCATCACCTGTTGATACAAAAACTTTATCTCCTGTAAGGTAATCACGATACAAAAATGCCGTAAAAACTATTAAAAATAAACAAAATAGAAGTGCATATTTTTTATTCGCAATATTCAACATCTTAGTCCAAATAAGTTTCATGGAGTTTCACTTTCCACCTAATAGTAGGTTCAAAATAGCTTACAATTTCCTGCAATGGTCTTTGCTTCCTATTTCTGTTTCCTCTAGTTTCTTTTGAGCTAATTCCACCATCTGTTTTGGAATCCATATTTAATAGTTGTTTTACAAAATGCCACTCTCTACTCACAAACAATCAAGAACTTTTCCATATACTACGCTTAAAATATTGATGCAACGTACCAGAAATAACACTGTCTATGGCTAATTCCCTTTAAGGTCCTCACCCTAATTGCCTAAAAAACACTTCTTTCCAACCACTAGTCGGCTCTATATTCCAGCACCTATCACCACCTACCTTGTCTAGAGTAATGCCATCTAAATCAACACAATTGGATACAACTACCACCCTTCGTTTTAGGTCATTAAGTTCCTCTTTGGTTTTCTCAGTATCCTCTATCATATCAGCATTACTTAAATTCTGCGGTATGATAGAATACTTTCTGTTTCCAGCCAAAGCATCTTGAAGCTGCGGAATACGAGAAATATCAGCCCCCATCATAGTACCTATTACTACGTCAAACAAGAACGAATTCTGCGCAATAGCAAGTACCCCTAATGGCTTAGGGCTTGGTGCCACAGGGCCTTCCTTTTGACCAGCAATAATCATATCACCTATAGATAAAACTCTGCGCTGTTGAGTTGTCTGCATAACACCTTTTTTATCAGCATATAAAAGAATTTTGTTCAAGTCAACAATAGTCTTGCTGATGGTTCTATTCCCATACCAATTTCCTTCCGGCTCATCATGATATAAATGGTTTGCCAATATCTTAATTACACTTGCAACATACCACAAGACCTTGGCTCTTCGATACATGCCCGCCCCTTCATATGTGTTTTTTTTATCATAAAGGGAATTGTCAATCCGGCGCATAAAATTATTCTTTCTATGGGCATCTCCAGGCTGACTGTCGCTCTCTATAGTGTGATGTGGCAGGTACTCTTTTCTTACATTTATTCCTACCATATTTTTCATGGCAGCTGTAAAGCCTGCCTTACGATGAGATTTGGGCTTTGGCATATTAATTACAACATCTGCAGACAGAACTTCTTCAGATATATAATATTCGTGCTTGCCTGCATGATGATGAGACTTAAGCCGAGCGGGATCATAGTTTGTAATGCGCATATGCTCCAAATGTTCCTCATCATATCTGGCAAATTCGCTCTCATTACCCAAATCTATTATTGTTCCTCTTGCATCTGAGCGTATAGTTTGATGGCGGCTGCCCCTCCCCACGACATCTGTGGTAAGTCCTCTAAAATCTACAAGTGAAAGCGAAATATCGGTTTCGCCTAATATATCACGGTAAAATACCAGCATCTCCTGATATCCGCTTTCATCCAAGAGTTTTTGAAACTTACACTCCTGCATAGGTGCATCGCCTATAGTAACATGTCCCTGTCCCTTTAAAGCCAGAATCACATAATCAAGCACTGGCGCTAGCACTGAGGGCTGTAAAAAAAGGCAATCTGTTCCCTCTCCTGATTGGTTGTAATCCATTACCAGATTCGGTTTTATCAAAACATAATCCCCTGGCTTGATAATCTCTTTCAAAGGATTCCATTGGGGTGTTCCAAAGTATTCCTCGTCTAGCTTATAGAGATGAAGCATTTCTCTCACGGCATCATATGTTTTATTTTCTGCACTCGAAATATCTGTCGTACAAAAGTCACAAAATTCCGGATATATACAGTTCGGCCTAAACCATTTATTTGCATTACGATTAGGATACCTTTTTGTATCAGCATAATATATGCCCACACTACTATCTGAAATCATTTAGCACCCCCTCAATCCCATAACCGAATCTCACTATCAAATATAATTCCATTTCTTACCTCATCTTCAATGCTTTCTGAAGTAAACTTTCTGTTTTATTCTTGCAATACTCAACCCAAAATGTCGATAGTAAAAACACCGTGTTAGTTTATTTCGCTGATAACATATTGGTATTTACCAGACTTTAGCTTCGGAATCTCTTTCAGAAAGTTAACTTGGATTTCACAATTATCTAACACTTTCCTTAAATTTCCTTTCATCTGTTCCAGTTCCACTCTGTTTATGTTGCACCCATCTTTCAAAACAACCTGAAACTCGATTTCTGTGAAACCATGTTGAATCACCCTAAAATTTTCAATCCAATCTTTATTATAAAAAAGATGGGTCACATATTCACCATGCACCAAACTTCCGTCTTTTCTTTTTAGATGAGTATTTGTCCGTCCAGCTAATTTTTTTATAACCGCAAAACTCCCCTCAAGCCCCCCCATTCCAGTAGCAATTGTTCCCATATCCCCTATTCGGTATCGAATCAAGGGCATGGAATAATTTGTCAAACTCGTAATAAGCAGTTCCCCATCACCATGATGTAAGACATGCCCTGTTATGCCATCGTAAACTTCTGCCTTTACAGAATGCTCGAAAATCCTGATTCCAGGACTTCCCCCTATTTCACACCCTATAACACCTACTTCCCTTGAACCATATTGATTGAGTACGCGTGTATGAGGAAATGCCTTCATAATTTCCCTGCGCATTTCATCATATAAAACACCTGCTGTTGTAATAATATTGCAAGGTGAAAACAATGATAAATTATTTTGGTTTGCAAATCGCGCTAGTTGATAAATGGAATCTGCATAAGCCCATATTTGAACTGGTTTTTCCTTATTAATTATCTTTACATATTTTTGCATTTGCTCCAAGGTCAACACAAAACTATTCAGGAACCTTCGATTGAAGCACCAATTAATGCACTTTTCTTTCACTCCTATGCTACCCTCAAGGATATCTCTTTCACTTCCCCATAGCTTGATTTCTCTATCCCCAGGCCTTTTCCCATTCAAGACGCCAAACAGAATCTTATCTCCAAAATTGCACGCAAAATATTCCCGATCCTGAGCAAAACTTACCGGTTCTCCTGTAGAGCCGCCGGATGTATTTACATAGAATCCCCTTTGAGTTGCCTCGTTCGAAATCAGTGCGGCACCTTCTCTTCGAATAATATCTTTTGTCAATATGGGAATATCCTTATATAGCTTTGAGTCGACTTTTCCATTTTTTATTAGACCAATTTCATCAAATACACGGTGATAGTACTTTGTATGCTCATAAGCGTATATCAAAACTTTCTCATACTGTTCCTCCTGATATTGCAACAAGACTTCCCTATCAGCGTGAAAGAGCCGTTCTCCTCTTTTCATATAATCCCAGCTTGCAGGAATTTTTAATAAAATAGCCCCCTGAGCAATTACATTTCGAATCATAATAACCTCGTCCTTTTTGTGATATTTGTGACTAAAAACACTTATTTTTCTCAGATTGTGCGCCTTTTTCTTTATTCATTATCATCACTGGCTTCTATACTCAAAAACGGCCAACCTAGTATTTTTAAAATAGCGGACGAGTTCCTTTTCATATATGGCATATTGGGAAAATTATGGGGATTATATAACACCATTTTCTTAGCGCTTAATTTTTTCCATTTCCCCCACGACTTCTCTTACATTATATACATTTTATACCACAGCTGGAATACATAATATGCCCATAATATTTTAGGATAAGGTTTCTTATCTGACTTATTTACCTTTTCAATTAATTCCCAAATCACTTCATATCTAAAAATTCCCTGCTCCTCAATAAAGTTTCTTTTTGAGACGCCTGCTATCTCGTCCTTAAGATATATCCTCACAGCAGTTGCAAGTAACTCTGAACAGCACTATCCCAAGAAAACATTTCCTCAGCCCGCTTTCTGCTTTCTTTTCCCCACAATTCCAATTTCTCGCTACACATTACCATGCCCAATACCTTCCACATTTCATCCGCCGACACAATAATTCCATTCCCCTGTATCAGTTCTTCACTACCTTCACATGGCGCCATAATAACAGGCAGCCCACAGGCCATTGCCTCAAGAACAGCATTCGGCATCCCCTCACGCTTAGAAGGAAAAATAAAAATATCTCCTCCCTGATAATATTGCAAAAGCTCCCCTTTGTCCTTCTGTCCCTCAAAAAAAACCCTATCGGCCACATCATACTGCACCGCCAAATCCTCCAGCGCCTTTCGATAAGGGCCATCTCCTACAACTGTAAGCCTTATCTGCTTATCGGCTGCCTTTTGAATCTCTTTCAGTTTAGGAATTACGAACTGGAGTCCTTTCCGTTCAATCAAACGAGAAACAAACAGCAAGTTGATTCGCTCCCTGTCTCTCTTTGCAGCATCCGGATAAAATTTTTCCGTATCCACACCATTATAAATAACCTTTATTTCCCTTTTATCATAGAAAGCCAGCGCAAATTTCCGTAATCCCTCACTGTTGGCAACCAGCGCATCCGCATTCTTCCATATCATCTTGATGAATGGGGCTATCACCTTGTATACCAGTTTGAACCTTTCCTGGAAACCGGGGATATCCCCTCCGCCGAAACGGATAATATATGGCAATTTATACCGCTTTTTCAGCCAATATCCAATGACGCCGCTGGGTATGCCGAAAAAGACATGACAAACATCATAGTTTCCCTTTCTGACCAATCTACTTGTCACTGGCAGCACCTTCAAGATATAGCTAAGCATCTCCTGAAAGCTGCAATGCTCTTTATGTTTCCGCTTGCTCTTGACCCGGATTATCTCTAAACCGTCCAGGTTCTCGTGTTCCTCCAGCCCTTCATACCAAACGGTGACCAAAGTCACCTTATGGCCTGCCTGTACATACCCCTTGGTCAAAAAGAGGCAGGCATTCGCGCCCCCTCCGCCTATAGGCGGGAATTCGTGGGATACCACCAATATATTCATGTGGCTTTCTCCTAATCTTCCTTTGCGTTCTCGATGGTTTCTTTCACGTTATAAGGCATGTCCACATGGACTCCATAGTAAGTCTTCATCATAATCTCGCTCATCAAGCCAAAGATAAACATCAGAAGTCCAATTACACAGAAAAAAACTGTCATCAGGGGCACCATCACATACGCCGACATTTTCCTTCCCAGACAGAACAGGACTACGGACCAGATGCCGCACGCTCCTCCCAAGCCCAGGAACAATATACCAAATCCGCCTAAAATATGTAATGGTCTGGAAGCATATTTATTCCAGAACCATACCGATATCATATCTACAAAGCCTTTGATGGTCCTATGCCAATTATATTTCGTTCTTCCAGAAGTACGGGGCCGATGGTCGACAACAATCTCTCCCACCTTAAAGCCTTTAATCTTGAGAAGCGCCGGAATAAATCTATGCTGCTCGCCATATAAATTCACGCCTTTAAAACACTCCCTTTTGTATACCTTCAGGGAACAGCCGCTGTCGTGTATCCCATCTTTCACCAAGACGCCACGCAGAAAGTTCGCCCCTCTCGAGACAAAACGCTTCATAAACGTGTCTTTTCTGTTTTTCCTCCAGCCGGACACCACATCCAAATCGTTTTCCACCAGATACTGCAGCATCTTAGGGATATCCTCCGGATTGTTCTGCCGGTCTCCATCCATCGTCACTATGTACTCGTTCTGTGCTGCCTTGATTCCCGCATCCATTGCTGCGGTCTGGCCAAAGTTTCGCCTCATGCAGATATATTTAATCGGATGCAATGTGCGGCAGATTTCATCGGTCTTATCAGCAGACCCATCATTGATGAATATGATTTCATATTGATAAGAGTTTTTCTCGCACACCTCTTTAATCTCCCGATGGAGCTCCCTCACGTTCCCTTCCTCATTATATACGGGCACCACTACCGATATTTTGTACATTTTTCAACCTTATCCTTTCGTTGCTGACTCGCTGTGCTTTACTATACCATAAAACCTTTCCACATTCAACCTTTTTAGACAAAGCTGTCTCCTCATTAATTGGAAAACATACCATTTTATACTATATGCCACCAAAAAATATAAAAAACTCGCTGCATATGCCAAATCCATGTTGATGCAGCGAGTTTTCCTGTTATTTATTAACTGCGTATACTCTGAGTTCGCCTGTTCGGGAATCCGTGCGGTACCTTACATATTGTGTCGCACTCTCCCACAGCGTTCCTGTCTTGTTCTCCATTGCAGCCGTTGTAACTATCATAGATCTGTTTGGGGACGCGTTCAGCTTGTCTCCTGATGTAATCACAAAGACATACTCTTTGGCGGTATCCATATCGCCCAGACTTCTGTCAAAATAGTATGTGTTCGTCCCTGTAGGAGTGACAAATACAGGAAGGCTCTCCTTACCGTCTGTGGACTTGAAATACATTTCCGGTGTCTCAAAGGGTACCGTTGACACTCCATTTTCCCACTCCACCACAACAATCTCGCCACTTACATAGTTCCCATTCGGCCCTGTCACCAGTTCCGTCTTCTTCAGCTCAGAGTTGATGTTGCCTACATAGTCAGAGGTCCTCCTGAATAATCTCATTTCTCCATTGTCAGCCTTATAGTAGCTGATTTTCTGGCTGCCAATCTTGCCAAGATTTTTGATAGGCACCATCCTTGGCGATGTAGCCAGGCTGACGTTCATGGATTTATTCATGCTGTAATTATTCGTGTCTCCAGACGCAATCTCAAATACATATTCTTTGCCCGCGCTCAGCCCCTCTATGAACCTGTCAAAATAATATGTATTCGTGCCTGTAGGCGTGACGAACACTTCTATCTTTTCTTTGCCCTCTGTGGACTTGAAAGTCATCATTGGTTTAACAGTAGGAACGGTTGACTTTCCGTCCACCCACTCTACTACCACAATCTCGCCGGTTAAATAATACCCATTCTCGGAATGCTTTAAATCAAAGGAAATCAGTTCTGAGTTGATATTTCCAATATACCCTCCCGCTGGAAGCGTTGAAATCAGCTTCTCGGAATGGCTTTTCCCATTGGCTGATGTGGCAGTAATCGTAACCTCTCCCACCGCCTTAAAGGTAACAGTACCCTTGGAGTCGACTGTTGCGACACTGGTATTAGAGGAAGTCCACTTCAATGTCTGATCCGCGTCAGAAGGAACCGCATAGGCCGTCATGACCTCTGCCATGCTGCCTACTGTATATCCGCTATATTGATATCTAAAATATACATCTGTGACCTCTACCTCAACTTTTACTTTACATGTGGCGCTATATTTTCCATTTTCGGTTTTAGCAGTAACGACTGCCTCTCCTCGCGACACACCAGTCACCACACCATTTCCGTCTACTGTTGCGACTCTGCTATTGCTGCTTGACCAGTGTACCGACTTATTCGCCGCGTTACTCGGCATAACGGTTGCGGCCAGCGTCACTGTCTTTCCTTTCTGTATGGTTGCCGATGACTTATTGAGCTTAATTCCGGTAGGGACGACCAGCGTTTCCTCTAAATTATCCGTAAAAGCTTTTACCCGTAAATTTGCATTTTCTTTAGCGCCATAATCTATCCAGCTATACCCATTCCACATATAGCTCTCCCCAGCCTGAGCCGATGCAGTGCTTTTTCTTCCGTTCCAGATGTTGCTCCTTTCAGACGATACATATATTGACTTACCGCTTAAGGAATCCAGAGAAAACACGACTGAAAACTTGTCCCCCGGATCCAGCACAACCTCTTCCGCCAGAGGAATGGTATAATATCCCGCAAATGTGGTCTCTCCTGTCTGCGGCCTGCTCAGCATCGGGGTACCGCTGGTAGGATCTGATGGATCTCCTGGATTCTTGAATATCTGTATCGAATACGAAACATTCGCCGAATAGGATAAGTCGATTGCCACTGCTTTCAGTTCTTCCTTTTTATTGCCGTTTGCCTTGGCTTCGAAAACCGATGCCACTTTTGAAACGCCCCAATACTGCGTGTCCGGCACAAAATCATACTGATAATTATTATCATAATTATCAGCGGGCTCTACATAGAACGCATACATCGTATTGTACAAAGACGCGTCTTCATATGATAGCCAAAAGTAGCCATTATCTCCAAACCTGTCGCCCCATGAATTCCTGACCAGCCATGCGCCATTAGAGCTTGGCCTTATAGCCGCATTAAAATTATTTACAGAGTAATTATCATCCCATCCCACAATCGCCACTGCATGGTTCGTGTTTGTAGCGACATTACAATAATACGCAGAGGTATCTTCATTCAGGTAATTGCCATGATCATAATAGGAGGCGCTTACCGCACCATACTCCATGATTTTGCTTTTTACCGCGTTTACATCTGTCTTATCAATATAGTAAAATCCCTGCAAATGGGCAAAATCCGTCAGATAGGCCACTTCCTTAGTTCTGTTCAGCGGCTGGGCAGGCCTTACATATTGGGCATCCTCCTCCTTCACTGTCCCTTTCCAACAGGCAAGCCCATAGTGCGCGTCTCCTACATTTCCGCCTCCGTTCATAAGGCCTTCTATGTTTCCTGTATACTCAACAGAGTCATTATAATCATTTCCCAGTGGGTCGGGCGCTGAATAATGCGTGAAAAAGGCCAGGTGCATCGGTGAGAGGTCAACCGCCTTCCCCCACTTTCTGATCAGGCTCCCCTCCATACAGGCTATGCTTGAAAAGGACCAGCAAGTGCCATATGGATTCTGGTCCCGGATTGGCCTTACGGCCGAAACGTTTCTGGAGTCATAGCTGCTCGGCAATGTCCCCCATACAATGGAAGTATCAGGAGCCAATTTGATATCCGCAGGGGCATCTGGAAGCTCTATGTACCCATTATGCTGCCGCATCTGTTCCGCTAAGGCTTTCCGCTCCTGTAACTCCTCATCGGTCATAGGGCGTCCCAGAACATAATCCACATTCTCTGCGACATTATCCGTTTCTGAAGTCTTCGCTCCATCGACCCCATCCGGCTCTGCCGTTTCGGAATCCGCCGCTCCAGGCAGCCGCTCCTCGGATTCTGTCGTTTCAGAATCTGTCTCACCCGGCTCCGTCTCCTCAGGCTCTGTCGTTTCAGGTTCTGTTTCGTCAGGCTGTGGCTCCTTGGATTCTGCCGTTTCAGAATCTGTTACTTCAGATTCTGTCTCCTCAGATTCCGGTACATTTACCCCCCCACTGCCATCCCCTTCATCTTTAATGTCATCATCCACGCCATCCACATCTGTTTCCTCAGCCGCACTGTCGGAATCCTCTTCAACGATGTTCTGAATAAAAACGGCAGTGCCTTCAGCCTGCACTTCCATTCCCTGAAATGCCGTCAGTAGTACATTGCTTGCTACAATTGTCAATGCCAGCCATTTTTTCAGTCTTTTCATAAGGTCCCCTCTCCTTTTAATCCATACTGGTTAACGCTTTTCTACTATATCATTGTTTCAACTCTCAATCAATAATATTTGTTCACTGGAAAATAATTCTTCCCTTAATCAGGCTCTGTCTTCTCTATGGCTACTTCATATACCCCGGAATTTACCTCAATCCCTGTAAATAAACCATTTACACATATTGTTTCAGCTTTCTGGCCATTCACATAATATACATATGGTGCTGAGTATGGAAGACTAATGAAGATAATGCCATCATTTTTCATAATCAGCTTACCTGAAATAAGTTGCTCTGTCGAACATTCATATACAATACTGTTACACTGCAGTTCGCTTACTGTCTCATCCAGTAATTTGCTATACTCCTTTTGTCTGTATACTTCAATAATGACCTCATCCAATGATTCAATCACTTTATCATCGAACCCATAGAAAATAATTCCCTGCAGCCCCTTTTGCCCGGCTAATTCTATAAAGCTTTCGCCATTTACTGGATAAACGCTCATCGTACGAGTATTCTGGTTATACCACCCCTCATCTTCAGTCTTCCAATATAAATTGACACATTTATCCTCCTTGTCACGCACCTTTACTACAGCTATCTCTCTCTCTGATAAAGTATCAAATTCTAAAGGTTCTGCTATTTTATATTCCTCATATACATACCGCCTCACTGGCTCCACATCCCTGTCTTTTATATGTTGCTTTCCCCGCTTAATGCCATTCTGCAACCGCAAATATGTCTCTCTGTCAACAAAACATCCCTGTGTAATGGCATCATGCCTTTCATTTAGGGAATATGACCAAAAGTCATCCTCTGTAATTACTGTTTCATACCCAAAAACAAGAGGCAATGCATTCTCATTCACATAAATATTCTTTTTTCCCACTTCTTCAATATAATGATAGCCATTTTCAATGCAATGGTTTTCGCTCATAATATTATATTTTACTCCCAACACGGAAGAAAGTGCAGAATAGCCATATGTCCCTGTCAAATATCCCATCTTATTACACATTGTAGGAAGGGAAAATATCTTTATGAATGAAGTCATTTTTGCATCATCTACCCCACCATGATAAAATGTTGTACTTAGATAATCTTGTGCAAGGGAATCACAGAGCATCACACTTTGATATGATTTGTTGATGCGATATATTCCCTCTTCATGTTCATGAATCCTTTTAACTGCTTCCTCGGTTCCATCATTATAATAGCCACCCACAAGGTCTTCTGGTTTTAATGCATCCCTGCTATTTACAAAACTATAATTAAGACTAATCCCTTCTATACAGCACACCAGCAAAAAGACGTAACGTATTCTGCTGCGCTTTAGCGGATATTTCTGCCATAAAAAAAACAGCACCAAATACCCCCATAAAAAGAAAAGTACCGGAAATGCCTCCCTTGCATACAAATATCCCTCTGACAGAGTCATCGGCAAAATCAAACTAATGCTTACCAACACCGCCGTCATCATTAACGGTTTCAGATAGACATCTTTCCCATTGGCCATAATCTCCTGCCACGCACACAACATTATCCCTGCAAAAAATAATATCATCCATAACCTGGACAGCTTATAAGTCACATTAACAAATCCGTTTATGAATAGTCTGATTCCAGGAAAACATACCATGACGGCAATGGCACCTAACGCCAAAATCCCGGGGCTTCTACCTTTACACCGGTTTCTTCTGTCTAAAAGAATAACGGTACTATATATTGCCAGTATCGTGATATAAAAACCACCATCATCCAAGCACGATTGCATTGGCATCCCATGATAATCATCTAGCCACGAAATCCCCATAATATTGGGTGCAAGTGTACGATAATAAGCTGTAACAATATTTTGAAAATTTAATAGAGACAATGTATTTTTCCACTCGGTTCCCCATGTGCCGAGACCATTCAGGAATCTGTCACTTCCAAAAATAGTGCACAATTTATCTTTTAGCAAAAACAATAATAGGACACTGCCAAACACCACTACAGTACCATAGACAATACCTAATTTTCTAAATGTGACTCTGTTCGATTTAACAACACCTATCCCCAGACGAATCGCCAGATATACTGCACACAAGCTGCCGTAAAGTAACAGTTGATATATGCCAAAGCACGTCTTAAACAGAAATAAACATATTATACCTGCAACTCCCCAAATATATTTTCTATGAAAAGTTTTCTCAGCGACTAGTAGGAATAATACAATTGTAATCGCCATTTCCGCCTGATTACTCCAGCAGCTCCCGATGACCAACTGATAGGACAAAGAATACACCACACCCCCAAGCATACATGTAGAGAAAGAGCAGCCCGTCTCCATCAAAAATATGCTCATCAGCATGCCTGCCAGAAAAATACAAATTGCTTCCTTTACTCCAATTAAATAAGGAACATTCTGTTCACCGAACATGATGATAAATATATCAAAAGGGCTGCCAATGCCCATCCATTCTCCAAAGCCATCGCTCAAAGTATATGTGCTTATTCTTCCCTCATCTGAATACAGTCTTGCAAGCTTCAGATAGCGTGGCAAAAATTGTGTAACGCCATCATTTACAACATTTGGAAATAAAAATAAATACTCCCCTGTAAGATATCTCCAATATAAAATAATAATGATACTTCCCAAGATGAATACTATTAGCAAGAACTTCAATCTAACTTTTCTGTTATTCTGCATCCCCAACCCTCATCATACAAAAGCCAAAAGATGTGGATAAAAATGGATTCATTTCATCAGCCCCAGCGCACGTTTTATCTTAACCTTCACCTCTAACGGTATCTTCCTCTTAATACGAATCCATATCCTTTTAATCCCGCTGTTCTCCTGAAGCACCTTCAGTTCATTGTGGTAATCCTCCGCTATCACATAGCTGTCAAAATGAAATTTGCTTTCCAGCTCTATCTGCTTCTGCGTCGCGTCCCCGCCGCTTCGGCACAACTCATGCACTGCCTCATAGAATCCGTTGGAAGATTCCTCCCATGATATCCATTCAGAAGCCGTCTTCAGCGCGCCTTCCTTCAGCTTCTGCAGATATTCCGGTTCATCCTTCAGCTTATTGATGTACGCAATCACCTTTTTATCATCATCCCGCTTTGCTACCAGGCCATTCACTCCATGCACGATATATTCGTCATGCCCGGTCACGTCATAAGTAATGGCTGTCCCACCACAATGGAACATCTCCAGAGGCGGCCCGAACATGCCCTCCACGTAACTCAGCTTTACAATCACATCACAAGACCTGTAAACCTTCGGCGTATCTGTAATAGGCACTTTGGAAAATACCCTGTCGACCCCCTTATAGCTATCTATCTCGCTAGAAGTCATCAGCCAGATTTCATCCGCCTTTGACTCCATACATAGTCCAACCGTCTTGGGAATATTCTTGAAGTCTACATTGACGGGTCCTTCTACTAATACACGCAGCTTCCCAGGCTCCCTTGGCGCATAGCATTCTCCTTCGGGCAGATAGATGTCCTTGCGGATGCCATTGTGCACCAAAAGCGCATTTTTACAATAATGCTCCGCCAGATATTCCTGAATCCAGGTAGCCTCTGTAATCATTTTCATGGGAAGCATATATGTAGCTTCAGCCAATTGTTTAATCGGTTTCTCCTCTGATACATAAAATTTGGACTCAATAGATTGCACAAAGTACAGGTAATGCTTTCCCTTTACTTTATATGCCTCATATATCAGTCTCCACCACGTTGAAATCACTACGTCATATTCCTCTTTTGCCGCTTCCTCAATGGTCTTCCATGTCAGCTCCGCAGCTCTATTGTGCCAGTATAGTTCTTCTCTGGGCACTTTCTCCATCGTCACGATCGTGACCTGCTCTCCACGATCCATGGCATGAAGAGCATGCTCAAATATTACATAGGTACCGCCCCCAACCGTGGCAGATCCCAAAAAAATAGCCCATCTCATCTATTCATTTTCCTTTCGATAGCATTTATTGTACATATAGCAGCCATACGGACGTACCAGAATCCCCAGGCCCGCATCCTTCAACGCGATAATCCCCCAAAAGCTGGATTGGAAGAAAACCCTTCTCTGTGTCAGCATTTTCTTTATATTGCGGATTCTGTCCTGTACGCTGATGCCATTTGCCTTCTTGAATTTTGTGAACTCAAATACTCCGAAATTTTCATAATGGTAAATCCGATAGAACAAATCCATCTGTTCTTTCTTTGGGAAAAAAACAAGCCGCGCATGTACCTTAGCTGTGAACTTCTCCAATCGCTCCTTATCAAAGCAATGGTTTATCAGTGCATCATCTATCCTTTCCACGCATCCGTATATCCCTTCCTGCATAGGTGAAATGACATTCCGGAAGAGCTCCTTCTCCTCATTCTTCTCGGATGTCGCCACCTTTATACCCTGTGCCGACCTCACATAGTGGTCTGCGCTTCCGTGAGAGGCTCCCAGCATTACCTCGAACACTGACTTATTTTCATCATACACATAAAAGTTCTTCTGAGGATATGGGATATTAGTGAACAGGAGTCCTTCCTTCAAATTATTGGGGTGAACTTTGCCCGGCGCTACCAAGCCCAGATACAGGCCCAATATTTTAATCTTTTCTCCAAAAAACATAAGTATGTTATCCTGAATGGTGCCTTTCCATCCCACATCCACCAGGCACATTCCATCTCCTTCGTAATCCACGCCAAAAGACTCTAAATATTCGCTAAAGTTCTGTCTCTGCTCTGTCCTCAGCTTCTCATAGTTTTGAACAAAACAGGGATTTTTGCACAGTGAGTCATACAGCTTTGTCCTCGGCAGATCGTTCTGCTTTTCATGGATATCCACATTCAGCTGAACACCGATTTCCTTCTGTATCTCCTCTTCAAATCCGAGACTGGAAAGGAAATCATACAGAGAAATATTGACGTACTGTCGAAAAATCATTTCAAATTCTTCTTCTTCCAAAGGCTTCAGGGATGCAATAAAAGTTGCTTTTCTGGACACCATCAAATAATGGCTTCTTATCGGCTTGACTCCGCCCCTGGTACGCGGTTCCTGATATCTGTCGAATATCTTTTTCAGGAATTCCCCCTCCCTGGACAGGAAAAAAACATCCTGTATCCGGCCTTTTCTCAGCCTTGCATACAATTTATCAATAAAGCAATATAATGCAAACGCCAGATCTTCATACTGATTGCGTCGGCACTCTTTATATATCTTTTCCAATTCCTGCTCTACATAAGATGAAGTTTCATGCTTCATCTTGAATTCTCTGTAATTTTTTTGGAACGATTCCCTCTCCAAATGGAAAGCCGACATTCCTTTCCGAACAGGCATCTCATAATCAGATAATTTATTGTCCCCTGTCATACAAATCTTATCTGGAGACACATTCATCTGTTCCAGCACATAGTCATAAAGCCGCCCGCTCCGCTTTGTGATAAGCAGCTCCGATGATACATATATCTCATCGAACAATCCTTCGATATTATGATACTCCAATAGCGCACGTAAAAACTGTGCTGGTGTATAGAAATCCGAAATGCAGATTATCCTCTTTCCCAGCCCCTTCAGTCTCTTTATTTCTGAAATCACATCCTCACAGGGAATCTGCACGCGGCATTCGATTCCCAGCTCTATCTCCACGGCCCTTCTACAAAAGAAATCGCATGCCACAATATCTTCCAGGTCCAGGCTCTTGTACATTTCTACGGCCAAATCTTGATATCTGAATTCCAAATCATATCCGTTCTTTTCATTTTCCGCGCACAGAGAGGCTTCCAGTTTATTTCTGGTCAAATATAGTTCTTCCACGCCCAGAGGAACGAGCAAGAAATCTTTTAATTCCTTGCACCAGATTTTTTTGACATACTCAGGCTCCACGCTCCGTCTTGCAATCGTGTCGTAATAGTCAAAACAATATATCTCAAAGTTATCTGGCAAAGCTTTATCCATTCCCACATCACCCCATCTTCGCTAGTTTTTCTTCGTATTGTTTAATCAAGGCGTCCCTTTCATCTATCATTTTTTCATTTGATTTGATAGCCTCATCTCTGGCCCTTATCATTTCTTCACATTTGGCTATAACCTCATCCTTTTGATCAATTAACTTCTCATTACTGCGAATAGCTTCATCTCTGGCCTTTATCAATTCTTCGCATTTAGCTATAAGTTCATCTTTTTCACTTATCATTTTTTCATTTGCCTTTATAGACTTATCTCGCTCCTGAACCATGATAATATGATCCTGCAGCTGTCTGTGCTCCAATGCATATCTCGCTTCATATTCATATATCTTTATCTTGTCCTGCATATTATTTTCCGCAAACGCATCGTAATATTTTTTGCCCTTGGGGAACAGGACACCCAGCCCCCAGCTATGTGTAAAAGTATAGCTTTCCGGAAATTCTTTCTGTAATTCCATCCAAAACTTATTGGTTCCGTATCCCAGTTCACTGGCAACATCATGGAACAGAATAATGCCATCCGACTTTAACTTGCACAGCCATGTACGATAGTCTTCCGATACAGCTTCATAAGTATGCAGCCCGTCAATATGCAGAATATCTACCGATTCATCCTCAATATCCGTCAGTGCATCCGCAAAGTATTTCCGAATCAGCCGATAATTCTGCTCCGAGAATTTCTTTTCCAACGTCTCCTTTACTGTATCAAGAACCTCATCTCCATAGAATCCTGCCTGCTCGTCCCCTTCCCAGCAGTCAATGGCCACCACTTCTGTGTCCAGTTTTTCGTCCTTACATGCTTGCAAAAACGAAAAGAAAGAACATCCGTAATGTGTTCCCAGTTCCACGATTCTCTGTGGCTTCACATATGTGACCAAGTCATACGCAAACTGTCTATGGCCCGACCATGGGGATACTGCCAAATTGGGATTGATTTCATCCGCCTCGTATACTCTCTTATTTATGACCCATTTTTCCATCTGTCTCTACCACCTTTTCAATAATTTAATATAAAACTTTTTGTATCTTCCTCTTCGGAATACAGGTCGAATTCGCTCACATTCCCTTCATAATCTGTAATGCGCACTATACCTGAGTAAGGATGTGTCACAAAATCAATCCGGGTATTCTTTTTACTACGAATAACAATGAACCACTTTCCCGCTTCTGTTCCCGGATTGAAAAGCCTTACCCTGTTTTCCCAACCAGCATCCAATGCCAGTTTCGTGATATCAACGACCGCCCCATCCCGGTAAATTGAATCAATCCATATTTCCGTTCCTTTGGACAGTGCGTTGGCCTCTCCTGTGACTTCCAATACAATCGTATATCTGGCATCCAGAACCTTATTTTTCAATAACGGGAAACCTATAATATACACAATAGAGATAATAGCTAATATAATCGCTTTCTTACGCATTATTCTTCACTCTCTGAATTTTATACTCATCAATTTTCTGATTGAACAAACCATGATTCGGCAAATTCGTTATATTTCTGAATTCAAAAATGCTGTGAGCCCAACACTGGATGATATGCTGCATCTCATGATTGCCCTCACCCAGGCCCAAAGTCAGAAAATAATTATTCTCCTGTATACATGGCCATTTGAACGACAGCGTTGCCAGATATCGGCCATCGGGCAATATCGTGCTTTCCGGAAAACCTGAGCTGTGAGTATTCTCTCCAAAAATGATATTGCCATATTTGTCCTTCATCTGATAGCCGATAATGACATTTTTCATTTTTCTCTCTGTCCGTATCAGCATATCCACACGGACCACATCATCATTCTGTACATATCCTTTATATTCTTCCTCATTAATCAAAACGTGGCATCCTTCAATTCTCGCCTCTAATGCCCCTCCCAGATTATCGTCTTTCATCAATATCCAATCATCATCCTGTTCCCATCCGGCATCAATCTCCGAAGACTCCACAGGCGGCCTATCGGCATTCTTCTCTCCGCTGTTGCCATCATCATTATGCCTTTCATTCCTGACTTCCTGGAATACTTCCGTATGTGCTTTCTTTGTATAATATTCTATCGCCTGTAATGGCTCACCGTAAAAAACCTGCTTTCCTTTTGATATTACAATAACTTCATCCGCCATATTAGCAATACTGGCCATATCATGTGTCACCAGCAGTTTCGTGCAGCTGTTCATTTTCTCTTTCATGTACATATTGCACTTTTGCTGGAAAAATAAATCCCCCACTGCCAATGCCTCATCTACAATCAATATCTCTGGCTCCACATTGATGGCCACCGCAAATGCGAGCCTGGCAAACATGCCGCTGGAATATGTCTTAACCTTTTGGTTCACAAAATTCCCAATATCAGCAAAGTCCAAAATATCCTGAACCTTTTCATCAATCTCTTTTCGCGAAAGCCCCATGATATTTCCGCTCAGGTATATATTCTCTATGCCAGTATATTCCGGGTTGAAACCGGTTCCCAGCTCCAGCAAAGCAGAAACCCTCCCGTTTATGATTACTTCTCCTTCACTTGGTGCCAATACTCCCGTAATTATCTTTAAAAGAGTCGATTTTCCGGCGCCATTTTCACCAATAATACCAAGAGTCTTTCCTTTTTCCACCGAGAAACTGATATGGTCTAATGCATAAAATTCCCTCCCATGATTTTCTTTTGAAAATCCCAGCGCATCTTTCAATCGTACCATTGAGTTCTCATATATCGTATAAATCTTGCTTAAATTTTTGACCTCTATCGCTACACTCATGTCAGACTCCATTTTGTATAATTTAAAGCAAATCTGCAAAATGCCGGTTCAGCTTCTTGTAAATCCATATTCCAATGCCAAACAATATTGCTATGACCACCCAAAAATACACAGTATACAATGGTTTCTCCCAGAAACCCACATGGTTCACCATGGAATCCCGATATCCCTCAATCAGATAATAAATTGGATTCAGCTTCAATATTTTCAGCAACACTTGATTATTGATGCCAGACGGATTCCAGACAATGGGAATTGTCCAAAAGAAAATCTGCGTCAATATATTGATTATCTGGATTAAATCCTTTATAAATATAACCAAAGAAGAAGTTATCAGTGTCAATGCATATATCAACAGCAACTCACATATCAAGTAATAAATTATCTGTAAATTATATATGCTTACATAATATCCATAGGACGCAAATAAAATAAATATCAAGTCAATAAAGAACGCATGTACGAACAAAGCAGATAATATCTTTACAAAAGGCAATATCTCAATTTTGAAAACCACCTTTTTCACCAGAAAGCTATACTCATAAAGGCAATTTGTAGCCCCTATCCACGCCTCATTAAAAAAAAACCAAGGCACAATTCCCGCAATGAGCCACAGCACATACGGCATGCCATTATCTACACTTCCGTTCCGGAAACCTACTTGAAATACAAACCAGTATAATAGTATTGTAACAAAAGGCTGGACAAAACCCCAGATGACCCCTAGTCCTGAGCCCGCAAAGCGTAGCTTAAAATCATCCTTTGCCAGGCTGAAAATCAATTGTCTGCTTTTCCAGGCTTCCTTTAAAATAGTAAGCGCAAATTTCATATTTATCTCCATCAGTGTTATCTATCTCTGTATAATAGCCAATTTCTAATTTTCCGCAAATAAAAAATATAATTTTTCTGATTGAACACGTTTAAAGCATAATCCATATCTCGTGCCACCTGCCCAACTGACAACGGCATAATATAAGAATCATGCTTTTCTCTTACCCTGGCCTCCGCATTTTTTATCGCAATATCCCTTTTTCTTTTACTTTTATCCTTATATGGTGTATAATAAACAGATGTCACCTCATCTACATAACAGAAATCACAGGCCATTGCATAGCGCACCCATAAATCCCAGTCTTCCAGTTCATCTAAGGTTTCATCAAAACCTCCCATTTCTCTATAGAGTTCTTTGCTAAACATGATTGTCTGAATCGGAAAACAATTCATATAAAAAAGCAGCATCCGGTTAAATGGGTAACGATACCTGATAAGCTTTCTTTTAACCTGGAATCCTCCTTTTTCATTTCTTTTCGTAATCTGGTGCTCTTCCGCGACAGAATATGCCACTTTTGCTTTCTGTTCCTGCACACATTTCATTAAAAGCTCTACATGATGCGGCAAAAAGATATCATCGTCATCAAGAAAATTTATATATTTTCCCTGTGCCAGCTCCAATCCTTTATTTCCCACCCTAGTTCGTCCGCACCTATTCCCCATTGCATAATAGACAATATTTAGTTTTTTATACTCATCTACTATAAACTGGGATATATTTGAACCGTCTTCTACTAAAATCACTTCGATATTCTTATAAGTCTGTCCACAAATACTATTTAGTGCATTACGCAAAACATCCGGGCGATTACTAGTCCTAACTATCACCGATACCAAAGGTTCTCTTTCCATATTTCCTCTTACATATGTAAATTTTTTAATAGATATAAGTATTGGGTTATTTTATCATATCTAACCTTAATTCACAAGTTTTTTAATCAACTTTCAGGTTTGAAATGTAAATTCTTATAGCCTGCCCCGATGCCTCAAATTTCCCGATATCGATATTGCTAACATCCGCACAGAAACCGCAGGCTCAAATTTCTCCCGGTAAGTCTTAAGGCTCTTCGCTTTCAGATTGACCTCCGCCTTGACTTCCACCGGCACAATCTGCTCACCGGTATCGACAATAAAATCCACTTCGCAGGAGCCCCGGTCATTGGTGTAATAATAAACGCCCAGGTCATCTATAGTCTTGAGCTGCTGGCACACATACTGCTCGGTCAATGCCCCCTTGAACTCGGTAAATAAATCGTTGCCGTCCAGCAGCGTAATCTGGCGCAGCCCGGTCATGCAGCCGAGAAGCCCCACATCGACGATGAACAGTTTAAAAGCTTTCAGGTCCTCATATGCTTTCAGCGGAATCCCCGCCGCATTCACGCGGCTGACCTTGTGGACAAGCCCGCAGTCGCAAAGCCACATAATTGCTGTTTCATATTCCTTTGCCCGTCCGCCCTCGCGCACAAGGCCGTAGATGAACTTTTTGTTCTCTTTTGCGAGCTGAGAGGGAATGCTGTTCCATATCATGCGTATTTTGGGCACGATTTCGATAGGGGCATGCTTGGAAAAATCCTGTTCATAAGCCGCCAATATGCGCTTTTGGATATCCCTCACTTCATTGAAATCTTTTTCCTCCGCAAAGAGCGATATATTATATACTGAATCTCCCATGCCGCTATAACCTATATCGAATTTTCCATCCGCGCAGCCCAGATAGCCTGACCAGGAGAACATTTCCGTATCGCCGGACATTCCTTTCAATCCAATATGAAGACTGGAGCTGCCGGTCTGGGTGCAGACATTCTGGAATTCGGCTCTGTCAATTACATACTCGGCCAAGGGCAGCGCATCTGCCGATTTGATTTCCGAACAGTCTGCCATATAGGTACACTCCGCTATCCTGTCCAGTGCCCCGGCATCCGGATTTTCAATATCCGGATTCATACCCGATACCCAGCTTTCCATGACAAGATCAAGATTCTGGTAAGGTCGTTGCCGCCTTTGCTGAGAACCTGTCCATCGTCAATAATATCCTTAATGATAATGCAGGCTTTCCGAATGCTGTCCTGTACCCAGCGGTCATTTGATATTTTGGCGTAAAGCACGCTGCAGTACTTTTTCATCTCTTTGCTGGTGGCATCCGGAAGCGGATTGGCATTTATGTTCATCACCCTGTCACCACCCTGCACCTCTTCCGGCAGCAGGCTATCCCATACCTTATGACAGTCCCGATTCCGTCTTCCTCCAGCCTGTCCTCATACCCCAAAGCCTCTATCTGTGCCAAGGCTTCCTGGCAGCCCTCCTCCAGTTTTCCGTCTGCCCGATACTTCACCTCAATCCCAATCCCGATACCGGCCGCCTGATCCTCCACCAGTATATCGCTGTACCCATCGCCGGACTCCGCATTGGAGTACAGGAGCCAGTCCTCACGGTATCTCAGCAGCCCCAGTAGGACACCATGGCAGAAATTCTCCTTCTGGCCATTGCGTGCCCCCATGTCCCGGATGCTGATAGTTCTGCGAAGGTATGTCCCGAATCTCTCTTCCACACAGCATACCGCGCGCCGTGTTGTAAATTCTCCAGAAGCTCTGTTATCAATCCTGTCTTATCTATATAATAGAAGCCTTCCATCCGAAGTTTCTCGAAATTCTCGATTCCGATAGGAAGTTTCAGCTTTTTCTCCATCACTTTGCCATTTCCTTTCCGGATGTATGCCGACAGATATACAATATCATAATTATTGTCCGCCCTCAATGCGATTCAATCTCAAGAAACCGGAACTTTGCGATGTACGATGCAATCTCCCCCACCGCATACAACGGAAGATTGACCAGCCAGTCCTCTTTCCTATAATCCGCCATGGAAGTCCGCACAGAAATCTCAGGCTCAAATTTCTCCCGGTAAGTCCTAAGGCTCTTCGCTTTCAGATTGACCTCCGCCTTGACTTCCACCGGCACAATCTGCTCACCGGTATCGACAATAAAATCCACTTCGCAGGAGCCCCGGTCATTGGTGTAATAATAAACGCCCAGGTCATCTATAGTCTTGAGCTGCTGGCACACATACTGCTCGGTCAATGCCCCCTTGAACTCGGTAAATAAATCGTTGCCGTCCAGCAGCGTAATCTGGCGCAGCCCGGTCATGCAGCCGAGAAGCCCCACATCGACGATGAACAGTTTAAAAGCTTTCAGGTCCTCATATGCTTTCAGCGGAATCCCCGCCGCATTCACGCGGCTGACCTTGTGGACAAGCCCGCAGTCGCAAAGCCACATAATTGCTGTTTCATATTCCTTTGCCCGTCCGCCCTCGCGCACAAGGCCGTAGATGAACTTTTTGTTCTCTTTTGCGAGCTGTGAGGGAATGCTGTTCCATATCATGCGGATTTTGGGCACGATTTCGATAGGGGCATGCTTGGAAAAATCCTGTTCATAAGCCGCCAATATGCGCTTTTGGATATCCCTCACTTCATTGAAATCTTTTTCCTCCACAAAGCTCTGCACCGCCTCCGGCATGCCGCCGACAAAGTAGTATTGCTTGAGCGCATCGATATAGGTCTGTTTGAAAGAGGTAATCATCGGATAGTCCTGCATCCGGAGAAGCTCCGCAAAACGTTCTCCGCCAACCGCCATCAGGAACTCCTGAAAGGACAACGGATAAAGGCTCAGGAAGTCCACCTTGCCCACAGGGAATGACGTGCCCTCGTGCAAGGCTATCCCCAGCAATGACCCGGCGCAGACGATGTGATACTGCGGCGCGTCCTCATAGAAATATTTGAGGGAAGAAAGCGCCCTCGGCACTTCCTGCACCTCGTCAAATATAAGCAGCGTATTATCGGGATTGATTTTTCTCCCGGCATACAGCTCAAGCCCCATAATCAGGCGATTGGTGTTCAAATCGGAAGCGAAGAGTTCCGCCATTCTGGAATTGGAGTCGAAGTTGATATATATGGTATCTGTGTAAGCTTTTCTGCCGAATTCTTTCATCAGCCAGGTCTTTCCGACCTGTCTTGCGCCCTCGATAATCAGCGGCTTGCGGCGTTTGCTTTCTTTCCAGCTGTAGAGTTTTTCTATGGCAATCCGGTACATTGGCACACCTCCATAAAATAGTACAGACATAGCATAGCACAGTGGAACAAAAATTACAACGAACTTCCGGTTCTATCCCTGTGCAGCTTCGTAAAGCCCTCACGGCCCCAAAACCAGACATCCCTTTCCGGCAGTAAACATGCCACATACACCAGTTTCTCCCTCTTCGTCATCATATAAGAAGATACCATCCCCAAAATTATACCATGTATCGCTGAATTCAATGCGTTTTATATCATCATGGTCGTGGTTATACTGGTCCACCTTTTCGATGACTTCCGTATACGGCAGATCCGTCAGCACCGCGGCACACATACATATCCTGAGGGATTCCATTTTTTTCTCAAGTTCCTGCAGATACGGTTCCGGCTCCATATCCGATGGAGGCAGATAACAGGCAAGCCTGACACTATGTGGATATACCTCATTGTCCTTGGATAGTTCCACCCGGACATCGACATCCGCATATCGCAGCAGGCAATAGTCCTGCTCCTTAACAGACACTTCCGGCACGCCCAAATCCAGCCCCTGCTTTTCCGTTTCTTCCGCAATGCGCCCAATCAGCTCCTGAACGGATGCATTGGAAGAAGCGCTGTCAAAAGCGAAGCCCTTTTTGCCCCTCATGACAACCTTAATCGCGCTGTCCGAATCTGGGTTTTCCCATACGATACCTTTGGAATCTACCACTCTCCATATAGACAATTCATATATTGACGAATCTCTTTCCAGTAGTACGGATGAAGTCGACCAATCCAAAATATCATTTTTATTGTAGTCAGACGATGCGGAAACCCAATCATCAAGGCTAAAGTGACTTGAAAAATAGATGGTGTCATTTCCATCAATGGACTTTCCCGTAATTTTATACATGACATCAATGATGCTGTTTGTTTCCGAAGTATTTGTCCAGTCTACCTGAAGTTTTAAGGATCGATAAGAAGGCGAATTCTCTATGTCCTCATAGAAACAAGCCGAATGCAATCTGGCCGGAAACTCTCCTTCTCCCTTATGGCCGTCCACCTCTACCAGAATCGGCTGTTCCCGCTCACTGGCTTCCCATCTTGAACCGTCTGTAAAGCAGACTTCCGAGACAGCTATCGACAATGCTTTTGCATCCTGTTGAGGCATCTCATATGTGTACATGAAAAAAAGATGGTCATTATTCCACAACCCCGGCCTGATACCGTCAGGCTCAAAAATCTGGCATTCAAAAGGCTGATTGCCAGAATCACTGCGAACAGATAAAATCACGGTATCAATCACTTTGTCCCGGGAGACGTTTTTCCACTTGATAAAAAAACCTATTTTTTCGCCATCGCCATGCACACTAAATACATTTAATTCGACGATTTCCACCGGAGACGCAGTCTGTCCGCATCCCCCCAGCATGAGCAGAGCCATTACTGCCAGGAGCAATCCTATCCCATTTCTTTTCACTGTTTTCATCCCGCTTTCCAATCTTACTCATTACCAGGGAATGTATCCTGAATGCTTTCGGCCTGATAATAGTATTCCGCAGTAAGCCTCTCTATCCCTATCCTGTCCTCCGGCAAAAGTTCCGCCAACGCTGTCGTCAGCGCACCAGACATGCCGATGGCTCCATCCGCAAAAACAGGCACCTTCACCTCTACAGTATAAACCGGTGTCTGCTGTGCCCCTCCATTTATATAAAAAACATCCTGGCACTCAACTATGCAGGATTTTGTAGGTGCAATGACCGTCTCAAATATCAGCGCATCCTCCACGATGGACATCGCATCCTGGCCTGCAAAGGAGAGAGAGGAGGGGACATCATCTACATCGAGAACCGCAAAGAGCGATATATTATATCCTGAATCTCCTCTGCCGCCATAATCTATATCGAATTTTCCATCCGCGCAGCCCAGATAGCCTGACCAGGAGAACATTTCCGTATCGCCGGACATTCCCTTCAATCCAATATGAAGACTGGAGCTGCCGGTTTGGGTGCAGACATTCTGGAATTCGGCTCTGTCGATTACATACTCGGCCAAGGGCAGCACATCTGCCGATTTGAGCTCCGAGCAGTCTGCCATATAGGTACATTCCGCTATCCTCTCCAGTGCCCCGGCATCCGGATTCTCAATATCCGGATTCATGCCCGATACCCAGCTTTCCATGACGATATCAAGATTCTCCGCATCGTTCCATCCATCATTGAAAACGTAAAACTTAAGCATATCGCCAGTTACTACTGCATCCAGAATCAGCACAGGCTCTTCTATGGGCACTACGCTGAGGATATTACAGTACACCTCTTCCACAACGGAGGATTTCTTCCCCTCATTGCGCAATTCGCTTACAATGGAAAATGCTTTTTTAACATTGATACTGGTTTGCTTTACAAACGGCCTGTCTTCATAATATGTGTAATAACCAGCCTCTGTATATTGCCGTAACTTTGAAAAAAATACCTTTCCCACCCTGTCATTTGAAAAACGGGTAAATACTACAGCGACTGTGATAAGAAATATAACAATAACAGCTGCTGCTATACATATGGCTTTCTTGACAAAAAGTTCTCTTCCTCCAGGATTCTGCCCAATGATTTCCAGCCTATTGCTTATTTCGTTTTCAACATAGTCATTTACTTTTTTCAGCGTTTCTGTATCCAGTTTCCTGATATCCCTCATCAGGGCTTTGAAGTCCCATATATCACTTTCCGGGTCGAACTGAAGCTGGTTTTTCGTGTCAAAAGACTTTTTATAAGCAGGTTTATCCCCTAAAAGCTGGATAATCAGCCGATTGCACTTGGCATACATTCCGCATTTTATCACTCCATCGATAGTGCCCTGTATCTTATCGTGCGTCTTCTTTGCGGTCACCTGTATCAGGATTCCTTTTTCCTCATCGACCAAATCGTATGCAGGCGCGTTTTTGTGCTGATGATTTTCATTCACCAGACTGTAGCCAAATGCACGATTCAGCAAGCCGCATATGAAATCTTCGGCTATTATGTGGACATCCGTCAGGTTGGAATCACCACATAGCTCTATATAGGTTTTCAACTGAGATAATCTGGAGGTTATGTTTTTGATGTATTTTTCTCTCTGCAGCATGCTGTTTCTCCGAGGGTGGTTTCATCTTCAACGATACTTTATCTCCCAATATCCCTTCCTAGGTGAACCGTGGCGCTGTAGGATACCTAGTTCTTTTAACTTTTTAATGTTGTTTTCCACTTTCCGGGAGGAAATGCCGATTTCTTTCGCCAAAAGGGTAGCCGACATGCCAGGATTTCCTTCCAGGCAATGAAGGATATTTCTTTGATTTTTTGTCAGAAGATTTCCTGCCAGAAGATAAAAATCAGGTTCTCCGACCTTATCTCCGACCTTATCTCCGACCTTATCTCCGACCTTATCTCCGACCTTGGCACTGGGCAGATTTTCAGCATCTAAAGAGTATGTATCATCCAATGGGACAATAATCTTAAAGATGTCGCCTTCTATGATGCTCGGATTTTTCCCTGAATACCGTCTGCTATACTTATACAGATTTCTGGTACCTGAACCGAGTTCATCTGCATTGCCTATCTGATTAAAAAAGGCAGCTATTAATGGATTTTTAGGGACAGGGGACAGGTTCTCCGGCGTGATTTCCCCAATCCTCGAAGCCCGGCAGGCATTCTCAGCATACATCTGATTTTCTTCTATAATAAATTTCGCGATATATGGGCTGGTGAATTCACGATGAATCAGCATATTTGTGAGCATTTCACGTGTGATTTTGTCTCTCAGGCTGATATTCACGCCGTCCTCCAAGTAGAATTTATCCCATAAATGTTTCTTGGCAAATGCCATCAGGGCCTCATAGCTTTCAATGAGATTCGTCTTTATTATCTCTCTGTCATCATAACGATCTCTATTGACTTTGCGCAGAAGAGCATCTGTTTTGTAAGCAGGGCATATGGCTTGGATTACATCGTCCTTTCCTAACAACATTACAGCTGCCAGATTGAAGCCTTTCTCTCCGGTTGAGAAGTCTTCGCTCAGGAGACCAGCGCTTTTCAGTAGCTCCTCATCAGTCATATCTTTCCAGGGATGATCCTGCCGTTTATTGAGTGCGCGTCTTCTGCAAAGCGGAAGAAGATCCAGGCGAAGATGCTCCATCCCCACATAAGGATAGATTTTTTTCTCCGTAAAAATATTCTGCTTGCGGATATACATGGCAGCAATCTGTCCAGTGGAAGTAATCCGCACATCTGCATCGTCCACACGATCGTATATTGCTTTTTTATAACGGTGCACTTCTGAGCTGGGAGGTACATGGATATATATTATACATTTTCCATTATACACAATCTTCTCCGGAACAAGGTATACGGTAGGATTTATGATGTCAGGGTTATTTGCCATTTTTACGAAATTTCTGATGTTATCTGTCACCGCCTGTTCCGGAACACCCTCTACTGTACCATCATCAAGTACACCTAAGAAAATGTCGCCACCAAATCGATTGAGGAACGAACAGACAGACTCGTAGGTATCCGATTCTATGCCGTTGCCACAGCGTTTGAATTCCACTGCTATATTTTCTCCCAGTTCTAGCAGAGTTTCCAGACGTTCATCAGTCATAGCGTTACCTCCATAATATCATTTCGTTGTATCGATTCCTGTATTCCATAGTTTTTTACTCTATCAAAAAGAATACAAGTACATAGTACCATAATTTTCATTTTTCCTCAATACATATATGGGGATTCCTGGCTGTGGGATTGTATCTGGAGTGTCAACCGCTGATAATCGCGGGTTATCGGTACTTGGGCCCCAGGGCGAAGCGACTGCCTTGGCAAGGCATGATAATTATGAATTATCCATTATGGGCAAATATGAAGACAGGTATTAATTTAAAGAGGAACTGCGGCATCAACAATAACGGATAATATGCTATTATCGAGCATTAGCCGTTCAGTAATCAAGTATTATATGCGGCCGGGTTTTAAAAACTCCTCTGAAAATCATAAGGTGTGTCATTCCAGAAAGCGGCGGGCACACGGAATAGCGGGACGGTATGATACAAAGGTTGAAGGACATATACGCATACAGAGACATGATTGGCAGTCTGGTAAGGCGGGAGCTAAGAGGCCGTTACAAAGGGTCCGTACTGGGCTTCCTGTGGACCTATATCAATCCCCTGTGCCAGGTTGTTGTTTATTCCGTGGTCTTTTCGGTCATTTTCAGGGTCAACATAGAAAAATTTTATCTGTACCTGATTATCGGCATGATGCCCTGGACCTTTTTTAACACCTCGGTGCAGGGAGGCTCTACCTGTATCCGGGCCCAGGCGGATATGGTGAAGAAAATATACTTTCCCAGGGAAGTCATTCCGGTCTCCTATGTGACCAGCGCTTTTGTAAACATGCTGTTCAGCTTTATCATTGTATTCCTGGCAGTGCTGGCGTCCGGGTTCGGGTTTTACTGGAGGGGGATGCTGTTCCTTCCTGTCATAATGCTGTTTGAATATCTGCTGGCGCTGGGCGTCGCGTTTGCGGTATCCGCGGTGACGGTCTATTTCCGGGACCTGGAACAAATCATCAGTGTGGTAATGATGGCGTGGATTTATATTACGCCTATTATGTATGCCATCGACTACGTGCCGGAGCAATACCGGATTCTGATTGTAATGAATCCTATGACTCCCATCGTGGAGGTCTATCATCAGATACTGTACTACCGGATGATGCCCACCCCCAATTACCTGATACTGGCAGGCGGGACCAGCTGTGTTGTCTTTGTGGCGGGTGCGCTGCTGTTCGCAGTACTGGAAAGAAACTTTGCGGAAGAAATGTAATGGCCTGACGGCAATTCAGGATGCCTTGTAGACGGAGGAGAGAACTGGTTTGGCAGAAAATCTGGATACAGCAAATCGGAAAAAGAAGGATGAACCGGCGAAAAGCCAGGATCTTATAGATGGGAACAGAAACAGAGGGGCCATAGGGGAGCCGCCTGTTGTGATAGAGGTGTCTGATGTCAGGAAAAGCTTTAAATCTTATCAGGACAAGGCAGCTTCATTAAAAGAACGTTTTATAACCCCCTCCCGGTCAAAGCATGAGGATGTAACGGTGCTTAAGGGGATCAGCTTTCAGGTACATAAAGGGGAGGCTGTAGGACTGATTGGGAAAAATGGCTGCGGGAAGAGCACCACGCTGAAGCTTCTGACCAAAATACTGCACCCCAACGAGGGACAGATCCGGATAAACGGCCGTGTATCCAGCCTGATTGAGCTGGGGGCAGGCTTTCATCCGGATATGACGGGACGGGAAAATATTTATACCAATGCATCCATCTTCGGAATTACCAGGAAAGAGGCGGACAGGCGTCTGGAAGATATCATCCGCTTTTCCGAGCTGGAGGAGTTTATTGACAATCCTGTAAGGACCTATTCCTCCGGCATGTATATGCGGCTGGCGTTTGCAGTGGCAATCAACGTGGATGCGGATGTGCTATTGATTGATGAAATCCTGGCAGTAGGGGATGCCGCTTTTCAGAAGAAATGCTTTGAAAAGCTCAAGAGCATCAAGGAAAACGGGACCACAATCGTAATCGTCTCCCACTCTATGGATCAGATGTATAAAATATGCGACCGGCTGATCTGGATTGAGGACGGAGCGATTCGAGACCAGGGGACGCCAAGGTTTATCGGGGAGGAATACCTGGCGGCCATGGAGGGCCGCAGACTGGACCGGATAGAATACGAAAACCGCCTGAAAAAGGAAGAGCTGGAGAGGCAGATACAGGCGGAACAGGAAAGGCTGCAAAAGGAGCAGGAAGAACGGCTGCAGCGAGAAGCTGCAAGGAAGCAGAAAGAAGAGGAAGAAAGCAGACGCAGAGAAGAAACAAGGAAGCAGAAGGAAGAGGACGGGCGGAGACGCAGGGAAGAGCTGGCGGAGATGGAGCGGAGACGCCAGGAGATGGAAAAGAACGAAACTGCCAAAAGCCTTACCAGGTTCTGCCGGCCCGGTGCAAGACGGCAGGGAACATGGGAAGTTAAGTATGACAGCGTAAAGATGCTGAACAGTGAAGGGCTGGAAACCACCTGCTTTCAAGTGGGGGAAACCATTGAAATACAAATGGAATATTCCGGCAGGGAAAATGTGGACGTCAATTTCATCATCGGTTTTACCCGTTTGGATGGAGTGTTCTGTTATGGCTCCACCATCCGCCTGGACTGCAAAAGGATGTGGAAATCCCGGAAGCAGGGCATGGTCATTTTCAAGGTTAAAAATATCTTAATAAAAGGGAAATATGTCCTGGATGTACGGATAAGGGCTGAAGATGAAAGCTTTATAGACAATATTTACAGTTTGATTGAGTTTGAATCATGCGATGACAATGTAACGGATGCAGGCGTAGCCGTTATGGAGCATGAATGGTTTGTGGATGGGGTCAAAGTTCCGGTTAATGTCGAGGAAAGGCAGCTATGATTATCAAGGAGCAGGAAAACAAAATCATATATTCTGACGGGGAAGAGACCGAAAAAAAAATGCTGCAGATTGCCCGCAGCTATCCGGAGGATAAGGCGGAAGACTTCATCGCTTCTGACAGCTCATATACAGTTAATAACACCTTTTCGGCTGTCAGAAGAAATATATTGAATTGGTATTCTTTCAAAGAACATGCGGACATCCTGGAAGTAGGCGCCGGGATGGGGGCGGCAACCGGGCTGCTGTGCGATGTGGCGGACAGTGTGGTCGCCATTGAGATGAGCCGTGCCAGGGCGGAAGTCATCCGGGCAAGATATCCGGACAGAGACAACCTTACCGTGTTAAGTGAAAACATTAATTCCTGGGACACAGAGAAACGCTTTGACTATGCGGTATTTATCGGGGTGTTGGAGTATGCGGCGGTATTTTCGGATGCTGCAGATCCATATGAGGAATTTTTAAATAATGTGAAAAAATTTCTGAAGCCGGACGGAAAAATCCTGTTTGCCATCGAAAACCGTTTTGGGCTCAAATATTGGTTGGGCGGATCGGAAGATCATCTGCAGGAGCCCTTTGCCGGAATCAGGGGATACGGAAACGGCAAAAGCCCCAGAACCTTTTCCCGGAAGGAATTGGAAGAAATACTTATAAGTGCCGGACTGCCTCATTTCAGGTTTTACAGCGTATTGCCGGATTACAAGTTTCCGGAGCTGATTTTTTCGGATGAATACGAGCCCAACAGCATGAACCTGAAAAAGGTTTCTTTTACGTACTCCAAAAACAGCACCTTATTGGCGGACGAGAAAACACTATATAAGGACATTGTGGAAAACGGTGTGTTTCCCTTTTTTGCCAATTCCTTTCTTGTGGAAGCATCCGCACAGGAACTGGAAAACAGGCATGCGGTAATGGTTTCCGCAAAGGGAGAGACCCGCAAAGAATACCGGGTCAGCACCGTAATGGACAGCTGCGGCAGGGTATACAAAATCCCTATGCACCGGGAGGCTGCGGCCCATATCCAAAGCATTGTCCGAAATACGGAGGAATTATCAGAGAAGGGCATCCGGATTCTCCCTGTCCGCTATGAAGACGGCCGTCTGGTGGGCGACTATTTTGACGCCCCCAGTGCGCAGGACATCTTTTCAGCGGCCCTGAAAGGAAATGACCGGGAAACGGTCCGGCTGCTGCTGGAGAGGCTGCGGGAGAGCCTGAAGAAGAGCAGCGGGCTGGCAGAATACAGCCTGGACAATATCCTGGTGGAGCAGGATATGGCAGAGCCGGGAGCTGATTACGGCCCGATTCTGCAAAAGGCTTTCATAGACATGACGTTTTATAATGCCTTCTGGGTGGAGAAGGAGCTGGTATTTTATGACCAGGAATGGTGCCTGGAACGGGTTCCGCTGAAGTTCTGCCTGTATTATTCCTTAAAATCCGCTTATGGTAGAGCGGATGTACGCACAGACATAAGCTTCGGGGAATTGATGGAGTACCTGGAAATCGCCCCTGCGGAAATCAGCGCTTATGAGAAGCTGGAAGAATTCGTATGGTCAAGAGTCCTGTACCGCCAGACAGATTTTTACGGAGCGGACGGATACTGCAACAGATACAATGAGGAGATGACGCTGAAGGCCGGGGTGCGGCGGCTGGAGAACACTGTAAACAGCCTGAAGGAAAATACTGCTAAACAGCTGGAAGAAAACCTGAATTTGGCAAAAGAAAATAAGGCATTAAAGGAAATCAATACTCTTGAGTTAGAGACAAATGCCAGATTAAAACATGAAGCGGAAGAAATTGAAGCAGAGAATATTAAGCTAAAGGACACTCAAAAACAGTGTCAAGAGGTTTTGAACAAAGCAAATCAACTGGCGGAAGAGCAGCGTCAGAAGATTGAGGACCTGCAGCAGACCATCCTGAACAAGGAGGGGCATATCGAGCTCCTGCTGGAAACCGAGCGGGAGTATGAGCGAGAAAAACGTTCCCGCACCTACCGGATGGCGATGGTATTCCGCAGAATCAGCACCTTCTTTTTGCCGACGGACAGCAGGCGGCGTTTTTTTGCAAAGCTCCTGGCAAAGGGGCTCCGCCATCCCATACGGATGGTGAGGATGGCCAATCCCCGCCGGATTAAGAACTGCTTCACCATACTCAAGACCGAAGGGGCAGGCAGCGCATCCAGCCACCTGCAGCTGGTGGAGGAATTTGAACGCTCCGGTTCTGTGGACGGAGTTTTGGAGAAGCTGGACATTGCGAAAGTGGCAGAGGACCTGGGGAAGCCCCATACTTTAGAGGATTACGCCCCTCTCCTGTTTGAACTGCCCGACGAACCGCTTGTGTCCATAATCATTCCGGCCTACAACCAGTTTGACTATACCTACCGCTGCCTGGAATCCATCCAAAAGCACAGCGGGGATGTGGCATATGAAATCCTTCTGGCGGACGACGGTTCCACGGACCTGACCCAGGACATCGAAACACTTATCACCGGGATCCGCGTCATCCGTAATGAAGGAAATCTCCGGTTTCTGAAGAACTGTAACCATGCAGCGGAACAGGCAAAGGGAAAGTATCTCCTGTTTTTGAACAATGACACCCAGGTGCAGGCGGACTGGCTGCGGCCTCTGGTGGACCGGATGGAATCCGACGCTTCTGTTGGCATGGCCGGTTCCAAGCTGGTATACCCTGACGGACACCTCCAGGAGGCGGGAGGAATCTTCTGGAAGGACGCCTCCGCATGGAACTATGGCCATATGCAGAATCCGGAAGACCCGGAATACAACTATGTGAAGGATACGGACTATATTTCCGGCGCATCCATCCTGATCCGAAGGAGCCTGTGGGAGGAAATCGGAGGATTCGATGAGCGCTTTGCACCGGCTTACTATGAGGATGCGGATCTGGCGTTTGAAGTCAGGAAGCACGGATACCGGGTGGTTTACCAGCCCAAATGTCGGACGGCGAATTGAGGGAGACGCAAATGACGAATTATTTTTCCAACCTTTATCCAATTGACTGCGCAGTGCTGTCTGTGAATGCACAATCCTACCGAAAATATGGCACGCTGCCAGAGCATGAATTCCTTCCTGAAATATAAAAGGCCATGGATTCCATCAAGAGACCCACAGCCCTATGAAGCATTCAGTTCTTCAGCTGTCCGGCAGCCAGGGCGGGCAGATGGATCAGGCCGGTGGCGACAGTCACCGCATCCACCTTCCGCATCAGGGAGCCGATCCTTTCTTCATTCCAAAAGATATCGGAGAAATCGGAGAGCTCGCACCCTACATCATGGTTAGGGATGCACAGGTAGTTCCCATATTTATGCCGTCCGGCGAGGATGTGGAAGTAAGTCCCCCGCCCATTGATCTCAGCTTCATACCATCCGTTCCCCATGCTCAGCAGGATGATCTGCCCCGTCCAGGTCTCCCTGCGGGAGCCGTTTTTCAGGATACAGGTATAATTCATGTTCCATGCCTCCTATCCGAGATTCTGGCTGCTGACGGAGGCCAGGATGACATCCGTATCAATGACCTTCTTCTCCATCTGCGCCCCCAGTGTCAGTGCGTCGGTCATCAGGTTGTCCACCAGGCGGGGGCTCCCCTGGGAGTGGCTGTGGACGGCGGAAAGCGCGGCCTGGTCGATGATGGAGGCGGCCCCTCCGGCACAGGCAACCTTGTGGAGGACGTACTGCGCCACTTCGGAGTCTGAGAGCCCGGAAAAGTTGTAGTGCACTGTGATCCTCTGGCGCAGGGCCTCATGGACGGGCTTTTTCAGGGTGCTGTTCAGGTGGGGCTCCCCGCAGAGGATGAGCGTGAAGCAGTTGAGGGAGTCATACCCGTAGTTCATGAGCATCTTGATATCCTCCAGGATGCCGGTGGAGAGGTACTGTGCCTCATCGACTGCCAGGAGGAGGGGCTGCTTCTTGTCCCTGTAAAGGTAGAGGATCTGCTCCTGCACGGCACGGAACATGCCGGGCTTGCCGCCCCTCGGCTCTACCCCCAGGACAGAGCAGAGCTGGCGGTAGAACTCCATGACGCTGACGGTGGAGAGGCAGATGTACTCCATGTGGTAGAGGTTTGGGTTGGGGCTCTTTGCAAAGCAGCGCAGGGCGAAGGACTTGCCCATGCCGGGGCGTGCGGTAAAGAGCCCTATGCCTCTTGTGTCCTTTAAGTAGTCCAGGCGGGACGTCATCTCCGAGATGTCCTTTGAGAGGAACCGGTCCTTTTCCCTGGCGTTCTGCTTGTCGAAAGGGTTGAAGGAAAGCCCATAGTAGGAACGGAACATCAGCCCTCACCCCCGATCCTTGAATAATCGATGGACGGCGTGTTGTTGCGTTTCGTCCTGCAGTTCTCGTTCTTATCCGTAGGCCGGATGGGGTAATGCTCCCCTTCACAAAGGATGAAGGCGGAGGACATGTCGTCCGGCAGGAAACGGATCTCCACTTTTGAGGAGATGAACTGCATGGGGACGTCATAGGGCACCTTGTCGATGGAGACGGTGGAGTCCTTGTTCACCTTTCTGGTAATACGGTTCAGGAAACACTCTTCCAGCCATTCCCTGGACTTAGGGCTCCGGATGGCGGGACGGGTCTGCTGGTAGCGTTCCATGGGTGTGGTGCCGATACCGGAATGGACGGACGTATTGTAGGAGCGCATGTAATCCTTAAGAAGCCTATTGAACTGATCCAGGGAGGTGATGGAATCCATGTCCAGGGTATAAAGCCAAGTCTCCTTCAGTGTCCTGAACTGGCGCTCGATCTTGGCCTTGGAGGCTCCGTCACGTACTTTTGTATGTAAAAGGACGGTTCCGATGGATCCGCAGATGAGGGAGAGCTGCTCATTCGAGTAGCTGCAGCCGTTATCGACATAGAGCTTTGATGGGATTCCATGGGCTGCCACGGCATCCTTGAGCACCTTCTGGAAGTTATAGGCATTATCGTTATAGAAGAGGCCGCCGCCCACCAGAAAACGGGAATGGTCATCAATAATCATAATGCAGTAGACCCTCCTGCGCTGGCCGTGCTCCGTGATATAAGGCAGGTAACAGGTATCGGCCTGCCACATCTTCCCAAAGGCGTCTTCTTCAAATGCCTTCCTGTCCCGCATGCCGGGGTTGCGTGCCGATTTCAGGTCATGTTTCTTGACGAAGCGCTGGACGGCGCAGACGCTGACTGTGGCAGGGATGAAGGCTTCTTCAACGAGGTGCCGGTGGATCTGTGTAGAGTTCAGCCGTGGGAAGGCTTCCTTGAGGCGGTAGATCTCTTCGATGGCCGTGTCCGGGAGCACCCGGGTGGAGCCCTTATCGGAGCGTTCCTGGGGCATGAGGGCGTCGATGCCGCCGTTCTGGTAGAGGGACACCCATTTGCTGAGGGTCTTGGGGCTGTACTGGAACGCGGAGCCGTCAGGCAGGGTGAGGGGCTTTTCCGTGACTCTCTGGTAATAGGCGTTCCTGGACGCATCCGGATAAAGGCCATGGATGACCGGCGCTATGAGAGCGAGGCGGAACTGCGCCATGGCGGCTGCGTCCGAAAGGTTTTTTGGATTGTTGTCCATAGAAATGTCCTCCTTAAGTGGTTTTCCCCCATTATGGGGCAGAAACGGGAGGAAAGCCATGCTCATGGCGTGTGGTTGCAGGAAAACAGTTCATGGGCCGAACACCTGCTGGCAGTAAGGCGCCGGATTTTTATGAGACTGGAGGAAGGACTTTGTAAAACGGCGGACAAAGGCGGAGGCGAAATCCGAATAGGCCGTCTGGGTGAGAAGGCCCTTCAGGAAGGAAAGGCCGGAAGCCTCCATGGAAGAAAGCACGCCGAGCCACTCCTCCTTCTGCGTCTGGAAGAGCCGCAGCCAGCGGCGCAGCTGGGAAATGGTGACGGAGAAGCGTTCGCAGAGCTTCTCCACAGTGGAAAGGCGCAGGAAATACTCCGCCAGGACGCGGAGGAAGAAGAACAGGCCATATCCGGAGTAAGGGATGATGAAGTCCGGGAGGATGGCATGGGTATGGCCGCAGGTACAGATGAGGCGCATGATGCAGAGGCTGTGGCGGACAGGGGCACCACTTATGAAATCCACCAGGGAACGGCCATAATAGGCATGGATGCGGCAGGAACCCCTGGCCCCACAGCAGGGACAGGTCTGCAGTTCAGGGCGGAACCCCTTCATAAAGGAATCAAACAGGGCTTTTGATGAACTTTTTATGCGGATTAGCTTGCAAAACAGGGAGTTTTCTCTTATCATAGTATATGTCGGTGGTGCCGGAGCCTCACAAGTGGGACACGATCCCGTATACGGCAGGCACACTGGTATGTGAGAGAAAGAACGAACTGTAGGAGGTGCTGTTCTTTCTCTTTTTTGTTCCATAAAAACTATATCGGAATGGCATGGGATGGTCAAGAGGGAAACGTGCCGCATCCTACAGCACGCTCTTGTAGATAGTATTTGACACTTGAGAATTAAATTTGACGTTTTTGTGCGGGAGACAGGAACTTTAGTTTGCTGGGCTACACCCAAATCTGTGGTAGTACATTTCGAGGGGATTTCGAATGGAACAGATGTCACCTCGGGTCAGAAAAAGTATCAGGTGGAAAACCAGAAGAAGTTCTATGACAAGTGGAAGGACGTGCTGGAGGCAGAGCATTTCCCCAATGGAGAAAATGTGTTCCTTGCCAAGGACCGCAGCCGCAACAAGAAGCAGATCCTGGTGGTGGATCATTATGTGCCCCATTATGACAAAGATGCCGGCGGAAAATGTACCTATATGTATCTGCTGCTTTTTGTGAGAATGGGCTTTAAGGTGACGTTTATCGGGGACAACTTTTATAAGCATGAGCCGTACACCACGGATTTAAACCAGCATGGCATTGAGGTGCTGTACGGCAACTATTACTATAACAACTGGGAGCAATGGCTGAAGGACAACCTGCATTATTTTGATTATGTGTACCTGCAGAGGCCCCATATATCTATTAAATATATTGACCTGGTAAAGCAGTACGGACATGCAAAAGTGTTCTACTTTGCCCATGATCTTCACCACATCAGGGAATACCGGGAATATTTACTGACCCATGACGAAGAGAAATTAAAGTCATCCGAACACTGGAAAGAGATAGAGTACAAGCTGTTCAAGAAGGCTGATGTGGGACATGTGGTGGGCAGCTATGAACAGGCAGTCATGCAGCAGACCTTCCCAGACAAACCGATAAGGAACATCCCTCTCTACATCTATGAGGATATCCCAACAGACATCGGCAAGCAGTTCGAACATCGCAAGGGTTTGCTGTATGTTGGAGGATTCGGGCATCCGCCCAATGTAGATGCCGTTCTGTGGTTCGGGAGGGAGGTATTCCCCAGAATCCTAAGGAGCTATCCTGACATGAAATGGCACGTCGTCGGCGGCAAGGTTCCGGAGGAGGTGCAGGCGCTCGCCAACAAGAACATCATCGTCGAGGGGTTCCTGCCTGACGAGGGGCTCCATGCACTGTACCACAGCTGCCGCATGGCAGTGGTACCTCTGCGTGTTGGGGCAGGTGTCAAGGGGAAGGTGGTGGAGGCTGCCTACTACCAGATTCCGCTGGTGACCACCTCCATAGGCGCGGAAGGGCTGGACGACACCATGGGCAACATGGTGGTAGAGGATGATGCGGACAGGATGGCCGAGCTGATATGTGACCTGTATGAGGATTATGACCATCTGAGAGAGATGTCCGATGCTGGAGAGGCATTCATACGGAAATACTTCACTGTCGATGAGGCCAGAAAGGTTTTGGAGCTGGATATTACATGCAATCAAATGTAACTTTGGGGGATATATACATTAATGATTACTATAGAAAAAAGGAATAAACTAATCCATCATTTTGTGATTTTAGTTTCTTTCTTTGCAATTACATTTATCTGGTATAGAAACAATAAATGGTCTGTACTTATGGGAGACGATTTAATTGCGATAGGTAACCTTAAAGAAGTTGGTTTTTGGAGAACGCTTTTTAGTCCAGAAAATATTTCACTGGGAAAAGTAAGGCCTGTATCTACCATATTATTATATTTCATCTATCTGGCATGTGGATTAAGTTATAAGAAATACTATTTTGTGCTGAGATTGCTTTTAGTGATAAGTGCATTTGTTATTTTTGAACTAAGTAAAAGGACTGGAGTCAAAGAGCCATATGCTTATTCAATCTCACTTTTTTTTATAACCTGTCCATTTTCAGCTTATGGAGTATGGCAGGCGTTAGGTATCCTGGAGATATTTTCATTATTATGCTCTATCTTTTGTTCATATTACCAATATAAAGTTATTCAAAGCCCTGACAAAAAATCAATTCGGATTAATGCAATGCTTTGTACTATCGCTTTTGCATTATTAATATTTAATGCAGAGCGTTTTATGTATCTTGTAGCAGTATTCATATTAGTAATACTAGCAAATCAGAAAATAAATTATAAAGAAAAAGCATTTCTTTCCGTTTTGTATTTTTCTCCAATCATATGCAGAAGCATTTTATTGCATATAGCGGGAAGTTCTACGATGGAAACCGGGAGGGGCAGCATCTTAACGCTATTCAGCACCTTAGGTATTTATGCCTTAAAAGGTTTTGTAAATATGCTCGGCTTTTCTTTAGGCGATCAATGGCATGGTGGGTTCACGTTACAAGAATTACCATTGATTATATTAATAATCAGTTCTTTGCGTGTAGTTGTATTTATTGGAATTGGATTTATTGTCTTGATAAATTTGTTGAAGAGCAATTATTCCAAAAAATATTTTGAAATACTGATTATGTATTTATTTTCACTTACCAGTTTATTTAGCTATGCTCTAGTTGGCGCTACACATGGTGAGGATAGGTTTTTATGGATTCCTTACATATATTATCTTTTTGCATTAACTAAATATATATCAAATTGCGAAGAATTCAAAATGCATGTTTTGAGCATAGCCTTAGTTGCATTAACTATATTGATTTCGAATTTTTATTACATTACCAATAAAGTTCATGTCCATTTTAGATATTCGCAGGAAATGGCCCAAACATGTATCGAAAACATAAAAAATCTTGAAAATTATGAAACAGTCCAAAACGTATGTTGTGTAAAACCAAATGATTATTTCTGGATATTTGGGAATCAGCTTTTTTTCAATCTGTATGTGAGTGAAAATACGAATGTTTTCTATTATGACAGTTTTGACGAAATTGATGCTCAATTAAAGACTGAAAATACAATAGTGGTGTTTATTGATGAGGATTATCCTATTCCATATGGAACTGCCGCTTGCTGGATTGGCGACTTGTAATCTTTCTCTATAAGGTTCCCCAAGAGAAACAGATAGGATAACCAAATCAGTAGGAGGCAAAAATGCAGATACTAAAATATATGTTTCAACAACATGGTGACGAACGAGGACAATTGATTTCATTAGAAGAATTTCATGATATTCCTTTTGAGATTAAAAGGGTCTATTACATGTATGAAACTAAGCCAGATGTCAGACGAGGATTTCATGCCCATAAATCATTGCAGCAAATTTTGATTTGTATTCATGGCACATGCAAAATCTTGCTAGACAACGGAAAGGAAAAGAAAATAGTACCACTTGAAAAACCGTATGAGGGTCTTTATGTTTCCAGTAATATGTGGCGTGAAATGTATGATTTCTCCCCTGATGCTGTCCTTATGGTACTGGCATCAGATTATTACAAAGAAGAAGATTATATCAGAGATTATGACAAGTTTTTAAAAAGTATTGAAAAAGAAATTTAACGAAAGGGAGATGCAATTCTGCATTGATAAAGAACTATGGTAAAAACCTTATTTTTTTTCTTAGGCACGGAAGCTGAATTAATGAAGATGTTCAAAGTAATCGACCTTGCTCGGCAAAAAGGATTTTCCTGTAAGATTATTTCCAATGGGCAGAATATAATCAAGGATAGCCCATTCCTTCCTATGACAGGCGGAGAAATTGATATTGATATCTCTGAAAATACAAGCAAAGTCAAAAATGCATTTGGATATCTTAAGTGGTTCGTCAAAACAGAAAAAGCTGGAAAGCGTGTCCTAAAGGAAATGCTGACAAAATGCGGAAAAGAAAACTGTCTTCTAGTTATACATGGTGATACGCTCACAACTCTGATGGGAGCAAGAATTGCACATAAAATTGGGATGGATTATGTACATGTTGAGAGCGGCCCAAGATCACACCATTGGTTCTCTCCCTTTCCAGAAGAGATTGATCGTTATTGCGCCTCTCTGCATTCCAAAATAAATTTTTGCCCCAAAGATGATTATGCAGCCTATGCGGGGAAAAAATTCAAGGGAAAAGCTGTCAGTACTGTTTATAACACAGGTATTGAGACATTAGATTATGCATTAAAGATGAATGAGAAAAATAATGCCTCGAATCCTGTGGATGAACCTTATTTTATTATGGCGATACACAGGCAGGAAAATCTACTGAGCCGGTCATTTATGGAAAAAACAATGAGCCATGTCGAAAACCTATGTCAAAAGATAAAATGTATTCTTATTTATCATATACAGACATATGACGCGCTCAAAAAATTCAATCTGTGGGACCGGCTTGTGGAAAACAAGAACATAAAGATAGTTGAGAGGCTGCCATATTGCGATTTTATCAATTATGTCTATCATAGCGAATTCGTCATTGCTGATGGATGTGGTAACCAACTGGAATTTTATTATATGGGAAAGCCCTACCTGATTATGCGCACGGAGGTCGAAGAATCTTCAGAAGGCATCGGAGAAAATGCTAAATATTTCAAAGGGGATTTTTTCGTGATTGACCGTTTTTACACGGAATATAAAAGATACATAAAACCTGCCATCAGGCCAGAAATATTGCCCAGTGAAATAATTGTCCATTCTATAGAGGAATACTTTGAGAAGCGTACAGAGTATTGACTGATACTCTGAAGGGAGGAATCTCATGGAGGAAGATATAAAAATCAGCATCATAGTACCTTGTTATAATGAGGAAGATGTATTGTCTGAGTTCTATGCTGCTGTCAAGGATGTAATGGAAAACAGGATGAAGCTGGATGAATATGAGGTTTTTTTCGTAAATGACGGATCAACCGATGCGACCGGGACTCTTTTACGGGGATTCCATGAAAAGGATATACATGTCCAATATTTATCCTTTTCCAGAAATTTCGGAAAGGAGAGTGCAATGTATGCAGGTCTGCTATATACGAAAGGGGATTATACAGTAATCATGGACGCGGATCTCCAGCACCCTCCAGAAGTAATATCAGATATGTACCGTGAAATTTCTTCCGGGCAATATGATATGATTGCAACGAGGAGGAAAAACAGAAAGACGGACACAAAAATGCGGGCATCCTTAAGCCATATGTTTTATGGTTTCATGAATAGGATTTCCGGCATCAACATGGAAAACGATGCGATGGATTTCAGGATGTTCAACCAAAAGGCCAAAAATGCGATTCTATCAATTACAGAATATAATCGTTTTTCCAAAGGGATATTTGAATGGATTGGCTTTAGGACCCAGTGGTTGGAAATTGAAATCAACGACCGCAGAGCAGGAAAGTCCAAATGGTCATTCCGAGGGCTATTTGCTTATTCGCTTGAAGGCTGCATTGCATTTTCGACTTTGCCGCTGTCCCTTGCCTCGATTATGGGATGCCTTTGCTGTTTTGCAGGTTTTGCCATGATAATCGCCATGGTGGTACAGGCATTGGCAACAGGAGTAGAGGGTTCTGGATATGCGACTATAGTGTGCATGATTTTGTTGATGGGAGGAATACAGCTGTTCTGCGTCGGCATATTGGGACAGTATCTGGCGAAAACATATCTGGAAAGTAAGAACAGACCCAAATTTCTTGTCCAGGAAACAAGCAAGGAAATTGTGATGGAGCGAAGAGCCTTTAGCAGTGATGGAACAGGACAAAACCAATCATATATAAGATGAAAGCAAAGGAATGTAAAAGGATGAATATTAATTATACGGATTTCTATAGGATGCACAAACCACTTCAAAAAGAACTGGCACAATGTTATGAGAATGTCTTTAAGCATCAATGGTTTATCCAAGGGAAAGAACTGGCACAGTTTGAAAAGGCTTTTGCAGAATACTGTGGGGCAGGATATTGTGTTGGAACAGGAAATGGCCTGGATGCCTTGCGGCTGATATTGCTAGCATATGACATCGGTCCTGGAGACGAGGTCATCGTCCCGTCCAATACTTTTATTGCTACAGTGCTCGCCATAAGCTATGTGGGAGCCACTCCTGTTTTGGTAGAACCCGATATAGAGACGCTCCTGATTTCTCCGGCATTGATTGAAGAAAAAATTACGAATCGAACAAAGGCAATCATGGTAGTGCATTTATACGGCAGGATGGGAGATATGGAAAAGATTATGCCCATTGCCCAAAAGCATAATCTGAAGGTTTTTGAAGATTGTGCCCAAGCCCATGGCGCAAGCATCGGAGGGGTCAAGGCAGGTGTATGGGGAGACGCAGGCGCGTTCAGTTTCTACCCAGGCAAAAATCTGGGCGCATTAGGCGATGCGGGTGCCATAGTGACTAATGACGGGCAAATAGCAGCCAAGGTACGAGCGTTGGGAAACTATGGATCCTACACAAAATACTACCATGAATATAAGGGGGTAAATTCCAGGCTTGATGAGCTACAGGCAGCATTTTTGTCTGTCAAACTTTGTCATCTTGATGCCTGGAATGAGGAAAGGGAACAGATTGCCAAACAATATTATCAGGGAATAAAGAATCCTAAGATTGCCATGCCGGAATATACGGAAAATAATGTTTACCATATTTTCCCAATCCTGTCAGCTGATAGAGAGAGGCTGCAACAATATTTAAAGGAAAAAGGAATCCATACATTAATTCATTATCCTATTGCGATACATTTGCAAAAAGCTTATCAGGATATGGGATATGTGGAAGGAGATTACCCTTTAGCCGAACAGATTTGCGCAACAGAGCTTAGCTTGCCTTTATATCCAGGAATGACGGATGATGAAATACAGTACATAATTAATTGCTTAAATGCTTTTTAAAGTGTTGATTGTCAAGTAAAATTGACCCACTTTTTTATTTAAATCTGACCCACCCCATAAATTATCCGGTGGATCAGATTTTTATATGATTCCTGTTTTTTACACTGTGAATTGACCCACCCCGATTAATGGGTTACGAGCTGGTATCCATCATTTATCAGCGATGTCTTATCAATGATCATCGTCTTTGACAGAGAATCCAGTGCCACGTACCTGCTCAGCTCCAACAGCCTGTCCCCGATCAGTTCCCGGATCAGTTTCTCCATCGCTTCCGGTCTGGAACCTGCAGGTTGTCCTGTCAGCAGTTTAACAGTCTGCGGAACCACCGGGGTGCACAATTCTTCAATGCTCATAAACACACCGTCTGTTCCGGAAAGGTCAGGCTGTACGCTGAAACGGTCCTGTTCCGGCATATATCCAAGCTCTTCTTTGTCCTTCATCCGTGCGAATACGAAATAAGGATTTTTTATTCCGTATTCGCTTCTCAGTATTTCATAGAGGCGGGGTTTCCCATCCGTATTATAGGTCTGTGCCAGCTTTCTCAGTTCTTCGTCATGGATCCTTGCCATATGTATTTTCCTCCCCTTCAGTCAAATGGCAGTTTGTCTGTTGTTTCCGGGACCTTCACCGGCTCTGTCCGCCAAAGCTCCATCAGTTCAAGGGCTTCCTGCAGCAGCCCGTGTTTCCGCAGGATCCTTTCACAGGCGTCCAGACGGAAATGTGTCTCCTGCAGGTCTTCCCTGAGGTTACCGATGGTATCCTCGCCCCGCAGCCTTGCCAGATAGTTTTCCCGGCCTTTTGCATCAAGCTTTTCAAGTGTATCCCGGATCTCTTTCTCGTATCTGTATACATCAAGAAAAGCAAGCGGCCTCCCTGTTTCATCCGTACCCATGGAGCTGTTTTCATAAACGCTGTTCCCGTCCAGGACCCATTCATGGAGTGCGTGGCGCTCTTCTTCTGTCATCTGTGTCCGTTTTTCATATTCCAGCATCTCTTCCCACAGTGAAGCTTTATTTATCTCATTCTTCTTCATTCCGTACCCTTTCTTTTATTAACACTTAATTTTGACCCTTTGACACGGTAGCTTTCACCAGTTATACTAAGGACATGGCAGTGGTGGAGCAGCCGGTCGAGTATCGCCGTTGCCGCAAGCTGTCCCGTAAACAGCTCGTCCCATCTGCCGACCGGCAGGTTTGTGGTGATGATGAGGGAGCTTTTTTCATATCTCTGGCGGATGATCTGGAAAAACAGGCTCTCCCTTTCCCTGTCCATGTTCAGGTAGGACAGCTCATCGATGATCAGAAGCTCCACCCTGCCCAGCTGCCCCAGTGTCTCCGGAAGCTTTCCGGCATGCATTTCGGCATGCAGCCTGTCCACAAGCTCCTTTGCATTCACAAACAGGACTTTCCTGCCTGCCTTACAGGCATTCCTGCCGATCCCAGTGGCAATCATGCTCTTTCCGACGCCGGGAGGCCCGATGATGATGATATTTTCATGCGCATCCAGGAAATGCAGTTTCCCCAGCTCATCGATCTTTCCTCTGTCCAGTGACGGGTTGAAGCCATAATCTATGTCCTTCAGGGCGGAAGGCGTGTCAAAATTTGCTTTTCCCATGAGCATTTCAGCCCTGCGTGCAGACTTCCCTTCTTCCTCCGCTGACAGCAGCCTCACCAGGAAGTCCATATATCCGAGGGATTCCTGCTGTGCCCCGGCAATGATATCCCGGAACTGTTCCCGCATGTCCACCAGTTTGAACTGTTTCATTTTTTCTTCAATGTAAGCTGCTTTTTCAATGGCTGTCTCCAGCATGGCAGGCCTCCTTTGCATACTCTTCATAATAACTGCAGTCCCTTGTCAGCAGTCCGGAATCCGGCACTCTGGCGGGGCTGGCTGTCTCCCTGCCTGCCGCATGCAGCTGTCTTATGCCGCTGTTATACTCGCGCAGCAGGGTCCGGAATGACTTGATGTCCATTTTCCCTTCGTCTACGGCAGTCCCGATAAACATGTCCAGAGCATCGTCATCGTAAATCTCCCCCAGCTCCATGATCTTCCTTGCATGGTGCGTCGGCTGGTCGAACCTCCTTCCTGCTGCATCCAGGTAACGGGCGCCGTTGCTGAACCTGGCAGTGAAGTCGCGCCGTATCTGGGGGATGGAAGTGGCAGTTTTGGGCGCTATCGCCTCATAATGTTCCGTGTCCGTGCGTATCTGCTGTTTCCCGTCAGACGCCTCCCTGCCCAGGATAAACATACCGCCGGCATCATAAACCATGATCCGGAACCCGTAGACTATCCGGAAGAATACCTTTTTGCCCGCATACTGTACAGGGACACTATACTTGTTACCGTTTATGCTGATATAGCTGTCATAACTGATCTTACGGGACTGCATCTCCTTTACATAAAAATGCTGGCCGGGAAGGGGCAGGAGTGTTCCTTTCTCCTCCAGGAGATAATGCTGGTTGGGGATCCGTTTCGTTGTTGAATGTTTCCTGCTGCACCAGTCATTTATGAATTCTTTCCCGCGCCGGTTCAGTTCTTCCATGCTGGCGAATGTGTTTCCCTTTATGAACTGTTCCTCTATGTAATTGAAGGGGCGTTCCACCTTTCCTTTCTTCCGTGGCCAGTAGCAGGGGCACGCGTTCAGTTCCGTGCCTAAATGTGCGGCCATCAGCAGCGCATGCGGGTTATATCTGATCTCATCTTCCGACTTTGGGTTGTTTTCAGTCACAAGCGCTTTCGGGTTATCGATCAGGATCTCCCTGGTCACGCCTCCAAGGTCATCAAACAGTTCCTGCACAGCTTCATAGATGGCATCCGCATCCTGCTTAAGGGAAAAGGACGCCGCCTTTTTACGGGATGCCGCAAGTACCAGTGCGAAACAGTAGACCGTCCGCTGCCTGCCTCCCACAGACAGCTGGTATTCCGTCCAGTCGAACTGTGCCTGGTCTCCGGGAGGGCTTTCATGCCTTACTGTTGCCTTCCTGCTGATACGGCTTCCGACATCTTCATCCACACGCTTCAGATAACGGTAAACAGGGCCGATGCTACCGTCATATCCCCTTCCCTTCAGTTCACGGAAGATCCTGGTGCCGTTAAAACAATAAGGTTCACAGCGCCATTCAATGATCTGCTCTTTAAAGGGATCGATAACGGAATGATATTCGTTGCGGTGGTATACAGGTTCCTCTGTCATTGCCAGAAGGCGCCTGACTGTGTTCCGCGCAATTCCCAGTATGGATGCAGTTGCACGTTTAGACTTTGTCTGGCTGTACACTCTGTGTACAGCTGCCCAGTCTTTCAAATCTTTCACCTCTTTCTGCTCCTTTCTGTATGTCTGGCATACAGAAAAGTATTTTATATAGCTTTAAGAGGCGGGGCAATTCTAAGTGTTAAATTTTCAAGGTACAGTGTAAATCGGGAACCAGGCTCACTTACTCATTGCCACTTTGGGTGGGTCAATTTTCCTCGTAAATCCTGGGTCAGTTTTAATTATAAATCAACACCATGTATACCTTGAATCCTTTCAGAGATATTCCATAGTATTGAAGCTTGATGCATCATGGCAACCAATTATACTGTTGATACTGCATTTTTGCCGTTCACTCTAAACGCTGGCTACGGATCAATGAAATATTTTTTACAATGTCTTAATTTGAATTTCCAATATATACTTCTAAAAAAATTCTTCACATTATAAAAATATCGCATTCTTCTTTGTTTGGCCATTATATTCTTTATATCCGACATTTCTTGTTTAAAGTCTTGATTTTCAACTTCGCTTTTATAATATAACAAATTGAGCAATTCTGCCTGTGGTGCAACTTCATTTAAACTGCACCGATTTCTATTGATTAAATCAAAAAAAGATTCTTCTTTTTTGCTCGGATCTTTTAAATTATTTAAAGATCCTTGAACCTCTGCCATTGACTTATCTATAGTTTCAATTTGTTCGGGAGAGATAACGGTATTCTTTAATTCCGTCCAATCCTTAAGGGTTCTTGTTAAATATCCCTTAGTTTTCTCATAAGACTGCTTAGCGTCCACATATACTATAAAGTTTTTTATATAATCATACAATGCTTTAATCAATTTAACATATATGTTTTTGTTTCTGTTATAAGGAACATATGTATTATATAATGAAGAGATTTCCCCCCAATATGGATACATATATTCTCCTATTAATTCTACATATTTTACATCGTTAATTTGTTCCAGTGTCTGAGGCTCAATTTCGTACTCCCATTTCTTATAAACGCTTAATATATCACCTTCCAATTTGCTTTTTACTGATTTGTACTCACTATGTTCGCTAATAAATGTCAATATGGCACTTCCAAGTATACTAAAACTTTCCCAATCTGCTGTACTATAGAAATTGCTTTTTGAACCATTAAAACTGCTGATTTCCATCTTGCGGACTTTATTACATATAGAATTCCGTATACTAATACTCTGTTTAGTGTGTTCTGACTGGAAATCAGGCCATCA
>CAJTHM010000001.1 GCA_910576125.1 Lachnospiraceae bacterium | reverse complement strand
TGCCCTCCTGGACAGGCTCTATAAGGATGGCTCCCTTGCCCTCCCGGGCTCCTGTGCCGCTTTCCGGGAACCTTCCGGCTGGCAGGCCTTCCGGGACGGCCTTTGCCGCAGGGACTGGTGCCCCTTCATCAAGGAGACATTCAACGGCTTCGGCAACGCCATCGAGTACCTGGGCAGGTATACCCATAAGATCGCCATCTCCAACAGCCGCATCCTTTCCGTTACGGAAACAGGGGTCGCCTTCTCTGCGAGGGGCTTAAAGCCGGGGGATCCAAAACGCACCATTGCCATAGGCTGCTGCGAGTTCATCCGGCGGTTCCTCCTCCATGTGCTCCCACAGGGGTTCCAGAAGATCCGCTACTACGGCTTCCTGAACAACCGTACAAAGTCCAGGAACCTGAAGCTGATCTTCACCCTCCAGGGGCGCCAGGGCTTCAAGGCACGTTTTGCCGGGATGTCCATGGCACAGCTGGTCCTGGCTGTCTGGGAGAAGGACATCACCAGGTGTCCTGTCTGCGGCTCTGCCGGGATGCGGCCTGCCGGAAGGACTTATGCTTCCGGATAGATCCTTTTCATATAAATGCTCTTCTTCATTTTTATACGGTGCCCCTACAGGTCTCCCGGAATGGAAGGCCTGGTCAGCCTACGCATTTTTAAGGAACCTCCAGAAAAATACAGTTTTTCCCGGCATAGAAACTTCTGTGCATCTTTATTTTTCCCTTCTAAAGCCTCCGTTTCTGCCAGGTGGAGAAAAGCAATCCCCATACCCGCACCTTCAGGCCCCGCGGCCCGGTACAATCGGAAAGCATCAGATTTAGGGCATTTTATCTTTTGTACAAGTTATTCTTTTCTGTTGCCCTAAATCAGATGCTTTCCTTAGATATTATATCAGGAATTCCGGCTGTTGTATTCAGATGAGACGGAGAATCGGTTCTCTGATGGGGAGAGTGGGGAGGGGACGCGGCAGGACAGGGGAGGAAAGTGGACGCGCGGGCGAATAACTGATTGTGAAATTCCGTAGGATAAGGTATAATAGCCTTGTCTGCCGGACTTATGGCGGCGGTTCTGAGAGGATGAACAGGGCATGGCGGGGAGATTCTGCTGGTGGGCATCAGTTATTCGAAAGAGGCTCCCGCCGGGAAAAGGCTGTACATTGCAGAATAGAGAGTTGAGAGGGATGGATGAGACGGAAAACCGTGATAAGAGGTTGGAGGAGGTGCAGTGATGAAAAAACCGTTGCCGATAGGGGTAGATAATTTTGAAAGGGTAATAAAAGACGGATATTGCTATATCGATAAAACTATGTTGATAAAACAATTACTAGACTTCAAGGGAGGAGTGAACCTGTTCACCCGCCCCAGGCGCTTCGGCAAGACGCTGAACCTCAGCATGCTCCGGTACTTTTTTGAGGATACCGGAGATGCGGAAAAGAATGCGCGGAACAGGGCGCTTTTTCAGGGCCTGAAAATCATGGAGGCCGGGGAAGAATATACGAATCAGTGCGGGAGCTGTCCCGTGCTCAACCTGACGCTGAAATCGGCGAAACAGGAAGATTACGACACTGCCTGTTACATGATACGGTCTGAGATTGCATCTGAATTTGACAGGCACAGGAATATAGTGGAACAGGGCAGGGAATGTCTGGCGCCCCATGAGTATGAGCAGTACTTGAGCATCGCGGAAGAGAGGGCGGACGAAAAGCTGCTGAGGAGCTCGCTGAAGCTGTTCTGCAGATGTATGTTCAAGATTACGGGGAAAAATACTATCCTGCTCATCGACGAGTACGATGTGCCGTTGGAGAATGCGTATTTTTGCGGATTTTACAGGGAGATGGTGGGCCTCGTCCGCTCGCTGTTCGAGGCGGGGCTGAAGACCAATGACTATCTGCAGTTTGCGGTGATTACAGGATGTCTGCGGATTTCAAAAGAAAGCATTTTTACTGGCTTAAATCATTTGAACATTATCTCTGTTCTGGACAAGAAATATAGTGAGCATTTTGGGTTCATAGAATCTGAGGTGCTGCAGATTATGGCTTATTATGGGGTGGAAAGCCGTTTCCCGACTATGAAACAATGGTATGACGGATATATGTTTGGGAATACAGAGGTCTATAATCCGTGGAGCGTCATTAAATTTCTGTATGATTTAGACGCAGATATCAATGCTTTCCCGCGCCCCTATTGGATCAACACCAGCTCCAATGATATCATAAAGGACATGATAGCCAAGGCTGACCGTGAGGTACAGGGGCAGATTGAGACGCTTTTAAAAGGCGGAACCCTGGAGATACAGGTGCATGAAGAGGTCACTTATGGGGATATGCAGGCCAGAGGCGAGAATCTGTGGAATTTCCTCTATTTCACCGGATATTTGACGAAAAAAAGTGAGAATTTCAGCGATTCATCGGTCTTTCTGCAGGTGCGCATCCCCAATACGCAAGTGAAGACAATCTATCAGAGCACGATTCTGGGGTGGTTCCGAAAGAGGATAGAGAAGCAGGATTTCCAGGACTTGTACCGGGCCATGGAGGACGGGGACGCGGAAAAGATGGGGGAAATCTTAAGCGGCCAGCTTTTCTCCACCATCAGCTTCTACGACAACACGGAAGAAAAGCATTCCGCGGAGAACTTCTATCACGGATTCCTGGCCGGAATCCTAAGCCAGAGCCAGGATTACCTGGTGAAGTCCAATCGGGAATCGGGTAATGGGCGTTCGGACATTTGCGTGAGAAGCCCGTCCCTGCGGGGGAAGGCATTTGTGCTGGAACTAAAGGTCTCGGACAGCATCCATGACCTGGAGACCGATGCGGAAAAGGCCCTCCGGCAGGTGTACGATAAAAAGTACATGGAAGAACTGCAGACGGAAGGATACCGGAAAATCGGCTGCTATGGAATTTCCTTTTACCGGAAAGACTGCGAGGTGCGGTTGGGGAAACGGGCGGATTAAGTGCAGATATGGCGGAATGGCTGTGAGGAGATTCTGCCTGGAATGCAGGAAGCGTTCGGGAGGGAGGACGGACGATGGGAGTTTATTTGAATCCGGGCAACAGTGGATTTGTCAGAATCCGGAACGGTGTCTATGTGGACAAATCAGGGTTGATAAGGCTGGTCAATCAGACACTGGATACACCCAGGTGTCTGACCTGTATCAGCAGACCGCGCCGTTTCGGGAAATCGTTCGCGGCCAAAATGTTATGTGCCTATTATGACAAGACCTGTGATTCGTCGCAGCTGTTCGGGGATTTGTCCATTGCCTGTGATGCGGGGTACCGGGAGCATCTGAATCAGCATGACGTGATTTACCTGGATATGACAGGAATCATCGGAGAAGCGGCGGCAGGCGACAGGGTGGCCTATGTGAAGAGAACTGTAGTCCGCGAATTGAAAGAACAGTATCCGCAGCTGGAGGTGCTGGAAGGATTCGTAGCAACGCTGGCCAATGCGGTAGAGATAACAGGGAATAAATTCATCATGATTATCGCATTCCCAATGAGGAGATTCGGCTGGAATTCGCCCAGGCTATCCGGCAGGTGAAACGGGACGATACCCTCAGACGGGTCAGGGAGAGCGGGCAGCTGATTGCGGATACTGTCCATGGGGAGGAAGAGGCTCCCGCCGGAAAAAGGCAGCATCATTGCAGGATAGAGAGATTTGAGGGGAATGGGTGAGACATCGGAGAAAATATGGATAACGATGGAATAGAGAACTTATTAAAAACAGTATGTGAAAGAAGAAAAAAACATATGGCCCAGGAGACTCCGGCCTACAACATTCTGGCTGCGATTGGTGAAGAACGTGATGAGACGCATGTTCATTCTAAAATCATATATTTTCTGTTGGACAGGACTTATGACGAAGATGGGGAAAATGATTTTCTGAAATTTTTCTTGCGGGAGATTCAGATACCCGAGCAATATATCGGCGGCCCATGGCGGGTGTGCCGGGAGCAGGCCTTTGAGGAGGGAAGGATAGACTTTGTGATGGAATCCGAGAAGTTCTGTGCGGCGATTGAGATGAAGATTGATGCCGGGGACGGGGAGAGGCAGCTGGAACGATATGATATGTTCTGCAGGAAAAAAGGAAAGGCGTACCGCATATATTATCTGACATTAAATGGGAGCGCGCCGGACAGACAGAGCGTAGGCAGTATGGACAGGCAAAGACTTTTCCTGATCAGCTTTCGGAAGGAAATCCTGGACTGGCTTCAAAGGTGCATGGACACGGCCAGGGAAGGCAGCTGCAGATACACTTTTTTAAAACAATATGATGCGGCGGTCAGGCATATGACTGGCTGGGGTGACGAGGGGATGGACGTGAAGGATTTACTGGCGAGTACGGAAATGGCAAAAGCGGCATTGCTTATCAGGGACAGTTTTGAGAAAAAGATGGAAGAAGTTAGAGAGGAGTTGTTCCAGAATGTGGGCGATGTTTTAAAAAAGAAAAGCCATATGAAAACAGTTACTTATTCGAATTGTGTGGATGTTTTTCTTGACCGGATTGAATACAGGAAAAAGACATATTGTTTTGTATTTGAGCTGGCAATAGATTATTGTCTATATGGCTGCTTTGGTTTTGTGGAGCAGTCAGAGAATAGGTTCATCCCATTGGCTGATACAGAAAAGCTGTTCCCTAAATTTTATCATACCTGGCTGGAAAGGATAAGGGCATTGGAATTGCCGAAGCTGAAGCAGAGCCCCTATACTTTATGGTATTATATTGAGAATACAAGGGGAGAGAAACTGAATTTCAAGGAGAACAGCGATTCCGTGCTGGAGCTTATAGACGAAATGGATGTACAGAGCGAGTACATAGGATTAGCTGTTTTCAAAAATGCATTGAACCCCCTGCTTCAGTATGTGTCGTGATAGCATAAATAGTTGATTGTGGAATCGAATAGGATAGGGTATAATGTGATGTAGGTGCGAAGCTGTATTTGGTGAAACGAAAGGGATGCTTGAAAGAAGATTGTGATAGATGACTGAACGAGGAGGTGTAGCGATGAAAAAACCATTGCCGATAGGAGTAGACAGTTTTTCGGATATCATTAAAACGGGATATTGCTATATAGATAAAACCATGTTTATAAAAGAGTTGTTGGATTTAAGAGGGAAAGTGAACCTGTTCACCCGCCCCAGGCGCTTCGGGAAGACGCTGAATCTCAGCATGCTCCGGTACTTTTTTGAGGATACCGGAGATGCGGAACAGAATGCGCGGAACAGGGCGCTTTTTCAGGGCCTGAAAATCATGGAGGCCGGGGAGGAATATACGAATCAGTGCGGAAGCTGTCCCGTGCTCAACCTGACGCTGAAATCGGCGAAACAGGAAGATTACGACACCGCCTGCTACATGATGCGGTCAGAAATCGCATGTGAATTTGACAGGCACAGGGCTATGGTGGAACGGGGCAGGGAATGTCTGGCTCCCAATGAGTATGAGCAGTATTTGTGCATCGCGGAAGAGAGGGCGGACGAAAGGCAGCTGCGGGGCTCGCTGAAGCTGTTCTGCAGATGTATGTTCAAGATTACGGGGAAAAATACTATCCTGTTGATCGACGAGTACGATGTACCGCTGGAGAATGCGTATTTCAGCGGATTTTACGAGGAGATGGTGGGTTTCATCCGCTCGCTGTTCGAGGCGGGGCTGAAGACCAATGACCATCTGCAGTTTGCGGTGATTACAGGCTGTCTGCGGGTCTCGAAAGAGAGTATTTTCACGGGACTGAACCATTTAAGGATTATTTCGGTGCTTGACCAGAGGTACAGCGAGCATTTTGGGTTCACGGAATCCGAGGTGCTGCAGATGATGGAATATTATGGCGTGGAGAAACGTTTTCCGACTATGAAAGAATGGTATGACGGATACACTTTTGGCGATACGGAAGTCTATAATCCATGGAGCGTCATCAATTATATGTTTGATTTGTATGCGAAGGTTGATGCTTTCCCGCGTCCCTATTGGATCAATACCAGCTCCAACGACATCATAAAGGATATGATTGCCAGAGCTGACCGTGAGGCACAGGGGCAGATTGAGACGCTTTTAAAGGGCGGGACCCTGGAGATACAGGTGCATGAAGAGGTCACTTATGGGGATATGCAGGCCAGTGGCGAGAATCTGTGGAATTTTCTCTATTTCACCGGATATTTGACGAAAAAAAGTGAAGATTTCAGCGATTCATCGGTCTTTCTGCGGGTGCGCATCCCCAATACAGAGGTGAAGACAATCTACCAGAACACGATTCTGGGGTGGTTTAGAAAGAGGATAGAGAAGCAGGATTTCCAGGACTTGTACCGGGCCATGGAAGATGGGGACGCGGAAAAGATGGGAGAAATCTTAAGCGGCCAGCTTTTTTCCACCATCAGCTTCTATGACAGCGCGGAGAACTTCTATCACGGATTCCTGGCCGGAATCCTAAGCCAGAGCCAGGATTACCTGGTGAAGTCCAATCGGGAATCGGGTAATGGGCGTTCGGACATTTGCGTGAGGAGCCCGTCCCTGCGGGGGAAGGCATTTGTGCTGGAACTAAAGGTCTCGGACAGCATCCATGACTTGGAGACCGATGCGGAAAAGGCCCTCCGGCAGGTATACGATAAAAAGTACATGGAAGAACTGCAGACGGAAGGGTACCGGAAAATCGGCTGCTATGGAATTTCCTTTTACCGGAAGGACTGCGAGGTGCGGTTGGGGAAACGGGCGGAGTAAGGTTTCAGGAGATTTTGTATTTAGGAAGTTCCAGGGCAAAACTCTGTTTTATCATTATCCATCATTTGCGTCAGAAAAGTTTGAGGCGAACTGGGAAATAGTGAAAGAACTGAGAGGAGATGACAGTATGTGCAAAGCATTGTTGCAGATTATGGAGCCTGAGATTAATAAGATTGTTGAATCTAAAGTTCAAAAATCCATTTTAAACGCTGTGAGAAGCTTCCGTGACCTGGGTGCGGACGATAAGCGAATCCAGGAGATATTGGTGAAAAATTATGAGCTTACCCCGGAAGAGGCAATCCAGTATTTATAATGGGGCTGCAGAAAAGGCTGTTAGATAAAAGGAGCATTTCCGTGCAAGGGATGCTCCTTGCCGTTTTGATGGGGGTAAGCTGATGCATGGTTCTGGATGTAGGAAATCGATGGATATGTATTATCCTGAACTGGCCCAAGGCGTGAAGCGTTTTAAAGATTAAGTTACCTCTCCAATCTCACAAACCTCGAATCCCTCGCTATTATAGGAGAGGATATAAGAAATCCGGAAGGATTAAGCGATTTGGTACGCTTTAAAACATTATCTCTGTATGAAAATAGTGCTGAAGCAATGTATGGTGAAACAGGAAGAGTGCCGTTTGATGTGCAGCCAATTGCAAACCTGACTGAACTGGAATAGCTGGATCTGGCATATCTTTACATAGAAGATGTAAGTTCTCTGGTAAATTTAAAAAGTCTACACCACATAGGCTTGATAAAAACAAATGTGAGGGACATTCTGCCATTGTCAGGTTTGGAGAATCTTGGTGAAATATCTATATATGGAAATAAGAATGAATTGGTAAAAAACAGACAGAATCTTATCTTATTTTGATAAGGCTGGAAATATGATAGTTATCGAAGAGATTCCAAATGGTCTTTGATTGAAGCGTGGCGTATAGAAATATTGAATATTTAAGTACGGCAAAATATTTGTTGAGGGGGGAGGAATATGGGAAACATATATGAAATATGTGAAAAAATAGTCACCTGCCTGCAATATGAGGATTACGATTTCCTGAATGAACACAATGCATTATGTAGGGTTTCGGAAGAAGATATAAAAAGGGTCATGCATGAATATGGAGGTCATCTTTCACCAATCCCTGATTTGGCAGATGCTATGTACATAAATAAGTATAATGATAAATCAGGGATGAAGATTGACTTGGATTTATGGATTGATGGCAAGAGAAGTGATTTGACATTGCAGGTTGAAATAAAGCTTAGTGAAAATGATAGAATCAGTGGTTATAGGATATTAGACCTTTTGGTAATGTAAGGACAGAGCTAAAAGGCTTGGGGTACTAAAAATACTTACTTCTGGAGTGAAAAAATAGGGAAGAGTACTTTTAGAGGAGAATAAATATTTTATAGATAAACCATTTTAAGAGCAAGGCATAGAAGTATGCAATAGCAAAGTTGTTGCGCCATGCCTGAGAGACTTTTTATGAGTGTGACAAAACGAAATCATTATAGTAAACGCCGTAAAGCAGACGCTCTTTTTACCGGAAGGACTGCGAGGTGCGGTTGGGGAAACGGGCGGAGTAAGGGACTTTTTCAGGTATTTTTTTGAGCAAAAGGGATTTTGGATATTGACAGCCGTTCCGGCATCTGCTACAATATCGGCAATCAAAACGAAAGGGTAAGGGGCAAAGCCATGGTCTATCTATCTGACAGCAAGGCCATCATGAACCAGCAGCAACAGCTTATTGTCAATCCGGACAATGGGCTTTTTGGAATGCGTTCATGACAGTTCCCTACCTCAATAGGCATGAACAAAACGGTCGAAAGCCCATGAAGGGTTTTCGGCCTTTTTCATGCGCGGACCCGCATATGGAAGTTGGCCGTATGCGTCATGCGGGCCGCGCGGCGAGTAGTGGAGAGGGATATCAAAGAGAAAGGATTATGATGCGATGACAGGCACAGGCATCATACAGGTACAGCTATGTTCAGGAATCGTCTATTGAAAAACGAAAGGCCCACATTCCCCAAAAGGGCTGTCATCACCGCAGGCATGCCCTACGGCAACAAGAACCTGCACTTTGGACATGTGGGCGGCATGTTCGTGCACGCCGATATTTTCGCCAGATTTCTGCGGGACAGAATCGGGAAGGAGAATGTCATCTTCCTCTCGGGGACGGACTGCTACGGCTCGCCCATTCAGGAGAGCTACCGGCAGCAGAAAGAAGCGGGATATGAGGGCCGGCTGGAAGATTATGTGGCCGCCAACCATGAGAGCCAGAAGAAGACATTGGAGAATTACGGAATCAGCCTGGACTTTTTCGGGGCATCGGCCCTGGGAGAGGCCGGCGAAATCCACAGGCAGATGTCCGCTGAGATTTTCCGCAGGCTTTACGAGAATGGCTATATCGAAAAGCTGTCCGTGCCGCAGTTCTATGACGAGGAGCTGGGGATATTCTTAAATGGACGCCAGGTGACAGGGAGGTGCCCCATTCCCGGCTGTACCTCGGACAAAGCGTATGCGGATGAATGTTCGCTTGGCCATCAGTTTCTGCCCTCAGAACTGATAAATCCCGTCAGCTGCCTGTCCGGCGGGAAGCCTGTGCTGCGGGAGGTGGAGAACTGGTATTTTGCGCTGGAGGACTGCATCGGCATGATGAAAGAATACAATGATTTTCTCCGAAAGAACACCCATACCAGGAAGTACCAGCTGGAGACCGTGGAGGAATTCCTGAAGAAGCCCATGCTGTATGTGCCGAAGAAGTATGTGGAGAGCCTGGAGGAACTGTCGAAGCGCCTGCCGGTGCACCGCAGCGTGGACGGGGAAAGCAAGAACTCTTTCGTGTTCGAATTCGAGACCCTGGATGACCGGGATAAGGCAAAGGCCGTGCTGGAGGGCATGGGGATCCATTACACTTCCGGGAAGACCCTGGTTCCGTTCCGGCTCTCCGGAAATGTGGAATGGGGCGTACCCTTTCCGGAGTGTGAGGATTTGAAGAATCTGACTTTCTGGGTGTGGCCGGAATCCCTGTGGGCGCCGATTTCTTTCACCAGGGCGTATCTGCGGCAGAGGGGGAGAGAGGAGGAGCTGGAGAAATGGTGGGGCGACGATGAGACGGAGGTGTACCAGTTCATCGGAGAGGACAATATCTATTTCTACGCCATTGCCCAGACGGGGCTGTTCACCGGGCTCCAGGCGCCCCGGGGGACGAAGCCCGATATGGAAAAGGTGCATCTGTCTACGATCATAGCGAACCGGCATCTGCTGTATCTGGACACAAAGGCCAGCAGCAGCTCTGCCATAAAGCCGCCCATGGCGGATGAGCTGTTGGATTACTATACGAAAGACCAGCTGCGCATGCATTTCATGAGCCTTGGACTGTCCTCGAAAAGTGTGGGATTCAGGCCCCAGGCGCTGATGAGGGAAGAGGAGCGCGTGGGGGTGGATATGGTGCTGAAGGACGGGAACCTGATTACGAATGTCTTCAACCGGCTGATTCGTTCCTGTTTCTATGCGGCCCAGAAGTATTACGGTGGGCGGATACCGACGGAGGAAGCGGCTGAGAGGATCCGGGAGATGGCCGAAAAGGCCGTGCTGGAGTATGAGCGGCATATGTACCATCAGGAATTCCACAGGATTTCCTATGTGCTGGACGACTTCATCCGGGAAGTGAACAAGCATTGGGTGAATCATATCAGGATTGCCGATTCCCATGGGGACGATGCCTTGAGGCGGCAGATTTTGGCGGACTGCTTCTATGCCTGCAAGGTCATGGCCGTGCTGGTGCATCCCATTGCGCCGGAGGGCTGCGAGAAGTTCCGGGAGTATATGGAAGGAGGGCATTCCATGGAAGGAGGGCATTCCATGAGGATAGGGGAGGAGTTTTGGGACTGGGAGCATATCCTGGAGCCGATTTCCTATTACATCGGCGATTTGGAGCGGCATGAGCTGAAGACGCTGGAGCCCCGGGAGGACTTTTTCAAGAAGCATGAAAGCCAGTTTGGCCAGGAGGGCTGAGAGGGGAGTGAGCGATGGGAGCAGGCCTTAGAGGTGGTGGTTCCCGGGAATATTTTGAACGTATAATTGATTGTGGAATAGAGCGGGATAGGGTATAATGCTATTAGAGAGCGGCTCGTGACAGGCATACGGTCATTTTGATTGACGAGTATGATGTGCCGTTGGAAAACGCTTATTTCAGGGGTTTTTACGGAGAGATGGTGGATTTCATCCGCTCGCTGTTTGAGTCTGCGCTGAAGACCAATGACAATCTGCAATTTGCTGTGATTACAGGTTGTCTTCGTATCTCGAAGTCTTCCGAAGGAAGACTTTTAGAGACTATTTTCACAGGGCTGAATCATCTGAAAATCATTTCAGTATTGGATCAGCAGTATGGTGAGCATTTCGGATTCACAGAGACAGAAGTGCTGCAGATGATGGCATATTACGGTGTGGAGAACCGTTTTCCGACTATGAAAGAATGGTATGACGGATATACATTTGGCAATACGGAAGTCTACAATCCCTGGAGCGTGATCAATTGTACCGGGCCATGGAGGAGGGGATGCGGAAAAGATGGGAGAGATCTTAAGCGGCCAGCTGTTCTCCGCCATCAGCTTCTACGACAGCACGGAAGAAAAGCATTCCGAGGAAAATTTCTATCACGGATTCCTGGCGGGGATACTAAGCCAGAGCCATTCATAGAATGATTCATCCGCTGATTCACAAAATCCATCATGTACTGAATCGTAGACGTGATATTTCCGCAGAATCGGTTTATTGTCACGATTCGCTCGCTCCCTTTGTTGAATCCTGAGAATACCGAGCATTGAATCTCCGTCTTTTTCCCACTGTAATCGTCCAGGAACAAGACTGCTCCATTTAGCAGATAGCTTTCTTCATTATAGAAGCCCATGGATTGCAGCGCCTTCTCCTTGAGCTCCTTTCCATCATTGTGTTCTGCGTAAAAAGCGCGCAGCATGGAAAGCTTCGCCGAATCGTACGCAACATCCGAGACCAGAATGTCATACTGCGTGTTCTTGCTTTTCACGCTCATTTCTATGATTTCTTCATAGGTCGCGCCGTTGGTAAATCCATCTCTTCTCATGAAAATGGAGGGGATGTTTCTGTATTTCAGGATGACCGGCTTGACAGAGGATTCCGGAATCCTGACTCTGATGACAAAGCGCTCTCTGTCCTTTATGACATATCGGATGAAAGATACCTTCATCTGCGGCCTGGGAGTCAGATGTTCATTTCAAAATCACTTCAATATCAACTTCAAAGTTACTTCAAATAAGATTCAATTTACCTTGAAGTCTGTTTGAAGTATTCCACGGTGGACTGCCAAATATACTTTCCACTGGTGGTCGCCTTTAATATGGGTTAGTAAACCACAAGTTGATATTTTCTGCATATTTTTAATTTGAGATACCTGGTAAATTCATTTCCTTTTGCCTATAATTATGGATACAGCGCTGAAAAACATAGACCGGAGGAAATCGTTATGATGGAATTGGAAAAAATAGCAAAGAGAATCGCGTCCCTGCGCAGGGAGCGGGGGTACACGGGAGAGGCGCTGGCAGAGCGGCTGCAGGTCAGCCCCCAGGCCGTGTCGAAATGGGAGAACGCGAAATGCCTGCCGGAGACGGCCATTCTTCCCGCTTTGGCGGAGGCGCTGGACTGCAGCATCGACAGCCTGCTGTGCCCCAGGGAGCTTTTCATTTTGGATGCGGAGTATACGGACGGACAGACCCGGGTGCCCGTGACCCGCTGCCTGGACAATCTGGTCCGCGACAATGGGCTGGATATCTATGTGAATGCCGCATTTATCGGCGCTTCCATGGAAAGCGACCGCCTGAAGCTCCTGACGGTGAAGTTCCAGACGCCGGAGGGAGTGGGCTTCGCCTATGCCCTGCAGGACGAGAACCTGGTTCTGGACAGGAAGAGCACAGGATTTGCGCCGGACGGGGCGCTTCGGATTGTGGGCGCCTACTATGGGAACGAGAAAGAATATTCCTCTGCCATGCAGAAAATGGAGCATTATGAATATTTTAAATGGGACAGGATACCGGTGAACCATGAGGTATTCCCCAGCAGCATCGCAAGCGACGACACGGAATACCTGACGCTGGTGTATCTGAACGCGGAGGGAATCCATGTCATCAGCTGCCCGGAAAACGATACCATTTATTACGGGGACCATGGCACCCGGCTGCTGCTCCAGGATCGTTCCAAATGCATCCTGGAACAGATAAGGCGTCTGTCCTGGGAGAATGGGAAAGAAGGGATGGAATGCCCCTGGGCGGGCGCACTCCAGGCATCCCTTGCCTACATGGGGGAGCCTTACACCTATGAGCAGGTCATGGGAATGAGCGGCTCCTGTTATCGCATCTGCTTCACCGATGTCTGGGACTACAGCTGCACGGACGCCCTTGTGGCCTTTGACTATGCCACGCCGCTCTACAGCGCCATCGGCTATGATTTCCGCATGGTGGAAAGGCTGGAAAAACCGGAGAGGAAAGCGGAGCGCCAGGCCATCATGGAGGACATCCGCCAGGGGAAACCGGTGCTGGCAATCAATCTGCGGGTGGCCGCGGAATGGGGAATCATCACAGGATATGTGGACGAGGGCAACCGTTTTCTGTGCCGCACCTATTTCGACCAGGAAATCTTCGATGCCCTGGAGGGGAAGGGAAGTCAGGGTCAGGCAGATGGCCAGGGGCAGACAAAAGGACAGTTGCCGATGGACGGAAAGGCGCAGATGAATGTCCGGAATCAGATTGACAGCCAGATGCAGGCAGACCGGCGGATGGTCTTCGAGGAGAATAAGGGGTATCTTTTCAGCGATAACTGGCCGTTCCTCATCCTGCATTTTGGAGAAAAGGGAGAGCGGAAGCCGCAGATGGATATCCTGAAGACTTCCCTGGACACGCTGATCGCTTCTTTTGAGGCGGAAGCATGCCGCGGCTACCATCAGGGAAAGGATGCCTACAGGGCATGGATAGCCGGACTTTCCAGGGAGGAGGATTTCCGGCTGGCAGACGACAGGGAGAATGTCATGAGACGGCTGACCGTAAACGACGATATGCTGGACACCCTCATAGACGCCCGGTATGCGGCGGCAGCCTGGCTGCGGGAGAACCTTTCCGTCATTCCGGAGACAGGACGGGAGCGCCTGGCGAAGATGTCGGAGAACTTCCAGACAATCGCCGACGAACTGTCCGCGTTCCGGCGCAAGGCAGGCCATGCTTCCGGGTGCGAAATTACGTACAATACCGTAAAGGCCGCCGGTGTGTCCACACCTGCGCTGCGCAAAGAGCAGATCGGCCTGCTGGAAGCGGCGCTTGTCCGGGAGGAAGAGAACTGCAGGCTTGCGAAACTGGTTCTTGAAAGCATATAGAAGAGGATGACGTTATTACGCGAAATATCATACTGTACTTTGCGCCTGTTCCCAATGGCAATCTCAAAGGAGAGATTTTTGCAGAAATATTTGGAAAAGTCTGCTGGCAGCTTACCATTCCTGCAGAGGAATTATTTACAATGGAATTCGGATTGCAGAAAACGAGGGACGGTTTCTGCGATAAAAGTCTTCGCGGTTCAAAAGGAAAACCGCGAGGGAGTGCAGTATATCACTATATTTTGGAGGAAAGGCGGTTAAAGGTATGAGGAAAAATTGGAAAGGGTGGGCGGCCATATTAGGCGGAGCCATGCTGCTGTGCAGTCCGTTTGAAGCGTTGCCGGCAAGAGCGGCGGAGAATCAGCAGCAGGTGGTGCCCCAGGAAGCGCTCCAGGCGGCGACGGATGTGCATTGGAGCGAAATAGGACAGGCAGTTTTTACCAACCCGAATGCAGAGGCGTGTGCAATGACTGTATATTTGACGCTGCCGGACGGAAGGGCTTATCCCATTGGTGTCAGTGGCAGCCTGCCGGGGGGAGAAACGTGCATACTTGATCTTTATCATAATATGACCACCCCGGGGGATTATTCGTTTACAGTGACGCTGGAGGCAAACGGCACTTCGGTAGAATCCGTTTCCAGCGGCGCGTTTACCTACGCGGTGCCGGATAAAAAGCTTCCCGCTCCCATAGTGAACAGCGTGGCCCGAGAGGGGATTGTTGTCTTATCCCTGCCGGAGACAGACGGCGAGACTTATACGATTGGAACGGATTACGGCTTTTCCTACCAGCTGTTATGTAATGGAGTGCCAGATGGATTCACGAGAGGACAGAACGAAAACATATTGGATCTTAGGTCGCTGATGAGGCCGGGTAACGTATATTCCATACAGGTCCGTACAATAAGCAGGAATATAAACAAATATCAGGACAGCGACTGGTCCGAACCAATCTCGATTAATCCTCCGGAACAGCAGTCGGGCTCCGGGGATTCCGGACAGCCCGCTGCATGGGTGCCCACTCCTGAGGAAATGAAGCTGTATGACGCATGCGGCACAGATGAGGTCATCTATACGGAGAGTGCGGACAATGCTTATAATGTCACAATGGAGAATTCCATACAGGGTTTCCTGTGCTGGAGCTCCTTTGATACTGTACGCGGGGACTATACCATCGGAAGAACCTACAATATCTATCCGACCTATTTGGGAATGGTTTATAAAACGGAGAGCAAGGCGAAGATTACGCTGACGATTCCCGAATCCCTGCGGGCGAAGAACAGGTCGTTCCGGATGATTGTCGTTACGGAGGATGGAAAGGCTGCCGTATTGAACGATCTGGATTCCGATCCGAATACGATTACCTTTGAGACAGATACTTATTACGCTTTCGCGCTGGCATACAGAGACTAAGCGGCATCAAAGAAATAAAATGCATAACGGCCTTGTCTTCATCCGTGGATTTTGCCGGCGGTTGGAGCAGGCCGTTTTTGTGATGGTGCCCTGGCGGCGGTAAGGGCTGCATGGAGAATAATTAGAAAAATATTTTCACAAAAATTTGATTAATTTATTCAGGGGAGGTATAATACCAATATACATAAGATTATGAGGATACGGATTATGGAATATGAAGAGTTGAAGCTGCTGAAACAGAGTGGGAAAGGTACAGTGCATCTGATCTGCTCGGAGGGGAACAGGTATGTTCGGAAGGTTTTAGCCGGGTGCCATCCTGTCTATGAACTGTTGCGTGACAATCCTCATCCGGGCATACCGAAGCTGGAGGAAGTCGCCATCCTGGAGGATTCTACGGTGGTCATCGAAGAGTATGTGGAAGGGGAATCCATCAGTGCGGCAGATCTGTCGAAGAAGCAGTTCCGGCAGGTTGTCAGAGAGTTGTGCTCTGTTCTGGATTTCCTGCACGGAAAAGGAATTGTCCATCGCGATATCAAGCCATCCAATATCATTTTGGGCAAAGACGGACATGTGCGCCTGATAGATTTTGATGCCGCCCGGACAAGGAAAGAGGATAAGGAACAGGACACGAAACTGCTGGGCACCAGAGGATTTGCGCCGCCGGAGCAGTACGGTTTTTCGCAGACGGATGAACGGGCGGACATCTATGCCCTGGGAGTGACGCTAGAGAGGCTCCTGACAGAGGAGAACCAGAGGCCATATTATAAAAAGATTCTCCGGAAATGCATGAGTCTGGACCCTGATAAGCGGTATCAGTCAGTGCGGCAGCTGCAGCGGGCATTTTTCCCCGTAAGAAAGAACGTTTTTTGCGGTTGTGCCGTAATCTGCCTGATTGCCCTTGGGGGAATCTGCGCTGCGCGCCTGCCGGGCCTGCGGAATGAGGACCGGACAGCGGCAGACAACGGGGGGGCAGATCTCGTCGTTCTGCCGGCACCGGAAAATCCCCATTGGGACGGTGAGACGGGAACCATGGTGTGGGACAATGTGCTGGAGTCGGGAACCAGGGATGAAGTTCGATATAACGTGAGGCTGTACAGGAAAGAGGCGGAAGCCGCGCCGGATCCGGATGACGGCGGCTGGGTTTCCGAACAGCTGGTCAGGGCAGGAGGCTCTTTCAGGAATATGGAAGTGATAGATTACAATATCACGACCGAATTGGAGAAAAATGGTTTTTATTATTTTGCGGTATCTGCTTTGGGGGACGAAATCCAGTATACGGACAGCCCATATGTAATATCCGATGCTTTTGAATACACGGGAGAATCTGCTCCGCCGCTGCCTGCTCCCACAGATCTTGCCTGGAGACTGTATGAAGTGGACGGCAAGCGGCAGTACTATGCTACATGGAGCAATCTTGACGATTATGAAGATAAAGACAGCTTTATGGTCATCTTTTACGATCAGACAGGCGCTTACGTGACGGATAACATCTGGACGAAAGAGACGATTGAAAAGTTCGGATACGGCGGAATCTATATCCGTACGGAATTTCTGGAGTTTGGGCCTGATAAATCGTATCGATTCACCGTACAGGCGTTCTCTTCGAGACCGAACGAATATAGCGCAAGCCCCATGCCGGATCCCCCTACAGAGGAGTATTTCAGCCCCTGGCTTCAATAGGACAGGGCGCATGCCGTATCTGCGGCTGAGCGGGAACAGAACGGTCCGCCACAGGACTATTCTTCCGGAATCCCCAAAACCTTGTGGCCCAGTTCAAAAAGCAGTTCATTGGCCTCTAAGACTGACTTATTCCGCTGCAGGGCGAACAGTATTATGGCATCGCGCTCATCCCTGGCGTACAGTTCCCGGTTTTTGGACAATTTCAATAAGGCCTGTGTCTCTTCGTCGGAAAGGCGCAGGCCAAAGGCAATGGCAATCAGCTTGTCCCGGGAGGGCATCTTCTCCCCGGAAAAAATCTGGTATACATATGCGCGGTTCAACAGGGAGCCGCGCACCACATCCGCTTTACTGACTCCCTTTTTCGATAGCAGGATATTCAGATAGCCGGACAGGCTGTCGTGAATCAGGCTTTCCTGATTGCGTTTCAGATAGTCCTCAATGTCCGTCGCGGCTCTGATTTCATGCTTTAGCTCTTCGGTAGTTTTTTGCTCCATGCTGTATCTCGGTTCTTTCTTAATGGTATAATAAGTCCATATCCGTGACATAGAACGGCCGGACGGCCATCCATACCATGATTGCACTTTAATCATGGTATAGTGACATTATGTACTTGATTCTATTATATCAGCTTGTCGGTGATGGGGCAAGTTTGATTTGAATATATGGGTGAGCCAAATGTCTGCTGCCAGCAGACCGCAAATGCCCAAATAATTCATATTATTTATATGGACTGGCAAATTTCACCGCTTGTGAGTATATATATTGAATCAGGCAATCGCCGTGCCGCTTAAGGGTGCATGGCGGGAAGCGTACAGAGGAGATTTTTTGAAAAAGCACAGAGAGATAAACTTAAGACAATTTCTGAAAGGGCTGATTTTTGTCCTGTTGCTGTCAATCGGTCTGAGAGCGTCGGTGCTGCTGCTGTACCCCTCCAACGCTATCTTCCGCACCTGGCAGAAGTTTTACGCTCTGGATAAGGGGGAGGTAGAGCTGCTGGTAGTGGGCAACAGCCATGCATACTCGACTTTTGACACATCTGTCATTTCTCAGGTGACGGGGATGGACAGCTATATTCTGGCCACCAATGCCCAGAATGTGGTTCAGGCTTATTTCAATGTGAAAGAAGCGCTGCACTATCAGAAGCCGGAAGCCATCATCCTGGAAGCGTTTTCGCTGGACAACAACAATAATTGGCGGTATGGCGAAACACCGGACCGGGACTGGAAGAAAGAGGCCAATATTGACGGGATGCGCCTCGGGCTGACAAAGCTTGAGGCGGTGGCGGAGCAGTACGAGAAAAGGAACTGGAGCTATGCGCTGTTTCCTATTGTCAGATGCCACGGCAATTGGACAGACATTGTGACGATTGGCTCGAACCTGAATTTCTATTTCAAAGGCATCCGGAACTATTCGTCTTTCCACCCCAGCCAGACATCCATGTCGGCGGAGACGGCAGCGCTGTATGCCGGGGCGGGCTATAACCCGGATGAATGGGTCATCTCCGGAACCAATGAGCTCCACTTCCGTAAGCTGGTTCGGCTGTGCAGGGAGGAGGGAATCTCCTTTTATCTGGTCATGGCTCCCATGTATGATGTGTATATCCGTTCTATCAATTATGAAAGTTACACTGGTAAGATCGCGGCTCTTGCCGAGAGCGAGGGAGTCTTTTATCTGGACTGCAATCAGCATTATGAAGAGATTGGCCTGACCGCGGAGGATTTTGAGGATGCGTTTACCAGTTATCACCACCTGAACGGATCTGGCGCCGAAAAAGTGACCAGGTTCGTGATGGAGACGGTTTACGGGCAGGAAGAAGACTGATTCGGGAGGCATTGTCATGCTGTTCAATTCTGTGGGCTTTTTGATTTTTTTCCCAATTGTTGTCCTGGTGTTCTTTTTAGTGCCCGGGCGGTTCCAATATCTGTGGCTGCTGGCGGCCAGCTACTATTTCTATATGAGCTGGAATCCCCAATATGTGCTATTGCTGTCGCTCTCGACAATAGCTACATGGGGCGGCGGGCTGTTCCTCTCCAGGGCCAGGCAGCAATCCGGCGCCAGGGCGGAACGTGCAGGGAAGTGGTGCGTGGCAGGATGCGTGGCGCTGAACCTGGGGATTCTGTTCTTTTTCAAGTATTTTGCTTTTGTTACCGATAATATTGTCAAATTATTTTCTTTTTTCCATATTTCCTTGAATCCGCCGGCCTTTGACGTGCTTTTGCCGGTGGGCATTTCTTTTTATACGTTCCAGGCGCTGGGCTATCTTTTCGATGTCAGCCGCGGGGAGGTCGCGGCTGAAAAAAATCTGCTGCGCTATGCCCTGTTTCTTTCGTTTTTCCCGCAGCTGGTGGCGGGCCCGATCGAGCGCAGCAAAAATCTCATGCGCCAGATGCAGGAACCGCATGCTTTTGATTTTCAGCGGGTAAAAAACGGGCTGCTCCTGATGGGCTGGGGCTTTTTCCAGAAGTTGGTCATTGCGGACCGCATCGCCATTCTGGTCAACGCAGTTTATGACGACTATGTCAGTTATTCCGGTCTGCAGATTGGTCTGGCTACCGTCCTTTTCGCGTTCTAGATTTACTGTGACTTTGGAGGATACTCCGATATCGCTGTGGGCGCGGCCCGGGTGATGGGCTTTGAGCTGACGAAGAATTTCAAGAGCCCGTACTATGCCGCCACGGTCAGAGATTTCTGGCGCGGCTGGCATATCTCCCTGACCGCGTGGTTTCGGGATTATGTCTATATTCCGCTGGGAGGCAGCCGACACGGCAAGTGGAAGAAATGCCGCAACCTGCTTCTGACATTTGCCGTCAGCGGTCTCTGGCATGGGGCCGGGTGGAATTTCGTGGCGTGGGGAGGGCTCAACGGTCTGTATCAGGCGGCGGGGGAGCTGACCGGGGATTTCCGCGCCCGCCTGCGGGAAAGGCTGCGCATCCGTACGGGCTGCGGCAGCTACCGTCTGCTGCAGGGATTGGTGACTTTTGCGCTGGTGGACTTTTCATGGCTTTTTTTCCGGGCCGACAGCTTCGCGGCTGCCCTGCGGATGCTCCGGCACGGTATTGCCAACGTTGGTCTTTTTGAATTCTTTAACCCGGATACGCTTCTTGGCATCGACACCATAGTTCTGTCTGAGAAAAATTTCTTCGTCCTGCTGTGCAGCCTTGTTCTTCTGATGGCGGTGGATTACATGAAAAAGAAGAAAGTGGACTTCAAGGGAGCGCTGGCGCGGCAGAATATCTGGTTCCGCTGGCTGGTCTACTATGGCCTGATTTTCGCCGTGCTGATTCTTGGCATCTATGGCCCGGAGTACGACGCGTCGACATTTATTTATTTCCAATTTTAGAATACCTATTTACTTTTTGGATGCCAGGTGATATAGTAAAGGCATCAAAAATGTGCACGTTAAACCTCCCGGGGGAATCCGACAGCATCCCCTTCGGGCACTAAGATAAGGGGGTGCCACGATGAGTCCCAGAGAAGTGAGAGGAACTATTTTCAACGTCCAGCCATTTTCCGTCTACGACGGCCCGGGCATCCGCACTACTGTGTTTTTCAAAGGCTGCAATCTCCGGTGTGTCTGGTGTCACAACCCGGAGTCCTATACATATGAGCCCCAGATACAGTTCCAGCCGGAAAAGTGTATCGGATGCGGGGCTTGTTTTGCTGTCTGTCCCAGAAAGGCACATGTCCTGGACGAAGAGGGCGTCCACAGAATCGACCGCAGGAACTGCACGGGCTGCGGGGCCTGCGCGGGGGAGTGTTTTGCGGGGGCGCTGGCTCTGACGGGCAGAAATGTCACTGCCGGAGAGCTTTTCTCCATGCTGGAGCAGGACAGGGACTATTTTGCCCGCTCAGGGGGAGGGGTCACCTTTTCCGGCGGAGAGTGCATGACCCAGCCGGAGTTCCTGAAAGCGCTCCTGACGCAGTGCAGGGAGGCGGGCATCCATACGGCAGTGGATACAGCCGGGTGCGTGCCCTCTGAGCGGTTCGAGGAAATCCTGCCCCTGGCGGACCTTTTCCTGTATGACGTGAAAGCGGCCCGGAGTGAGACCCACAGATGTCTGACGGGCGTGGGGAATGAACAGATTCTCGACAATCTCCGGATGCTGTCCGACCGGGGCGCCAGAATCATTGTGCGGATTCCATATGTTCCCGGGGAAGAGGGCGCACAAGGCGCACAGAGCGCAGGGAACGCTCTTGCCGGAAATGTCCATGAGATGCTGGAAATCGCGGAGATTCTGAAGCCCCTGCGGCTGGAGGCGGTGGAATTCCTGGCATACCATCGTTTGGGAGAGGGGAAGAGGGCTTCTCTGGACATGGAGCTGAAAAAATTCGGGGTTCCCGCTCCGGATGCCGTCGAAGAGGTCTGCGCGAAATTCCGTAAGATGGGTATTCCTGCCAGGTATTCCCGCTGAGGGGCACCGGACAGCTTCGGAAAAAAGGTCAGGTCTCCCTGCGGCATAAGGCGGTGGAATATAGTTTCAGGAAGAGAAAGGAAGAGCAAAATGTCTGCAATGAGTGAAAGGGTAGAGCTTTCGTCAGAAGTCCGGCAGCGCATCCGGTCCATGCACGATTCGAAGATCTACTACAATGACGAGAAACTGAAGCGTTACGGCGGCCATATCGACATCGACGACCATGGCTTCATCTGCTTCAACGAGCTGGAGTTTGCTCCAGAGACCCACGAGGACGGCATGGTTTACGGCTGCGGCATGATCGGCCGGAACCTGCGGCGGTTCATGAACGCCATTCCGGCCTACATCCATCCGGACAGCGCCCTGGCCGGCGCCTGGGCCGGTGTGTTCCAGCGCTTCGCCAATATCGGGCTGCGCCCCGGGGACGAAGCCCCGGCAGAGTTGAAAGCAATCTATGAGAAGTATGACATCCATCAAAACGGCGTGGGAGCCATGAACCACTTAGGCCCCGACATGACCATCGGTCTGCGCCTCGGCTGGAGGGGGCTGCTGGACAAAATCCGCTATTACAGAAAGTTCAACGCCCCGGCGGACACGGATTTCTATGACGGCGAGGAAGAGCTGGTGCTGGGCATGCTGGAGTATGTCAGGCGCCATGCGGACTATGCAAGGGAGATGGCCGCTCAGGCGGAGGATGCGTTCCATCGGAACAACTATCAGGAAATCGCGAAAATCAACGAGAACCTGCTGGAGGCGCCGCCCCGCACTTTCAGGGAGGCCTGCCAGTTCCTGGCCCATTTCCAGAGCGTGGACAGGACTTATTATGCCGGAGGCGCCCTGGGGCAGATCGACGAGCTGCTCCGTCCCTATTATGAAAAAGAGTCCAAAGCAGGCACCCTGTCGGATGAGGAGGCCATCTGGATCGTGGCAAGTCTGCTGTACAATGATACCCATTACTGTCAGGTGGGAGGACAGATTCCGGACGGCAGCCGTGGTCTGACCAGCAGAATCTCCTATCTGATTCTTCAGGCCACCCATGAAATCCATATCCCCAACAACCTGGCAGTCCGGGTCTATGAGGGCATGGACGAGGAACTTCTGCGCCGGGCGGTGGAGTATATCCTGGAGGATGGTTCCGGCGTATGCTTCTCCCTGTCCAAGGGCTGCGAGGAGGGCTTTGCGAAGAACGGCCATCCTATGGAACTGGCGCGCATGCGGGCGAAAGTAGGCTGCAACTGGACGGCGCTGCCCGGCATCGAATACCCTCTCCAGGACGTCACCCGCCTGAACATGGCATTCGCATTGGTCCATGCTCTTGACGATTTGATGGCCGGGGAGGAGGAACCCAGCCTGGAGGGCCTGTGGGAACATTTCTGCCGCCATCTGCAGATTCTGGTGGACTGCAACAAGGACAGCTATGACTGGCACTATGAGGTGGTCTCCCGCAATACGCCGGAAATCGTCCTGAACCTGTTCTGCCACGGCCCCATCGAGCGGGGACTGAACTGTGCCCAGGGCGGCGTGGACATCATAGGCCTGAATGTGGACGGCATCGCTCTGGCTACTGTGGCGGATTCCTTTGCCGCCATCGAGGAGAGGGTGGTCAGGGAGAAGCGTCTGACCTGGCAGGAGATGTACGATGCGGTGAAGAGCGATTTTGCCGGAAAGGAGAATATCCGGCTGATGCTGAACAGCATATCGCGTTTCGGCGCGCCGGATTCCCCCGCAGAAAAATGGGCCATCCGCACCAGGGATACCTATGTACAGATGGTGACGTCCAGCCCTACCCCGAAGCATCACCTGAAAGTCATTCCCGGCATGTTCTCCCACGGCGACGTGTATTACTATGGAGAGAAGCTGCCCGCCACGCCCAACGGCCGCCATGCCGGGGATCCGATTTCCCATTCCACCGAGCCTGATCCGGGATTTGCAAAGGGCATCGCCAGTTTCTCGCCTACGCTGAAAGCCAACGCTGTGGCCAAGACCCAGCCGGGCTATGGCAACTCCGCGCCCCTGCACCTGGACATCGATACCGATATGCTGGGCAGGGAGGGCGGCGCGGATACCCTGATGGCCCTGATTCATGCCCATGAGCAGATGGGAGGCACTCTGATCAACCTAAACTGCATTACAAAGGAGCAGATCAGGCGGGCCCACGCAGACCCTGCCAGCGAACCGGATCTGGTAGTGCGCGTCACGGGATATTCCGCTTTCTTTGCCTCCCTGTCCAGGGAATACAGGCAGCAGATCGTGGACCGTTACCTTACGGCGGAGGAGCAGAAAGTGTAAGGAATCTGCCTCAACAGGCAGCGAATTATAAGCGATTATATTCAGGGCATTCGGAAGAACTGCAGAAGAGCTTCCAAATGCCCTTTTCAAATGATTGATTGTAGAATAGGTTAGACGGTGATATAATGATACAGATGCGAGCGGGATGCTGCCATCCCACACCGAACAGAGAGGAGAAAGCATAGAATGGGAACACAGAAGACTGAGAAAATAGAAATGTACTTCACATGGAAAGGGAATGTTGATTTTGTTGAGTATCACGATTATGAGGATGCGCGGGATGCAGCAAAAAAAATGGGACAAATCGTTGATCCGCCGGGATTTGTGTATAAGGAAGAAGCTGAGGCATTCAGCAAGGGAAAGTGGGACGAATATATAGAAGAACATTACAAGACCTTTGACGCTGCAAATTATGATGCTGTAATATATACAGATGGGAGTTTTACTTCAAAGGATAATACAATATCGTCATATGGTCTGATTATCTTTTTTAAAGACGAAAAAAAGCCTTACATTGAAAGCTGCGCAATACAAGAGGTGGAGGGCGGGAAAAAATATAAAATTGTCAGGTACAATGGCGACGGTGAAAAAGAAGAACAGGAATACCCTTTTGAAAGCCGGTTTGAAAAAAGTGGCCTGGTATCCGGATCCCATGTAACAGTTGGCGAGCTTTTTGGGGCAATGCGATCGCTGGAAATCTGCTGTAAAGAGAGAAAGTTAAAGAATATTCTGCTTATTTATGACCGTGATGGTGTAAAGCAGGGCTATGACAATAGGAAAGACTTAAATACGGCAGTGGGAGATGCTGCTTATAAATATAGAGAATTTTTACAAAAATTAGAAGAAGATGGGTTTTTAAAGGATGACGGCATAACGTTTAAAAAAATTGACAGCCACGAGGTCAAAGACAAGCAGGACGAAGACGAAAAGGAACAGTACAGGGTCGCTAATAAGGAGAAATATCCACATGCCATTTATAATGATTTAGTGGATATCCTTGCGAAAGCCGAAACCGGAATAGGAATAAAGCGAAAGCAAGATTTCAATGTTTTCAGAGCCATACCGGATGAATTCAAGGGATTTCCGGCTACTGCTGAGGCAGATAAAAGGAGAAAAAATGCCGGACATGCCAGAAATCTTGTCAAATATGTAGTAGAAAAATATGACGGAAAATTCCGGCCTATATTTAGAAATCAGACGGAATAATGGCAATTGCTGCCGGCATCAATATGACATATGAGGATGACAGGAGAAATCAGATTATGAAGAAAATGATTTATGCGGTAAAAAGAGGGAGAAAGACCGGAATTTTTAATGAATGGTTGAAATGCTCCGAGCAGACAAATAAGTATCCGAATTCGAAATTTCGCCGTTTTGAATATCGGAGCGAGCTTGAGAATGAGGCGGAAGATGTGCCCGGCAGCCTGCGGTATGCCATAAAAGAAGCGGAAGAATATCTGGGGGATTTGGTGTATCTGGGTGAGAGAGCCGACTGTCTGGAAGATGCGAGCTGGAAAGAAGACGGCTTTTTGCCTTTCGGTGACGAGTCTGAAGCAGATAACCCGGAGTCTTTTTCTGATATGAGAGAGCAGGAGGAAGAAGAGGATAATGAAGAAGAATACGGCAAATGGTTAGCCGGTAACAGAAACGCTCTTGCTGTGCCGGTGGGATACTGGAAGACGGCGGAAGACATGTCGCGGTATGTTTCTATCATAAAAGAGTCAGAGAGCGAAAATGCCAGAACATCCGCGGCAGAGAAACTCAGGAAAGAGCTGAAGATATGTCTTTCAGATGTAAATCTGAGCAGGCTGACTGCTGTTTACCGTGACAAAGAGGCAAAAAATGCTCTTGGATATGACGCGCCTGCCGTATCAGCTTTTGTGGCGCAGATGCTGCGGGCATACCCAAAGCCGGAATTATCAGAAATTGAGGACGTGGAAGAGGAGCCTTCCATGCGGGAGCTTTTGATGCAGGCCGGAGCCGTGGAAAGCGAACTGCGGGATAAGGTTGTCGGACAGGACGCGGCCATTGAGAAGCTGAGAGCGGCCTACTTTGACAGGGAATTGACAGTCCGGCTGCAGCCGGACAAGGGAGGACCCAAAAGCGTATATCTTTTAGCCGGACCTCCGGGCGTGGGGAAGACTTTCATGGCACAGCAGTTTGCTTTTAAATTGGGATTTCCTTTCAGGCGGTTTGATATGTCAGGATATTCCAATAGGGAAGCCATACAGGAATTGGTTGGTTTTGCGTCGACATGGAAGGATTCTGAACCGGGCATACTTACCGAGATTGTGTCTAAACATCCGAGATGCGTCCTTTTGTTTGATGAAATAGAAAAAGCGCATATCAGCGTCATACGACTGTTTTTACAGATTTTGGATGATGGATTCTGTGAGGATAAATATAATAAACGGGATGTATCGTTTAAAAAATCCATCATTTTCTTTACCACCAATGCGGGCAGACAGCTTTACGGTGCCGCACGGAATGAAAATCTTACACTGCTTTCGGATAAGGTAATAATCGATGCGCTGGAGAAGGATAAGGATCTGGAAACAAAACAGCCCTTTTTTCCTCCGGAAATACTTTCAAGAATGTCTTCGCACACAGTCATCATGCTGAATCATTTAAAGGCAGATGCAATTTATGAGCTGGTGGAGAATGATATCAAGAACCGGCTGATAAAAATAAAAAAGAAATATGGCTGTGAATTAGCGTGGGGAGAAGAAAATCTGGCCCGGACCGTATTATATTCCATGGGCGGAAGCGCAGATGCCAGAAATGCCTCCAAAGCGGCGGGCAAGCTCATCAGTAAGGAAATGTATGAACTGTTGAAACTGGCAGAGGAAGAACAGGGGCTGGATGAGAGCGGAATTGTCAGAAGAATCGAATGGAGATGCGATTTTGAAGATACCGCGGAGGAAATCAGAGACTTCTATTTCGGGGAAAAGAACTGTGTCATTCCTGTCTTCGGGACAGTGGAACATGCGCCGACTGAAAAGATGAAAAATAACAATGTAAACGTGAGGAACATTGCGGATATCAGAGGGTTCATGGAAATAATCCGTAAAGAAAATGTTCTTTTCGCAGTTGTCGATTACATACATGGTCTTGAAAATGCGGAAAACGAGCTGGATGTTGAGGATGTCAGGACGATTGGACGGGATGTTTTCTTAAGGCTCCGAGAGGAAGATAAAGAAGTTCCGGTGTATATTTTAGACGGAATCCGTGGACATTACTATACGGAAAAAGAAAAGAATGCTCTTATGAAAAAAGGGGCCGCGGGATTTATCGAGAGCAAGAGGTTTGGAAAACAGCTGGAGAGAACCTACATGGATGTATGCTGCCGGGTGGTGATGGAGACATTGACAGAGAGGCATCAGGTCCTGACGTATGGAACCAAAAGAGAATTTGACACGAAAGCCAATGTGGGAAGTATCATTTTCTGCGATTTCAAGTTAGAAACAGCGGTGGAGTCCGAGGATAAGTCTGCGATGCTGTCCGATGATTTGCGTCCGAATAAAAGCTGGAATGATATTTTTGTGTCAAAGGATCTCAAAAGGGAGCTTGAATTTTTCATTCAATATCTCCGGAAACCTAAGGAGTATAAGAAAGCAGGCGTGAAGCCGAAAGGAGTTCTGCTGTATGGCCCTCCGGGAACCGGAAAGACTCTTCTGGCAAAAGTCGCGGCCGCGGAATCAGGGGTGAATTTCCTGTCCGTCAGCGCAAGCGAGTTGTTTAACGGAGGCTCTGAGAAAGTACAGGATGAATTTCGTATTGCGAGAAAATATGCACCTGCAATCCTGTTCATTGATGAAATTGAGGCCATAGGTACAAAACGGGAATACTCAGCGGTGCCGAATCCGATCCTGAACGCGTTGCTGGTCGAGATGGATGGATTTATCAGCAGGGATGACAAGCCGGTATTTGTCATGGCGGCTACGAATTATATAGAAAAAATTGACTTTGCTCTCATACGTCGTTTTGACAGGTTGTTCGAGATGGGCACTTTGGATGAAAAAGAAAGGAAGCTGCAGCTGGAGAGACTCATTAAAAAGCAGAGCGACAGGTTTGATATCTCGGATGAAATGGTGAAAAGCATTGTTGACAGGTCTAGGGGATTGGCTCCGGCAAAACTCGAGAAAGTAGTCGAGGCAGCTTTGCGGGAGGGAATCCGGTCAGGCCAGGTCATTAAGGACGACTTGTTTGATGAGATATTCGAGAGATGTATTCTGGGGGAGGAAAGGGTTGACAGGTCTCCCGGAGAGAGGGCGCGCACCGCGTATCATGAGGCAGGGCATGTCCTGATTGAGCTCTACTATGGCAGGACGCCTACTTATATGAGCATTGTGGCAAGAGGGAATCACGGAGGATATACGCAATTTGGAACAGAGGGATGGGATTCGACTCAAAAATATTATCTGGAGAGGATCAGTGCTGCATTAGGAGGCAGAGCTGCCGAAATGGTATATAAATATGGCCTGACATCCGGTGCGGCCTCCGATATAGATAGTGCTAAGGGCATTGCTGTGAATATGGTGTGTAAGTTCGGAATGTATGAAGAAGAAATCGGTTTGGCCGTGATTGAAGCAGAAGAACTTAAATATAACCAAAAGGCAAAAGAGCTCATCAACCGAATATTATCAGAACAGTTGGAGGAGGCAATCAACATAATTGAAGCGAATAAAGATGCGATGGAACGTCTGGTGAAAGCGGTCATGGAGAATGGGAAGAAGTATCTGACCGGGAAAGAAATTGTGGAGGCGGCAGGCGGGCTGAATAGAAAGTAAAGTTTCTACCTGTGCGGTTGGATGCTCTAAGGGGCATCTAATCTGACTCCCGCATTTCCGAGAAGCAGCGCCTTGCCATGGCCCATTCGATTCTGGAGAGCCTGATTAATTTTTTCTGCAAATGCCCGTGAAGGGGCATTTAGAAGAGCTGCAGGAGAACTTCTAAATGCTCCTTTTAAAATGGAAACGAAACTCCCCATTGCGTTTACAGTAAGAATCCGATATACTGAAGACATGTGGCAGGTTTGCTGTGGGCGTATGGGAGAAAGCCTGTGGGGACAGTGTAACATTGATTAACCGTCCCAGAAGATTCGGCAAGACATTGAATATGAAGATGCCATAGGCGTTTTATCAGAAATCCTCTTTCGATAGTGCTTCTGGATGAATATGACACACCTATGCAGGAGGCCTGCGTAAATGGGTATTGGGAGGAAATTGTTTCCTTTACCAGAAGTCTGTTTAATGCCACATTCAAGACAAATCCTTATCTGGAGCGTGCGCTCATGACAGGGATTACAAGGGGTCAGATTGCTTCTTACGAAGCAAGAGAGTCCGTGTTCTCGGATTTGAATAATCTGGAGGTAGTGACGGTAACCTCGGAAAAATACATGGACAGTTTTGGGTTCACGGAAGAAGAAGTGTTCACTGCCCTGAATGAGTTTGGTTTGTCCGGCAGAAAAGAAGAGGTGAAGGAGTGGTATGACGGCTTCATTTTCGGAAGCATTTCGGATATTTATAATCCCTGGTCCATTATCAATTATCTGGATAAGGGGAAATTAGGTCTATACTGGATTAACACCAGTTCCAACAGCCTGGCCGGCAAGCTGGTGCGGGAGGGAAGCCCCGAGTTGAAGATGACCATGGAAAAACTGCTGCGGGGAGAGAACTTTGCCATTATTCTTGATGAACAGATTGTATTCAGCGAATTAGAGCAGGGAGATTGAACCACATGCTGCAAACACTATTTTTGGGAGCGATGCGGAAAATGGTGCAGCTCACCGACTCTTATTGGCTGGTGAGCTGTGCTATGCGTATTCTCCATCTATTAACTTAATTTTACCGTTCCTGGTCGTGTTCCCGATTAGTAAAAAATTCCATATCAGCTCCCCCAATCCAGTCATACCCTCCCCAAATCCTTCATACAATAGTAAAAAATATCCCATGGGGGTATTCCTTTGAAGGATTATATCGAAGAGCGTGCCGTCAGCATCGCGAACTATATCATCGACAGCAACGCCACGGTCAGGCAGACGGCCAAGGCTTTTGGGGTCAGCAAGAGCACGGTACATAAGGATGTGACAGAGCGTCTCATGCAGGTAAATCCCGCATTAGCGTCAGAGGCCAGAAAGGTGCTGGACTTGAACAAGTCCGAACGCCATATCAGGGGAGGGCTTGCCACGAAAGAGAAATATCTGCACCAGCAGGGCGGCGCGATGTAGCTGCCCAGGCTGCACATCCGCTGGAAATGAGAGAAAACGGAATAAGGAAAGTGAAGAATCCATCGGCAGACAAAGTAATCTGCAGATGGATTTTCATTTTGGCCTCATTTCAGAATCTGCCTGCCGGGAGCCGTATGTCTTGAAGCCGGGAAATATCTGTGATAAAATCAAATAAAAACGCAGAGGGAACCTGGTGGAAATGGAGGCGGGATATGCACATAGACAGAGAGGACATGCTGGAAATTACCAGAAGGATGACGGTTTCAAGAAATTGCTTCGGCAGGATAGCAGGCGCTTATATGGACGAGGAAGGCTATGTGGACGGCACTTTCAATACCCACTTTCTGAAGTTGACCGCCGCGGAGCGGACCAGGAATCTGAAGATAGCCAAAGCCATCCCGTTTTCCGATACAAATGTGGAACTGAAAAATTTCCGCTTCCAGCCCGGGGACAGAAAGCCGGGAAGCATCTGGCAGCTGCTTATGGCATTGCGGGAGTGCGAATTGAAAAACGACGCGCTGCTGCTTTCCCTGTACGAATATATCGGGGAGCGGTATCAGCCGGGATTCCCATATTGCATCTATTTCTTTCAGGGGAACTATGATGTGCCCGTGAAGCGCAGCGACAAGGCGGAGCAGTGGGAGTCGGAGGAGGTATACAGCTTCCTGGTCTGCGCAGTATGCCCTGTGAGCGGAGACTACGAGGCAGGGATGCCGGACTGGGGATTTTTGTTCCCGGCTTTCAGCAACAGAAGCACGGATGTGGAGGGAATCAATATCTACTCGCCGGAGGGGAGGCAGGAGGAGCTGGCCGGATTATTTATAAAATAGGGAGATGTCAGAAGCCCGCCGGGCAGAAAGTTATACTGCAGGCAATATTCAGCGTTATGCAGTATAAGCTTCACGGCGGGCCTTTCCGTTCTTTCAGGGCTCAGGTTCCTGTTACATCTTCTGTATAGTACTGTGCCTGTGCATGCCACAGCTCATGGTATATGCCATTCTCATCGGCAATCAACGCCCCATGGCTGCCTGTCTGCACGATGCTGCCGGCATCGAACACCGCAATCTTGTCGCAGAAGCGGCAGGAGGCCAGTCTGTGGCTGATATAGATGGCCGTTTTGTCCCCGGCGATTTCATTGAAGCTGCTGTAGATTTCATACTCGGAAACAGGGTCAAGGGCGGCCGTGGGCTCGTCTAAGATCAGGAAAGGCGCGTCCTTGTAGAGGGCTCTGGCCAGGGCGATTTTCTGCCCCTCGCCGCCCGATATCTCGATGCCGCTTTCGTCGAATTCTTTGTACAGATAGCTCTCCGTGCCCTCCGGCATGGCGGCCAGGCGCTCCCCGAAGCCTGCCCTTTCCAGGCACTGCATGGCCCTTTTTCTGTCATATTCGGGGCTGACGGCCATGTTCTGTCCCAGGCGGAAAGCGAAGAGCTTAAAGTCCTGGAACACGATGGAAAAGATGGACATATATTCATCGTAGTCGTACTTTTTGATATTGACCCCATTCAGCAGAATCTCTCCCTCCGTAGGATCGTAGAGGCGGCACATGAGCTTGATGAAGGTAGTCTTGCCGCTGCCGTTCTTGCCTACGATGGCCAGCTTCTCCCCTATCTTGAATTTCAGGTTCACATGGCGCAGGGCATAGGTGTCGGTATTGGGATATCGGAAAGACACGTCACGGAATTCCACAAAGTACTCGTTGTCATCCCGTTTCTCCACAGTCAGGGAGCCCTGATACATGGGGTTGGGGATGTCCAGATAGGAGAAATAGCGCTTTAAGTAGGTATGGTTCACCAGAGCCCTCTGGACATTTGCCACAGCTTCGGAGGCGGCAGTGAGCAGCAGCATGACGCAGGACACATAGCGGGCGATGGAGCCTACGGTAATCTGGCCGCAAAGCGCCGCGTAGAGGAGTATCATGTAGACACAGAACCGCAGGATATGGTTCATGGCCTCATCTGCCGCTTTCAGAATGGCCTGCTTCCGGCACATTTCCAGAGAGTGCCGGTGGTATTCCGTCATAGTGTCCGTAATGAGGGCCAGCAGGCCGTCGGACATGCCATAGAGGCGGATATCCTTGCCGCTGCTGTAGTGGCCGATATAGTCATTGTATTTCCCGTTAAAGACATTCATGTGGACGGCAACGTTCATGAAGTGGCTGAACATGCTCTCGCTTTTCCTGGAGGTGAGCGCGCCGCACAGAATGGTGAGCAGGATGCCGCCCACGAACCCCAGCTTCATCAGGAAAGGGATTCCCTCCAGAAAGAAGAAAGACAGGGTCATGGAAAGGGAGGCGAGGATTCTGGTCACGCTGAAGACGAGCTTCTCCGTGGAGGACGTCAGATACCACAGGTCGTAGCCTGTCTGGGATTCCATGGCGATTCTCTTCCGCAGAAGCGTCACCTCCGGATCCTCGATGGAGGCATAGGCCATCTGCATGGCTTTCTCAGAGAAGGCCCACTGCTCGTTTAAGTATAATTCATTGTCGGCGATGTCCCGCCTGGAAATCAGATAGGCGCTTGCGAGACTCATCAGGAAAACGATTCCCACCGTGAGGGCTACATAGAGCGCCAGCGTCTGCACAGGCTGCCTTTCATACAGCGCATCTATGAGCCGTGCCGAAAAGTAGATAGGCACATAGGGCAGCAGGCTCTGGAGGAATGCGTTCAGTATAAGGCATGTGGCATAGGCCCTGCTCAGGGAAAAGAGATGGCGTATGGCCCTCCTGGAAATCTGGATATGTTCTGATAATGTCATAAATATACCCTCCCGCGCACTATAATGCGCTCATATAAATTCGTAACATTTTATTCATGATAGCTGCACAGGACAATAGAAATAAGATGGTGCCTAGAACTCTTTCTCACACTTGTACCAGCAGCTTTGCTTTTCATAGAGGCTCGCATATTCGCCTCCCAGAGCTATCAGTTCCTGATGGGTTCCCTCCTCTGTAATCCGCCCGTCTTTGAGATAGAGGATTCTGTCGCAGAACTGGGTGGAGGCCAGTCTGTGGGAGATGAACAGGGAGGTCTTGGACTTTGTCATTTCCTGATACTGCAGATAGATCTGGTTCTCGGCGATGGGGTCCAGGGCCGCGGTAGGCTCATCCAGCACCAGGATGGGCGCGTCCTTGTAGAGGGCCCTGGCCAGCATCAGTTTCTGGGCTTCGCCGCCGGAGAGCTCGATGCCGTCCGCATAGAGCTGTTTGTCCAGCCTGGTGTGGATGCCCTGGGGGAGGGAGGAGAGCTTTTCGCCCAGCCCCGCCAGCTTCATGCACTCTTCGGCCCGGGTAAAGTCCGTGCCGCCACGAATCTGCCCGGAGACTGTCTCCGCCAGGGTAAAGAACCCGGTCTGCACATCCTGGAACACGGGAGAGAACAGGCGGTAATAGTCTTTCCGGCGGAATTTCCGGAAAGAGACGCCGTTTATTTTGATGTCGCCCTCTGTGGGCAGGTAAAGCCCGCACAGGAGTTTTACCAGGGTAGTCTTGCCTGCGCCGTTTAAGCCTACCAGAGCCACTTTCTCGCCGGGCTTCACGGTCAGCTCCAAGTCTGTCAGGGTGTCGGTTTCGGTGCCCTTATAGCGAAAAGAGACATGCTCGAAAGTGATTTCGGGGGCGCTGTGGAGATAGGGCTCTGCGTCTGTCTCCCCGGTGCCGTCCTGCTCCGGCAGATCCAGATACTGGCGGAAATCGCAGAGGTTCAGGCTGGTGGAGCGGATGCCGCTCCACTCGGTCATGATGTTGCCGATGAAAGAGGCGAACATGGAGATGGCCGAGAAGTACAGGAGGAATCTGTCCACGGTAAGCTCTCCTTGAAGCGTCATTTTGATCAGCAGCGCGTAGGCGGCGCCGTCCCGCAGCAGGATGACGAGCAGGTCTGCTATCCGGGAGAGGAAGCTTCTCCAGACAAGCTGTCGGTTCCAGAAAGAGCGCTGGGAGCACAGGTCGGAGTAGACCTGTCTGAACCATCCGGCGCAGCCATAGATGCGGATGTCCTTGCCTGCCCTGAAATCGGCGGTTTCGCCCTGGACATACCACAGTCTGCGGTCGATATCGGTCCATTTATCGCGGTGGGCGTACTCCCAGTTCCGGTAGGCTCTGGCGCAGAGCCAGTTGACTATGGGAGCGATGGTCAGAATCGGCACCAGCAGGGGACTGACGAAAGAAATCACCGATCCGAACAGGAGATAGCAGAGGACATTCTCTATCAGCTTCATGCTTCGTCTGGGCACGTCTGCCACAGGCAGCACTCCGTTCCACCGTTGTGTGGCCCTGGCGGCTCTGTCGCTTAAGTCCCGGATATCTTTGCTCTCGTAGTCCTGGAAAAAGCAGGTCATGGACTTCCTGTCCGAATCCACGTTTTTGTAGAAACTATATTCTGACAGGTAATAGGTTTCGGAGAGCTTCTCGCAAAAGGTGCGCAGTGCGCTTGCCAGGAGCATCACCGTGATGACCAGGCCTACCCTGAGGGTCATATGGCGCAGGGAGGCCCCTCCTGTGACCAGGGCCACCGCAAGGGAGGGAAGATAGACCTCCGTGTAGGAGAGGCATACGCTCAGCGGCACCTCCAGCGCCATCAGGAGAAAGCATACGGGCGCTTTCCTGAGGATTTCCCGGAAGCTCCAGAGGGCATTGTCCAGGGTGGAGCGGTAGGGCCTGACTTTGGGTTTCCTGTTTTCTTTCATATGTGTCGTCTCCTGTCTTTTGATTCTGCGATTGCTGTACGGTTTTTCGCGGGCAAATCTGCCGGATGATTTTTGGGCTGTCCGGGAAAAGGCGCTGTGGCAGTTTGTTTCTTTTATTTTATCGCAGAATGGCGCGGAATAACAGACTGTGCACGAATTGCTTTTGACAGGGCATGAATTGCCGTTTTTAACTTTGTAAGTTTATCCCGGAATTGTTTTGGATTATCCCGGAATGATTCAGAATGCGCTCTTTCTGCCGGAACAGGAGGAGTTACTATCAGCGCAGGATAAGGCATCTCACGGTAATGCCGCAGAAAGTCTGGTATGGGGAGAACCCGGAAAGCCATGGGGTGCGGCAGCGGAGCTGGCGAGGAAAGGCAGAGGGAAAGGCGGAGAGCATACTGGTTTTGCTGTCGGCAAAAGGGACGGTTCCGCCAAAGGTGAAGGAGGCCGTATATGCCCAGACAGATATGGATGCGCTGAACCAGTGGCTGTTGCTGGCGGCAGGGAACGTGGAGGAATTCATCGATGGCATGCATTTCGGGACAGGCCGGTACCAAAAAACGGTGGAATAGGGGCGGCAAAGGGCGGGCTTATTCCATGGCCGGAACAAGGAACTCGGAGGTGAAAGCCCCATCCTCGCTGTTGTATTTGCACCAGCCGCCGTGCTCTTTCAGGATGGCATCCGCCCGGCGCAGACCGAAGCCGTGGAGGCCTTCTTTGCGGGAGGAGAACAGGCGGCCTTTCTTGGAGAGCCTGGCTCCGGCGGAGTTCAGCATGGAAAAGTAGAGCATTTTGCCTTTCATGCCTATAAAGAGGCGCAGGAACCGTTCGCCTTCCGCGGCGCAGCAGGCTTCGATGGCATTGTCCAGGAGGTTTCCCACCAGGATGCTGAGTTCCAGGTCGGAGAGCAGGAGGTGGTCGGGGACATTGGCTTTCACGTTGACGGCGATGCCTGCCCCCTTGGCCTGGGCGATTTTAGCGGACAGGATGGCGTCCAGGGACACGTTTCCGGTCTTTAACAGAGTGTCCACATTCATGAGCTGACGGTCAAGCTGTTCGATGTAAGCCAGGGCCCTTTTGGTCTCGCCGGCCTCCAGCTGGCCTTTCAGGGTCTGGAGGTGGTGGTGGAAGTCGTGCTTGTAGCCGCGCATCTCCTGATAGATGCTCTGTACCTCGCCCAAGTGCTGCCTGGATTGTTCTGTCTGGTATTCTGTGAGCTTTAGATAGGTTTTCTTTCTCATATTATGCTCCGGTGGCTTTCGGTGTCCTTTCGGGACTGGGGCGGGTTCTTTGCTTTGGGGGTGGATTCCTGCGCCTTAATTCCTTCGGATGAAAGCTTCGTTGATTTCGTCATATTTTCCCCTTGCCAGAGGGAGCTCAATGGAATGCTTTTCTTCCATGTCCCAATCCAGTGAGACGCTGGTGCGGGAAATCCGGGTGATGTGCTTCAGGGAGACCAGGTAGGACCGGTGGATGCGGAAGAAGTCGGCGCTGAGTTTTTTCTCAAAGGCCGAGATGCTTTCCTTTATCCTGTACTCCTGCGGGCCCGGGTTGGCTGGAATCGTTTTATGGGGGATTCCTGCGCCTTGCCGCATGAGGGGGCTGCCGGATGCGTTGTAACCCCCCGGACTGTCGTAGGAGGAGACACGCCCGGATGCATGGGGGACTGTATGGATGGATATATAGTGCAGGAAAGATTCCACATACAGGATGTCCGCCTCATACAGCTTGATGGTTTTTCCCTGGCAGCTGATGATCAGGGAGGGCGGCTCTGTGGACAGCCTGTCCACAGCTTTCGTCAGGACAGCGTACAGCTTTTCCTCTGCCACGGGTTTTGTCAGGTAATGCAGGGCATCCACTTCGTAGCCTTCGCTGATGAATTCAAAGTGGGAGGTGACGAAGAGGATTTCTACATGCCTGTCTTCTTTTCGGATGCGCCTGGCCAGCTCCATTCCCGAGATATCTTTCATCTCGATGTCCAGTATGAGGATATCGCAGGCGCTGTCCTCCTCATAGGCGAAGAGGAACGCCTCCGCGGAGGGAAATGTGCGCACATCCAAAGAAAGCCCGGAACGGCCGGCCCACTTGGAGAGGAGGCTGGTCAGGGACAGGAGCTGTTCTTCTTCATCGTCGCATACAGCGATACGGAAAGCCATGAAGTCACCGCCTTTCGGGAAGTTTCGTGCCTATTCATTGTAGCACATTCTTCCCGGGGCGGCAATGCGGAGATTTCCGGGCTTCCAGGGCCATGTTGAACCCGCCGCCCGGGGATTTTTCCAGGAAACTGCTATATCACTTGACGCTGGTCAATGTCAAGGGGACGAATCTTTGATTTTAAGTGTATCAATTTGCCTTTTTCAACTGGCAGAATCTTGCAATTCGCTTTCATCTATTATACAATATACTGCATAATGCTGAATACTGTCTCATGTAATCGTGGGATTGGACCAGTCAGCGTTATGCAGTCCGGTCTCGCGGCAAGTGAAATCGTTAAGCAGTATAGGTTCCGTGAAATACGGCTGTAGCAGAAAATACGAGTAGGAAGGGTATGCCATATTGTGGAAGAATCCTGGAACAGGGGCGTGGAGACATGTATCGGATTATGATTGTAGAGGATGATTTTTCGATGGCAGAGGCTATGGAGAAGCAGATTAAAAGTTGGGGAAACGAGTGCCTGTGCGTCAGGGATTTCCAGAATATCATTCCCGCCTTTGCGGAATATGACCCTCATATGGTGCTGATGGATATCATGCTGCCTTTCTTTAACGGCTACCACTGGTGCAGCGAGATTCGCAAAATTTCCAATGTGCCGGTGGTGTTCATCTCCTCGGCCTCCGACAATATGAACATCGTCATGGCCATGAACATGGGCGGGGACGACTTCATCCCAAAGCCGGTGGATTTGCAGGTGATGACCGCCAAGATACAGGCTCTGCTGCGCAGGACTTACGATATGGCCGGGAAAGTCCCGATGCTGGAGCACAGGGGGGCTGTGCTGAACTTGAACAGTGCTTCCCTGACCTATGAGGGGGAGCGGATTGAACTGACGAAGAATGAGTTCCGCATTCTGCAGACGCTGATGGAGAACAAAGGAAAAGTGGTCAGCCGGGACACGCTGATGACCAGGCTGTGGCAGATGGATTCCTATGTGGAGGAGAACACCCTGACGGTGAACGTGACCAGGCTGCGGAAGAAGCTGGAGGGCGCGGGGCTTGCGGATTTCATTGCCACGAAAGTAGGACAAGGGTATATTGTGGAGTAAAGCGGGCATTCTCTGCTTTTTGGAGCAACTTGGGAGGAAACGGGTTAAAGGTGAGGAGAGAAAGGAATGGAAACAGCAAATACGCTGCTGGAAAATTTGGACAGGCTGCACACAACTGACCTGGGGAGTATGAGGATTCGCAGTTCGGATGAAACGTTAGGGAGACGTGGATGAAAGAAGAAAAATGGTATCAAATTCTGGTCAGATTTTTATGGCAATACAGAAAGACAGGGATGATGTCCCTTGTATATTGCCTTATCTTTCTGGCCATTTTTTCCCTGTATAATCTGGAATTGGAAGCGGTGATGTATGCGGCAGGGCTTTGCTGTCTGCTTACGGCAGTGCTGCTGGCGGGCAGGTTTCGCAATTATCTCATGGAACATCGGGAGAGGCGCAGAATCCTGGAAAATGTGGAGATTCTGCTGGATGAACTGCCAAATCCCGCAACGCTTGCGGAGGAAGATTATCAGGAGATGCTGAGGAAACTAAGTTCGATATTTAGTGAAAATTTAAATGGCTGGCAGAATGAACGCAGGGAGAGCATGGACTACTACACCACATGGGTGCACCAGATCAAGACGCCTATCTCCGTCATGCGCATGAGGCTGCAGGGAGAGGATACGGAAGAACACAGGGAGCTTCTGGCGGAGCTGTTCCGGGTGGAGCAGTATGTGGAGATGGCGCTGAACTGGATGCGCCTGGGCAGCGATTCCACGGATTTTCTGTTCCGGGAGTATGAACTGGACAGCATAGTCAGGCAGGCAATCCGCAAGTATGCCCCGCAGTTCATCAGGCGGCGGATTGGGATAAAGTATGAGCCTGCGGATGTAAAAGTGCTGACGGACGAGAAGTGGCTGCTGTTCATCATCGAGCAGATTCTGTCCAATGCGGTGAAGTATACCCCGCAGGGAAGCGTGACCATCCGGGTGACGCCGGAGAAAGTGCTGGAGATTGCGGACACCGGTATCGGCATCGCGCCGGAGGATGTGCCCAGGATATTCGAGAAGGGATTTACGGGATACAATGGCCGGACGGACAAGAAATCCACAGGACTCGGACTTTATCTGTGCCGTCTGACTGCGGAGAAACTGTCACATAAAATCAGCGTGGAGTCTGCGGTGGGCGTGGGGACAACGGTTTCCATCGATTTGCATTCGGATACGCTTTGGGTGGAGTGAAGGCTTGTACGGATAGATTCTTTGCTGATACGTGTGATTCCTGTGAGGAATGTCCTGCCCGGGCAGGGATTGGTCTTGAAAGTGGCGTTGAACATGCTGCGGATGGACTGTACCATCTGCCCCCGGTACCCGCCCGCATACGCCTCCTGCATGGGAGTGTCATATCATCCTGAAGAAGATGGCTATATTCTGCATTATTCTGTCCCGCGAGGATTCATAGGTATTGCCCTTGACGGTGGCAAAACCCAGGAAAATCACAGCAATCAGGAAAGCTTTGCCTTACAAAAATGTCACATCGTCAGTAGAAAATGTCACCCATTTCGATGTTGGATTCTTCTATCCTTTGGTATAATGTTCCCATAAACATAAAACAGTGCTAAAAATCAGACCTGAAATAAAGTTAGGAGGATCAGAAACCATGGCATTATTAGAGGCACAAAGCCTTAAGAAAATCTACACCACCCGCTTCGGCGGCAACCAGGTGCAGGCGCTCGCCAATGTGTCCTTTGACCTGGAGGAGGGAGAGTATGTGGCCATCATGGGAGAGTCCGGATCGGGCAAGACCACGCTGCTCAACATCCTGGCGGCTCTCGACAAACCCACCAGCGGCCAGGTGCTGCTGGGAGGCAAGAGCCTTTCCGGGATAAAGGAGAAGGAACTGGCGGCTTTCCGGCGCAATAATCTGGGGTTCGTGTTCCAGGATTTCAACCTGTTGGACAATTTTTCCGTAAAGGACAATATCTTTCTGCCCCTGGTGCTGGGCGGGAAAGAATACAGAGAGATGGAAGAGCGGCTGCAGCCCATCGCCCGGAAACTGGGCATCCAGGAGCTCCTGGAGAAATACCCCTACGAAATCTCCGGCGGCCAGAAGCAGCGGGTGGCAGTGGCCAGGGCCCTGATCACCAACCCCCAGCTGGTGCTGGCGGACGAACCCACAGGGGCGCTGGACTCCCGGGCCACGGACAGCCTGCTGCGGATTTTCAACGAAATCAACGAGGACGGCCAGACCGTCCTCATGGTGACCCACTCCACAAAGGCGGCCAGCCACGCGGGCAGGGTGCTGTTCATCAAGGACGGCGAGGTGTTCCACCAGATTTACAAAGGGAACAGCACCAACGAGCAGTTCTACCAGAAGATTTCAGACACCCTGACGCTGTTGGCCACCGGAAACATGAAAGGGGCCTGAGGCCGAACCTGAATCTGTATAATGCTGCGTTGCGGAGTCGAAAACAGAGGCATGAAGAGAGGTTATGAAATGAAAAGAAGCTTTTATCTGAAATTAGCATCAGACAATATGAGGAAAAACGGTAAAACGTACACACCGTATCTCGTCACCTGTATCCTCACGGTGGCCATCTACTACATCGTCAAGTCCCTGTCCCTGAATCCGGGGCTGGGCAACATGGTAGGCTCCACTTACCTGAACGAGACCATGTTCCTGGGAAGCTGTGTCATAGGAATCTTCGCGTTCATATTCCTGTTCTACACCAACAGTTTCCTGATGAAGCGCAGGAAAAAGGAATTCGGCGTGTTCAATATATTAGGCATGGAGAAAAAGCATATTTCCAGGGTGCTGGCCTGGGAGAGCGTCTATACGGCCCTGATCAGCCTGGTTTTAGGCCTGGGGCTGGGGATAGCCCTGGACAAGGCCATGTACCTTGTGATCAACAAAGTGCTGGGCGGGGAAAGCCCCTTTGGCTTTTTCCTGTCCTTTGAGGCCATCCGGGGCACGTTCGCTCTGTTCGCGGTGATTTTCCTGCTGATCTGCCTCCGGGCCGTGAGGCAGATCCATATAACGGATCCCATCGCGCTGCTGCGGGCGGGGAATGTGGGGGAGAAGGAGCCGAGGACGAAGTGGTTCCTGGCGCTGGCCGGAGTGCTGGTGCTGGCGGGGGGCTACTATATCGCCTTGACTGTGAAAAATCCCATCGCTTCCCTGGTGCTGTTCTTCGTGGCGGTGATCCTGGTCATCGTTGGGACGTATCTGCTCTTTACCGCCGGGAGCATCGCGCTTTTGAAGAGCCTTCGGAAGAACAAGAGGTATTATTACCGGACGAAGCATTTCGTCAGCGTGTCCGGCATGATCTACCGCATGAAGCAGAATGCGGTGGGGCTGGCCAACATCTGTATCCTGTCCACCATGGTGCTGGTGATGGTGTCTTCCACCACCTCCCTGATGGTGGGGATGGAGGGCGCCATCGGGCAGCGCTATCCGGCGGATGTCATGGTGTATTTCTCGCCCGGCGGCCCGGAGGGGAACCCAGAGGGCGTGGAGGCCGTCCGGACCCTGCGCCGGGAGCTGGGAGCGCAGGGGGAGCGGGAGACGGTGTATCGCTATCTGGCGTTTCCCACCCTGCGGGATGATGATGAATTTGTAGTCTCAAAGGCGTATGCCCTAGATGTCCTGGACGATATCAACAACCTGTTCCTGATCACCCTTGAGGATTACAATGCGTCCATGGGAGAGCAGAGGACGCTGGAGGATGGGGAGATTTTCCTGTACTCCAACCGGGGGGACTTCGATTCTCCCACCCTTCGGCTGATGGACAGGGAATACCGGGTGAAGGGGAGGCTGGACTCTTTTGTGGGGAACGGTATCGTGGCGGCGAATATAGCCAGCACATACTTCATCGTGGTTCCGGATGTGGACGCGCTCCAGGAGATTTATGAGGAGCAGAAGGCGATTCTGGAACAGTATGCAGGGGAGATCAGGCAGGTCTATGGCTTCGATATGGAGGCCGAAAGGGAGGAGCAGAATGCTTTCTGCAATGCCCTGCGGGAGCGGCTTTCCCAGAGCCAGATATCGGCTTCGGTGGAGGGGAAGGCGGAAGCCAGGACGTCTTTTTTAGGGGTGTACGGAGGGTTTTTCTTCATCGGTATCTTTCTGGGGACGCTCTTTGTCATTGCCACGGTGCTGATTATCTATTACAAACAGATTTCCGAAGGGTATGACGACAAGAATCGATTCGAAGTCATGCAGAAGGTGGGGATGAGCAGGGATGAGGTGAAGGCTTCCATCCATTCCCAGGTGCTGACGGTATTTTTCCTGCCCCTCATGGTGGCGGGGATTCATGTGGCGGCGGCTTTTCCCATGATTTCCAGGCTGCTGGAGCTGTTCAATATGCTGGACACGAGGCTGTATGTGGCCTGCACGGCAATCTGTTTCCTGGTGTTCGCGGGGATGTATGTGATGATTTACGGCCTGACGGCGAAGACTTACTACCGTATCGTCAGCAGATAGGCAAACGGCGCGGAGACAGGGGAAGGAGCGCAGGGCAGTTATGATGAGGCGAAAGATGCAAAGGGATATTGCTTTTGATTGGCGGCATCCGAAAGGGGAGAGGGTATCGGCGGCTGCCTGACTTCTGGCGGCTGTCTTAGGCCTGCCGGTTTATGAAAAGCAAGATGGAACCTGGATTCGGGAGAATTGGGAAACGATGGAAATTAAACTTTATTTCGATATTATAAATATGAAATCAAGAAGATTAAGGAGGAAACAAATGATGAGTGAGAGAGAAAAAGTAAAGGAAATGAGGAAAAGGAAGCTGAAACGCGCCATTATCCTGGGGCTGTTTGCGGTGCTCCTCGTCAGACGGCACATCCGCCGCAGGAGGAAAAGAGATGGGGAAGCGGAATAGGGCGGCCGTCCTGCCGGGTGTTGTGCTGACGCTTGTGCTGGTGATTTTGCCGCTGCTCACGGCTTGCGGCATCCGGAACATGGAGGCGGAAACATGCCTCGAATTTCTGGAGGGTCTGGCTTCAAATCTGGGAGCTTCCCAGATTACCGGGGACGGGGATCTGATGGGAGAGCGGGTCTGCGGGGACGATGCCTACACGGGAAGCTATCTGGCGGAATGCAATGGCGGCACCGGGCGGGACGTGATATTCGGAGGCGGCTCCACAGAGTCCCGCAGGCTCCGGGTGTATGGGCGGATTCTGGCGGACAGGGGGCAGGCCGAGGTGAGAATCCGGATGAACGAAGCGGTGGTGGTGCTGGAGACGGACGAGGAGGGACGTTTTGAGACAGAGCTGCGCCTGAAAAGCGGCGGAAATTATATCATGGTGGACTATAAGGACTTTTCCGGCACCGTGGAGCTCAACAGCGTGTGCCTGCCGCCGGACTGGGACGGTAAAGACGCCCTGACGTTCAACCGGTAGTGGAATGAAGTAGAATCCCTTTCGATTGCGCATCCCGGATATCTGATATATACTGAATCCATCAGCTGATAGAAAAAAGAAAATCAATCGACAGTTGAATGGAGGAGATACACATGGATATCGGGAAAAAGATTAAGAACCTGCGCCTGGAAAAGGAAGTGAAGCAGGAGGAGCTGGCGGAGTACCTGGGGGTGTCCGCCCAGGCCGTGAGCAAATGGGAGACGCAGGCCAGCGTGCCGGACATCGGGCTGCTGCCGGGCATCGCCGTCTTCTTCGGGGTCACCATCGACGAGCTGTTCCAGCTCTCCGACGAGGCGGAATTCGAACGCATCGAAAATATGTTCTGGCACGAGCGCCGGATTCCCCCGGAGACCTTCGACCACTGCGTCAGGTTCCTGGAGGGCGTGCTGAAAAACCAGCCGAAAAATGTCCGGGCCTACAGCTGCCTGGCCTATCTGTACAACCACCGAGCCGCCAGCGACCATGACACGGCCAGCGAGTACGCCAAGAAAGTGCTGGAGCTGGATCCCCGGGACAAGAGCGGCTGGGTGGCGTTCCTGGAGGCGGAGGGCGGAGTCTGCGGGGACGAATGGTACGACAACCATTTCCAGGTCATAGAATATTTCAAGGACTTCCTGAAAAAGAACCCCGGCAACTACTGGGGGCTCTACGGAATCATCGAAAATATGCTGGACGATGACCGGTTTGACGAAGCGGTTCCCTACATCGAGCAGATCCGCACCGCGGCCAAGACACAGCAGTATGATGTCTATATGGGCGATGTGATGTTCGGCAGGGGGAATCCGGAGAAAGCGCTGGAGTACTGGAACGCGGCGGTGGAGCATTTCCCGGAGAGATGGCAGTCCTACTGCGACAGGGCGGACGGATTCCGGAAACTGGGCAGATACCAGGAAGCCCTGGCGGATTATGAGAGGAGCTTTTCTATGCAGGAGCCGCCCAGGATCGCGGACGGCCTGTACTCCATGGCCCAGGTGCATGAACTGCTGGGGGATTTCGACGCCGCCATTGCCGACAGAAAGCGCATCATCAAGTGCCTGAAAGAGGAGTACAATACCTTTTCCGGGGAAAGCATCGATGCGCAGAAGCGGGAGATCGAGCGGCTGAAGCGGCGCAGGGACACAGAGGAAAACGACTGATTCATGTCAGGCTGCATGAATGGGTACAGGATGGTGGAGAGGAAGAAAACCCATGCGTTGAAAATTTCCAAGATTGCGTGGAGGAAGAGACAGAAAATGAATGACGAAATAGCGATAAAAGTTTTAACACATTCCCAGATACATTCCGATATGCTGAAAGATTTCAGGCATGAGCAGAAGATAAGGGAGAAATATGTAAAAGACGGAAACGGATACAAATTAAGAAAGACGGACGAGCTCCGCCAGTGGAGCGAGGAGAAGAGAATTCGGTTATCCCGGTATCTGTGCCGGCAGTCAGGCAGAGGTGGCGCTGTCCTGGGAGCTTTCTCACCGGGCGGCAGGCTGGTGGGCTTCGCCGCCCTGGACGGTATGCTGCAAGGCATGGGAGATAAGGAATATGCGAACCTGACCATGCTCTTCGTGGACGATGAGTGGCAGAGGCAGGGCATCGGGAAGAAATTGTTTGAACAGATATGCCTGTGCGCCAAAGACAGGAAAGCGGATAAGCTTTTCATTTCAGCGGTTCCCTCCCGCGACACCATTGCCTTTTATGCCCGCATGGGATGTTCGGATGCGGAAGGAATCGTGGACAGTTTCATCGACACGGAAGAGGACCGCTATCTGGAGTACGTTCTGAGAGAGGACGCTGCAGGGGATTAGAACAAAGACTGATCCGCCAGGAAAGGAACCAGTTCGCTTACCGGAAGGACGCGCTGCTCCATGGTGTCCCTGTCCCTTACGGTTACGGTTCCCTGCTCCAGGGTGGCGTCATCTGCGGTAATGGCATAGGGAATCCCGATGGCGTCTCCTCTGCGGTATCTCTTTCCGATGCTGCCGGACTCTTCGTACTGTGCCATGCAATGTGGGGCCAGCATCGCGTACAGCTCTTTCGTTTTCCCGGCGTGCCTCTTTTTGCTCAGCGGCAGTATATTGAGCTTGATTGGCGCAAGGGCCGGCCTGATGTTGAAAACGACACGACTGTCAGAATCTCCAATCTCTTCCTCATGCAGGCCTTCAAACAGCAGCGCCAGTACGATGCGGTCTAGCCCGTAAGTGGATTCAATGATGTATGGGATATACTTTTCCTTTGTGGCTTCGTCAAAGGATAGACTCTTGACAGCCCTTGATTTCTGTGGTATAACGTAAAAAACGAACACAAAAGCTATGATAAGAAGTAGTAAGCATCCTGGATTTTCAGAGAGAAGGCGGCCGGTGCGAGCCTTTATGGAAAGGATGCCCAACCCATCTTTGAGCTGTGGGCCGAAATAGCAGTAAGCTTCACCGGGTTCTCCCTTTACAGAGATATGGCATCGGAGTCTCTTCCTGTGCCGGAGAGCGCGGATCATATCCGAATTTAGGTGGTACCACGGACTTATGTTTAGTTCGCCCTAAGCTGATAAAATGTCGGCTTAGGGCTTTTTGTGTTCAAGACAAAAAATGGAGGTATCCTTTATGAAACTTGAAAAGCTTGTAGGAGATCGTTTTCGGGAAAGGCCGTCAGACTGTGTCATTGACAGCCATGCCCTCATGGTGCGCGGCGGCTATATGAAGTACGTGGCAAACGGTATTTTTTCGTCCTATATGCCGTTAAAAAGGGTGACCAGAAAAATCGAGCAGATCATCCGCGAGGAGATGGACGCCATCGAAGGGCAGGAGGTGCAGTTCCCTGTTGTCATGCCCGCATCCCTTTGGCAGGAGTCCGGCAGATACGAAAGCATCGGCCAGGAGATGGCCCGTTTCCGCGACCGCAGCGGGAGCCCTCTTGTGCTTGGCATGACACATGAGGAGGCCGCTGTCCATCTTGTGCGTGATTATGGGCAGAGTTACACGAAATATCCGTTCATGGTGTACCAGATCCAGACGAAGTTCCGGGATGAAGCAAGGCCGAGAGCCGGCCTTATCCGTGTCCGTGAATTTACCATGAAAGATGCCTATTCCTTTCATACCAGTCAGGCGGATTTAGAGGACTATTACAGGAAATGCCACAGGGCTTATGAGCGCATCTACGCAAGAGTGGGCTTGCCGGAGGTCATTTCGGTGGCTTCCGACTCCGGTATGATGGGCGGGAACATTTCCCACGAATTTATGCTGCTCACCCCTATCGGTGAAGATTCCATTGCCATCTGTACGGAATGCGATTACCGGGCCAATATGGAGGCGGCAGAGTGCATCGTCCATAACAGGAGAAATGAGGCTGCCCGGAATCTTACATTGGTGCACACGCCGGGCATCCACAGGATTGAGGACGTGTGCGAATTCCTGCACTGTGAGGAAAAGGATTCCTGTAAGGCGGTGGTCTATCAGCGCAATTCCGACGATCATTATATTGTATTGTTCATCCGCGGCGATTTAGAGGTCAATGAAACCAAGCTCACGAATTATCTGGGCTATGACCTGCATCCGGCGGTCATTACCGAAGAAAGCGGATTGAACGCGGGATATATCGGGCCGGTCAACCTGGCCGGCGATTTCACCATTCTGTATGACCGCTCTCTGGAAGGGATGAGCCATCTTTCCTGCGGCGCGAATGTCAGTGGATATCACTACACCGGACTGGACATGAGCCGTGATATCGAGGGCGCAGAGTATCACGATTTTGCCAAAATACAGGAAGGCGGCGTCTGTCCCCGCTGCGGCAGGCCCGCTATCAGGGTATGCCGCGGCATTGAGGTGGGCAATATTTTCCAGCTGGGCACCAAGTACACCCGGTCTATGAATATGACTTATATCGACAGCAATGGAGACGCCCGGTATCCGGTCATGGGATGCTATGGTATCGGCATCGGCAGACTTGCGGCTTCCATCTGCCAGGCCCATCATGATGAACACGGCCCCATATGGCCTTTGGCGGTGGCGCCGTGGCAGGTGCATCTCTGCGCCGTCCGCGCCGATGATGATGAGGTCAGGGCTTACGCCGACAGGTTGTACGAAGAACTGCGAAGCAAGGGGGTGGAGGTCATATATGATGACCGCCGGGTCAGCGCCGGAGTCATGTTCTCGGATGCTGACCTGATTGGGGCGCCGTTTCGGGTAATTGTCAGCCCCCGGAACAGGAAACAAAATGTGGTTGAAATCCTTTCCAGGGATAAGAGCTTGTCTGCCAGCGTTTCTATGGATTCGGCAGCGGAAGAAATCCTGAAAATTCTGTCGGCGGCAATGTAAAGCTTCCTGTGCCGCGTTGCAGGATTCCCTGAGCTTTGGGCGTTTCCGGCAGCTTCAGGAACCTGCGGTGGGCTTTCGGATATTGTACGGTATTCCGTTGATCTCCTGCATGTGATATCCCCGGAAATACCAGGACGGTACCGGATTGCGCATATTTTGATACCAGTCCAGCACATCTCTGGCCTGATTCAGCATGGTCCCTACTTCCTTTTCCCCGAAAGAAACCGCCCAGGGGACGGAGGAGAGCATGTTGCTGCTGATATAGAGGGCCAGCAGCCGCCAGAATGCCTCCGGCACCTGATTGTCGAAATAGCCGTTCACAATGCCTGAGGCAAAAAGAGGAGAGCACTGGGCGCACCATACGATTCTGTTGAATTCTTCCCAGGGGTCACCGAAATCGAAGCGGTCGAAATCTATGATTACAAGCTTGTCGTCTTCCAGCATCATGTTGCCGATATGGTAGTCGCCGTGCTGGAAACACTGAGGCCTGCCCGCCAGGAGATGGCGGTTCGCCTCTATATAGGCTATCAGGTCTTCCGCGCCATCGAATTTTTGCGGGCATTCTCTGTACATCCTGATTTTACGGTTTATCTTATCGTTGAACCGGGTCTCCCAGTCTGGCTGGTCTGCCGGAGCCGGGATGGAGTGGATGGTCTTCAGGATTCTGCCTGCTTCCAGGCCATGGGCATACTGGGCAGAGTCCGCGAGATAGGGCATGGCCGCTTCCGCGTCTATACCGTCCACCCAGGTCTGGACGATATAGACGCCCTCTTCACACTGGCCGAATTCCACTGGCCTGCACATAGAGATTCCCAGAGCCGCAACCTTCTGCTGCATCCGGAACATATCCGCCCGGGAGGCGCTTTTCTCAAAAGGCGTGATGCGCAAAAGGTACTTTTTTCCATCTGCGGTGACGGCGCGATATTTTTTGTCGCAAGACCAGCCCTTGTCTATAGACTCCTTGGAGACGAATTTCAGCTGCGGCATGTGGTTTCTCCTTCCATGTCTGTTCCTTTCTCCAGGGCATTAGGGAGCTTTTCGCGGAGAAAATTACAAATCGTATCTCTCAAAGAGCGTATCACGGAAAACCTTATCCCGCACGGCCCGTTCCAGGTCGCTGCCTCTTTTTTCTTCAACCAGTTTTAGATAGAGCTGGTTCAGGCGCTTTTCCCCTTCTTCTCGCCCTTCTTCCCGCATGGTCTCCGCGAACGCTTCTTCATCAAATTCCGTAAGCAACATAAGCTTCACCTCCGCTTTCTTTTTCAGGAGATACTCCTTCAGCATCCCTTCCTTGGTGCATCTGTCGATGGCCTTGTCCATGGCTTCGGGCAGGCTGTCCCCCGATTTCTGGTATTCCCGGACATATTGTATGAGCGCCACATATCCTTTCAGAGCGGGGCAGCGCTGCAGCAGGTTCTGGTTGCCGTTTCGGTTGATGTTCAGCATATGGGCAGTCCACTCATAGCCCTCTTTCGGAACCAGGAACGCGTCCGAGAGCTTCAGCTCCTGTCTGTCCGGCGCGTCTTCTCGTCCGTTATAGAACACATAATAATCCGGGGCGGGAATCTTCACAAGTTTCTTTCCATACAGCTTCATGCCCCTGGCCTCCAATATCCCGTCGATGTTATGGGCATAGTAGATCAGTCCTCGTAAGGGCATATTGTAGTTCAAGGTGCTCTGGCGCTCCCAAAGTGTCAGCTGGTTCTGGAACAATACGGATACGTCGTTCTTCCCGTGTATGTAGATTGCGTCAGAAAGCGTAATAACCTCCAGGCTGTCGGCATCCTGATAATCCGTATCGTTCAGGGCGTTGAACAGGGACAGCGCGTTGCGCTTATCCGAGAACAGATCATTGAAGACCGTGTCTTTGTGGCTGCGTCGTATCGTATTTCCTTTTGCCATACAACATTCTCCCTTACTTGTCATATCGTTCTTTTGTACGGGATTCTTCTATTCGGCCATGGAGTCCTGCATACAGGCCGGACAAAACGGCAGTCCCGCCGTCCGGGCCCGCCGGAGGTAAGGAATTGTCTACAAATAACTGATGCGAGTTTATAGCCGTTTTCTTTGTATTTCCGGGCTTTCGTCTAAACAAGTTGCATCAGTTATTTTCTGACAGTTCCTAATATTTGCTGGAAGGAAAGGCCGTTCTGATAGTATCAATTGGATATCTGTATTTTATCATATATGGAAGCTGCTGTAAATGCAGGAATTCTACCACTGCAGGCTTCTGCCGCAGAGAGGAAGATGTTTATTGATGACCATGCCTTATTTTTCACGTTGCGTTTCCATTTTTATCCTCTTGCTTGCCTGCCGGGGCGGGCAGGCAAGCGGTTGTCTGAGAGTGCGCTTGTTCCGGATGCTGCGTTCAACATCCTTTTTCCGCCATGTCCCGAATCGCCGCATCCTGGCTCAGATTACGTCATGAATGGAAAGTATCAGCAATACACAGCTGACGATCAGGAACAGCGCCGTCAGGACGACTCCGATGTTGAGCCGCAGCTTCTCCGGGCTGTGTGCCGGTTCCAGGAGGCTGGCGCGGCGCAGGGCAGTGACGAAAGGCTTATAGAGGAGCATGGTGATTGCCGCGTTCAATCCGCCTTTGATTAGATTGAAGGGCAGGAACGTCGGCAGCAGCAGCTCGGCCATGGCTTCCCTGGGGATGCCCATGTAAATCGGCGCAATCAGATAATTCCAGAGCATCATGGCCGCCGCCTGGCACCCGCAGCCGCAGAAGAGGCCTGCCATGGCGCCGGACAGCGTGCGTCTCTTTTTGTAGAGGAATGCCGCGGGGCAGGAAAAGCAGCAGCTGGAAATGATGTTCATGACGCAGCCCAGGATGCCTGTCCCGCTGACGGTGAGCATCTGCGCCACGGAGACGATGACGGAAATGGCCAGCGAGTTGAGGGGGCCGAAGAGGAACCCGCCGATCGCGATGACCACGTCTTTGGGGTCATACTTCAGGAAGAGCACCAGGGGCACACGGCCGGCCACTGCGGCGGCGAAGGCAAATGCGCAGAGCATGCCTGTGGCTGTGAGTTTCTTTGTGTTGCTGGGATTCATGGGAATACCTCCTTAAAAAATTTGACACTTGAAAGCATGGGAATGCCTTTCAGGTGCCATTTTTTAAGGTGTATCGAAATGTCAACAGAGCAATTTGGAAAAAAGTGTGCAAAAATCAGTCAGAATCCTTCTGACAATCTCAATACACCTTCTTTAATCCGGACTATACCGTCGGTTCCGGAATTTCACCGAACCCCGTGCTTGCGCACCCGCGGACTGTCACCGCCGATCGGGAATTCCCGCGCACGGAGTGGTCGCGCTCCGTGGGGGTCACCCTGCCCTGAAGACATTGCTGCTATTCAATTGTTGAAAGGATTATAACACCGGAAAGGGAAAGTGTCAATACCGAACTGGGGTATTACATTTCAGGGCAAAAAAATAGAGCCAGGAACCTGTTTTTTAGATTCCTGGCTCATTAGTGCCCTTTACATATTCTGGTCTGTTTTCAGTTTTCTCACTTCATCAACTGAAAGGCCAACAAATTCCGCAATCTTTTCAAGCGTTATTGTCCCATCTTCCAGCATTTTCTTTGCAACATTTATCATTCCTTCTTTCAATGTCTGATTCCTCATATCTTCCATAGCACGGCACATAATCTCGATTCCCTCCTTGCTCTCTTTGAAAAATCTCACCCTGTCCGCCAGTGTCCCATAATACATATCCGCTGCGTCTGTGCAGGAGAAGTCATGCATTAACTTCCCGATTGGCGTATCTCCACGGTAAGCGCCATTTACATACAGTATGTGCGAACCGTCCTCAAATCTTTCCCCGGTTCCTAAAAAGCACCGCTCAATCGGATAGAGCGGCAGCCCTTTTCCCATTACGTCATTCTCTGTGATAAAGATTACCCACGTTTCCGGCAGCTTGTCGAAGTCCTCGCCTTTCTTCAAAAGGTTTGCGTCCATCATGCTGCTGTTGTACCTTGCCCTTTTTCTCCCGGCTCCTTTGTCGGAGCGCTGTACTTCTACATTCAGTTTTGCCCCTGTGCTGTCCGTAGCCAGGATATCCAACCTCACTGAACGGTTCAGCAGGTTCTCCACAAATACCTGGGTGCGGACGTCCAGCACCTTTAAATCCGGCTTTTCCAGCACAATCCGCAATACCAGTTCTATGCTTGCCGTATCCCCCTCAAAACACTTTGTGAAGAAATCATCATCAAGCAGGCGAAAGCCTCTTAGCCTCTGTAAATCTTCCTGATGTTTCTGGTCGATCTGTTCCGTCACTGTCAATCTTCCCACCTGCTTTCCCTTCTGTTTTCGTATCTCCATACTACCATAAACCTCCTGATTTTACAAGCCGGGAGCAGACGCATAGCGTCGCGCATTTCTGAATCCCGGCCTGTTTCCGTTATCGTTTTTTTACATCTGCTGTATCTCATTTTTCAGCATACGCTTGATTTTGTCGCTCATGGTTTCCCTGCTGGTCTTGCTGAAATGAACCCGCACAATGTAAGTAGTCTGGCCAATCTTCTTCACCAGTGCGGGAGCGTCCTTATCTGGTGGCGTGGTGGTAATGTCCTCTGTGATTTTCTCGCTGCCCATAAATTCTCCTTTACATACAATCAGGTTTTGTTATCCCTTACTCACAATCTCTTTCGCCGCCGCTTTGGTCGCTCTGGCTCCTTCCTCCCGGAAATTTTTACCGGAAAAAAGAATCGGCGCACACCGTTCCAGTATGCGGTCATAAATCCTTGCGTGGGCAAGGTCTGGCGGGTTCTTGATTTCTTCCAGTTTCAGGTTTGTCGTGACAATCAGCGGCTTCTTACTCCGATATCGGCTGTCAATGACGGTAAACATCTGCTCCATGGCATACTCGGTACTGCGCTCCACTCCTAAATCGTCAATGACAAGCAGACTGTAATCGTCCAGGCTGGCGATAAAGGCCGCCCTGTCCTCGGCAAACGCGCCGGGCAGGCGGTTCCTCTTTCTTTTTGTCGGCGTTCGCCCAGCGCCGGATTGTGGCGGCATGGTTTTTATATCCTTTTCCGCTGGATTCCATATACTCGGACAGCCGCTCAATATACTGTTCCCAAAGAGAGGGAAGTTCCGTCTGGAGTTCTGCCAGTTCCGCGGAAGATAGAAACACATTCCGGTATCTCCCATAGGCGTGTGCCATATCCCCCTCTCTATTCTCTATACTCTTATCTCTAATCTCTTTATCTCTATACTCTAATATAGGCGGACATTTGTCCACCCGGCCATTGGACGGACAAATGTCCGTTTCCCCGGACGGGAGCAGGTTCTGGCGTTTCAGCCTCATGCGCTCCTTTTTCTTCCGCTCCCCCTCGCTGGAGGACTGGCCAATCAGCAGCTGGATGTCGCTCATGTAATAGGCTCCGTCCGTCAGTATCTCCACAAGGCCGAACTCCTGGAATATCTTCAAAGCCCGCTCCACCGTTCCTGCCTGATGCCGGGTAAAGGTGGCTATGGTCTGCACGGTATGGGGCAGGCAGTCATTCAGCAGGAGTACGCTAAAGCGTGACATGGCCGCCGTTGTTTCCGTTTGCGCTCTGCGGCGTGTTTCCGCTTCATACGAACGGCACATTCCCTACAGTATTTCGCCCGATTAGAGCCGGGCAGAAAAAGAGCGCCGCACTCGCTGCACCGTCTGCTTTCCGGCCGGTGGTAAAGCGCCGTTTCCAGCTGGTGGTCTAAAGGCAGCACCGCCGCACGGAACCAGCGGCAGAGCAGGGAGTGGGAAATGCTCTGGACACAGACGCACCCGTCCCCCTCGTCAAGCGCCATGTACTGGCCGTTGTCGTAGTTGCAGCACTCACGCACCAGCCGCCTCGCCCTGCGGTACTGCCGGTAGTCCATGGCCGGGATTCGCTCATGCCGCCTGTTTCCCATATCTCACCTTGCAGCGGCACAAAGGCGGCTGCCCTTCCCTGAAAAGGAAAACCGGCTCCGGCGCTTTCGCCCCCGCAGGCGCTGGCGGCGTGGGCGGCATGGGTATCTTTACGGTGATGGTGATTGTCATGGTGATAAACTGCTGTGTCATAATTCCTGTTCCTCCTTCTTTCTGGCTGGTTCGGTTTCCGTCCTGGCCAACTGCTCCGCTGTCTTTTTCAGGTTCTCCACCGCCTTGATGTCCTCCCGCATGGCTTTCATTTTCTGGTACTGCACCGATTTCTCCGCTTTCAGGCGGTCGGCGTCGGCCTGCCATTTCTTCGGGGTGACTTCTTCGCCGTTGGCTTTCAGCTTTTCCAGATACCGGACAGCGGCCTCATATAATGCCAGTTCCGCACCGTGCTTCTGTTCAAACGGTTCCTTTTCCTCCCCGGCTTCATCTTGTCGAACTGGCGGCGGGTTCCTTTGTTCCTCTCGTATTTCTCCCACATGGAGAGATGTTCGCCCAGCACTTTGATACGCCGCTCGGCGGTGACAATCTTCCCACGCAGGGAATAGTAATCTTTGTTCATGGCGGCCACTTTTTCATAAAGCTGCTCCATGGAAGTGATGTGGTTGCCGTTCAGGAAATTGAACAGAGCGGCGCTTTCTTTCAGGTTCCTTATCTTCCCATACCGGGAGCCGGGTTTCCCCGCTGACAGCTGCACCTCATAAAGCTGCGCCATGATACTGTCTTTTCCTTCCGGTTTCTCTGCCTGCTCTTTCGTCCATTTATAGAGCCGGGTAATCCGTGCCTTGATTTCCTTCAGCAGTTTATTGTCGGCGGCAATCTGGCGGTTGATATTTCCCTTCTCCGTGGCAATGCCTTTCCGCTCCATCTGGCTGGCGGCAACTCCCAGATGGATGGAAGGTATCTTGTCAATGCCCTGACGCTCGTAGGAGCGGTGGTCAATCCGTTCCGGCCTGCCAGCAGCCTCCAACGCTCTGTTGGCGTAGGCAGCCCAGGCAGCCCGCCATTTCTCTACATTCCCCTTGTCATTCCAGTCGGTGGTGTCCTCCCGGTGGCTCTTCCAGCCGCCTTTGCCGTTGGGGATTCTCTGGCCGTTTTCGTCCAGTTCGTAGACCTTCCGGCATTTCGCTCCCCACTGTCCGTCCTCCTTTAGCGGCCTGATAGTGAGCATGACATGGAAATGGGGATTGCCATCCTTCTTGTCATGGATAGAGAAATCCGCACACATACCGGCGGCGACAAAGGTATCGCTGATGAAAGAGCGGGCAAGCCGCAGCTGTTCCTCCCGGTTCAGTTCCACCGGCAGGGAAATCTCTATCTCACGGGCAAGCTGTGCGTCACGGGTCTTTTCAACCATCTCCACACTGTTCCAGAGAGTGCTGCGGTCTTGAAATTCCGGCGGGGCATGGGGTGGTAATATGATTTCAGAGTGGACTACGCCACGTTTCCGGGTGTAATCATGGGTAAGCCCGTCCCATTCGTTGGTCATTTTGGTTCCGCTCCGGTATGCGGCAGCGCCCACGGCGGACTTGGCCTTGCTGCGCTTGATAATTTGGACGGGCATATGGAATATGGCTATGGCGGTTCGCCTCCTTTCGGGTGGGGATAGATTGGCTTCGCTGGAAAGGGCAGACGCAGAGCGGGTGTCCTTTCCGGCGGAGCGTACAAGGGGTTTGGGGAGTGTAGCTCCCCATTGCGTCCAAAGGACGCCACGCCCCCGGCAGGGCGCACGCACCGGAACGGTGTATAAGTGCGCCGTTGGATTTTTAAAGCTGCTGTAAATCCTGACTGTCAGATTCATTTTTCAGCAGCCACATGACTTCCGGCAGGCGGGAAATAGCAGATAAAAACGCCTTGACTTCCTCGCCGGTCATGGCGGCAGCGGCAGGGAAGATACTTTCCAGAACCGCCCCATGCTCAATCAGGCGGCGTGTCCTGGCTTTTCGTTCTGCGTCCGTTTTTCGGTTCAGGAGAATCTTCTGTCTATTCTCCAACTGGCGGATTTCTGTCTTTACTTTTTCCTGCTGGGCTTTCAGCTTATCTATATCCGGCATTTGTAATCACCTCCTTTCAGATGGCAAAAAAAGACAGCCGTTTCCGGTTGTCCTGCTGTGGTTTAGATTCTGTTGTCTGTCACCGTTCCTGCGCTTGGGGCTTCTTGTCTGGGTAGAGTTTCCCGGCCATGACAGCGGCATGGTTCCTGATTTTGATTTCTCCCCGCTTCTCACTGGCTCTGGCGTTTTTATAGCCTTCATCAGAGAGGAAAAAGCGGTATCGCTCTCCGGGGAATCCCACCGGGCTGTCACTGTTCAAAATATCCACCGTTACCATGTGCCTTGTTTCCGGCAGGAACCGCTCCATGCTTGCCAGGTCATGCCCCTGCAGAACCGGCTCCCCCTTCCCGGCTTTGGTGGCGGCAAGCCTCTGGCGGATAGAATTATCCCGCTTTTCGATAAAGGCGGCCCGGTTATCCGCAATAAAGCGGCTGCACTCCGGCTCTGCCAGTTTTTCCAGTTTCCGTATGGTATTCTCGACAATCACTTTTGAGAGTAAATCGTCCTTCCTTTCCAGAACTGGCACAATCTCTTTCAGCCCGGCAAGGGTTTCTTCCTTCGTTGGTGCGGCATACTGGTAGAGCATTTCCAGTTCGCTTTTGTTAAAATTCATTTGCCTCATTCCCTCCACTTCTTTTTCTCAAAATAGTTTCGCATTCGCTTTAAGCCGCTCTTAACGGTCTGCTGTACCACGGATACGCTTACGCCTTCTTCTGCGGCAATCTCAATCAGTTTTTTGCCAAGCATGTAGCGGGCATGGATACGCCTCGCCTGTATGTCCGTCAGACTATTCATAGCTTCGGACAGATGTTCCAGTGTGGCAAGGAAAAGCTGTTCTTCCTCCTGTTCCAGCAGAATCTCCTCTGGGGATTTGGCGGTAAAATCAAAGGCACAGTTTTCAATCCCGTCCTCACAGTCAAGGGAATAGTACGCCTTGTGATACCAGATTTTATGGGTGAGGTTGTTTTCCTCCCTCCGCATAAACAGCAGAGCCTCGGCCACCTCGTCCGATACCTCAATAAATGTGTCTGTAACAAAAAGCGGGTAATAATACTTTTTCAGGTTGATTGTTTTCATGGCTAATCTCTCCTAAAATGTGGAGAGGACAGGCAGCGGTTTCCTGCCTGTCCTCTCCGATAATGTGATAGGGAAAAAGTTCCCTTCACTGGTTAGCCCGAAATCGGCCAATCGTAGGGTCTGTATCAGAAAAATTTTTTAATTTTTTTCCGTACCGCCTCAATGCTGTCCTGTATGGCAGCTTTGGAGCAGCGGCAAAGCCCGGCAATCTCGGCATAGCTCAAACCCTCCAATGCGTAGAGCAGGAACCGGCGGCGCTGCGCCTCGGTGCAGAGCGCAAGGGCGGCCTTAATCTCCAGCAGGGTTTCTTTCCTGCATACCCACTGTTCCGGTGTCTGGTAGTAGCAGGAGCGCCCTTCGGTGAGGACTATGTACTCGTCAAACTCCCGGCTGTCCCAGTGCCTCCGCTTCTCATGGGCAAGGTTTTCTTCCTTGTGGTCGGCTCTGTCCAGGTACTCATATACTTCGACTGTGACCTCCACGGACAGTGCTTGTCCGTCTATGTTGATGGTGACTTCCATCTTCCTTTCCTCCGTTCAGATTTTTTTGCAAAGATTTCTGAACGGAGTGAGGCGGAGAGTGGCAGTGGGGAGCGTGTGCACCTCCCAAGAAAACAAAAGCGCCCGGATGGTTAAATTCCATTCGGACGCATAAGATACGGTATTCAGTTAGAATATGACAAATTTCGCATTTGCTGTCAGGGTGTTCCCAACTGGCTAATATGCTTTTTTTGACAGTAATATATTTTGTGTCAGTTCACATTTATAGATAACTTGTATCATAACAGCTCCCATCTAAACCGCTGTTGTCTACAAGTCCAAAAATGTTATACCTTCAAGAGTTAAAAGAGCAACGGCTTATAAAAAAATGAACCGATAACAATGAGTGAATTTGCTCAATGTTACCGGCTCTGCGTCTGTGCGTCTGGCTCTTTGATAACTAATACATTATAATCTTTTACGTGGATTATCATTTCCTGCTTACATTTGGGGCAGAACAGCGGGAAATTCCGAAGCTCTGTGTCTGACCGCATTTTAATGCGTGTCTTGCTTCCGCAAACAGGGCATAATAACCATTTGAATTGCTCGTTCCCGTCATGATTCATGGTTCTTATGCTTGCTTTCTTTTCGCAGTACAACGCTGCTGATAACGCTGATGCCGCCCAACAACGCACAAGATTTTGACGGGAAAAGGATTCCTGCCGCCACCAGACCAGCACCGACAACTAAGTTACAAGCCGCAGCCGTTTTTAACGCTTTCTTTTTCGGGTTGGGAAGTTCTACGGAAATCCCCAATCTACCATTCAACTTTTCGCAAGCCCGATTTACTTCTTTAATCATTTTGTCCTCCTTTAAAACAATAACTGTATGCCGTGATTTACAATAAGCAACACGCCAACGCCTATGACAATCCATAGGGCTGTGGCTTTCTTTTCTTTCCCTTTTCTCTTGTTCAGAAACAGGAAAATCAATCCCACACCCACAAGGCAGATACCGACAGTCAATGATACGATTGAAATAGTCTGCATGATTTCCGCACTTGGAACGGGTACAAAATCGGGAATTGGAAAATTCATGTTATCGCCCCCTTTCTTTTAATTGCTCAAATCTGATAAAATCATTTTTCTCATTGCGACTGCTGAAAAAATGATGCCTATGATACCGAAAATAACTGCCGCAACGGGGATTGACATCAATCCTGCGCTACTTCCCTTTGAGTTTGACGCTATGGCAACATTGACAATAGACGAAACAACGGTTGCAATCGTTGACTTCTTTATCATTCCAACATACAGCGGGAGAAGCCCCAACAGGATAGCGGATATTGTTGTAACTGCCTGTGCCAGTATGTTTCCAAAGCTGAACGTGACAAAATCAAAACATTTTGCCGCAAGAAAGATTGTGGCATATTGGAAGATATTTGACAGCACATGGAACGTAAAACTAATGCAGCATATCAAGATGAGTTTTGCCGTAATCAGTTTCGTGCGGCTGATCGGGTAAGTGAAAAGCAAGCCGATTGTCTTGTTTCTGTATTCTTCAATCAAAAATACGGAAATCAGTACCGCTTCCCATACAATCAGAGTAGCCCTTACAAGCATTGCCGCTAACGTAACCGTATCTAACTGGACTGGGGCAAATCCCGGAAGTGTGGATATATTGCCGCTTGCAGTTAAAAGGCTGGACGTAAAGGCGGAAAGCAGAAAAATGATAAAGTTAGCGATTAACAATCCGGCGATATGCGGCTTTAACGGTACTTTCTTAATTTCCATGCGGATAAGATTCCACATTTTTCCCACCTCCTCCCAATAAGCCTAAATAATAGGATTCAAGGTCTATCTCTTTCGCCGTAAGCTCTTTCATAGATACTTCCGCAAGCATAGCCCCGTGGTCAATAATTCCGATTGTGTCGGCAATTTTAGACAGCTCGTCAAGGATATGGCTGGATATTAAAATGCTTGTGTGGTATTCATGGTTGATTCGCAACAGCAGCTCCCGCACTTCAATAATCCCCTGTGGGTCTAAGCCGTTTATTGGTTCGTCTAAAATAAGCAAATCCGGCTTCGTGAGCATTGCCCTTGCAAGCGCAAGCCGCTGTTTCATTCCCAAAGAGAATTTCCCTACGGCTTTTTTGCCCGTTTCTGCAATCCCTAACAGTGACAGCGTTTCCATGATGTTTTCATAGCCTGCGCCCATGTATCGGCAATGGAGTTCCATGTTCTCGTATGCGCTTAAATGGCTGTAAAAAACAGGGCTTTCAATAATGCTGCCGATACGGGAGAAAACGGGATTGTTCCCCTTGTTGATAGTTTCGCCTAATAAACATACCGTACCTGTATCGGGGAAAATGACGTGGTACAGCGTTTTCATCAGCGAAGTTTTTCCTGCGCCGTTTGCGCCCAGAAATCCGTATACTTCCCCTTGCCTTACATTCATGCAAATATCATTCAGTATGGGGTTGCCCTCTATGGATTTTGATAAATGCCGGACTTCAACCGCATTTGTCATTCGCTCGCCCCCTTTTCGGAGCATAGCCGCCTTTTAAATATCAAAGTCGCTTTCTGTGCGATTCCGATAAGGGAATATTGGGAACTGCCTATACATGGATAAGAAAAACAAGTAACCAGTTCCCAACCGTCCTTACCGTAATGGTTCAGCTTATCAGACAGCGACTTTTCGGAATGTTCTGTTTCCTTGCTGTCAATTACTATCGTTTTGTACTCAAATTCTGTCATAAAAATCTCCTTTACTCAAAAATATCTGCCACAAGGCTATCCACCATAAAATCAAAAACAGCGAAATAATCACAAGTGACGGAAAGCGTTTCTTTTGCATTGATTGTTGACAGCAGCGCACTCAAAATTCCATATGCCTGTGCTTCCTCCATTTTCAGATTGAGGTCTGCGGCATGGATAACCTGTCTGAAAAAATCGAAACTGTCAAACTTGATTTTCTTAATCGTTTCTTCCGGCAGCTTTGTCACAAAAGACTGAAAATCCGGCGTATTGACATTGTAGAGGAACGGCTTGCTGTCGTATTCCCGGAAAAGCCTTTTCATGGACTGTGCAAAGCCCTCTTTCGTCCGGCTGTTCCTGTTTATGTCGATAATCTTTTCTGTCAACCTCCTTTGTATGTCTGTGATTGTTTCAAGGAATAAATCTTCCTTTGTCGGGTAGAGCGTATAAAAAGTACCGATAGATATAACTGCCTTATCGCATAGATTCTTAATGCTTGTCTTTTTATACCCTTGCGCTATCCAACATTCCTCGCATAGTTCTTCCAGCTTTTTGCGGATTGCTTTTTTATCAGCGTCCGAAAGGACTGGCTTTGACGGCATAATTCTATTTCTCCCTTCTGTTGAATTTTACTTGCGAATATTCGCTATAAATATTCGCAAGTAAATAATAACATTTGTAACACATATTGTCAAGGTGAAAAAGTTTTGTTTATTGTGCAATAGTTGAAATCATATTTTTTCCCACTCGTGGTTCTTTCTTTGGCAGGCTGTTGGCCGGGATAAACACGCCTCTTTTCATATCCTCGGCACGAATAGCGTCTTTCTTCGCCTCAATTTCTGCCTTTTTCTTTGCCTTGATTTTATCCTCGTACCGTTTCTGCGTCCCGTTGGTCTTGCGCCGGAGATATGCCTGGTGCAGCTTGTCCTTGCGTTCCTCTTTCTTCCGCAGGGCTTCCAGTTCCTCCGGCGTGAGGTTCACTTCCCCGAAATGGGGCGGCATGTACCTTCCGACAAAATTGAAGTAAATCTCAACCTCCTGCGTAGTTTCAATGCTGCCTTTCCGGTCACGCTCATGGACAAGGATTTTCTCCACAAACTCATTCAGCATGGTGGTAGTCAGGTTGTCAAAATTCTCGTACTTGTCAACAAGGGCGATAAATTTCTCCGCTGATTTCCGGCTCTGCTCATATCCGGCGATTACCTTTTCCAGTTCGGCAATCTCGCCGGAAAGGGATTCCTGCTCCTTTGCGTACTGTGCGTCCAGGGCGGCATATCTTGCGTCCGGCAGCTTGCCCAGCACATTGTCCTCATAAATCTTGCATATCAGTTTTTCCAGTTCCCCAGCCCGTTTCTGTACCGCCGCCAGCCGTTTCCGCTTTCTGGTGATGTCGCTGGCCTGCTGCTCGGCCTGGGTTTCCTGAACCGCTTTGATAAACTCTGCCCGGTCATTTCTGGAATACTCCGCTATCGCCCGGAGCATATCGGAAACCAGTGTCAGGACGGCGCTTTCATTGATTCGGTGCTGCGTGGAGCAGAGGACGCCAACCGGAACCTTGCTATATTGGGAGCAAGTATACTGTGAGATACGCTTACCATTGTTGGTGCGGTGGACGTACATCTTGCCGCCGCAGTCGGCGCAGTAGAGCAGGCCGGTAAGCGGGGCGGCTTCTCCCCAGCCGTCCGGGTAACGCTTCACGTTGGAGCGGATTCTCTGCACATTCTCAAAGGTTTCCGGGTCGATAATGGCGGTGTGGGCGTCCTCAAAGATTACCCATTCATTTTCGTCAACGTAGTGGCTTTTCTTGTCCTTGAAATGTTTGCGGGTCTTGAAGTTGATGGTGTGGCCTAAATACTCACGCTTTTTCAGGATATTGACGATAGTAGAAGAACCCCAGCCATAAGGGTCTTTAAACGTCTTGGACTGGTTCACGCCCTCCCCGTAATGGGAGAGGTGCAGGGAAGGTATCTCAATCTTTTCCTGTGACAGCCGGTTCGCAATCTGGTAGGGGCCGTATCCTTCCAAAGTCATAGCAAATATCCGGCGCACCACGTCAGCGGCTTCTTCGTCCACAATCCAGTGTTCCCGCTTTTCGTCCCACAAGTAACCGTAAATAACCGTGCCAGTCAGGTGCTTGCCGCTCATGCCTTTTGCCTTGAACACGGATTTAATCTTACGGCTGGTATCTCTGGCGTAAAATTCATACATGATGTTCAGGAACGGGGTAAAATCATTCTCTCCGTTGGCGCTGTCCACTCCGTCATTGATGGCGATCAGCCGGACGCCTCTCTGCCGCAGGATTTCCATGACCTGGCCGACTTTGAGATAGTCACGTCCCAGGCGGCTCATGTCTTTGATGATGATTGCCTCCACATTCCCGGCCTCCACTTTCTCCATCATGGCGGTGAATCCGGGGCGGTCGAACCGGGTTCCGGAGATTCCATCGTCCGTGAAATGGGTCGGGTTTGGAAAACCGTTGCAGCGGGCGTAATCTTCCAGCATGGATTTCTGGGAAGAATTTTATACCGACTATCTGGTCAGGCAGTCTGCGCATACGGCGTATCCCTACAGCAAGAAGAGACTGGATACGGCTTATCTGACGACGAAGGTCAAGAGAAAGATCCTGGAACAGCTCCCGGAAAAAGTGCGGGAGAGTATCGATCGTCGCTGACAGGACCGATCATATCAAGCGGCATATCACATGGAAAGAAAAGGGGACTATCCATTATGGTGACAACGACTGCAAGGCCATCCTCATTTTACCGGAACATGCTCCGCCTAGCGCTGCCCATCGTGATCCAGAACCTGATCACTACGGCGGTCAGCTCGGCGGACGTGATCATGCTGGGCTGGGTGAGCCAGACGGCCCTCTCTGCAGGCTCCTTAGCCAGCCAGATCATGTTCATCTTAAACCTGGTCTATTCAGGGATATCCTCGGGGATCGGGATGCTGGCCGCCCAGTATTGGGGCAAAAAGGATACCCGCACGATCGAGGAGATCATGGGGATCGGGATGCGGCTGTCGATCCCGGTGTCCTTTTTCTTCTTTGTGATGGCCTGCTTCTTCCCCCAGGTGCTGATGATGATCTTCACTTCGGAGCAGGAGCTGATCCGGGCAGGGATCCCCTATCTGCGGATCGTAGGTGTCTCCTACCTGTTCATGAGCATCTCTCAGGTATACTTATGTACCATGCGCTCGATCGAGCGGGTGGTGTTCGCCACCTTTACCAATGCCTCCGCCCTGCTCCTGAACATCCTTTTAAACGCGGTCTTTATCTTCGGGCTGCTGGGAGCCCCCCGGATGGGGATCATGGGCGTGGCCCTGGCCACCACCATCGCCCGGGGCGTGGAGCTTTTGCTCTGCATGGCGGACGCCTGCCGCTTCCAGGTGCTGCGCTTCCGGCCCGGCCTCCTGGTCCGGCGCAATAGATGCCAAACGCCAGCTGTTCGAGGTGATCGGACCCATGTGGGGCGTGATGCCGGAGACCTTAGAGTGCCTGGAGGGCAAGGTGATCAGCAAGGAGAAGGCCGAGCTGCAGATGCCGATTGGGGACGCTATGTTCCGATATATGACCGTCAAGGGCGGCGATGAGCTGGTGGGGATCGGTTCCTACTATCACCGGACCGATAATTCCCAGTATAACGGCGTGAACACCACCAACTATGCCCCGGCCTACAGCTTCTCTACCGGCGCGGCCCATCTGACCGTGGACGAGGAGACTGGTGTGCTGGATATCGATGAGTTCGTATTTGCCCATGACTGCGGCCGCGCCTTGAACCGCCGGGCCGTGGAGGGCCAGCTGGAGGGCTCCATCGGCATGGGCTTAGGCTACGCGGTCTACGAGCATAACATCACCAAGGAAGGCAAGGTCTTAAATCCCAACTTCCGGGATTACCGTCTGCCGACAGCCCTGGATATGCCGAAGATGCGGACCTTCTACGACTTTACGCCGGACGCGGAGGGACCATTAGGGGCCAAGGAGGCCGGCGAGGGTTCCGCGGCGCCTGTAGCGCCGGCGATCGCCAACGCGGTGAACATGGCCACCGGGATCTATTTTACCGAGCTGCCCTTGGATCCGGAGCACATCTGGCGGGCGCTCCATGGGATGAAAGATGACCGGAACAGCAAATAAGATCAGAGAAGGGCGGCTGCTTTTGGGCGGCCGCCTTTTTGTGGACAGTCTGGACGCAGTATACGGACTGTCACGAAAAGACTGTAGAGTGGATAAAAATGGAAGGGGGACAGCAGGCTATGAAACATCAGCTAAAGACCATGATCTTGGAGAACGGGACAGAAGTTAAGGAAGCCGGATGCGGGGATTATGTGTGCCGGTACTGCGGCGGGAAGGCCACGGCTTTGAACTATGTGGCGGATATGTGCCTGCAGGTCTATGCGCGGCATGAAGGGGTCTGCGGGGCTTACGTGGACTCGGACAAGTACCGGGGGTATGTGACGGATTGCAGCACATGTGCTCACCTGGGGGAGGAGAGGTGTCTTTTGTAGAGCGGGAGCGCGTCCCAGTGAGGACCGGGCCTTCGGATGCTGGGTAGCTGGTAGGCGGAGTATCCAAAGCTTGGCAACCCTGTGAGAAGTAACCCTCTGCGTAACAGTTCAGGGTGTCTGAACTGTTACCCCTCTGCTTTGCCCAAAGAGGATCTCGCGCAGCCCCCTATTTCCATTCTCCGCCTGATGTGCTATGATGGTGTAGAAGGATGATACCAGGAGGGATGGACAGTGGCTACAGGGGATAGACAGATGAGGAAGAGGTCCCGCAGGAGAAGGAGCAGGAGGCGAGCGATCAGGCAGCGGTATGGGATAGGTCTGGCGCTCGTCCTGCTTTTTTTGGCAGGAGGGGCGTTTGCAATCAGGCGTGTTAATGACCGCTATGCTTGGAGCCGCCTTAAAGAGAGCCAGGAGGCCACGGCTGCTGAGGACTATGGGTGGTGGGGAGCGAGGGGCCAAAGCCTTTCGGAGGAAGGGCAGGAGATCTTCGGGGAGGAGAGGACTCCGCCGGAGGTCTCCTTAGAAGCCAGCGACTATGCAGGCTGGCGGAGGCTTTTAGATGAGAACCAGGTATCGGCGGCATTCCGGGAGGGGGCGGAGGCCTTTGCATTTGACAGCGGGAGCCGTATCTTAAGACAGAGCGAAGGGAATGTGGCTTACAGCCCATTGAGCGCCTATCAGGCTCTGGCACTGGCGGGCTGCGGGGCTGATGGGGAAACGGAAAAGGAGATCTTTAGGGTGCTTAAGGTGGAGGACCGGGAGACCCTGGCGGACCAGTGCCGGAAGCTCTATCAACAGCTATACTATGCCGGTCAATGGGCCCAAAAGCAGAGTGAGACCTACGGTGGCTCTGGCGAGAGGGACCAGATCTGGCTGGGCAATGCACTCTGGGTCTCAGATCAGGTCCAGATCGATCGGGACTATGAAGAGCTGGCGGCCCGCTGCTTTTTTGCACCGTCTATATCGATCGATCTTGAGGATCCAAAAGCCGGGGAGCAGATGAGCCAGTGGATCGCGCAGAAAACAGCCGGAAAGATCCATGCAGCACCGGACCTGGGTCCGGAGGACCGGATGGTCTTGATGGATACCCTGTATTTTTATGGAGGCTGGCGGTATCCCTTCCGGGAGGCGGATACCCAAAAAGACCGGTTCACCTTGGAGAGCGGGGAGGAGGTCTCCTGCCTTTTTCTCAATAAGACCATAGAGAATGGATCCTTTCGGAAGGGGGAGGGCTTTACGGTGGCCTATCTGCATACGGCGGACAGCAAGGTGTTCTTCCTGCTCCCTGAGGAAGGGAAAAGACTGGAGGAGCTTTTGACCACGCCCGAGCTCTTAAAGGAGGCTATGGATCTGGAGCAGGAAGGCTGGTCTGTGGGGGAAGTGACCTGGAAGATCCCCAGGGCCTCCTTTCAGAGCAGCATCGATCTGCGGGGCTTTCTGCAGGATATGGGCCTGGAGCGGATGTTCGGGAGCACGGCGGAGTTCGGACGGATCGCCCGGGGACCGCTGTGGACTACCTCGATGGTCCAGAAGACCAGTATCGGCCTGGAGGAAGACGGGCTGGAAGGGGCGGCTTACACGGTCCTGGAGTCGGAAGCTGCAGATGAAGAAGAGGAGGACCCGCCCCCACACGTGGATATGCTCCTGGACCGTCCGTTCCTGTTCGGCGTTCGCTGGGATGACGAGTTTTGGCTGTTCTTGGGGGCGTATCGGGATCCGACGGCCGGATAAAAAAGATCATCTGCCAGAGAACGGGAGATAGCGGAAAGGGGAGGCGTCGGGGGAGACTAGGTGATCAGGAAAGTATCGATCGGTCTCCCCCAAAACCAACAAATCGTTTTTAATGCAGGCAAAGATATTCAATTAGCTGTAAACAAGCTGAAACAAGGTGTTTCGATAAAAGACGGTTTAGGGTTCTTTTATCATATAGCCGGATTCTTAGGGCAGCATTTTTGGTTTATTAGCAAAACATATCTTTCAGCAGTATAGTATCTGTGTTCAAGCCGATTGCCACGATTCAGGCCATTATCGATCAGTCAATTTCCGACTCCGGTCTCCACAAAATGCACTTTCGACTCCTTCCAGTATTTCTCATATACCCAGTCCGGATTGGCGTGGAAATTCAGCTGGTACATCCGGAATGTGACCAGAATGTCTTTGGGCTGCCACTGTTCCTCGTAGGAGTAGCGGTACTGCATGCCCAGCTGCCGCATCACTGCGCCGCTGCGGGGATTGTTGACGTCATGGGTGGCGGTGATGTACGGGATACCGTCGGCTTTGAGACGTTCAGCAACTGCTTTTCCGGCCTCGGTGACGATGCCCCTGTGCCAGAATTCTTTCCGCAGCCCATAACCGAAGTCGTGGCCGTCGTCCATGCTGACGTTGACATAGCCGATGGGGACATTATCCTCTTTCAGGCAGATGGCATATTGATAGGAGCGTTCCCGGGCATAGGCGTTCCGGTACCGCTTATTCCAGAAAGCTTTCGCTTCCTCCATGGTCTTTAAGGGGAACCAGGGCAGAAACTTATTTACCTCTTCATCGCTGTGCATGGCGAACAGGGCGGCCATATCCTGCTCCGTGAACTTCCTCAGCAGCAGGCGGCCGGTTTCTAATGGGGGAGTGTTTGCCGAACGTTTCTCCATGACATAATTGGTCAGAGTTATTCCCCTGCGTTCAACCTGCTGTTCCCGCAAGACCTGATATCCTCTTTTTTCAAAAAAAGCCCTTGCAGTGACGGAGGAATGGACAGTGATGTCCCCGGGTGCGGCCTTCTCCAGTTCGTCGCAGATGGCGGTGGCGATTCCCTGTCCCTGGTAATCCTTGTGGACGTATAACCGGTCAAGATATCCTGTTTTATCGATATCCCCGAAGCCAGTTATCGCATCGCCTTCGACTGCCACCACGCTGTAGTGTTCCTGGAGAGAACAGTTCCACTGCTCCAGAGCCGCTTCCCCGGAGGCCCAGGCGTCCAGCTGTTCCTTTGTGTAGTCTTTTGCGTTGACCTGATGTACGGTATTGTAGAAAAGCTCTGTCAGTTCTCTGCAATCTGACGGAGCATATTGGCGGATCAACATACTGTTTCCTCCCTGATTTCAAGAACCTCCGTTGCTTCCCGCTGGTCATATGGCCAGGCTGTGGGCGTGACCGCATCCCAATGAAATCTGGCCTGCATATGGGCAGGAGCGTCCTTCCATTTCGCGAAGCCGGCGATTCTTCTCTATCATATCACTTCTTTCCTGTTTTGAATACATTAAAAAATGTTCCGGATAAATAAGAATAAGCGATATTCGGGAAGTGGACTTTTCAGCCGTATTATGTTATACTGACCACTAAAGCCGCGATTCCAGAAAGGTACCGTAATGCCCCCATGCGTCCCGATGAGCCAACGAAAAGAAAAGTCCGGGGGTTTCGTGGCTGTTCACATATTTTTTATAGAAGAAAGAGCTGCATTTATTTACCTTTCAAAGGAAACGGAGGGGACTTTATGGGGAATTTATGGGGGTTTTTTGAAAATATCAACGAGATTGTCTACGTTGCGGATATAGAGACCCATGAACTGGTCTACATGAACAAAAAGGCCATGGATGTCTTCGGCATCGGCTCTCTGGCGGAGGCCAAAGGGCAGCCTTGCTACCGGATTCTGCGCAATGGCGCCGTCCCCTGCGCGTTCTGCGGCAGCTGCGCGGCCCATCAGAGCTATTATGAACAGCAGTACTACCATCAGCATCTGAACAGGCATTTCCTGCTCAGGAGCGCGATTCTGACGGAGAACGGGAAACAGTACCGCCTGGAGATGGCATTGGACATAAGCATCCAGGAGCAGCATAAGAGCATGGTGCAGGATGTCCAGAATTTGGAAGCGGTCATCAATGAGGGGCTTCGGGTGGCCCTTCTGGAGGACACGCCGGATCAGTCCCTGGATGTGCTGCTGGGATATCTGGGAAAGGCCCTGGGGGGAGAGCGGACTTATATCTTTGAGCGGAATTCCGCCGGATGCGACGACAATACCTATGAGTGGGTGGCTGACGGGGTGCGGCCGGAGAAGGAGAATCTTCAGAATGTCCCGCCGGAAGTCTGCGCCAGCTGGTACCGGAAGTTCAGCGTGGGCAAGCATATCGCCATCAACAATCTGGAAGAAATCAGGCACAGCGATTCTCTCCAATACGAAAAGCTGAAGCAGCAGGACATCCATTCCCTTGTGGTGGTTCCGCTGTACGATGATGACAGAATCATCGGGTTTTACGGTGTGGACAATCCGCCGGCAAAGTCCCTGGAATATACCTCCAATATGCTCCAGACAGCGGCCTACTTCATCGTCTCTTCCCTGCGGCGGCGAAACCTGGTCCGGGAGCTGGAGAAGCGCAGCCATGATGTGCTCTATGCCCTCAATGTGGATTATCTGGGGATTTACCAGGTGGATTTCCTCACGGACACATGCCGGATTTACCGGGAAAACGAATTCCATGGGGAGAACCAGCCCATGGATTTTGCGGATGGCTACCAGTTCGCCATGGAGCGGTACATTTCCCTGTATGTGACGCCCGGGAATCAGGAACGACTCCGCATGGTGACGAAAAAAGAGTACATACTGACCCAGCTGAAGACGAAAAAGAAATTCTACGTCCGCTACCAGGTGAAAGACAACCCGAAAGGGCTCAAGAACCTGGAAATCCACTTCTCTGTCACGGGGAAAGCGGAAGAGGAGCAGAGCGCGATTTTTGCGTTCCGCGATATCAATGCGGTGGTGGACCAGGAAGAAAGGTACCGGCTGGAAGCCAGACAGAGCCTGGAGGACATCCTGGAGGGAGGGAAGACGGGAATCTGGACCATCGAGCTGGAGGAGGGCTGCGAACCCAGGATGTATGCGGACAGAACCATGCGGATGCTGCTGGGCGCGCCGGAGGATATGGAGCCGGAAGCGTGCTACCGCCACTGGTTCGGGAATATCCAGCCGGACTATGTGGAGATGGTGCAGCAGGCGGTGCAGGAAATTCTGGAAACCGGGCGCTCCGAGGTGGTGTATCCGTGGAACCACCCGGTTCAGGGAAAAATTTATGTCCGCTGCGGCGGCGTGCCGGATAAGAAATTCAAAAAGCCCGGTGTCTGTCTCAACGGCTATCACCAGGACATCACGGAGACCATGGTGACCAGGAAGAAGCAGGAGCAGGCCATCATGGAACTGCTGGAGAAAGTGCGGCGTGCCAATTTGGCCAAGAGCGAATTCCTCTCTCACATGTCCCATGATCTGCGCACGCCCATCAACGGCATTCTGGGCATGCTTACCATCATGGAGCAGACCGAAGAGGAGCCCGGCAGGCAGAAAGAGTGCCGGGAGAAAATCCGTGTCTCCACGGAGCATCTGCTGTCCCTGGTGAACGATGTCCTGCTGGTCAGCAGGCTGGAGAGCGGCAGGCCTGCCGACGTGGAGAAATCTTTTGATCTTTTTGAGACACTGGAACACTGCATTATGATTATGTCCCCCCATGCGAAAGCAGCGGGGGTGGGCCTGGTGCTGGAGGAGATGCATCTGCGTCATAACAGGCTGCTCGGCAACCCGCTGCATCTGAGACAGATTCTGACGAATCTCATTGACAACGCGGTGAAATATAACCGGCCAGGGGGATTCGTATTCCTCCGGGCGGAAGAAATCTCCCGGGGAGATGATTGCGCTGACTATGAGTTTGTGGTCAGAGATACCGGAATCGGTATAGGAGAAGAGTTCAAAGAGCATATGTTTGAACCTTTCACCCAGGAAAATCCGGGCGCAAGAACCAGCTACAATGGAGCCGGGCTGGGCCTGTCCATTGTAAAAAAGCTGGTAGAGCAGATGGATGGCAAAGTGGAGGTGGAGAGCCGGATCGGGAAAGGGAGTCAGTTCCGGGTCACTTTGTCGTTTCCGCCGGACAGGAATCGGGTGCCGGAGCCGGAAGCGGGGAAATCAGGGCCAGGGGAATCCGGCGCGCCTGCCGACATTTCGGGAATGCGCGTCCTCTTGGTGGAGGACAATGAAGTCAACTGCGAAATCGTGGAATTCATCCTGGAACAGGCGGGCGCTTCGGTGGTCACCGCAAAAGACGGAAAAGCCGCAGTGGAGACTTTCCGGGCATCAGGCCACGGAGCCTTTGACTGCATCCTGATGGATCTGATGATGCCGGTGATGAGCGGATTTGAAGCCACCCGCATGATTCGGGGCCTGGACAGGCCGGACGCGGGAACCGTGCCTATCATAGCCCTGTCGGCCAACGCTTTCGAGGAGGACATCGCGATGGCAAAGGATGCCGGGATGAACGAGCACCTGGCCAAACCGGTGGACATGGACAGGATGTTCCGGGTGATAGGGCGGCTGCGGCGTCCGTCGGGCTGCGGTGGTTCCGGAACGTGATATTTCAGGGCGGCCAGCCGCTCTTTCAATCCAATATTTTCACAGGGCCGGAGATGATTTGCCTGGCCACGTACAGGACGCTGTCGGCCCGGGCATCCATAGTCCATTTCACCAGGGTCATCTCCCCGCGATGGATTTCGATACAGGTGATGCAGCGGGGATGGACGCAGCTGCCCGTATTATAATAGAAAGAAGGCTCTTCGGGCAGCACGGGCCGGTGGGTATGCCCTGTAATCAGAATGTGGTGTTCTGCTTCGGCCCAGCTGCGCAGGCTCTCCTCGCATTTCTCTTTCACCTCATAATTCTTAGCGGCGCTGGTGGGATCCAGGAAGCCCAGATTTTCCAGGGGATTCCAGAAATACCGCACCAGGAACCTGGCCAGGGGCCACAGGGTGGAGTTCAAAAAACTGGCCTGATGGCCGTGGGTCAGGTACAGGGATTTCTCCGGCGCGGCTTCGGCGTATAGTATGACGGCTTCCAGAAAGGCCGGGTTCTTCCTGCGGACAATGTTGTGGTTGCCGTAGAGCAGATGCAGCCGCCCCTTTTCCTCGAACCGGGCGAACATGCAGTACACATCCTCATGAATCTCCGTGATATTGCGCAGTTTCCGGTTCTCCCACAGCTCCTCGCCGTCCCCCAGTTCGATATACGTAAAGCCGTTTCTATAGTAATGTTCCATCGCCGCATAGTATAGATGCTGGTTCTTCAGGAAATTGTCTGCGGAGGTGCCCACGCCCCTGTGGCAGTCGCTGACCAGCACATATCTGGAGCAATGGTGGAAAGGCAGAACCAGCGCCTGGGCAAAGGCGCGGTTCAGGCGTCCGGCGGTGCTCATTGCTTTTTCCCGCTCTGGGGGCGCAAGCTGCGGCAGCATTTCGGACGCCGGCAGCCATATTTCCGGTGGCACCGTCTGTGGAAGCGGCGCAGCCGCATCAGCTTCCGGAAGCAGAACGGGATGTAGTAGTACAGGAACAGGATGCGGTCTTCCGTGCACTCAAAAGGCCTGGTGACCCAGAGGAAGAGACGGCAGTACATCCGGTTCAGGCACTGGGACAGCCAGCGGCGCAGGCGGGTCGGGAAGCCGTAATGTGTTTTGCCCGGCTGATGGAAAGTAAAGGACAGGCACAGGTTCTGTACCGTAATCCTCTCCGCTGGATACCCCGCCCTGCAAAGGCCCCGGTAAAAGGCTTCCAGCATTTCGCTGTTGCAGAAGCAGACCGTTGCTTTCAGGCACAAATCACAGGGCCGGGAGAAGACGCCCGGCAGAAAGGCCGTCAGCCACCAGTGTCTGTCGGAAATATTCACACAGGCGCCGTTTTCCAGGCACAGCTGCAGCGAACATGGCAGCATTTCCGTCTCCCCTGCCGCCTGGAAATGCGCCGTCCGGTATTCCGATTCGGACAGCAGCCTGTCGGCGTGATAGATGCCGATTTCCGCGCCGGCGTTGATGCCGTACTGGCCTTTCCAGAATTCAATCAGCCATGTCCGGCCACGGTAATTGAAATACACCGGAAGGGAGTCGAACACCATCCGGAACCGGGGCGCCAGGTAGTCGAAAACCCAGGTATAGCCGCCGGCTTTTTGCCAGGCATCTGCGGCGGAAGAGAAGAAACCGCAGCCGCAATGGTACACATAGCCGAAAGGCTGCGCCAGTTCTCCCAGCAGATTACATTTTCTGCATTTGTCCATGTCCCGGATTCTGCAGATGATTTTCCGTCTGCGGAAGTGACCAGGCAGCATGCCCAGAAGGGCTATTAAGAGTAAAATAAAAAGAGCAGCATACATGACTATAACCTATAATTCTATGTTGTTTTGCTCTATTATATGCTGCCTGTCGAAAAGATGTACCCGGAAAATTTATGACGGTCTCCTGAAAGCGGATGAAGCCGCCAGGCGGGGAGGTGCTGTTCGTGGATTCCATGGCGGTGGAGGAGGGTTACCGAGGCCGGGGCATCGGCCGTGAATTGTTCGACGCATTGCTGCAGCTGTGCCGTGAGCGGGGATATGACGGCCTGGAGCTTCAGGTCAATGCCAGGAATCAAGCGGCCAGGGCCATGTATGAGAAATACGGTTTTACGGAGAAATCGGTCAATATGGAGTTTTTGGGGATTTGAATGGGAGCGTTTTACTGTTCGCAATCAGACAGAATTTCGCTCTCATGAGCGGCATCGAAAGCCTGTAAGGCGGCATGGTTCGTCAGCGCTTTCATGATTCTCCACCCGTCACGGCTGCTGACGGCATTCTGGGGGATAGGCCTGAAGCCCAGATCCAGATAGACCTTGCAGGCCAGCCAGGTGGTGGTCTGGGTGGGGATTTTGGCATGGATGTAGCCCGACTTGCGCATGATATCCAGCACATGGGTGATCAATGGCTTCGACAGACCTTTCTTCTGATATTCCCTGCGGACGGCTACCCAGTGGAGCCAGCCGGAGCCGGACTTGTCCCGGCCGGTTATGTCGTGATATGCCGTGGCGGTGGCTACTTTCTCTCCGTCAGCATTTTCCACGAAGACCATCCGGTGAAAAAGCGAATCCTCCTTGCCGCCATAATACCTGTTCCAGGACTCCAGTCCCTGCTCATAGGTGTCGAATTCCTTTGCGGACTTCTCTATGTCGATCCAGGCGTCCCTGTCCCCATGATGATAGAAGACAAAATGATAATCGCCAGGAAGAGGGAGACAGGGTATGCCCTCCAAATCCTGTTCCAGCAGCAGTTCATAGTATTTTATCCGGCGGTCATGATTATCGAATCGTATAGGTGTTCTATTCATTGTGCTTTCTCCCCAAATTCCCGTGCTTTCACGATGCATGCACAGCGCAGATGCTGTGTGGATTTCTATAAGTTATCACAATGTGGCTTTTGTGTCAAGCCGCAGCGGGGGTTTTTCCGGACTTTGGGCTCCTGAAGAGTTTATTCAAAAAAGACATGTACCCTGAGAAGATACATGTCTTTCTGCGATGCAGATGGCGATACGGGAGGGCTACTCACCGTCGGCCAGTGATTCACGGATGTAAGTATACGCCCGCTCATCATGGGCTTTCATCCGGTCGATCAGCCCGGCGAAAAGCCGCCGGTTCTTGGATTGTGCCAGCCGGCGCGTCTGGGCCTCGCCCCGCTCCCAGCCGCCCAGGACGGGAATCATCTCTTTCCACAGGATTTCACAGATGCCCTCCAGTTCTCCTGCGGCGGCGTTCAGCTTAGGCGCCGTTTCGGGAGATTGCTCCGCCAGCCTGCGCAGATACTTCGCTGCGTGGAGGCGCCCGTCAGAGAGGCAGTCCATGGCGTCGCCGTGGCACATCATGCGCTCCACCAGCAAGGGAAGGACGGCATCAGCCGGAAAATCCCGGTCGCGCAGCAGGGCGTCTTTCCAGGCGTCATAGGCAGATGTCCCCTTGGCATAGGTTCCGCACATGCGCCCCTCCAGGGCTTGTGCCGCGTTCCGGAGCGCTTCTTTGGGGGTAAGGGGAGGAAGGACTTTCGTGCCGGTGGCAATCAGGGCGGTGGTCTCCGGGTTCTCCCACCAGTCTTCGGTGATGAAATATCCGTTCTTTATAAGTTCGCATAGACCAGATCAGGATATAATGGTTCATATGGTTTGCCGCTCACCTCCTGTTAAGTTTGTCTCTGACCCGTCGGTACCCAGGCATGGACTGATGCCGGACGGTGCAGACGCTGTCTTTGCTTCGAAGCAACTTAAGTATAACATAGCCTGGTGGCCAGGGCACAACGATTTTGAGGATTTTGCGCGGAGTATAAATTACAGGCTCGTTTTAGGTTTGCAATAAAAGGGATTTTGCATTATGATTAGGCTGTGAGGAAAAGGTAGTTTCCGAAAAGCCATAGGATAAACGGCTTGGAGATTCCAAGAGGATATTATATAATCAAGGAGGACATATGGAGAATTTACAGGACAGATTCTGCTGGTATGAGGCGGAGGAAAACGGCGGGGCCGGGAGCCCGGAGGAAAGGTATCAGCGCATCGTGGACTGGGCGGGGCAGGCAAGGGGGACGAACCCGGACGCTTTCGACGCGGTGACGGTATGGCTTCTGGAGGGTGGCAGATGGGGCGGGGAAGAGCTGGCCCGCAACAGGACGATTTTCATGGAGGGAATCATCGGACGGTTTTCGCGGCAGTGCAGACAGCTGCGGGAGGAACTGACAGCCCTGATGCCATCGGGGCTGGTGAACATGGCCGTATTCGACACATTGGACAGGTTTGAGGAAGAGCTGGCGGGGGCGCCCCGGGCGGAGGAGCTGAAAGAAGTGGTGAGGGAAGTGTTCTCTGATTTTTCGTCCATAAAGAAACGTGAAACAAGAGAACTCTTCGCAGGGGGCATCACCGGCCACGGGGGGACGGATACGGTGGAGGTTTTCGGATACATCAATTACCTGAAAGACTGTGACGCCGGCGTGCAGTGGACCCTGTTCATGCCGGATGTGGTAAAACGGCAGCAGGATGGCTTCCGGATAGTGCGCTTCGAGTACAGGAAGCTTCCAGCCATGCGCTTTGTGGGGGTGGAGAAAGACTTTTCCCAGGATGCCACGGGCCTGGAGGAACTGCAGCGTGTCCTGGATGCCATTGAGAGGGAGGGGCATGGCAGCGAGCTCCTCTATGATGTGATACTGGTGCACCACTATGGCAGAGGCGTGGACGTGGAGCGCTGCCATGCGCTGTGGGGACGGTTCCTGGCGGCGGGCGCGCCTGTTCCCCAGGGGTACGCCTATGTGGATTTCGTCCCGGACAACGATGGGAAATTCGGCATGCCTTATCTGTCCCAGTTCGCTTTCGCGGAGTTCACCGGGGATATGGATGCCATGCATGGACAGGAGGGCTTCGACTGCGATGCCATGTACGATGTGACCAGGAATACGATTCTGGCCCAAAATGTGATGATTCCCTATCCGTCGAAATACTGGACGGCGGAGGTCTGTCTGGATGGATTCCAGAAAGGGAGCACGGCTTATCTGTTCAGTGTTGAGAGATAGAGAACCGGATTTTGTTTCATGACAAGGGCAATCAGGAGGAAAGAAGACAAAAATGATACAGGAAATGACATTCAGAAAAGAGAACGGAATGAAGATAAAGGGACGGCTGTACCTGCCGGACGAGAGGAGAGGGAAACTGCCCCTGGTCATCTTCAGCCATGGCTTTGGGGGCAATTTCCGGGAGCTGGAGCACCATGGGGCCGGTTTTGCGGAGGCCGGTATCTGCTGCCTGTTCTTTGATTTCTGCGGAGGCGGCATGCAGAGCCAGAGCGACGGCACCATGGAGGAGATGACCGTGGAATCCGAGTGCGCGGATTTGGAGACTGTCCTTGCGGGTGCAGGGAAGCTGGACCGGGCAGACCCGGAGCGAATCTTCCTCCAGGGCGAGAGCATGGGAGGGCTGGTTTCGGCGCTGGTGGCTGCCCGCCGTCCCCGGGACGTCAGAGCCCTGATTCTCTGGTATCCGGCTTTTTCCATTCTGGAGGATGCCGGGAGACGGTATATGGCCGGAGAGACCTGTGTGTTCGGCATTACCCTGGGGAAAGCTTTCGATGAACAGGCCAGGAAGATTGATGTGTATGGAAAGATAGCGGAGTATCGCGGGCCCGTATTGCTGATTCACGGCACGGAGGATTCAGTTGTGCCCATCAGCTGTTCCGAAAAGGCGCTGTCCGCCTACAGGGAAGCCAGGCTGATCAGGATGCCCGGCGCGGGACACGGCTATGAGGGAGCCGACAGCGCTGCCGCCAGAGAGCATTCCGTTGCCTTTATTCAGGAAACTATCTGAAAAATGTTATTTCGCTCTTGACAGTTCCCTAACGTCATCCCCTACGCACCATAAGGTTTTATGATGCCAAAGGCCTGCTGAAACCCGTTTCCTATTCGGAGGCGGGATACCGATATTACAACCAGGAATCCCTGGCCGTGCTCCAGCGCATCCTGACGCTGAAGTACCTGGGCTTTTCCCTCCGGAAGATTGAAGAAATCATGGCATCCCGGAGCATAGAACAGCAGCTCTCGGAGCAGAAAGAACTTCTGATACGAAAAAAACGGCATCTGGAAGAAATCATCTCCGCCATCGAGGTGATGGAAAACAGTCAGGAAAGCGACAAATACGGTTTCCTGATCCGGCTGCTGAACCTGCTCACAGAGGATGAGAAGATACAGGAGCAGTACAGGACCGCAGGCAATCTGGAGAAACGAATCCGCCTCCACGACTACAGTACCAGTTCCCAGGGATGGATGGAATGGGTGTACGAAAGACTCGCGCTCCGGGAGGGGGACAGGGTCCTGGAACTGGGATGCGGCACAGGACTGCTGTGGCAGGCGAACGCCCACAGGCTGCCGTCCGGACTGCGTCTGACGCTGACAGACCGCTCTTTTGGAATGCTGGAGAAAACCCGGGAAAACCTCTCGGCATGTCGGGAGATATTTGAGTCAAAAGGAATATGCACCGAATACCGAATCTGTGACGCGGACAGCCTGGCGCTGGAGAAAGGAAAATATGACTGCATCATCGCTAACCATATGCTGTATCATGTGAAGCGCAGAAAGGACTGCCTGAGGGAAATCGCCCGGGGCCTGAAGCCCGCCGGAAATTTTTTCTGCTCCACTATAGGCCACGGCCATATGCGGGAACTGCACGAGATCGTGGCAGCTTTCGATGCCCGGATTGAGATGCCTTTCCAGAGCATCACGAAGCCTTTCCGGCTGGAGAACGCCGTGCCACAGCTACAGGCTTTCTTTCCCCGGGTAGAGCGGATGGACCAGGACAATGACCTGATCGTAGACGACATAGAAGCAATCTATGACTATGTCGCCTCTTATCCCGGCAATGCCGTCTGTATCCTGGAGCAGAGAGGGGAAGAATTCCGCAGGCAGCTCAGGGAACGGATGGACAGAGAGGGCGCGATTTTTATCCACAAGTCCGCAGGGATGTTCCGATGCCACATATGAGACCTTAAGACTATCGCAGCGGGAAACAGACATAGGTTTCCTGTTGCAGTATAAATTCTATGACATTTGATACACAAATCCTCCGGCGGCAGGCCATCTTCGGGAAGCGTCAGCGTCCCTGACTTGACCGCGAGTCCTCCAATCAGGATTACCCTGTGGAACAGCAGCATCTCTGTGACCACCGGCTCGATAATTTTCCCCACGCTTTCCGAGGCATGAACCGGCCGGGTACTCCGCATCTTCTTTGTGGGACACCCGCGAGAGCGCATAGGCGAAGATGGCTTTCACTTATATAGTACCGGATTCAGGGCAATGGTTAACGGCGAATTGAAAACTTTTCATTTTGCAGGGCCTGCACACTGTAATTATCCTTGACAGAGGGATTGTTCGGTAGCATACTTTTTATTAAGAGAAAAAATTTTTACCAGAGAAAGAAAAAGACGGAGGAGGGATCGCATGAAATTTCAGAACGGATGCTGGCTGCTGAGAGAGGGCTTCGCAAGTTTTTCGCCCCAGCAGGTATATGACAGCAAAGTCAAAGAAGATGAGGTGGTGCTGTGCGCGCCCACAGCCGTGGTGAATGGCCGTGGCAATACCATAGACGGCGTCAACCTGACCATTCGGGTGACCACGCCCATGCCGGAGGTGATTCGGGTACAGACCTGGCACCACAAGGGCAGAGCGAAGAGAGAGCCGGAATTTGAACTGGCAGTTGCCCGGGGAAAGCATCTGTCCGTGGAGGAGACGGAAGAGACCATTACCATAAAAAGCGGCAGTTTAGGCCTGATCATCGGCAGGAAGAACTGGTTCATGCGCTACGAGCGGGACGGGGAGCTTCTGACCAGGAGCGCGCCCAGAGACCTGGCCTATATCAAGGAAGACTGGAAAGGGATGGCCTATGACAAAGGGGACGGCGCCTATATGCGCCAGCAGCTGGGCTTGTCCGTGGGCGAGAGGATATACGGCCTGGGCGAGCGCTTCGGGGCCTTTGTGAAGAACGGCCAGTCCGTGTCCGTCTGGAACGAGGACGGCGGCACCAGCACGGAGCAGTCCTACAAGAACATTCCGTTCTACCTGTCCAACAGAGGGTACGGCGTGTTCGTGAACCACCCTGAGCGGGTGGACTTTGAAGTGGGCACGGAACAGGTAAATAAAGTGGCCTTTTCCGTGGAGGGAGAGTGCCTGGACTATTATCTTTTCAGCGGTTCTGACATGAAGCAGGTGCTGGAGCGCTACACGGATCTGACGGGAAAGCCCGGACTGCCCGCGCCCTGGACGTTCGGACTGTGGCTGTCTACCTCCTTTACCACGGATTACGACGAGGCCACTGTCATGAGCTTTATCGACGGGATGCTATCGCGGGGGATACCGCTGTCGGTGTTCCACTTCGACTGCTGCTGAATGAAAGAATTCCACTGGACGGACTTCATCTGGGACGAGGCCGTATTCCCGGATCCGGAGGGGATGCTGCGCAGGATTAAGGAAAAAGGAATCCGGGTCTGCGTCTGGATCAATTCCTATATCGGTCAGGAGTCCGCCCTGTTCGATGAGGGAGTGGAGAAAGGATATTTCCTGAAACGGCGGGACGGAGATGTCTGGCAGTGGGACATGTGGCAGTCGGGCATGGCCATCGTTGATTTCACCAATCCGGAAGCCACAGCCTGGTATCAGCGGGGATTGGAGAAGCTGCTGGAGATGGGCGTGGACTGCTTCAAGACGGATTTCGGCGAGCGGATTCCCACGGACGTGGTATACCACAACGGCGCGGATCCGGTGAAGATGCACAATTTCTACACCTATCTCTATAATAAGGCGGTATATGAAGTGTTGGAGCGCAAGAGGGGCAAAGAGGAGGCAGTCCTGTTCGCCCGCTCCGCCACCGCGGGAGGACAGAAATTCCCGGTGCACTGGGGCGGGGACTGCTGGTCCGATTATGAGTCCATGGAACAGAGCCTCCGGGGCGGCCTGTCCCTGACCTCTTCGGGCTTCGGCTTCTGGAGCCATGACATCGGCGGCTTCGAGAGCAAGTCCACGCCGGATGTGTACAAGCGCTGGTGCGCCTTTGGGCTGCTCTCCACCCATTCCAGGCTCCACGGTTCCTCTTCTTACCGGGTGCCCTGGCTTTACGACGAGGAGAGCGTGGACGTGGTGCGTTTCTTCACCCGCCTGAAAGCTTCCCTGATGCCCTACCTGTATCGGAACGCCATTGAGACTTCCCGGACAGGGGTGCCCATGATGCGGAGCATGGCGCTGGAATTTCCGGAGGACAGGAACTGCGATTACCTGGCCACCCAGTACATGCTGGGGGATTCCCTGCTGGTAGCCCCCGTCTTCAATGAAGAGGGAATGGCGGAGTACTACCTGCCGGAAGGCACATGGACCAATTTCCTCACAGGAGAGACGCGCCGGGGCGGCAGATGGTACCGGGAGAAGCATGGATACTTGAGCATACCGCTTTATGCGAAGGAGAGCAGCGTGGTAGCCGTGGGAGCCTGCCATGACGGTCCGGAATATGACTACGCCAAAGACGTCAATTTCAGGGTATATGCCCCCGGGGACGGAGAAGAAGCCGGGACTGTAGTCTATAATGGGAAATGCGAGCAGGATACGCTGATTCAGGTGGAGCGCAGGGGGGATGCCTACAGGATAGACGTGACCGGAGACAAGCCCTGCAAGGTGGAACTTGTGAATGCGGGAGCCGTTGCGGAGGTCAGCGGAGCGGCATGCGAAATCAGGGGAAACGATATCGTGCTTTCCTTTGAAAAAGGCGGATTGGCAGCGGTCGTACTGAAAAAATAAACATATTCCTTATAAAAAAGAGGAGGTAAGGATGGAAAACAAAATTTTTGACATAAAATCATACGCGAAGACGGCCAGAGCCGTGGTGGCGGAGGGAATCGTCATGCTGCGCAATGAGGGAGCGGTACTGCCTTTGAGAGAGGGCGAGAAAATCGCTCTCTTCGGCAGAGGCCTGTATAACTATTATAAGAGCGGCACAGGCTCCGGGGGCATGGTCAATACAAGCTATGTGACGGGCATCAGAGAGGCGCTGGAAGAGAGCGGTTTTGTGCTGAATGGGAAACTGAAAGCAGTATACGAGGACTGGTTGAAAGACAATCCTTTCGATGCCGGGGCAGGCTGGGCCGGGGAGCCCTGGTTTCAGAAAGAGATGCCCCTGACGGAAGAGCTGGTTCGCAGCGCCAGGGAAGAATCTGACACAGCTGTCATCGTCATCGCCAGGACGGCCGGGGAGGATCAGGACAACAAGGCGGAGGCGGGCAGCTACTTGCTGACCGAGGATGAGGAAGAGATGCTCCGGCTGGTGTGCGGTGCCTTTGAGCGCACGGTGGTGCTGCTGAATGTGGGGAATATCATCGATATGAAGTGGGTGGAAACGTACCGGCCATCCGCTGTGCTGTACGTATGGCAGGGCGGCCAGGAAGGCGGGAACGGTGTGCTGGACGTGCTTTCCGGGAAAGCATCTCCCTCCGGCAAGCTGACGGATACCATCGCCAGGGACATTGCTGATTATCCCTCCACCCGCAACCATGGAGGCGAGAAGCGGAATCTCTATCAGGAAGATATCTATGTAGGATATCGGTACTTTGAGACTTTTGCAAAAGACAGGGTTCTTTATCCTTTCGGCTTCGGGCTTTCCTATACCACATTTGCCGTGGAGGCAGAGCTGGAAGATGCCGAAGAGGAGGCAAAAGGCGGAAAGGCGGCACAGGGGCTGACGATTCGGGCAAAGGTGACGAATACAGGAAACGTTTCCGGAAAAGAAGTGGTGCAGGTCTACTGCCAGGCTCCCCAGGGAGCGCTGGGAAAGCCTGCCCGCAGCCTGTGCGGTTTCGCCAAGACGAAAGAGCTTGCCCCGGGCGAGGCACAGGAGCTGGAGATTTCGGTTCCTGCGGGCGCAATCGCCTCCTATGATGACAGCGGCGCCGCAGGCCATAAGTCCTGTTGGGTACTGGAAGCAGGCGTATATGTCTTCTATGTGGGAACGGATGTGAGAAGTGCGTCTCCTGCAGGCAACATGGGGATAGAAGAAGCGATTGTAGCAGAAGAACTGGAGGAGGCCTGCGCACCGGTGACGGCTTTCGACAGGATGAAGCCCCGGGCTGGTGAGGATGACGGATTCCGGATAAGCTTCGAGCCCGTTCCCGTGCGCACGATAAAGCCGGGAGAGCGGCGTCTGGAGAGACTGGCAGGTTTTACCTGTACAGGAGATTTGGGCTACAAATTGTCTGATGTGGAGTCCGGAAGAGTATCCATGGAAGATTTCCTTGCCCAGCTGACAGATGAAGATTTGTGCTGCATCGTCAGAGGAGAGGGCATGTGCTCCCCCAAGGTGACGCCCGGCACGGCGGGAGCTTTCGGCGGCGTCACGGAGAGATTACAGGAATTCGGCATCCCTATAGCCTGCTGCGCGGACGGTCCCAGCGGCATCCGGATGGACTGCGGCAGCATTGCGTTCGCCATGCCCAACGGCGCCTGCCTTGGCTCGACATTTAATGAAGAACTGTCGGAAGAACTGTTCGAGTGGGAGGGTCTGGAGCTGCGCAAGAACAAGATAGACACCCTGCTTGGCCCCGGCATCAACATCCACAGGAATCCCCTGAACGGCCGTAATTTCGAGTATTTCAGCGAGGATCCCCTGGTGACGGGAAAAATGGCCGCGGCACAGCTGCGGGCCATGGGGCGGTATGATGTCACAGGCACAATCAAGCACTTCGCCTGCAACAGCCAGGAATTCTGCCGCAACACCGTAGAGGCTGTGGTCTCTGAGCGGGCGCTGCGGGAACTGTACCTGAAAGGCTTTGAAATCGCGGTGAAAGAGGGCGGCGCGTACTCCGTCATGACCTCCTACAATCCCATTAACGGCTACTGGTCCGCCAGCAATTACGACATGCTCACCACTATCCTGCGGGAAGAGTGGAATTATGACGGTATTGTCATGACAGACTGGTGGGCAAGGGGCAATGACGAGGGCCAGCCCGGGAGCGTGAACAACATGGCGGCCATGGTCCGGGCCCAGAACGACCTGTTCATGGTGACCGCCAACGCAGGCGAGAATTCCCAGAACGACAATTCCATGGAAAGCCTGGAAAAGGGGACTGTCACAAGAGCCGAATACCTGCGCAGCGCGGCGAACATCTGCCGTTTCCTGCTGCGGACGCCCGCTTATCAGCGGATGCTTGGCAGAGAGAGCGAACTGGACAGGCAGCTGGCCGCTGTCGCAGCCCGGGAGATGGAATCCTTCGGGGAGCTGATAAGGGCTTCGGTGGAAGAAGAGACCTGCAATCTTCCCGCAGAGCGGATTCGGACAGGAAAGGGAAGCAGCGTGACCTTTGAACTGAATATCAGGGAGCGCGGCGTCTATCGGCTGGAGCTGGTATGCAGAGTGGCTGGCCAGGGCAGCCTGGCGCAGATTCCCCTGACATTGTCTCAGGACAAGCAGATTGTGAAGACCATTTCCCTTACAGGGGATGATAAGGAGTGGAGGACAGAGGAAGTACGGCTGAATCCCTCTTTCCATAACACTACTTTCCTGAAATTCTTCTTCGGTCAGGGCGGCATGGAGATCCAGGAGGCCAGGCTCGTACTGGCGGAGTCCATGGAAGCGCAGTTTAGGGCCGTGAAAGAGACACAGGAAGAGGCACAGGAGAATTAAGGATACTGTTCTGTAAAATACTATAGAAAGATACGGGGTATCGTCATGAACTTTTTGGAAAAAAGAATACTAAAAGACGGCGTTGTGAAAGAGGGGAATGTCCTGAAAGTGGACAGTTTCCTGAATCACCAGATGGACGTGGCATTGTTCCGGCAGATGGGGGAGGAGTGGAAAAGACGCTTTGCGGATGTGCCCGTCACCAAGATACTGACAATCGAGGCCTCCGGCATCGGCATCGCCTGCATCGCTTCGGAGTATTTCGATGTGCCCGTGGTGTTCGCCAAGAAGTCCAAAAGCATCAACATCGAGGGCGATATGTACACGGCGGAGGTGGAGTCTTTTACGCACAGATGCATCAATCAGGTCATGGTCTCCAAAAAGTTCCTGAGCAAGGAAGACCATATCCTGATTATCGATGATTTCCTGGCCAACGGCTGCGCGCTGCAGGGACTGATTTCCATCGTGTCCCAGGCCCATGCCACTTTAGAGGGAATCGGCATCGCCGTGGAAAAGGGTTTCCAGGTAGGAGGGCGGACTATACGGAACCTGGGCTATCGCCTGGAATCCCTGGCCATTGTGGAGGGCATGGACGCGGAGACGGGGCAGATTATATTCCGGGAGCAGGAGTAAACGTAACCCATGCCCGCCAAGCCGCACGGGAGGCAGGATGAAAAGGGGACTGCGGAACGTGTCCGGATAAATACCGGGCGGCGGAGGTCTGTCTGGAGGAATATGAGAAAGAGAGCACAGCTTATCTGTTTCAGGCTGTGCTCTTCTTATCGACAGTATATATCATATCACAAAAACCGCAAAAATTCAAGTCTGCCATTTCTGTCCGCAGGATGCTATAATCATCTTTCATAACAGTTCAGAAAGCGATTATGGAAGAATGTGAAAGAAAGGGGTGCTGTAATGGAAAGAAACGATTTTCAGAAAGAAGCGGAGTACTTTCACAGAGTGGAGAGAATCATTCAGAACAGGCTGGAGAAACTGCGGGCGGCCAAGGCTCCGCTGCAGGACCGGCTCCTGAACGAGCGAAAGGAGATGTGGGAGGACAACCGGCATCTGATCCGGGATTTTGACGACGTTATCTTCCTGAACACGCAGGAGACCGCGGTGAAATCCGTGGAGAGGCAGCTGGAATGGAATGAAATCGAGATACAGCGGCACGAAAAAATGGAGAAATCCCCCTATTTCGGCCGGGTGGATTTCGAGGACAGCGAGACGGGCAGCCCGGACGCCATCTACATCGGCATCTACAGCCTGACGGAGGAGGAATCCCACGAGGTATATGTGGTGGACTGGAGGGCGCCCATCGCGTCCATGTTCTATCAGTTCGATGTAGGGCCCGGCTGGTATGAGGTCAACGGCTATAAAACGGAAGTGGAAATTACGCGGAAAAGACAATATAAAATCGAAGACGGCCGTCTCCTCTCCGTGTACGACACGGATTCCTCCATGTATGACGACATTCTGGGAGAGGTCCTCTCGAATGATTCCGACCATAGGCTGAAGGTCATCATCGGGAGCATCCAGAGGGAGCAGAATGCGGCCATCCGCAGCGACACCAGGCGCTCCTGCCTGATTTACGGGCTGGCGGGCAGCGGAAAGACCAGCATCGGACTTCACCGTCTGGCGTATCTTCTTTATCACAATAAAGATACCATAAAGTCGGAGAATATCCTGATCCTGTCGAATAACAACATATTCGGCTCCTATATTTCCACCATACTCCCTGACCTGGGGGAGAGGCCCGCGGAGACGAAGGTGTTCGCCGACATCCTGGAGGAGGCTATGGGGGAAGGCGTCAGGGTTGAGGATTATTATACCCAGCTGAAGCGGGTGGAGGACTTCGCGCAGGCGGCATGTTATGGAGAAGAGCGGATAAAGTGGCTCCGGGTCAAGTATTCGGCGGAGATGCTGCAATACTGCATTGATTATTTTGCGTCCTTTTCCTTCCAGATACCGGAAGTCCGCTACAAGGAGGAGGTGATTGTGTCGCCCCAGTCCATTCAGGGCAAGCTGAAGACCAGGCAGTCCCTGCCATTTCCCGCCACTCTGGAGAGGCTGAACTATCTGATCAAAAAGTCCATCGAGGACTTCTTCCGGCTCCGCAGAGAGGAGATGAAAGAGGAGATATGCGATGACAGCATCGAGAATCAGGGGGAAAGCCTGTCCGAGAGAGAAATCAATACGCTTTATAAAAGTAAAATGTACGAATGTATGAATACGGCCCGGGAGGAAGTGGCCAGGCTGAACCGGCTGGATCCGAAAAAGCAGATGACAGAGATTTTCTCCGGCTATCTGCAGCGGATGGGGGAGGGGAGCGAGGAGGCGGAAAGGCTGTCCGACTGTCTGGAGCGGGGAAGGCTCTGGTACGAGGACGCGCTGTTCTATCTGTTCATTAAGGTGCTGATGGGAGAGGTGAAACCGTTTGAAAATATCTGCCATATCGTCATAGACGAGGTTCAGGATTACAACCTGATTCAGCTGTACATCATGAAATATTTATTCCCCAGGAGCAATTTCACTTTGCTGGGGGATATTTATCAGGCCGTCAATTCTTTGACGACAATTCGGGATTATGAGGATTTCGAAAAGGTCTTCGGGGACGGCCTGATGCGGATCCGGCTCAGCAAATGCTATCGCTCCTCCAGCGACATCAACGCGCTGGCCTTTGCCCTGATCGGGGAGGAGGAGCGGCCCATAGAGGAGGAATACTCCTATTTTGAACGGGCGGTGAGGAAGCCGCAGTATGTGGTCTGCCGGGATATGCTCTCCTGCCTGGTCCCTCTGCTGGAACAGCTGGAGCAGTACCATTCCGTGGCGGTTATCGTGAACAGCGATGAAGAGGCCCTGAGGGTAAAATCCTGGCTGCAGGGAAAGAAGGAGGCACAGCTGATCATATCGCCGGAAGATGAGATGAAAGACAGAATTGTAATCATACCTCTGCTGCTCGCAAAGGGGCTGGAATTCGATGCCGTGCTATTGTTCGATTGCATCCATGGCAATGAGAAGGATGCCAATATGAGGCGCAAGGTGTACCTGGGATGCACCAGGGCCCTGCATGAATTGTACTTCGTGGAAAGGGACGTGCTGCCGGATTCGCTGCGGGGGTGCGAGGAGTATATGGAAGTGAGGACTTTTGAGGAATGAGCTTTTTTGAGGCGCATTCCGCGTTATGATTCGCCGGCGGCGTTCCTGTCAGGCAGGGGGGCCGCCGGTTTTTTGTAGGTGGCGGCGGGACTTTTGAGGAAGAGAGGGCTTGTGCAGAAGACCATCGCCATCAGCTTTTACGAGGCCATCGTAGCCAGCTCTAAGAAAGTCATTGGGCTGTATCCCAAGGAGAAGATTGGATTCGATTCCGTGGTGAGCATCTGCCCGGCTGAGAAGCTGGACATCATGATCACCGACTGGGACGCCGCCGAGACGGATCTGGCTTCCTTTGAGGAAAAAGGGATTGATGTCATCATGGTGGAGAAGGAGGAGAAAGTCCCGGAGACCTGAAAGCTGCCTGAAATTGTAAGCTGCGTCTGCGCCCCTGTGGAAACAGGTGGACGAAGAGACAGAAAGCGGTGCGACGTAGTGCAGAGTATGGCTACGGAATAGTAATACAGAACAGCAATCCAGGGCACTTCGGAAACGAGCCCTGGATACGCTGTCTGCAATAGGGGCTTTAAGGCTCCTGGGCAAGCAAAAACTGTTCCGCGGAAAGGACATTGCCAAAAAGCACAGAATCATATATTTCCTTGCTGTGATAATGCTTCTTCTTTTTGTCGAAGCCATAAAGCCGGAGCCTGGACAACTCCTCCTTGATCTCTAAGATTGCTTTTTTGCATTCCGGCCTTTCTTTCAGCTGCTGCACCAGTTTATCTTCGGATAAAAGGGCAGATTCGATTTCCTCACGATGCTTCCACCAAATATCGATATTCCAGCGCTCGCCAAATATGGCAGTCTCAAATCCAAGGAATGCCGCCCCCTGCTCAACATTTAAGAAACCATCAAATCGAGTCGGTATCATCCTTTTAAGAATCTCTCCGGCCAGATCGTAATATTGGGAAGGACTGTATTTCGAATTATCGATGTAAAAATCCAAATCGTTCCATGTCATGATTTTCGTTCGATAACTCCCGACGACAAATGCGTCTCCATATTTGCTTAAAAGGCTCATGAAATCGCTTTTATGAAATAATTCGTCTGCTTTTTCGTAGATAGTCATACACGCGCCCCCTCATCACAAAATTTGCTCATCACCCAACATCAGGAAAATGCAATGTTCACTATAGCATGGAATGATGAAATTGACAACTATACTACTGCCTTTCCAAACCGGACAGGAGATTTGCTGCAGGCATGGCTTATAGCATGCCTGCCTTCGGAAGCTGTCTCCTGACTGGTGCCACGGGCCAGCTCCACGAAAAGTCCCCAATAAGATTAGCAGGAAAAAAGCATTAAAGTGTGCCTGGGGTGACAGCCTTGATATTCCCCTGCTGTGATAGTATAATACAGACAGGGAAGAAAGGGAACAATACAGCATGGCTAAAAAGAAGCGGAAGCCGGATATCGTACTGAAGGACTACTGGAGGGATAAGGGGCAGTTCTGCGTGGAGAGCGGCTATGAGTTTGGCCTGCCGACACCTCAGCCGCAAAAATACAATATTTTTCACCTGTGCGGTTGCAGTCCAATGGCTTGTCTGCATGTAAGCTATTGTAATGCAGACAAGCCATTGGATTAGCAATCCACCGCACAGGTGGAATATTTTCGGGATATGGAGCCGCTTCCATCGCTGCTTTTAGAGAGAACGGAAGCGGCCTTTGTGGTTAGATTTTTAAAAAATAGGTTACAACCAATGCCGCGAAATCCGTACCTATAGATAGAAAGCAGCTTTCAATCTACGGATACAAGGAGGGAAACACATGTGGAAGACAACAGAATCGTAGAACTATACTGGGAGCGAAAAGAAGAAGCCATCCGGGAGACCGCCCTGAAATACGGCAGACTATGCGCCTATATCGCGGGCAACATTCTCTCAAGCCACGAGGACTGTGAGGAATGCGTGAACGACACCTATCTGGCCCTGTGGAACGCCATTCCCAGCCAGCGCCCCAGCAGATTCCCGGCCTTTGTGGGCAGAATCGCGAGGAACCTGGCGCTGAAGAGGTATGAGTACCTCTCCGCGGCGAAGCGGAATCCCGCCGCGGTCACATCCCTGGAGGAGCTGGGGGACTGCGTGTCCGGGGCGGAGAGCGTGGAGTCCGAAGCGGAAAAGGGACAGATAGAGCGGGCCATCACGGAATTCCTCTGGCAGCAGAAAGAAGAGAAGCGGAATGTCTTCATCAGGCGGTACTGGTATTTCGATTCGGTGGAAAGCATCTGCAAAAGCACAGGCTTCACCCAGAGCAAAGTAAAGTCCATCTTGTACGAAATGCGGCAGAAGTTAAGAAAATATCTGGAAAGGGAAGGGTTTGGACTATGAATCAAAAGCAATTGGCGGAACACATCGGGAACATTGACGACAGGCTTGTCCAGCAGGCGGAGCAGATTCCGGATTACGCGGCGCTGCGCCGGGGAAGGAGAAGGCGGCAGCTTCTGGCCATGGCGGCGGCCCTGGTGCTGATGGTCACCAGCTTCAGCGCAGGCGCGATCGCCTTTGCCCGGGAAATCGTGGTGAAGGTGCCCATGGAACAGGAAATCCTCATGCTGGAGGGAGTCAACCTGACGCTGATCTTCCCCGACAGCTGGGCCGGGCAGTACGCGGTGGAAAAAAACGGGCAGAACTATGTGGTCTACAACCCCAAAATGCGGGAAGCCGTAGGCGAGGGAACCTATCTGCTGGACGGCGGCGTCCTGTTCACCATCGTCTGCTACGAGGAAGCCATGACGGAGGGGCAGTTTATAGAAAACGGTCTGGATTTCACCGCCTATCGGTATCTTCTGGCCACAAGTGATAGAACATATGTTCTGCATTATGCCAGCGATGTGCAGTACGACCCGGAGGACGAAGAGCAGAAGAGCACTTATCAGAAAATGATGTCGGAGATCAAGGACATTCAATTCGTGGTGGACAATCTGTGGGAAGAGTAAAATACCGGATAAACGACTTTTGCAGTAGATAGTGACAAAACGGGCCTGTCTTCGATTATGTGGAGCAGCTGCGGGAGCGCAGGGAATTCCAGAACCTGAAAGGCCTGATCTACTTCACGGACGGCTACGGCATCTGCCCCGGCCGCCCGCCGGCGTATCAGGTCATCTTCGCGTTCCTGGAAGAGGACGAAAACCGCGCCCCGGTGCCTTGCAACGGAGCCTCCAATGCTTTTGTGCTGCTGACCTCAGATTTTTTCCCTTTTTCTAAAACGCAATGTGCCGTGTTTAAGGGGACTGAGAGAAGTGTATTTCTTGATAAACGCGAGTTTACAGGGCCGATTTATGAGCAGATTGAAGAAGCGACGACCTTTGTGCTTCGTAATATACGACTGGGTGCAATGATTGATGGGCTGGTAAGAAAGGAATCTTATGAATTACCAATAGAAGCAATCCGCGAAATGATCATCAATGCGCATTGCCATCGCAATCTGGCGGATGATTCTTGTGTGCAGGTGGCGCTTTATGATGACAGGTTGGAGGTGACTTCTCCTGGCGGCCTTTATAATGGGATGACTTATGAAGAACTTATGAATGGACATTCCAAGCTCCGTAACAGGACGATTGCAAATGTTTTGGGGCAAATGGGGTTTGTGGAGTCATGGGGAACGGGAATCAGCAGAATTATAAAGGCGGCAGAAGATTATGGTCTTCCGGTACCGGAGTTTCAGGTTTTTGATGATATGCTTCGAGTAAACCTGTTCCGCAATTCTATGCCCATAAAAAAGGATAGAAACGGTGGAGAAGCATCGGAGAAGCATCGGAGAAGCATCGGAGAAGCATCGGAGAAGCATCGGAGAAGCATCGGAGAAGAATTGACTGACACGCAACAGAAAATCCTTATCCTTTTATCAAAAGACCCACAACTTTCTGCTTCAAAAATGGCAGACCAGATAGGTGTTGCCAGGAGAAATATTGAAGCCAATATCAAAAAGCTAAAGGAGCGTGGAATCCTGATTCGCCACGGCTCTCCGAAAAAGGGGTATTGGGAAATAGAATATGAAGATACGGAACTTGATTGAAAACACACAAGGCGCTGAGGGATGTCTCTGCGAGCACGGTCTCAGCTTTTACATCGAGACGGAAAAGCACAGGCTCCTTGTGGACACAGGGGCCACGGACGCTTTCCGGCTGCGCCCACAACGGAATCCTGAACATCCTGGACAGATACCGGGAGCTTTACGGCTCTGACCCCGATGCCGTCATCAGCGGGTTCCATATGAGCAGAAAGCCCCATTACAGCCAGGCGGATCTGGAGCTGGTGCGACAGACAGGAGAGGAGCTGCGCAGACTCCCCGTCCGGTTCTGCACAGGACATTGCACCGGCGAGATTCCCTATCGGATTCTGAAAGAAGGAATGGGCGGGCAGCTTTCCTATGTACATAGCGGGGAGGAGATTCGACTATAAACATATCGACTACAATTTCAGCCGACATCATCGCCCAACCAAACGGACGGTCAAGGGCCCTGTACGAGACGGAGGTATAGAAAATGGCATTAAAGGACACCTCGCAGCCGGAAATCATAAATTGGCTGTAGGAAATAAAAGATAAGACGGAGGAATGTATGATGCAGTTTGGATTTTCTTATGTCGGTTTGGGCTTCCTGCTGATGCTGTTTATCCCCAACATGATTTGGACGAAACACAAGCCCAGGGATTATGAGAAATACGTCGGAAACGAAAATAGAATCCTGTCGCTGCTGGAAAGAGTGGGCGAAGCGCTGGTCTGCTGCGCCGCCCTGACCTGTTCCGGTTTCAATCTGCGGAAGCCGGACTTGTGGTCAACATGGCTGGCCCTTGCCGTCCTGGCGATGCTCCTCTACGAAGGCTACTGGATTCGGTACTTCCGCAGCAGACAGGAAATGACGGATTTCTATTCCTCTTTTCTCGGAATACCGGTAGCCGGAGCCAGCCTGCCGGTGGCGGCATTTTTCCTGCTGGGAATCTACGGCAGGAACCCGCTGATGCTCCTTGCCGTTACTGTCCTGGGCATCGGGCATATCGGGATACATCTGGCGCACAGGAGAGAAGTGTCCGAGAGGAAGCGATAGCGGCGCGTTATCGCCAGTCCTGATACCCTTCGCTTGCGAGTCGGGTTACAATGAAGAAGGGCATTCGTGTGCAAATTTTTGTGAATGCAAGTATACATATTGTGAAGGAGGGCGGCTATGAAGGATGTTGAAAGATATGCAATACTTATTATAATCGGGTATCTTGTCTTATGGTATGCGGGTGCGATGTTCAGCTTTTTGCCCTTTCTGGGCGATAGCGCCGTCGTGGGCTTTACCGGGCTTTTGATTGTGATTGTCATAGTGATATGTACCTGTTGGATTATCGACACAATCCAGAAAAAAGATAAGTAAAGGAGCAATGGGAACATTTTCCGAAAAAGGAAAGACAAAACAGCCCATATGAGGGAAACATGACATCAAACAGGCCAAAGAATATATCAAAAATACGGTAAAACTTTATCTGAAAAAAGATGGTTTCGGAGAATACCGAGTGCCGGTAGTGCGCCAGCGCCCCGTCTCCTGCCGGGCGCCCCGGGAATCTTCAGCGACTGCCAAACCGGGGCATACTATTATCTGCGCCCTGTGTGGACAGAAGCGTTGAAATATAAGGAAAGTTTTGGTATAGTGATAATAGGATATCTGCAATTCGCAGAAACCGGGAAGCCGCCAGCGAGTGGGCGGGCTCCTGGCCATAATAAGGAATTGTCGAAAAACTTATCAGTTTTTCCGGCAGTTCCCAATGAAAGTAGAAAGGAAAACGAAACATGAGCATGACATTGACACAGGCCAAAGAAAAATTGGAGAAATACGGTCAGGAGCATGTCCTGAAATATTACGGAGAGCTGTCGGAGGAAGGGCAGCAGGCGCTGCTCCGCCAGATAGAAGACTCCGACATGGACATCCTGGACTCCTGCAGGCACCAGGAAGAACTGCAGGAGCGGGGCGTCATCACTCCCCTTGCGGCCATGGAGCTTCCCGAAATCGAGGGCAACCGGGAAGCCTTTACCGCCGCCGGCATCGAAGCCATCCGGGCGGGCAGGGTGGGCGCGGTGCTGCTGGCAGGCGGCATGGGCACGCGCTTAGGCTCTGATGCGCCCAAGGGCGTGTATAATATCGGCATCACCAGGGAACTCTATATATTCCAATGCCTGGTAAACAACCTGATGGAAGTGGTGCGCCAGGCGGATGCCTGGATTCATCTCTTCGTGATGACCAGCGACAAGAACCATGAGGAGACAGTCCGTTTCCTGACAGAGCACGATTTCTTCGGCTACCGGGCGGAATACGTGCATTTCTTCCAGCAGAAGATGGCCCTGGCGGTGGACTATGAGGGAAAAGTCTACCTGGAAGAAAAGGGCAAGATGGCCAGCTCCCCCAACGGCAACGGCGGCTGGTTCATCTCCCTGAAGGACGCGGGGCTGCTGGATTTGATCCACAGAGAGGGCATAGAGTGGCTCAACGCCTTCGCGGTGGACAATGTGCTCCAAAGAATCGCGGATCCCTGCTTCGTGGGCGCTACCATCCAGAAAGAATGCGTGGCAGGCGCAAAAGTAGTGGGCAAGGTCACGCCGGACGAGAAGGTGGGGGCTATCTGTTTAGAGGACGGCAGGCCCTCCATCGTAGAGTACTATGACATGACCCGGGAGCTGATGGATGCCAAGGACGCCCAGGGGAAGCCCGCCTATCATTTCGGCGTCATCCTGAACTATCTCTTTGGCGTTGAGGAGCTGGAGCGCATCGTGGCTCAGAGCCTGCCCCTGCATGTGGTGGAGAAGAAGATTCCCTACCTGAACGAAGCGGGAGAGCTGGTAAAGCCCCAGGAGCCCAACGGCTATAAATTCGAGAATCTCATCCTGGACATGATTCACCAGATGGGGAGCTGCCTGCCCTTCGAGGTAGTCCGGGAGAAAGAGTTCGCCCCCATCAAGAACAAGACAGGCATCGACTCCGTGGAGAGCGCCAGGGAGCTGCTGCGCCGGAACGGGGTGGCCCTGTAAGACATTGGTACAGATTGCCATATAACATTTCGACAGATTCTTTAAACATATAAGTATTGATGAAAACAGGTTTTTTCAGTAACCTATATTTAACGGCACTTACGAAATGCACATAAAGCACGGCAGGCTGCTACAAGGGCCATGCCCGGAAAGTGCGGAAAGGAAATGCCGTTTCTGTAAGGGCGCAAAGAAACTATATCACAAAAGCACGGCTGCCGGAGCGAATTCCCTGACATGCCACGATATCCGCTCCTCCGCAAACAGAAGGCTGGCAGGAAAGAGCGGCGTGGGAGAGGGAAGACAGATGCCGGGGAAAGCCTGGAAGCGCGTGCGGAAAAGAGGATGCTATGAAGATTTTGGTGACAGGCGGTGCCGGGTTCATCGGCAGCCACACGGTGGTGGAATTGCAGCAGGCAGGCTATGAGGTGGTGGTGCTGGACAATCTGTGCAATTCCAGTGAGAAATCCCTTGGCAGGGTAGAGGCGATTACCGGAAAGAAAGTTCCCTTTTACAAGGCGGATATTCTGGACAGGGAGGCCCTGGAAGAAATCTTTTCCAAGGAGGAAATTGATGCGGTCATCCACTTCGCGGGCCTGAAAGCGGTGGGCGAGTCCGTGCAGAAGCCCTGGGAGTACTATGAGAACAATATCGCGGGCACATTGACTCTGGTGGATGTGATGAGGAAGCACGGCGTGAAGAACATCATCTTCTCCTCCAGCGCCACCGTATACGGCAATCCCGCCATCATCCCCATCACGGAGGAATGCCCCAAGGGACAGTGCACCAACCCCTATGGCTGGACCAAGTCCATGCTGGAGCAGATTCTCTCCGATATGCAGAAAGCAGATCAGGAATGGAATGTGATACTGCTGCGCTACTTCAATCCCATCGGCGCTCACAAGAGCGGCACCATGGGCGAGAACCCCAACGGGATCCCCAACAACCTGATGCCCTACATCACCCAGGTGGCAGTGGGCAAGCTGCCTCAGCTGGGCGTGTTCGGCGATGACTATGACACCCCGGACGGCACCGGCGTGCGCGACTATATCCATGTAGTAGACTTGGCTGTCGGTCATGTGAAGGCCCTGAAGAAGATTGAAGAGAAAGCAGGCCTGAAAATCTACAACCTGGGCACCGGCGTGGGCTACAGCGTGCTGGACATTGTGAAGAACTTCGAGGAAGCCACCGGTGTGAAAATCCCTTACGCGATCAAGCCCAGGCGTGCCGGGGACATCGCCACATGCTATGCGGATGCAAGCCTTGCCAGGAATGAACTTGGCTGGGAGGCCCAGTATGGCATCAGGGAGATGTGTGAGGATTCCTGGAGATGGCAGAAGAACAATCCTAACGGATATGAGGACTGAATGAGCAGTATGCCCGGGCAGGGAACGGTTCCTGCCCGGGCAGTTGTGCAGTCAGGTTACTCGGAAATTTAAACTGTTAAGCAGTATATGTCAATGCTCAGGATACCTCCTTGTTATCCCCCTGGGCGGGGGATAAAAGGGAGGGTCCTTTTTTTCTGTTTTGACGCAGGAATATCTGTCCCTGCTCCAGATAGAAATCCTGCTGGTCGCCTGTGAGGGAGCGGAAGATGCAGAGCAGAAGTTCCTCCCTGTGAGCGGCATTTTTATTGGAAATGTCCATATTGGCTGGATGATTCAGCAGATAATCCGTGGTCACATGAAAATAATCGGCAATCCGGATCAGAGTCCCATAATCAGGTTCACGGGTACCCTGTATATAATTCCCCAGGGCGGATGGAGACAAAGCCAGCGCTTCCGCCAGCTGTTTTTGGGTCATGCCGTGCAAATCCAACAATTCTTTTAAGATATCACCAAGTTTCATAGTAAGTCCCCCTTTTCATAGTAGAAGCATTTGCGCTGCCGGTCCGCTGCGGCAGAGCGGAAAGACGAAAAGCTGCGGCTGTCTTCAGGCCAGTGTCTATAAAGAGAACCTGAAGCTGACGGAGGGGACGTCCGTCACGCTTCTGCAGGCAATCAAAAGAGGGCGTCTGGTCAAGACCAATACCAGCGGATATAACGGCGTATACTACGACAAAAGGCAGAAACGCTGGGTGGCCCAGATTACCTTTCAGGGAAAGACTAAATATCTCGGCTCCTTTGAACTGCTGGCAGACGCAGTGGAAGCCAGGATGCAGGGGGAGAAGATATACGATGAATTTCTGGAGTGCCTTGACCAAAAGCAGAATCAAAATGAGGATTCCCTTCCTCACGCCACATAACAATACATAAAGATGAAATGGCACACACTCCCTGCCATGACAAACAGATGGAAGACCTCATGGGAGCCGAAACTCTTATGCCTGGAGTTGAACAAAGGAAGCTTCAGCGCATAGATGACTCCGCCCGCAGTATAGATGACGCCCCCGGCCAGCAGCCACAGAAAAGCGCCTGTAGACAGCGTGTCAAGCAGCCTGCCGAACACCAGTACGCAGACCCACCCCATGGCAATATAAATAATGGAGGAGAACCACTTGGGGCAGGTGATCCAGCAGGCCTTGACAAGCATTCCCGCTAATGCAATTCCCCACACCAGTGCCAGCATGGTATACCCCACCTTTCCGCCCAGCACAATCAGGCATACAGGTGTGTACGATCCGGCTATCAGCACGAAAATCATCATATGGTCCAGCTTCCGGAATATCCGCAGATACTTGCCCGCCAGGTTCACGGAATGGTAAGTGGCGCTGGCGCCGTACAGCAGAATCATGCTGGTGATGAAAATCGTCATTGCCGCGAAATGCTCGCCCCCTGACGAAATCCCCGCCTTCACCAATAGCGGCACCGCCGCGAATACGGCCATCACCATGCCGATGAAATGAGTGATTGCGCTTCCAGGCTCTCTGATTGTTATCTGCATATGGATACCTCCTAAACCATGTCATTCTAATTATATGGATATTATCTGCAATAGTGTCAAAATCTATGAACACATTTTTGGAAACGCAGCATATAGTTTCGAAAACTATATGCTGTTAACTCCATATTATACACGGCTCAGGGGAAAAGTCAATATCAATCTTCTTCAATCACCTGGATCTCCAGATAATCGAAATCGATGCTTTCCACGAAATTGTCCCGGGTGAACCGCGCCTTGTTGTGGCGCCTGAACTCGGCTATGGTCTTGTCCAGCCAGATAGGCCGCGGCAGGTCGAACTGATAGCACACCTCGTCCAGCGCGCGGAATATTTTGTGGGTGCGGGTGTCCTGGCTGTCATCGCTGATGCAGGCATCCCGCAGCATATGATTGTCCTGAAAAGTTCTTGCCCATAAACGAAACATCTCGACTCATCCTTTCAAATATCATTTTTCTTATGTGAGGCTTATCTACATGGTAAGGGATTTCGGCAGCAAAAGCAAGCAGGATATTTTTGCACCGGGCCACATATAATGAAAGGTACGGCTTTTCCGCGATGAATAATCCGGGCGAATCTCTCCCCGGATTGCGGAACGGCAGTAAATCATTCAAAAAGGATTATTTTTTTGTGAATCATATACAATTACGCTGGTATTTATGGTATAATGTCCTTACTCGGGACAGGAAACGGCCGGGCGGCCATCGTGCTTTGGGCGATTTGTGCTCTGTGGGCAGCACAGGCTTGCGGTTCCCTGCCCTTACGCAAGATAGAAAGCAGCCAGATGACAAGCACGGATACGGACATCAGCCCCGGCATATGGAATGTGCCACGGAGAACAAGAGACTGATTAAAGGAGCAAATATGGAACTGAGGGAAGACAATGACGATGGAATCGACAGCTGGAAAGAAGTGACGCTGATATACAATGCCGCGCTGAAAATGATGGAGACCAAGATGGAGATACTCAATGACGAGTTCCAGCATGTCCATCGCTATAATCCTATCGAACATATCAAAGCCCGCATCAAGACACCGGAAAGCATTGTGAAGAAGCTGAAGCGGGACGGGCATGAATCCACCATCGACAATATGGTGAAATATGTGAACGACATTGCGGGCATCCGCATCATATGTTCCTTTACCTCCGATATCTACCGTATCGTGGACATGATCAGCGAGCAGCGGGACATCAGGGTGATGGCGGTGAAGGATTACATCACCTTTCCAAAGGCCAGCGGATACAAAAGCTACCATATGATCGTGACGGTGCCGGTATATCTGTCGGACCGGACGGTGGATACAAAAGTGGAGATTCAGATCAGGACAGTGGCCATGGATTTCTGGGCCAGTTTAGAGCACAAGATTCATTATAAGTTCGAGGGGGATGTGCCGGAGTATATCAAAAGTGAACTGGTGGAATGCGCCAGGATGGTATCGGATCTGGATGTCCGGATGCTGAAGCTGAACGAGGAAATCCTGGCGATTACCCGGGAACGCGGGAGATAGAACTTTTTCTGTGTTGTATTTTGGGGGAGAAAATGGTAGAATAATCGGGATGAGAGCGAGAAGGCACAACTGTCTGCAGGGGCTGCGGGCAGGTCAGGAGGAAAACAGATGGATATGTTTATGGACAAGCTGGCGCAGAAACTGACAGCACAGGAAATCATCAAGGCGAATACCGCGGCAGATGTGGAAGAACTGAACAAATTGAAGAACCAGATAGCAGAGTACAATGAATGTCTGGCAAAGCTGCAGAAACTGATCGACGACGGCGCCGGAAAACTGGCTGGCATCCAGATAGAGGAAAGCGAGCTGGCCCATCTGGTGGGGGAAAGCTACGGCAGGATGAAGATGCTGCAGCAGGATGTGGAGAACCTGCAGGGAACCATAGAGCAGCAGCAGGAGCGGATCGACGGGATGGAAAAGTCCGCGGCGGTGAGGATGGAGGCCATGTCCGCGTCTGTGCTGAACCAGCTGGAAGCCCTGGCGAGCCAGACGGAAGTCCTCTCTGCCACTGTGGGGGCGAAGATAGACCAGCTGTGCGGACAGCTGGAGGCCCAGGCGACCGGAGGCCTGTCGGAGCGGCTTGACCAGGTGGAAGAGAATGTGCACAAGGAGTGTGTGAAGGTGTACCGCAATGTGCAGGCCGTGATGGTGGAGGAGAGCGGCAAGCAGAACGAGGCGATGGATGGGGCAAAGGCGGATGTGGAAGCCGTCAAAGGAAAGCTGGGAGCGGTGCTGGGCGTTTCCGTGGCAGCGGCCGTACTGTCTTTGGCAGGCGTGCTGTATCAGGTGCTCAGCGGGCTTCATGTACTTCCGTTTTAATCTCACGGGTGTGAAAATATGGCAAAGGAAATCTGGAAACCGGGGAACATGCTCTATCCGCTGCCTGCGGTCATGGTGAGCATGGCGGACCGGGACGGAAAATACAATATCATCACCATCGGCTGGGCGGGCACGGTCTGCACGAACCCGCCCATGGTCAGCATATCTGTCCGGCCGGAGCGGCATTCTTTCCGGATTTTGCAGGAGACAGGGGAATTCGTCATCAATCTGACCACCAGGGAGCTGGCTTTCGCCACAGACTACTGCGGCGTGAAGAGCGGCAGGGATGTGGACAAGTTCAAAGCCCTGGGGCTGACGGCTTTTCCGGCAAAGGAGGTAAAAGCGCCGCTGATCGGGGAGAGCCCTGTCAATATTGAGTGCAGAGTGCGCACGGTCACGCCGCTGGGATCGCATCATATGTTTCTGGCTGATGTGGCGGCAGTCCACGCCGACGAGGAATATATGGACGAAAAGCATAAGTTTCATCTGGAACAGGCAGACCCCATTGTCTATTCGCATGGGGTCTATTATGTGTGCGGAGAAGCAGTCGGTACATTCGGATACAGCGTAAAACGGAAATATACTGCATAACGCTGAATACTGCCTGATGCAATCATGCCATGAAACCAGTCAGCGTTATGCAGTCTGGTTTCATGGCAAGTGAAATCGTTATGCAGTATAAATCACAGAGACGGCCGCGTGGAAGCGGAACAGGGGGACAGATGAGACAGATTGCGGGAGAGCTGTTTACGAAAAGAAGATTGTATCTGGTATGCTTTATGGCGCTTGGCCTGATAGAGTTCCTGCGGGCCACTCAGGCCGGAAATGTCTGGAAAGCCGCGGCTAACTGCACGGGGCTGGTGATGATGGCGCTGATATTCAGCGCAGTGCCCCTGAAAGAACTGACAGACCGTTTCAATGTCATCTATGTGCTGCTGTGCGCGGCGGCCATGATTACGGTGCACTTTTACTGGCTGTCCCATCGGGGGGAAATCCTGTGGGGACAGGCCCAGACAGCTGTGCTGAACGTCTGCTGGATGGGGATTGCCCTGAGGTATTTTTTTCGTAAAGTAATCGCGGAAAAAAAGATATCCCTCCGGCCGGGGCTTACAGGCTGGCTGTGGATTGCCCTCTCTGTGTCGATGATTGCCTCTGTCAGTGAAAGATGGTGGCCGCTGTGGTTCTTTCTGATGTTCGGCTGCTTTTATCTCACGGAGTTTTCAGGGGAAGACAGAGAGGCTCTCTGGGATGGCATGATAGACGGGACGATTCTGGCTTTCTTCGCGGTGCAGATCTACGCCTATGGCTTCAGGCCCTATGATGAACTGCGATACAAAGGCGCTTTCAGCAATTCCAATATGATGGCGCTCTATTACTTGATTGTCTATCTGATGTGCCTTTTCCGCCTCCATCTTCTGGAGATGAAAAAGGAGGGATGGGGATGGAAATCATTTTTCCTGCTGGGCGCGGGAGGGATGCTTTCTTTTCAGCTGTTCACGATGTGCAGGACGGCGTGGATCGCGTCTTTTGTGGTGACGGTGCTGTACGGCTTCTTTGTGATGCGGGGAATCTGGAGGATGAGATGGCGCAGCATTTTGTGCAGGGGATGCGCCCTTGTGCTGGCAGCGGCAGTGACGTTTCTGCCTGTGTACGGCACGATACGCTGGCTTCCCACAATCCTGCACCATCCGGTCTGGTACGAGGGGGAATACGCGGTGGACAAGGTGCATTCCTTTGACCCGCCCACCTCGGAAAAGTACGTGAAGCTGGAAGATTTTATGGATGCCCTGTTCGGCCGGATTCTCCGCACATTGGACATTGTGCAGCGCGGCGGCCCGTTTGTGCTGCGGGTCCATGCGGCTGAAGATATGGATAAGATGGAGCGGGTGGAACTTGTGGAGGCTTCCTGGACGGAAGACACTGCCCTGCGGATACGCCTGACAATCTATAAGGCGTACTGGGATAATCTGAACTGGTTCGGGCATGGGCTGTCGGAGGGCTATTTCATCATCGGGGACGAGGATTATTTTTCAAGGCATGCCCAGAACCTTTGGCTGCAGATGGCATACACCCACGGAATTCCCGCGGGAATCCTGTCGGTAGCTCTGTCGATTGTCCTGCTGTATGCTCAGGGAAGAAACATGATGCGCAGGAAAGACAATCCCTATGCCGTCATCCCCTTTTTTGTCTGTGTGGTATTTATGGTATTCGGCGTGATGGAAATCGTGTGGAATCCCGGACAGCTGATTATGTTCCTCGTTTTCTTCGTGCAGCATCCTCAAATAATGGAACAGCAGAAGAAATGAATATTTTTTCATAAACTGTACATGCTAGATAGAAATAAAAACCAAAAGTGAAAGATTCAGGAAAACTATGGAAAAGAAGAAAAGCAATCATAAAAAGTACAAATTTACATATATTAAAGCTACGGCGGGCACCTTGTTCCTGTGCCTGTTCTTTCTGAAAGGGTATACGCCCTACGAGGAGACAGGGGAGAATTTCTTCCATATTCAGGTAAACGGCCGGGATGTGGGCACCCTGGGAGATAAGGAGCGGATTGACGAACTCCTGCTCCAGGCCAGAAAGAATGTGGTCGCGGACAGCGATGAACTGGTATTCATGACGGCGGACATGGTGGTAGTGGGAGAGCAGGTCCTCTGGGGCAAGGTGGATACGGAAGAGGATGTGCTCAATCGGATGGAGGAGACCCTGCGGGCCAGCATCCGGGAGACCCTGCACCGTTCTTACACCCTGAAGATAGACGAGTACATCATCAATCTGTCCAGCATGGAGGATGTGCAGACGCTGCTTCTGGCCGCCATCGACAAGTACGGCAACGACGGGAAGTTCGCGGTGGAGATCAGGAATGACGGGGACAGGGAGTTCGGCGTGCTGACCGCGGATGTGGTGGCGACCTCGGCTTTAGAGGACGAGGGATGGCAATCCAATACGGAGGCGGGCGTCCAGAATCTGATCGCGGGCATCCAGGGGGAACAGATTCAGGAACAGCGGGAGGACTTCGAGGATTTCGAACTGGGAATCCGGACCATGAATTTCGCGGACAGCGTGGAAATCGTGGAGTCGTATCTTCCGGAGAGCCAGCTGACGGATCTGGAGCAGGCTATCGGCCTGGTAATCATGGAGCAGGAGACCCCCAGCGTATATGAAGTGGTGGCCGGGGATACCCTGTCGGAGATTGCCATCAAAGTAAACATTCCCATGGACACTATCGTGGAGATGAACGACCAGCTGGAGGATGTGACATCCACCCTGCAGATAGGCGACGAGCTGCTGATTACAGTGCCGGAGCCGGAACTGTCCGTGGCCAGGGTGGAGGAGGAATATTACGAGGAGATATATGACGCGGATATCGTCTATATCGAGAATGACAACTGGTACACGAATCAGACGGTAGTACACCAGCAGCCGTCGGCGGGATTCCGTAAAGTAGTAGCCGATGTATCGTACCTCAACGACAAGGAAATCAGCCGGGAAATCCTGAAAGAAGAGATTGTCATGGAGGCTGTGCCGAAGATTGTGGAGAGGGGGACCAAGATACCTCCTACCTATGTGAGGCCCATTTCCGGCGGCGTCCAGACCTCAGGATTCGGGAGAAGGTCCGCGCCCACTAAAGGAGCCAGCTCCTACCACAAGGGAATCGACTGGGCCACGCCCACCGGAACGCCTGTCTATGCCTCCTGCGGCGGCACCGTTGTCAAGGCCGGCTGGGGAAGCGGCTACGGATATGTAGTCTATATCAACCACGAGGACGGCAGGCAGACCAGGTACGGGCATCTGAGCAAGGTGCTGGTAAGCGAGGGACAGAGCGTGAAACAGGGAGACAGGATTGCCTTAAGCGGCAGCACCGGCATCAGCACGGGCCCTCATCTGCACTTCGAGATATTGATAAACGGTACCCAGGTGAACCCTCTGGACTACCTGAACAGATGACATGGAATATATGTTCGGTTTACAAACCGGGGAAAATGTGGTAAGATAGTCCCTATGTGAAAAGCCATGGCCGAAACCTGGCAGATGGCCGGATAAATATACTTGACCCTAAGCAGAGGAAAATCATATGGAAGAATATGTAATAAAAGGCGGGAATCCGCTGGTGGGCGACGTGGAGATAGCCGGCGCAAAGAACGCGGCGCTCCCGGTTTTCGCCGCCGCCACCATGACGGACGAGACTGTATATATAGACAATATTCCGGATGTGCGCGATATGGATGTGATGCTGGAAGCGATAGCCAGCACGGGAGCCACGGTGAAACGTGTCAGCCGCCACAAGGTTCTGATCAATGCGGGCAACATCAACAATCTGACCGTAGAACATGAGGGATGCAAGAAAATCAGAGGCTCCTATTACCTCCTGGGAGCGTTTCTGGGAAAATATAAGCAGGCGGAGGTAGTCCTGCCCGGGGGCTGCGATATCGGAAGCCGGGCTGTAGACCAGCATATCAAGGGATTTCGTGCGCTGGGCGCGGAGGTGATGATTGAGCATGGCCTGATCAAGGCCAGGGCTGAGCGGCTGCGGGGCAGCCATATCTATATGGATAAAGTCAGCGTGGGGGCCACGATCAATGTGATGATGGCCGCTACCATGGCGGAGGGGATGACTATCATCGAGAACTGCGCCAAGGAGCCCCATGTAGTGGATGTGGCCAGCTTCCTGAACAGCTGCGGAGCCAACATCAGGGGAGCGGGGACCGATGTCATCAAGATTCGGGGCGTGGAAAGGCTCCACGGCACGGATTATACCATCATACCGGATCAGATTGAGGCGGGCACTTTCATGTTCGCCGCCGCGGTCACCAAGGGGGACGTGACTGTGAAGAATGTAATCCCCAAGCATCTGGAGTCTATTACGGCCAAACTTCTGGAGATAGGCTGCGAGGTGGAGGAAGCGGATGACTGTATCCGTGTGGTGGCCTCCAAGCCTCTGGCCCATACCCAGGTAAGGACCCTGCCTTATCCGGGCTTTCCCACGGATATGCAGCCTCAGATGACGGTGGCACTGGCCCTGGCCAAAGGCACCAGCATCGTGACGGAGAGCGTATTTGAAAACCGGTTCAAATATGTGGACGAATTGATACGTATGGGAGCCGATGTGAAAGTGGAAGGCGGAGACACGGCCATCATCGACGGGGTGGATAAATATACAGGAGCCAGCATTACGGTGCCGGATCTGCGGGCGGGAGCCGCGCTGGTGATTGCCGCGCTGGCCGCGGAGGGATACAGTACCGTTGACGATATCAAGTATATCGAGAGGGGCTATGAGGATTTCCATATCAAGCTTCAGAATCTGGGGGCGCAGATTGAAATGGTGGAGACAGATAAGGATGTTCAGAAATTCAAGCTTAAAGTCGGCTGAGTACCATCTGCCCGGCGGATTTCTTGGAAAGTTATATTTATAATGAGGATAGGAAAGGGTCTTGTCATCTGGTGATAAGGCCTTTTTGGCCATAGCCAAAGTATGGAGAGGCGGTGAAATCTATGCGGCGCAGCGCGGGACGATGTCTTATGCCGATAATGCTATTGCCACTGTTTATAAGCGGATGCGGCAGCCCTGCCGCACCGGGACAAATATCCACAGAGGGTGCGCTGCAGGAGGGCACTTCCCAGGTCTCCATGGTGGTGGAGAATCCGGAATATGATGCTGCGCCCAATCCGTCCAACAAGTCGGAAAAGGATGAGAAGAATGCGGATTTCACTCCGTACCAGGCGCCGGAATTCGCGGATTCCGCTTTTCATGCCGAGCATGATACCCAGGGCAATGAGAAGGTGCAGATCGACCTGGAGCATGTAAACGAGGGCTACATAGGGGTTTCGGGCCATTCCGACACCCGGTTGAAACTCCAGGTGCTGGTGGGGGAGATGGATTACCGGTATGATGTCCCGTCGGACGGGACGCCGGTGATTTTCCCGCTTCAGGAAGGAGACGGCATCTATACCCTGAAAGCCATGGAGAATGTGGAAGATACAAAATACAGGCCTCTTTTTTCAGTGGACTGCGAAGTAAAGCTGGACGATGAGTTCCAGCCTTTCCTGCGGCCCAGCGCATACGTGGACTATGACAGGGATTCGGAATGCGTGAAGCTGGCTGCTGAACTGGCGGCGGGGGAGGAGGACGCGCTGGGAGTGGTGGGCGCTGTGTTTGAATATATCTGCGACAACATCGTGTACGACAGAGAAAAAGCGGAGATGGTGCAGAAGACCACAGGCTATATGCCGGTGCTGGACGAGACGCTGAGAACGGGAAAGGGTATCTGTTTCGACTATGCCTCCCTTGTGGCCGGGATGCTGCGCAGCCAGGGCATTCCCACCAAGATGGTCTTCGGCGATGTGTCCCCGGACGACATCTATCATGCGTGGAATATGTTCTATACCGAGGAGACCGGATGGGTGACGGTCAAGTACGAGGTGAAAGCGGGCAGCTGGAACCGGCTGGATCTGACCTTTTCGGCCAATGGGGCGGATACATCGTTTATCGGAGACGGCAGTAATTACCTGGATGAAAAATATTATTAGAAACTGACAGATTGTAATCGACAGAAAGTGATCAACATATAAGGAGGGGCGCTATGAGACGTGGGAAACTGGACAGTCTGGGGGTCAGCGCGTTCTGCGAGAGCATGGCGATGATGGTGCAGTCCGGAATCCAGATGGACGAGGCTGTGGCGTTGTTGAGATCCGGCAGCGGACAGGGAGGCCCTTTGGAAGAAGGACTTGCAATCATGCAGGCGGAGACGGAGGCCGGAAAAGGACTTTCCGCCGCCATGGAGGCTACCGGGCTTTTTCCGGAATATGCCATACGGATGGTCCTGGCGGGAGAGAAAGCGGGCAGACTGGAGGATGTACTGTTCCAGCTGGCGCGCTATTATGGGGATCTGAAGACCATGACGGCAAAGCTGAGGAATGCCGTCATTTATCCGGTGGCCATGCTGGGCATCATCATCATCGTGCTGATTGTCATGCTGACAACGGTGCTGCCGGCCTTTACGGATGTGTACGACAGTCTGACAGGAAGTCTGACGTCTTCTTCTTACGCCTATGTGAACGGAGCTTATCTGCTCTGCCGGGCGGCGCTGATCGTGATGGTGGCGCTGGCTGCGGCGCTGGCCATAGGGTATGTTTTATGGAATAGTAAAAAACGAAATATCGTAGAAAATATACTACATAAGATTCCGTTCTGTGCAGCAATACTGGAGAGCCTGGGGATGTTCCGCTTTACGGCGGCGCTGTCCACTTTCCTTGCCAGCGGCGCGATTCAGGACATGGCTGTGGCGGAGAGCAGGAAGATGGCCTCCTGCAGGCCGGTGGAAGAAAGAATAGACCGCTGTGTGGGACGCATGGGCGAGGGGCACGGCATCGCCCAGGCTGCCTACGATGAAGGCCTCTTTGAACCTGTCTATGGGAGGATGCTCCTGGCGGGGGAGCGCAGCGGCAGCCTGGAGTCAGTGCTGCGCAAGCTCACGGGGCTGCTGGCGGATCACTGTACGGAGCTGGTGGACCGGCTGGTGGGCATTGTGGATCCGGTGCTCTCAGGCGTTCTGATGGCTGCGGTGGGATTGTCTCTTTTGAGCGTCATGCTGCCTTTGATCGGCATGATGAATTCCATCGGATAAGCAGCTGGATAAGCCTGGGAGGTGCGGCGGATGTATGTGGATAAGAAAAGAAAGAAATGGCCCGGCCTGGCCCTTGCGGCGGCCGTGCTCCTCATAGCCGCGGGATTGTGGTGCCTGATTGTGCCCGCATCCGGCAGGGACATGGACGAGGAGAGCGAGAAGGCAATCAAGGCGGCAGTGGAGCGCTGCGCGATGCAGTGCTATGTGGTGGAAGGAGCCTATCCGCCCAGCCTGGCCTATCTGGAGGAGAATTATGGGCTCCAGATCAATAAAAAGGAATATTATGTCAGCTATGATATTTTTGCGTCAAACGTACCGCCCGCGGTGAAAGTAATCAGCAGGGACTAACCGCCAGCGGCATGGGGGCAGCGGCGTGTCCGGGTATCTGGGGAGAGGAGGAAAAAGCCTGTGAAACGGAATAATGGTTGGTCGGGAATCTATACAATGGCAGTGGCCGGGATTTTTCTGGCCGGATTTTTCCTGACCGTCATTTTCGGCGCGCAGACCTATCGCGATATCGTGGCCAGTCAGACCCGGAACAATGCGGAAAGAGCGCTGCTCTCCTATATCTCTACCTGCGTGCGTATGAACGACAGAGAGGGCGCGGTGTCCGTATCGGAAGCGGACGGGGAGCCGGTGCTGGTAATCGCGGACGGCAGCGGCGATTACGCCCTTCGGATTTACAGGTATGGCGGCAGTCTTGTGGAGGATTATGGGGAAAAAGACGGTGAGCTGTACCCGGATATGGCCCAGGTGATTGGGGAGACGGAAGTCTTCCAGGTGGAAGAACTGGGGAATGGTACCTATGTGGTAATTACAGACGCAGGCAGGGTGGTGTTTGGGGTAAGGAGTGAGAAAGGGGTGGCCGCGGATGATGGAAGAGAAGCATTCCACTGAGAATGGCGGCAGAGCCGAAAGCAGGAATGGGGGACGCAGGGTGACGGCGTTCTACATAGAAGCCCTGATTCTGGTGGCCTTGCTGACGATGGTGGTTCTGGTGCTGACCTGGATTTTCGCCTGGTCCGGGCAGAGGAGCAAAAAAGCGGCGCTCCTGACAGCGGCGGTGCATCTGGCGGAGAATGGCGCGGAGGCAGTGGCGTCGTCGGAGAGCATCGAGGAAGTGCGGGAGCTTCTGGAGGAAAACGGAAACGCCGAGATTTCAGGGCAGGCCACAGAGGATGGAAGTTCCCTGCGGCTGTATTATGACAATGACTTAAAACCTGCGCCGGAGGGCAGCATCTGGCTGGATATCCTGTGGATGCCGGAAGACGGAGGATTTGTGAAAAGCATTCTCACCGTGGAGCAGGCGGGAGGGTCAGAGCCGATTTATACACTGGAGACAGGGGTTTTCATCGGAAAAGAAGAGGATGAGTAAGATATGAGGCATGTACCAATTAAACTGGGGCCGCTGGCGGTGCTGCTTACAGTGATCAGCATCTGCATGACGACGCTGGGCGTCCTTGCGTTCACCACAGCGCGGGCAGACTGGAGTCTGGCGGAAGAATATGCCGACACGGTCCGGGTCAGGTATGAACTGGAGGCGGAGGGGCAGCGCTTTCTTTGGGCCGCCGCAAAATCCCGGCAGGAGGGAATAGGGCCGGGGGCGCTTGAAAATACGGAAGTGGATGAGGATGGCGTCATCTGGCGGAGCTTTGAAAAGGGCGAATTCGGACTGAAGGTAGGCGTTAGGGAAGAGAGCGGAACTCTCCGTGTGGTGAGCTGGCGGATGCGGAAAGAATGGGAGCTGGATGAAGACATGAACCTCTGGTCCGGCGAAGAGTGAGTGATTCCAGGGCAAAAACGAAAGGGTGGACGAAAATATGAAATTACAGGAAATTCTGGAACAGGCAGTGAGAGATGAGGATGTGTCGGACGTCTTCCTGGTTGCCGGATTGCCGGTTACAATGAAACGGAATGGCGTACAGACGCGGCTGGATATGCCGGCTCTGATGCCGAAAGACATCGGAGAGCTGGTAGAGCAGATATACACGGAGGGCAGGCGGACCAGAACCAGGCTGGAAACGGGGGAGGACGACGATTTCTCGCTTTCCATGTCCAGGCGGGATAATTTCCCCGGCGGGCGCTTCCGTGTCAATGTGTTCCGGCAGAGAGGGTCTCTGGCGGCTGTCATCCGTGTGATTCGTTTTGAGCTGCCGGATCCTGAGAAACTGGGGATTCCCATGGACATTCTGGCCCTGACGGAAGACTCCGGGGGCAGGAGCAACAAAAACGGCGGTCTCGTACTGGTGACAGGGGCTGCCGGCACGGGCAAGACCACTACCCTTGCCTGTATGATCGACCGCATCAACAGCAGCCGGGACTGCCATATCATCACCATGGAAGACCCCATCGAATATATCCACAGGCACAAGAGGGCAATCGTGACCCAGAGGGAGATTTCCATCGATACCCCGGGCTATTTGAGCGCCCTGCGCTCTGCCCTGCGGGAGAGCCCGGATGTAATCCTGCTGGGGGAGATGCGTGACTATGATACGATTTCCGCAGCCCTGATCGCCGCCGAGACCGGCGTACTGGTGTTCAGCACCCTGCATACCAACAGCGCGGCGGACACCATCAACCGCATCGTGGACGTATTCCCGGAAAAGGAACAGGCCAGGACCCAGCTGGCCCAGGTGCTGAAAGCAGTGGTCTGCCAGCAGCTGGTGCCCTCCACAGCGGAGGATGAAGACGGCAATCTGATACGGATTCCGGTCTTCGAGGTGCTGAAATCCACCGATGCCATCCAGAACATGATTCGGGAGAACAAGGTGAACCAGCTGAACGCCGCCATGCAGTCCGGCGCAAGCGAGGGCATGTGCACCATGGACGGCAATCTCCTGCGGCTGTGCCAGGAGGGGAAGATTACCAAGTCCACGGCGCTGAAATACCGCACTCACTATGGGTACGAATATATGGAAAAGAGGCTTGGCTGAAAATTCCTGTTGACAGCCCTGTGCTTTTGTAGTAATGTAGTGAGTGAGGATATCCGAACAATTTAATATGATTTCTCTTATTCAGAGTCGGTGGAGATACATAGGATCGATGAAGCCGCGGCAACCCCATTTGAGGAAGGTGCCCACCTGAGCGAGTGCTATTCGAACAATAAGAGGATTTGATATCGACAGATTAGAGTCCGCTTATTATGGAAGAAAAGCATTCCATGGTAAGCGGACTTTTTATGCACAGACTCGTGCAAAAGTGTCATAGACACTTGAAATATGCCGTCGTGGCGGCGCACGGGCCGCGATTATTCAGATATCTTGACAGGCTTTCGCACAGACTGCAGCTGTGCTATGGAGGCAGAAAGGAGAGGATTTTGGAGCACAGGATTATTTCCGGACAGTACGAGTTGGGTACTGAAGAACAGCAGGCGGGATACCGTCAACTGTTTGGGGAAGAGGACATACAGTATAAATTCGACCTGTACTTTCACTGGTACAATATCGTCCATGAACTGGGGCACTGCCTCCTGGAGGATTGGGGGATAGAAATGCCCGATGTGCAGGAAGAAATGTATGTGAACGAGTTCGCTGTGGCATATTGGATGCAGGCGGACGGAGGAGAGCGAATGGGGGAACTGCGCAGACTTCTGGAGACCGTGACAGATGCCCTGCCGCCGATTGTGCCGGCGGATATGGGCTTTGAAGAGTATTTTGAAAAGATATGGGGCACGGATCAGCTGAACAATGCCGTGACATATGGGTATTTTCAGCTGAACAGTGTGCGGAAGGCCATGGAGAAGTGTGCGGATCTGTCCGCCGTGCTGGAGAAGTCAGGGATTGAGGCGGATCTGACGGCCTCCGTGGAGGCCTACCGGGGAGAGGTAAGCGCAGCCCATGCGCAGGATGTCCTGGAATGCGCAGTGGCCAACTTAAAACGGCTGAATCTTTCTGTGCCTCAAATCAGGGTTGAATTGGTGGAGAATCCATTGATTCAATGCTGCAGATAACTGCCCTGTTATATCTGCTTTCCTTTCCTGCGGGTAAGGGCGCCCGGCCCATTGCCTGAAGGAATCCATTGTGTACAAATTGTTTACATAATTCGCTGTTTGCGTGAAAGAAAGGAAGAGACAGAAGAATGGAAAAACATTTATTTACATCGGAATCCGTAACAGAAGGACATCCCGACAAGGTCTGCGATGCCGTATCGGATGCCATCCTGGATGCCTGCATGGAGCAGGATCCTATGAGCCGCGTGGCCTGCGAGACCGCAAGCTGCACCGGATTTGTATTAGTGACAGGTGAAATCACCACCGCTGCCAACCTCGACATTCCCGCCATCGTGAGGAAAACCGTGAATGAGATTGGATACAATGATTCCAAAGTGGGATTTGACGGCAATACCTGCGCTGTCATGGTGGCATTGGATAAGCAGTCCCCGGACATCGCCATGGGCGTTGACAAGGCCCTGGAGGCCAGGGAGGCCCAGATGACCGACGAGCAGCTGGAGGCCATCGGCGCAGGGGACCAGGGCATGATGTTCGGCTATGCCACCAATGAGACCCCGGAGCTTATGCCCTATCCTGTCTCCCTGGCCCACAAGCTGGCCAGACAGCTGACGAAGGTCCGCAAGGACGGTACCCTCTCTTACTTACGTCCCGACGGCAAGAGCCAGGTGTCCGTGGAGTACGATGAGAACGGAAAGCCCATCCGTCTGGAGGCCGTGGTGCTCTCCACCCAGCATGACGAGGAGGTATCCCAGGAACAGATTCATGCTGACATCAAAAAATATGTTTTCGATCCTATCCTGCCGGCAGAACTGGTGGATGAGGAGACCAAATTCTTCATCAATCCCACCGGGCGTTTCGTCATCGGCGGCCCTCAGGGAGACGCAGGGCTCACCGGCCGCAAGATTATCGTGGACACCTACGGCGGATACGCCCGCCACGGCGGCGGCGCTTTCTCCGGCAAGGACTGCACCAAGGTGGACAGGAGCGCCGCCTATGCCGCCCGCTATGTGGCAAAGAACATCGTGGCCGCGGGGCTGGCCGAGAAGTGCGAGATTCAGCTGTCTTACGCCATCGGCGTGGCCCGGCCCACTTCCGTCATGGTGGATACGTTCGGCACAGGACGCGTCAGCGATGAGAAATTGGTGGAGATCATCCGCGAGAACTTCGATCTGCGCCCCGCGGGCATCATCAAGATGCTGGATCTGCGCAGGCCCATCTACCGTCCCACCGCGGCTTACGGCCATTTCGGGCGGGATGACGTGTCTCTTCCGTGGGAGGCTGTCGATAAGGCGGAGAGTTTGAAGAAATATCTGGTCTAAAGTGAAGCCTGAAGCAATATTGCAGGTGAATACAATAATCAGGCTGTGGCAAATGGAGCCGGGGACTTTGTCCGGCTCTGTTTGTCTGAAATGATGCAAAATATCCGGCAGAGTGCTGCGGTGAACGAATCTGATTTTCTAATATAGTCATAATCCAATCGTTGACATTTATAATCAATGATGATTTTTCATCAAATATTTCAATCATTTGATATCAATAAAATATTCTTTGACAATACCCTATTAAATAGGGTATTATATTAATAGGAAAGGAAAGACTAATGCAGAGGACATTTATACAGACCAGGGAATTTTCCAGAAATTGGGACAGACTTGGTTTTCGGGATGTGGATTTGCGAAAACTGGAGTTGGAATTGCTCCAAAATCCGACTAAATATCCCGTGGTGGAGGGGACAGGCGGACTTCGCAAAATGAGGTTCTCTTTTGAAAATGAGGGAAAAAGCGGCGGCGTCAGGGTATGTTATGTGGATTTTGTAATAGAGGAGAGCATTTATCTAATTACAGTATATCCTAAAAGTGAAAAGGATAATTTGTCGAAAGCTGAAAGAAATGAAATTAAGAAGATGATTGAACTTTTAAAGGATGGATTGAGGAGGCAGCATGGGCGGAGTATATGAAAGCATTATAGCAGGACTGACAGAGGCGGTTGAAGATGTGCAGGCTACGGAAAAGAAGTTAAAACGGCATGTTGTGTCGGTGGTTCCGGTTAAGGAATACGATGCAGAGCAAGTAAAGGAAATCCGAAAAGCGACAGGCATGTCACAGAAAGCTTTTGCAGGTTATATGGGGGTATCCGATAAGACAGTAGAGGCATGGGAAGCCGGAATTAACCGTCCATCAGGAGCTGCTAGCCGGATTTTGAATATGATGGAGATGGATGAACATTTGACGGAACAATTCCCTTTTGTCAGAGCAGCCAATGGTTAAGCACAGGTATTCTTGAATCATACCACAGAAAAGGAGTCAGTAACATGGCATTCGCACACTTACACGTCCACACGGAGTATTCCCTCCTGGACGGTTCCAATAAAATCAAAGAATACGTCGCCCGGGTGAAAGAGCTGGGGATGGACAGCGCCGCCATCACGGACCACGGTGTCATGTACGGCATCATCGACTTCTACCGGGCGGCAAAGGAGGCTGGCATCAACCCCGTTATCGGCTGTGAAGTCTACGTGGCGCCAAATTCCCGCTTCGACAAGGAACTCACCGGAGGGGAGGACAGATACTACCATCTGGTGCTGCTGGCGGAGAACAACGCAGGCTACGCCAATCTGATGAAAATCGTCAGCAAGGGCTTCACGGAAGGATACTATTACAAGCCCAGGGTGGATATGGAGGTCCTGAATCGCTATCATGAGGGTATCATCGCCCTGTCTGCCTGCCTTGCAGGCGAAGTGCAACGGAATATCGTTAAAAACTTGCCGGAGGAAGCCAGGAAGTCCGCCAGAAAATACGAGGAATGCTTCGGCAAGGGCAATTTTTTCCTGGAACTGCAGGACCATGGGATTCCCAGCCAGCGCCTGGTGAACACAGAACTGTTGAAAATGAGCAAAGAATTGGACATCCCTCTGGTGGCCACCAACGATGTCCACTATACGTATGAAAAGGACGCGGACTCCCACGACATCCTGCTGTGCCTCCAGACCAACAAGAAACTGGCGGACGAGGACAGGATGCGCTATGAGGGCGGCCAGTATTTCGTCAAGAGCGAGGAGGAGATGAAAGGCCTGTTCCCCTATGCATGGGAGGCCCTGGAGAATACCCAGCGCATAGCGGACCGCTGCCATGTGGAAATCGAATTCGGCGTCACGAAGCTGCCCAGGTTCGAGGTGCCGGAGGGCTATGATTCCTGGAGCTATCTGAACAAGCTGTGCGATGACGGCCTGGCGGAACGCTACGGCGATGGCAGCCAGCCTGCGGGAAGCACGGGGCAGACTCTGCGGGAGCGACTTGACTACGAACTTTCTGTCATCAGGCGGATGGGATATGTGGACTATTTCCTGATTGTATGGGATTTCATCAACTATGCCAGGAGTAACGGCATTCCCGTAGGCCCGGGCAGAGGCTCCGGCGCGGGGAGCATTGTTGCCTACTGCCTGAAGATTACCAATATCGAGCCCATCCGCTATAACCTGCTCTTCGAGCGGTTTCTGAACCCGGAGCGTGTATCCATGCCCGATATCGACATTGACTTCTGCTACAACCGCAGGCAGGAGGTCATCGACTATGTGGACAGGAAGTACGGCTCCGACAAGGTGGTGCAGATCGTCACTTTCGGTACTTTGGCGGCAAAAGGCGTCATCCGGGACGTGGGCCGGGTCATGGATCTGCCCTATGCCTTTGTGGACTCCATGGCCAGGATGATACCGGGTGAACTGAATATCACCATTGAAAAAGCGCTGGAAAAGAACCCGGAGCTGCGTAAGGCATATCAGGAGGATGAGCAGGCCCGCCACCTGATCGACATGTGCAAGCGCTTAGAGGGTCTGCCCAGACATACTTCCATGCATGCGGCGGGAGTGGTCATCTGCCCGGAGGCGGCGGATGAATTCGTGCCCCTGTCCAGAGGCAGCGACGGCTCCATCACCACCCAGTTCACCATGACCACGCTGGAGGAGCTGGGGCTTTTAAAGATAGATTTCCTTGGCTTACGGACGCTGACGGTGATTTCGGACGCGGTAAAATTCGTGGAAGAGACAAAGCATGAGCACATTGATATCGACAATATCGACTACGAAGACCCGCAGGTCCTTGCGGCCATCGGCACCGGGAAAACGGACGGCGTGTTCCAGCTGGAAAGCGGAGGGATGAGGGGCTTCATGAAAGAGCTGCGGCCCCAGAATCTGGAGGACATCATTGCCGGGATTTCCCTGTACCGTCCGGGCCCTATGGACTTTATCCCCAAATATATCAAGGGGAAAAATAACCACAAGGACGTAGTCTATTCCTGCCCCCAGCTGGAGCCCATCCTGGCGCCCACCTACGGCTGCATCGTCTACCAGGAGCAGGTGATGCAGATCGTCCGCGACCTTGGCGGCTACACCTTAGGGCGCAGCGACCTGGTGCGCCGTGCCATGAGCAAGAAGAAGCAGTCCGTCATGGAGAAGGAGCGGGCCAATTTCATCTATGGAAACGAAGAGGAGGGGGTGCCGGGCTGCGTGTCCAGAGGCATCAGCGAGCAGGTGGCCAGCGGCATATTTGACGACATGACTGACTTCGCTAAATATGCCTTCAACAAGTCCCACGCGGCCTGCTACGCAGTGGTGGCCTACCAGACGGCCTGGCTGAAGTTCTATTATCCCGTGGAATTCATGGCGGCCCTGATGACCTCCGTCATCGACAATTCCAAGAAGGTGTCCGAGTACATCCTGACCTGCCGGAATATGGGCATCCAGCTGCTGCCGCCCGACATCAACCAGGGACAGAGCGGGTTCTCCGTAGACGGCGGAAGCATCCGCTACGCCCTGACCGCCATCAAGGGAATCGGACGGTCGGCCATCGACGATATCATGGCAGAGCGCAAGGCCAGGGGGCCTTTCACCAACCTGAAGGATTTCCTGATGCGTACCGAGGATAAGGATGTGAACAAGCGGGCCGTGGAGAATTTCATCAAGGCCGGGGCGCTGGACGGGCTGGGCGGGACCAGGAAACAGTTCATGAGCGTCTACATGCAGATGATGGACCATATCACCAAGGACAGGAAGAGCAATCTGGCGGGGCAGATTTCCCTTTTCGACATCGCGGAGGAGTCCCAGAAGGAGGAATTCGATATCCGCCTGCCGGATGTGGGAGAGTATCCCAAAGAGATGCTCCTGAGCTTTGAAAAAGAGGTGCTGGGCATTTATCTGAGCGGCCATCCCCTGGAATCCGACCAGGAACTGTGGCAGAAGCATATTACCAGCACCACCAATGATTTCGCCCTGGACGAGGAAACCGGCAGCGCGCTGGTGACGGACCAGGCCCGCGTGGTGGTAGGCGGCATGATTGCCGACAGGAGCATCAAATACACCAAAAACGACAAGGTGATGGCTTTCCTGAATCTGGAGGATCTGGTGGGGAATATGGAAGTGGTGGTATTTCCCAGGGATTATGAGAAATATGGCAGCCTGCTGGTGGAAGACGCCAGAGTCTTCATCAGGGGCCGGGCAAATGTAGAGGAAGAAAAGGACGGCAAGCTGATCTGCGAGCAGGTGGTCACCTTTGAGGAGGCGGCCCGGGCCAATGGAGCCCCGCTGTTCCGGAACCAATATGGGAATGGCGGAAACGGCAGGGGAAGCTACAGCGGCAGGCAGAACGGCTACAGTAACGGACAAGGCGGCTGGGGCCGGTCAGGCGGCTCCGCAGGCACGGGCCGGGCAGAGCCGGGAAACGCCGCTGCGGGCCAGGGCGGCAGAGCGCCCAAAAAAGTGCCGGACGGCATCTGGATTCAGTTTCCGGACGCGGACAGCTATTTCGCCAGAGAGAAAGAGCTGCTCGCCTCCATTGAGGATTCCGACGGGAATGATGATGTGGTCATCTTTTTAAAGGATACCAGGGCCATCAAACTCCTGCCGCCGAACCGCAGAGTGAAAGCGGACGTGGAACTGCAGCAGAGGCTGGGAGGTCTGTTTGGCCGGGAAAATGTAAAAATACGCCAATAGGTATTGAAAACCGTTTTTAAATGGATTAAAATAAAGCCGGAGAGTACAAGAAACAAGCTGAAACAGGAGGGCTGAATATATGGCTAAGGAAATAAAGACGATAGCGGTTCTGACCAGCGGCGGAGACGCGCCGGGCATGAACGCTGCCATCCGCGCGGTGGTCCGTACCGCTATTTACAGAGGCGTGAAGGTAAAGGGAGTCAAAAAGGGGTACAACGGACTCCTGAATGAGGATATCATCGATATGGAGCCCCGCAACGTATCGGATATCATCCAGAGAGGCGGCACGGTTCTGGGAACGGCCAGATGTCTGGAGTTCAAAAAGAAAGAGTACCAGGAAAAGGCGGCGGAAATCTGCAGAAAGCATGGCATAGACGGCATCGTGGTCATCGGCGGCGACGGTTCCTACCGCGGAGCCCAGGCGCTGAGCAGGCAGGGCATCAATGCTATCGGTATTCCGGGCACGATTGACCTGGACATCGCATGTACCGAATACACTATAGGCTTTGACACGGCTGTGAACACGGCCATGGAAGCCATCGACAAGGTAAAGGATACTTCATCCTCCCATGAGCGTTGCAGCATCATCGAGGTCATGGGGCGGCATGCGGGATATATCGCTCTGTGGTGCGGCGTTGCCAATGGCGCCGAGGACATCCTGCTGCCGGAGAACTATGATTACAATGAGCAGGAAATCATCAACCATATCATCGAGAGCCGTAAGAAGGGCAAGATTCATCACCTGATTATCAATGCGGAAGGTATCGGCCATTCCACTTCCATGGCGAAGCGTATCGAGGCGGCTACCGGCATCGAGACCAGGGCCACCATCCTGGGATACATGCAGAGGGGCGGAAGCCCTACTGCCAGAGACCGCTACTATGCCTCCATCATGGGATCCTATGCGGTGGACATCCTGCTGGAGGGCAAGACCAACCGCGTGGTGGGTTACAGATATGGGGAATTCACGGACTTTGGCATTGAAGAGGCGCTGCAGATGCAGAAAGATATCGACAGGTACCAGTATGATGTGGCGAGGATATTGACAATCTGATTCCGTAAGGGAATTGAGACAGGACGGCGGCCGTTTTATGGAAATGGCCGCCGTCATGCGTTGAGATGCCAAAGGCAGAGGGAGGGTATATGATCAGCAGTCATTCCAATCCGAAAGTGAAGCAGGTGGCACAGTGGCAGACGAACTCTGGCAAACGGCGCGAAGAGGGCGTTTTTCTGGCAGAGGGCTTCAAGATGTGTGAGGAAGCCCCGGAAAGGGATGTGAGGGAGATTTACATCACGCAGGAGGCTTTGGAGAAAGCCGGGACACAGCCGGCCCTGCGGGAGAAGCTGGAACGAATCGGATACGAGACGGTATCTTCCGAAGTGTTCCGAAAGATGTCCGACACCCGGACGCCCCAGGGAATCCTGTGCGTGGTGAAAAGGCAGGAAACGGATCTGGAGAGGCTACTTGCGGCGGAGAATCCCCTGCTTATCGTGTTGGAGGATTTACAGGACCCCGGCAATCTGGGGACGATCGTCAGGACAGGGGAGGGCGCGGGAGTCACGGGAATCGTCATGAGCACCAGGACCGTGGATATCTATAACCCGAAAACGATACGGGCCACCATGGGCTCCATTTACAGGGTGCCCTTTGTGTGCGCCGAAAATCTGTGCGGGGCAGTGGAGCGGATGCGGGAAAAAGGAATCCGCGTCTACGCCGCCCATCTCGCGGGAGAAAATTATTACGATAATCTTAACTTCCGGCAGGGCACGGCATTCCTCATCGGAAACGAGGGGAACGGCCTGAGCAGAGAGCTGACGGAACGCGCGGACAGCCTTTTGAAGATTCCCATGGAGGGCAGTGTGGAGTCCCTGAATGCCGCTGTCAGTGCGGCTTTGATGATGTATGAGGCCCGTCGTCAAAGGAAATTATGAAAAACTTGACATTTTCCTTAACATCTGATATGATACTCCTGTAACAAATTTAATAACTTTGTAATAAAGTTATGAACAAAACGGAATAACTTAAAACAAAGTCTTAAGAATTTGTTTATGGAGGTAAAAAATCATGACAAAATACAGAAAACTGTTCACTACAGTGAGAAGGAACTGTTCCAGGTTCCTTGGGCTATTATTGTCATTGTGTCTGCTCTTTGAGGCGGGCATATCCGCACAGGCGAACGGGGACTCCCAGGTGGAGAATACATGCGGCGGTGTGGCCGCGGTGTTCAATCCGGGTTCCGGAAATTCGGTGGATGTGGTGAACGCAACGGCAAAGGAGCTGAACCTCGACCTTACAGCGGAAGAGGAAGAGCCAGAGGAAAGCAGATTGGTGATGGCCAATGTGCAGAATGCTTTAAATGTAAGAAGCGATGCCAGCGAGGAATCCGACAAGGTTGGAATGCTGTACAAGGATTGCGGAGGCACGATTCTGGAGCGCAGGGACGGATGGACGAAGCTGCAGTCAGGCAATATCATCGGCTGGGCCTCAGACGAGTATCTGCTGTTTGATGAGGAAGCCCGTGCTTTGGCCAACAGTGTGGGCAAGATGGTGGCCACGGTGAATACGGAGACCCTGCGGGTGAGAATGGAGCCCAGCACGGACTCAGGCATCTGGGGACTGTTGCCCAAGGGCGAGGTAGTGGAGGTGCTGAACCAGTACGATGACGGCTGGGTGTGCATCGATTTCGAGGGCGAGGACGGCTATGTGTCCACGGAATTCCTGGTGCTGGATTTCGTCATCGACGCCGGTGAGACCATGGAGGAAATCGACGCCCGCATAGCGGCGGAGAAAGAGGCATCCCGCCACAAGAATTACGGTGAGTATACCACGGACGCAGACACTACTCTTCTGCTGGCTGCCCTGATTTACTGCGAGGCAGGCTCCGAGAGCTATGAAGGAAAGCTGGCGGTAGGCGCAGTGGTCATGAACCGTGTCAGGAGCGGGGCATATCCCAATTCCATCCACGGCGTGATTTACGCTTCCGGTCAGTTCACCCCGGCCATGAACGGCAAGCTGAACAGTGTATATGCATCAGGCAATATCAGCTCCAGCTGTATCCAGGCGGCGCAGGAAGCGCTGGCCGGTGCATCCAATGTAGGTGACCTGACCCATTTCCGCCGGAACAACGGACGCGAGGGCCTGGTAATCGGAAACCATGTGTTCTATTGATGTACAAAGTCTGATAAAGGATGAAAATGAGGGCGGCAGACAGATATATGTCTGCCGCTTCTCTTGTACGTTAGGCACTCGTATCGTGCAAAGAAATCTATTGCTTTACGGCTGTTTTTATAGTAAACTAATTATAGATTCCGGGATAGAAGAAAGCAAGGGGAGGTATATTGTATGGATGTGATGCTGATTTTCTGGATGGTTCTGTTGATTTTATGCATCGGAATCGAAGTGCTGACCCTGGGGCTGACTACGATATGGTTCGCGGCAGGCGCTCTGGTAGCAATCTTCGCGGCTTTGCTGTATATGCCGATTTTCGTGCAGGTGATTCTGTTCCTGGTGGTTTCGCTGGTGCTGCTGTTCTTTACGAGGCCCATCGCGGTGAAATACTTCAACCGGGACCGGGTGAAGACCAATGTGGAGAGCATAGTGGGCCGTCAGGCCATCGTCACAGGCGAGATTGACAATATTCAGGCCATGGGCCAGGTGACGGTGAGCGGCCAGGCGTGGAGCGCCAGGAGCTGGGACGACAGGGTGCGGATTCCCGAGGGGACGGTGGTGATAGTGGCCGCCATCAGCGGCGTCAAGCTGATCGTGCGGATGGAGCAGAAACCCGAGAATGCCGCCCCGGTGATGCCGGAGGAGAAGAGACCTGAGAATGCCGCCCCGGTGATGCCGGAGGATAAGCCTGAGAATGCCGCGCCAGTGGCGCAGGAGGCACAGAAGCCCAAAGAGGCTGAGCCGGTCATGGAGGAAGTACAGGAGCCGGAGGTTTCCACAGGCGAAGCGCCGGAGGAAAAGGCCGATGCGGCAGAGCCGCAGGAGTAGTGATTTTTTTAAAATCATATAAAATTAGCGCTTAAGTCACAGCGCGGAAAGAGGTAAATTATGATAGTGATGGGTTGGATTATGGGGTTGCTGATTGTGGTGGTTCTCGCGATACTGGTATCCTGTCTGAAGATTGTTCCTCAGGCACAGGCCTATGTCATCGAGCGCCTGGGCGCATATCAGGGCACCTGGTCAGTGGGCTTCCATGTAAAGGTCCCTTTCTTGGATAAAGTGGCCAGAAAGGTGAACCTGAAAGAGCAGGTGGCGGATTTCCCGCCTCAGCCGGTTATCACCAAGGACAATGTCACCATGCGGATCGACACGGTAGTCTTCTATCAGATTACGGATCCCAAGCTGTTTACCTACGGCGTGGAGAATCCCATGATGGCTATCGAGAACCTGACCGCTACCACATTGCGTAACATCATCGGCGACCTGGAGCTGGATCAGACATTGACCAGCCGCGAGACCATCAACACCAAGATGCGCGCGGCGCTGGATATTGCCACGGATCCCTGGGGCATCAAGGTGAACCGGGTGGAGCTGAAGAACATCATTCCTCCCGCTGAAATCCAGAACGCCATGGAGAAGCAGATGAAAGCCGAGCGTGAGAGACGTGAGGCCGTGACTCGTGCGGAAGGCGAAAAGAAAGCGAAGATTCTGGAGGCGGAGGGCGCCAAGGAATCCGCGATTCTGCGCGCAGAGGCCGACAAGCAGTCCGCAATCCTGCGTGCGGAGGCAGAGAAAGAGAAGATGATACGCGAGGCAGAAGGTGAAGCGGAGGCGATCCTCAAGGTACAGCAGGCCAACGCGGACGGTATCCGGATGCTGAAAGAGGCCAACGCGGATGCGGCAGTGCTGAAGATCAAGAGTCTGGAAGCCTTTGAGAAAGTCGCGGACGGACAGGCCACGACAATTCTTCTTCCCTCAGAGCTGCAGGGCATCGCCAGCATCGCCGCTGCATGGAAAGAGGGCGGAAAGGCCTGATGTCCCTGACAGCAGTATAGCTTTTTCGATGTGACGGATAATGGCAGCCGGCCCTTCGGGAATTCCCGAGGGGCTGGCTGCCTGCGTTTTTATACTGCAGGCAGGATTCGCGGCAGGTTTTACGGGCGCGCAGCATAGAATCCCATTGCAAAATTGGCATTTTTGAAGTATCATAAATGATAATGAATCGGCAGAAAGGCAGGTTGCGGAACCATGGAAAATAAGATAGATTTAAAGGGACGGGATTTTTTGAAGCTGTTGGATTTCACCACGGAGGAAATTGCGTATCTGGTGGATTTGGCGGCGGTTTTAAAGGAGAAAAAGAAGAAAGGGATTCTGGTGGACACCCTGCGGGGCAAGAATGTGGCGCTGATTTTTGAGAAGACCAGCACCCGTACCAGGTGCGCTTTCGAGGTGGCGGCCCATGACCTTGGGATGGGGACCACTTACTTAGATCCCGCAGGCTCCCAAATCGGCAAGAAAGAGAGCATAGCGGACACGGCCAGGGTTCTTTCCGGCATGTTCGAGGGAATCGAATACCGGGGTTTTGGACAGGATATCGTGGAGGAGCTGGCGAAATACGCAAAGGTGCCGGTTTGGAACGGGCTCACCAATGAGTTCCACCCCACCCAGATGCTGGCTGACCTTTTGACCATCAGAGAGCGCTTCGGGCATCTGGAGGGCATCAGGCTGACCTACATGGGGGACGCCCGCTACAACATGGGCAATTCCCTGATGGTGGCCTGCGCCAAGATGGGGATGCATTTTGTGGCCTGTACCACGGCAAAGTATTTCCCGGAGGAGAAGCTGACAGAGCAGTGCAGGGAAATCGCGGCCCAAAACGGCGGCAGCATTACCCTGACGGAGGATGTGACAGCCGGGACAAAGGGCGCGGACGTAATCTATACCGATGTGTGGGTGTCCATGGGAGAGCCGGACGAGGTGTGGGAGGAGCGGATCAGAGAGCTCTCACCCTATCAGGTGAACCGCACGGCCATGGAGAACGCGGGGGAGCATGCCATTTTCATGCATTGCCTGCCTGCATTCCATGACCTGAAGACCGTCATCGGGGCCAAGATGGGAGAGCGCTTCGGCATCACGGAGATGGAGGTCACCGACGAGGTGTTCGAGTCTCCGCAGTCGCTGGTGTTCGAGGAGGCGGAGAACCGGATGCACACCATCAAGGCCGTGATGCTGGCCACTCTGTAAAGCGGAGAAAGAAAAGGGACAGTTTCAGGTTGACAGATGAGCCGGATTGCCGGGTCATGCTTTGGAAAGGAAAAGGCGCCGGAAGGTGGACTGACTTTGTGTGAGGACTGGGCATAGAATAGATGAAAGCTAAGATTTTGGCGCTTTTGCGGAAGCGAAAGGACTATGTGTCGGGGCAGGAGCTGTGCGAGAGCTTCGGCGTCTCCCGCACGGCGGTGTGGAAAGCGATAGGACAACTGAAAAAAGAGGGATACCGCATCGAGGCGGTGAAGAACCGGGGATATCTCCTGGCGCCGGAGGAGGAAGTATACGGACAGCATGAACTGGAGAGCCGCATGACCACGGAATGGGCCGGGCATCCGGTCTGTTATTATGACCAGCTGGCCTCCACCAATCTCCAGGCGAAGCTGGACGCGGAGAACGGCGCGGAGCAGGGTGCCCTGATTGTGGCGGACATGCAGACGGCAGGGCGGGGGCGCAGAGGCCGCGCCTGGAGCAGTCCGGCGGGGAGGAACGTGTACTTTACTTTGATATTGAAGCCGGCGTTTCCTGTGGAGACGGCCTCCATGGTGACGCTGGTCATGGGGCTTGCCGTGGCGGAGGGCATCCGGGAGACCTGCGGCCTGGAGGCCCGCATCAAGTGGCCCAACGATATTGTGATAAAGGGCAGGAAAGTCTGCGGCATGCTGGCGGAGATGAGCACGGAGCGGGATTTCATCCACTATATCGTCATGGGCGTGGGTATCAATGTGAAGCGGCAGGAATTCGCGCCGGAGATTGCGGACATGGCTACCTGTCTGGAGCGGGAACGTGGAAAATCTGTGTCAAGGGCGGAACTGATTGTCAATGTGCTGATATTATTTGAACGGTATTACGATATCTTTCAAAAGGACGGAAACCTTGGGGGCTTTTTGGAGACCTATAATGGTCTGGTGGCAGGCAAGGATAAGGAAGTGCGCGTCCTTGACCCCAAGGGGGAATTTCAGGGCGTATCCAGAGGCATCAGCAGCACCGGGGAATTGCTGGTGGAGCGGGAGGACGGAACTGTGGAGACTGTGTATGCCGGAGAGGTGTCCGTGCGGGGGATTTACGGGTATGTCTGACAGAGGATGCAGGACCGGCCGCTTTGCTGAGGGCGGTTTCGGCCCGAAAGGGAAATCCGGCAGCGATACGATAGGCCGCGGAAAATAGGAATCAGGAGTTCCGGAGAAAGGAAAGGCGGATGGAGAGTAAGAATACGGTGCTATGCGGTGCCAACGCTTATGAGCAGAAATACTATTTTAACGAGCAGTTCAAAGGCATTCCGGAATCTATCAGGGATGAGCTGCATATACTGTGCGTGCTGTTCACGGAGGAGGTAGGCGGCGTGTTCGTCATAGCCTTTGAGGAGGACGGGAGCATCGTGCTCGAGACCAATGCCGATGAAGACGACATTACCTATGACGAGGTCAGCAGCGGGCTGATGGTGTCTGAAGTGCGCAGGAACAGGCAGGAGCTGTTTGAAGCCTTGCGGCTCTATTACAAGGTATTTGTCCTGAAAGAGGACGTGTCAGGATATCTGGATGAGTAAGCTTTAAAGAAGTTGCAGCAGTTGTTTTTCGGCAGTTCCTAAGAGGAAGCGATATATGATTTTAGTGATAGATGTAGGAAATACGAATATGGTGCTGGGGGTGTACGAGAAAGAGGAGCTGCGGGCCACTTTCCGCATCATGACCAAGATGCCCAGGACCTCGGACGAATACGGCGTTCTGATTACGCAGATACTGCTGAACCGGGGGATAGAAGCCGAGAGCCTGGAGGGGGCCATTGTAGCCAGCGTGGTGCCGGATGTGATGCACGCCCTGATGGGAGCGCTGGTGCGCTATACGAAGACCAGGCCCATGAGCGTGGGGCCCGGCATGAAGACAGGCATCCGCATCATTACGGAGGATCCCAGGGCTATAGGAGCGGACCGCGTCGTGGACGCGGTGGCCGCCTATGAAAAGTACGGCGGACCCGTATTGGTCCTGGACTTTGGAACGGCCACCACATATGACCTGATTACGGAGAAAGGGGAGTTCGCCGCGGGCATTACGGCGCCGGGGATGGGCATCAGCTCGGAGGCGCTCTGGACTCAGGCGGCCAAGCTGCCCAAGATTGAGATCCGCAAGCCAAAGACTATCCTTGCCCAGGAGACCATCAGCAGCATGCAGGCAGGGCTGGTGTACGGCCAGATAGGACAGACGGAGTATATTGTCAGGAAAGTAAAGGAAGAGAGCGGCATCAGGAAGCTGAAAGTAGTGGCTACCGGAGGCTTGGGCAGGCTGATAGCCCAGGAGACGGACGCCATCGATATCTATGACAGCCATCTGACCATGGAGGGCCTGCGCATCCTGTATGAAAAAAACAAAAAGCCCGCCATCTGATTGCGGGCTGTGAGAGCCTGGCATTCTCAGCATCGAACGGCAGGCGGAGCAGAGGACAAAACAATGGGAAAGCTTACAATCGGCGATGTGACGCTGGACAATAACGTGATACTGGCCCCCATGGCAGGGGTGACGGACCTGCCCTTCCGCCTGCTGTGCCGCAGGATGGGAGCAGGGCTGGTGTGCATGGAGATGGTCAGCGCCAAGGCTATTTTTTATAACAACAAAAATACGGAGGAGCTTCTGGAAATCCATCCGGAGGAAGTCCCGGCCTCTCTGCAGCTCTTCGGCTCGGATCCGGAGATTTTGGCGGATATGGCAAAGCGCATCGAGGAGCGTCCCTTTTCCATTTTGGACTTCAACATGGGCTGTCCGGTGCCAAAGGTGGTGAACAATGGGGAGGGCTCGGCTCTGATGAAGGAGCCGAAGCTGGTGGAGGAGATTCTGTCGGCGCTGGTGAAGGCCGTGGACAAGCCTGTTACGGTGAAGATTCGGAAAGGCTTTGACGAGGCGAACTGCAATGCAGTGGAGATTGCCAGAATCGCGGAGAGCTGCGGCGTGGCGGCCATTGCGGTGCACGGGCGCACCAGGGAGCAGTACTACAGCGGTCGGGCGGACTGGGATATCATCAGGCAGGTAAAGCAGGCGGTGAAGATTCCCGTCATCGGCAACGGGGATGTGGACAGCCCGGAGAGGGCCGGGGCCATGCTGGATTCCACCGGCTGCGACGGTGTCATGATCGGCAGGGCGGCTCAGGGGAATCCGTGGATTTTCCGGGATACGGTGAGTTTCCTGGAGACCGGGACGGTGCCCCCGCCGCCGGATGGGCAGGAGAAGAAGCGGATGATTCTGGAGCATGCGGATTTCCAGCTGCAGATTAAGGGAGAGTACACCGCGGTGCGGGAGATGAGAAAGCATCTGGCCTGGTATACCACAGGGATGCCCCATTCTGCCAGGTTCCGCCAGACTATCAATTCCATGGAATCTTTTGCGGAACTGACCAGGGGCGTGGAGTCTATTTTTCAGTGATGCCGCATATATTGTGGCATGGACACCATTTTATTTTTTTATAGAAAAAAGGGCCTGCGGGAGCCGGAAATCGAGCCTGTGGGGCTGAAGACCTATCTGCTGATACGGATAGGGCTGGACGTGGACGCCGGAATCAGGAAAACGGAAAGCGCGGATGGGGATGCCCCGGAGGAGGGCCGTCCGTCTTTGGGGACAGAAAGGCAGAGGCACGGACCGGACGGAAACCCATACAGGCTGGGGGCTGTTCTGTGTCATCCGTGGAGGACATTTCAGCAGAATCGGGAGAAAAGGGAGCAGCAGCGCAGGGAGCGGGCATACAGACGTAAAATGGAGCAGGAAGAGGCCCGGCGGCTCGCCGAGAGGGAGCGGCTGCTGGCAGAAACAGAAGCGGCGATCCGGAAGCTGGCCTCCGAATTGGAAGAACTTGCAGACGGCTGGCGGGACTGCTATTGCGTGTATGAAGACAGCGTAAGGAAAGCGGTCATGGAAGAAGTGCTCTGGAGAAAGTATTTTCCGATAGAGGAATTTTCCGGCTATCGGCAGCAGTTTTGGGTGGAACAGCTGTTTCCAAAGGCCATTTGGCCGCATTTCATCATACTTGGAAGGGCGGACGGTGTCCTGCCCGTGATAGAAGCCTGTGCCCGGAGGATGAAAAGCCTGCGGTGGATTCTGACGGAGGCAGAGTATGACGAAGAGCTGGCTGCCTTTGTGGAGGATTTCTATACGGAATATGGACTGGCTGTGGAACTGCAGCTTCTGGAGGACGCCGCGGCCCTGAAGCGCCTGCGTTTTTTCTGCAAGGAGGCCGTGAATATCGTGGATTTCACGGGAGAGGCCTACATGGCGGTGTCGGCAGTGCCGGAGGGGAGTATCTGGCTGGATATGCTCTCTGTGGAGGAAAAAAGGCGCAGAATCATGGCCAGGGGAAAGAAAATCACATATTTTTCCATGAAAGAGATATGGAAAAGCGCACAAAAACGATGTAACTGTCCCAGATTGCCTTGACACTGCCCAAAAACGAAGGTATACTATGGTAGGATTTGCAAGATAGCAGAAATAGATGAAGACGGAAAAGCTGGAAATCCGAAAAAATTGAAAGAATAGAGCAGGAAGGATGTAAGTAAAATGCAGGAGAAGAAAAATATTCTGACCTACGAGGGGCTCAGAAAATATGAGGATGAATTACATGAGCTGAAAGTAGTGAAGCGCCAGGAAGTGGCCCAGAAAATCAAGGAGGCCAGGGAGCAGGGCGACTTGTCCGAGAACGCCGAGTACGATGCCGCCAAGGATGAGCAGCGGGACATCGAGGCCAGGATCGAGGAGCTGGAGAAGATTCTGAAGAACGCCGAGGTGGTGGTAGAGGACGAGGTAGACCTGGACAAAATCAACATCGGCTGCGTGGTGAAGCTCTTGGACATCGAGTACAGCGAGGAGCTGGAGTACAAAATCGTGGGCTCCACCGAGGCGGACAGCTTAAAGGGTAAGATTTCCAACGAAAGCCCCGTGGGCAAGGCGCTGATCGGCTGCAGGGTGGGGGACAACGTGGAGGTGGAGACCGCCGCTGGCACGTTCACCTACAAGGTGCTGGAGATTCAGAGGAGCAGATAGAGAAAAGGCTGGGATAAGGGCCGCTGCAAAGGCAGATGATCTGCCAAAGCAGCGGCCCTGTTTTTGGATTCAGCGGTTTCCGCCAAGCTTTTTGCCTGCCGGAGCCAGAGGGCTCACGGCAGCATCAGGAACCGATGGCATGCCTATTGTCCATCCGCCATGAGGCCGGCATCCTTTTTCCGAAGGATTCTGGCGAGGACGAGGCTGGCGGCAATCCCCAGGACGCCGGCGGCAAGGGGGGCGAAGGTGCTCTTGAAGATGGCAGGCAGCAAGGTCTCAATGGAATCCATACGTTTCATCCACAAATCATAATTGATCATGAGGAAGATGCCCGTCATGTTCAGGTTCAGCAGCCAGCCGCAGTTCTTATCCTGCTTGATGACGGCCCACAGATTACAGCCGAAGAACACCAGCTGGGCCGCAAAGGCTGCGATGAGCTGCCGCTCCAGGAAAGGGCCTGTGTTCATCAGCTCCTGCCCGAACAGCCTTTCAGCGCCCGAGGTGATGCTGGAGGCGGCATAAATGAACACAAAGACGAAGTACACATCCAGCACAAGGGAGGCAGCCCCCAGCAGATACTGGATTTTGCCTGGCCTGTTCCTGGCCTTATAGCCGAAAGAGGCCAGAAGGTTCGCCAGGATGCAGATGACCAACAGCAGCGTAGTATTGCCGAATATGATATAGTTCGTATGGTTGGCAAAGAACACCTGGACGCCGCAGTAGACCAAAAACACCAGCACCAGATAGCACACAAGGTTCTGATACTTCATCTTTGTCCTTATTTTCTTCAATCCGTCCATTCCCCGCTGCTCCAGCTTTTCGCCGGAGAGCACATTGTCCTTGTAGGTTTCCAGCATCTGGCGGCAGCTTTCGCACTTCTGCGTATGTCCTTCCACATATTCTTTCGTGGCATCGGAGCATATTCCGTCCACATAGGATGGTATCAGGTCATTTACGATATCACAATCTTTGTTTTTCATATTAGCCTCCTTTGTCTCCGCTCGGACTGTGCCCTGGAATGTCCGGCGGGCGTGTTTGTTTTTTTCAGGCAGTGGATTCGTGGCGTGACTGTACGCGCAGATAATAACGTTCCGGCATATGCCACAGGAGCGATACGCTTCCTCAGCGGGCTTTGCGGCAGCAGGCTTCAGGAATCCTGGATCAGGGTCAGCTTCGCCCGGTAGAATGTGACCCGGGCCCAGTTCTCGGTCTTTCCCAGCAAATCCCCGATCTCCCGGAAGGAAAGGTCTCCCAGCACCCGCAGCTCCACGGTCTTCCTGGCATCGGGGGACAGGGCCTGCAGTCTGTCCCACACATCCGCCAGCTCCACTTTTGCCATGGCTGTCTGCTCCGTATCCTGGCGGGACTGCATGGACTCGTCCAGCTCTTCCAGCTGTACCCGGCGGCTTTTGTCCCAGTGCTGGTAGAGCAGGTGTTTGGCAATCTGGCACAGCCAGGTGGAGAGCTTGCAGCTGTGGTCGTAGCTGTCCAGGCGCTCCAGGGCCTTCAGGAAGGTCTCCTGCATCAGATCCTCCGCAAGGGCGGGGTCATTGCATCTTTTGTACAGAAAATGGAATACAATCTGTGAATATTGTCGGTAAAGCTCTTCCATGCCTCGCCTCCTTTCCGGCCTGCAGCAGTTTCCCGGGAACTGCCAAGCATAGCTTTTTTTGCGTGCTTACTTTATATATCCGTTTTGGAGCCGGTTCGTTACAGACATTTTATGGGCAAGAAGGAAAAATTGCAAGTTTTCCGGAGCCTTTCTGCCCTGACGAGGACAGGGTATCCGAAAAACTTAGATATGCTATTGAAAATGTACCACATTTATGTATAATGTAGGGAGACTGGGGACATTTCTGGAAAAGGGGCGGAAACGCCTTTCTTTTCATATCAGAAAAGTTCTGCGCAAAAGTACCGTTGGGTTTGGACGCTGCCGTGGAAAACAAGCCGGGTTCGGTGGACGGTTGGAGAAAATGGAGGTCGCGATGATACATTTTAAGGAAATGCCCTATGAGAGGGTGAGCTATGAGGAACTGGAAGGCCGCTACAGGCCGCTGATGGAGGAGCTTCGGAAGGCGGCAGGCGCAGAGGCATGCATGGCAGTCCTGAAGAAACGCTATGAGCTGACAGCGGACATGACGGCCATGGATCTGTGCTATGTCCGGCACGATATGGACGTGAACGATGCCTTTTACGCGGCAGAGCAGGATTACTACGATGAAATAGGGCCGAAGCTGAACGACCTGTCTAATCAGTTAGACCGGCTGATTCTGGATTCGCCCTATCGAAAGGAGTTGGAGAAGCTTCTGGGGCCTTATGTATTCGCCGTCATGGAGGCCGGGCAGAGCGGGTTCAACAGCCGCCTGATTGAGCTGGCCCAGGAGGAGAATAAGCTCCTTGCCAGGTACAACCAGCTGACGTCCAACGGGACGGTGGAGTGGGAGGGAGAGAAACGCAAGCGGAACCTCATGACGCCTCTCGCCCAGTCCCCTGACAGGGACGTGAGGCGGAGGGTCTCCCTGGCCATCGCCGATTCCTGGGAGGCCCAGAGGCAGGAGCTGGAGGAAATTTTCGACAAGCTGCTGGACAACCGGCGCAGACAGGCCAAAGCCATGGGCTTTTCCGATTATGTGGAGTTAAGCTATTTCCGCATGATGCGCATCGGCTATGGGCCGAAGGAGGTGGCGGCGTTCCGGGAGCTGGTGAAGAAATATCTGGTGCCCCTGTCCCGGAAACTGGAGGAGCGCCGCAGAGACCGGCTGGGCCTGGAGCATCTCTGCATATATGATTCCGGGGTGCATTTCCCCCAGGGGAATCCTGTGCCTGTGTGCGTGGAGTCTGCATCGGCCAGCGGACCTGGCGCCGATAGGGCCTGGGAAACAGCGCCAGATGACGGGGCCGATGAGACGCAGGCCGGGAGGAAAGCGGACAGCGCCGGAGCAAAGAGAGGAGCCCGGCCCGGCAGCACCGCAGCCTGCCTGGAGGCCACCCGCAGGATGTACACCGAAATGTCGCCGGAGACGGCGGAATTCATCGCTTTTCTGTTGGACAACGGTCTGGCGGACGTGGAAATCCGGGAGGGGAAACGGGACGGCGGCTATATGACTATATTTGAGAAATACAGAGCCCCTTTCATCTTCGCCAATTTTGACGGCACCATTGAGAATGCCTACATCATGTGCCATGAGGGGGGCCATGCTTTTCAGGGGTATCTGAAGCGGGATGAGGAGATCAGGGAGCACTGCCGGAACACCTCGGAGATGGCGGAGACCCATGCCATGGCCATGGAGTTCTTCGCCATGCCCTATATGGAGCTGTTCTTTGGGGAACGGGCCGGGGATTACCGGGCCATGCATCTGGAGGACGCGGTACGGCTGATCATCAACCAGTGCCTGCAGGACGAGTTCCAGCAGCTGGTCTATGAGAGTCCTGACATGACGGCGGCAGAGTGCAATAGGCTCTGGGCCAGACTGGACAGGGAATACTTCCCGGACAAGGATTATGACGGCAATGTGAACCTGCGGGAGGGCCGGGGCTGGCAGCGCATCCCCCATATCTACCACTGGCCCTTCTATGCCATCGACTATGCCCTGGCGGAAATCTGCGCTCTGGGGTACTACCGCTGGATGCAGGAGGATAAGGCGGCCAGCTGGGAGAGCTATCTGCGCCTGTGCAGGGAGAGCGGCACCATGGACTTCCCTGACCTGGTGGAGAGCGCGGGACTGGGCAGCCCTTTTGAGGAGGAGACCATGATCAGGCTGGCGGACTGGGTGGAGAGGAAACTGGCCGGGCCGGAAGGCTGACAGTGGCCTGACGGGACAGCGGCCGGCCCGGGACAGCTGTGACGGAAGAGCCGCGGAATCTCCTGCCCAGGGGCAGGGGTTCGACGGCATTGCAGGTTTCCGGTGGGAGACCAGAGGGCAGACGGGGGAGGTTCCTCCAGAGAAGGGAGACAAATGAGCGACAAAGTCACGATGAAAGAAAAAATCAGCTTCGGGCTGACGAACCTGGGAAATATCCCGATACAGACCATACTGGGGTCTTATCTTCTGATTTTCTACACTAATGTAATCGGCCTGAATCCGGCGGCCTGTGCCACCCTGTTTTTGATCGCCCGGGTGATGGACGCCCTGAAGGATCCCTTTATGGGATTTTTCATCGACCGGCTGCCCACCACGAAATACGGGCATTTCCGGCCCGCCCTGATTGTGGGAACGGTGCTGTGTTCCCTGAACTTCCTGCTGATCTGGTTCGCGCCCCTGATGGCCACTTCCGGGAAGCTGGCCATCGCCTATGTGACCTATCTGCTGATTGGAGTGCTGTTCCCGGTGATGGACATCTCCCTGAACAGCATGCTGCCGGTGATGACCACAGACATGGAGGAGCGCAGCGCCCTGAGCGCCCAGAAGGGCTTCGTCTATACCCTGGGCTCCTTTCTGGTGAACTTAAGCGCCCCTGTGATCATCGGCAATGTGTCCGAGAAGGAGGGCTATATCACCTTGATATTGATCGCCACGGCGGTGATCGCGGGCTGCTCCATCCTGGGCGCGCTGGGGCTAAAGGAGCGGGTGCAGGCCCGGCCGGGGAAGGACAGCTATAGGATAAAGGATCTGTTCCGCATTCTGGGTCAGAAGCCGGTGGCAATCACCTTTTTGGCTGCCCTGATCTACATGATTGGGAAATACGTGATGAACACCACCCTGGCCTATTTCTTCACCTATGTGATTGGGAACCTGAAGCTGTTGAGCGTGGTGAGCGTGGTGCAGCTGTGCGCGCTGCTGCCGGCTACGCTGCTGGTAGGCGCTTTGATTCGAAAGATTGGGCGAAAGAAAGCCTATATGCTGAGCCTGACCCTGATCGGCACGGCGCCGCTGCTGCGCCTGATCGACGTCACCAGCATCCCGATTCTGCTTGTGGCCATGGCCATCGCCGGGTTCGCGGACGGACTGTGCATGCCCCTGACCTATGGCATCCAGGCGGACAACACAGACTACGTGGAGCTGAAGCTGGGCTACCGGACGGATGCGGCCATTGCGGCACTGTCCGGCTTCATCACCAAGTGCGGCATGGGGGTGGGCGGCGCCATCCCGGGCTACATCCTGGAGGCGGCAGGTTTCCAGGGGGAGGCCCGGTCCCAGCCGCCCCAGGTGCGCACGGCCCTGATTGTCTGCACCATCGCCGTGCCCGCCGTCATGTGCGTGGCCGGGGCCCTGCTCTTCGGCGCGTACCCGCTGACCAAGGAGAGGCTGGCGGAGCAGGCGGCGCAGATGAATGCGAGGATGGATTGACATATCCGGTAAGCTATACTAATCCAGGATTTACGGACGGGTAGATTGCAGAGATAGTTGGCCGTGATTCCGATGATGTGAAGAGCGACAGGCATATTTCGGCCCGCTTGCTTTTCCGCTCACTCGGCAAATATGATATCAGAGTACATGTGAGAATCATAGAAAGAAATCCCGCCTGGGCGACATGGGATAGAACTGCCGGGGCGGGATTTTTTGATGATTTTACGCTGCCACGGCTCCTAGGCCGCCACGGCAGAGCATGTCAGGTACAGATACCCCGCGTACACACACAGTAGCAGGATGCCCTGCCACTTCTGGAACTTCTGGAAGACCATGGCGGGGATCAGGGCGATGCAGCCTACCAAAAGACAGGCGGGAAGGTCATACCTTGCGGAGGTGGCCGCGATGGGAAGGGCTTTCCCGGACACCAGGGAGCACAGGGGCAGAATCAAAGTCAGGTCGATGATATTGGCCCCCAGGATATTGCCCACAGAGAGGGAGGACTGCTTCTTGATGATGGCGGTGATGGTGGTGACCAGTTCCGGCAGGGAGGTTCCCACAGCGATGATAGTCACGCCGATGACCCGCTCCGGCACACCTACCATGGCGGCCAGGGCGCTGCCATTGTCCACCAGCAGATCCGCCCCCCATACGATGCCGATGGCGCCCACCATGAACCTCACCACGTTCACGGCCACTTCCTTTTTCCCTTCGATTTTCCTGCGTCCCGCCGCGTCTGCGCCGGCTTTCATGGAGCGCTTCGCGGAGCTCACGTTCTCACACAGGAAGATGCAGAAGATGGCAATCATGACCACAGCTATGGGGATGCCCAGCTGGCCGGATGCGCCGCACACTACAATCAGGATGGCGGCGGCCAGCATGAGAATCGACTTCATGAGATAATCCGCCCGCCTGATGACGCTGGGGATACAGATCACTGATATGGCCATGATCAGCCCGATGTTGGCGGTGACGCTGCCCACGGCATTGCCGATGGCCATGTCCACGCTGCCCTTTGCCGCAGCCATGACGGAGACCAGCATCTCCGGCAGGGTGGTGGCCAGGCTGACGATTGTGGCGCCCACAATCAGCTTGGGGATGCCGCTGACCTCCGCCATCCAGGAGGCGGCGTCCACGAAGAAGTCCCCGCCCTTTATGATGAATACGATGCCTACGAGAAACAAGAAGATTACCGTTGCCAATTCCATTTTTCCTACCCCTTTCTTTCGTTTTTTGAAACAGCGCCTGCTTTTCCTTACGAAGAAAAGACCCATGCATAGCGGCGAAAACTTCTGGCAGGGCAATCCCACCGTTTCCACAGCTATGTATGAGTCTCGTTATTTAAGACAAGCCAGACCTATAAGGCCGCGTTTGTTGACTTGCCACGCGAATCGCGCTGACTACTCCCTCATATAGGTATTTCCATCGTTCTGGATAGTGTAGCACAGGACAGGGTGGCTGTCAATACTCAATTTCATTTTCCTGCCAATTCAATCCACCGTAGGATTCCTCGGCGCAGGACACCCTGCTGCGGGAGCAGATGGTGGCGCTTTTGCCCCGGAGCGCCCTGACGATACTTGCGGCTCCCGGCAAGATGCTTTGAGGGATGTCATCCGGCTTACTGCTTGCTCCTGCGATACTCCGCCGGAGTCATGTCCTCCAATTTCTTGAAATGCACCAGAAAATTCCCATAATGCGCATACCCCACCTTGGCGGAGATGGCGTTCATGGGCAGCTCCGTATCCGCTAAAAGAAGCTTGGCCGCGTCGATCCGGTGCCTGGTCAGATACTGATAGGGAGATTCCCCGCAGGCATTCTTGAACTGGCGCAGGAAATAATACTTGGACAGGCAGCACTCCCTGGCCAGATCCTCCACGGTCAATGGGCTGGCATAGTTCTTGCGGATATACTCATAGGCAGGGGCCAGGATATCCGGATCCTCCGGCTGACCCGCGGGGGCGGGCTTGTACCGGCTTTCCAGCAGCATGTCCAACAGCTCCGTAATCAGCAGGGAATTTCTGGAGCAGGCCAGGAGCGGGGAGAGAGAATCGCCTTTCTGTAATATACGGAAGATTTCCATCAGCCTCTTCGGCTTTCCGGGATAGAGGCAGCAGAGCCTGTCCAGAAGATATGGCGCATAAAGCTGCACCCCGATGCCGGTAAACCGGACATAATAATAGCTCCAGGGTTCATCTGGAGACAGGGAGCCGCAGTCGCTGCATGCCCCGGCCTGAACCAGACAACAGCTCTGAGGGGGAAGCTGCAGGGGATCGCAGTCCTGACGGATTTGCCCTGTCCCGGAGACAGTATAGAGAAAGGATATGGCCGGCGCGCTGCCCCGCTGCGGGCTATGGCTGCGGACATCCCTCACATAGTCGGCATCCAGCAGCTGAAATGGAAATTCGGCTGCCGGGGGGGGTAAAATTCAAAGCCTAGAGCGCGGTCGGCACTATAGGCAGGATTGTTTTTCGGCATCTTTCACCTCTATTGTATCTATAGCATCGCTCTTGTTGTATAAATATCTTTTCTTCATTATACTATTTCTGATGGACTAAGTCAAATTTCTTTTCCAAGATAACGCAAATCAGAAGTTTTTTGCAGAGAAAACACGAGTTTCCCTTGTCTGAAAACTTTTTCTGTGGACAATCCATTAAAATGGCAATAATGAATACCTAAAAGGCAATTATAATAATTGTATATTTCGACGAAATATACTATTCTTTTTTGCAAGATATCATAGTATTTGAGCAGCTCATTTTTGCGAAATGCGTTATTTCTGATAAAATGCTATAAAGTAAAATAATATTACGTACACGGAGCAGGCAACATGGGGCCAATATCCCCAGGCATAGCCTCTGTCTCTGGGAAACATGGAGGGAACATGGCACAGACAAAGCGAAGAGAACGAGAAGCGGCACCCAAGAAGAAAAGCGTAATGAGGAACTGGCGGTTGTATGTGATGTGCGCGCCTGCAGTGATTTATTTCATCCTGTTCGCGTACAAGCCCATGTACGGCATCCTGATCGCGTTCAAGAACTTCAGCATGCGGAAAGGAATCATGGGCAGCCCGTGGGTGGGATTCGACAACTTTACGCGCCTGTTCACTTCCTACTGGTTCCCGGTCATCCTGAAGAACACTCTGACGCTGAGCATCCTGTCGCTGATACTGGGATTCCCGATTCCCATCATTCTGGCGCTTTTGCTGAACGAAGTAAAGAACGACCGGTTCAGGAAGACATTCCAGACCATATCCTATGCGCCTCACTTCATATCTGTGGTGGTCCTGTGCGGTATGGTGACATTGTTCGTGAGCCCCTCCTCGGGCATCATCAATAAATTCATCACCATGGCGGGGGGAGAGCCGGTGGCTTTCCTACAGGAGCCGGGTCTGTTCAAATGGGTCTATGTGCTCAGCGGCGTATGGCAGGAGATGGGCTGGGGCAGCATCATCTACTTCGCCACCCTTTCCGGTGTGGACAAGTCCCTGATTGAGGCCGCGGAGATGGACGGCGCTTCCAGGCTCCAGAAGATTTGGTACATCAATATGCCCGTGCTGGTCCCCACTATCATCGTGCTCCTGATATTGAACTGCGGGTCCCTCCTGGGCGTTGGCTATGAGAAAGTGTATCTGCTGCAGAATGCCACGAATGTCAGCGCATCGGAGGTCATTTCCACCTATGTGTACAAGGTAGGCCTGGAGCAGTCGGATTTCGCCTTTGGTACGGCGGCAGGATTGTTCAACTCTGTCGTCAACTCGATTATCCTGATCATCGCCAACACCATATCTAACCGGGCGACCCAGACCAGCCTGTTCTGAGGAAAGGAGTACATAGAATGATGAAGAGTCAAAGAGGTAGCATAAAAGTAAAAAGAGATACTAGCATAGGGGACAGAACTTTTGTCATCGTCATGTATGTGGTGCTGATTCTGCTGCTGATAGTGATGCTGTATCCTCTGATATTCGTAATCAGCGCGTCTTTCAGCAACCCCAAGGCAGTGGCTGGCGGCCGTATGATCCTCTGGCCGGTGGAGCCGTCTCTGGACGGATATAAATACCTGATGCAGTACACGGAGATATGGAGCGGCTACGCGAATACGTTTTTCTATACCATCGTGGGGACTGTCCTCAATCTGGCAGCGACACTGCCCTGTGCCTACGCCATGTCCAGAAGGGATTTAAAGGGCAGGCAGTTCCTGATGGTGTTCTTCATGATTACCATGTACTTCAGCGGCGGCCTGATTCCGGGCTACCTGAACGTGAAGCAGCTAGGGCTGCTGGATACAAGGACTGTGATACTGATCAATGGTCTGGTCTCCACCTACAATCTGATTGTCTGCCGCACGTTCTTCATGACCTCGATTCCCATGGAAATCCAGGAGGCGGCCATCATAGACGGGTGCGACGACTTCCAGATTTTCAACAAGATTGTCTTCCCGCTTTCCAAGGCCATCACCGTGGTCATGGCGCTGTATTACGGTGTGGGACGCTGGAATTCCTACTTCACGGAGATGATCTACCTGAAAGACAGAGGCAAATATCCCCTGCAGCTGTTCCTGCGGGAGATTCTGACCAAGAGCACTTTCGCCCAGACGGCCATGGCAGAGGGCAAGACATTCTCGGTGGAGGAGATGATGGCCCTGATCAAGCAGGCGGACACGGCGAACATGCTGAAGTATGGCATTATCGTGATTTCCACGGCACCCATGCTGCTGATATACCCGTTCCTGCAGAAGTATTTCGAGAAAGGCGTCATGATTGGTTCCGTCAAGGGTTGAGAGTCAGGCAGAAGACACATGCGACACAAGGATAATTGCATATCGATGGAATCAATGGATTCCGCAGCGAAATGCGTCGGGGAGGAAAGGCATTCCGGGATATGTATATTATAAATATTATACTAGGGAGGTATAAAGAATGAGAAAATGTTCTAAAAAGCTGCTTGCGATTCTGATGGCAGCGGCAATGACCTGCGGCCTGGCAGCATGCGGCGGCAGTGACGGTGGCAAAGAGTCTTCCAGCGCTCCCGCGGAGGAAAGCAAAGCGGAAGAGAGCAGCGATGCGGGAGAAGAAAGCGACAGCGGCGCTGAAGGGGAAAGCGGCGAAGAGAGCGGCGGAAGCGACAGCAGCGCGGCTTCGGCATATGGCCGCATCTCCGAGGAGGAGATTACGTTAAAGCTGGTAGGCCCTCAGCCTTCCGGATTGGAGGACTGGAAGAACCTGGCTGTAGTCGAAGAGTATGCCAGCCGTCTGGGCATCCGCCTGGATTGTGAGTTTTATCAGACCGATTGGGCGACACAGCGTACCCTGGTCATCGCGGACGACAGAGTGCCGGATTTGATTTGGGATGTGGGCGGTATCGGCGATGTGAACAAGTGGGGAGCAGATGGATATTTCCTGAACCTGAAAGACTATATCGACCTGATGCCCAACATGCAGAAGACTTTTGAGGAGTTTCCGGATCTGGAAGCGTTCGTCACCGCATCGGACGGCAGCATCTATGGACTGGCCGGTGTCAGAGTCGACCTGACAGACCGTCTGTCCAGGACCTATATCAACAGGAACTGGCTGGAGAATCTAAACCTGCAGGTTCCCGCCACTCTCGATGAACTGTACGATATGCTGAAGGCTTTCAAGGAACAGGATGCTAACGGCAACGGCGACCCGAATGACGAGGTTCCCATGCTCTATGGAGCGGGCTATGAGGCGGTGGAGAACGCAATCATGAACGGCTTCGGCATCAATATGGGCGGCGTGGGAAGCCCTGGTCTGCTTTGGGAGGCGGACGACAACGGTAAGGTATATCTGGTCAATACCTCGGATACATACAAGGAGTACCTGAGATACATGAATAAGCTGTTCTCAGAGGGGCTGATAGAGCAGGAGGCTTACACCCTCACTTCCGATGAGGTCACCAACAAAGCGCAGGCAGATGCATACGGCATGATGGGCTGTGGTTCCGCTCCTTTCGTCATGGCCAATAAGGGCATCGAGTATGATGCCAACTGGGTCGGCGTAGCCGGTCTGACCTCCGAGTTCCACAGCGAGAAGACAGCTCCTATGTCCAGCGCGGTGGATAACGGCATCAAGATTGCAATAGGTGCAGATACCGAGTATCCGGAAGAGGCAGTGAAGTTCCTGGATTACTTCTATACCGAGGAAGGAAAGCTGGCTTCCAACAGGGGATATGAAGGCGTGACATTCGATTTCGTACATGACGAAGACCTGGACTTTGAGAATCCTCAGATGCGTTGCCCGGAGGGGTATGCTTCCGACGAGGAGTTCCGTTATAAGGGAGCAGTGTTCAATGGCACATTCAACCTGTATGAAGTGACGGCCGTAAGGGGCGCTCTGTTCGACGTTCCTGTGGATACTCTGCTGAAGGACAGCGTCATCGAGACCTACGGATGGGCAGCTTTGACAGCCTATGCGAACCGTCAGGATGGCATCGAATTCATCGATATGTATCCGCGCATCGCTTATACCACCGAGGAAGCGGACGCAAGGCTGACCTTGTACAACGATATAAACAACTACCTGAGCACCACCAAGGCACAGTTCTTCACCGGCGAATTGGATGTAGATGCCGACTGGGACAATTATGTCAGCACAGTGGAGCAGATGAAGCTGGCTGACCTGATGGCAATCGAGCAGGGCGCATATGACAGATATCTGTCTGTGGTTCAGTAAGGATTGTAAAGTTCTATAGATTTTGAGAATGGATACCGCATAGGGGAATCGCCATACAGGGCTGACTGTTCGTATGAAGCTTCTGTGTTCTGCGGAGGCTTCCCCTGTGCGGTTTTTCTGTCTTTCATTTTAGTAAAAAGAATGGACAAATCCATCCGGTTGGTGTAATCTGGTGAAAAGAGGATAAGGCAGTAAGACAATAAATGGAAAGGAAATGTGGAAGATGGTGTTTTCAAAGAAGTTCGTCAGCGAATGCAGGGAGCATTCCACCTACCTGAAGCATGTGGCGGCCCCGCTCTTTCGGAAGAGCTTTGCGCTGTCCGCCGCCGAAGCGGAAGGGGAGGTCGTGATCTGCGGATTGGGATTCTACGATTTGTTCGTAAACGGCAGGAAGATTACGAAAGGGTTCCTGGCCCCCTATATCTCCAACACGGATCATATCACCTACTATGACCGGTACGACATCGCAACCTGGCTCCGCCAGGGCGAGAATGTCATTGCCGTCATGCTGGGGGACGGGTTCCAGAACGGCAAGACGAAAGTATGGGACTTCATGGACAATGTGTTCAATTCCGCGCCGAAGCTTGCGCTGAGCGTGGCCCTTAAGGACGGAGAGGAAGAACTGGCCTTTGACGCGGAGGATTTCAGGTGCAGGAAAGGCCCTGTCCTGTTCAACGATTTAAGGTCAGGGGTATTTTATGACAGGCGGCAGGAGCCGGCAGGATGGACAGAGCCCGGATTTGCGGAGGATGGGACATGGCATGATCCGATACCCGCGGAGAGGCCCCGGGGAAAGGCCAGACTCTGCCAGGCAGACCCTGTGGCAATCACAAAGGAATTGGAGCCGGTGAAAATCTGTCCGGGAAAGATGGTGCCCTACGCTCCCAGGCCGGATGTCCGTGAGGGCCTGCTCGGTCAGGAGACTCCTGAGAAAGCGCCGGTCAGGACGGGCGGCTACATCTATGACTTCGGGGAGAACAATGCCGGCATTTTCCGGCTGAAGATTAAGGGGACGCCCGGCCAGCGCATCGACATCCAATGCAGCGAGGAGCTGATGGACGGCGCGGTGGATTATAACAATATCAATTTTTATCCGGACGGTTATGCCCAGAGGGATATCTATGTGGTGGGAAGTGAAGAGGAAGAGGTTTTCGAGCCCATGTTCACCTATCACGGGTTCCGCTATCTGTATGTGTCCGGCATCACCCCGGAGCAGGCCACAGAGGGGCTTCTGACCTATCTGGTCATGAGTTCCAATCTGGAACAGCGTGGTTCTTTTGGCTGCTCGGATGAGACGGCCAACCGTATTTTCGAGATGTGCAGGCGCAGCGATTTGTCCAATTTCTACTATTTCCCCACGGACTGCCCTCATCGGGAAAAGAACGGATGGACAGGGGATGCCGCAGCCTCCGCGGAGCATATCATGATGAACCTGGGGGCGGAGGAGAGCTACAGGGAGTGGCTTCGCAATATCCGCCTTGCCATGGCTGAGGACGGAATGCTTCCGGGAATCGTGCCCACGGATACCTGGGGCTACGAATGGGGGAACGGGCCTGCCTGGGATCTTGCTTTATTTGAAATTCCCTACCGTATTTATCAATATAGAGGAGACGTGGAAATTATACGGGAAAATGCCCACGCCATGCTGCGTTATCTGGAGTATGCAGGCAGGCGGAGGGACGAGAAGGGCATCATTGCCATCGGACTGGGAGACTGGGTTCCGGTGGACCGGGGCAGCAGTGACTACGAGGTGCCTCTCGGCTTCACGGACAGCGTCATGGTATACGATATGTGCTGTCTGGGGCGGGAGATGTTCCGGGCCGTGGGATTGTCCATCCACGCGGCGTTTGCGGAGCAGCTGGGCAGGGAAATCAGGGAAGCTGTCCGCAAACAGTACATCGATTTCGGCACAATGATGGTAAAGAGTTCCTGCCAGAGCGGCCAGGCCATGGGGATTTACTATAATATCTTTGACAGCGGCGAGAAACCGGAGGCGTTCCGCAGGCTGATGGAGCTGGTGCGCAGGGACGGCGAAAAAGCCACATGCGGTTTCCTGGGGATGCGGGTTCTGTTCCATGTGCTCTCCGCCTTTGGAGAGTCAGAGCTGGCCTACCGGATGATCACAAGTAAGGAATATCCCTCTTATGGATATTTTGCGGAGCGGGGGGACACGACGATACCGGAGCATTTCCTGCCGGATGAGACAAGGCATAAGATTTCCCAGAACCATCACTTCCTTGCCGATGTGTCCCAGTGGTACATGCGTTATCCCGGAGGAATCAATGTGGTGAACAGCAGGAAAGTGTCCGTCCGGCCGAAATTCATCCAAAGTCTCTCTCACGTAAGAGCAAGCCACATCCTGCCGGACGGCGAGATGGCAGTGTCCTGGAGAAGAGAGGGGGAGAAGATTTTCCTGGAAGTCTCCTGCCCTGACAATGTGGCCTGTGAAATCGTGCTGGACAACGGATACCTGTTTGAGGAAAGGCGCTTGAACTGTCTGGAACAGGGGACAGGGCGTTATTGGATTGTCCCGGTTACGGTCGGATAATTTTCCTTACAAAGAATATTTTAAAGGGGCTGTCTTGGGACAGCCCCTGATTGCTTAGTATTCAGTTGTGTACACCGTGATGCCGCTGCTTTCCGGCAGGGTTTCCAGAATGGTGTTCTGTCCGCACCATACAGCCTGGAAATCGCTCAGAGATTCCAGGGGTTTTAAGCTGGTGACATTGTTGTCCGTGATGTCCAGGTACTGGAGTTTCGGCAGTTTCGCCACGAACTCGATGCTGTCGATTTCCGTGGATTCTATGTACAGCTCTGTCAGATTCGGGAAACAGTCGAACATATCATAGTGATCCGACAGCTTTACCTTGTCCCCATTGTTGTAGGTGGGATCGTAAAGGATGGAGATATCGTTCAGGGACAGGACTTCCAGCGTCTCGTTGGAAGGGAGGCTGGCAAAGTCCATGCCCACCTGGCAGTCGTCCAGATACAGATAGCGCAAAGTGGGGATGCCGAATATCTCCTCGATGTTTCCGAAGACGGATGTATCTTCCAAATCCAGCATCATCAGATTCGGCAGATGGGTCAGCGGCTCCAGGGAGCTGGTATAGGAGGAGAAATCATTGATGTAAAGGCTCTGGATTTCCTGCAGGGAGGCAATTACGTCCAGGGAATCCCCGCTGCAGTCCTCCAGGGAGAGATAGGTCAGGTTCACCGCATCCTTGATGGGAGCCACATCCCGCGCGCCTTTCAGGGACAGGTACTGGAGGTTCGTCAGGTTTTCAAAGGAGGGCATGATGCCGTTATAGTTCCCGCTCATCTCCAGGGCCAGTTTGTTCAGGAGCGTCAGATTGCCGATGACGGAATAGTCGGTGATGGAATAGGAGCCGTCCAGATACAGGTACAGATACTCTAACTGGGGGCATTCCGCCAGCGCGTCAACGTTGGATACCTGGGTGCTCTCTATGCTCAGGCTGTTCAGGGCAGGCATGTTTTTGATGAAATCAATGCTTTTCAGCTGATCGGACTCGATTGTCAGCTCCTCCAGATTGATCATGGACATCAGCGGGGAGAAGTCCGTCAGCCGGTCGCAGCCTGAGAGATTCAGGCCAAGCAGGTCAGGGGACTGGGTAAGGGCGGAGATATCCGTCAATCCCGCATAGTCCACTTTTAAGTACATGAGGTTGGGGAAATCCTCCAGGCCGTTTAGACTTGAGGCCAGGAAAGTGTCCGCCACGCCCAAATCCGTGATATATTCCGGATAAGGAACAATGTCGGCTATCTCATCGAGACTGTTCTCCGAATAAAGGCCGTAAAGGTTCTCCAGCCCTTTCAGATCGCCCTTTTCAAAGGAAGCATCGATGGAGACCCACTCCAGTCCGGTAAAGCAGGACAGGTCGGAAAGTTCCATTCCCTCGTCGGATTCATAGGAGGCTGACAGGGTATCGCCGTACCCCAGCTGATAGGTGATGCTCTTCTCATCCCGGTCGATCTGGATGGCAGTGAGGTTGGCGAACTCCTCGTCCGTGATGGTGTCGCAGGGCTTATCCCAGATATATTCGGCCACAGAACAGAAAAAGTCTGACTGGGGCAGTCTGTAATAGGAGTTGACATCTCCCCGGGTGGTCTGGCCGGACTCTTCCGATGCCTGGTCGGAGGCTTTCCGGGGCTGGCTGGAAGAAGCGCTTGCAACGCTTTCCGCAGATTCCCTCTCGGGGAGCATATGTGTGAGAGCGCCGGATTTTGCCAGTACGATGACCGCGAACAGTATCAGGCAGATGACGCCGGTAACGATGGATACCACGATTGCCACGGTGGGATTGTGCTCGGCAGGCTGTTTGGGGGCGGAGGAAACGGAGGGGCCGTTCCGCCAGGAAGTACTGGTCTGTCCCATGGTGCCGGTCTGCCTTGTGGGGGCGGACCGGGAGGTCGTCTGGTACTGGCTGCCTGTACTGCCCGCTGTGCCGGTGCTGCTTTGAGGGTATGGGCTGCCTCCTGTGGAGGTCTGCTGCACCGCTCCCGAGAAACTGTCCTGTCCCTCGCTGCCTCTGATATAGTAGCCGCATTCCTTGCAGGTCATCCTGCCGTTTATCATTTTCAGTTTTGTGCCGCACATCGGGCACTTTGTCACTTCGTTTGCCATATGAAACCTCATTTCTGTGTTGTGATGTATCAGGCTTTCTTATATCTGCCAGTCACAGGCTTTTTCCAGAACAGCGCAGAAGCGCTCCAGCCCTTCTCTGTCAGCCTGTGTAAATCGTTCATACAGGGGGCTGTCGATATCCAGCACAGCCGTCAGCTTTCCGGCGTGGTGGATGGGGATGACGATTTCCGAATTGGAGGCGCCGTCGCAGGCGATATGCCCCGCGAAAGCGTGCACGTTAGGGACTACAAGCGTAGTTCCGTCTGCCGCCGCGCTGCCGCAGACGCCTTTTCCGAAGTCGATGCGGATGCAGGCAGGCTTGCCCTGGAAAGGCCCCAGGACCAGCTGGCCCTCCCGCACCAGGTAAAAGCCCGCCCAGTTGATATCCTTTAAGCTCATGTACAGCAGGGCGGAGGCATTGGCCAGATTGGCGATGGTGTCCCGCTCGGATGCTTGTATGGATGCCAGCTGTTCCAGAAGCAGGGAAAAATCGGTCTGGTATACTGTATTCATGATCGCTTCCTCCTCATGCCTCAACGGTGAGCTTCATCTGCATCTTCTCCGGCATCAGGCCGTCGTCCACCGCGAAGACGATGCGATGCTCTCCTTGCTGCTCTTTCGTGGGAGTCCACCGGAACCGCATGGCCCCGGCATCGAACTCCGCGCCCTCAGGGAGGTTCTCACAGGATGCCCGAAGGGAGGAAATCATGCCCTTTACGCTGTAGTTGGGGCGGAGCAGCTCATTGTATATTCCCGCGGTGGAGGCCTCGTCCGAGATGTCGCTGGCGGGGCTGCCCACGCTCAGGATTACCTGGAAGAGCTCTCCCGCCCGAACCTTCGCAGGGGCAACCGGGCGGATATAAGGACGGTACACTGTCAGGGGCAGCGGATAATTGTCGGTATCCACTTCGTAATGATAGCCCGTCTCCTGACAGGGCACTGTGGGCAGGGAATAAAGGCTGTCCGTGGGGGTGCCCGGCGCGGGAGCGGTGATTTCCACTTCCCTGACGCAGGCTTCTTTCTCATGTACTGCTCTGGGCGGGCAGTTCTCTTTGCCCTCCGAGAGCAGCAATGGCCTGTGGATTTCCAGCCCTGTGACACTGGTGGTGAAATAGGGCTGCTCCGGTACGTTCTCCGCGTTGGTATGGCGTCTGTAGTGGTCCGTTACGGTGGCGATAGGGGCCAGGTCTTTTGCACAGCAGGCCTCCAGGCCGTCCACACAGACATCTTTCACGTCGTCGAAGACACAGACATGCCTGCCGTCGGGAACTTTGCAGGAAAAACGGATATTGCGCAGGGTCAGGCCGTCCACATGTTTCGCGAAAAGGCCGTAGGCGGGCAGTATCCCCCAGTTGCTGGGCTCCGGATAAGCGTCCGGAAGTTCCGGCACATTGTAGGGATTGTCCCTCCAGCATTCTTTCTGTGCGTCCCAGTCCGCCCGGGGCAGGAGCCCTTCGCCCTTGGAGAAGAAGCTGTTCACCAGCCAGGGCAGGTTCTGGACGCGCTCCTTTGTGTGGAACTGGGAGAATTTCCATTCTGTGTTCAGCTGTCGCTGCTCCACGGCGTGTTCCATGGTCAGCCCGCCTCTGTACTCTACCGAGATGTTCTCCAGGACGATATTTTTCATATGAGAATCCGTCAATCCCATCAGCAGGACAGGATAGCGGGGATCCGCGTTGGTAATGGTCACATTTCTGATCAGCACATTGGCCACTGTGGCCAGGGCCGAACATCCGATGGCATTCGCATATAAGGGCAGGTCTTTCTCCTGCAGTTCTCTGGACAAATCTGCCACATAGGTGCCATGGGCTTCCGGGTGCTGGGTGTTGTTATTCTGGCGGGAGCTTCCCCGGCTGGAAGTGTTCTTCTGCGCGTAGCTTTCGGACTGCCAGACCTTGAGATAATAATGTCCGTCTATCTCTTCGTAATTGGCCGGATTGCATGTCACAGGCCTCTCCGGGTCTACGATTTCAAAGGAGGAATGTCCGTCCACGGTCACCGTTTTGGTTCTGTTATAATGAGGGGCGTAGCGTCTGGCGGGATAGCAGTGGTAGGCTCTCTCGTTGGGCAGCACCCAGTTCCTGTCGTCCAGGCGTACATTGGTATCCGCGGCCGGGTAGGCGGAGGAGGAGACATTTCCCGTCACGGGGAACCTGGCCCTGTCGCCGGCCCGCAGGAAAATAGGCGAACTGGACACATTGTCCAGGACGCAGTCCTCAAAGATGACATCTGTCAGGGAGGAGCAGTCCACGGATTCCATACAGAAGCCTCTGGACCTGTCGAATTTCACCCGCCTGATGGTCACCAGATGATAGCCGCAGGTGGCCTCCGTGCCGAACTTCACCCGCCCGGTGGGGCCGCAGCGGTCCAGGGCAATCAGCTTGTCCCTGGTATATTCCCCGGCATAGACACTGCCCGCGTCATAGCCGCATACGGTGCAGTCCTCTATCAGGACATTGGTCAGAGGCTTAAAGACACCGGCTCCGAAAGAAGCTTTCAGGCACAGGCCGTCATCGGTCAGCGAGTTGCAGATGGTATTCCGTACCGTCACATTCTGGCAGCAGTCGATGTCAAAGGCGTCTCTCATGGTATCTAAGAGCACATGGTTCGCATACAGATTCTCGCATCCCTGGGCAATGATGGCGAAATGACCGCCGATGGTGACGGAGAAATCCTCCAGGACCACGTTCTCACAACGGACCAGAGCGATTCCTTTATTGCCGAACCACTCCTCCTGATGGCCTTTCGCCTTCCGGGATATGGGCTCCTGGGGGTCTCCGCCCTGCAGCACATACTCCAGGATGCCGCTCTCTTCATCGAAGCGGCCCCCGGTAATCAGGCCCTTGCCGTAAATCATGATATTCTCCAGATCGGCTCCGTAGATTAGGCTGTTGGAGAAATAGGAATGGCCGTGATCCTGCAGCCCGACGTAGAGATTTACCTCGGGTTCTCTGTAATTGCCTCCCTCTCCGGACTGTTTCTCATAGGAATGGGAGATATCCGTCCTTGCGGCGGCCAGCACGGATCCTTCCGAGAGATAGAGATTGACATTGCTCTTGAGAAGGATGGTATAAAGATGGAAAGTCCCTTTCGGGACGACTACGGTGCCGCCCTCCCTTGCGGCTGCGGAAATCGCATTGTTGACAGCCTCGGTATTCAGGGCCGGGGCTGCGTCTTCTCTGGCACCGAAATCGGTGATGGGGAAATACTTGTGCTTCAGCAGGTTCTTAGGGCGGATAGAGGCGCCGGTGGCCTCTGGTATTGTGTAGGATGACATTTTTGCTGCTCCTTTGAAAGTTGAACCTTGTGGGTAGTTGTCTATGTTCAATTATAAAACTTTGATAATAGAATCTTATTTTTGATTCTATTATACTATATTTTTCAAAAAATACTAGTAAAATTGCAGAATATTAAATTCCTTATTGACATTTCTGTTTGACTGAGTTATTATCCAAAATAGTTTGAATATCAAATAACTTGAACGTCAAACAAGTTGAATTTCAAACTATTATACATAGTTTTGAAAACCATAAAAAGCAGAATGGAAAAGGAGAAAAAGACATGTTCGAGAAATTAAAGGAAGTCATTGAGGAGAAGCTGAACGCGGAGGGCACCGTCATCACGGAGGATACCAGTTTCAAGGATGATTTGGATGCGGATTCCCTGGATCTGTTCGAGCTGGTGATGGCCCTGGAGGATGAGTTCGACGTGGAGATTCCCTCCGAGGATCTGGAGAAGCTGGTCACGGTGAAGGATGTGATGGAGTATCTGGCGGCCAAGGGCATCGACATGTAGGGGAAGAGAATTCGGGGACAGGAAATGAAGACAAGGATAACAGAACTTCTGGGGGTGGAATATCCCCTGATTCAGGGAGGCATGGCCTGGGTGGCCGAGTGCCGTCTGGCCGCCGCGGTGTCGGAGGCGGGAGGCTTCGGCATCATCGGCGCCGGCGCGGCGCCGGCCCGGGTGGTGCGGGAGCAGATCAGGCAGTGCAGGGCCCTGACGGATAAGCCTTTCGGTGTGAACATCATGCTGATGAATCCGGAAGCGGACATAATCGCCGAGGTGGTGGCGCAGGAGAATATAAAGGCAGTGACCACCGGCGCGGGGAATCCGGGCAAGTACATGGCCGGATGGAAAGCTGCCGGGGTGAGAGTGATTCCCGTGGTGGCCAGCGTGGCCATGGCAAAAATGATGGAGCGTGCCGGGGCGGATGCCGTGGTTGCGGAGGGCATGGAGTCCGGCGGCCATATCGGCTCTGCCACCACCATGGCGCTGGTGCCCCAGGTGGCGGATGCGGTGGGCATTCCCGTCATCGCCGCCGGGGGAATCGGGGACGGCAGAGGATTTGCGGCAGCTTTTATGCTGGGCGCGGAGGCGGTGCAGATGGGCACCCGTTTCGTGGTGGCGAAGGAGTCCATCGCCCACGAGAACTATAAGAAGAAAATTATCGCCGCAAAGGATATCGACTCCCAGGTCACGGGCATGAGCCACGGGCATCCGGTGCGCCAGCTGCGCAATCAGATGACCAGGGAGTACCTGAAAAAGGAAAAGGCCGGGGCTCCGTTTGAAGAGCTGGAGCAGCTGACCATGGGTGCGCTGCGCAGGGCCGTGATGGAGGGCGATACCGTAAACGGCACCCTGATGGCAGGCCAGATCGCGGGCCTGGTGGACAGGGAGCAAAGCTGCGCTGAAATCATCCGGGAAATCATGGAGCAGGCAGGGAAGCTTCTGGGATTTGACCGGATGTGAGAAGTTGGAAGAAAGGATTGGGAGACAGATGGGCAAGACGGCATTTATCTTTCCGGGACAGGGCGCACAGTACAGCGGCATGGGAAAGGATTTTTTCGATAACTTTGAGACGGCCAGGCGTGTCTATGCGACGGCGGGGGAGGCCACGGGACTGGATGTGGCCGAACTGTGCTTTACGGAAAACGCCGATCTGGATGTGACGGAATATACCCAGATCGCCATGCTGGCTACTGAGGTGGCGATTCTGAAAGTGCTGGAGGAAAAGGGGCTTAAGGCGGACTGTGCCGCGGGACTGAGCCTTGGGGAATACGGCGCGCTGGCGGCTGCGGGGGTGATGGAGCTGCCGCAATTGTTCTGGCTGATTCGCTGCAGGGGCATTTTCATGCAGGAGGCTTATCCGTCGGGCGGCGCCATGTCGGCGGTGCTGGGACTGGATGCGGAGACCATTGGCCGTATCTGCCGGGAGACAGAAGGGATTGTGTCCATCGCCAATGACAACTGCCCGGGGCAGATTGTGATTACCGGGGAGGCACAGGCTGTGCAGGCCGCTTCGGAGAAGCTTGAGGGAGCCGGGGCGAAGCGCTGCATTCCCTTAAAGGTCAGCGGGCCCTTTCACTCTAAGCTGCTCGCGGGAGCCGGGGAGAAGCTTGCGGCAGAACTGGAGGGCATTTCGGTGCATGCGCCGAAGATTCCTTATCTGTGCAATGTGGAGGCGGATTATGTGACGGAGAGCGGCAAGATCAAGGAGCTTCTGGTCAGACAGGTATCCTCCACGGTAAGATGGCGGGAGACCATGGAGCGCATGCTGGCGGACGGCGTGGATACCTTTGTGGAAATCGGGCCCGGGCGGACGCTGGCAGGCTTTCTGAGGAAGATGAACCGCGACGTGAAAGTGCTGAATGTGGCGAAAGTGGAAGACATGGCGGCGGTGCCGGGACAGACACCCTGATTCCCGCAGGCCGTGCACGGTACGGTCAACTTTGTGCCGTAATCAGCCCGCAGGCTGTTCGGGGCATTTGGTCCATGGGGACCGAGAACCGGTCAGGCATGGATTTTGTACTGCTTAACAGTTAAAATTTCCGAGTAACCTGACTGCATAACGCCAGCTGTAGCGGAGAGTGTGCGGCAGGAGAAATGGGGGAGTGAAAATGGAAGAGGAAAAGACAGTGACGGCAGATAAGGAATTAGCCGGAAAGGTGGCGCTGGTGACAGGAGCCAGCCGGGGCATCGGAAAGGCCATCGCCCTTGCGCTGGCTAAGCGGGGGGCCGCAGTGCTGGTGAACTACAACGGCTCCAGGGAGCGTGCCCTGGAAGTGGTGGCGCAGATAGAGGCGGCCGGCGGACAGGGAGAGGCTGTGGGCTGTGATGTGTCCGATTTCACGGGATGCGGCCGGATGGTGGAGGAAATCATCGCGAAATATGCCCATGTGGACATTCTGGTGAACAACGCGGGCGTGGCAAGGGATAATCTGGTGGCGCGCATGTCCGAGGAAGACTATGACTATGTCTTAAACACGAACCTGAAAGGCGCTTTCCACACCATCCGCCACCTGACCAGGCAGTTCCTGAAGCAGAAAAGGGGCAAGATCATCAATATCTCGTCCGTGTCAGGCGTGGTGGGCAACGCGGGGCAGGCCAATTACGCCGCCTCCAAGGCCGGGCTGATCGGGCTGACGAAAAGCGTGGCAAAGGAGCTGGCGGGCAGGAATATCTGCGTCAATGCCGTAGCGCCGGGCTTCATCGAAACGGAGATGACTTTAGAGATGCCCGAGAAAGCCAGGGAGGGAGCCGTGGCATCGATTCCCATGGGCAGGATGGGCAGCCCTGCGGACGTGGCTGAGCTGGTGGCCTTTCTGGCAGGAGGCAGATCGGATTATATCACGGGACAGGTCATATGCGTGGACGGCGGCCTGGTGTGAGAAGAAGTTTTATGGAGGATGTGATATGAAGCGGAGAGTAGTAGTGACAGGCATGGGGGCCATTACCCCAATAGGTATCGGTGTAGAGGCGTTCTGGGAGGGAATTTTGCAGGAGCGGGTAGGCTTTGCTCCGATTTCGAAATTCGACGCGAAAGCCTACAAATGTAGTCTTGCGGCGGAAGTGAAGGACTTTGCGCCGGAGCGGTACATGGACAAAAAGGCGGCAAGGCGCATGGAGCTGTTCTGCCAGTACGCCGTGGCGGCGGCAGGGGAGGCTCTGGCGGACGCGGCGCTGGACATGGAAAAGGAAGACGCCTATCGGGTGGGCTGCTTTGTGGGCAGCGGCGTGGGCAGTCTGCAGGCCATGGAGCGGGAGTGCGGCAGACTTTCCGAAAAAGGCCCTTCCCGAGTGGGTCCTCTGTTCGTGCCGTTGATGATATCCAATATGGCGGCCGGAAATGTCAGCATCGCCTACGGCTTAAAGGGGAAGAGCCTGAATGTGGCCACTGCCTGCGCTACGGGCACGAACTCCATCGGGGAGGCATTCCGCTCCATCCAGTACGGGGAGACGGACGTATGCGTGGCAGGGGGAGCGGAGGCGGCTGTGAGCCCCATCGGAATTGCGGGCTTCGCCGCGCTTACGGCACTGTCCGACAGCGCGGATCCCCACAGATGCTCCATCCCTTTTGACAAGGACAGGAGCGGCTTTGTCATGGGGGAGGGCTCCGGAATCGTCGTCCTGGAGGAACTGGAGCACGCGAGAGCCCGGGGAGCCCATATCTACGCGGAAGTGCTGGGCTACGGCTGTACCTCCGACGCCTATCACATCACCTCTCCTGCGGAGGACGGCGCGGGAGCGGCCGCAGCCATGCTTAATGCCCTGAAGGACGGCGGCGTGGAGCCGGAGGCGTTAAGCTACATCAATGCCCACGGCACGGCAACCCATCACAATGATCTCTTCGAGACCAGGGCCGTCAAGCTGGCTTTCGGCGACCATGCGAAAGAGATAAGAATCAATTCCACCAAGTCCATGATAGGCCATTTGCTGGGCGCTGCCGGAGCGGTGGAGTTCATCGACTGTGTGAAAGAGATACAGGAGGGCTTCATCCACAGGACAGTGGGACTTCAGGAGACAGAGGGGGAGATGGACCTGGATTACTGTAAGGAAAGCCACAGGGAGGAGGTTCCCTATGCCCTCAGCAACTCCCTCGGATTCGGAGGGCACAACGCCAGCATCCTGTTAGGCAGGACAGAATATTAAAATATATTATAAAACGTATTAAAAGAAAGGAAATTGCGTCATGTCGTTGTATACCGCAAAGGAGATTATGGAAATCATTCCCCACAGGTATCCTTTTCTGCTGATAGATACAATCGAGGAGCTGGAAGCGGGCAGGCGGGCCGTGGGGCGGAAATGCGTCAGCATGAACGAACCTTATTTTCAGGGACATTTTCCGGGAAACCCTGTGATGCCGGGGGTATTGATCCTGGAGGCCATGGCCCAGGTGGGAGCGGTTGCCATGCTCTCCGCAGAGGAGTGGAAAGGGCAGACCGCGTATTTCGCCGGAATCGACAAGGCGAAATTCCGAAAAAAGGTCATCCCCGGGGATGTGCTGACCATAGAGGCTAAATTGGTCAAGTGCAAGGGCCCCCTGGGCATAAGCGAGGCGGTGGCTGCTGTGGACGGCAAGGTGGTGGCCCGGGCCCAACTGACTTTTGCCATTGGGGCAGGCTGAAATCATAGGAATATTGCGGTAAAGGAATGGAGAGGACGGATATGAGCGGACTGTTCAGGAAAAAAGCATCTGGAAAAGCGGACCAGTTACGGGAAAAGCGGACTACATTTTTTACAAGACAATCAGACAAAAAAGCGGATTCTGAAATGCAGCGGGGGGATACTCCTCAGGGAGGGGACAGGGCTGCCGGGGAGGCCTCCCTTTCCGAGGCGAAAAAAGTACCGGCGGGGCAGAATCCCCAGGGGCAGGAAAAAGAAAACTACATGATACGCTGCCCCAAATGCGGGAAGATGGTGAATCGGGACAGAGTGGCCAGGCGGAAGTATATCTGCTATGAATGCGAGGGGTATTTCCGGGTCAGGACAGGCAATCGCATCCGCATGGTGGCAGACCCTCATACGTTTGAACCCTGGTTCACGGATATGCCTGTCAGAAACCCTCTTTCCTACCAGGGATATGAGGAAAAGCTGGCGGAGGCCAGGGAGAAGACAGGGCTGGAAGAAGCGTTCACAGTGGGACGGTGCAAGATTTTCGGCGCGGACGCCGTATTGGGCATCTGTGATTCCCGGTTCCTCATGGCCAGCATGGGCCAGGTGGTGGGGGAGAAAGTCACCGCGGCCGTGGAGCGGGCTGTGGAATTAAAGCTGCCGGTGTTCTTCTTCTGCTGCTCCGGAGGAGCCAGGATGCAGGAGGGCATCATCTCTTTGATGCAGATGGCCAAGACTTCCGCGGCGATTCGGAAGCTGGGAGAGGCCGGGCTTTTATACTGCACCATACTCACCGATCCGACTACGGGCGGCGTCACCGCCAGCTTTGCCATGCTGGGGGATGTGATTATGGCGGAGCCGGGAGCCCTCATCGGGTTCGCGGGGCCCAGGGTCATCCGGCAGACCATCGGACAGGAGCTGCCGGAGGGGTTTCAGACAGCGGAGTTTCTGGTGGAGCACGGCATCATAGACGGAATCGTCAGGCGGGAAGTGCTGAAGAAGACTCTTTATTTCCTGATCAAATCCCATCAGGGCAAAGAGGGGGAATACGCGGACTTCACCGGGGGAAAGGACTTCCATTTCGTGCTGAACGAGGTGCTCAAAGAGCAGACCTGGACCACGAAGCCTGCGAATGTCTGGGATAAGGTGAAAGCAGTCCGCAGATTGGAGCGGGCAAGCGCCTGTGACTACATGAGCTGTATCTTTGACTATTTCGTGGAGGCCCATGGGGACAGATGCTTCCGGGACGATCCGGCCATCATCGCCGGTATCGGTTTCCTGGAGGGCCAGCCGGTGACGGTGATCGCGGAGCACAAGGGAAAGGACGGAAAGGAGTGCCAGCGGCGCAATTACGGCATGCCCATGCCGGAGGGCTACCGCAAGGCCCTGCGCCTGATGAAGCAGGCGGAGAAATTCCATCGCCCGATTGTAAGCTTCATCAATACTTCCGGCGCTTACTGCGGCATCGAGGCGGAGGAGAGAGGGCAGGGCGAAGCCATTGCCAAATGCCTGCTGGAGATGTCGGCTTTAAAAGTACCCGTGTTGTGCATTTTCATCGGCGAGGGCGGCAGCGGCGGCGCGCTGGCCACGGGAGTGGGGAACGAGGTGTGGATGCTGGAGAATGCCACCTATTCCATTCTTTCCCCGGAGGGATTTGCCTCGATTCTGTGGAAAGATTCCTCCAAGGCCAGGGAGGCCAGCGAAATCATGCGCATCACGGCACAGGATTTAAAACTCCTGCGGGTGGTGGATAAGATCGTTCCGGAGTTCGGAGGCGCGGACAGCACCACTGCCGGTGCCATCGGCGGATATCTGAAAGAGCAGATTATGGCGTTTCTGGAAGGGTACCGGGGAATGACCGGCGAGGAGATTGCCGCCCAGAGATATGAAAGATTCCGCAAATATTAAGGGAAGAGGATTGGCACTTCGGTGCCATCGCGCAGCGATTATAATAGGAGAAAAAGATGTCGATTAGAATTATGGGAACGGGAAGCGCCCTCCCCGGGCGGAGGGTGGAAAACAGAGAAATCGTGGAGCTGGTGGACACCTCGGATGAATGGATCCGGGAGCGCACCGGCATCGGCAGCAGGCATGTGTCCACAGGAGAGACCGTAGTGGCGCTTGCGGCGGACGCCTGCGGGCAGGCGCTTGCGGACGCGGGCAGGCAGGCAGAAGAGGTGGAACTTCTGCTGGTGGCCACCTGCTCCCCGGAGGATGTGGCCCCCTGTATGGCCTGCCAGGTCCAGAGCAGGATTGGAGCCGGGAATGCCGTGGCATTTGACTTAAACGCGGCATGTGCCGGTTTTTTGTTTGCGCTGCACACGGCATGGGCTTATGTGGAGGCGGGAATCTACCGCAATGCCCTGATTGCCGGAAGCGAGGTGCTGTCAAAGCTGGTAGACTGGGAGGACAGGGGCACCTGTATCCTGTTCGGGGACGGCGCAGGAGCCGTCTATGTGGAGAAGTGCGAGACCGGCGGCATCCTAAGCTTCGTGCAGCACGCGGACGGCAGCCGGGGAGCAGTGTTGGCAGGCGGCAGCAGGCCTCTTGAAAATCCCTGGGCCGGCCAGAGAGATTTTCAGAAATTCCTGCGGATGGACGGAAGGGAAGTATTCGCTTTTGCGCTGCGCCAGGTGCCGCTGAATGTGGAGGAGGCTCTGGGAAAGGCTCATCTTACCGTAGGGGATGTGGAACTTTTCGTGCTCCACCAGGCCAACCGCCGCATCATTGAAGGAATCTCAAAACGGCTGGGGGCAGATATTTCCCTCTTTCCCATGAATCTGGATCAGGTGGGGAATACTTCCTCCGCGGCAATTCCCCTTTTGCTGGACCAGCTGAACCGGAAAGGGAAACTGAGGCGGGGGATGCGGCTGGTGCTGTCCGGATTCGGGGCCGGACTCACCTGCGGGGCCTGCGTGATGGAATGGTGACAGGGGAAATGCCTATTGACTTTTTCGCGGAAACGGGTACATTATTATTATACGGCCTGTTGCTGGGGCCGAGGGCCGGGAGAGGATAACGGGGAGAAATGGTACAGAATACAAAGCGTTCCATAAATGAATTGTTGGTCAGTCTGTTCAACCATGTGATGGACATGGAGGCAAAAGCGGTGATTACAGAGGAATACAGGGACATCTCCAACAACGATATGCACATCATAGAGGCAATCGGCGTGGAGGAGCCCAGGAATATGTCCGTGATAGCCCATCGCCTCTCCGTCACGGTGAGCACCCTGACTACGAACATGAACGGACTGGAACGGAAAGGCTATATCAAGAGGGAGCGCAGCGAGAAAGACAGGCGCGTGGTACACGTCCTTTTGACGGCCAAGGGGAAGAAAGCATTCTATCACCATCGTGACTTCCACAAGAAGATGATCAGGGCAATTGTGAAGGGTTTAGGCGAGGAGGAGATGGAGATTCTGTACCGCTGTCTTGTGAATTTGAATTCTTTCCTGGAGGATGGAACACAGGAGAACTGACGGGAAGAGAGCGTGATTTACATGGGTATAGGTGAAAAGGTCAATCAGATGCTGGGCAGGCTAAAGACGGCCATCTACGGCAGATTCGCGATGATACTGCTGGGTTTTCTGGCGCAGCTTATTCTGTTGGCGGTGGGATATTTTTTCCTGCGCAACTACAGCTATCTGTTCTATGTGCTGTTTCTGGCAATCAGCGCCATTGTGGTGATTTATATCTACAATGCGCCCGGCAATCCGGATCTGAAGCTGTCCTGGATGCTGCCTATTGCCATATTGCCTGTCTTTGGCGCTATCTTCTATATGACGATCATCATGCAGCCGGGTACCACGGTTCTGTACGACAGACTCATGACTCTGTCTGAGAATACGAAGAAATATGTGGTCCCCAGAGGGGACACAAGGGATAAGCTGCGGACGGAGAACCCCCACATGGGACAGCTGGCCCATTATCTGGAGAAATATGACAACAGCCCGGTCTATGACAATACACAGATGAAATATTATTCCCTGGGAGACAGCCAGTTCGTGGACATGGTGGAGGAGCTGAAGAAAGCGGAAAAGTATATCTTCATGGAGTTCTTCATCGTATCCGGGGGACAGATGCTGGGGACTGTTCTGGATATCCTGAAGGAGAAAGCGAAGCAGGGCGTGGAGGTGCGCTTCATGTACGACGGCACCAATGTGCTTTGGAACCTGCCCGGCTTCTTTCCGGACATGCTGGAGGCGGAAGGGATACGCTGCAAGATGTTCGCGCCAATCCGCCCCATTTTTTCTACCCATTACAACAACCGGGACCACCGCAAGATTCTGGTCATTGACGGCAAGGTGGCTTTCACCGGAGGCATCAATCTGGCGGATGAATATATCAATGAAAAGGAGCGCTTCGGACACTGGAAAGATGTGGGCGCCATGATTTCGGGAGATGCCGTGGAGCGGTTCACCTATATGTTCCTGGAGATGTGGGATGTGGACGAGAAAGAGCCGGAGGCATACGGAAAATATGTACTTCCGCCGGAGGCGTCCCTGTCCAGCGACGGCTATGTCATTCCTTACAGTGTCTGCCCGCTGGGGTCGGAGCGGGTAGGGCAGATGGTGTATCTGGAAATCCTGAATACGGCCCACACTTACGTGCATATCATGACGCCATATCTGATACCGGATTATCAGCTGCTGACGGCCATGACCTATGCCGTGAAACGGGGGGTGGAGGTAGTCATCCTCATGCCCCATATCCCGGACAAGAAATACGCCTTTCTGCTGGCGAAGACCTATTATAACCAACTGTTGGAGGCAGGGGTGCGGATCTGCGAATATGAGCCCGGTTTCGTCCATGCCAAGGTATTCATCTCCGATGATGTGAAAGCCGTGGTGGGCACGGTGAATCTGGACTACCGGAGTCTGTTCCATCATTTCGAGTGCGGCGTGGTGCTGTACCGAAATTCCCAGATAGGGGTGATGGAGCGGGATTTTCAGGATACGCTGGAGAAATGCATCGAAGTGAAAGTAGAGGATTATCAGAAATTAAGGCTGCGGGACAGGGCAATCGGAAGAATCATGCGGCTTGTGGCGCCGCTGATGTGACGGCGCTTCGTTCAGAATATGCAAAGGGTAGGGTCTCCTGCCCTTTTTCTATCTATTTTTTTCAATTAAGAAACTTTTCGCCATGCGTATCGTCTATAGAGGCATGAGACGGCTGCCATGCCGGGAGGGAGGCATACTTTGAAAGATGCGGAGATACTGGATCTATATTGGGGGAGAGAGGAACAGGCGATTTATGAGACACAGAAAACTTACGGAAACTACTGCTATAGTATCGCCTGGAATATCCTGTACTCCAAGGAGGACTCGGACGAGTGCGTGAACGATACATGGCTGCGGGCGTGGAATGCCATACCGCCCAGGCGGCCGGGGCGTCTGGCTTTGTTCCTGGGGACCATCACCAGGAATCTGTCGCTGGACAGGTGGAAAGAAAGGCATGCCATGAAGAGAGGAAAAGGCGAGATGGAGATTGCGCTGGACGAGCTGGCGGAGTGTGTGCCCGCCGCCCACGATACGCAGGCCGAGGTGGAGGCCGCGGAACTGGAGAGGCTGGTGAACGACTTCCTGCGTGGGCTGCCTGAGCGGGAATGCAATATATTCCTGCGCCGCTACTGGTACGTGGAGGAGTACAGCGACATCGCGAGACGATATGATATGAAGCTGAACACAGTGAAGACTTCCCTGTTCCGCACAAGGGCAAAGCTTCGGGATTATCTGGAAAAAGAGGGTGTGTTGATATGAAGGACGGGAAGAAGCGCGGGGCAGTGCGGCTGATGGAGGCGCTGTCAGGAGTGGAGGAAGATTTGCTGGAACGCTGCGGTCAGGATTGCAGGAGGCAGATTCACCGCGGACTTTGGCAGTGGAATATGAGGACCGCTGCAGCAGTATTGTGCCTGGCGGTGGCAGGTGCGGTCAGCTGGGGAGGGTATCAGTTGTCTAATCTGAAGATGGGCAGTTCCTCAGGAGGGAAAGCCCAGATGATGGCCACGGATTTGGAGGGAGACGGACAGGAGGCCGTACCGGAAGATATGGAACCTGAGGAATTTGGGGCGGCAAAGGGGGAATCCGCGCTGGATGATATGGCGGATGCGGGAGGCACGGACATGACGGGACAGCGGGAAGAAGCCGCCGGAGGCGTAGGGAAGAGTCAGGACGTTTCGACGGAAGAAGGAGCTGCTGAGGAAAACGGCAGTTCCGGCGCGGACAGTGATGGCTGCCTGCCTCTGCAGTCTCGGAAACTTACGGAGGCCCAGAGCAGAGAGGAGGCGGTACTGGGAGCCTATGTGCCCACGGTGCTCCCGGCAGGATATGCTTTTGAGGATGCCTACTGCACAGTGGATGACGAAGAGGCGAATCTGACGGTGTGCTGGAGCAGAGGGATGGATACCATCATGCTGCACCTGAGAAAGACGGAAAATCCGCCCGGAACGGTGGATGTAGAGCAGGAGGAAAGCTATGACGAGCGTCTGTACGAGATTCCATATGGGGAGACCGTGCCGGAGAAATATCGGGAAAGTTTCGACAACCCGGTGTTCGCCGCGGAGGATTTCAGCCTGGAAATCGTAGAAAGCCGGATGAAATCCTATGATGACCAGGGGGACACGGATACCCCCAGAGGGAATTTCGGCGTACTGTATCCTGATAATGTGCTGGTGCGTTTCAGCGGCCGGGGCACGGCGGTAGAAATCTGGGAGATGTTCTGTTCCATGGGAGAAAGCAAATAGAGCCGGCAAAAGCCGGCTCTATTCAGTGTCGTTTTCCCGCATCCGGTATCCCACGCCCACCTCGGTGAACAGGTATTGGGGCTGGGCGGGATTCTTTTCGATTTTCCGGCGGATGTTCGCCATGTTGACCCGCAGGATCTGATTGTTGGTTTCCGCGTAGGGGCCCCAGATGCGCCGCAGCATTGTGTTGTAGGTCAGCACGCGGCCCGCGTTCTCGGCCAGGAGCGAGAGCAGCTGGTATTCTATCTGGGTCAGGTGGACCTGCTCGCCGTCCAGATGAATGGTCCTCTTGTCCAAATCAATTTCCAGATTGAGGGCTCTGTAAATCTGGCTTGGCGCCTGGCTGCGGCTATGGCGCAGGGCGGTGCGGATGCGGGCCGTCAGCTCGCCCGGATAGAAAGGCTTGGTGACATAATCGTCAGCGCCCAGATCCAGCGCTTTCACCTTTTCCTGCTCTTCGCTGCAGACGGAGACGATGATGATGGGGATATGGCTCCAGCTGCGCAGTTCTTCCAGCACCAGAAATCCATCCATGTCCGGCAGGCCTAAATCCAGCAGAATCAAGTCAGGACAGAGGGAGGCCGCAAGGCTTAAGCCCTCTGTGCCGGTCATGGCAGTGGTGATGTGATAGCCGCTCCTGCCCAGAAGAGCGGTGATATACGAACAGAAACTTTTTTCATCCTCGATTAAGAGGATATGGACTTTGGCATTCATGATAAATCAACCGCTCCTTTTTGGAAGGGTGAAGGTAAATTCCGCACCGAGACTGTGATTCCTGCCTGTAAGGGTACCGTGGTGGGCCGAGATGATGGCTTTGCAGATGATCAGCCCGATGCAGGTCTTTTTGTGAGGGTCTGAGGCGGCCTTTGTCAGGGAATCGCTGTCGAAGAGCCGGTCCAGCATTTCCTCGGGGATGCCGCGTCCGTAGTCCCTGACGGTAAAGATTACGGAATCTTCGCCCTCCTCTACGATGACCTCCACAGGTTTCCGGCTTTCGGAATGGAGCAGGGCGTTTTCCAGCAGATTGATGATGACCTGCTCTATCAGCAGCGCATCCATGGACAGGATGATGATTTCGTCCGGAATGATGGCACGAATCTCAAAGCCGGGATGGCGCATCTCCATTTTCTGCAGTGCCTCCCCCAGCACCTCTTCTACGATTTCTTCCCTGGTGCTGACAGGGTTTTCCGTGTCCCCGATACGGGTCATGGCCAGGAGATTTTCCACAATGTTGATCAGCCAGCCGGAATCTTCATGGATATGGCCTACAAGTTCCAGCTTCTCCTCATCATCCAGAGTCTGGTGATTTTCCAGATAGAGGAAGCTGTTGCCCATGATGCCGGAGAGGGGCGTGCGCAGGTCGTGGGAGATGGCGCGTATGAGGTGGCTGTGGATTTTCTCCAGATCCGTCTCCTGCAGTGGATTTTCCTCCGGGACTTTTTCCGCTTTCTGGCCGATGAACCGTGAGGCCAGCAGGCCGGTTACAGCGACTGCGGCCGCCGCGCAAAAGGCGGCGTAGAAACCGCTGCCGCTCTGGGTGGAAGGTTGTGTGTGCTGTGTTGGATTCTGTTGATTTTTACGCATGCTATATCCTTTCCTTATTTGTCTGGGTTTGAAATGGTTGCTGTCTTCTATTATATATTTTTTGGACACAAGAAGCAAGGAAACGGGCATAAAGAAAATGTTAAGAAGTTGTAGTCATATGGATGTAAATCGGTCCATTTCTTAAAATTTTCCTTTTGGCTTGCGGCATCTGCCTTGGTGGGGTACAATGTTGACACAGAAGAGGAGAAAGGCAGTGGGAATGAAGCAGATGAAAGAGCGGGAAGCTTTTCTGGATAAACTGAGGGTGTTTGCCACCTGTGCGGTAATATTGCTCCACACAGTGACCGGGGTCACGGATGCCACGGATATGAATCTCTATCCGGGGGAGAAAAGGGTCTTCCTGGCGGTGATGGATTTGGTGTGCTGGAGCGTGCCGGTATTTCTGGTGATATCGGGGTACCTGTTCCTGAATCCGGAACGGCGGATCGGAATGGGGAAGATGCTGACGAAATACTGCAGGCGCATCGCGCTGGCCCTGCTCCTCTTCGGGGTGCCCTACGGATGCCTGGAGCTGATTGCCGCGGAAAGGACTTTTCGCCTTGGGATGCTCCGGGAGGCTTTTCTGGGGGTGCTGCGTGGAAAGAGCTGGTCCCATATGTGGTATCTCTACCTGATACTGCTCCTGTATCTGCTGACGCCGCTTATGAAGAGGGCGCTCAAGTCCGTTCCGCGGTGGGCGGTATACGGAACTGAGCTTGTGCTGTTTCTTGGGTGTTCTGTCCTGCCTTATTTATATGAGCTTTTCGGGTGGACAGACGGGCCTGCACTGCCGGGTGACGGCATCTATTTCTTCTATTATATATGCGGATATCTGTTTGCGGCGGAGAGCAGAAACCGGAGAGGGAAAGCAGCCGGAAAGAAAATTCTGCCCGCCCTGACTCTTCTGCTGGCAACCGGCATGGCGGCCAGCCGCCTTTGGGGAGAGTATATCCTGCAGATGGCCTATAATTATCCGTTTACGGTTCTGCTGGCGTTAATGCTGTTCGCCTGGATGAGCGGCAGGGAAGAAAGGCCGGATAGAAAGGAGGAGCGCATCGGCTGTCTCTTTTGGAGGCAGGCCTCAGAGCTCAGCTTTGCGGTGTACCTGATTCACCCGGTATTTTTGAACCTTGCGTACAAGTTCCTGCATGTGACACCTCTGTCACATTTAGACGTACTTTCTCTGGGGGTATCCCTGCCGCTGTTTTTCATCGGCACGGCGCTCCTCTCAACAGCAGTCGCGTGGATTCTGTACAAAATACCGCCGCTGAGAAAATATATCCTGTGAAATATCTTATGAAAAATGCTGCCAGCGTCCCGCGGCGCCGCAGGGCAGGACCAGGCCGCTGCCGGATACGGGCAGGCCGATTTCCTGAGCCTCCACCCGGCCGCCGAAAGGCCTGGCGATCGCTTCGCTGAGCATGTAGGAGAGTACTGCGGGCTGCAGGCCGGTGGTGTAGGAATTAATCAGGAAGAACAGGGCGTCTTTGGAGAGCAGCTGCGCCGTAAGGGCGATCAGGGGCCAGATGCCGGTCTCCAGTTTCCAGATTTCCCCTTTGGGTCCTCTGCCGTAGGAGGGAGGATCCATGATGATGCCGTCATAACGGCTGCCCCGGCGGATTTCCCGCTCCACGAACTTCACGCAGTCGTCCACCAGCCATCTGACGGGAGCGCTGCCTAAGCCGGAAGCGGCAGCGTTTTCCTTTGCCCAGTTCACCATGCCCCTGGAGGCGTCCACATGGGTCACAGATGCGCCTGCGGAGGCGGCAGCTATGGTGGCGCCTCCGGTGTAGGCGAAGAGGTTCAGTACTTTCAACGGTCTGTCTGTCTGCTTTCCGGCGTCCCGCAGAAGCTGTGAGAACCATTCCCAGTTCGCCGCCTGTTCCGGGAAAAGGCCGGTGTGTTTGAAGCTGAAAGGCTTCAGCCGGAAAGTCAGGGGAGAATCCCCCAGCCGATAGGAGATGCTCCACTCGTCCGGCAGATGGAAGAACTCCCATTCCCCGCCGCCTTTGGCGCTCCTGTGATAGTGGCCGTTCTTTTTGCTCCAGCCCCTGTGGCCGCGGGGCGTGCTCCAGATGACCTGGGGATCCGGGCGGATGAGGATGTAGTTACCCCATCGCTCCAGCTTTTCGCCCTCTGTGGCGTCCAGCACTTCGTAGTCTTTCCACTTATCTGCGATCCACATATTCGTTTCCTCGATTCTTTCTGTTTTCTTTTGGTTTTTATTAAAGCATATTTATAGGAAAAAGTCATTTGTTTTCCCAAGAACAGATTGTACTAAAAAAAATACAAAATTTTTCAAAAATATCTTGCAAAGTAAGGAATTGCCATGTATACTAAGAATTGCTGTGACATGATAGCTGTGAAGCGTGAGGTTGCTGGTCGGCAGCAATGGCGATTGGGTTTTCCGTGGAGCGAATGTCAAGATTGAAACTGACGACAAGTCACTGTACCGATTAAAATTCTGCAGATATGCAGTCCCGAATGTGGAGTTCCGGAATCGAGAGTGTTGCGTGAGAGGCCAGGACACACACGGGAGAGTGTACAGTCACCACTTGTCGTACTAAAGTGAAAATGTTTTTCACTTATGAAAAATGTTTTTCGCTTATGAAAATTTACATTTTCATCTTAAAAGTGCGAAAAGGAGGCGACTTTTTTTATGGCAAGTCAAGTAATGAGAATCACATTGAAGGCGTACGAGCACCAGCTGGTTGATGCATCCGCGAAGAAGATTATCGAGACTGTAAAGAAGACCGGATCCGAGGTGAGCGGCCCCGTTCCTCTTCCTACGAAAAAGGAAGTAGTGACCATTCTGAGGGCGGTGCACAAGTACAAGGATTCCAGAGAGCAGTTCGAGCAGAGGACCCACAAGAGGCTGATCGATATCATCGCGCCCACCCAGAAGACGGTGGATGCCCTGCAGAGGCTGGAGATGCCTGCCGGTGTGTACATCGATATCAAAATGAGAACCAAATAAGTGATTCGGATCGGATTACCGATTTGGATTTGACCTCTACTTAGACGTATGAACACAGGGAGCGGGGAACCGCTCACGGCCGCGGCGCAACGGTGGCTGATGTGGTCCGCTATGTAGATGAAGCCCTCAGGGCAGAAAGAGAGGAAACATGAAGAAAGCAATTTTGGCTACAAAAGTCGGAATGACACAGATCTTCGCCGAAGACGGCATGCTGATTCCCGTAACCGTCCTTCAGGCAGGCCCCTGCGTAGTGACGCAGATCAAGACAGTGGAAAACGATGGCTACAAGGCAGTGCAGGTAGGCTTTGTTGACAAGAAAGAGAGAATCATCAACAAGGATGCCAGCGGAAAGCGCGAGGTCATCCACAGACATGGCGCTACCAAGCCTGAGCAGGGCCATTTCAAGAAAGCCGGCGTCAGCCCCAAGAGATATGTGAGAGAATTCAAGTTCGAGAACGCTGAAGAGTATGCGCTGGGCGCAGAGATTAAGGCGGATATCTTCGAGCAGGGCGATAAGATAGACGCGTCCGCAATCTCTAAAGGTAAGGGATTCCAGGGCGCGATTAAGAGACACGGACAGCACAGAGGACCCATGAAGCACGGTTCCAAGTTCCATCGCCATCAGGGATCCAACGGCGCATGTTCCTCCCCCAGCCGCGTGTTCAAGGGCAAGGGAATGCCCGGCCATATGGGATGTGTAAAGGTGACAGTGCAGAATCTGGAAGTCGTGAGAGTGGACGCGGAGAAGAATCTGCTGCTGATAAAGGGCTCAGTGCCCGGTCCCAAGAAGGGATTAGTAACCATCAAAGAGACCGTAAAGGTAGAATGCTAGTTTAATGCGAAAGGAGGGCCAATCATATGGCAAGCGTATCTGTTTATAATATGGAAGGCAAGGAAGTCGGTACAATCGAATTAAACGATGCGGTATTTGGTGTGAAGGTTAATGAGCATCTGGTACACATGGCAGTTGTACAGCAGCTTGCAAATAAACGTCAGGGAACCCAGAAAGCGAAGACCCGCGGCGAGGTATCCGGAGGCGGAAGAAAGCCCTGGAGACAGAAAGGGACCGGCCACGCAAGACAGGGATCCACCAGGTCTCCCCAGTGGACCGGCGGCGGCGTGGTGTTCGCGCCCGTTCCCAGGGATTATTCTTTCAAGATGAACAAGAAAGAGAAGAGAGCGGCGCTGAAATCCGCGCTGACCAGCAAAGTGCAGGGCAACAACCTGATTGTGCTTGACGAACTGAAGCTGGATGAAATCAAGACAAAGAAATTTGTGGCAGTGATGAACAATCTGAAAGTTGAAAAGGGTCTGGTGGTCATCGCCGAGAACGATCAGAATGTGGTAATGTCCGCAAGGAATCTTGCTGATATCAATACGGCCCTGGCGAACATGATCAATACCTACGACATCATGAAGGCAAAGACGGTAGTCCTGACAAAGGATGCTGTGGCAAAGATAGAGGAGGTGTTTGCATAATGGCAGATATCAAATATTATGACGTAATCCTCAAACCGGTAATCACCGAGAAGAGCATGAACGGAATGGCCGCGAAAGAATATACTTTCCTGGTTCATCCCGAAGCGAATAAGAGCCAGATTAAAGAGGCTGTCGAGAAGATGTTCGAGGGCACAAAAGTGGAGCGTGTCAACACCATGAACTGCAAGGGCAAGGAGAAGAGACGCGGCACTGTGGTAGGAACCACTGCCAAGACCAAGAAAGCTATCGTCAAGCTCACCGAGGACAGCAAGGACATCGAAATCTACGCTGGTTTGTGATAAATAACAGCGCAGAGTCGGATTTAAGTATGTGGCTGCGGGAGAGCAGCCGCGCAAAGAATCATAGTAAAGGAGAATAGACAAATGGGAATCAAGACATATCGTCCCTATACACCTTCCAGAAGGCATATGACGGGCTCTGATTTCTCGGAGATTACGAAGAAGACACCGGAGAAGAGCCTTTGCGTTTCCTTAAAGAAACATTCAGGCCGCAACAATCAGGGTAAGATTACCGTGAGGCACAAGGGCGGCGGCTGCAGAAGAAAGTACAGACTGGTTGATTTCAAGAGAAATAAGGATGGCATTCCTGCAACAGTCATCGGTATCGAGTACGATCCCAACAGATCCGCCAACATTGCGCTGATCTGCTATGCAGACGGCCAGAAATCCTATATCCTTGCTCCTCAGGGACTGACCGACGGCATGAAGGTCATGAACGGACCCCAGGCCGAAGTAAGAGTAGGCAACTGCCTGCCTTTATCTGAGATTCCGGTAGGTACTCAGGTACACAATATCGAGTTGTATCCCGGCAAGGGCGGCCAGATGGCTCGTTCTGCGGGCAACAGCGCGCAGCTGATGGCAAAAGAGGGCAAATACGCCACCTTGCGTCTCCCTTCAGGCGAGATGAGAATGGTTCCCCTTGTATGCCGCGCTACGGTGGGCGTCGTAGGCAACGCTGACCACAACCTGATCAACATCGGTAAGGCCGGACGTAAGCGTCACATGGGCATCCGTCCTACGGTCCGCGGTTCCGTAATGAACCCCAATGACCATCCTCACGGCGGCGGCGAAGGCAAGACGGGTATCGGACGTCCCGGTCCCTCCACTCCTTGGGGCAAGCCCGCACTGGGCCTTAAGACACGTAAGGCTAAGAAGGCTTCCAATAAGCTGATTGTGAGAAGACGTGACGGCAGAGCGATCAAGTAATAAATGAGGAGGAAAGATAATGGCTAGATCACTGAAAAAAGGGCCTTTCGCAGATGAAAGCCTGTTAAAGAAAATAGATGCTTTGAATGCTTCCGGACAGAAGCAGGTCATCAAGACTTGGTCCCGTCGTTCCACGATTTTCCCTTCCTTTGTGGGACACACGATTGCGGTTCATGATGGCAGAAAGCATGTACCTGTATATGTTACCGAGGACATGGTTGGCCATAAGCTGGGCGAGTTCGTAGCGACCAGAACCTACCGCGGCCACGGTAAGGACGAGAAGAAATCGAAGGTCAGATAGCCTGGGCGCGGACTTCTCTCATGGCCGTATTGCGGCAGGGACGAGAAGAAGTCCAAGGTTAGGTAAGGATTAAGGAGGGTTTAGATTAATGGCTAAGGGACATAGAAGTCAGATTAAGAGAGAGAGAAATGCACAGAAGGATCCGAGACCTTCAGCAAAATTGTCTTATGCGAGAGTGTCCGTACAGAAAGCTTGCTTCGTACTGGACGCTGTCAGAGGCAAGGATGTGCAGACCGCACTTGCTATTTTGGAATATAATCCCAGATATGCTTCCGGCCTTATCAAGAAGCTGATTGAATCGGCAATGGCGAATGCTGAGAACAACAATGGCATGAACAAGGAGAACCTGTATGTCGCGGAATGCTATGCGAATAAGGGGCCTACCATGAAGCGTATCCAGCCCAGGGCGCAGGGCCGTGCTTACAGGATCGAGAAGAGAACAAGCCATATCACTGTTGTGCTGGACGAGAGGAAGTAAGGAAAGGAGCGGACGAATAAATGGGACAGAAAGTTAATCCTCATGGCTTAAGAGTCGGAGTTATTAAAGAATGGGATTCCAGATGGTACGCTGAGTCTGATTTTTCAGATTATCTTGTGGAAGATTACAACATCAGAAAGTACCTGAAGAAGAAATTATACAGCGCGGGTGTCTCCAAGATTGAAATCGAGAGGGCATCTGACCGCATCAGAGTCATCATCCATACCGCAAAGCCCGGTGTCATCATCGGTAAGGGCGGTGCTGAAATCGAAATCACAAAGACTGAGCTTTCCAAGATGACCGACAAGAAAGTCCTGATCGACATCAAGGAGATCAAGAGGCCGGACAAGGATGCCCAGCTGGTAGCCGAGAACATCGCCCAGCAGCTGGAGAACCGCGTGTCTTTCAGACGTGCCATGAAATCCTGCATGGGCAGGACCATGAAATCCGGCGCTCTGGGCATCAAGGCGGCATGTGCCGGACGTCTGGGCGGCGCGGATATCGCCCGTACCGAGTTCTACAGCGAGGGCACGATTCCCCTTCAGACCCTGAGGGCGGACATCGACTATGGCTTCGCGGAGGCAGATACCACCTACGGCAAGGTTGGAGTCAAGGTTTGGATTTATAAAGGCGAGATACTTCCCACAAAAGGAAATCAGACGGAAGGGAGTGATAAATAATGTTAATGCCTAAAAGAGTAAAGCATCGTAAACAGTTCCGCGGCAGCCTGGCAGGCAAGGCATCCAGGGGCAATACCATCACTCACGGAGAGTATGGCTTAGTGGCTACAGAGCCCTGCTGGATCAAGTCCAATCAGATTGAGGCAGCCCGTATCGCCCTTACCCGTTACACAAAGCGTACCGGACAAGTGTGGATTAAGATTTTCCCTGACAAGCCCGTGACAGCGAAGCCCGCTGAGACCCGTATGGGTTCCGGTAAAGGTTCTGTAGAGTATTGGGTAGCAGTCGTAAAGCCCGGCCGTGTGATGTTTGAGATTGCCGGTGTTCCCGAGGATCAGGCAAAGGAAGCGCTGCGTCTGGCAATGCATAAGCTTCCCTGCAAATGTAAAATCATTGCAAAGGCAGATTCGGAAGGCGGTGTAGAATAATGAAATCTAGTAAGTTTGTAGAAGAATTAAAGAACAAGTCCGTGGAAGAGTTGAATAAGGATCTTGTTGCTGCAAAGAAAGAGCTTTTCAATTTGAGATTCCAGAACGCAACCAATCAGCTGGACAATACTGCAAGAATCAAGGAAGTCAGGAAGAATATTGCACGTATTAACACAGTCATAACCGAGAAGTCAAGAGCGTAATTGTCCCAGGGCAATGAAAGGAGATTAATCGTGGAAAGAAATTTGAGAAAAGTGCGTACTGGCAAAGTTACCAGTAACAAGATGGATAAGACAGTAGTCGTAGCTATCGAAGAGCATGTAAAGCATCCCCGTTATAAGAAAATCATAAAGAGGACCTACAAGCTGAAAGCCCATGACGAGAAGAACGAATGCAATATCGGAGATACCGTCAAGGTCATGGAGACAAGGCCCCTGTCTAAGGACAAGAGATGGAGACTTGTCGAAATCATAGAGAAAGCCAAATAAATTTGGCCGGTTCATGTGAAATTTGGCCGTAGTACGGCAAAGGAGGAAAATCATGATTCAGCAGGAGACAAGATTGAAAGTCGCTGATAATACCGGTGCAAAGGAACTTTTGTGCATCCGCGTCATGGGCGGCTCTACGAGAAGATATGCGCATGTTGGCGATATAATCGTTGCGACTGTAAAAGATGCAACACCAGGCGGCGTTGTGAAGAAAGGTGACGTGGTCAAGGCAGTGGTGGTCCGCACTGTGAAAGAGGTGCGCCGCAAGGATGGTTCCTACATCAGATTTGATGAGAACGCAGCTGTAATCATCAAGGAAGACAAGACACCCAGAGGAACCCGTATTTTTGGGCCGGTAGCGAGAGAGCTTCGTGAAAAACAGTTCATGAGAATCGTATCTCTGGCTCCGGAAGTGTTATAAGGAGGTGCCCACACATGGCTATGTTGAAGATTAAGAAAGGCGACACCGTTAAGGTGATTGCCGGCAAAGATTGCAATGCAGAGGGAAAAGTAGTTTCCATAGATGCGAAGAAGCACAGGGTCATAGTAGAAGGCGTGAACATGATCACAAAGCATGCGAAGCCCTCAGCCGCGAACCCCAACGGCGGTATCGTTCAGAGGGAAGCCCCTATTGACATCTCCAACGTAATGCTTGTCTATAAGGGACAGCCTACAAGAGTCGGCTTCAAGATGGAAGGAGACAAAAAGGTTCGTTTCGCTAAGAAGACAGGCGAAGTGATTGATTAATCCAACTGTGTGTCACACAGTTTGGGAAGGAGGAGCGTAAAAGTGGCAAGATATAAGGAGACGTACTACGAGACGGTCGTAGACGCAATGACGAAGAAATTTGGATATAAGAATGTGATGGAAGTTCCCAAGCTCGAGAAAATCGTCATCAATATGGGTGTCGGCGAAGCAAAGGAAAATCCGAAAGTTCTTGAGAATGCCGTGTCTGACATGGAAATCATCACCGGCCAGAAGGCAGTCCTCACCAAGGCGAAGAAGTCTATCGCGAATTTCAAGATTCGTGAGGGGATGAACATCGGCTGCAAGACCACTCTGCGCGGCGAGAAGATGTATGAGTTTCTCGATCGTCTGGTGAATCTGGCGCTGCCCCGTGTACGTGACTTCAGAGGCGTCAATCCCAACGCGTTCGACGGCAGAGGGAACTATGCCCTTGGCATCAAGGAGCAGTTCATCTTTCCTGAAATCGAGTATGACAAGATTGACAAGACCAGAGGCATGGACGTCATCATCGTGACCACCGCGAAGACCGATGAAGAAGCGCGCGAGCTGCTGACACTGTTCAATATGCCTTTCGCAAAACAATAAGGAGGTAGATTTTTCATGGCTAAGACATCGATGAAGATTAAACAGCAGCGCAAGCCTAAGTTCTCCACACAGGCTTACACACGCTGCAGGATTTGTGGCCGTCCCCACGCTTACTTAAGAAAGTATGGCATTTGCAGAGTCTGCTTCCGCGAATTGGCATACAAGGGGCAGATTCCCGGCGTCAAAAAGGCGAGCTGGTAAAGTCAGTGCAAGTAGGCAGGCAGGTTGCTCGCCTGCAAGCTGGTAAGAAGGAGGAAAATATAATGACAATGAGCGATCCTATTGCAGATATGCTTACAAGAATCCGTAATGCAAATGCTGCCAAGCATGATACAGTGGATATCCCTGCTTCCAAGATGAAGCTGGCAATTGCCCAGATTCTTTTTGACGAGGGCTATATCACAAAATACGATGTTATCGATGACGGCAACTTCAAGGCTATCCATATCACCCTGAAGTATGGCGCTGACAAGCAGGAGAAGATCATCTCCGGCATCAAGAGGATTTCCAAGCCGGGCCTGCGCGTGTACGCGGGCAAGGACGAGCTGCCCAGGGTACTGGGAGGTTTAGGCATTGCCATCATTTCCACCAACCAGGGCGTCATCACGGACAAGAAAGCCCGTGAACTTCAGGTAGGGGGAGAAGTGCTTGCCTTTGTTTGGTAAAAGTGTGAGAGGATTTTCTAAGCGGCCAAAGGACGCCCGCCAAGAAAATCTAAGTCCCGCACGGAAGAACGCAAGGGAAGCGCTCTTCTAAGATTACAGGCTGGCAATATCATTTTGGCAATAAAATTTATGATTCAAAAATATAGGAGGTACGGGCATGTCACGTATAGGTAGAATGCCAATCGCGGTTCCCGCAGGCGTAACTGTGGAAATTGCAGAAAATAACAAGGTGACCGTAAAGGGTCCCAAGGGTACTCTGGAGAGAGTTTTACCCGCTGAGATGGAAATCAAGATGGAAGGTGCGGAGATTCATGTAAGCAGGCCTAATGATTTGAAGAAGATGAAATCCCTTCACGGCCTGACCAGAACTCTCATCAATAATATGGTGCTAGGCGTCACTGTAGGGTACGAGAAGAAACTCGAGGTGAACGGCGTAGGATACAGGGCCGCAAAGGCCGGCAAGAAGCTGACCTTGAACCTTGGATACTCCCATCCTGTGGAGATGGAAGACCCTGAGGGCATCGAGTCCGTGGTAGAGGGACAGAATGTAATTATCATCAAGGGTATCGATAAAGAGAAAGTTGGCCAGTTTGCAGCTGAAATCAGAGACAAGAGAAGGCCTGAGCCTTACAAGGGCAAGGGTATCAAGTATGCCGATGAGGTCATCAGACGTAAAGTTGGTAAGACTGGTAAGAAATAATAGATAAGGAGAGTATGAAGATGGTTAACAAGAAGTCAAGAAAAGAAGTACGTGTGAAAAAGCACATGAGAATTCGTAACCGCTTCAGTGGCACTGCCGAAAGGCCTCGTCTGGCAGTCTTCAGAAGCAATAATCATATGTATGCTCAAATTATCGATGATACAGTTGGGAATACATTAGTATCCGCTTCCACCCTTGAGAAGGATATCAAGGCGGAACTTACGAAGACCAATGACGTCGCTGCGGCAAAATATATTGGTACCGTCATTGCCAAAAGGGCAGTGGAAAAAGGCATCACGACAGTTGTCTTTGACAGAGGCGGTTATATATATCATGGTAAAGTTGCAGCATTAGCTGACGCAGCCAGAGAAGCTGGCTTGGAATTCTAGGAAAGGAAGAGGAATACACCATGAAACACACAATCATAGATGCAAGCCAGTTCGAATTGAACGATAAGGTTGTAGCCATCAAGCGTGTTGCCAAGACCGTAAAGGGCGGACGCAACATGCGCTTTACAGCGCTGGTAGTTGTAGGCGATGGCAATGGCCACGTAGGCGCAGGACTTGGCAAGGCCGTAGAAATTCCTGAAGCCATCCGCAAGGGAAAGGAAGACGCTATGAAGCATCTCGTCCAGGTGGCGCTGGATGAGAACAATTCCATCAGCCATGATTTCATAGGCAAGTATGGCTCGGCGAATGTTCTGCTCAAGAAGGCTCCCGATGGTACCGGTATCATCGCAGGCGGTCCCGCACGTGTGGTGTGCGAGCTCGCAGGCATTAAGAATATCCGTACCAAGTCCCTTGGCTCCAACAACAAGCAGAATGTAGTCCTTGCAACGATTACCGGCTTAAGCCAGCTGAAATCCCCTGAGGAAGTGGCGAAGAGCCGTGGCAAATCCGTTGAAGAAGTATTGGCATAAGCTTTTTTCATGCCGATACAGTAGAAAGGAGAGCAACAATGGCAGATACAGATAAGAAATTGAAAATCACTTTGGTAAGGTCCACCATCGGCGCCGTTGCGAAGAACAAGGCAATCGTTGAATCTATGGGACTCCGCAAGATTGGCAAGTCTATCATCCTTCCTGACAATGCCGCTACGAGAGGACAGATTCGCCGGGTAGGCCATTTGCTGAAAGTAGAAGAAGTATAGTCGAGAAGGAGGTGTTCGAGATGGAATTATCCAATTTAAGACCCGCGAAAGGATCCAAGCATAATGATTTCAGGAGAGGCCGCGGACATGGTTCGGGAAACGGCAAGACTGCCGGCAAGGGACATAAGGGCCAGAAAGCCCGTTCCGGAGCTCCCAGGATTGGTTTCGAGGGCGGCCAGATGCCTTTGTACAGACGAATCCCCAAGAGAGGCTTCACCAATATAAATTCAAAGGATATCGTTGCTATTAAGTTGGGCGACTTAGAGCGTTTTGAAGACGGTTCCACCGTGGATGTGAATACACTCATTGAAGCCGGTATCATCAAGAAGCGCAGGGACGGCGTAAAGGTTCTCGGGAACGGAAAATTTACCAAAAAGCTCAATGTCAAGGTAGACGCGTACAGTGCATCCGCAAAAGAAAAGATTGAGGCGCTTGGTGGAACAGCAGAGGTGATGTAATGCTTACGACGCTGAAGAACGCATTCAAAATTAAAGAGCTTAGAGAGAAAATCCTTTTCACTTTCGCCATGTTAGTTGTGATCCGTATCGGATCACAACTGCCTGTGCCGGGGGTGAACGGAGAGTACTTCAGGAACTGGTTCGCTGCACAGTCCGGCGGAGCTTTCAGCTTCTTTGATGCGATTATGGGCGGCTCGTTCATCAACATGTCGATTTTGGCTTTGAACATCTCTCCGTATATCACATCATCCATCATCATGCAGCTGCTTACCATTGCTATCCCCAAACTGGAAGAGATGCAGCGGGACGGCGAGGATGGAAGAAAGAAGATTGCTGCCATTACGAGATATGTGACGGTAGGTCTGGCTTTGGTTCAGTCCACGGCCATGGCCATCGGTTTTGGCAGACAGGGGTACCTGATTCAGTATAATGCCTTAAACGTGATTTGTGCGATTGCGACTCTGACCGCAGGTAGTGCGTTCCTTATGTGGGTTGGTGAGAGAATCACCGAGAATGGTATCGGAAACGGTATTTCCATCGTTCTGGTAATCAATATTATTTCCAGACTGCCCGAGGATCTGGGCAATCTGTTCCAGCAGTTCGTATTCGGCAAGGCTCCGGCAACGGCAGTGCTTGCGGTTGTGATCATATTCGCAGTCATCATCGCCATGGTGGTGATGGTTATCATACTGAATGATGGTGTCCGGCGGATACCCGTGCAGTATGCGAACAAGGTGCAGGGCAGGAAGATGGTGGGAGGTCAGACTTCCAATATTCCGCTTAAGGTGAACACAGCCGGTGTCATTCCGGTCATCTTCGCACAGTCGCTGATATCTCTTCCCGGCTATATCTCCTCTTTTGCGGGCTATTCCGGCACAGGCGTCTGGAGTGAAATATTGCGGTACCTCAATGCCGGCAACTGGTGCAATCCAAGCCAGATTCAGTATTCTGTCGGGTTATTGCTGTATATCGCAATGATTATATTCTTTGCGTATTTTTATACCTCCATTACTTTCAATCCTTTGATGATTGCCGATAATATGAAGAAACAGAGCGGTTTCATTCCCGGCATCAGGCCCGGAAAGCCTACCAGCGACTATTTGAACAAGGTACTGAATTATATCGTGTTCATCGGCGCGATTGGCCTTACGATTATCGCAGTGCTGCCATATGTTTTCAGCGGCGTGTTCAAGGCTTCCGTGTCCTTTGGCGGCACCAGCCTTATCATTATCGTCAGTGTCATCTTAGAGACTATGAAGCAGGTGGAGTCTCAGATGCTCGTCCGCAATTACAAGGGCTTCCTGGAGAAATAAGAGGCCTGCCATGCAAGGAAAGGGATTGCCGGCGTGGAGCAAGAAGCTTACAGGAGGGGCTTTCCCGGAATGAGGGGAAGCTCCTTTTATAGAATGTTGTGCCGCAGATTGTCTGCGGGGCTTAAGAAAGCCATAGACGGAGGTTTATAATGAAGATTATCATGTTGGGAGCGCCTGGAGCAGGCAAAGGGACGCAGGCGAAGATGATAGCGGAAAAGTACGGAATCCCTCATGTTTCCACAGGGGATATTTTCCGCGCGAATATCAAGAATGGTACGGAGCTTGGTAAGGAAGCGAAGCAGTATATGGATCAGGGCCTCCTGGTTCCCGATGAGCTCACCGTGAAGATTCTGCTGGACAGGGTAGCTCAGGAGGACTGTAGGAACGGTTATGTCCTTGACGGATTCCCCCGGACGATTCCTCAGGCCCAGGTGCTGGACGAGGCTCTGGAGAAGCTGGGAGAGAAAATCGATTATGCGGTGGATGTGGATGTGCCGGATGAGAATATCGTAAAGAGGATGTCCGGCAGACGGGCATGCTTAAAGTGCGGCGCCACATACCACATTGAGCATGTTCCTCCCAAGAAAGAGGGTATCTGCGACAGCTGCGGCTCCGAACTGGTACTGCGGGATGACGACAAGCCCGAGACCGTGCTGAACCGCCTGAAAGTATACCATGACCAGACCCAGCCTCTGATTGAGTACTATACCGGCAAGGGCGTTCTCCAGACCGTGGATGGGACCATGGATATGCAGGATGTGTTCCAGCGTATTGTAGAGATATTAGGATAGGAAATGAAAGTGTCATGGCGATTATAATTAAGACAGAAGAACAGATTAAGCTGATTCGGGAATCCTGCAGGCGGCTGGCCATAGTGCACAAGGAACTTGAGGAGATGATACGTCCTGGCATATCCACCAGGGAAATAGATATCATGGGGGACAGCCTGATTCGGAAGATGGGGGGGATACCGAACTTCCTCCATTATAATGGATATCCTGCCAGCATCTGTGTATCCGTAAACGACGAGGTGGTTCACGGTATTCCCAGCAAGCACCGTATCCTGCAGGAGGGAGACATCGTGAGCCTGGACGCGGGGATGATTTATAAAGGATATCATTCCGATGAGGCCAGGACCCACGGCGTAGGCCAGATCAGTCCGGAGGCCCGCAAGCTCATCGATGTGACCAGGGAAAGCTTTTTTGAGGGTATAAAAAAGGCAAAAGCCGGAAATCATCTGTTTGAAATTTCCAATGCCATCGCAGCCTGTGTGAAGCCTTACGGCTACGGCATCGTGCGGGATCTGGTGGGCCATGGCGTGGGAACGAAGCTCCATGAGGATCCCCAGATTCCCAATTTTGCCCAGATCAAGCGGGGCCCGAAGCTGCGGGTGGGGATGACGCTGGCGGTAGAGCCTATGATCAACATAGGCAGGGCGGATGTGGAATGGCTGGATGATGACTGGACTGTAGTCACAGAGGACGGTTCCCTGTCGGCCCACTATGAGAATACGATTTTGATAACGGACGGAGAGCCTGAGATTCTGACGAAGTGTTAGCGCATTGTTGCGGAAAGGCATGGAATTCATATGATAGGACAGTTTGTGACCTCAAAGGCCGGACATGACAAGGGGCGCTTATACGTAGTCGTGGCGCAGGAAAACGATTTCGTGTATCTCTGCGACGGAAAGGCGAAAGGCCCTGAAGGGCCGAAGAAGAAGCGGAGGAAGCATATACAGCCAATCAGCGCGTGGGTGGATGAGAATCTGCTTGAGAAGCTGAAAAGCGGCAAAAAGGTATATGCGGAGGAAATCAAATACGCGCTGAAGCAGTATTGCCATACATGTATGGGCAATTAAGAAAATTGGAGGAGATATATGTCTAAAAGTGATGTAATCGAAATCGAGGGTACTGTGGTAGAGAAGCTTCCGAACACCATGTTCCAGGTAGAACTGGAAAATGGACACCGCGTGCTTGCGCACATCAGCGGCAAGCTGCGTCAGAACTTCATCCGCATCCTTCCCGGGGACAGGGTGACTCTGGAACTGTCGCCTTACGATCTGACCAAGGGACGCATCATCTGGAGAGATAAGTAAATGGGAATCTGCGGGAAATTTGATTGAAATAATCATAAAAAATGGTTGCAAACAAGTTTCCCGCATGTTATAATACAAAATGGTCTTTTTTGAAAGGAGGGTTTAACGTGAAGGTTAGATCATCAGTAAAACCAATGTGCGAAAAGTGCAAGATCATCAAGAGAAAAGGACGCATCAGAGTAATCTGCGAGAATCCGAAACACAAGCAGAGACAGGGATAATCACCGCATGAGTGTTGCTCCCTGAGCGGAGCGCGTCATGTCAAGTGAGTTCTTGTCCTGTTTTTATGCGCGGCTGAACCAATGTGCAGATGCTTTGTACTGCGTGTTGATTGACATAGAACTGGGATAGGGCTTACAGGAGATTACTTCTTGATACCAGGACGAAAAGATATTCTAAGGCGTCAAAGGACGCCGCCTAAGAATATCTATGTTTCGTCCGCAAGAAACGCGCGGGCGCGTTTCTTGCAGGGCTGAAGCAGTTTGTTCTGGAAAGATCGGATAGATCAGAGAAATGAGTGTCCGGTTGGGTGGAAGCCCCAATCAATTAGTAACAGAAAATGGAGGAAATTTAAATGGCTCGTATCGCAGGTGTAGACTTACCCAGAGAGAAACGTATTGAAATCGGACTGACCTATGTCTATGGAATCGGCAGGACTACCTCTAACAAGATTCTGAAAGAGGCAGGCGTGAATCCCGATACCAGAGTCAGGGATATCACCGATGACGAGGTGAAGAGGATTTCAGAGGCTATCGAGAAGCTGAACGTGACGGTGGAAGGCGATTTGAGACGTGAAATCGCCCTGAACATCAAGCGTCTGCAGGAGATTGGCTGCTATCGCGGGATCCGTCATCGTAAGGGCCTGCCTGTTCGCGGTCAGAATACCAAGAACAACGCCAGGACCCGCAAGGGACCGAAGAGAACCGTTGCCAATAAGAAAAAGTAAAAAAACGTAACTGTAGAAAGATGAGAAAGTAGGTTAGTTTAAAATGGCGAAACAAGTTGCAAAAAAAGTGACAAAAAAGCGCGTTAAGAAAAACGTTGAACGTGGACAGGCACATATCCAGTCTTCTTTTAACAACACGATTGTTACGTTGACGGATACACAGGGAAATGCCTTAAGCTGGGCAAGTGCCGGTGGCCTGGGATTTAGAGGTTCAAGGAAATCTACTCCGTATGCTGCACAGATGGCGGCAGAGACAGCTACGAAAGCAGCTCTGGTACATGGACTGAAATCTGTCGATGTATTCGTAAAGGGTCCTGGATCAGGACGTGAGGCTGCTATCAGGGCGCTTTCCGCATGTGGTCTGGAAGTAGTGAGCATCCGTGACGTGACTCCTGTTCCCCACAATGGATGCAGACCTCCTAAGCGCCGTCGTGTATAAGTGCGAGAAGAAGTTCTAGGCGGCCAAAGGACGCCCGCCAAGAACTTCTAGGATTGCTTGCGAACAAGTTCGCTTTGCAATCGCATCTCGCACAGAAGAATGCCCGAAGTGCACGGGCATTCTTCCAGACTAAAGCAGACGAATTATATAATTAAGTTGGAAGAAGGTGCCTCCCCGGCACTGTAAACAAACAGGAAAGTTGAGGAAAACAGAATATGGCAGTAAATCGTGTACCCGTATTGAAGAGATGCAGAACTCTGGGCCTGGAGCCTTCTTATCTGGGATATGACAAGAAGTCCAAGAGGCAGAACGTGAGAGCGGGCAAGAAAGTAAGCGAGTATGGCTTACAGCTTCGCGAGAAGCAGAAAGCGAAATTCATCTACGGCGTTCTGGAGAAGCCTTTCCGTAACTATTACGAGAAGGCTGACAGAATGAAAGGGATGACCGGTGAGAATCTGATGATTCTGCTGGAGAGAAGACTGGACAACATCGTGTTCAGGATGGGATTTGCCAGGACAAGGAGAGAGGCAAGACAGGTCGTTGGCCACAAGCACATCCTTGTGAACGGCAAGAAAGTAAATATTCCTTCTTATCTGATTAAAGCCGGAGATGTGATTGAAATAACCGAAAAGGCAAAATCCATGCAGCGGTATAAAGAGATCGTCGAAGTGACCGGCGGCAGACTGGTACCGGAATGGATGGAAGTCGATATGGAAAACCTGAAAGGAACAATCAAGAATCTTCCTACCAGGGAGATGATTGATGCACCTGTGGACGAAATGCTTATTGTCGAGTTGTACTCTAAGTAAGCCCTGCTGGCCTCTGAGGTCATATTCCACCGAACAAGAGGAGGAATATGGCTTCGGAGTGCTTGTGTATTCATAAACAAAAAAAGGAGGGTATTCGAGTGTTTGAGTTTGAGAGACCCAATATTGAGGTTGCTGAGATTTCAGAAGACAAGAAGTATGGCAGATTCACAGTAGAGCCCCTGGAAAGAGGCTACGGCATCACCCTTGGCAATTCTTTGCGGAGAATCATGCTTTCCTCTCTGCCCGGCGCTGCGGTAAGCCAGATCAAGATTGAAAGCGTGCTGCATGAATTCAGCGGTGTGCCCGGCGTCAAGGAAGATGTGACAGAGATTATCATGAACATCAAGAGCCTCGCTATTAAGAACAGCAGCGAGACCAATGAAGCCAAGACTGCGTACATTGAATATGAGGGTGAAGGCATCGTACACGCTTCTGATATTCAGACAGACCAGGATATCGAGATTCTGAACCCGGATCTGGTAATCGCCACGCTCAGTGGTAAGGATGCCAAGCTGTATATTGAGCTGACCATCACCAAGGGCCGCGGTTACGTGAGCGCTGATAAGAACAAACACGAGGATTTACCGATTGGTGTGATTGCAATCGATTCTATATACACGCCTGTTGAGAGAGTAAATGTTTCGGTAGAGAATACCCGCGTGGGTCAGATTACCGATTATGATAAGCTGACACTGGATGTGTTTACGAATGGGACGCTGGCTCCCGACGAGGCTGTCAGCCTTGCGGCAAAGGTGCTGAGCGAGCATCTGAGCCTTTTCATCGATTTGTCTGAGAACGCCAAGACTGCTGAGGTCATGGTGGAGAAAGAGGACGATGAGAGGGAGAAAGTGCTGGAGATGAGCATCGATGAACTGGAGCTTTCTGTCCGTTCCTACAACTGTCTGAAGAGGGCAGGCATCAATACAGTGGAAGAATTGTGCAACAAGACTTCAGAGGATATGATGAAGGTTCGCAATCTGGGCCGGAAGTCACTGGAAGAGGTGCTGGCAAAGCTGAAAGAGCTCGGCCTGCAGCTGAACCCCAGCGAAGAATAGCATGAGGAGAAGTTCCAGGCTCGCATGAGCGAATGAATTTGCTCGCAAGCCAGTCTCGTGCGAAAGAATGCCAAGCAGAGGCATTCTTCCAAGTGCCGTGTAGTTTGGCACTTTGCCTGCACCAGTTGTAAGAAAGATAATCTGCGGGTGGTAAATCCGAAGGGTTCATCTGCGGTTCATCTCTAAATGGAAATAAGGGTGCTGCAAGAGCAGCTGCACAAAGCGCCGCAAGAGCGGCTGCACAAAGCGCCGCAAGAGCGGCTGCGCTTGGCCAGTAAGACCAAAAGGCATGGCCGGGCGTACCATGAAAGGAGAAAGGAAAACAATTATGGCAAAGTACAGGAAATTAGGCAGGACATCACCCCAGAGGAAAGCGCTTCTGAGAAATCAGGTAACCGCTCTTCTGTATCATGGAAAGATCGTCACCACTGAGGCAAGAGCCAAGGAAGTGAAGAAGATTGCGGAAGGTCTGATCGCGATGGCTGTCAGGGAGAGAGACAACTTTGAAACTGTTACCGTGTCCGCAAAGGTGCCGGTAAAGGATAAGGACGGCAAGCGTGTGAAAGAGGTAATCGACGGCAAGCGCGTCACGAAATTCGAGACCGTGGAGAAGGAAATCAAGAAAGACCTGCCCTCCAGGCTGCATGCAAGACGCCAGATACTTAGAGTGCTGTATCCTGTGGTATATGTTCCCACAGAGGCTGCCGGCCGCAAGAGAAATACCAAAGAAATTGATTTGGCCGCAAAGCTGTTTGACGAGTACGGACCGAAGTACGCTGGCCGCAACGGCGGTTACACCAGAATCATCAAGAAGGGTCTCCGCAAGGGTGACGCAGCTATGGAAGTCATTCTGGAACTTGTGTAAATGTAAAGAGAAAATGGACAGGGAGCCAATGGGAAGTCATTGGTTCCCTTTTTACAAGGACAGATTTTGTGAAAGGCAGAAACAATGAGATTGTTCCAGTATGACAAGGATGACGTGAAGAAGACTTTTGCCATGGCATGGCCCGCGATTTTGGAGTCGTTTTTTGCCGCGTTCGCAGGCCTTGTGGATTCCCTGATGGTCAGTTCCATGGGCTCCTACGCGGTGGCGGCGGTAGGCCTGACTACGCAGCCCAAATTCGTAGGTCTGTCCCTGTTCATAGCCGCGAATGTGTCCATATCTGCGCTGGTAGCCAGGCGGAAGGGTCAGGGAAAGCGGGAGGAGGCAAACCAGATTTTTGCCACATTTCTTGTATTCATTGTGGCCATGGCCATTGCTGTAAGTGTTCTGATGGTGGCGCTGGCTGACCCTATCATACGTCTGTGCGGTTCTGAAGAAGTCACCCATGACAGCGCGGTACTGTATTTCAGGATTATCATGGGCGGCATGATCTTCAACTGTATCCAGATGGGCACCAACTCCGCCCAGCGGGGCGCTGGCAATACCCGCATCACCATGCGCACGAACCTGGTGTCCAATACCGTGAATATCGTGTTCAATTATCTGCTGATTCAGGGACATTTCGGTTTTCCTGCCCTGGGGATAAGGGGCGCGGCTCTGGCCACGGTGCTGGGGACTGTGGTGTCCAGTGTCATGAGTGTCCTTTCCGTGTGGAAGACGGATAATTTCGTCAGCATTCCCTATATCCTCAAGGAGCGGATAAAGCCGGCCGGAGAAGCTCTGAAGAACATCATCAAGGTGGGCTACAGTGTCTTCGCGGAGCAGATTCTGATGCGCATCGGATTTATGCTGACGGCTATCATGGCGGCGAAACAAGGGACCGCGGCCATGGCGGCCCATCAGGTGGGAATGAATATCATGGGCTTGTCCTTCTCTTTCGGAGACGGCCTGCAGGCCACTGCGGTGGCGCTGATCGGGTTCAGCCTGGGGGCGAGGCAGCCTGAGCGGGCCAAGCAGTACGGCAGGACATGCCGGATGATGGGCACGGTGATTTCCGTAGCGCTGGCGGTCATATATTTCTTTGGAGCCAGGGCTTTGATGGAGCTGTTCTTCGAGGAAGAAGAGATTGTTGCAATCGGCATCAGCATCATGCACATCATCATATTCGTGGTCGTCCTGCAGATTGCGCAGGTCATCTACATGGGATGCCTGCGGGGCGCAGGAGATACCCTGTACACAGCCGTTGCGTCCACCATCAGCGTCACCATCGTGAGGACTTTCGGCTCCTACTTCTTTGGATATGTGCTACATATGGGAATCACCGGCATCTGGATAGGGGTCATCGCGGATCAGCTGTCCCGTTTCATTTTCGGCAGCATCCGGTTCCGGCAGGGTAAATGGACGGAAATCAAGATATAGGAAATGCGGTTTACGGGGTTTTCTGGAAATGCTGGTAATCTTTCATATTGTTCCAGTTTCCGCCCCAGGTAAAGCCGTGTTGGGTGAAGAGCTTATAGCATAGATCGTTTTCATCGATTTTGTAGGGAAAGCCCGAATCCCTGTCGGCATAGGGGAGGGCGGAGGCAGGGGATACTTTTTCCCTGCCGTCCTCTGTATAGGTAACGTAGGGATTGTACAGGGGATTGATGTCGATGGCCAGGCCGTAGGCGTGCCTGGAAAGGCGGTCTGTGTCATCCACCGTGCGGTAGTTGAAGCAGGAGGTGTTGTTGTCCTCCATGGAGGCGGTGTCGTCCCCCTCGTACTCATCGATTAAGAGCACTTTTTCCAGCCTGTATTCACTGCGGTAGAGCTCCTGGAAGATTTCCGCCAGATCGGCGGCTATCGACGCATTACAGACAAGTTCCCCCTCCGCAACCTCTCCGTCAAAGTCATAGTGGAGGATATGGAGATATCTGAGCTCGTCAAAGGTGATTTCCGGAGCGGAACCCTCTTTAACGGCGTCATCCTTATCTGTGCCGTCAGCAGCGGGATAAGAGATGCCGGTCATATAGCGGCGCAGGTTATCGGATATGGGCTCATAATAAAAGCCTTTCTCCAATGAGACGCGCTCTTCCAGCTGGCTGGTGCCGTTTAGTGAGGCGCCGATTAAAGAACAGGAGACAAAGGCGTCTTCCGGGCTGCCGGAGGAATCGGAAAGCATGGAACCATCCGCCGATTCTGAAGAAGCCATGCCGTCTTTTGGAGGCAGAGTTGTCCCGGGGGAAGCCGCGCCGCTATTTGGCGCCGCGGGAGAGGGCGCGGGGAAGCCGTCATCGCTTTCCGGCATCGGTGAAGCGCTTGCTGGAACATGGCTGTTTTCAGGTTTTGGAGAAGCTTCCGCCGCGATGCCGTTCAGTTCGGCATATTCGCTCAGGCTCATGGAATCTCTGTTGAACAATTTGCCAAGGCTGGTTGCGATAATGACGATAGCTGCTAAAGCCACTACCATTTTAATGATTTTATCTCTATCCATAGAGGGAATTCCTTTCCGCATCTTTTTGCATAATAGAACTTTGGTAATAGAAATCCTGTGTCAGATTCTATTATAGAAACTTGATAATAGAATCCTCTCTTGGATTCTATTATAGAAACTTGATAATAGAATCCTCTCTTGGATTCTATTATAAGAATATCACAGGAAAAGATTTTTGTAAATCCAGCTGTGGCCGGAGGCACTGAAATATACTATATAACGCCAGAATCTGCCATACTGCCTTAGTTAATCGTATATAGCTGGCGCATGCAGTCAGGTTACTCGGAAATTTGAACTGTTAAGCAGTATATCTTGTAATAATCCATGGAATCTAATATAATGTGAGACAGGCGGGCCGTTTTCGGCCGCATGCCGTGGATGAAAGGAAGATAAGAAAGCATGGGAATCATTCGGACAAAGGATTTGGTATATGAATATGTCAGGCGGGATGAAGAGGGAAATGTAGAGGGCTTCACAACGGCTGTGGACAAGGTGAGCCTGGACGTTCAGGCAGGGGAATTCATTGCCATCCTGGGCCATAACGGCTCGGGGAAGTCTACGCTGGCCAAACATATCAACGCCATTTTGAATCCCACCGAGGGGACTGTCTGGGTGGACGGAATGGACACCTCCAAGGAGGAGCATGTCTGGGACATCCGCCAGAGAGCGGGGATGGTGTTCCAGAATCCGGATAACCAGATCATCGGGCAGGTAGTGGAGGAGGACGTGGGCTTCGGGCCGGAGAACATGGGCGTCCCTACCAGGGAGATTTGGGAACGTGTGGAGGAGAGCCTAAAGGCTGTGGGCATGTATGAGTATAGGAAGCATTCCCCCAACAAGCTTTCCGGCGGGCAGAAGCAACGCGTCTCCATAGCAGGAGTGCTGGCCATGCATCCCAAGTGCATCGTGCTGGACGAGCCCACCGCCATGCTGGATCCCAAGGGGCGAGGAGAAGTGGTCCGGGCAGTGCGGGCGCTGAATGATGTGGAGGGCATCACGGTGGTGCTGATTACCCATTATATGGAAGAAATCATCCATGCGGACAGAGTGTTCGTCATGGACAGCGGCAAAATCGCCATGGAGGGCACGCCCCGGGAGATTTTCTCCCAGGTGGAAAAGCTGCAGGAGCTGCGTCTGGATGTGCCTCAGGTGACGCTTCTGGCCCATGAACTGCAGAAAAAGGGCATCAGGCTGCCGGACGGCATCCTTACAGTGGAGGAACTGGCGGATGCCCTGGCCGCGGGCAATGAGATGCATTAGAACGCATATGAGGTATCGTTATGTCGATTATTCTGAATCATGTGAATTATATATACGGAGAGGACGGCCCTTTGGCGGTTAAGGCGCTGGACGATGTATGCCTTCAGATTCCGGACGGGCAGTTCGTGGGCATCATCGGGCATACAGGCTCAGGGAAGTCCACGCTGGTACAGCATATGAACGGCCTGTTGAGGGCTGCCTCGGGCCATATCTATTTTAACGGCGAGGACATTTATGACAAGGATTTCCAGATGAAGAAGCTGCGCAGCAAGGTGGGGCTGGTCTTCCAGTACCCGGAGCATCAGCTCTTTGAGATAGACGTGTTCAGTGATGTGTGCTTCGGGCCGAAGAATCTGGGACTGGACAGGAGAGAGGCAGAGCTTCGGGCTTTTGACGCGCTGCGCAAAGTGGGGATGCCTGCAGAACTGTATTACCAGTCGCCCTTTGAACTTTCCGGGGGACAGAAGCGCCGGGCGGCCATAGCAGGAGTGCTGGCCATGTCGCCGGAGGTGCTGATACTGGACGAACCTACGGCGGGCTTGGATCCAAAGGGCAGGGACGAGATACTGCGCCAGATTAAGGAACTGCAGGTCAGGACAAATATGACTATCCTGCTGGTGTCCCACAGCATGGAGGATGTGGCGGAATATGTGGATCGGATCATTGTCATGAACAAGGGAAAGGTCATGTATGATGATGTGCCCAGAGAGGTATTCTCTCATTATAAAGAGCTGGAGAAGATAGGACTGGCGGCCCCCCAGGTCACATATATCCTCCATGCGCTGAAAGACAGGGGATTTGATGTGGATGTGAATGCTACGACTACCGGCGAGGCGGTTGAGACGGTGCTGGGGGCGCTGGGGCGTAAAGGAACATATATATGAAGCGGTTAAATTTTGCAAAAAAAGGATAAACGGCATGACTGGCTATGCTATGCGGCCGGCAGAATGAAATGTTGTTTATATAGATACTGGCGAGGAGCGATATGCTGAGGGATATTACATTAGGACAATATTATCAGACGGAATCGGTGATACACAGACTTGACCCCAGGGTGAAGCTGGGCGGAACGCTGCTGTATATCATTTCCCTGTTCCTGTTCCGTAATTTTCTGGGATACGGAGCGGCGGCCGTTTTTCTGGCAGCGGTCATTGGGCTTTCCCATGTGCCTTTTAAGTTTATCGTAAAAGGCATGAAAGCGATAGTGTTTCTGCTGCTGATTACGGTAGTCTTCAATCTCTTTCTGACTCCGGGCACGGAACTGGTCTCGGTCTGGAAACTGACGATTACGGTGGAGGGACTGCGGACAGCCGTCACCATGGCTGTGCGGCTCACGATGCTGATCATCGGCTCATCCCTTATGACTTTGACCACCACGCCCAACAATCTGACGGACGGCATGGAGCGGATGATGCGGCCGCTTAAAGTGTTCAAGGTGCCGGTGCACGAGGTGGCCATGATTATGTCCATCGCGCTGCGCTTTATCCCCATCCTGCTGGAGGAGACGGATAAGATTATGAAAGCCCAGATTGCCAGGGGGGCGGATTTCGAGACAGGGAATATCGTGAAAAGGGCCAAAGCCCTGGTGCCGCTGCTGGTGCCTCTGTTCATCTCCGCGTTCCGCAGGGCGAACGACCTGGCCATGGCCATGGAAGCCAGATGCTACCGGGGCGGAGAGGGCAGGACGAAGATGAAGCCGCTTGTCTATGAAAAGAGGGACAGGCTGGGCTATCTGTGCATCTTTGTCTATCTGGCGGTGGGCATCACGGTGGGCAGGCTGCGGTTCTGACAGATTGGGGCATGTCCTGCGGTATCGGAGTATGCAGGCCGGCGGAAAGACTGCGGCTGATGGGTGCCGTTCCCGGCACTTATGCTGCAGGCGGCATGCCCGGAAGCGTGCCTGAAGATACGTATGGAGAAAGAAGGGATAAGGGATGGATAAAAAGCGCGTCCGCATGATAGTAGCCTACGACGGCACGAATTATCATGGCTGGCAGGTTCAGGACAACGGTATCACCATCGAATCGGAGCTGAACAGATGCCTTACGGAACTTTTGAAAGAACCTATACAGGTCTCCGGCGCAAGCCGCACGGATTCCGGCGTCCATGCCATGGGCAATGTGGCCATATTTGACACTGTGTCCAGGATGCCGGCCGGGAAGTTTGCCTATGCGCTGAACCAAAGACTGCCGGAGGACATCCGCATACAGAAGTCCGAGGAGGTGCCCGGGGACTGGCACCCCAGATACTGCGAGAGCCGCAAGACTTACGAATACCGGATCTACAGGGCGGAATTTCCCATGCCGGTGAAAAGGCTGTATTCTTATTTCAATTATCATCCGCTGGATGTGGGGCGGATGCGGGAGGCGGCCGCTTACCTGGAGGGGGAGCATGATTTCAAAAGCTTCTGCCAGGCCGGGGCCCAGGTGCAGAGCACGGTGCGGACCATTTATGTGCTGTGGGTGGAGGAGCAGGGCCCGGACATCGTCATCAGGGTGTGCGGGAATGGCTTTCTGTATAATATGGTGCGGATCATCGCAGGGACTCTGCTGGAGGTAGGCCAGGGAAAGCGGGAGCCGGAGTCCGTGCAGGAGATTCTGGAGGCAAAAGACCGGGCCGCCGCCGGCCCTACCGCGCCGGCCCACGGGCTGACGCTGATACGCTATGAATTTCTATAGAAATCCTTAAATTTTTTGGATTTTTTGGGAAAATAATGATTGACATGAGATGTCGATTATAGTACAATATCCAAGTGTGACAGCGATTCAAAATGCCGAGCCAAAGCCCCGGCGAAGCATTTGATAATAGAAAAACCGTCCCGGCGAAGCGTGGAATGCAGCCCGGACATCTGCAGGATGCGACGGACACGGGATACCGACTCAAGGAAAACGCAATACGGAGGGAACGCAATGAAAACTTTTATGGCTACTGAAGCTACAATCGATAGAAAATGGTATGTAGTAGATGCTGCTGGTATGACTTTGGGACGCCTTGCCTCAGAGGTTGCCAAGGTTTTAAGAGGAAAGAACAAGCCGATCTTCACCCCTCATATGGATACAGGTGACTACGTCATCATCGTCAATGCGGAGAAGATTAAGGTGACCGGCAAGAAGCTTGACCAGAAGATTTATTATCATCATTCCGATTATGTAGGCGGCCTGAAGCAGACCACCCTGAGGGATAAGCTGGCTAAGAAGCCGGAGCAGGTTGTGGAGCTGGCAGTTAAGGGCATGCTTCCGAAAGGACCTTTAGGAAGGCAGATGTACAGAAAGCTGTTCGTATACGCCGGGCCTGAGCACAAGCATGCGGCTCAGAAGCCTGAGATACTGACATTCTAAGGGATAGGAGGATAAGATAAATCATGGCTAAGACGGAAAAGTATTACGGCACAGGCAGAAGAAAGAAATCCATCGCAAGAGTGTATTTGACACCCGGCAAAGGCGATGTTATCATCAATAAGAGGAACATGGATGATTATTTCGGGATGGAGACACTGAAAGTCATCGTCCGTCAGCCTTTCGTGGCTACCGGCACCAATGAGAAGTTCGACGTGCTGGTGAACGTGAGCGGCGGCGGATACACAGGACAGGCAGGCGCTATCAGACATGGCATCGCAAGAGCGCTGCTTCAGGTGGACGCTGAGTACAGGCCGGTCCTGAAGAAAGAAGGCTTCCTCACGAGAGACCCTCGTATGAAGGAAAGAAAGAAGTACGGCCTGAAAGCTGCGAGACGTGCTCCTCAGTTCTCCAAGAGATAAGAGCATTTCCCTTAGAGAGAGGAAGATAATTTTACGGATTCAAAAATATGGACTCCGCAGGAAAACCTGCGGAGTTTTTGATTAACATATCAGGATATTCGGGTTATAATATTTGAAGATAAATTTGATATTTTGAGGTGCAGATATGTTTGATAAAAAGAAGAAATATATGCGAAAAAGAAAATGCGGCACAGTCCTGCTTTCTGCCTTTCTAACGGCAGGGCTGATATGCGGATGCGGGGAAGACGCGTCTATAGGGGAGATGAAAGAGGGGACTTCCCAGAGCGGCACATCACAGGCTGCAGAGGAGGCGGAAAGTCCGGCTGCCATCAGCTTTTCCGGACAGGATATGGAGGGGAATATCGTCACTTCAGATATCTTCGGCCAGTCCAGGCTTACTATGGTCAATGTGTGGGCTACCTACTGCAATCCCTGTCTGAGCGAGATGCCGGATCTGGGCGAGCTGGCCGGTGAATATGACGCGGGCGACTTCCAGCTGATTGGAATCATCAGCGATGTGGAGGAGGGCGCCGATGAAGAGATTATGGAGAACGCAAGGACTTTGATTGAGCAGACGGGGGCGGACTATCCTCATCTGCTGCTGAACAGATTTCTGTACTATTCAATGCTGAAAGACGTGACAGGGGTGCCTACCACTTTCTTTTTCGACCAGGAGGGCAATCTGCTGGAAGCGGTGCAGGGGGCGAAAAGCAAGGATGTGTGGAAGGAGAAGATAGATGGATTTCTGGAAGACATGTAGGAACCGGAATGGCCGCAGGGGGGCAAAAGACCAGTGGAAATGCACAGACCGCGCATGGATCCCGGGGCTGCTGGCCGGAGCGCTGTTCCTCTGGGCAGGCGCCGCCAGGGGAGAACTTGCCGATATCTGGCGAAAAGCGGTGATGATTTGTATGGAATGTATAGGGATAGGGTAGGATGATGAAGAGACTGAGAACGGCTGTCCAAATTATTTTTACCGTTTTTACGAATGGATATGCATACGGCTTTCTGCGTGGAAAAATCTATCAGGGGAATCTGAAGTATGCCTGTGTGCCGGGACTGAACTGCTATTCCTGTCCGGGGGCGCTGGCTTCCTGTCCGCTGGGGGCCCTGCAGGCTCTGCTGAATCGGCAGGGCTTCCGGATTCCTTTTGGGGCTTTGGGCTTCTTTTTTATCTTCGGAAGCGTTTTCGGGCGTTTCATCTGCGGATGGCTCTGTCCCTTTGGGCTGGTGCAGGATCTTCTGCACAGGATTCCCGTATTCCGCAAAAGGAAGAGGCTGCCTTTCCATCATATTCTGAAGTACGGAAAATACCTTGTGCTGATTTGCCTTGTGGGCATCGGCTCCGTTTTTTTGTTCAGTGGATTTGCCAAGGTGCCGGCTTTCTGCAAGTTTTTATGTCCCTCCGGCACTTTGTTCGGGGCGCTGCCGCTGCTCGCCTCCAATAAGGGGCTGCAGGAGCAGATAGGGGGGCTGTTTTTCTGGAAGCTGGGCCTCCTGGTTTTTCTCCTGCTGCTCTCCGTGAAAGTCTACCGCCCTTTTTGCCAGTATCTGTGCCCGCTGGGAGCCATCTATGGCTGGTTCAACCGGTTCAGCCTGGTGCAGGTGCGCTGGGAGGAAGAGCGCTGTACTTCCTGCATGGCATGCAAAAAAGCCTGCCCTGTGGACCTGGCTCCCCATGAGATTTCGCGCTCCCCTGAATGCATCCGCTGCGGCAAGTGTGTGGCTGCCTGCCCGGAGAAATGTCTTGGTTTCCGTTCCTTTACAAATTCTCCCAAAGCTGATATAATAAAAGAGAAACTGAAAAGCGATAAACAAAAAGCGGGGAACTGAAAATGGATGTAAAAGAACAGATTGCGAAAGCAGTAGACAAAATCACCAAAGACAAGCAGCTTCAGGAACAGTTCCGGAAAGATCCGGTAAAGGCGCTGGAGAGCGTCCCGGGCATCGATTTGCCGGATGATGTCATAGAACAGGTGGTGAAAGACGTAAAGGCAAAGCTGACCGCTGACAAGCTTTCGGATTCAGCGGATGCTCTGAAGGGCCTTTTCAAGAAATAAAATCATAAAAAGACAGTAAAAGCTGTGCGGAAGAAAGCGGCGTCATATGCGCGGTAAGGCCACTAAAGCATATGATGCCGTTTTGTTTTACCTGTTTCGCAGCTTAGAAATAATTTTCAGCATGATTTTGAATCATCAGGAAAGGTGCGTAAAATGATGGATTGGATTATAAATCTGGATGCCGGCATACTGCTCTTTATTCAGGAAACAATCAGGAATCCCGTGCTGACCCCTCTTTTTGCCGCTGTCACGGTGCTGGGGAACGCCGCCGTGGTATGGATTCTCATATCTCTGGGCATGTCGGCTTCGAGAAAGACCAGGAAGACTGCCCTGATGTGTGCCGTTGCCCTGCTGGTGTCTTTGCTGATCAACAACATGGTCTTAAAAAATATAGTGGGGAGGATTAGGCCATATGAAGCGATAGCGGGCCTTGTCCCGCTGATCGGGAAGCCCAGGGACTACTCTTTTCCCTCCGGGCACACCGCCAGTTCCTTCGCTGCGGCGTGGGTCCTGTTCCGCAGACTGCCGAGGCGCTTCGGAATCCCGGCGCTGATGCTGGCGGGCCTGATTGGCATATCGCGGCTGTATCTGGGCGTGCATTACCCTACGGATGTGCTGTTCGGCGTCATCAGCGGGATCGGGTGCGGCTGCGCTGCCTGTGCGCTGGTGTCCGCGCCGGCGCGGGGGAAAAGGCATGCCGAGACATAGAAAGAGGGATGGAAGGAAGCGGACAGTGATTGACAGGAATCTGCTTCTGGGAGTATGATGGAGATGACACGAAGGTGTCTGAAAGCACGGATTCAGCGGATGTATGGATTGGAGGGAAGAAAGCGGATGGAAAACGAACAATTGGATATGGATCAGATTTTGGCACAGGTGGATGCACTTTATGAGGAGAATAAGGGAGAGGAAGCGGAGCAGCTCATGCTGCGTGCTGTGGAAGAGGCAATCAGACTAAAGGACGACGGTGCCCGCCTGCAGCTTCAAAACGAGCTGTTGGGGTACTACCGCGAGACCAGCCAGAGGGAAAAGGTCTATCAGATGGCTTCGGAAGCCATAGAGTATGCGAAAGCCATAGGGCTGGAGGGAACGGTCCCTTATGCCACTACGCTGCTGAACGTGGCCACTGCCTACCGCGCCTGCGGCAGGCTTGAGGAATCAAAGGAATACTACGCACAGGTACAGGAAATTTACGACAGTCAGCTAGAACCGGACAGCATGCTCATGGCTGGTCTGAAGAATAATATCGCTTTACTGTATCAGGAGACGGGGGATTTTGCCACCGCAAAGGAAAAACTGCAGGAGGCTCTGGCAATCGTTTCGGGGAGAGGAGAGGCCTACGAGATGGCCGTCACCTATGCCAATCTGGCCAGCACCTGCATGCAGCTGCAGCAGAACGAAGAAGCGCGAGAGTATGCGCTGAAATCCGTAGAGATATTCGAGCGGGAAAAGGTGGCGGACAGTCATTACGCCGCGGCCCTGGCCACGCTGGGCGCCTACAGTTTTTACGGGAAAGATTTCAAAAAGGCCCTGGAGTATTATCAGAGGGGCATGGAGGCCGTGGAGAGGAATCTGGGCAGGAATGAATATTACCGCAGGCTTCAGGAGAATGCCGCCGCCTGTGAAAGGGCACTGGTGAAAGAGGAGCAGGGAGCAGGCCTTGCGCTGGCCAGGCAGTACTATGAAAGCTGCGGCAGGCAGATGATAGAAGAGCGCTTTTCTGCTTATGCCGGAAAGATTGCGGTGGGTCTTGCGGGCAGGGGCTCCGATTGCTTCGGTTACGACGATACGGCCTCCAGGGATCACGACTGGGGTCCGGATTTCTGCATGTGGGTGACGGACGAGACCTATGAGGAAATCGGGGAGGAGCTGCAGCGGGCCTATGAGAGCCTGCCTGAGGAATTCGGAGGCTATAAGCGCGCTTCCCGGGTCAATGGGCGCAACCGGAGGGGCGTAATCAGGATATCGGAATTTTATAAAGGGCTGGTGGACGCGGCAGGCTATGGGGAAATCGACTGGCGGAGCGTAAGCGATGCGGGCCTGGCTGCTGCGGTGAACGGAGAGGTATTCCGGGATGACGAGGGCATCTTCACGGCATTCAGGGACAGGCTGAAAGAGGGCTATCCTGAGGATATCCTCTACCTGAAGCTGGCGGAGAGCGCGGCCAGGTTTTCCCAGACGGCCCAGTACAATTACCCCAGGATGCTGCGCAGAGGGGATATCCTCACAGCCCAGATGATGGTGTGGGACGGTCTCAAGGAAGCCATGAAGCTGCAGCACTATATCGAGAGGAAATATCCGCCACATGACAAATGGCTCTATCAGAGCCTGGTATCATTGGAGCAGGGCGGGGAAATGGGAAGCATGCTCCTGGATATTTCAAGCAGGCTGGCAGGAAGCGGCGTCATGAAGAATGCCCGGGAAGAGGAACCCATTGAGAGAAAGATTGAGCGTGTGGCATCCTATTTCGCAGCGGAGATGTACCGGGCAGGCTTTATCAGCGATACGGACAGCTATCTGGACGCTCACAGCCAGGAGCTGGTATACAAGGCGTCCCTGTCCGTGAAAGAGAAAGAGGCTCTGGTGGAGGAAATCGCAAAGCTGGAGTTCGAAGCATTTGACAAGGTGAAGAACGAGGGCGGCAGAGCCAGCTGCCAGAACGACTGGGCCACTTTTTCCATTATGAGAAAGAGCCAGTACCTGACCTGGAACAAGCCTATGCTGATACAGTATCTCTACGATTTCTACAGGGAGTACCGCAGAGGGCATAACCTGATCGAGGAAAAATACGGAAGGATGATGGAGAGCACTGCGCCGGAAAAATATGAGGAGATCAAGTCCTATTTCCCGGAGCTGACCCTGGAGAAGAAAGAAATCATAGAACAGATTGTCCGTTTCCAGGTGGGATGGATGGAGAAATTTTCGGAAGAGTACCCGGAACTTGCGGGCAATGCCAGAAATATCCATACCTATGAGGACAACAGCGAGGACACTTCCTACGAGACTTATCTGAGAGGAGAACTGGGGACTTACTCGGACAAGATGTTGGAACTGTACGGCAGATATGTAGTGGGATATGCCCGCTCCGGGAAGAACCTGACCCGGGATATCATGGAATTAAGTGTAAAAATGTACGGCTACGCGGATGTGGAGGACGCGGAGCGCAAGCTGGAACAGGCCTGGCAAAAATAAATATTTTTGGAAGACAGCATCTGGGAGATTCTGCATGTCCACATAAATGTCGAAAAACTGCACACTCTGTATAATGGAAACAGGAAAGGAGTGTATGGTAAGATGGATATGAACGGCTTAGGAGGAGTGGGCATGCCTTATGGCGTTTCGACAGCCGGGCAGCTGCCGGTAGGCTTCGGGATGCCGCTGGCCATGAATGATGCGGCCATGAAGGGCTATGCGGACCTGACGGAGGCGCAGAAAGAGGAAGTCATCCTGCGCTGCAAGGACGCCGGGACGAAAGAAAAGATGCAGGAAATCGTAGACTCCCTGGCGCCCGGCACGGATGTGCGGGAAGTGTACGAGGAAGAGCGGGAAAGCATGTTTTAACGCAACAGACGGCGGATCAGGTGTACCATCCGCCGTCTATTGTTATAATCTGTCCTGTCAGATAGGCGGGAGCCTCGGCCAGCTGGAGGGCCAGCCGGGCTACTTCCAACGGGCTTCCCAGCCTGTCGGCTGGGATTTCTTCCCTTAATGTTTCCAAATCCTCCGCGGACAAGGTGCTGTTCATGGCAGTGTCGATGACGCCGCAGGCGATGGCGTTGACCTGGATATTGCTGGGAGCAAGTTCCTTGGCCAGGGCTTTGGTGAAAGCGTTCATGCCTCCCTTTGACGCGGAATAGGCCACCTCCATGGAGGCGCCCCGGGTGCCCCAGACAGAGGAGATGTTGATGATTCTGCCCGCGTGCCGCTGCAGCATCAGGGGGATGGCCGCCCGGCAGGTATAGAAACAGGAGTCCAGGTTCACCGCCAGGACTTTGTGCCACTGGGCGGAGGTCATGTCCGAGAGCAGGCCCAAATGCGCCATGCCGGCATTGTTCACCAGCACGTCCAGAGAGCGGAGGCCTGCAAACAGTTTTCCCACATCCTGTTCACTGCCGGCATCTGCCTGTACTGCCCTGCAGGAGGTGCCGTAAGCGGAATGCAGCTGTCGGGCAAGCTCTTCCAAAGCCTCCATGGAATGATGGCAGGTAAGCACTAAGTCGTAGCCGTTTTCCGCAAAGAGCTCCGCCGTGGCTTTGCCGATACCTCTGGAGGCCCCGGTGATCAGGGCGGTTTTATTCTGGCGATTCGTGTACATGATATTCTCCTCTGTGCCGGTTTTCTCTTTTTGCATCTATATATTATACTGCTTAACAGTAAAATTTCCGGGTAACCTGACTGCGTAACGCCAGCCATATACGCTGAACCAATGCGGTATGGTGAATTCCGGTGTTATGTAGTATAACAAGGCGGAGGGAGAAAGTCAATAAAGCAGAAGGACAAAGATGGTGTGCGAAAGATTTGTGCGGAGGGCTTGTAAAAAGCGGGAGAAGAGCCTATAATTTCATTTGTGGCCCACATGCCGCACAGGGCTGGTTAAGGAGAGGCTATTTTGACAGAGGAAATGGAGAAAAAGATATGTACGATTTGATTATTATCGGTTCCGGCCCCGCCGGCCTATCGGCTGCCGTATACGGAAAGCGGGCGGGACTGAACCTGCTGGTGCTGGAAAAGAATCCCATGAGCGGAGGACAAGTGCTGAATACTTATGAAGTGGACAATTACCTGGGGATGCCGGGGATGGACGGCTTTGACATGGGAACCAGATTCAGGGAGCATGCGGATAAGCTGGGGGTGGAATTTCAGGAGACGACAGCGCTTTCCCTGGAAGATATGGGCGACAGCAAGCTGGTGCGCACAGATGGCGGAGAACTGGAGGCCAAAACCGTGATTCTGGCCACGGGGGCAGTCCATGCCCTGCTGGAGGTGCCGGGAGAGGAAAAGCTGAGCGGAAGAGGCGTGTCCTACTGCGCTACCTGCGACGGCGCCTTTTTCCGGGGAAAGACCGTGGCTGTGGTAGGGGGCGGGGATGTGGCCCTGGAGGATGCCATTTATCTGGCCAGGACCTGCGAGAAAGTATATCTGATTCACAGGCGGGATGAGCTGCGAGGGGCCATGGTGCTGCAGGAAGAGCTTGGAAGTCTGCCCAATGTGGAGATTCTCTACAGCCATGTGGTGGAGGAAATTCTGGGGGAGGACGCGGTAGAGGGCGTGAATCTGAAGGACTGTAAAACGGGTGAGGTTTCTCTGCTGCCTGTGGCAGGTGTGTTCGTGGCCGTGGGCATCCGGCCGGAGACAGAACTGGTACAGGGGCTTGCGGCCTGTGATGAAAACGGCTATGTGCTGGCGGGGGAGGACTGTGCCACGGATGTACCGGGACTGTTCGCGGCAGGGGATGTGCGCAGAAAGCCCATACGCCAGATTGTGACGGCGGTGTCGGACGGGGCCAACGCCGCTGTGTCGGCCGGAGCCTGGTGCAGGTAAAGGATTTCTTTAGTTTTCTTTAAGAAAAATAAAATAAAGAAATTGTAAAAATCCCGAAGAAGCGCGTAAAATAGGCATTCTTCGGGATTTCGATAATTTTCTCTTCGTCTTGACAAATTTAAGAATAGGTGCTATATTTATTAAAAGATGTAATAAATCTGTAATAAATTATAGATAAAGACGTAATGATTGAGAATGAAGAACGGCTTTTCGATACATAGTTTCAGGTTAGGAGAGGAGATAAAAATGGCACATAAGACGAAGAGAACAGCAGTGTATTTGTTGACGGCGACGATGGCTTTTACAGGAATGGGCATGACGGCACAGGCATCTGCCCTGCCGGGCGGCGGTGTGAGCCTGGCGCTGGAAAATGGAAATAAGCTGGAAGATGTGGCCGCGGAAAGTTCTACACTGCCTATCGAGTCTATTATAGAGAGCATTAATCTGACAGATTCCGAAGTACCGCAGGCAGAGCCTGCGGAGGAGGATTTGTTCCGCAATCTGGTAATCGCCCAGGTAGACAGTTATGTAAATGTCAGGAGTTTGCCCAGCGAAGAGGGTGAAATCCTGGGAAAACTTTATGATAATTCCGTAGGGACTTTCATCTCAGAGGAGAATGGCTGGTATCAGATTAATTCCGGCAGCGTCACAGGCTATGTGAAAGGGGAATACTGCGTTACCGGCGAAGCCGCTGTGGAAATAGCCAGACAGGTAGGAAAGCGCATCGCCACTGTCAACACAGAGACCCTGTATGTCCGGGAGGAGCCCAGTACGGAATGCAATGTTATAGGTATGGTGCCCCAGACCGCAGATCTGCTTGTCCGTGAAGAGGGCGAAGGCTGGGTAAAGGTAGACATAGAGGAAGGCGAAGGCTGGGTATCCGCTGATTATGTATCGCTCCACAGTGAATTTGTCCAGGCGGAGTCCAAGGAAGAGGAAGAGAGACGTCTGGCCAAGGAGGAAGAGGAGCGCAGGAAAGCGCAGGAGGCGGCTCGGGCAGCCCAAGCGGCACAGGCAGCAGCGCAGGCGGCACAGGCGGCACAGAATGCTCAGGCTCCACAGGAGGACGTGACATATGCCGTTAGCGGCGGCAGCGAGCTGGGCCAGGCTGTGGCATCGTACGGATTGCAGTTCGTAGGGAATCCTTATGTATATGGCGGCAGCAGCTTGACGAACGGTACGGACTGTTCCGGCTTCGTGATGAGCGTCTATGCGAACTTCGGCGTCAGCCTGCCTCATAACGATGCGGCAGACCGCACACAGGGCTATGCGGTAGACGGTCTGGCGAATGCGCAGCCCGGCGATATCATCTGCTATTCCGGCCATGTGGGGATTTATATCGGCGGAGGACAGATTGTGCACGCTTCCAGTTCCACGACAGGCATCATCGTCTCCAATGCCGCTTACAGAGATATTCTGGCAATCAGGAGAATTTTCTAAAAGGGCAGGTTTCGGCCGCATCCGCAAGGATGCGGCCTTTTTGTATAAAATGACCAAATATTTCCGGTAAAATGTTATAAAAAAGATTTACATACGGAAAAGAGAAATGGTTATCCACAGCCCTAAGTCCGGTAAAGACAGAAAATTCCACTTATGCACGGAGTTATACACATAATCCACAGTCTTTATGACCTTTCACAGATGCCGGAAGAAAGATGAATACAAAACATATGTTTTGTAAATAATAGACAAAGTCGTGTTTTTCAGGAAGCCGGCCCATAAGGCAATTGACAGAAATGAATTCTAAAATATGTAAATAATCTGTTAAATCGTTGCAAAAACCCCGGGAGACATGTTATAATGTCTATACAATAAACAACCGAAAGGGATGATCATATGAAATTTATCATTGTAGGCAGAAATTTAGAGGTAACACCTGGATTAAAATCGGCTGTAGAGGAAAAAATCGGGAAGCTGGCAAAGTATTTCAATCCTGATACGGATGTGCATGTGACCTTAAGCGTGGAGAAGGACCGTCAGAAGATAGAGGTGACGATTCCGGTAAAAGGTAATATCATCCGTTCCGAGCAGGTCAGCAGCGACATGTATGTCTCAATCGATTTGGTGGAGGAGATCATCGAGAGGCAGCTGAAGAAATACAAGACGAAGATAGTGGACAAGCAGCAGACGGCGGAGTCTTTCAGCCAGATGTACGTGGAGAACAATTATATGGACGACGAGGAAGTGAAAATCGTCCGTACCAAGAAGTTCGACATCAAGCCCATGTACCCGGAGGATGCCTGCATCCAGATGGAACTTCTGGGCCACAGTTTCTTTGTGTTCATCAATGCAGAGACGGATCAGGTGAATGTGGTCTACAAGAGGAAAGGCGATACCTATGGACTGATTGAGCCGGAGAACTGATTTTGGCGTAAAAGACTTGAATAGAAGACTTGAATACAAGGCCTGAATAGAAGACGAGCTGCCGCAGGGATGCGGCGGCCCCTTTTATATGGCATTTGTCTTTTGTTTTCCACATATATTTTCAATAACGGCATGTTTTGGAGTGGAAATGGAAAGAGAGCGAAAGGGAGGATTCGGAGGTTTTGGCCGGGCGGGAAAGGAATGTCCGCGGAAAAAGACAGGGGAATTCAGGCTTGTCGGGTGGATGAAAAAAGGGATCCTGGCGGAGTGCCTGCTGTTGGCGATGTTTGCGGTACTGACATTTTATCAGGAGCAGAAGGAGGCCTTAAAGGAAAGCGCAGGCAGCAAGGTGGTCTTTGTAGAGGATGATTACATAAAGTGGGTGGATTTCACGGCATCCTACGAGGCGCTCTGTCAGGCTTATGACTGGGATGTGGAGACCCATGCCACTGAGCATGAGATTGACTGGGTGGAGCTGCTGGCTTACACGGCGGCCAGAACAGGCGGGGAATTTGACAAGGACGCCTTAAAAACCATGGACAAGGCGGCGGAGAAGCTTTCGGCAGGGGAGATTACGATGGCGGAGCTGACAGAGGATCTGAAGTATTATGATTACTATAAGGAGGCTTATGACGCAGCCATTGGCGGACTTGTGGGGGAGTACTGGGAGGAGGCGCCGGATGCCGGAGGGAGCAGCGGACAGGTGACGGGCAGCGGTGCGGAAAATAATGTTCCGGGATTGCAGAGCAGCCTGGCGGACGAGGTGAAGGACGGATATGTGAAAAAGTATGGGCTAAAGGGATATTTCCCATTGGCGAGAGGATTTGATTATACGCATTATGATGATTTTGGAGTGGGGAGGAGTTACGGGTATCAGAGGAAGCATTTGGGGCATGATATGATGGGGTTGGTAGGGACACCAAATAGTATAAAAAACTATATAGAAAAACGCCAGCCATGTATGTTTTGCCAATGCAGTATGATGCAGAGGTTTCCAAAGTAATCGACTTCGTCCTGTCCCCACGTTTCAAAAGTTCCTTCGGAAGGGTGCTGTGGATACCAATGCTCCACAGAGCTGCGAAACTCAAATACAAAATCAGCGTACTTCCGCTTATTGCCCTTCCACAACAGATAGCCCAGGTAATTGAAAACAATATGTGGCACAGCATCCTTTGCAATCTGCTCCGCCACAGAATTAAATTTCCACAATTTCTCCCGGTTCTTATCGCTGTATAACCAGATAAGCAGTTCTGTAATCCAGTGCGTAACCTTTGGTGATGTGTAAGAGACACGTAAAGCCGAACGCTTACTTCCAGTTGCTTCAGGCTCCATTCACCATCTGCGGACTCGTTGGCATATTCTCTCTTGATGATGTACTTATCGAACAAGAAGCGGCATTTCAACAGACAAAGAACGAAGTTCCATGCAAAGTGTTCCTTATGAACCGCAACACGCCTGCGCCCATATGTCTCGTGCTGAAGGACACATTCAAATTCTGAAATGAGCTTCTTATCGTCCAAAAGCCTTTGCGGTTCCTCGCCATCAGGCAGTTGGATATAGTTAGCATCGATGTAGACCCGCAAAACATGGAGCAAAAAGTATGGGAAGTCTATGATACTCTCAAACCGTACACGTTCATTCTTGTCCGTACTTCCATCGAACTTTTTGCGGCATCCGGCTCTCTGACCACTTGGACGGCAAGGTTAGAGATTGCAGTATGCACTCTCGCATGGGCAATGAGGGAGAACATTGGATAGGTATTTGTATAACTACCATCAATGCCGATCGCATACCGATTTACACTGTCAAATCCAAGATTCTCCATATCAACACGCAGCATAAATGCCCAAGTGAACAGCTTCTTAACCGTCCGCTCATCCAGATTGCGGAAGCGATCGTAGTAGCTCAACAGGGTGCATTCAAAAAGGGTTCGTGCGTATTTGAACCCAACGGATTTTATCATCTCTGCATCGTCCAAAACGCTGACCAGACTGAAAAATGCCTCATTCTCTCGAAGTGTGGAACGGAGATAGTAGAGGAGAGCCAAGTAATGATCAACCATTGTATACACCTCTATTGGCAGTAGCGGCTTTTGCTCTCATCTTTTGGCTTGCTGAAAAGAAAAATGTAAAGTTACATTTATTCGATAATCCAGTAAAGGGAATGGAATTGGTGCATTAGTTTTAGGTGGTGTGTCGCTTGCTGATGACTATCTGAATCTGTTTGACTATTCCATTTAGCAAGTTAAAGCTGTATAATAGAGTCAGCGAAAAACAGGAATTGATGGAGGGCAAGATGGAACATAAGGACTTAGCAGCGAACTTTCTCATTATCCTTCAATAGCAATTTCTAAAGAAGATTTAAAATAAAGGCAATTCCGGTTTGTTGAACAGGTAGCCCATCAAAAAACTAAAAACCCGCCGCCCACCGGAATAGCCAGTTGTTGTCATATATACAAAAATAAAGTTAAAGACTTGTTAAGAATTTATATGTTATAACTCAGAATATAGAAAAATCATATTCAAGAAAAGAGGAATACACTATGTTCTGGGGAATACTGAAAAAAGATTTAAAGCGCAAAAGGACAATGAACGTGATATTGCTGGTATTTATTATACTCGCGTCGATGTTCATGTCCTCAGGCGTGAGCAACATCATCACCGTGACGACTGCGCTGGACAGCTATTTTGAAATGGCGGACGTACCCGATTACTGGGCGATGAGCGAAAACAAATCCTCAGACAAGGACATCTGCGGAACGATTGAAAACGCCTCCGCGATAGACGAATTCCGTATCGAGGAGTTCATCCGTATGTCCCAGTCCAATATTACGCGGGTCGGCGAACCACTTAACGATTCCAACGCCAATCAGATATTGGTATTACAGAGCGACAGAAATATGGGGATGAATTATTTTCTGGACGATGAAAGTATTCTTAGAAGCGTGCCGAAAGGGAAAATTTACGCTACCCGTTTCATAGAGGAAAGCATGGGACTTAAGGCAGGCGACAAAATTACTGTCGAAATAGAGGGCGTATGCCACGAATTTACCTTTGCGGGCAGTTTCAGGGACGCTGTCTGCGGCACGGAATTGATGGGCATTAAAAGGTTTATCATGAACGGCGAGGAATTTGACGAATATATGTCCGATGAGACGATGAAAAATATGTACGGCGGGAAATTCTTATACATACACACCGCCAATCTTGACAAGACCCTGTCCCAGATAGCGGATATATCCGACAGCTTTACCTTTGCGAGTGGCACGGATACACTGGGTCAAGCCTATATTTTTAACATGATAATCTTGGGTCTTATCCTTGCGGTGAGCCTTATTCTTATCATCATATCCTTTGCGGTACTGCGGTTCACCATAGCCTTTACCCTCTCCGAAGAATTCCGCGAGATAGGCGTTATGAAAGCAATAGGCATACGGAACATAAAAATTCGGGGGCTGTACCTTACAAAATACTTCGCCATTTCCGTTGTCGGCGCAGCACTCGGCTTGATGCTCAGCTACCCATTCGGGAAAATGCTTATAAGTTATTCCTCGGAGTCTATTATAATAGACAGCAGCAATAACGGATTTGTAAACATTGCCTGCGCGGTTCTGACAGCGGCTGTGATTCTCCTGTTCTGTCTTGGCTGCACGGGCAGGGTGAGCAAAATGTCCCCTATCGACGCTGTAAGGAACGGGCAGACGGGGGAACGCTTCCGCAAAAAAGGCGTTATGAGCCTTGGAAGATCGCGGCTTGGCACGACGGCTTTCCTTGCCGCAAACGATATTGTAAGCAGTCCCAAACGCTACGCTGTCATTGTTTTTACGTTTTTTCTGTGTATGTCGCTGCTGATAATGCTTTCCAATGCCACGGCGTCTCTTAAAAGCGGAGAGCTGCTGAAATATTTCGGGAATGCGGACTGCCACGCCGTTACGGACATCGGTGACGAAACTATGAAATTTATGACCGTGGACGGACATGAAAAGGTTAAAAAATATCTTGAGGACATGGAGCAGACCCTTGCGGAAAACGGTATGCCCGCGGAATGTATGACGGAATATTATATTTATGCGATGATAAGATACGGCGAATATGAAAGCAAGACAGCTATACTTCAGGGTACGGGAACAACGATGGATATGTACGAATATTTAGAGGGTACTCCTCCCCAAAACAGCGGCGAAATTGCAGTGACAACCCTTTTGGCAAAAAAGCTGGGTGCGGAAATAGGTGATACCGTTACCTTGTCCTATCCGACGGGGGAAACGGCGGAGTTCATCATAACCGCTCTGTATCAGGCAATGGTCAATCAGGGCATATCCGTAAGGGTTCATACCGACTGCGATATAAACTATATCGCAGTAAGCGGCTCCCCCGGTACACAGATAAAATTTACCGACGCCCCCGACGATAAGGAAGTATTAAGCAGAATTGAAAAGATCAAAGAGCTTTATCCTAAGTTTTCAAGCGTTAAAACAGCGGGCGAAACCGTAAAGGACACCACCGGAGTCGGCGACGCCATAGACGCGGTCAAAAAAATGTCCGCCGTCCTTACGGTAATATTAGCCGCGCTTATAACCGTGCTTATGGAGCGTTCCTTTATCGCGAAGGAGCAGGCGGAGATTGCCCTTATGAAAGCCATAGGCATCAGGAACGCCAAAATATACGGACAGTACACGTTAAGATTTTTCATTGCGGTGGCGGCGGCTGTGCTTCTTGCGGAGCTTTTGGGTATGCCCCTTACAAAGCTTTGCTTCGACCCTATTTTCAGAACCATGGGGCTTGAAATGGGCGTAGAATATATGCAGAACCCTGTGGAGATATACGCAGTATTCCCCGTTATCGTCCTTACCGCCACAGCCGTAAGCGCGTTTTTGACCTCTTTGTACACAAGAAAAATCAAATCCTCCGATACAGCAAGCATTGAATAATGAAAGGAAGAATCAATTATGAATATTCTCGAAGTAAAAGACCTCTGCAAAACGTATATCGCAAACAAGCGGCAGAACAACGTATTGAAAAATGTAAATTTCACGATTGGCGAGGGAGAAATGGTCGCCGTTATGGGGCCGTCTGGTTCCGGAAAATCCACGCTGCTGTACGCAGTCTCGGGCATGGATAGTCTTACCGCAGGGGAGGTGAACTTCTGTGGAAGAAATATCGCGGGGATGGGGGAAAGAGAACTTGCAGACCTGCGCCTTGACGAAATGGGCTTTATCTTTCAGCAAATGTATATGCTGAAGAACCTCACCGTTCTGGACAACATAATCCTCCCCGCGGCACAATCAAAAAAGAACAGGTCGAGCCGCAGGCAGACCGATGAGCGCGGCAGAGCGCTTATGCGCAGGCTCGGCATTGATGAGGTGGGCGGCAACGACATCAACGAGGTGTCCGGCGGACAGCTTCAGAGAGCCTGCATCTGCCGCAGCATGATAAACAATCCCAGGATGATCTTCGCCGATGAGCCAACGGGCGCATTGAACCGTGCAAGCTCTGACGAGGTCATGAACGAGCTGCTCTCCCTCAACCGTGACGGTACGACGATTATGTGCGTGACCCACGATTCAAAGGTTGCCGCCAAGTGCAGCAGGGTGCTTTACATTGTGGACGGCGGTATCGTCGGCGAAAAAGAAATGGGACATTTTGGCGGCGGTGACAATGAGTTCCGTGACCGTGAAAGAGAACTGAATAACTGGCTTATGGGACAGGGATGGTGATACTTGGAACAATACTTGCAGGTGGTGATTTTATGACCGATATTCTGATTGTGGAGGACGATAAGGAACTGGCGGACTTGCTGACCGACTTCCTGCGTGAGGAAGGATATGTCGTATCAAGCGTGGACAGTGGAGAACGTGCCGTACATCTTTTTGAACGATATGGCGCAAGGCTTGTGGTGCTTGACATCAATCTTCCCGATATGAACGGCTTTGCGATATGTTCAAAGCTCCGGGAAAACACGGATACTCCCATATTGATTGTTAGTTCCAGGACGGGCAGGGAAGATAAGCTGAACGGCTATGAACTTGGCGCTGATGATTATATTGAAAAGCCCTATGATATAGATGTTCTGATTGCTAAAATTAAGGGTATATTCAAACGGCGGTATCAGCATGATATATTATCGGCGGATGGTGTGACGCTCAACCTTGCCGATAAAACGGCGGTCATTGACGGAAAGCCCGTGGAACTTCCCTCAAAAGAGTTTGATTTGCTGGCGCTTTTGATTGAGAATCAAGGAAAAGTTCTAAAAAAATCGTACCTGTTCGGCGCTGTCTGGGGCAGCGACAGCGATTCGGAGTTGCAAACGCTTCATGTCCATATCAACCGCATTCGCCAAAAACTCGGTGATGACCCTAAGAGTGCAAAGCGATTGCTTACTATCTGGGGCGTGGGGTATAAGTTTGTATGAAAGCTTACAAAAATCTGTGTATCGCAGTGATGACCGTATTTCTTTTACTGGCGGCGGCATTGAACATATTTCTCGTGGGATCGAAAGATAATAGTGAAGGTATTTATCGTGTTGAAGCCAGGCGGCTTGTGGGTGAGATGGCGGAGACGGGCAGTTATGACATTGAAAAATACCCCCACATTACAGGGGTGTTTACGGGTGACGACATCTACCGTTCCGATGAGCATTATCTTATCATAGAAGCGGGCGAAACGCTTTATCGCGTTGAATATACCGTCGGGAACAGACAATATGGCATTGCTGCGGTAAACTGCGTATTGGGCGCGCTGTTCCTGTTGCTGACAGGTCTTTTGTATTATATCCGCAGACATATCATCGTACCTTTCAACAGGCTGAGTGATGTTCCTAAGGAGCTTGCAAAGGGCAATCTTGCCGTGCCGATATCCGAAGAAAAAAGCCGTTTTTTCGGCGAATTCACATGGGGAGTTAACCTCTTGCGTGAGAGCATCGAAAACAGCCGCAAAAAAGAGATTACGATGCAAAAGGATAAAAAACTCCTGCTGCTCTCCCTTTCCCATGACGTAAAAACACCTTTGTCGGCTATCAAGCTGAATGCAAAGGCGCTTGCCAAGGGATTATACAAGAACGAGGAAAAACAGCGTGCCGCTGCCGAGAACATCAATACCCGCGCGGATGAGATAGAGCACTTTGTCAGTGAGCTCTCAAAGGCGGTCAGCGAGGACTTTATGAGCTTTGAGGTGGTACCCGGCGAGGAGTTTCTCAGTGTTATCATCACAAAAATAAACGCGAGATATGCTCCCCAGCTCTCCATGTCGGGAACAGAGTTTTTGATTCGCAAATATGATGACTGCATTCTTTCCTGCGATCCGAACCGCCTTGCGGAATGTTTTCAAAATCTGATTGAAAACGCAATCAAATACGGAGACGGCAGACGAATTGAAATCGGCTGTGATAAAATGGACGGCTGTGAGCTTATCACGGTGTCAAATACGGGCTGCACACTTGAAGCAAAAGAACTGCCGCAGATATTCGAGAGCTTTCATCGCGGAAACAATGCGGATAAGGCGCAGGGCAACGGGCTTGGGCTTTTTATCTGCAAACGGGTGATGTCGCTTATGGGTGGAGAGGTGTTTGCGGATATTCGCAACGGCTGCTTCTATGTGACACTGGTGGTGAAATTGGCGTAAAGTAAAGACCGCTTAGTTGAGGGGGTATTCCCGACATGGTTCTTCTGTCTGCTTATGTGATGGAATCGGGTAACCGTGCTATCTTAGCCGCTTTCTCCTATGTGCCGCCAGTGAATATAAAAAACAGCGGCTTTGAATAATGAACAGCCGCTGGGCAGATATTTTTCTGATTATTAAGTTGTTCGCTTTTTGCGTCGGGCGGAAATCAAAACATACAGTGTGAACCATGTGACACAGTGGATTATGAGAATACCAATATCTTTTATCGCTGTTCCCATGTTCCCGGCAGACAGGGCCATAATGCCATCAAAAGCAGGCTGGGATGGAACGATGTTACAAATGATTGCCAGCGGCCCGCTCACCCCGATCAGGGAGCATACAATGGGCACCGCGATAAATACAAGCATGATGATTTTGATATAGACCACGCCGATCATCAAGCCCTCGGAGAGCTTGCCGATAAACAGCCCGATCAGCGCCGCTACAAAGGAAGACAGCCCGATCAGCGCAAGCATTATCCCAAAATTCTGCCAGGACAGTTGAAAGCAAATACACGCCGTTACGACAGACGATAGACTTCCAAAGAGAAATCCCACCACGACTTTCTGCATAATGTACTGGCTTGGCGTCATGGGCAAAATCTCGTTGATAAAAGCCACGCCGTCCTCTTTTTCGGAAATGATGTTCATGGCATTGAACGTACAGCCCATGAACATCGCGACAATCAGCACGGCGGGGATGAAAATGCCTTGAAAGCTTTCCAGAATGTCAGGGCGTTCCAACGTCAAAACTTTCGCCTGCTCCGTCCCTGCCCGCTGTTCATAGAGAGCTGGGAGTGCAGCCGCCGCCTGCTGAAAAATCTCCAGCTCGTCCCCGCTGATCGCAGTTTTAAGGCTGTCCGCGTCTGCTTTTACGCCAATCACATTGGTAGACGGTTCCTTGATGGCAGCGGTCAGCTCTTCCTGTGTCCCATAAGCTGTCACCGGCCCGTACCGCTCCAGCCAAGTGATTGTCTGCGGGGGCAGATTGTTTTCCAGTACGCCGAAATGCAGTTCTCCCAGGCTGGACAGGTCAATGGAACCCATAAAATTCAATGCCACGGCGACCAAAATGGGCAGCAGGAAGGTCATCAGGCAGAATTTGTCCCGCAACACGCTTTTCAGTTGATAGGTTAAACCTTTCACGCCTCACATCTCCTTTCCGATTTCCCGACGGAAGGCAAACTGCACCACCAGGAACAGCACCAGGATTGCAGCCGCAGCGCCGGCATAGTAGACCGGCGAAGTGGCCGACCCGAAATAGGCGTTTTTCAAGCCCATGTAAACATGGTAGAACGGGTGCCAGCCAATCCAGTCAAATTTCACCGATGTATTGGCGGACAAAAAAACAGGTGTTGCCGCAAAAATAGCGATAATCAGGTAGGCCAATGTGAATTGCCGAAAATCTTTCAGCAGCAGGGCGCAGAGCAAACCCAACAAGGCCATAATCAGCGACAGGATGGCCGTCTGGAGCAAGACGGCGGGCAGCAGCGCCGCTCCGTCGGCAAGTCCTGCATTCAACAGGGTGAGAAGTACCGCAAAGACAAGATCAGAGAGCAGGAACACCGCCAGCTTGGACAGGAGAAACAGGTTCTTCTGCAATGGGAGGATGGCGTGGACACGAATTACCCCCATCCCCTTTTCCCTGAACAGAACAGCGGCGATTCCCAGGAATCCCACAGCGGACAGTTCAAAAAACAGCAGTTCACAGGTGATTTCTTTCCGCGCCTTTTGTTCCGGCGTATTTGTCCCGACAATCTCCGGGGCGCTGCCGGTGGAAGGCCGCAGCAGGAACAAGGCATAGTCAGCCCGGTGGTGGTCAACGTGTTCCGCTCCCTTATAGAGTACCACCCGTACTTCCCCTGCGCTGGCATCCAGCCCCACGCCGTTAGCGTCGGAGAGCAGGGCGGTGTCCATAGCCTCCATGGACGGAACGGTCTGAACCAGAGAGGATTTTTCCGTCTGTGTCCCGGCGGGATCGTACAGATACACATTGTAGGGCGGCATCTGCATGAAGCGGATATAGCCCAGGTTCACATAGGCTGTATAGAGGGCCAGGAAACCGATAGCCATAAGGAAGAACTTACCCGATGACAGCATCTGGCAATCTTTTTTGAACAGGGCGCAAAATCCTTTTCCCATCAGGACAGCCCCCTTCCCGTATACTGGATGAACATATCCTCCAAAGTTGGCTCTTGGGAGTGGATGCTGATGATCTCGTCGTGGGCAAAGGGAATACCTGCTTCCAATTCCGGGGCCTCTATGTTTTTTGTTTCCCGCTGCCCTTGATACAGATAGTCGATTACAATCCGGTGATTGCTGTTTTTCTCTTTCAGACGCTTGGGCGTATCCAGGGCTACCAAATTCCCATTGGAGATAAAGGCCACCCGGTCGCACAGTAAATCGGCGTCTGCCATGTTATGGGTGGTGACAAAAACCGTCGTTCCCTTTTGACGCTCCTGCTCAATGATCTTTCGGAACAGTACCGCGCCGGAGGGGTCAAGGCCGCTGGTGGGTTCGTCCAGGAACAGCAGCCGGGGGTTGCTCACCAGCGCCCTCGCCATGCTCACCCGCTGGCGCATTCCCTTGGAGTAGGAGGACACCGGCTTTTTCAGAAAGTCCGGCTTAAATTCCAGCGTGTTCAGCAATTCCCCCACATCCCGCCGCTGCTCCCTGGGATAGAAGGAGGCAAAGTAGTTCAGATTATCCACGGCGCTCAAATTGGCATACAGGTAGGGAAACTCAAACAGGACGCCGATTTTCTGAAAAAATTCCTGGCCGCGGGCGGCGGAAATATCCTGTCCGAACAGGGAAACCTTACCGCCGTGGCCTTTTAATATCCCGGTGAGTATCTTTTGTGTTGTGGACTTCCCGGAGCCGTTTGGCCCCAGGAAGCCAAAAATCTCCCCATCCTCCACGGTGAAGTCCAGGCCGTGGAGAGCCTGCTTGTCTTTGCCGTAGGAGAATGTCAGGTTTTTGACCTCAATCACTCGTCGTCACCCCACTTTCCGCGCTGGCCTTTCTTCTCCTGCTGGCGCTTGCTCCACCACTTCATAAACTTGACCTTGAAAGGGATGGAGATAATCAGCGCTGCCACGATCACCAGCCACCAGTACCACGCTAAACCTAAGAACATAAAAAAACCTCCTTATTTGTGATAAGGAGAGTTTAGGGTTGCTGTGTGAAATTGGTGTGAGGCCGCTGTGAAATCCGTGTGAAATGATTCTGTGACAGGGATGGAGAAATAGAACCGTACCCCGTCCGTTTGGTTTTCCGCGCCGCAGGGTAAATCTTGCATGGACAGGATTTGCGCCACAATGGAAAGCCCCAGCCCGGAGCCGCCGTATTCCGCTCCGCTGTCCCGATAGAATTTTGTCCAGATTTTTGGCAGGTCACTTTCCGGAATGGGCCGGCCCTGATTGAAGACGGAAAAATGCAGCGTCCCATCATTCACTGTCAGTTCCAGGCGCAGAACGCCGCCGGGATACACATTTTTCTTGGCGTTGACAATCAGGTTGTCCAAAACCTGCTCCATGCGCCGCCGGTCTGTCCGCACAAAAGCCTTTTGCTCTGGCAGCTCATATTGCAGTTCAAAGTCGGTGTCCGGGGCGTCGATCAGAAGCCGCCCGGCTACCGTTTCCACCAGCTCTACAAAGTCAAACCTGGAAATGTTCAGACTTGCAGCCCCGCTTTCCAACGCTGACAAATCCAACAGGGTCACGATCAGTTCGTTCATGCGCTCCACTTCGGAAACGATCACCTGGGCGTATTTCTGTTTTTTGGCCTCGTCTGCCTCGTCCTGCAAGCCCTCGGCATAGGCCCGGATAATGCCCAGCGGGGTTTTCATTTCATGGGATAGGCTGTCCACCAGCTCTTTGCGCTCAGACAGGAGAAGCCGCTCCTTTTCCACGTCCTTTTCAAGCTGCGTGTTTGCATCCTCCAACCGTGCGAGAGCCTGCTGCAGATTTTCGGACAGAGTGTTCAGACTGGCGGACAACTCCCCAAACTCATCGGTTGAAACAAGATCGCAGGGAGCGGAAAAATCCAGTCCTGCCATGCGCTTTGCGGAGGCGTTCAGCTTGTCAATCGGTTTCGTGATAAAGCGGTCCATAAAAAGGTCAATACCGATAATTAGCAGAAAAACAAACCCCAGCCAGATTAGAAAAGAAGCATCTTCACTGACCGGCAGGCCGGTGGAGAAGATGTAGGATAAGATCAACACAGCCCCCGCCAGCTTGGAGAGCATCAAAATCTTTTTCCGAACAGTACGGAGCGAAAATACTTCTTTCATGCCATTACCTCAAATTTATAGCCGGAGCGTATCAGCGTGACAATATGCCGGCCTTCGTCCCCCAGCTTTTGCCGCAGGGTCTTGATGTGGGTGTCCACGGTGCGGGTCGTTCCCTCGAAATCATAGCCCCAAACACGGTTCAAAAGCTGCTCCCGATTGAATATCTGCCCAGAGTTTGCCATCAGAAAGGCGAGCAATTCATATTCCTTGTGGGTCAAGGTGATCTCCTGGCCGTCCAGATAGACTTTGTGTGCGTTGGGGTGGAGCATGATTTTCCCGGCGGTGATCGCTCCGGCAGAAGCGGGGGAAGATCGGCGCAGGAGGGCGTTCACCTTTGCAAGCAGCACCTTGGGACTGAATGGTTTAGTCATGTAATCATCTGCGCCGTAGTCATAGCCTTTCAGTTTATCATCCTCCGCGCTTTTGGCGGTGAGCATGATAATGGGCATATTACTCGTTTCCCTTGCCAACTTACAGACAGAGAAGCCGTCCAGATGGGGCATTATCACATCCAAAATCATTAAATCCATAGGATGATTTTTCAGCGTAACGAGTGCATCTACACCATCATCAGCGGTAAAGCAAGTGTGTCCGCCTTTTCGCATATAGTCCGCGATAATGTCCTTCATGGCCTTTTCGTCTTCCACAATTAAAATGTTTGCCATAGGGCCTCCTGATCACTGGTTGATTTTATGTTCCCTTTCATTATAGTTTGCTTCACCTAAAAATGCAAGAGCGCCTCTTTTGCGCCATTTCCAGGGGATGCCTAAAGCAAGCAGGGCGAGTGTAGCCGCACTCGCCATTTTCGCCTTGCGAAAATGCTTGTTGGGGTTGCATCCCAAACCCGCAAGAGCATAATCAGCCATTTTGCGTTGAGTATGTCTGGCGACCCTGTGGTGTTGGAAGGGAGTTTTACTGACACGGACAACGCAATGGAGAGAATCCGGGCTTGGGGTAAACATGAGAAACGTAGTGTCACTATAGAAAGCCTTGATTACATGGAATTGATCAAGAAATATAATGGCAAGCCGTATAAGGATTTAAACGAGGCAGAACATCCATGGCAATGAGAATTTTCTATGAATCAGATGCTTGTGAAAGACTCATACTGTAATGATATTTTGCATAGAAATGTACAAAAAAGAATTTCTGAAGGTATGGGGAAAGCAGGGGGCTATACCAGAGAGGAAAATAATGTACTTACAAAAGAAGATAGTAAAAATGGTTATAAAGTAAGATTGCATTTTACAGAAGATAAAGAGAATTGCTGTATGATAGAGGAATTGCAAAAGTTATTAGTTGAAACATACATAAATAATTTATTGCGCAAAGGAGAAAGATGACATGGAACCGGAGAAAAAAAGAGTGGGGTGCTTATATCGGGTAAGCACAAAGAAACAGGTAAACATAGAAGATGATATTCCTATGCAAAGGAATGCCTGTATGGAATTTATCAAAAAAAGGGAGGAGTGGGAATTAAATAAGGAATACATTGAGCCTGGGGTTTCTGGATATCATAAAGGGCTTAACGAACGCAAGGTTCTACAGGAAGTCATCAAGGATGTTGGAGAGAAAAATATTGATGTGCTTCTTGTCTTTATGTTTGACCGTTTAGGGCGCAAAGATGATGAAACCCCCTTTCTTCTAAAACGCATTGTAGAATGTGGTGTGGAAGTATGGAGTGTTTGTGAGGGGCAGCAAACTTTTGAAAATTCATCAGATAATTTGATGAATATAATAAGGTTCTGGGGAGCAAGCACAGAAAGTAAAAAAACGGCCGCAAGGGTAGACAGCGGAAGGAATTATAAAACAAAGCAAGGGAAGTTCACAGGTGGCATAGTTCCATATGGATTTACATTGATTCCAACAGGGCAGCTTGATAGGAAAGGAAGAATGATAAACGAATTTACAAAAGAGCCATTTGAAAGCGGAGTGGTACAAGATATATATAATAAACTGATAGATGAAAATATGAGTTTGAGTGGACTTACTGCGTATCTTAATGAAGATAGGAAGTTAAAAACAAGGAAGGGCAACAAGTGGAATACATCAACAGTTAGAAGCATTCTGAAAAATCCTTTATATAAAGGGTATATGTCATATGGGAAAACACGTATGAAAGAGGTGGAGAAGTCCCAAAACACAGATATTACAAAAGAGGATTTTCTGGACGTAAAGAAAAGGCAAAGGGCAGTTTCGCCGGAGGAATGGATTTTAGCTGAAAAAGCCAATCCTGATTATGTGATTGTAAGCGAAGAAAGGTGGCAACTGGCACAGGAAATACTTGCCAGAAGGTACAAAAAATATACCGACAATTTAAGGCCGATTGAGGACAGGACATGGAAAAGTCCGTTGCTGTTGGTAGGATTACTGGAGTGTGGATATTGCCATGGTAAAATATCCCCTGCGGTATCCTCACAAAAGGTACATAAAGTAAACGGTGAGATTTCAAGGTCATACACCGATTTTTATAAGTGCAACACGAGGGGGAGAAATAAAAAAATGTGTGCCGCTAAATCTTATATAAGCAGATATAAATTGGAGGCGGCAGTATTGGAGGAAGTAAATAATTTTCTTGACCGAGCGGTACAGATTGATTGTTCCGACGAGGTTATGAAAAATAAAAAGGTTCTCATGGGAGAATCACAAGCAGAGCAGGAAGGGCTGGAATGTCTGAAAAAAGAATATATTAAAACGCAAAAGAATATTGAACACTTTAAACAAGCTATATATAAGGCTATCATTGGAGAAGGTGAGTTTGACAGCAAGTATATAAATGAGGGTTTAAAGATTACGGAAGATAAGGCTACAGCGATAAAGAGAGAAATTGAACAGTTAGAGAAAAGCATTCAAGAAAAGCAACTGGCTGTGGATGAATACTTGAAAACGATAAAAATGGTGCCGGTCTGGAGGGAGGTATTTGAGGATGCGCCATTGAATGTAAAGAAAAAGTTGTTGTCAATTCTCATTGAGAATATTATAGTTACTGGTAATGAGATGGATATTCATTTTAAGATTGACATTGACAGTTTCTTGAATATATCAAGTGTTGATAACATACAAAAGAAAAATAATCAATCAATGGATTCTGATGAATCATATAGGAAAATGATTGAAGAAAAGATTATCGTAGAGAAAAAGGGATTATAACAGCTGAAAAGGCGGGGGCAGTCTTCCGCCTTTTTTGAATCGGCATATAGTTTTATTCGCATTTTGGTACACCGATTATGGCGATTGAATCTGGGGTCGTGGAGGCTTTGGGGTGGAACCAGTATGGGGGATGGAGAATCGGGATACGGAGCTTTGACGGGAAGCGGTATTATTATTACGCACATTTGAGGCAGAATTATCCTTATGCGGAAGGGCTGGAGGAGGGCAGCGTGGTGACGGCGGGGGATGTGATTGGGTATATGGGGCATACCGGGTACAGCACCACGGAGAATGTGAATAATATCAAGATTGTACATCTGCACTGGGGGCTGCAGCTGATTTTTGATGAGTCGCAGAAGGAAGGGAATAACGAGATCTGGATTGATGTGTACCCGCTGACGCGGTTTCTGGCGAAGCATACCCAGGCGGCGGTGAAGGTGGAGGGGACGAAGGAGTGGGTGCGGACGGCGGATATTGTGGATCCGGCGGTGAAGGAGTATGAGGCGCAGGCTCCAGGGGAGGTTAGAACACCAGTGAGGGAAGATTCTCTGAAAAGGGATGAATTACCGGAAAAGCAGCCAGAAACTTCAGAAGGTCCGGAATCATAAATATCGTTTCTGCATATGATAAAAATGTAATTGCATTTTGCGCAGTTTTAAGGTAGAATGTAGTTAAAGAAGCTGTGAATCAGCGGTGGGTTGACACCTAAAATCTGATATGTTTTCCGAACGCAGGTGTCGGAGGTTGGCAGGCAACGGAAAAACCTGTTATTTTCCGGACATGGGTGCCGGAGGTTGGCAGACAACGGAAAAATCAACCATGGAAAGGGAATGTTTGGTGCTGCGGCATTGACATTCCCTTTTCAGAATACAAAATTAGTAAAGGGACATGGGGATGGACAAGAGAAGGGCAATTCAGATTATGGCGAAATCTGCCGGATTATATCATTTAAATCTTGAGGATCAAAAAGTCCTTTTTCTTTATGGGGTACCATCAGAGGTGAAAGGGCAGCTGCAAACAGAAAGAAACTTGCTGTCTGCTATAAAAAGTTATGAGGTAGTCTTTCACCGATACAATTTTCTGCATTTGACGGGAGTTAGGGTAAATTATTCAGGAGTAGGTTCTGCTATCCATTTCTATGAGAAATGTCTGGCCAGCCGTTTGACAGAAGATGATTTTCATTTTGCAAAAGACGGTTCGACAGTTCAAAAATTGGATGTATTGGAAAGTATGATGGAGATTAAGCGTAATGCCATGATAATTGGCGATTTTACTGATCGCGGGCCGAAATTGTTTACCGAGAAGGCAGCGGGGAATATATGTGGGTGTGTCGGTTTTGTAAAAGACCGGAACACGGGGTTGAATGTGCCGAATACGCTCTTGAAAAAAGATATTCGAGATGTAGTTGTGAATCCGGTACAAAAGATCTATGCAGTATTCTCTAAAATGTATATGGATGAAAAATATTTTTTGATAGAGAAAATTGATAAAAGCTTTGGGGGAAAGAAAATACATTTTTCGGGGGAAATAGAGAAGCTGTTGGAAAGATAAAATCAGGAGCTAGAGTCCGTCTACAGATAAAAGGGACGTAGAACAGGATAAGAAGACAGGGGGATTCATGAAATATGCAGTCGACAGATATGGAGTGGGTTTAGAAAAGGAATTATGAGGGAGATGACTACTGCACGGAAGAGGAAGTCAAGGCCATGCTCCGTGACGCCAGCGATTCCGGTAATGACCATAGATCGAAACACAGAGAAAGGTTGGTTGACGGCGGCAAGATTATTGATGTTTGGCAAAGGGCTTGCATATTCACATCTGGATAATGAGACTCAGATTATTCTTGGAACCGCTTATTTGGAGAATGGCGTTACGAATGCCAGAATGCAGTCGATTATCAATCGTGACAGCACGAAGATAGGGCATATGTTGGCTGATTTGGTAGAGCAGCAGATTTGTTTTTCAATGTGTTTTGGCATATGCAAAAAGTACTATGGCGGCTGTTTTTAATGCAATATATTGATAATCCATTTCCCCTCTTTGTAGCTTCCTCTCGTTCCAGAATTCCTCTTTCCTTTAATTTGTCCATTGCATATCTTATGCCGTTTTGGGACATCCCTATTTTTGCGCTATTTCTTTCTGTGTAATACCAAAGTCTTCCATTATAAATTCCAATATTGTTCTTTCCGTCTCGGACAAAGTGTTTAGAAAACTCATTTGGTTTATTTCTGTGCCAGCTTCTTTGGTTTGTACGCTAGTTTCTGTGCCAGTTTTACTATTTTCTATGCCAGTTTCTGTACCAGAACGATAGAAATTTACTCGGAAAGCATCTCCCATATCAATAAACTCCGGCTCCCGAACGCCATATTCCCTGCATCCCTGAATCATTCTCTGAATACCGGTTCCCCACTGTTCAATAATCCCCATTCGGCTGAAAACCTCTGCGATACAGACATTACGTATTTTCGAGCGCCCTGCTATTGCCTGCTCCATTGTCAATCCGCGTGTATGTGGAGGACAGGGTAGAAATAAGGTGAAAAATGCCAGATTTTGTGGATGAATAGGGGATGAATGAAAAGTTGTTACGGAATTGTTAAAAAAATTTAGTCTGTTCTTGACACAACCCTATATGGGGCATACTGGGTACAGCACCACGGAGAATGTGAATAATATCAAGATCGTGCATCTGCACTGGGGGCTGCAGCTGATTTTTGATGAGTCGCAGAAGGAGACCAGCTATGAAAAGTCAAGCCTAAATTAACAAAAGGTAGTGTAAAAAAGTTTGTGCCTTTGGTAAAAAATGGCTCCTTTTTGGTAAGAATCAAGATATGAAAATTCTTATCGAAAAGGAGTATTTTTATGCCGGTAGCAAAGGAACAGATTCGACAGATTATTGCAGACAGCAACTTAAACAGTGTGGCAGATGTCTACACCCTCCTGAGGGATGGATTCAAAGATATCCTCCAGGAACTCATGGAGGCAGAGCTTGACGCGACACTGGGCTATGAGAAGAACAACAAAGGGAATGTGGAGACTTCAAATAAGCGCAATGGCCACTCCCCCAAGAACCTCAAGAGCCAGTACGGAGAGTTCCAGATCGATGTGCCCCGGGACAGGAACGGTGAATTCGAGCCGAAGCCCATCCCCAAATACCAGAGGGACGTCTCCGGAATCGAAGAAAAAGTCATCCCGCTCTACGGCAGGGGGATGAGCACCAGGGACATCCATGACCAGCCGCAGGATCTCTATGGGATAGAGATGTCTGCAGAGATGGTCAGCAAGATCACGGACAAGATACTGCCGGAGATCCGGGAATGGCAGTCAAGGCCCCTGAACCCGGTCTATCCATTCGTGTTCATGGACTGCATCCACTACAAGGTCAGGGAAGACGGGCGGATACTCAGCCGTGCGGCCTATGTGGTGCTGGGCGTCACGACAGAAGGGTACAAGGAGATCCTCAGCATCACGGCAGGCGCCAACGAGAGCTCGAAGTTCTGGCTGGGATGCTGAACGACCTGAAGAACCGGGGAGGGGATGTTTTATTTTGGTGTAAAAAATTAGAAAAATCTGTATAGAGATTGGTAATACTATAATCAGTAAGATAAATCTGCAACAAAATCAATGCCGGCAATCGCCGCCGTTCGCTACCCCGGAGCATTTTCGCCAATCCCTTACAGAATTCAGATTCATCAAAGTATTTAACAATAAAGTCCCGCAATTCTTTTGAATTTCTTGTTCCCCTGAAATACTTTTCATAGGTACTGTCAGAGCCTGGCAATACTGCCTGCAGCTCTAAATCTCTCAACACCGCTTGAAAGAAATACTTTCCTATCTTCGACTTTGATTTGCAACATGCCCAAGCAGTCGAATTCCTGCCAAAATAAAACTTATTAAAAAAGTATTATCCTATAAACGTGAGCAGACGTATTTTCACTAATTATTACTCATTACTGTTCATTATACACCGAAACCGCCGGTCCTGCAAGAATTGGCAAAAGCTGCACACCCCTGATGCTGAGCCGTCCCAGACATGGCGCACGCTGAATAGGTTCACCAAAAGGGCAACTGAATATTGAGTCAGTCTCCGGGCCTAATTCCCCGCAGCTCTGCTGCGTAAGGAAATTTTGCCCTAAACTTGAAAAGGTGATATACTAAAGATGTACCACTTTGTATGTCCGGCAAAATACCGACGAGTAGTAATAGATGAAAAAGTAGACCAAGTGATAAAGGAAACATGCCGGGAAATAGAGAAGAGGTATGAAATAAGATTTCTGGAAATGGGGACAGATCGGGACCATGTGCATTTTCTGATACAGCTGGTGCCAACCTATAGCCCGAAGAAGATAATACAGATAGTGAAAAGTATAACGGCGAAAGCAGTATTTGCGAAGTGTCCGGAAGTGAAGAAAAAGCTCTGGGGAGGAGAGTTTTGGACAGATGGATATTATGTGGCAACGGTAGGAGAACATGGAAACGAGGAAGTAATCGGCAAATATGTAAGGGAACAAGGACAGGAGAAAAACTACAAGAAGCAAATGATAGGATAAGGAAAACAATTTTTGAGCCATAGGATACCTGTGCCATGGATGCGGAAAAGTGTTTCAGAGGAAATTGACAGGGAATGGAGAAGGGGAATGAAACGGATTCTGATTGTAGATGATGAGAAGGAGATCCGCGGACTGCTGGCGGAGACTTTTGCCATGGAAGGGTATGCCACTGACCAGGCGGCAGACGGGGAGAGCGCGCTTTTGCTGATAGAAAAGCAGCCGGATCTGATTCTTCTGGATATCAACCTGCCGGACATGGACGGATACCAGATCTGCCAGGCTGTCCGGGGACGCACCAATGCGCCTATTCTGTTTTTATCTGCCAGAACAGAAGAAGCCGACCGTATTATGGGATGGAAAGTGGGCGGAGATGATTATATCATGAAGCCTTTCGGCATGGAGGAATTGCTTGCCCGGATAGAGGCGCATTTCAGGAGACAGGAGAGGACCGGCCGGACCCTTGTGACGGAGGAAAATCTGACGGTGGATTTTTCCGGGCGCCGTTTCCTGGTGGATGGCCGGGACGTGGGGCTTACGAAGACGGAATATGCCATTGCGGAGCTGCTCTACACCAATAAGGGCGTGGTGCTTGACAGGGAGCGGATCTATGAGAATGTCCGGGGATATGAAGGAGAGGCGGATGCGTCCATCATTACGGAGCATATCCGGCGCATCCGGAAAAAGCTGGGGAATGCCCGGGAGAAGGAGTATATTGAGACAGTGTGGGGGGTGGGATATCGATGGATTGGCTGAGGAAGAAAGCTGCGCGTCTGGGAGCGGAATTCAGGAACGCTTCCCTGGCGAAGAGCCTCTTTTTTTATATGGCGGCAGGAGCCGTGGCCGGGATGATGCTGTGGATCCTGTCCAAGAATCTCTGCGAGAGTTGGTTCAAGGTGTTTACCGGGAAAAACCTGCAGGAGAATTTCATTCTTAGCTGGGAGATCGCACACGAGGGAACAGCGGCAATGGGTTTTCTCTGGTTTTGGTATTGGTATGGGCAGTACCCTTGTCTGGCGGTATGCTGCACGGGGGCGGGAGGGATGTTTTTGCAAAAAAAGATATACCCTGCCCTGAAGGCGGTACAGGATGCCATTGGCTGTATCGGGGCCGGAGACTACGGAAGGGAGATCGCATATCTTGACGGGGACGAGATGGGAGGACTCTGCCGAAGCTTTGAGCAGCTTCGCAGAAAGCTGGTGAGGGAGAAGAGAAGCCGTTGGATGGAGCAGGAGAGCCAGAGGCGGATCAATGCTGCCTTTGCCCATGATATCCGCACGCCGCTCACTGTGCTTTCCGGCTGTACGGAATTTCTGGAGAAGTATGTGCCAAAGGGAAAGGTTTCTGAAGAAAAGCTTCTGGAAAAGCTGGCTGTAATGCATCATCAGGAACAGCGGATTCTGGAGATTTCCAAAACCATGACACAACTCCACAGGCAGGAGGCCAGAGAGGTGTCCGGAGCATGGCAGGAGGGCACAATATTGGTGCAGCGTCTTGGAACGGCAGCCAGGGAGCTTGCAGTGGAGAAAAAGAAAACCTGCAGGATAGAGGCGCAGGGGATAGAGGGAAATTTTTTTGCAGACGGAGGGCTGATTGAGGAGGTTTTTGACAATCTGGTATCCAATGCGCTCCGTTATGCCCAAAACGGGATTATCGTTGCGTTTGTGCGGAGCGGGGAGGAATTTCTGATTTATGTGCGGGATGACGGGGCAGGATTTTCTCATAAGGCGCTTCGGTACGGCACGGACCCTTATTACAGCGAGGACAAGGAAGGGGGAGGACACTTTGGCTTGGGACTGTTCATTTCCCGGATGCTCTGTGAGAAACACGGGGGAACACTGAAACTGGTCAACAGCATAGACGGCGGGGGAATTGCGGCTGCCGCCTTTTTGGTAGGGGTTTAAGAATCCTTTTCAGAAAGTTTCAGGACTTATTTAGAAAATGTAGAGTGTTTGTAGAGATTTCTCTTGTATAGTATAGCTTATCGGGAGCAGCATTTGCTTCCTATAGTATGGAAAAGGGTTGAACAGCCCTCCGCTGCCGGACAGGGAAAAGGTGCAGGTGTCAGGGGCTGTCCAATGCTTTTTACGGAAAAAGAAAGAGAGATCTATTTTATGGAAACGGAAATTCAAATCAAAGGGTTATGCAAAAACTTCGGGAAAAAACAGGCGTTACAATCCGTTGATCTGACCATTGGGCCGGGGATGTTCGGTCTGCTTGGACCCAATGGGGCAGGAAAGACAACGCTTATGAGAGTGCTTGCCACACTGCTGCCGAAGTCTGCCGGGGAGGTGCGTGTGTGCGGGGTGCCGGTGGAACATGCCGCGGAGATCAGAAAGATGACGGGGTATCTGCCTCAGGATTTTTCCATGTACGGAAATATGTCTGCCTGTGAGGCGCTGGATTATCTGGCGGTACTCTCCGGGATTCCGAAGGCGGAGCGGAAAAAGAAGGTGCCGGAAATGCTGGAAAAGGTAAATCTCCTGGAACAGAAAAATATCCGGGTGAAAGCAATGTCGGGCGGAATGAAGCGCCGGTTGGGAATTGCCCAGGCCATCATCCATGATCCCAGGGTGATCATTGTGGATGAGCCTACGGCGGGACTGGATCCGGAGGAGAGGGTCCGTTTCCGCAACCTGCTGTGCGAAATTGCCAGAGAGCGGATCGTGCTGCTTTCCACGCACATTGTGGGAGATATCGAGGCTACCTGTGAAGAGATTGCGGTACTGAATCATGGGGAGGTAGTTTTCCGCGGAACGGTGGAGTCTCTTCTGAAGCTGGTGGAGAACAAGGTTTACTCGGCGGAGGTCTCGGCGAGAGAACTGGATGGATTAAAGGAACGTTTTATTGTTACCGGCATATTGAATAGAGGAAGCACTGCTGCCGTCAGAATCATTGCGGAGAGTATGCCGTTGGCGGAAGCGAAGTCCTGCAGCGCAGATGTGGAGGATGCCTATATGTTTCTGATGCACAGCATATCCGCGACGCCTGTGCAGAAAGGAAGTGAGCAGGCATGATGGGAGCATTATTTCTGAAGGAGTGCAGGAAGATTGCAAAAAGTCTGGTGTATTATGTCTATCTGGTAGCATTCGTGCTGTTTATCACCGGTCAGATGAGCGAAGTGGAATGGGTGGACCGGCTGTCTGAGCCCCAGCCCGGTCAGGAAAGCTATGGATACGGATATTCCAGTGATGAGAGAGTGATCATGCAAAGCGGGTTGGAGACACTGTTTCAGGAACTGTTGTCAAATCGGTTTGCCACCTATCCTTTTGGTTTTTACAAGGAAGTGACCCTGAATGAGGAAGAACAGGAAGTACTTAAGCGCGCAATGCAGCAGTGCACGGGTATGGAATTTGAGCAGATGGCAGAGGAGAATGTGGCGTACTGGACGGAGGTTTACCGGATGGGGGCAGAGGAAAGCGCCGCGGAGTATTCGGAAGCGGAAATGTGGCACCTTCCCCTCAGGGAAAACTTAAGCTACGAAGAATTTGAACAGGTGATGGAAAAAGCTTATGAAATCGTAGGCTCCGGAAGCTATTATGAGAAGTCATCCTATGAAAAAAGAGGCATTGCGGCCCTGACCTATGAGGATGCTCTGGAACATTACCGGGAACTGTGTGAAGAAGACAGGGTCAGCGGCGCGCAGATGCGGCTGTTCTGCGATTATGCGTGCATTTTTCTTGCCATACTGCCTATATTTGTGGGAGTTTCCGCCTGTTTGAAGGATAAGAGGGCGAAAGCGGCGGAGCTTATCCGCAGCCGTTCCGTTTCCGGCGCCGCTCTGATTGGGTGCCGCTATCTGGCCAATGTGGTGATGTGTTTTGTACCGGTGCTTCTGTGTGCGCTGCTGATGCAGATGCCCTGTGTGTATGCCGCGGGCCAGGCAGGGATCAAGGCGGATGTCCTGGCGTTTGCCAAGTACAGTTTTCTGTGGCTGCTGCCGGTGATCATGGTGGTGCTTGGCGCTGCTTTTTTCCTTACGGAGGCGACGGAGACAATTCTGGCGATACCGGTCCTGCTGGCATGGGCATTCGGCTCGGTGTTTTCCGCCGCTACACTGACGGGAGATTTCGGCTGGAAACTGGTGACGCGCTGGAACACTTTCGGCAGCTACGGCAGGTATGCGGAGGAACTGGAACAGCTGTACCGGAATAAGGGAATGTATATGGCGCTGGCAGTTATACTGGTTCTGCTTACGGTGGCAGTCTATGAAAAAAAGAGGCGGAAAGGGGAAATGTTGTATGGGAAATTACGTAAAAACAATTCTTAATTTTATCCGATACCATTATCTTCCCCATTTGTGCGGGGCGGCGCTTTTGGTGCTGTGTGCCGGGGCAGTGCTGAGCTTTTGCAATCTGGACACTGCCGGAGCGGCGAAGGTGATGGAGCGCTACGGTGTTCTCGCCGGGATCCTGTTGTTTACGCCTCTGTTTGTGCCGGAGAGCGACATGGAAATCTGGCAGCTGGAGGCCTCCAGGTACTTGCCTATGTGGAAGCTGTATCTGGGCAGGCTGTTTCCGGCGGTGTGCATGCTGGCAGCAGTGGTGAGCATTCTCATTCTGCGGCTTCTGGCCGGCGGCTCTGTGTTTCCGGTGTGGCTTCTGTGGCGGGAAGCGTTCTGCGAGGCTTTGTTTCTGGGAGGAATCGGTTGTTTTGCGGCGGCGGTCACCAATCAGGTGGTTCTGGGGTATATGGTGTCGGTTTTGTACTATGCCGTTAATATAGGTATGGCAAACCGTCTGTGGAAGTTCGGCCTGTTTCCTGTCTGCAGAGGCGAAGAAGGAACCTGGCCCTGGCTGCTCGGAGCAGCGGCTTTCCTGACGGCAGGAGGAATCTGGCTGCGGGAACAGATACGCAGAGCGGCTGTTTTGAGCTGAACGGAGGCAGGCCTCAGCTGATGCTTAAGTTCGCATACTTTTTTAGGCGGCAGCCATGCAAAATAGCCAAGCCAAAAGAAAGGGAAGAATGAGAGAACAGACCGAATCGTCTGGAATATCCTGGCCAATGGCACTTCGGAACCGACAGATATGGAAATGCCGTAAAAATCAAGGGGTTGTTTCGGGAAATGCATCCCATTCGCTCAATCCAAGGCTCTGCTTCATCCTTGCCTCCTCAAAGGTCAGCCGGGGCAAATCCTCTTTCAGATATTCCATGAGCTCGCCGATTCCTTCCCGGGTCACATTGTTTATCAGGAAGATGCGTTCGCAGCCGGCGTTGAGCAGCCACTGCCTGACCATGGGGATATTGGCGCAGGGAGAGTCGATTTTCGTGATGATGCCGATGAGGGGACGGAGGATAAAGGAGCGCAGGCTCGGGCTGAACAGGTTGTAGGGCTCGTCAGCGGCCTGGACCACGGCCACCACATCCGCCTCAAAGGAAAAACAGGCCAGCCCCACGCTGAATCGCTTGGACTCCGCGTACTCTCCCGGCGAATCGATGGCGTCATCGCCGGAGCTGGTGTATTGGGTTTTCACGTAATGGAGCTCTTCTCCGCGAAGCGCCTGGGTCAGGGAGGTCTTCCCGGCTTCGCTCCTGCCCATCAAAAATAGTTTCTTCATAATCTGCCGCCCTGTCTCCTTAATTCCTGTGGACTTCACAGGTCTGAAAGTCCAGCGCTTCCCGAAAAAATCTGACAACCTCCTCCACTGCGGTCTGTACCTCGGACAGTCCGCCGGTGAGGATTAGGGAGCCGCAGAAGCGGTCCATAAAGCCGATTTGCACATCAGCGCTTTTCAGCGCCACATCCGCGGCCACCACTACCGCCTCCCAGGGGGTAAAACGAATCAGCCCGATGGACTCTCCGGTATGGTCCTCGCCCTCATGGACGCCGATATGCAGTCCCAGATTCTGATACACTTCAGGCTGCGAGGCGCTGATGACATGGGCCAGGCAGACCTCCTTTCCGGGAACCCGCAGTCGCGTGATGCGCAGTTTTTTCCCTTTGAGCTGTTCATAATCCTCATGGAACAGCCTTTCCAGCAGTTCTTCCTTTGTGATTCGGGCCATGGCTGCACTTCCTATCTCTTTGTAATCTTGCAGACGACATATTCCAGTTCGTCCCGGAAATAATTCACGATTTCAGTCATGGCTGACATGACATCTGAAATCTCTCCTGTGATGATCAGCGTCCCTGTGAACCGGTCCGCGAAGCCCAGGTAGACGTTTCCGCTCTTAACCGCGATATCGGAGGCGATGACAGCGGATTCGGGCGGCGTCATGTTCATAATCCCGATGGCGGACGACTGATAATCCACCTGGGGGTTCAGCCCCAGCTTCTGATATATGACCGGGGCCGGACCGCCCATTACATGGGCGAACGTGATTTCCTTGCCCGCCACGGTCTCCTGTACGATTCTGATCTGTTCTTCCTGTCCGTTTGCCATCTTCCTGCTCCATTCTTTCCATGGGTTTTGCTGTATTTATGGGAAACTTGATTCTTTATCCATCATACTATCAGGGCGATTTCCTGTCAAGCTGAAACTCCGGCTCGGGCATGTCCTGGGGAGATTTGGCGGTAACCGTTCAGACCGCATAAGATAGGAAGTTGCGGCGTCTTTTTCAATGTGCTATACTGATACCGATTAAATTAGCTTCAGTGATTTTGATTGATTTCGCTGCCACCAGTCTGATTCGGTTTCGCCGAAAAAATCCGGCAGGTGAAGCAGGCGGAATTCGGAAGGACGTTCTGTGCCGTTTTGGACGTTGGGAAGAAAATCGGGAAGGCGTCTGCATGCAGCAGAAAGAAAGGTGATGAATATGAAGGATACGTTAAAGCGGGCAGTGGACATGCTTTTCCAGGAGGTTCCCTTTTCCCGTCAGAACGATGAGTTCAAAGAGGAAATCCTGGAATCGGCCCTTCGGAAATACCAGATCTCCAGGGAGGAAGGCGCCACGGCGGCGGAAGCGGCGGGAAATATCCTGATTCATTCGGGAAATGTGGAGGAAATCTGCCGCTATCTGGGGACAGAGAAGGCCGGGGAAGCCCCCGCAGGCGAACCTGACGGCGAAAGGGACGGCGGTGAAACAGGCGACAGCCAGCTCTGGGCAGCGGGGGAGGATGCTTTTCTGAAAACCTGGAAGAGGTTCCGTAAAAATACTTACGCCCTGGCGTTTGAACTGACAGGAATCATCGGTTCGGTTCTCAGCTTTTTTGTCATGGGACGGTTCTTTTCCCTGGAGAGCCTGGCGGCCACGGCCATTGACCTGCTGATTTTTACGATTCCTCTTGTCTTTACCATAAGGAAAAGGAAGCGGCTGACGGCAGAGACGGGCTTCTTCGACGCCTTTTATGAGGGCTCCTGTCGGGGACATGCGCAGAGGTGGTACGACTTTTATTCCAAAAAACTGATAAACACTGTATTTCTGGCCTTTTCCCTTGGATTCATCCTGCTGTTTGCCATTTTGCTGGCTATTACTACCTCAAAATATACGCTGCAGGGTGTGTTGCACGAAATCACCTTTTACCTGCTGTTTATTGAGACGGCGGTTTATCTGCTGCTGAAAAATCTGCTTTTACAGCGGATGTGGGCAGGGTTTTTCTGCGCCAGGCGCGGGCGGGAGTACAGGCAGGAGCTTCGCAGGCTCTGCGGCCTGTCGGCAGGCTATTACGGAGTCTGCCTGTGCGTCCTGTACGCAGTGAGAAACCAGACGGAAGGGATCCTGCGCTGGGCCTGCGCAGGGGTCGCCGTATATCTGGTTCTGGGGGTTTTCTATGATTTTACCCGCAGGCGGCTGTTTGTGGGCCGGAACATAAACGTCAATGCGCGGAAAATAATCGTGTATACACTGGCGGCAGCGCTTTTTTTCACCTATAATCTGATGAAGCAGGATCTGTATCTGGTGCAGCCCTATATCAGTACGGTGGGCGAAGTTCCCCACGGGCAGAGCGATATCTCCTATGATGAGGACACGGGGATTTATACCGTCACCACCAGAGAGGAGGAGTTCAAGATACTGCAGCTGACGGATATCCATCTGGGAGGCAGCATCCTGTCTGTGTCCAAGGACACGAAGGCGCTGAAAGCCTGTTACAGGCTGATCAGTGAGACGGAGCCGGATTTGGTAATCGTCACGGGAGACCTTGTCTTTCCCATGGGCATCATGTCGTTCTCCTTGAGCAACAACGCCCCCATCATGCAGTTTGCCAGCTTTATGCGGAATACGGGGATTCCCTGGGCTTTTACCTACGGCAATCACGATACGGAGGCCATGGCCACCCTGAACAGGGGGGAGGTGGACGAGCTGTTCAAGACATTGTCTTACAAAAACTCAAGGAATCTGCTGTACCCTTACGTGCAGCCGGATATCTATGGCAGGAGCAACCAGATGATTGAAATCAGGTCCGCTGACGGCAACCTGATGCAGGCCCTCTTTCTGATCGATTCCAACGATTATGTGGCGACAGGGGGGATCAACGAGTATGATTACATCCACGACGACCAGGTGGAGTGGTACGGGAGGATGGTGAAGCGCCTTTCCGAACAGGAGGGCAGGACGGTTCCCTCCATGATTTTCATCCATATCCCGCTGCGGGAGTATAAGGAGGCCAACGACCTTTACGAAAGCGGCAGCGATGAAGTGGTTTATCATTACGGGATCCTGGGGGAGACTATGATTGATAAGATATGCTGTTCGGACTATGAAAGCAAGCTTTTCCACAGGGCTGTGGAGCTTGGCAGCACGAAAGCCATCTTCTGCGGGCACGACCATTACAATAACCAGTCCCTGGAATACAAGGGCATCCGGCTGACCTATGGCTACAGCATAGACTACCTTGCCATGCCGGGAATCGACAAAGACATGGAGCAGAGGGGCGCCACCCTGATTGCCATCGGGAAGGACGGGGAGTTTTGCATCACTCCCTATAGGCTGATGGATTTGGAGGATTAGGAACTGATGGGGCAGGGAGCTGGTTTGCGTAGGGGCTGAAGCAGAAGGGCCGTTTGGTTAGCGGGCGAGCCAGATTTCTACAGGATAGGAAACAGTGGGGATTGACAGTTGCCAATGGATTATTTAGAGAAGAAAGAAGTACTGCAAAAGAATATATGTAAATATGCCTGTAAAGTTTGACAATGGTGATTTTGAGTTGTACAATGAACTCGATATGCAAGGATATAGGTGTCCATTTATGGTAGTGTATTCGGATACAGGAACGTTCAGTATAATATAAGAATTACAATAAAAGAAAAGAGGATTCATTTGAGCATAAGAGTGGATGTCAGAAAATTTGCGAAAATAGAGAAGGCTTCGGTAAGAACAGGTGATTTTTCGCTATTTGTAGGCGATAATAACAGCGGAAAAACGTTGATGATGGAGCTCATGTATGGGATTATAAACATAATATCCAATTGGAATATGGAAATCGGCTGTGCCAAAATCACGGAGATGGAGGATATAACCTATATCCGATTTTCCGGCGAGTGGTTTGCAGAAATGGAAAGCAGTGTTAACAGTTACCTAAGAAACAATAAAAGGAGCTTTCTTCTGGAATGCTTTTCCGCGGAAATTCCTGTTGAGGAAATAACGATACATTTTGAGACCGCAGAGGAAGTATTTTATGTTGGTACGATTGCGGAAACGGCATACTTGGAGAAGGAGCATGCCGATGGCAGCAGGGTAAATATTGAAGGAAATGTGGCGGGGACGGTGGAGGAGATGAAATTGCAGCTTGCCAAATACGCCTTGTTGGACATGCTGGGATTGCCTGTGGGAAAAAGTCAGTTGTTCCTTCCGGCGGCGCGGGCAGGCCTGCAGATGCTCTACAGAAATTTTTTTGTAAACATGCAAGGTAAAGCGGGAATGGCTCTGCCGATTTACGATTATCTGAAATTTCTGCAGACTTATTCGCCTGGAACGCAGTTTGACGAAAATGAGGAGGATTTGATAGAATTTGTGGATAGAGAGCTGCTGGGCGGGAAGATTGAATATCGTAACGATGTGTTCATGTATCGGGAAGGCGATTGCATTATCCCGCTGAGCATGGCTTCATCGATGATTCATGAATTATCACCTTTCAGCAGTGTGCTGAAAGCGGAAGGCAGCTATGGATATTTGTATTATGATGAAGTTGAGAACAGCATACATCCCATTAAACAGGGAAGCATTGCAAAGGCGTTGATGAGATTTTGCAATCTAGGCAATAAGATTTTGGTTTCGACTCACAGCGACACTCTGGCAGGAAGAATCAATAATTTAATATTGGTGTCGAGAATGAAAAACGTAATCCGTAAAAACGACATACTTGAAAAGCTGAATTGGAGTGTGCAGGATTTGCTTCGGTCTGAAAAAACAGTAAATATATATGAATTTAAAAAAGATGAAGGAGGCAGTGTGGTCATCGAGGAATTAGATTTTTTTGATTATCCAAGGATTGGTTATGACTTTGGGAGATTCAATGAAAATATCGATATACTGTACGATGAATCAAACTGTATCATGGGATAGCCAGATGAAAGCACAGAAGCTGAGACAGGGAAAGGGTTATGATAACAGGGTGATGTATTGTTTCGACTGTTCTATGGATATTACCGTGGAAGAGAAACAGCCTAACACCAATACGTTAGACAGAGCTATCCTTCATTATATAGTAAGGGACGGTGACAAGGCTTATTTCAGCAAGGAATATGTACCCATAGGGATGTCGAAGAAAGATACGAAAAAGCCAGATATCACCGCTATCATGGAAAGCAGTGCCGAAAGAAAAGTAAAATGGTATATTTATGATATAAAAGACACAGTCATAAACACAAAAACGGTGTTAAAGCTTTGCAGCCAGTGGCATAGTGGAATAGAGCATATTGAAGAGCAGTATCTAAATGACTTAGATGGGTATGGCATAGAGAGCTCATTAGGGGTAATAACCAGATATTGGAACAAGGATATGCTTCAAAAAGAAAAGGATGCCTATATGGAAAAAATCAACCAGATTCACCGGGGCGGTTTGCTTACAGCCAGGAAGAGCCGGACGAATCTGGATGAATACAGACAGAAGGTTAAGGCCATTCAATATATTTTGGATGGGATTTTTATTGACGAAGAGATATCAGGTGGAGAGAAATCCTATGATATCCATTATGTATGTATGACCACGACTGACAAAGTTACATATACGGCTGAGATGGACATTAAATTTTAACAGACAGCGGGGAGGGTATGCTGTGTTTGAAAATCCGATATTGAAAGCATGGCTTAATGAGTATAGCAAAGAGAATGAGCTGGAGGGCAATAGCAGCCTTGATAATGAGAGAAAGTATATTGATTATATCTATTTTTCACAAATCCAGCCGGACAGATTGGACAGAGATTTTGATTTGTTAAATCAAATATGTGATGAGGTGCCCGAGGGGATGGGCTTGATTGGCATCGCTATAACCATGAATGGGCAGTTGCTTTCTACAAGGACGGATATCGATGATATCCTGCAGAAGGATGGTCAAGGTAGGTTTGAGGTATTTATTTTAGCTTATAAGAAGAAAATTTCTGCTGATGAATTGATAAGCGAGGTTTATCATAAAAGACAGGATGGATATAATTATTCGGAGATAATAGGCTACTTTCAGACACAGAGAATTGTTGCCAGATGGGAGGGGCTTCCCAGCATTAATATCATTTTTGTGGCGGAGGAAAAGGCAGAGGCTCAAAGCATAAAAAGCAAAGAGTATACCGGCAGCATTCAGCAGATTAATGAAGAGAAACTATATGCGATTGCTCAAGCTAACAGGAAGGAGTATCAGGCGGCACTAGAGTATCAGGATTCTATTGAATTTGGTAAATTAAAGGATGCGGGGCAGGTGTATGTCGTGCTTTGCAGCGCGGACAGTCTGGTCAGAATCATAACAAACGATGACGGATTGATTCGGGCGAACATATTTGACGACAATGTCAGGGATTATCAGGGAGAAACGGATGTAAATCAGGAGATGGAAGCGACTTTGTCGGCCAATCCTGTCAATTTCGTTCTGTTTAACAACGGGATTACGATTGTATGTGATAAGCTTGTGTCAAAAAACAGGGAGCTGATTATAAAAAATCCCCAGATTGTAAACGGCTGTCAGACGTGCAATTCGCTCTATAAGGTTAAGAGGAAAGGAAATGATTTGTCCCAGGTTCAAGTAATCGTGAAGGTTATTGAGGCCACCAAACCGGAAGTGACCCAGGGAATCGTCAAGGGCACAAACAGGCAGAATATCGTCTACGAGGAGGCTTTTGAAACCATCCGGCGGTACCACAAGGAACTGGAGGATTTTTTTAATATTATGCAGACGGAGGGCTTTTGCAAGGTATATTATGAGAGGCGTTCCAAACAGTATGCAAGAGATAATACAGTAAAACCGTATCAGAAAATCAGCTTCAGGGTGCTGATTCAAAGCATGGTGGCGATGTACATGAACCATGTTGAGATTTCGCATCGGCATGAATCAAAACTCATCAGCGACTATAAGGATAAGCTTTTTGTGGAGGGGCAGTCTTATTTTCCATATTATGTGGCGGCGCTTTTGGCGTCAAATCTAGAGTACATTATGAAGCAGGATCACAGCCTTAATGATATGAGGCCATACAAGATGCATCTGCTGTTCCTGATTCAGGAAATGAGCATGGGGCCGGCACCGGATATAGATGATAAGGAAAGGATAGAAGAGTATTGCAAAAAGCTGCTGAAGTTGTTGGGCGGGAGCGGATATAAGCAGGCAGTTTTGCGAGCGGCAGACAGATTTCGACAAATAATGAATCAGTGGGTTGCCGCAAGGGGATCAGACTACAGATATGCTATAAAGGATAATCCGGAGTTTAAGGATTTCATGTTAAAGAAGATGCGGGGGAGCATTGTTGCGGAAGTGAATTCCAATGTATATACTGGAAGGGTCATGACCGTTACCACGGACAAGCATGGCAATCTGTTTGGGTTTATTGCACACAAGCCGGAAAACGTATATTTCAACGAACTGGATAATCCGGATATGGATATCTCTTATGAAGGAAAAAAAGTATCGTTTCGGCTGACGGGAAAAGCCGGAAAAATCAGAGGGATTAACGTCAGGATTTTGTGACCGTTGAAAAACATAGGCCGTGAAGGCAGAGCTGACAGTTATTATATATCGTTTTTAGTAGCCTTTATAGCAGGCAGGTAGATTCAGGAGGACTCACGTTATGAAAAAGATGCTTAGGAATTGTCGGAAAGGAGGCATATGGATTTGGGAAGCTTATCTATCAAAATGACCAAGCAAAAAATGATAGAAGAGGAGGCAGTGACATGGCAAAGTTTCTGACAATGAATCCGGAATGGGTCAGGGAACCGGAAAAGGCAGTCATCACAGAGGACGGGGTGGAAATCATGACGGAGCCGGGGACGGATCTCTGGCAGCGCACCTATTATGGATTTCGGAATGACAATGCCCCAATCCTGCAGGCAAGGACTTCCGAAAGGTACTTTTCATTTGTGGTAAGGACCCGGTTCGAGAGCAGTCGGCGGTTTGACCAGTGCGGCGTGGCGATGTACCTGGACAGCGAAAACTGGTTCAAGGCATCCGTGGAATATGAGAACGGAGAATACCAGAGACTGGGAAGCGTGGTGACGAACCATGGGTACTCCGACTGGGCCACCACGGATATCCCGGCAGACATAAAGGAAATGTGGTACCGCTTCAGCAGAAGGGAGAGCGACTACTGCATCGAGTGCAGCCGGGACGGCCTGGCATATAAGCAGATGCGGATATTCCATATGCATGAGGGAATGGGAGAGATTGTGTTTGGGATATATGCCTGCAGCCCGGAGCAGTCTTCTTTTCAGGCTGTGTTCACGGACATGGAAGTGACGGAATGCATGTGGGAAGCGCATAAATAGTGCGGCTGCCGTAATAGCTATGGCAGCCATAATCAAGCGCGGCCGCTATATCAGGCGCGGCAACCATATCAGGGCACGTCCGCCATATCAAGGTATGGCTGCATATTCGTGCTGTTTTTCAGGTTAATGGCTAATCCCTGAACTGCAGGAGCTGGTACGGTTCCACATCCAGGGCGCGGGCAATATGGAACAGGATTTCCAGGGAAAACGAGCGGATGATGTTGGGGGCTTCGATGGCGCTGAGGTGGGAACGGCTCAGGCCTGCCTTCTCCGCAAGCATGTCCTGTGTCAAGCCTGCCCGCTTGCGGTAAAAGGCGATGTTCAGCCCCAGTTCGATATAGTAATCCTTATTTTCAAAGCTGATATGGTTATCTGGCATGGGACACCTCCTGACCATCTTATTTTATCCTGAAATATGAAGAGCATAAGGCTGCCCCTCTTCTCGGATATGATTCATTCGCGTATATCCGATATGGTTTGGCGGGGAGAAGTGCTGTGCGGAAGCCACAGCATGGAGCTTTTCTGGACATCTTCAAGACGATTCAAAAGCTGTATGATCACAGCATTTTACCATATACTAAAAAAATCAATCCCTTTCCAACCTAAGCTTTATCATGCAGGGAAGGGTGCGCTCTCGGAATCTCAGGCAGGTAAAATCAGGTCGATGAGAGACCATGTGGCTGGAAAAGCGGGGGAAATGATGATTTTCTTGTACAGAAAGCACGAGGTTTTGATAAGCTGGAAAATCTATCGAATCAACAAACAATGGAAAGAACCTATCTACCGTTTAGAGAAACGCCTTCCGGAAAGCTGCAGGATAAGCAATCTGGAGATTCCGAAAGACTGGAAGGATAAGCTCTCGGAATCCCAGGCAGGTAAAATCAGGCCACTGAGAAACCATGTAGTTGAAAAAGCAGGGGAACCGGCAAGGCGGTTTCCAGGAAGCCGCGTTATCAGCGATCTGGAGATTCCGAGAGACTATAAGGGCATAACGGAGGAACAGGATGGAATCTGTCTGGATGGAAGATACCAAAATCAGGACACGGGAGCCGCTCCCGGGGGACTTGGAGGTGCCGGCTGTCGTCATCGGGGCGGGGCTGGCAGGGATTCTGACGGCATATTATCTGAAGCAGGCGGGCATCCGGGCGGTTGTCCTGGAGACGGACAGAATCGGCAGCGGGCAGACGAAGAATACCACGGCGAAGATTACGTCCCAGCACAATCTAATCTATGCCCGGCTAATCCGGACATTTGGGCGCCGGATGGCGGAGCATTACGCCAGTGCCAATGAAGCGGCCATTGGGGAATATGAAAGGCTGATTGCGGAAAAGGGAATCCGCTGTGACTTTGCCAGACGCCCGGCATATCTGTATTCCCGAACCGGGACAGGGCTTCTGGCGCGGGAGACGGAGGCGGCGCAGTCCCTGGGCATACAGGCATCCTTCGAGACGGAGTGCGAGCTGCCTTTTCCGGTGGCTGGGGCGGTGCGGTTCGGGCGCCAGGCCAGCTTCCATCCGCTGAAATTTCTGGCGGCGCTGGCGGAGGAGGTGGAAGTGTACGAGCAGACCAAGGCGTTGAAAGTGGAGGGCAGAAGGGTGGAGACGGCCAGGGGATGGGTGACGGCAGAGCATGTGGTATTTGCCGCCCATTTCCCATTCATCAATGTGCCGGGATATTATTTTGCCAGGATGTACCAGGAGCGGAGCTACGTGGTGGCGCTGGAAGGGGCGGAGAGGTTTGAGGGAATGTATCTGGGGATTGACCGGGACGGGCTTTCTTTCCGCACTTGCGGGGACTTGCTGCTGCTTGGGGGCGGCAGCCACCGGACAGGGCGGAACAAAGGGGACAGGGCTGGCGGGGGATGTCGGTATGGGGAGCTTTTGGGAAGGGCCAGGGAAATCTGCCCCGGAAGCCGGGAAGCGCTCCGGTGGTCGGCCCAGGACTGCATGACATTGGACGGTCTGCCCTATATCGGCAGGTTTTCCAGGAGAAGGCCTTTCTGGTATGTGGCCACGGGCTTCGGGAAATGGGGCATGACCACGGCCATGGTGAGCGCCCGGATTCTGACAGCTTTGATAGGCGGGCGGGAGTGCCCGGAGGCGGATATCTTTTCACCGCAAAGGCATTTTACGGCACAGGCGGCAAAAGAGCTGGCGGTGCATGGCGCGCACACGGTGAAAGGCCTGGCAAAGCATCTCCTGCCTTCGGGGAACAGGGCAATCGTGCCAAACTGCCCCCACATGGGCTGCAGGCTGGAGCGGAATCCGGACGAGGAAAGCTATGACTGTCCCTGCCACGGCTCCCGGTTTGACAGGGAAGGGCATCTGATGGACGGCCCGGCGCAGACCGACTGCAGGAGGAAAAAGTAAGGGAGGGGCCGGCAGCTGCATTATGGCTGCCGATTCCAAAGAGGACGAGGTTGTGCATCCTTTATTTCATTACAAAAAATGACATGTGTATAATTTTTCCGGGAGATTAGGGTGTAAGGAAAGAGTGAAGTTTGAGTTGTCAGCCGGGAAGGGTGGATAGGAGAGAAGATGATTTCAGGAAATCGCAGATTTTTTTATGGATGGTATTTCAAATGCCAGTCCGATACACAGACTTTGGCGGTGATACCGGCAGTACACCAGACCGCCAGGAAGAGGATCTGCTCCATCCAGATTATCACAGAGGAACAGTCCTGGGCGGTGGATTTCCTGGCAGAAGCGTTCCGACGGAGGGGAAAGACGATTTCCATTGGAAAGAACCGGTTTGGGGAGAAAGGGATGCGGCTGGAGGTATGCGCCCCAGGGCTGGAGGTGAAGGGAAAGCTTCAATTTGGCCCGCTTTCCCCTTTAAGGTACGATATCATGGGGCCCTTTTGCGCGATACCGTTTTTGGAATGCCGCCACAGCATATGGAGCATGAAGCATATGGTGCAAGGGACTGTGCGAATAAACGGAGAGGCCTATTCCTTTGACGGTGGGGAAGGCTATTGGGAAGGGGACAGGAAAGCCTCTGCGGGCCCCGGAAAGGGGAGCGATGCTGAGGACTATCCGGGAAAGCGCGGCCTGCAGGGCCAGGTACCGGTTTCAGAAAGATGGCCGGACGCTTCTGGCCTTTGAGACAGACAGGGCCTCTTTCGAGTATGAATACAGGGCATGAGGTGCTGAAAACACGGAGTTCATCTGTGCGAAAACCCTACACTATAACACCAGACTTTTTGGCTATGGTATACTGGGAGGAGAATGGAGGTGGGAAACAGTGAACACATATAAAACCGCGGAAGTTGCCGCAATCATTGGAATACACCCAAACACAGTACGGTTATATGAAAAACTGAAACTGATACCTAAGCCGGAACGACTGTCAAATGGTTATCGTGTATTTACGGAATTTCATGTAAAGCAATGCAGGCTGATACGCCTTGCATTTCAAGTAGAGGTTTTGCAGAATGGGCTAAGGAAAAAAATCGCACAGATGATTATGGTATCAGCAACAGGAGATTTTGATACAGCTATTGCGATTACAGAAAACTACCTGGAGCAAGTCGGGCGGGAACGCCGGAATGCGGAAGAAGCCATTGAAATTGTGGAGGAGATTTTATCTGGCAGCGTTGGAGGCAACTCCAGGCATTTGAAGCGAAAAGAGGTATCAGAGCTGCTTGCTGTTTCTATGGACACGCTCCGAAATTGGGAAATGAACGGCTTACTAACGGTAAAAAGAAAAGATAACGGGTATCGCGTCTATACTGATGAGGATATACAGCGGCTAAAAATCATTCGCTCATTAAGATGTGCTAATTATTCCTTAGAAGCAATCCTGCGGCTTTTGCAACAGCTATCCCAAGATCCCGATACAGATATTCGCGCCACACTAAACACACCAAAACAGAATGGTGATATTATTTCTGTCTGTGACAGACTAATCGTATCGCTGTCAGCGGCAGAAAAAAATGCAGTCACCATTTTGGATATGCTGCGCGATATGAAAGTACAATTTTCATAAACCTTACACTTTGCCACCAATGTTTTCATTGGTGGTATTCTTATTTCACGAAAAACAAAAGGAGGACTTATCATGCAGACTGTAATCAGTGTGGAGCAGTTATCAAAATCCTACGGTAATCTGCCTGCGGTAGACAAACTCAGCCTGTCCGTAAAGCGAGGAACCGTTTATGGGCTTCTTGGCGCGAACGGCGCAGGGAAAAGTACGACGATTGAATGTATCTTAGGCACAAAAAATGCCGACAGCGGGACGGTATCAGTCTTAGGGTGTAATCCGAAAAAGGACAGACACCGCCTGTTTCAAAAGGTGGGCGTTCAGTTTCAAGAGGGCGATTATCAGCTGGCTTTTGACTATGGTATCGACTTTGAGTATCGGCTTGTTGGTTGGTGGGACTGCGAAAAACATGAAAAGCGCGAGTGTGATTGCCTGTATTTTGTATTTCCCCATGCTGCTTTTTTCGGGTGCGACACTTCCCTTTGAGGTTATGCCTGCTGCCATGCAAGAGATTATTCGTATTTTCCCTTTGACACAGGGTATTCAGTTAATGAAAGCGGCATTTCTTGGATTGCCGATTGGAAATGTGCTGTTTCCGGTTACAGTTATGGGCACTGTTACGTTCATTTGTTTTGGTATCTCTGTAAAGTGTTTTAAATGGGAATGAGACAGGGCATTTGACACCGGGCGGAAAGGAAAGTAAAATAAGACAAAAGCCTTTTTAAGGCTCTATTCAGGAGGAAATGACTATGCGGTATACGACGACTTACCAGTCTCCATTGGGCGAAATGCTTCTGGCCGCTGACGAAGCCGGTCTGACAGGGCTTTGGTTTTTGGGGGCGAAATATTACGCGGAGGGACTTGAACCAGAGCATACGGAAAAAGATATAATTATATTCGATACGACGAAGAAGTGGCTGGATATCTATTTCTCCGGGAAACAGCCGGATTTCATGCCGCCGCTCCATATGGTCGGCTCCCCTTTCAGGCTCAGCGTATGGAAGCTTCTGCAGCAGATTCCATATGGGGAGACCGTGACCTATGGGCAGCTGGCAAGGACGGCCGCCGGGGAAAGGGGCCTGGACCATATGTCGGCACAGGCCATAGGCGGCGCGGTTGGCCATAACAGGATTTCCGTCATAATCCCCTGCCACCGCGTGGTAGGTTCTGACGGCAGCCTGACGGGATATGCGGGCGGAGTGGACAAAAAGAGAAAGCTTCTCCTTTTGGAGGGCGCGGATGCGGGCTCTCTCAGGAACGCTTTTTGAACAGCCCTCGTTTTCTGGCCTTGTAGTCATTGTCAATGGACTTTTTCCAGCCGGCGTCCAGCGGCGCACTGCATCGGACGGCGCAGATAGCCTTTCCCAGCGCCTCATAGTTGAGCTGGGTTCCTCTGCTGTCGGCGTGATAGTTCACGGCGCGGTCTTCGCTGATGCCGAAATCCTTTGCCGTCTCCACGGCATCGATGTTGGCTCCCAGGAACAGGAATTCCCAACCGTACTTTTCCTTCTGGCGCTCAATCATCTTTTTGACCTTTTGGCTGTCGTAATGATGGCTTGCGTTCTCCATGCCGTCTGTCGTGATGACGAACAGGGTATGCTCCGGCACATCTTCGGGCCGCGCGTACTTATGGACGTTGCCGATATGATGGATGGCGCCGCCGATGGCGTCCAGCAGGGCGGTGCAGCCTCTCACTGTGTAGTCCTCGTCAGTCATGGGCCTGATGCTGCGGATGTGGGCGCGGTCATGGATTACTTCGCTGGAGTTGTCGAACAGGACGGTGGAGATGAGCGCTTCGCCCTCTTCTTTCTTCTGTTTCGCGATCATGGAGTTGAAGCCTCCGATGGTGTCCGCCTCCAGCCCGCTCATGGAGCCGCTGCGGTCGAGAATGAATACGAGTTCTGTCAGATTCTTTTTCATGCCTATACCTCCTGGAATAAAAAATATGGCTGTCAGGTGTCTACCTTACAGCCATATTATAAGAGGAATCATATCCGGCATGGTCGCATGTCAGGCGACAATTTTTCCGCCTGTCAAAAACTATGCTCCCAGCAGGCTCTGGTCAAAGGCGAACAGGGCCTCGTTGATTTCAAATATATTGTAGTTCCCATGCTCGATGAAGTACTCAATGATGATGTCGAACTTGTTTGAGCGGGACAGGGCGAAGCCGGCTTTCATAAGTATATCTTTCGTCTCCTCCAGGGGAAGTTCAAGGGCGATGGCGAAAGCGATTGCCGTAGGCTTGCTGGGCCTGTAGTGCTTATCGCCGCGAATCTTCGAGAAAAGCTTGCGGTCGATATTGGCCTTTTTGTAGCACTCGGAGTCCGTCATGCCGGATTCGTCAATCTTGCGCAGCAGCATCTCGGAGAAACTTTCATCAATCTGCTTCAGGGCATTGTCAAGAGCGCCGAGAGACACAGGCGCCGCGGCAGCCATGGGCGTGAAAGGGCAGGGGGCTTTGACGGCTTCTTTGCGGACGGCAGTGTCCTGGAGAAAAGCTTCCTCCCTGAATGCTTTGCGTCCCCTCTGCCGTTGGGACAGATAGTCGGCATGATTGCCTACATAATTGTCGTCAATATACTCCGCAATGTCGTCGAACAGTTTCCCGCTGATTTGATAAGCTGCCTTATCGAAGATGACCAGATAGACAGTCATGTCATTTTTCAGCAGAAACTCACCGATGGTATCGATGGCGACCCGCAGCGCCTGGTCTTTGGGATAGCCGTAGATACCGGAAGAGATAAGGGGAAAAGCGACGGTCTCGCATTCTTTCTCCTTTGCCAGCAAAAGGGAAGTGCGGTAGCAGGAGATGAGCAGGTCGCGCTCCCCATGTCTTCCGCCCCTCCAGCGTGGCCCCACGGCATGGATGACATATTTGCAGGGAAGTTTTCCGGCCCCGGTGACTTTCGCGCTGCCGGTCTCGCATCCTCCCAGCGTCCTGCACTCCGCCAGCAATTCCGGCCCCGCGGCCCGGTGGATGCAGCCGTCCACGCCGCCACCGCCCAGAAGCGTGTGATTGGCGGCGTTTACGATTGCGTCCACGTTCATTTTCGTGATATCGTTCCTGACAATCTGAAGCGGCATCTATCTCTCCACCTTTCCGGCCTGTATCAGGGATTCAGGCATTGAAAACGTACTTGTCCAGCCTTGCGAAAGCCTCCTGCACCCGGGAGAGGGGCAGGGCCAGGTTCATGCGGATATGGCAGGGGCCGTGGAACGCCGTTCCGTCCTGCCAGGCCACGCCCACGTCATAGCCGGCCTGCTCCAGCTCCCGGATAGTCTTGCCGTGGGCCTCGCACCACTGCGTGCAGTCCAGGAACAGCATATAAGTGCCCTGGGGCCTGGAGACTTTGACGCCGTCGAAATGCTCCGCGATGTACGTGCAGGCGAAGTCCACATTGCCGGTGATGACCTGGCGCAGCTCGTCCACCCATTCGTAGCCCTCGGGCTTATAAGCCCCAATCAGGGCGTACATGGAGAGGAGGTTCATGTTGTTGTAATGGGAGAGGGAGGACTCCTTTTCCACCCGGTCTCTAAGGGCCTTGTTGTAAATGATGTGGTAGCTGCCCACCAGGCCCGCAAGGTTGAAGGTCTTGGAGGGAGCGTAGACCGCCACGGTGCGGTTCCTTGCGTCCTCGCTGACGCTCTGGGTGGGGACATGCCTGTGGCCGGACAGGATGATGTCGGACCAGATTTCATCGGAGACCACCATCACGTCATGCTTCCGGCACAGCTCCATGAACTGCTCCACCTCCCATTTCTCCCAGACACGGCCGCAGGGATTGTGCGGGGAGCAGAACACGGCGGCATGGATTCTGTTCTCCGTGATTTTCTTCTCCATATCTTCAAAATCCATGCGGTATGTACCGTTCTCGTCCAGAACCAGCGGGCTGTGGACGATATGGTAGCCGTTGTTGCCGATGCTGCCGGTAAAGCCCACGTAGGTGGGGGAGTGGAGGAGCACATTGTCCCCTTTGGAGCAGTATACGTTCAGGGCGCTGATGACGCCGCCCAGCACGCCGTTCTCATAGCCGATGCACTCTCTGGTCAGGCCGGCTGCGCCGTTTCGTGTCTCATGCCATCTGATGATTGCGTCCAGGTATTCCTCCCGGGGGGAGAAATAGCCATAGTGGGGCTCCTTTGTGCGGGCGATGATTGCCTCCGGCACGGTGGGAACGGTGGGGAAATTCATATCGGCCACCCACATGGGGATAGCGTCGAAACCCTCCTTAGGCTTGCCGGGACAGCTGCCGATTCCCAGATTGTCCACCGCGATGGCGTCCATGCCTTTGCGGTTCATGATAGACGTAAAATCGTATTTCATCTCAGGTACATCCTTTCTGTTCTGTGATATTTGTATGTAAAGATTATACTTTGGATAAAATTCTTATAGAATGGTATGAAGACATCATACCACGAAAGTATCTGCCATGTCCATCTTTATGACAGGCTCAATCCCCGGAAATTCACACGGAAATCAATTTTTCACAAACAGAATAAATGGTTTATAATAAGCATCATGAAAAAATCTTATAGTACAATATTTTGAAGATGTAGAAATCACAAAAGAGCCGGATTTATCAGTGGACATCCAGTGACAGGATAAAGGGATTTTTAAAGGAGAAATCAATCTGTTCCACAGGGAAAATGGAGTGTTATGAAAGTCCCTTGCACATAGTGAGCGCACAGGTTGCGGAGCTAGGGATACCCTTTACACAGCAGACCGTAGAGGAAAAAGGCAATGAGATTCCAGCGGTTCGTGGGCTTTTAGAGCAGCTGGAGTTGGGAGGGTGCTTGGTAGTGGCAGATGAGTTGAACTGTCAAAAAGATACAGCGTGTACAATCCTTTCGGGGAAAGGAGACTATCCGCTGTGCGCCAAATACAATCAGGAGAACTTGAAAAGAGATTGAAGAATATGTACAGGACAAAACGTTGTGCAAGTCTATGGAGAAGAAGACAGAAACAGAGAAGAATCGTGGGAGGATTGAGAAGCGGATTGCTTTTATTGTCAGTGAGATTGGCTGGATGCAGGAAAAAGAAGGATGGGAAGGCCTGAAATGTATAGGAGCCCTGCACACGGAATTTGAGGGCAAAGGAGCAAAGAGCAATGAATGACACTATTATATTTCCAGCCGGGAACTGACAGCAGAGGAGCTGCTGCGCCATGCCCGGATGGAGTGGTCAGTGGGAAATTCATGACGAAGATTGACAAAGGAGGCAGAACATAATATTATTAATATGTAGTGAAAAAGAAGTGTATTCGGCAAAAGGCTACAGACAACTGGATATCTATACAGGAAAAGGAACTATGAAAGCAGTATTGATTGATGATAACGAGGAATTTTGTTGGACGTTTCAGAAAGCGCTTGAGATGGAAACAGAGCGAGCGGACTTTCCCATTTACCTGACATGTAGGAGCGGCCCAGAAGATATCGGCCAGGAAGAGGCGGACGATTTCGCCTTTTTTTATCGATATAGAACTGGACGGGATATCAGGGATAGATTTTGCTTTGGAGTTAGAGAAACGCAGTTCTGGCAAGGAGATTGTCTTCGTAAGCGCTTATGATAAATATATACAGAAATCTATGCTGGCAAGGCCCCGGTTCTTCATCTGCAAGGTGAAGCTGGAGAAAGATTTGAGGGATGTCGTCATGTTCCTGAAGCAGCAGTGGCAGCAGAGACATGCAAGTGTACAGGTAGCTTGGAAAAGCGGGGAGGTAGAGATATATCCCCAGAGGATTCTCTGGTGCGAGAGTCAGGGGCACTATGTGGATATACATCTAGACGATGGTCGAAAAGCCGTGCTCCGTACTAGCTTGAGTCAGTTGGCGGCCCTGTTTTCCGTTTTTCATTATCTTAGGATACATAACCGTCGTATGGTGAACCTGAAATATGTCCGCCGGTTTGAGGGAAATCAGGTGGTACTAAAAGACGGGACGGCCCTGAGGGTGAGTAGGGGCTGCCAGAGGGAAGTCGATAAAGGTATCAGGGAGTGGTTCGAATCCCTTTACCAGCAGTCCTGAGCAAAGGGGAGAGGCTATGACATTTGTTGAAATAGGGGCGGATTTTATTGAATCCGCCCTGTTTGTGGTTTATCTGAATTTGTTCAATGCGCGCCGGTTTCGGGGGGGAAAGGCTGCGGCTGGAGGATTTGTGTGCTTTGCGCTGCTGTTTGGGAATATTCTTGCGTCTGATATGGTGACGCTCTACAGCTATGTGTCTACGATATTTGATTTCGCTATCACCATGTGTTATGCGAGGCTGTGCCTGAAAGGGACGATATGGAGACAGTTGGGGAGCGTCATGCTGTATGAAATGGGACTTTTTGGGAGCAGCGTGATTATGATATGGATTCTGACGCCTGTAAAGGATAATGACATTCTGCTATGGATGGACACGATGTCTTTTATGAGGATGTTGATGATAGCCCTCAGTAAGCTCCTGCTGCTTTTATATGCGTTTTTCCTACTGAAGGGGAAAGGGCGCTCCAAGGTTAGGCACTCGTGGTTGGATTGGGCTCTACATGTCTGAAGACAAAGGGATGATATATATCCGATTAGAGAACAGGGTTGCCGATGGGAAATCCATTAGGCTATCGGAAACCAGCAAGGATGATTGGATGCGGCATGGCTTCGGAATTCGGAGTGTGAAGGAGATTCTCAAAAGATACGGTGGGACGATAGAGTTTGAAATAGACGATAGGAAAGTTATAGCAACAGTCCTGCTGAAGAGGTTATCTTGAATTTTGCGGTATCATATTTTTGTCTGTTTTCCGTAATATTTTACCAAACTTGCCAGAATATGACCAAATGGGACATTGTACTTTCTTTTTCAGAAAGGATATGCTATGGTGAAGATAGACAAAGAGAGGGCAGAAAGTTAGCAGAGAGGTGGGCAGGTTTTATTATTTATAAATGATGCTCAAAGAGTTTATCGGTGAGGGCGAAAAAGGATATATAAAGTCGGGTTTGACATGATGATTAGGACTTTGGCAAACAGTTCCGTAATCTTGGCAGTAGGACTCTTTCTGCGAGATGTATGGGGGAGGTGCTGGCGATTTCGAGGTTTTCTTCTTGTCAAGCAAAAGAGGATGGGGGAGTTGTTTGAGGTGATATATGGGAATGAATATTGATATTTAGGATATTTTGTGCCTGATATTTAAGATGCTTTATCATATGGATGCCATGTTTTGGTGAAAGGGAATATATAGATGAAGAACATAGAAGCTGTAGAAGGAAAAAGCCTTAAAAGAGAGGTGGTTGTCATTGCGGTGATATCTTTTATGATGTCGCTGGCGATTCAAACAGTAGGCTTCATTCCAGTAATGCTGATGCCTACGGTTATTGATAGCTATATTCCGAACGGGCAGGTGAAAGAGGTGGCTCTAAGTATTCTGGCGTTTTGTGGTATTCCAGTGCTGGTAACGTTTGGCTACAACTGGTACCAATATTACTTGATGCTGAAAAGCCGTAGACTAATTTCGAAGGTGAACTTGGAATGCTTTGATAAGCTGATTCATCAACCTATGGCTTTTTTTGATGCCAATCATTCTTCGGAGCTGGCCCAAAAGGCATCCAAAGATATTGTGTCCTATATTGCGGTATGGACCATTGATTTGCCCAAGCTACTGTCAAATGCAGTCAGCGGAATAATTGTGTTTATGCTCTTGTGCAGGATTCATGTCCTGATAGGCCTGTTTCAAGTACTGTATATCCCGGTGAGCATCGTATTGATGAGGCTGGTGGGAGACAGGCTTCAGATATTGATTGAGAAAGTGGTTGACTTTAATGCGAAGTATCAGAGGCAGATGCAGGAAGCTTTCCGTTCCATACGCTTGATTAAGGCTCATGTTTTAGAGAAACATGAATATAGGCAAGTCGAGGCGTTGCAGAACAGTGTTTTAAAAGTATGGGGAAAGGTTGCCTTTTTCGACAATTTTGTGGGTGGGATATCCAATACGCTTATGCCTGGTTTTTTCTATGGAGCTACTTTTATCATTTCTGCTTTGTTTGCTACTGTGCATATGATATCTATTGGATATTTGACGGCAGCATTAGGCTATGCTACCAGAGTACATGGCATCTTCTCAAATTTGATTTCGACATACAATGGATATAAAAAAGCAAAAGGCGAAGTCGCTGCGATACAAGAATATTTAGAGTTAGAGGATGAACGCGGAAAGGTAGGTGAGTGTCTGTGGTGTTATAAGAAGGAAATCGTTTTTGATGATGTATCTTTCCGCTATCCTAACACAGACAAGAATATTTTGAGTCATAAAAATTTGAGGATTCGGCAGGGAGACTGGGTTGGGATTACAGGATCCAGCGGCATTGGGAAGAGCACCATTCTGGAGCTGCTGCTGCGGTTTTATGAAGTGGATGAAGGCAGCATCAGTATTGATGGGCAACCTATAGGAGAAATCAACATATATGACTTGCGGGCTCATATATCCTATATGCCTCAAGAGCCTGTGCTGATGCAAGGAACTATTCGGGACAACCTTCTTCTAGTGAAGCAAAATGCGACAGAAAGCCAACTGAAAGATGTAGCGGACAGGGCAGGGATTTCGTCTGAAATTGAAGGCGGTCTGGAGCGAGAGATAGGAGAGCAGGGCATGGCATTGTCTGGGGGGGAGCGTCAAAGAATAGCAATTGCCAGATGCCTTCTGGACGGTAAAGAACTTATCCTGTTAGATGAGGCAACCAGTCAGATGGATGCCGCTACTCAAGATGAAATGGCGCGGGTACTACGGGAGGAACAGCAACGAAGAGGGGCCACTGTGGTAAGCGTAGCGCATAGGCTGGAATTTAACCGTTTTGCAGATGTGAATATTGTTATTGGATAGGTAGTTATGCAGTCGGCCATAATTCAGAAATTGGTTAATGGATTTCTGAAAACTCTATTGTAGCTCCAAATATTTTATGAGGTGTTTGATGGCCAACATGACCCGAAGCAGCCCCATAAGAACGCAAAAGCGCCCGGGCGGCATGAAGCCACACGGACGCGTGAAATGACATAATAGTTAAGGTTCCAACAAATTTCGCATACATAGCCGGAATAACCCGGAGGTGGAGCTATGCTTTTTTTAACTGATGTAGGTCATGGGTACTGTGAAAAAAGGCAAAAATAGACACGGCGGCAATCCACCTATATGCCGCCGTGGATTTACACGGTGTTAGGTCGTCGTTGGTTTAGGGGGGAGCGAAAAGAAACGGCGGCTCTGATTTCTCAAAGCCGCCGTTTCATAGGCGCGAGAATGTGTCTGCTTTACGACGGCTTTTTTTCTTTTGCCGTCGTCCGGCAGTTAATTTTCTATTTTTTTTTTATGAGAAAAGACAATCAATCCAACCAGAAACAGAACAATAAAGCAAAGTACAATGCTAATACATCCGCCAATGGTGGCCGATATAGGCACCTCATAGTAAGTGGATTTATCCGAGAAGAACATAGACACACGATATGCAAAGCTACCCGGAATGACAAAGCCTCTTTCTGAACCGATGAACAGGCAAGATACAAAGCCATATATAACTCCGACAACGCTTGTTACAATAATATTGCGGCTCAGATTGATAACGATTGCCCCTAAACAGGTCGTTACAAAAACGACAACACCGGCTTCAATTCCAAACCCGATTGCCAGCTTGAGGAACAGGGAAATACCGCCGGTCAACCTGCCAGCTCCATTGAGTATCGCCACCAATAGGCCAAATGCGATAAATAAGACAGCCGCAAAGCAGATGCCGATAACGACGCTGACAGTAACTTTCGATAGAAAGAGCTTCTTCTTTGAAAACCCGTAGGTAATCCAGTTGATGTAAGTTTTGTTTTTGTATTCCTGATAAAACAGCGAACCAATCAAAATGAAGAGCACCATTGGGAAGAACATGGAAAACTGGTTATTCATAAAGAAGAACAGGTCAGCAAGTGATTTTGTGCTACTGTTGAAAATTGCTCCTGCTCCGCCGGTAATGATGGGAAGAAGCGACAACAGCAGAAGAAATACCATAAACCATTCCCGCTTCAACTTGTAAAACTCATTTTTAATCAACACTCCCATTATGCTTCCTCCCTCTGGCCGGAAGTCATAATATCCTCATACAGGGCTTCCAGTTCCTTTTCGTTATAGTCGTTTTCTACAATCTTGATGATTTTTCCGTCACGAATGAAAATAAGAACATCCGTGACAGCAGCAATCTCCGTCAGATTATGGCTTGATACCAAAATACAGTGTTGGGGAGATTTTAAGCGTTCTTTCAGAAGCAGCCGGATTTCCTTTATCCCCATCGGATCAAGACCGTTGGTAGGTTCGTCCAGCAGTAAATATTGAACATCGCCTAAAAAGGCGCGAGCAATTCCCAGTCGTTGGCGCATCCCCAAAGAAAGTTGAGAGAACAGCTTTTTTCGGGCATCCAGCAAGTTCACTTGTTTGAGCGCCACTTCGATGTTTGGTCTTTTCAGACCTAAATATTGTGCGTGGAGCTTCAAATTTTCCTCTACGGTGAGCCGGGGGTAAAAAGCCGGGTATTCAATCAAACTTCCAAAACATCTACTGGAAACGGGCTGTCCATCAGAGAGGATTTCTCCCGAAAAGGCAGTCAGACCCAGCATGGACTTAAACAGTGTTGTTTTACCGGCTCCGTTTGGCCCCAGTACACCATAGATTTTTCCTTGCTCTAAAGTCAAGTTAATGTTGGACAGCAATGCGGTATTTCCAACATTCAAATTTACATTTTTGATTTGCAGCATGAAATACCTCCGTTATTGAAAAAAGATGAAAAGCAAAAAGGCCACAGCATAAATCAAAAATGAAATACCAATGGGTTTTGATCTCTGTTTTAGTCCTTTTAGTCCATCGCTCAATACGCCATGCAAGGCCGTGAGCAGGCACACCGCCAAAGCGATGATAGAAACCACTAAAGCTACTTTAACCATTTGTTTATACCTCCTATGGCTCATACTTTACCAAAGAGGTTTAAGATTTGTTTGAGAAAAGTCTAAGAAAAGTCTAAGGATGAAAAAAGAGCCGCCGAAGCAGCCCTTTAGGAATTGACAATGGGAAACACGACTTGAATTGCAAAGATACCGTTTTGCAAGGAAGCGACAATTTGCCCGCCCATGCGGGTCACAAGTCTTTGAGCGATTGCCAATCCCAGCCCGGTTGTCTTTTTTGTTCGTGACTGGTCGGTGGTGTAAAAACGGTCAAACAAATGAGGAATATCTTCTTGCTGAATACTGCTCGACGCATTTTTAATGGTTATGACCGTTTGAGCTTCTTCTATCGCTGCGGTGATTTGATAATTTCCCTCCCCGTGAACAAGTGCATTATAAACCACATTTGAGAAAATCCGGGTCAAGGCATCTGGATCGCCCCAAATGATAGCTGGTGGATTTGGGATAACGATATAGGGGACACATTTTTTCTGTTCAAAATCGCCGTAGTATGAGGCGACAACATCCCGAAGTACACTGTGTATATCCGTATTTCTACAATTCAATTTCAGTTCGTCGGCCTCAATCCTTGCAAATTCAAACAGTTGGTCGAGAAGCAGCTTTACAGCGGAAATTCTTTCTCCCGCAATCGTCGCATATTCTTTTTGCGCCCCTGTTAAATCCTGTTCCTGTAAGAGCTGGATATAGCCATTTGCTGTTGCCAGCGGCGTTCGCAAGTCATGGGAAAGACTGGTAATGGTATCTCGGAACAGTGTATCGCTCCGTTCAATTTCCTGCCCCATGCTACGATATTTTTTCAGAAGATGATTGATACTTGCAGCCAAATCCTGTATTGTCCCATCCGTTTTTTCCACCATAATTTCGGTTTGCGTATCACGGTCAATCAGAAAGTCAATCTGTTTTTTTACTTTCTGAACCAACTTTCGCTGATAAATCAGTTTCAGGGACAAAAACAGGGAAAGCATTGCAAGCAAGATACATAACACCATCATGTAGCCATCACCGCCTTTCCAAATCGCGCAAGTCCAACCTTAGAAACAGGGAGAGCGAAATGGCTGTTGGTAAAAACAGATATACTACCAGTGTCAAACAAATGGGTATTAAATCCTCCCCAAAGGTATTGATCTGCAAGCTATGAGATAGCCCTACAACCCAATACTTGTAGAGCGAATAATCCATATCCAGTGCTGTACTTATCTTTGTGAGATATAAATACAAAACCCCCAGCATAAAAAATGCGGTAATCGTAACAATGATCCGATGCCGGAGCAGGTAACTTAACAAATTGAGAAATGCAGTGTAACCTAAAAAGCACAGGCATTGAAACAAAAGAAAGACTCCGATTGCAGAAAACGAATACTTTATGTCATACCGGGATGCTCCCATCATCAGAATTGACAAATACGCAACACCAAAGCATACAAACAGAAAAAATAAAACGCCACCCCATGAGGCCAGCAGTTTTCCAAAGAATAGGTGTACTCTGCTTGTACCTTTAGAAAGTGTGATACTGTATGTGCCGGTATGAAAATCTTCTGTAAAGTACAGGCACAAAAAGAGCGTCAATGGAAAAATCAGACTGTAATCTGAAAACAGAAACTCCGTGAACGAAACCAGTGATATAACCGGAAGCATACCATTTACCGAATTGTGATAAAAGGTCAGGGCAAGCGCAAAGACAAAAAACGCAGCCAATACGAGGCAGGCCCAAAACAGGCGGCTTTTGCGGATACGGAACAACTCACTTTGCATCGTCTGAATCACTCTTTGCACCTCCTGTCATTTTCAAAAGATAGTCGGTCGGCTCCATACCGGCAAGCCAGATTTCTGATACCTCTATCCCGGAATGAACCAGCAGCGTATTGATTTCCCCGGATTGCTCATTACAATGAAAAATTCTAATCAGGTCATGACCCAACACTTCAAAATCCGGGAACTGCTGGCTTAAAATCGTAATAGCCCGTTCTAATTGTGGAGTTCTTATCTTTATGCACCGCTGGCAGCTCTCTTTCAATTCCCCAGCCGTAAGCTCACAAAGCAGCTTTCCATCTGCCATTACGCCATATTTGGATGCAAGCCGGGAAAGCAGCGTATAATCCTGTCCAGAGATTAAAAGTGTGGTATGGTTGATTTCATGCAGATAGTTCAGAACAGAAAGCAGGTGTTCACATTCTCCCTTATCTAGCCCGGAAAAAGGATCGTCCAAAATTATCATATCTGGATTTCCCAAAAGGGCAACAGCCAAATTCACTAAACGCTGGGTCGATAATGGCAATCGCCGTACCGCCTTTTTCTCTTTCAGGTTCAAATGCAGTATATCTAAAATATGGATTTCTGTGGTTCCAAAAACGGAAGAAAAATAACGCAGCATATCAGCAGGTGACAGAGAGCCGATTGTCACAGGCTTTTGTGGTACAAACCCAATCCGGCGGCGCTCCTTCTGATAGTCTATATTGCCAAATAATTTGAGCGTACCAGCTTGAGGTCTAAGTGTACCTATAATGGTTTGCAACAGTACAGATTTCCCGGCGTGATGGCCGCCATACAGTGCATAGATTTCTCCGCGTTTTACCTGAAACGCGATATTTTTAATTCCGTTTCCATCCGGGAAAACATAGGTCAACCCGGCTGTTTCCAAAGCAGTCTCCAAAATAATCATCCCCTTTCTATGCTGTCTTATTGTAGCAGACTGGTGTGCAAACTTCATAAGATTTCTCTAAGGATTAGCCCTGCATTTTGAAACCGAGGCCCCAAACCGTCTGAATATACTTTTCCTCTGGATTGACCTTGGCAAACTTCTTGCGGAGATTTCCAATGTGGACATTGATTGCATTATCGTCCCCGATAAAATTTTCATTCCACACGCTTTCAAAAATATTGTTCTTTGTGAATACCTTTGAGGGCGAGGACATCAGAAGTTGCAAAATCAGGTATTCATACCGTGTCAAAGTAATGGGGGTATTCCTGATTTTAGCCTCCATAGCTTCTGTATCAAGGGACAAGTCCTTAAAGCGAAGTATTTTGCTATTGTTGGGGGTGGTAGACTTCTGAAAGCGCCGGAGCACTGCTTCAATCCGCACCAGCAGCTCTTGATTGTCGAATGGCTTTGTGATGTAATCATCTGCACCATTTCGTATGAGGTTCACTTTGCTGTCTATATCCGTTTTAGCGGACACACCGATAATCGGAATATCCATCGTGCTTTTCATCTTTTCCAATACTGTTTCCCCCGGTATGCCGGGCAGCATTAAATCAAGTAAAATTAAGTCAAAAGTGCCTTTCTCAATCAACAGAAGCGCCTCGCTTCCAGAATATGCAGAGGTTACGCAATAACCATGTTGGGTCAAAAGCCGCTTCGTCATATCATTGAGCAGCACATCATCTTCAATAATCAGAAGATGTGGGTGTGTTCCAGTTTCCATACTATTATCTCCTTATCATTTCTCAGATTTCCGAATTAAAGCTCACATATTATTTTAATTATACCGTCTCTGTTGCATTAGAGCAAGGCAGAACCACTTTTGAAATGAAACAAAATACTACCTTACATCAAATTTGATTACATTCTCATAACCTGACCAGAAATGTACAATGATATAGGGTGATATGAGAATGAACCAAGATGAAAGAAGGTTTGACTTTCACGGCCTCGGGGCAGCTCTCAAACGAGCCAGAGAAGAAAAGGGCTGGACACAAGCCTATGTTGCGGAATTAGTAGACCGTGACTCCCGTACCATTATGAATATTGAGAACAAAGGTCAATATCCCAGCTTCGACCTTTTTGTTAAACTCATTACTATGTTTGACGTTTCAGTTGACCAGTTTATTCATGCGGACGGAGGGGCAAGGTCAAGCTCTTGCAGAAAGCACATTGATGTACTTCTAAACTCCATGAATGAAAAAGAGCTTGTCGTGATAGAAGCCACAGCCGAAGGCATTAAGAAAGCCAGAGAAACGGAGGTTCCAGAATAAGGGCCTCTGTTTTTTTGCGTCATTTTAGGGGCTGCCGCTAAGTGGCAAGCAGTGCAACTGTGGCCACACAGTTGCTATTTTTACGTTCCGGCCTTCCGGCCAGAACGTAAAAATCTGCTTGTTGGGGAGCCTCCCCAAACCCGGCTTCGGGCCAACATGGCCCGAAATGTCAGCGTCGCGTTGCTCCTTATATTAGCTTGAGGTTATAAAAATAGCAGAGGCTCATTATAATCCCCTGCTATTTCTGTACTAACATAATAAATTGATTTTTTGAAAAACTCTCAACGTCATTGAGAGTTTTTATCCTCATCCACCATTTCCGTTAATTCCTCAAGTTTCTTTTGTAAGATTTCCTTGCTGATTAGTTTCGTCCTATATTCGGAAATCATGGTTGGACTCATGTTCCGGCTCAGGGCATATTCAACAACGTCCTCGTCCTTACTCTTGCAAAGAATAATGCCAACGCTGGGATTTTCGTGGGGCTTCTTTACATCCCGGTCTAACGCTTCAAGATAAAACTGCATTTTTCCCAAGTATTCCGGTTTGAAATCATCAATTTTCAACTCAATTGCAACAAGGCATTGTAGCTCCCTATGAAAAAAGATTAAATCAATCTTATTCTGAAATCGGAATAACATCGATTATTCCGATTCTCTGATTATTCCGATTTTAGCATAGAAACCTTGATATTAACAGTCCCCCCATAAGAAAAAATCGGAATAATTCTTAATCCCCTACCTAAGTGATTACTCCTTTGTTATGCTATTAAAATAAACCACAGCAAAGGAGGACATATCCATGTCACTATCAATTGATGAAGCCATCAAAAAAGTGCTTTCCTTTTTGAAAAGTATCCCTATGGCTCCTGCAACAGTAAAGTACTACTCTTGCTGCTGTTCGCATGTCAGGGATTACTGTCAGCGCAATGCCTTACAGGAATTCTCATACAAAGATGCGGCTTCTTTCACAGCAGAACAGCTGAAATTGGCTGAAAATGGTAAATTCGGCAAAATCTATGCACTGATCATGCGGAAAGCCGCTTACTATGTGGCAGATTGTTTCGAAACAGGTACGCTTGAATGGAAACGCAACAGGTATACAATAACGGAACTACCTGAAAATTACCAGCAGATTCTTGGTTCTTTTGAGGAGTCTATTTCCGGAAAACTTGCCGAAGGGTCAGTCTATAACATCATTCATGAAATCCGGAAATTCCTGAAGTATCTTGAGAAAGCAGGCTGCCTCATTATCCAGGATCTGTCAGCTGATATCCTGCGTGCATATGTGATCCAAGAGGCTCCTAAACACATGGGCAATTACGTAAACCTCACATGGCCTCTGAAAAAGTTCCTTGCTTATGTCAAAAAGAGCGGCGTTGCCCTCTCGGGAACATTCGATTTCTTTCTGGCAAACCCGGCACCTGTACATGAGAGGGTGCTTCCGGCATTTGATGATGATGAAACAAAGGCAATACTTGAAAGCATAGATACATCAACAAAACAGGGCAGGCGTGATTATGCGGTGGTAATGCTTGCGCTTGACACCGGCCTTAGATGGTCGGACATTGCCAAGATGCAGCTTTCCGACATTTTATGGGAGAAGCGGGAAATCCGGGTGAAACAGGAAAAGACGGACACTCCGCTTACACTTCCGCTGACGCTCCGGGCAGGGACTGCCGTAGCAGACTATATATTAGAGGCCAGGCCGAAATGCAGCAGTCCATATGTTTTTCTCCGCCTCAGAAAACCTTACTCTTCTATGCTTTCATCTGCGTCTCCCACAAAGGACCTCATGGGACGTTACTTCAAGAAAAATGGTATAGAACACCATTTCGGTGATGGAAAGACATTTCACGGGCTCCGCAGGACTATGGGAACCAATCTCGTCAGGAACGGGACCCCGCTGGAAGAGGTGTCACAGATCTTGGGCCACCGCGATATAAATTCGTCCAGGCACTATATATCCCTCCATGATGAAATGCTGGCTGAATGCTGCATGGACATCAGCATGTTCGCTACAGAGAAGGAGGGGCTGCAATGAAAACAAAACAGAAAACATTTGTATTTGCAAGCCTTTTTGCCGATGACATCCAGGGGATGGTGGAATACAAAGCCGCGCTCGGACATAAATGCGAAAGCTATGCCTGGGCCCTGCAGACTTTTGACCGGTACTGCCTGTCCCATCATCCGGATTCCGGCACGCTCACCCAGGAGATCGCTTTTGGCTTCTGTCAGGCCGGGACAGATGGGAAAAACTGCGGATACCGCGCAGGCACAGTCCGGGAATTCGGCCGTTACCTCTCTGCCATAGGGAAAGAGGCATACATCCTTCCCATGAATTTCTTCCCGCAGAAAAAAGCAGACCTTCCCTATATCATGTCAGATAATGAGATCCGGTCATTTTTCGGGGCGGCAGACCGTTATCCTCATGCGGACAACAGCCCCCTGCTCGAATATACGGTTCCGGTAATCTTCAGGCTCCAGTTCGCTACGGGAATGAGGCCGCAGGAAGCAAGGACCCTGAAGCGGGCCGACTTTAATTTTTCGAAAAACATGATATATATAGATGAAGCAAAAGGCCATAGGGACCGCAGGATTTTGACTCTGCCGAATGTGATGGAACTGTGCAGGAAATATGACGCCATAGCAGAATCCCTCCATCCTGGCAGGACATATTTCTTCCCGTCCCCTGACGGCAGCCCATACACGCATGGCTGGATGACGGAAAAATTCCACAAATGCTGGGAAAATGCCGGGAACAATACATCTTCCAAAAGCTGTACCCCCTATGATCTCAGACATAATTTCGCAACAAGGACGCTCATGCGCTGGGTGGAGGAAGGAAAGGACCTGAATGCATATGCGCCATACTTAAGCACCTACATGGGGCATGTCACTTTTAACAGCACCTTCTATTACATCCACCTTCTGCCAGAGAAGCTGGGTATCCAGAAGTTCATGGACATCCAGGGGATCATCCCGGAGGTGCCGCATGAAAGCTGATGCCTCAAGGGTTCTGGTCCGCAAACATCTCAGGCCGTATTTTACCGTGTTTCTTCCAAAACAACGCGGCTGCAGTGACAACACCATACAGAGTATACATGACACATGGAACCTGTTCCTCCGTTACCTTTCTGCTGCAAAGGGCATTGACAACAGTCGGCTTGCTTTCTCAGATATCGACCCAGCGGTCGTGACTGGATTTCTTGACCAGATGGAATTCGAGAAAGGCTGGAAACCATCAACAAGGAACCAGCGTCTAAGCTGCCTGAGATCATTTTTCAGATATGCGGCATCCATGGAACCTGTTCTTTATCCTTGTTCGGCAGCACTGGGGGAGATACCCTTGAAAAAGGGGGCTGACCGTTCATATGTCATTGAATTCCTGAGCCCAGAAGAGATGAAATCCCTGCTGGCCGTACCGGATACAAAGACAAGACTCGGAGTGAGGGATCAGTTTTTCATGGCGCTGATGTACGATTCGGCAGCAAGGGACTGCGAGATGCTGGGGCTGAAGCTGGAGGATTTCCATGAAGATAATAATACTGTCTACTTATGGGGCAAAGGCGCAAAGCCCCGGCTTGTTCCTGTTTCAGGGGAGACCACAGCGCTTTTTGTCAACTACCGCAGAAAATTTCATCAGGGTTCAGCCTTACAGGAGCCGTTGTTTTACACGATACATAAAAGGGAGAAGACACCAATGTCGGATGACAATGTTGCCCGTTTCCTCAAAAAATATGCCGATTTAGCGAGAATGGAAAAACCTGACATCCCTGAAAGGATCCATCCCCACATGTTCAGGAAGTCGCGTGCCATGCACCTTTACCGTGCGGGAATGCCGCTGGCCCTTTTAGCGGAATTTCTCGGCCATGAGGATCCAGAAACGACCCGTATCTACGCATATGCTGACACTGAGATGAAACGCAAAGCGATTGAAAAGGCTTCGCAAAATGTTGGGGAAGTCGCCAGCCTCCCCACAGAAAAAGCGTTTTGGGAAGGTGATGACGACATCATCGGGCGACTCTGTAGGGGATACTAATCAAAAAGATTATTCCGATAAAATAGCATAGACAGTTTAATTCATGCAGACTGTATATAGTTTTTTTAGGCGGCCTGTGCTAAAATCGGAATAATCAGAGAATCGGAATAATCCGTATAATAGTCGTTCTTTCCTACTTGAAGATGATATTCTTCTCCCATAAAAATAAAATCCCTGCCAATTTCCAGTAAAAATTTTTTCATGTTCTTCAAAATGGCCTTTTTCAAATCATATTCCCTATAAGGCTCGGGCAGATCTAAAAACTCCAACATATACATGTCCCTGATTATGTTCGCAGGCGCAGCATGGGATATGGCGGAAGGCGCTTTACCGTCTGATAGCATTAAACGCTCATAATATCCGCTGTCAATCTGCCGTTCCAGTTCTTTTGCTTTATACTTTTCCCGAGAGGCCAGCTTCAAATAGAATAATCTCTCTGCATCCGATTTTGTCTTTGACATGATATGCAAATTATTTGACCATGTATTTTCTCTTAGCAGAGCTCCTAACTCTGGCTTGTCACAATAAGTTTCAAAGAACTGCTTCATGCGCCAGATATTCTGTGGGGAATAGCCTCTAATCCCTGGTTCCTGCGTCAGAATGTATTCAGAAAGTGCCTTTACGGTAGAACGTCCCCAGCCATCCTGTACGGCCTTATTGGAGACAAATTCTCCAATTCCCCAATAAAGGTCAATCATTGTGGCATTCACTTGATAGGCAGCTTTCCGGCGGGCATCTGCTATCATTTGCAGAATGGCATGAAAATCACTTTGATAGTTTAATGCTAAATCGTCCATACATTTTCCTCGTTCCGATAGTCTGTTTGGATAATTATATCATGGAATATGATCAAGATGAAGATATATTTTTCCATTTAGAAAATATGTTATACCAGCTTAGTTTAAATTTTGATACCTTAGTGTTACGAAATACTCCATAAAACAAGAGGCAAAGGTATAAAAGTACTCAGCCTTTGGAAACAGAGTAGATAATGCTTGAAACTAAACGGCTTCTATACGGCCAAATCGTAACAGCCATATTCCCTTTTTAATCATTTTTACCAGCTGGAAAAGAATATTTGGTTGGTAATTCAAATACGTCAGTGTCATATTCAGCTTATCGACCTTCGGGCCAACTTGGCTCGAAGCTGGAGCATGTAATCATTACATTTCAGAAAAATGAAATACCGCTCTTTGGAAGAGCGGTAGAAGTTGTTGGTTGGCAGTCCATTTTTATTGTAATCCTTTGTACACTGAAGCAATAGAAAGGATAGAAAAATGAAACTGTTAGATAAAATAGAATGGACGGTACAGGGAGATGAAATTTTGATAGTTAATACAGCTACTAATAAAATTTATACAGGCAATTTAAGTGTGAAGATGATATTGGAAGAAATTATTGAGGGATGCGATGACGAGGATATGCTGATTGAAAGGATTATGTTAAAACTGGATGGTGAAAGGGAGGAAATGGATGCCATAAAAAAGGATATTAGTGAGACGGTTGCTTTCTTTCGAACAGAAGGAGTTGTTGAATGACTGAAAAAATCCTTTTGACCCAAAAGGGTAATAGATGGGTATCATGTGAGGAATTCCTGAAAAATTTTAATTTTTCAAATAAGAAGTTTGAAAGTATAGAAAATATAAAAGCAGATTCAGATTTTTTGAAATAAATATAGAGAATGCTTGTGTATTTAGATATGTATTCAGTAGACATACATTCGAGTATGATATATATAGAAAAATTAGTGAGGAAGCGTGGAAAGAAATCCTGACCCGATATATATTGCCAATATGCTTTTGCGACATGGGGTGGCTTGTGTTACATGCCACTCAAATCGCTTCTCAAAATATGGGGTTTTCGTTTATGATTTTAGGGCCGTCGGGGGTGGGAAAGTCAACGCTAACTTATGATTTTTTTAAAAGTGGTTATGAAGTATTATCAGATGATATGGTTGTATTGGATAGAAGATGCCAATCAAGGTGGTATAATCCGTATGTTAAATTAATAAAAGATGCGTGTAACCATTTTTCTGTCCGGTACACGGAAAAAACCAATAAAGAAAGAATACTGATATCGAGAACTTATTTAGAAAAACAAACAGAATGTCGCAGACTCTTTATTTTAGATCCAGTGGATGAAAGGAAAAGAGAGATTGAAATCATGCCAATTATTGGTTGAACAAAATTATAAAATTATATCCAAGCTTTTATAATAATGACATTATATCCCCTGAGATAAGAAGAAAACAAATGAGTAGGTTGATGGAAATTAGCTCTCAACTGGATGTTTATAGGATTCATTATGAGAAAAAGTATGAGAATATAAAGAATATTAAAGAGGCGATTAGGTGAGTGACTATGCAGTATTTTGGAGTGGAGGAAAAGACGGCTGTTTAGCAAATAATGTGTATTCAAAGTTAGGCAACAGGTGTAAAAAGTTGATTGTGTTTGTAGAAAAATATGAGTCAGAAGAGTTTATTTCAAAAAGATTCTTGAATGAGCAAAGCAAAAATTTAGGAGTTCCAATCGAAATATATGAGGATATTACATATGGAGAATTTGTTTTACAAGCGGTAGAAGCATGTAGGAAAGATGGAATCTTTCAAGTGGTGTTCGGGGATACTAAACGGATTCCTCAGATGATATATAAAACAGCAATATGTTTACGTAATAAAGTAACTCCGGTGTTTCCGTTAAGTACATATACTGAAGAACAACTTGCTCGAATGTATATTGATATGGGGTATAAGATTATTGTCAGTAGCTATAAAAAATCTAGTTTTGGGAGAGATGTGTTGGGAATTGAGTATACGGAGGAATTTTTGCATTATCTTAGGAGGACGGGTAATAGTCTTATTGATGAGAACGGAGAGTTTCATACAATAGTGGTAAACGGCCCGGATTTTTTTCAGAAGTACCCTATCAGTTTAAATGTATACAGAATACTCGTTTATTTTCGAATATGGAAATTGACTAATTTTTTGCATTGGAAACAGATATAGAAAAATTGGAAAAGGATAAATTATGCTCGGTGAAAGAGAAAAGAGGACAATATTGTCTTTGACGATTTGGGATGCATGTAACAATATTCTGGAAGAAGGTATAACAGATGAAGTATTAGATGCAATATTTAGGGAAGGGATGCTGAAAGTTGCATTGGTGAATGCAGAAAAGAACAGTGTGCTGATAAAAAACAAATCAGTACTACGTTTTAAAGCTATAACGGAACTTAGATACAAAAGCATTATAAATAATATGAATGATTTTTTGGCACAAATTGGTGACTATAATTATGTGAATTTTAAAGGTCCTGTTCTAAATCACTATGTTTATGAAAAAATAGGGTGTTACCGCTTGATGGGAGATTGTGATATCTTGGTTCACGAAAAAGATGCACTCAGCTTATATAAATTTGTGAAATCTAAAATTAAAGATGTGTATCTCACAGATAACGAAGATTTAGTTAAATATTATATTCATTACTTACAGCATTTGCCAGGAATAAGTTATCGGACATTCCATTATGAAATACATCATCGTTTAAATCAGCTTAATGAACCGTATCCCATTAAACATAAATATATGTTTATAGATACAGTAAAGGAAGGAAACTTTGTATTTCCTTGCTTTGGCATGTTTTTTATTTCAATGTGTCAACATGTTTTTCGACATGAATATTTTGAGGCAACATTCAAGTGGAGAAACATTTGTGATATTATCAATATAATATTAGTCTGCTCAATTGACTGGGAGAACATCAGTAAACTGGTTGATAAAGTGACATCGAAATTTGTTATGTTTTATGTTTTGACAAGAGCGCAGACAGTATATAAGTTTGTTGCTGGAATTCCGCTATTGTCAACAGATGTTATAAACTTGCTCGGCAGTGATCACGATAAAGAGTTAGATGATATTGTATTCAAGACATATCATCCAGAGAGTAATGGTTTCTACTATATAGGAAAATGGAGTCAGGGATATTTGGAGAGGCTCTTTAAAGGGGCGGTGAATGATATAAATAGAAATGATTTGGTTAGTATTGATTTTAACTACCAATTTGTTAGAAGAGTTCAATATGATAATATGATACGCCAATGCAAAGAAATTGGAGTGGACTTTGATTCCTTTAAAGATTCAGTGATTCCTGTTGAAAGTGGGATGCCAGAATAGGAAGTCCAGTTCATAGCACTTTGCTTTCTCCTTTGCCAGCAAAAGAGCGGTGCGGTAGCAGGAGATGAGCAGATTCCGCTCTCCATGTCCGCCTCCCCTCCAGCGGGGCCCTGCGGCGTGAATGACATATCTGCAGGGGAGTTTCCCGGCACCGGTGACTTTCGCGCTGCCAGTCTCGCACCCACCCAGCGTCCTACACTCAGCAAGCAACGTGGGCCCCGCGGCCTGATGGATGCAGCCGTCCACACCGCCCCCGCCCAAAAGCGAGGGATTGGCGGCGTTTACGATTGCGTCCACATTCATTTTCGTGATATCGTTCCTGACAATCTGAAGCGGCATTTATCTTCCTACCTTTCCGGCCCGTATCAGGGGCTCAGGCATTGAAAACATACTTGTCCAGTCTGGCGAAAGCCTCCTGCACCCGGGAGAGGGGCAGGGCCAGGTTCATGCGGATATGGCAGGGGCCGTGGAACGCCGTTCCGTCCTGCCAGGCCACGCCCACGTCATAGCCGGCCTGCTCCAGTTCCCGGATAGTCTTGCCGTGGGCCTCGCACCACTGCGTGCAGTCCAGGAACAGCATATAAGTGCCCTGGGGCTTGGAGACTTTGACGCCGTCGAAATGCTCCGCGATGTACGTGCAGGCGAAGTCCACATTGCCGGTGATGACCTGACGCAGCTCGTCCACCCATTCGTAGCCCTCGGGCTTATAGGCGCCAATCAGGGCGTACATGGAGAGGAGGTTCATGTTGTTGTAATGGGAGAGGGAGGACTCCTTTTCCACCCGGTCTCTAAGGGCCTTGTTGTAAATGATGTGGTAGCTGCCCACCAATCCGGCCAGGTTAAAGGTCTTGGAGGGAGCGTAGACCGCCACAGTGCGGTTCCTTGCGTCCTCGCTGACGCTCTGGGTGGGGGTATGCTTATGTCCGGACAGGATGATATCGGACCAGATTTCATCGGAGACCACCATCACGTCATGCTTCCGGCACAGCTCCATGAACTGTTCCACTTCCCATTTCTCCCAGACACGGCCGCAGGGATTGTGCGGGGAGCAGAACACGGCGGCATGGATTCTGTTCTCCGTGATTTTCTTCTCCATATCTTCAAAATCCATGCGGTATGTACCGTTCTCGTCCAGAACCAGCGGGCTGTGGACGATATGGTAGCCGTTGTTGCCGATGCTGCCGGTAAAGCCCACGTAGGTGGGGGAGTGGAGGAGCACATTGTCCCCTTTGGAGCAGTATACGTTCAGGGCGCTGATGACGCCGCCCAGTACGCCGTTCTCATAGCCGATGCACTCTCTGGTCAGGCCGGCTGCGCCGTTTCGTGTCTCATGCCATCTGATGATTGCGTCCAGGTATTCCTCCCGGGGGGAGAAATAGCCGTAGTGGGGCGCTTTCGTGCGGGCGATGATTGTCTCCGGTACGGTGGGCACGGTGGGGAAGTTCATGTCGGCCACCCACATGGGGATAGCGTCAAAGCCTTCCTTTGGTCTGCCGGGGCAGTTCCCGATGCCCAGATTGTCTACCGCAATAGCGTCCATGCCGTTGCGGTTTATGATAGATGTAAAATCGTACTTCATCTTGGGTACATCCTTTCTGTTCTGTGATATTTGATATGTAAAAATCATGTCTTGAATAAGCCCATTATATCATGAAAGCATCTGCTGTGTCTATAATTATGGAGACCCTGTAAGCTGTATTGAAAAGTGAGAGAAAACCTCGCATGAAATTCAGACCGATTCACCGCCCAGCCGGAACGTCCTGCTTTGTTCCAGGCGCTCTTTCCATATTTTTTCCGTTCCCTCTTCCGTGGGAAGATAATAACGCCTGTCCTTTAAACTCTCCGGCAGACAGGTCATCCGGGCGATTTTTTCCCTGGTATCATGGGCGTAGACATACCCTTCCCCGTAATGCAGCTCCTCCATCAGCGATGTGGGCGCATTGCGGATATTCAGAGGCACAGGTTCCGCCAGCTGGTTTCTGGCATCGATTCTGGCCGTCTCATAGGCCCGGTACAGGGCGTTGGAGCGGGGAGCCAGGGACAGATAGACCACGGCCTGGGTCAGGTTGAGGTTGCATTCGGGCATGCCGTTGAAATGGCAGGCCTGATACGCCGCCACGGCTGTCAGCAGGGCCTGGTTGTCCGCCAGTCCGATGTCCTCGCTGGCAAAGCGGATGAGCCTGCGGGCGATGAACAGCGGGTCCTCCCCGGCCTCTAGCATCCTGGCCAGCCAGTACACCGCCGCGTCCGGATCGGAATTGCGCATGGATTTGTGGAGGGCGGATATGAGATTGTAGTGCTCCTCGCCGTTTTTATCATATAGAAAAGTCTTCTTTCCCAGGCACTGCTCCAGAGTCTGCTCCGACACCGTGATGGAGCCGTCAGAAGAAATCTCCCCGTTCAGCACGGCCATTTCCAGCGTATTCAGCGCCGTACGGGCATCTCCATTGGCAAATGAAGCGATGGCGGACAGGAGCGCCTCCTCCATGTGGACGGTGCTGCCTCCGAATCCCCGTTTATCATGCAGCGCGTGGACGAGCATAGTGGTCAGGTCTGCCGTGGTCAGTTCCTTCAGCACGAAGACCTTGCACCGGGACAGCAATGCGGCATTGATCTCAAAGGAGGGGTTCTCTGTGGTGGCTCCGATGAGGGTGATGCTGCCTTTTTCCACATAAGGAAGAAAGGCGTCCTGCTGGGCCTTGTTGAATCTGTGAATCTCGTCCACGAAACACAAGGTGCGGGTGCCGTAGACTTTGGCCTCGTCCGCCTGCTTCATGATCTCCTTGATTTCTTTGATGCCGCTGGTGACGGCGCTGAAATTTACAAAGCTGGATTTCGTCCGGTTCGCGATAATCCGGGCCAAAGTGGTCTTGCCCACGCCGGGCGGTCCCCAGAATATCATGGAGGGAATCATGTCCCTCTCCAGCATCTGGCGCAGGATTTTCCCCTTTCCCAGAAGGTGGTCCTGGCCGATATAGTCCTCCAGGTCCTCAGGGCGCATCCTGTCCGCCAGCGGAGCGGGGAGAGATGGATTGTGTTCCGGTTGCATGTCGAAGAGGGAGAACTGCTCCATATTTGCTCCTTTCATGTCACGGATGGAGAAATCAAAATACTATTATATAAGGCCATTATACCATACCCATTTCCCGGGATGCAAGATGCCTGACTCATGTGATTTCTGCCTGGAAACAAAAGAACAAAAATTGCAATGTTTTTTTGATAAATTGACAAATAGCACATAGCTTAATTTTTTTACGAAAAGTATACTATCAATCAGATTGTTTCCGGCGCATTCTGGAAAGAAGCCTATTTATTCAATTTTGTGGGAGGAAAGGAATCATGAGACAGCATTATGAGAAAATTGTAAAGGGTAATGACCAAAGGGTCAGGAATGCCCTGAGGATTCAGGTGACTGATAAAAGCAGCCCTTATTACGGGGGATTTCCGGACGAAACAGATCTGATGGATGCGAAATATACAATTTATCGCGTTTATAATATGACGGGGGCCTACAGCAACAGCGGCAGCGAGTATTATAAGGATGAGAAGCTGGCGGAGCGCATTGTTCTCGCCCTTGATTATGTGGAAAGATATCAGCATGAGGACGGGCTGTTCGATCTGATTCGCTGTAACTTCCATTCTGCGCCCGACACGGCCTTTATCGTAAAGCGAATGCTTCCCGTACTGCATTATCTGAAAGGGATACAGCGGGATGAATGGCAGGAGAAGATTTATCAGAAGATGTACGGAATCGCAAAGAAGGCGGCCTATGGGTTGCTGGCCGGAGGTTTCCATACGCCGAACCATCGCTGGGCAATCGCATCCAATCTGATGGAGTGCGCGGAATTTTTCGCCGAGCCGAAATTTGCCCAGACAGCGCAGATTTATCTGGCTGAGGGAATCGACTGCAATGAGGACGGCGAGTTTGCGGAGAAATCCGCAGGCAATTATAACCGCATCAACAATGACGCGATGATCACAATAGGGAGATGCACGAAGGACGCTGCGTTTTTTGAACATGCGGTGCGCAACCTCCGTATGATGCTTACCTATATAGAGCCGGACGGAACCATTTTCACGGCGAATTCAACCAGACAGGATAACGGAAAGAGGGTCTATCCCAAGTATTACTATTGGGAATACCTGACTATGGGGGTGGAGAGGGATATTCCGGAGTTCCTGGACTTTGCAAATTATATTTTTAGACTGGTGGAGGAAAAACAGCTGTCAGCGCCGGATATACTAATCCACTATATGAACAGACCGGATTTGATTGATTTTGAGTGGGAAGGCTGCAGGCGGCCTGTGGATTTTGAGCGTGTGTATTCGGAATCAGGGATTGTCAGGGTGAGCAGAGGAGATATCAGCTATACCCTGATGAAAGGAAAGAGCAATTTCCTGTATTTCAGCACGCATTCTCTTGACGTGGCAGTGAAAATCGGCGGATGTATCTGTGAACACCGCGCATTTATCCCGGAGACGCTGGAAAAGACGGAGGACGGTTTCTTACTGACCCAGGTGATGAAGGGATGGTATTATCTGCCCTTTCAGGAAGACCAGGGCACCAGCGACTGGTGGAAAATGGATCACACGAAGAGAGACAGGAAATGGGGGCCTGATCTGACCATTGAGGTTCGGATTCGGGAAGTGGAAAGCGGTGTGGAGGTCAATGTGAAGCTCCGCGGCATAGAAGAAGCTCCATTCCGCGTGGAACTGGCAGTGCTGGGAGCCGGGAAAGCGGACGGAGATGCATTCAGTATGTATGGTCTGGCAGGAAAACAGATTCTGGTAAAGCAAGGGAATGTCCGTCTTTCCAACAGGATGGATGCCATTGATATCGGTCCCGCTTTCGGTGCCCATGGCTTCATTGAGGGAATCTTTGGCAGCGAGGCGAGCGACGACAGGAGCTTCACCATGTATTATACAGATTACAGTGAATTTAATCATACATTCTGCATACGCAGTGTCACAAATCAGTAGAAATTCCCGGGGGGGTAGCAGGGCTTTTGCTTCCGCTGACGTGCTGCCCTTCTCCCGCATGGTTCTTTCGGTATTCGGAGGGAGATTCGTTGCAGAACTTCCGAAAAACGCGGTTGAAGTGGGAAAAACTGGAAAAGCCGCATTCCAGAGCAATATCGGTGACTTTTTCCGCAGTGTTGAGCAAAAGGAACTGACAGTTACGGACCCTTACCCACTGGATATACTGGGTAAGGGTATATCCTGTAATTCTCTTGAACTGGTGGGACAGGTAATAAGGGCTCATGTACGATTCCCTGGCTAGCTCGTCCAGCGTCATATCTTCCCGGTAATGGGTGTGGATATAGTTGGACACAGAATAAATCCGTTCCGTAACCTTGTCGGTTATCTCATTCTTTTCATAAATATTGCTGTCCTGAAACTGGTTCAGGCAATAAAGGAAACGGATAAAAAGGCTGTGCAGTACAAGCTCTTTTGTTCCGGAGAGCTCCTGGGTGCTGAAGGCCCGTTCCGGTTGATCCTGAAAGGCCAGATTTACCATCTGGTTGATCAGGTCGGTAAGGATTCCCAGCTGTTTTTCAGGGAAGCGATAGATATGGGTATCGCTGTAAAAGGGAGAGAGGAGGTCATTATAGGAATCCCGGAATCCCAAAGCGTTTTCCGGATACATAAATGTGATGATCAGCCTTTTGGAAGGTTCCTTTTCCGGATAGCAGGTTTTGTGCAACAGGGAAGGGGGCAGGAGCACGAAATCATGGCTCTCTATGGGGTAAGGCACTCCTTCCAGAAAGTGGATGGCGTTGGGGCTCAGAAGGACATGGATTTCATAGTAAGAGTGAAAATGCTCAAACTCCATGTTGACCTGACTGGCCCGCTCATCGAAATCAAAAAAGTAAAACAGAGAGTGCGTCATATCGTTTATGATGATGAATTGCTTTTCATTGTACTCAATCGGCTGAATCATATAAAATCACCTCTCTATGGCAGAACATATTTTTATGTTCGGATATGCGTACCAGGATAAGTATATCAAAACAGAGAAAAAGATGCAATAAAATAAAGCGAAAGGAATGGGAGTATGGAGAAAAGCAAAAAACTGATTATTTTTACGGATAGCGGGGATACCATTTTAGACGAGTCTACTCAGCAATATATGAAAGAGAAACCGGGAATCGTGTCGCAGGCGGATTTTATCGAAAATGCAGGGGAAGTGCTGGAAGAACTCCATCAGGCGGGCTATACCATTGCGCTGGTTGCCGACGGTGAGGAAGAATCCTTTCAGAATGTATACCGGTTAAACGGCCTTCGCCATTGCTTTGACGCCTGGGTGGTTTCGGAGACGGTAGGCGTGCAGAAACCGGAACGTCTCATGTTTCAGACTGCCATGGAGGCTCTTGGACTGAAGGATGAGGATAAAGAACGGATTGTTATGATCGGCAATAATCTGAAGAAGGACGTGGCAGGAGCGAACCGGTTCGGAATTGCCAGCATCTGGCTCGACTGGTCGCCCAGATATTTCCATTCATTTGAGGAGGAGGACTGGATTCCGGATTACACGGTCGCTCATCCTTCGGAGCTTCCCAAATTGCTGGCTGAACTGGAGGGAAAGCTTGAAAAGGGGAAATCCATTGGAACACGGGAGAATGGCTGTGAGGAAAAGGAGGGAGAGCGAATGGATATACATGGAAAAGAACTGCGGACAAAGGTCGATGAGAAGCTGAAGAAGCTGCTTGACGCGTTTTCGCCCATTTTGTATGAAGATGACGAACCTTTCCTGCAGAATATGAGGGAGAAAAAACATATTTCCGAGGAGGAATTGAAAAAGTATGCGCACTGGGAGTGGACGCAGGGCGTGGGATTGTACGGTCTTTGGAAATTGTTTGCCAGCACGAATGAACAGGCCTATCTGGATATGCTCACCAGATTTTATGACAATCAGCTGAAGATCGGATTCCCGGAGCTGAATGTGAATACCATGGCGCCCTATCTGACCATGTCCTATCTGGGGGAGTATCTGAACAGTGAAGTCTACATGGAACCCTGCAGACAGGCCGCAGAGTGGATTATGAAAGATATGAAGAGAACCAAAGAGGGAGGCATCCAGCATCAGACGTCGGATGATCTGAATGATGAAGAGCTCTGGGATGACACCCTGTTTATGACCGTATTGTTTCTGGCAAATATGGGCCGTATTCTGGACAGGGAGGATTATCGGCAGGAGGCGCAGTATCAGTTCCTGCTGCATCTGAAATATTTGCAGGATCCGGTAACCGGCTTTTGGTATCACGGATGGACATTCCTCGAGAAGAACAATTTCGCAGGCGCTTTCTGGGGAAGAGGGAACTGCTGGATCACTATAGCGATTCCGGAGATTCTCGATATGATTGAGATGCCCGTACCAGTCCGCCGGATCCTCAGGGAAGCACTGGTCAATCAGGTGGACAGTCTGGTGGCTGTTCAGGCCGAAAACGGTATGTGGCATACATTGCTGGATGACCCTGCTTCCTATACGGAAGCCAGCGCAACCTGCGGTTTCGCCTACGGAATCTGGAAGGGCGTGCACACGGGGCTTTTGGATGAGAGTTATATCCCCGCCGCGGACAAAGCGCTGGAAGCGATTCTGGATTTGATTTCCGGGGAAGGCGTGCTGGGACAGGTATCCTACGGAACGCCTATGGGAAGAACCAGCAAAGACTTTTACAAGGAAATTCCTTTAAAGCAGATGCCTTATGGACAGGCACTGGCCATCCTGCTCCTTGTGGAATGGAGAAAGAACGGATAACGGCAGGGAAAGCCTGCTGGAAAAATATTGAAACTGGAGGAAAAAAGATGTTCAAAGGAAAAAATGTAAAATTGGGAATCGCTCCCATTGCCTGGACTAATGATGATCTGCCGGATCTGGGCAAGGAAAATACTTTTGAGCAGTGTGTCAGCGAGATGGCTCTTGCTGGCTTCACCGGCTCTGAGGTGGGCAACAAATACCCGAAGGATCCCGAAGTGCTCAAAGCGGCGCTTACCCTGCGGGGAGTAGAAATCTGCAATGCATGGTTCTCCACTTTTCTGATTAGCAGGCCCTATGAGGAGACGGAAAAGGGGTTTGAAGAGCATGTGGCTTTTCTTGCGAAAATGGGGGCCAAAGTGGTAGGGGTGTCCGAACAGAGCTACAGTACGCAGGGAATCCAGACCCAGCCCGTATTTGAGGGAAAATACGTGATGAATGATGAAGAGTGGAAGATGCTTTGTGACGGTTTGAACCGCCTGGGCAAGCTTTCGCTGGAGAAGTACAAAGTTGCCCTGACATTCCACCATCATATGGGAACGGTAGTGCAGAACGCCGCGGAGGTGGAACGCATGATGCAGGGGACGGATCCGGCATATGTGAGCCTTCTGTTTGATACAGGGCATTTTGCGTACTGTGGCGAAGACCCCCTTGCCATGGCAAAAAAATACGCGGGCCGGATCAGACATGTACATTTAAAGGATATCCGTCCCGATGTGGTAGCACAGGTGAAAGCCGGGAAGATGAGCTTTCTGGACGGCGTCCGGGCAGGCGCATTTACCATTCCCGGGGATGGCTGCATTGATTTTGATCCCATCTTTAAAGTGCTGGAGGAAAGCGGCTATGAAGGATATATGGTAGTGGAAGCGGAGCAGGATCCCGCTAAAGCCAATCCTCTGGAATACGCAATCAGGGCGAGGAAATTCATTGCTGAAAAAACAGGGCTGTAAAATGTGGAAGTAAGACAAAAGAAAAACAGCAACGGAAAGTTGCGGAATTAATAGAAAGGAGACAACGATAATTATGGTTACAGTAGGAATTATCGGAGCCGGAAGAATCGGCAAAGTACACACCAGGAGTATTTGTAATTTCGTGAGAAATGCAAAAATCAAGACCATCGCGGATCCCTTTATGAATGAGGAGACGGCTGCGTGGGCAGAGAGCATGGGCATTGCCAATACCACAAAGGATTATCATGATATTTTAAATGATGCTGAAATTCAGGCAGTGCTGATCTGCTCTTCCACCAATACCCATTCCCCTATTTCGCTGGAGGCGATTGCAGCAGGAAAACATGTGTTCTGCGAAAAGCCCATCGATCATGACCTTGACAGGATTAAAGAGGTAATCGAGGCTCTGAAGGGAAGCAACATCAAATATCAGGTTGGCTTCAACCGCCGCTTTGACCACAACTTTGCGGCAGTAAAGCAGGCTGTGCTGGACGGAAAAGTGGGAGAACCCCACATCATCAAAGTAACGTCAAGAGATCCCGAACCGCCCAGTGCGGAATACGCGGCAGTATCCGGCGGCATGTTTCTTGACATGACCATCCATGATTTTGATATGGTCCGTTTCCTTGCGGGCTGCGATGCGGAGGAAATTTACGTACAGTCGGCAGTGCTGGTGGATTCCGCCATCGGGGAAGCCGGAGATGTGGATACGGCTGTAATCACCCTGAAGATGGAAAATGGGGCAATCGCAGTGATCGACAATTCCAGAAGAGCGGCTTACGGCTATGACCAGAGAGCAGAAGTATTCGGTTCCAAGGGTATGGCGGCAACCTCCAATGATACTCCTTCCAGCATGGTCCTCTCCAATGCGGACGGTGTGACCGGTGAGAAACCCCTGTATTTCTTCCTGGAGCGGTACATGGAATCCTTTGCGAAAGAGATGGAATGTTTTATTGCCGCTATTGAGAATGATACTGATACTCCGCTGGGAGTTGAGGACGGACTGAAGCCGGTGCTCATGGGAATTGCGGCGAAAAAGAGCGTGGAAGAACATCGTCCGGTGAAACTTTCCGAGATTGGATGATGTATAAAACGCAAAATATGCAATGTTATTCATGTGAAAAAGCAAATGGCAGGTGGATAAGCTGCATAAGAGAATATAAAATTTATTGTGGAAGTCGGGCAAAAAGAAGGAGGAGGTAACATGGGAAGGAAAGCTCAAAAACAAAAAGCGAATCCCAGGCTGTACCTGAAAAATAACTGGCAGTTGTACGCAATGCTTGTGGTTCCGGTGATTTATATGGTGTTGTTTAACTACAAACCAATGTTAGGCGTAGTTGTTGCATTTAAAAAATTTAATATCTTTCAGGGTATCTGGGACAGCCCCTGGGTTGGATTCGCGAATTTTAATGAGGTGTTCTCATCCAGGGATTTCTGGAGCGCACTGAAAAATACCCTGATACTGAATCTGGGCGACCTTATTATCGGGTTCCCGATTCCCATATTCCTTGCAATATTCCTGAACGAACTGAGGAGCAGCGCCGTCCGGAAGACCACCCAGACACTGCTGTATCTGCCGAACTTCCTGTCATGGGTTATCATCTCCGGTATCATGACCCAGCTGTTATCAGCCAGCGGTCTGGTAAACAATATCCTGAATGCAATGGGAATCAATTCTGTGGCATTCTTAAGTAATTCCGGTATCTGGCGTTTCGTCTACTGGTTTTCCGGTGTCTGGCAAGGGGCGGGTTATTCCCTGATTGTATATCTGGCATCTCTGATGGCTACGGACGCTTCTCTCGGTGAGGCGGCTTACATAGACGGAGCCACAAGGCTTCAGAGGATCTGGCATGTGACGCTGCCCCAGATTTCCTCCACCATTACTGTCCTTCTGATCATGCAGATCGGCAAGGTTGTGAACATCAGCTTCGATCGTCCTTACATGATGGGCAACACGCTTGTAAAGGATGCGTCCGATGTTATCAGTACTTATGTATATTCCGTAGGCCTGGCAGCCGGACGTTTCGATTTTGCGACGGCGGTGGGCCTGTTCCAGACAGTGGTTGGTGTGATTCTGGTGCTTTCTGCAAATGCGGTAATTAAGAAAATGGGACAGGAGGGAATAATGTAATGAATGCATTGAATAGTAAAAATGAGAAAATATTCCAGTTTTTCTGGACATTGTTCTTCATTGTCGTTACCTGTATTGCCATGGTTCCCATTCTCCGGGTTGTCGCAATGTCCTTCAGCTCCAAGGATGCTATTACAGCAGGCCGGGTGTTCGTCCTGCCAGTGGGCTTTAATATAGAGGCTTATGTAAAAGCTGTCAACAGCGGTAGCTTTATCCGGGCGTTTGGATATTCCATTGTGCTGATGCTGGGTTCCACCGTTGTAAATCTGGTCATGACAGTTCTGGCTGCTTATCCGCTTTCCAAAAAGAACCTGATTGGCGGCGGCCTTATCATGACATTGTTTGTCATGACCATGTATCTTCATCCCGGCGTTATCCCCACATATCTGAACGTCAGGGATTTCGGACTGATCAATAAGGTGTGGGCGCTGATTATTCCCGGCGCTTTGAGCGCATACAACATGATTATCATGTGCAATGCTTTCAAGGGGATTGATTCCGCCATCTATGAGGCGGCTACGATTGATGGGTGCGGCCAGTTCAGGACGCTGATAAGCGTGGCGCTTCCTCTGGTATATCCCACCATCGCCACATTGGGCCTGTTCTACGCAGTAGGCCGTTGGAATGGTATCAACGATGTCATGTATTATATCAATGATTCTACACTGTATACAGTACAGATGGTGCTGAAGCAGTTTATTGAATCTGTAAACGTATCCGTGGAAGAGGGAATAAACAGTAATCTGGTGGCGGAAAATATCAAGGCGGCCAGTATCGTGATTTCCATGCTGCCCATGCTGATTGTATATCCTTTCGTTCAGAAGTTTTTTACAAAGGGCATCATGGTCGGTGCAGTAAAGGGTTAAGGACAGTTCTGATTAATTTATCCTGAGACAGGATAATTTAATAAAAAAATTTAGGGAGGTAACAAAAAATGCAAAAAAAGAGTTTACTCAAAAAGTCTCTTGCAATTCTCATGGCAGCGACCATGACAATGGGACTGGCAGCATGCGGTGATTCAGGTGATTCTTCCACCCCGGAATCCGGTAGCGCGGGAGGCAGCAGTGAAGCAGGCGGAGATGCCGCGGCAGACAGCGGAGACGCAGCAGGCGGAGATGCCGCGGCAGACAGCGGAGACGCAGCGGACGGAGAGGAAGCGGCAGGCGACCTTTTCGGGGAGGAAGTCGATATCCGTGTGATGGTATGGGACAGAGGTAATGCTGCCCCCGGCACCACCACTGAGGATAACACGCTGACCCAGTGGATTAAGGATCAGGTAAAAGAGAAGTTCAACATCAATGTCACATACATATCTGTTCCCAGATCCGGTTCCGATGATCAGCTGAACATCATGATGACCGGTGGTCAGGCTCCTGATATTGTATTTACATACGATCAGGCGCTGTACTACAATTACGCGAGCAATGGCGGATTGGCTGACTTAAGCGATGCATACGCGAAGTATGGCTCTGATATTGCAAAGTACTGCGAAGAGGCACAGCCCATCAGCATGATTGGTGACCAGAAATTTGCTGTCATGAAGCAGAGGGGTACAGAAAGCGCCCGCCATATGTCTTATATTCGTAAAGACTGGCTGGACGAGCTGAATATGGAGATGCCTACCAACAAGGAAGAACTTGGCGAGTATCTGTACGCTGTAAAGGAGAAAGGCCTTGGAACTCCCTGGGGAATGAGCGGACGTGGCGATACAGAGAAGATGTTCATTCGATTCGTAGGTTCCTATGTACCTCTTACGGATGATAAGACTGCTTATATGTATCATGATGATGCTTATATTGTAGCGGCGCCTGAGGCAAAAGAGGGCCTGAAAGTGCTGAATCAGTGGTACAATGATGGATTAATTACCAATGAATTCCCTACCGATACAACAGAAGATGCATATAAGGCAGATATTTCCAATGGAAAGGTCGGGTTTGTATTGGATGATGTTTATAATCCCCATGCGAGCTTTGAGGTTCTGAACAACGAAATAGGCCATGAGACCTTTGTGCCCATCGATTGCTTTGACACCCCTGACGGCTCTTACAGGACGCCTTTTGAGTACAGATATGCAATGTTCGTTATGGTTCCCAAGGCATCCGAGAGCAAGGTAGATGCCTGCATGAAGTATCTGAACTGGATGGCTGATCCTTCAGTAGCTGTAAACATTCGGTATACGCCTGACCATGAGACGACAGAACAGGGCGTGGCGCTTGACCTGAAGGATGAAGTGAGGCAGGAGAAAGGTTATCCCGGAACGCCTGATGACCTCAGCATCGTCAACCTGAATTTTGACTGGGTAAATGATTATGACCTTATGGCGCAGGTAGAGTATGATAATCAGGCCACTCCTTGGACAACGCTCGAATGGCGTCAGGATTTCTATAAGGTAATGATGGGCAGCAAATACCGTTACCCTGTGCTTGGCGCTATCTCTGAGGATGAGCAGACATATGGTCCCGATGTTAAGAACAGGCTGGTTCAGTTTGTATACAATGTGATCTGCTGTCCTACGGATCAGTTTGAATCGACTTATGAGTCTGGCTACAGTGAACTGGTAAATGCGGGCCTTCAGAAGATTCTGGATGGCAGGGCAGCCGCTTGGGACGCTCAGTAATTATATTGGATGATTAAGCGCAAATCTTGGAGAGATGAAATAAAGAAAGCGGGTATCCGAAGTTCAATCTTACAGATGGAAGGGAGGATACCCTTTCTTCTTTTTGGGAGGAGTATAACAGGCGCGCCAGAGCGCGCAGAGAGGTTCAAGCATGAAATATGAAAATGATTTTGAGCTGGCGGCGGCTTATGTACCGCATCTTCGCTATGATAAGGCAGAACCTTTTGCCCTGCAGGGAATCGGATATACGATATATCATGAGACGGCAAAAAGCCCGTCCTGCAGGCGCGTTATAGAAATCCCGGAAGGCAAAACCGCGATCGAATACGCTTTTTACTATGATTTTGACATCCAGCACCTCTATGATCTGGAGCATTCTTTTGTATATCTGGATGGGGAGGGAAATGTGACAGGCGTGGAGAGCAGTTTTCATGGGAAATTTCTGAACAGCATGATAGAAGGCGTCCTGGAGTTTGACGACAGCCATCCGGTTTTGTATGTACAACCGGGAAAGCACGCATTTCTGCCCTCACAGGAATATTTTCAGCTGTATATAGAGAGGGATGCTGCCTGCAATGAAAAGGCCGGATTGGACGGTTTCCTGATCATGCCCATGTTTGAGGATCGGTTTTCCGCTGATGAGGAAATGAATCGGAAAGTGAAGGAATATATCCGCCGGAACTATTCCTTTGTGCCTGCCTGGGAGTTCATGCCGGAAAGCCCTGACGGGCGGAAAGAGGAGGAAATGCTCATGCCCTATCGGGAACTGGATGGTTTGATTGCGGAAAGGCTTCTTGACTGGATTGAAAAAATTAAGGGAGTCACGGAAATGGAGGGAGAACATGAAACGAATCGAATTTGATGAATCAAGGCCAATGGATCTGGTGCTCCTCGGAAGGGTGGCGATTGATTTCAATCCTGCGTACAACGATCAGGTGAAAGAGGGATTCAAGCCGCTGAAGAAGGTGCACATGTTTGAAAAGTTTGTGGGAGGTTCTCCGGCAAATATTGCGGTGGGCGTTGCCAGGCATGGATTGAAGGCGGGTTTTTTTGGCAAAGTGTCCGACGACCAGTTTGGGGATTTTGTAGTCGAGTACTTTGACGAGCAGGGCATCGACACTTCCCGTATTACCAGATGCACAGGCGGGGAAAAGCTGGGGCTTACTTTCACGGAAATGCTGTCCTCCAGTGAGAGCAGCATACTGATGTACCGCAACTGTATAGCGGATCTGCAGCTCCATGTGGATGATATTGATGAAGAATATATTAAAAATACAAAAGCGATTCTTATCTCCGGAACGGCCCTGGCAGAAAGCCCGTCCAGAGAGGCGGCCATCAAAGCGGTCATGCTGGCCCGGAAAAACAATACCAGGGTAATCTTTGACATAGATTACAGGGAGTATAACTGGAAGAATCGTGACGAGATCTCCATCTACTATTCGATTGTGGCAAAAGAGGCGGATATCATCATGGGTTCCCGGGAAGAATTTGACCTGACTGAGAAGCTGATCCAACCTGGCATGACCGATGAGGAGAGCGCGGCGCTATGGCAGGGGCATAATGCGAAGATTGTGGTGATTAAACATGGAATGAAAGGCTCTACGGCATATACCTGTGACGGACAGAGCTTCAGTATCAAGCCTTTCCCGGTAGAGGCGAGGAAAGGATTCGGCGGCGGTGATGGCTATGGATCCGGATTCCTGTACGGGCTGTATCAGGGATGGGAGATTATCGATTGTCTGGAATTTGGCTCTGCGGAAGCGTCCATGATGGTACGCAGCAATAACTGTTCGGATTCCCTACCGGATTCGGAAGAGGTGACGGCATTTATAAAAGAAGAAAAAGAGAAATTCGGCGAAATGATAGCCAGGGTTTAGGAGAGAAAGGAGCAGAAAATGGCAGAGACAATCAGAATGACAACCGCGCAGGCGATTGTAAAGTTTTTGGATAACCAGTATGTTTCCGTGGATGGAAAAGAGACCAAGTTCGTGGAAGGGTTTTTTACGATATTCGGACACGGCATAGCAGTGGGGCTTGGGGAAGCATTGGACAGCGAACCTGGCGGGCTGCGGGTCATGCAGGGAAGGAACGAGCAGGGAATGTGTCACGCGGCGATTGCATTCGCAAAGCAGAATCAGCGGAGAAAAATCATCGCATGCTCTTCTTCGGTGGGACCTGGTGCAGCCAATATGGTGACGGCATGTGCAACCGCTACCGTGAATAATATCCCCCTTTTGGTATTCCCGGCGGATACCTTTGCTTCCAGACAGCCGGATCCGGTGCTGCAGCAGCTGGAGCAGAGCTATTCTCTGGCAGTGTCCACCAATGATGCTTTCAGACCTGTCTGTAAGTACTGGGATCGCATCGCGAGGCCGGAGATGGTGATGACAGCGCTGATCAATTCGATGAGAGTTCTTACGGATCCTGCAGAGACCGGGGCATGCTGCATCGCGCTTCCGCAGGACGTGGAAGGAGAATCCTTTAACTATCCGGAATACTTCTTTGCCAAGAGGGTGCACCGGATTACCAGACCGGTTGCGGTGGAAGAAGAGCTGGAGGATGCGGCGCAGGTAATTGCGGGGGCAAAGAAACCTCTGGTCATCGTAGGCGGCGGTGTTCGTTATTCCGATGCCGGGGAAGAGGTGGAGAAGTTCTGTGAAGAATTCGGCATTCCTTTTGGCGAGACGCAGGCAGGGAAGAGCGCATGTGTATCCAGTCATCCGTATTGCCTTGGCGGTATCGGCGTGACAGGAACTTATGCATCCAATGTCATTGGAAAGGATGCGGATGTGGTCATTTCCATTGGTTCCCGTATGTCCGATTTCACCACGAGTTCTAAGCATCTTTTCCAAAATAAGAATGTGAAGTTTGTCTCCATCAATAATTGCAGATTCCATGCCTATAAAATGGATGCGGTAAAGGCAGTTGGCGATGCAAAGGCAACGGTAAAGGCTCTGGCAGACAAGCTCCGCGAAAGAGGATATCGGTCTGCCTACACTACGGAAATCGAAGAGGCGAAGAAAGCCTGGGATGAGGAGATGGAGCGCTTATCCGGTATTGCCTATACAGGGGATGATTTCGAGCCTGTGATTAAGGCGAGGGATCCCCGGACCATCCCCGAGTTCGTAAGGCTGACTGAGGGAAAGATTACCCAGACTGCAGCCCTCGCAGCAATCCGCAGAACGATTGATCGGGATGCTGTGATTATTACCGCGGGTGGTTCCCTTCCCAGCTGTATGCAGAGGATGTGGACTACGGACAAGAGGGGCGGCTATCATGCGGAGTACGGATATTCCTGTATGGGATATGAAGTGGCGGCCACTCTGGGCGTCAAGTTTGCCGAGCCGGATACGGAAGTATATTGCGTGGTAGGCGATGCCAGTTTCCAGATGCTCCACAGCGAGATCATGACTATCATGCAGGAGAAACAGAAAGTAAATATTCTGGTATTTGATAACTGTGGTTTTGGATGCATCAACAATCTGGAGATGAACCATGGCATCGGAAGCCTTGCCACAGAGTTTCGCTATACGGACGGCAAGAAGCCCACTGGCAATTTGATTCCGGTAAACTATGCGAAGGTGGCGGAGGGTTACGGACTGAAATCTTATACCTGCAGAACCATCGAAGAACTGGTTGCGGCACTGGAAGACGCGAAGACCCGGACCGTGGCGTGTCTGTTCGACTTGAAAGTGCTTCCGAAGACAATGACGGACGGCTATGAATCGTGGTGGAATGTGGGCATTGCGACGACTTCTAAAAAAGCGTCGGTAAGGGAAGCCTGTGAAGGGGTTCTGAAAGGAAGAAGCGAGTCCAGAGCATATTAAAGGAAGAGGCTGAACCGGAATAGGAGAAAAGTATGAGCAAAGTTTTTGGATATCCTGTATTTGACGAGACAGGGGAAATGGTTCTTACAACCTATGATAATGATTACAAAGAGATGATGATGGACATCCGTGTCTATCAGATGAAGCAGAATGAATCCAGAGAGTTCTGCCGGGAAGGAGAGGAGATTGCAGTGCTTCTCCTTTCGGGAAAAATCACCTGCGAATGGGAGGGAAACCAAAGCACGGTTTCCAGAAAAGACGTATTTACCGAAGGTCCATGGTGTCTGCATGTCAGCAGCGCAAAAAAGATAAAGGTGACTGCCAAGGAGGAAACGGAGATTTTGCTTCAGTGCACGAAAAATGAGCGTCCTTTCGAAAGTCGGCTCTACGCGCCGGAGGATGCGCCATGGGGGTATTCCGGCGTAGGGAAATTCGGAAATGTGGCAAAACGCAGGGTGAACACTATTTTTGACCATGAGATTTGCCCGGAATCGAATATGGTGCTTGGGGAGGTGCTGAATGACAGAGGAAACTGGTCAGGGTATCTGCCGCACAGACATCCCCAGCCGGAGACTTACCTGTTCAAGTTTGACAGGCCGGAAGGTTTCGGCGCAAGCTTTGTGGGAGATCAGGTATTCAAAAGCGTCAATAACAGCTTTTCGGCAATTCCCGGAGGACAGCTCCATCCCCAGGCAGTCGCGCCGGGATTCCGGATGTATACCTGCTGGATGATTCGTCATCTGGATGGAAACCCGTGGCTGCAGACAGACCGCTGTGAGGATGAGAAGTATGTCTGGATGCATGATGCAGAGTTTTAAAACTATGTCAGGATTTTTTATAATTTGATAAGGAGAGAAAATGGCAAGAGAATTTATCGTACCGGGCCAGATTATAAACGGTGCCGGAGCTTTGGATATGGCAGAGAATACACTGTCCCATTTTGGGAAGAAAGCGTTGATTGTTACGGATAAAGTCATGATTGAGCTTGGAAATTGTGAGAAAGTGGAGACAGCCCTGAAGAATCAGGGAATTGCGTACTCCATTTATTCTGAAATCACGGGAGAGCCCACCGATCAGATGGTCGATGCAGGGCTTGCCCGGTACAAGGCCGAAAACTGTGATTTTCTGATTGCGCTGGGCGGAGGAAGCCCCATCGACTCCATGAAAGCGATTGCTTCGCTGGTTGCCCACGGCGGGAGTATATCCGATTACATGGGAAAAGAAATCAATGTGGAGATGCCTCCTATTGTTGCGATTCCTACTACGGCTGGCACGGGATCGGAAGCGACTCAGTTCACGATTATCACAGATACCAAAAAAGATATCAAAATGCTGTTGAAGGGAAAGGTGCTGATGCCCCAACTGGCAATTATCGATCCGCAGTTCACCATGACAGCGCCGCCTAAGATAACGGCAGCTACAGGTCTGGATGCCCTTTGCCATGCGGTGGAGGCCTACACGTCCAGAAAAGCCCAGGCGATGTCAGATACCTTTGCCCTGTCGGCGGTGAAGAGAATATTCAGATATCTGCCAATCGCATTCCATGACGGGCAGAATGAGGAAGCCAGAGTGCAGATGTCGATAGCAGCTCTTGAAGCAGGCATTGCGTTCAATAATGCAAGTGTTACTCTGATTCACGGCATGAGTCGGCCGATTGGGGCTTTGTTCCATGTGGCCCATGGGCTTTCCAACGCGATGCTGATGAAAGAGTGCCTTGGCTTTGCACTGGAGGGAGCTTATGGAAGATTCGCGGAGCTGGGACGCGCTGTCGGTGTGGCTGAAAACGCTGATTCTGATCAGGAGGCAGGCGGGAAATTCCTGGGCGCAGCCATGAAACTTGTAGACGAGTTGGAGACACCTACATTAGAAGCATACGGAATCAACAAAGGGCAATTTTTCGGAGCGATTGAAAAGATGGCTCACGATGCCATGGAAAGCGGCAGCCCTCAGAACACACAGAGAGAAATCACGCAGGCAGATGTGGAGCAGCTGTACCGCAATCTCTGGTAAAACAGGAAGACTGGGAGGAAAAGCGTATGTATTATTTGGGGGTGGATTGCGGCGGAACGAAGTCGGCTTTTTTATTGGGGGATAAAAACGGGAAAATATATGCACGATATCGTTCAGGTGGATGTATTATCATGGATGCCCGAAAGGAAGGTCTGAAAGAGACGTTGGAGGAAGGGCTGCGGGCAGTCTGTGGTCAGGCCGGTATCGGCAAGGAGAGAATCGCCTGCATGGGACTTGGCATCAGCTGCTACGGAGAGGGGGAAGGAACGGAAGAGGAAACCTGGGAAGCCTGCAGGGAAGTCCTTTCTCCTGACCGGGTGGTGTGCCAGTGCGATACTTATGTGGGTTGGGCAGGGTCTTTACTGTTCCGTCCGGGCATCAATATCATTTCCGGAACAGGCGCGATTGCTTTTGGTGTAAATAAAGAAGGAAAAACAGCCCGGAGCAGCGGCTGGGGCGCCGGATATGATGAGGGATCCTGTACATGGCATGGACGGAAACTGGTGGAAGCATATACCAGACAGGCAGACGGGCGCATGGAACGGACAAGGCTCTATGAGATGTTTCGGAAATATTTTGGAATCAAAGGAGATGATGTACACTTTGTGACGCCGCTGAACAGAAAAATCGTTCAAGCCGGAAAATTTGCCGAGCTTCAGCGCTTGTTGAAAGAGGTTTATGAGTCCGGTGATCCGGTGGCACGGAGCATTTATGAAGAAGGTGCGAGGGAACTGTGGATGAGCGTGGAGTCTGTGGCGAAGAAGCTTGGGCTTACAGATTCTGATTTTTCGGTATCTTATTCCGGTGGTTTATTTAAGAGCGGGGACTGCATTTTAAAGCCTTTTGGCAGATTGGTGGAAGCCGGAGGAGGAAAACTGGTGCTGCCCCGGCAGGAGCCGGATGTAGGCGCGCTGATGATGGCAATTAAAGAGAAAGAACCTGATTTTGATGCGGATAACTATGTATTGCAGGATTTGCCGGCCGCTTCCGGGAACCATTGACAGGGGCAGCTTTTTTCTCTTTTTTTCGAAATTAGCGGAAAAGTTTTTTTAACTTGCCGCCGCGTAAGCGTCCTGGTATAATAGACGCGGAAAAAGTTCCGGAAATTAGAGGGAGAGGTAAAGTACAGATGAAAAGAATGGCAAGAAACAGACAGATAGTGACGCTGCTGACGGCGGCAGCGCTGTTCCTTGCGTCCTGCGGGTCTTCGGCCACGGCAGCGGCGATGTCCCTGGCAAAGGCGGTGGGATCCGTGAGCATTGCGGACGGGGACGGCGAGAGCGTCCCCGTGTCAGAGGACAGGAGCCTGTACAGCGGCTATCAGGTGGGGACTGAGGCAAAAAGCCACGCCTGGATCAGCCTGGACGATGTGAAGCTGGTGAAAATGGATGAGGAAAGCGCCATCGAGCTTCGGAAAGAGAACCGGAACCTGGAAATCTTCGTGAATTCCGGGCATCTTTTTTTCAACATCACGGAACCCCTTGAGGAGGACGAGACGCTGGATATCCGCACATCCACCATGACAGTGGGCATACGCGGGACCTGCGGGTGGGTCAGCGTGTTGGAGGAGGGCCATATGCAGGTCTGCGTTCTGGAGGGGAAAGTCCACTGTGAAGTGACGGATCCTGTGTCCGGCCAGAGCGCGGAGGCCGAGGTGTCCGCAGGCGAGAGGGCGGATATATATCTCTATTCGGAAGGAGAGGAGGGCGCTGCCTGTGAAATCGTGAAAAGCAGGCTCCGCAGGTCTGACATACCGGATTTCGTGCTGGAGGAAGTGGATTTGGAGGCTCTGGGGACGGAGCTGGCCGAGGAGCCGCAGGAGACCGGAGAGGAGACGTCAGAAGAGCCGCAGGAGACCGCGGAGGCGCCGGGAGAGGAGGCAGGCGAAACGTTGGAGGAGATTCTTGCCTTATCGGAATATGAAAGCTACGGCATTGCAAAGGGCGGCGTGATGCCTGTCAAGAAAGACGGCTTATGGGGGGCCGTCAATTACCAGAATGAGGTGATTGTGCCTTTTGAGCACGCAGACTTTCAGGCGCCGGACGACAGCGGGAATTTCGTGATGGTTGACAGGACTGTGGAAGAAGTGGAAAATGAAGTCCTGGGAGAGACAGTCACATATGAAATGGAGCACAAATCCTACACCCTGTTCGACCCTCAGGGGAATGTCCTGTACCAGGGAGACCAGCAGGTGCGGGCTTCCGGCGGGATGTATATCGTCCTTACGGAGAGAGACCCGCTGGGAGAAGGGCAGAGAGAGATTGCATATCATAGGACGGACGGGACGCTGGTGCAGGCATTGCCTGCGCATCCGTGGGCTTTCATAAATGGTTTCTATGACGGAGTATCTCAGGTCTATCGCGCCGAGTATGATGATGTCCTTGTAGGACAGGGAGAGGGAGTGGGGTACAGCTATGGTACTGGGTCATACCAGATAGGGGAGGTGGATGCTGCAGGCAATATCGAATGGCATGAGGATCCCCTGTACACCAGGTATTTGGAGAGGGCTGAGGAAGAATACCGAAGAGCTGTGGAAGAGGCGGCTGGCGGAGAGGACGGCTTTGCCAACATCGCAGGCACGGACAGCTATTATACAAGATTGCCCTTGAGCACGGTGAATCACGGCTACTATGTCGCGGGGACCTTTGAATATGATGCCGGTTGGATAACTATGTGCACGGATACCTATGAAATTTTGGGAGAATGCGATTTTTATCACGCGGAGCCGGACGCGGAAAAGGGATTCGTGTACTCGGAGGACTATTGGGACGAGGAGAACAGCTTCCGCAGCTTCTATCACGACGGAGCCTATTTCTATAACTACGGCTCCAACATGGTATGGACTGTAGGGGAACGGGACGTATTGGTGGATTTCGCCCTGTATCCGGGCATGGACACGGAAACGGCGGACAACCGCATCGTGAAGGCCGTGTATGACAGGATCTACATGAGCGATGAGAATTACTGGCTCGTGCAGGACGGGGAATCCTGGGGCTACATAGACCACGACGGGCAGGAATCGGCCATGTTCGAGGATGCCTCCGGGTTCTGTCATGGGTATGCGCTTGTCAGGGAAGAGGGGACTGCCTACCTGATCGACGAGACGTTTGAGAAGGTACAGAATCTGGGGGAAGCGGACTCCGTCAGCACGATTGGGGAATTGTTCGTTGTGACCAGGGGAGATACGAAATATTTTTACCGGTTGGTGCAATAGAAAGTTTTACCAGCCTCTGTTTTTCAGAAAGGTTTTATCAAAATGGTTTTATCAAAATTTAAGGAAAAGACGTTGCAAATAGGCGCTGTCTATGATAAACTGAGAACAGTGGCTATGATAAAAAAATAACAATCATATTCAAAACACTAGTTGGAGGGAAAACAAATGGCAAAGAAAGTAGTATTAGCCGGTGCCTGCCGTACCGCTATCGGCACCATGGGCGGCACCCTGAGCACCACCCCCGCCGCAGAGCTGGGAGCGATTGTAATCAAGGAAGCCCTGAACAGGGCAGGCGTGAAGCCCGAGGCCGTAGATCAGGTGTACATGGGATGTGTCATCCAGGCGGCTCAGGGACAGAACGTTGCCCGTCAGGCATCCATCAAGGCAGGTCTTCCCATTGAAGTGCCCGCCGTCACTATGAACGTGGTATGCGGCTCCGGCCTGAACTGCGTGAACCAGGCGGCTCAGATGATCATGGCAGGAGATGCCGATGTGGTTGTGGCAGGCGGCATGGAGAACATGTCCATGGCTCCCTACGCGGTTCCCCAGGCCCGTTACGGATACAGGATGAACAACGGTACTTTGGTGGACACAATGATCAAGGATGCCCTGTGGGACGCTTTCAATGATTACCATATGATTACCACCGCTGACAACATCTGCCGTGAATGGAATCTGACCCGTGAGGAGTTGGACGAGTTCGCGCTGAAGAGCCAGCAGAAGGCCGAGGCAGCTCAGAAGTCCGGCGCATTTGATGCCGAAATCGTTCCCGTCATGGTCAAGAAAAAGAAAGAGACCATCGAGTTCAAGGTAGACGAAGGGCCTCGCGCCGGATCCACTATCGAAGGTCTGCAGAAGCTTCGTCCTATCAACAAGGACGGCTTCGTCACCGCAGGCAACGCTTCCGGCATCAACGATGGCGCCGCTGCCATCGTGGTGATGAGCGAGGAGAAGGCCAAGGAGCTGGGCGTGAAGCCTATGGCTACTTTCGTTGCAGGCGCTCTGGCGGGCGTGCGTCCCGAGGTCATGGGCATCGGCCCTGTAGCCGCCACGAAGAAAGTCATGGCCAAGACCGGCATGAAAATTGAGGACTTCGACATCATCGAGGCCAACGAGGCATTTGCCGCTCAGTCCGTGGCAGTGGGCAAGGATTTAGGGATAGATGTAGACAAGCAGCTGAACCCCAACGGCGGCGCTATCGCTCTGGGACATCCCGTGGGCGCTTCCGGATGCCGTATCCTGGTGACCCTGCTCCATGAGATGCAGGCCAAGGGCGCGAAGACCGGCCTGGCCACCCTGTGCATCGGCGGCGGCATGGGCTGCTCCACCATTGTGAAGATTGAGGACTAAGGACTGACATATAGACCGAAAGAGGGAAGAATGGCTCCTGCGCAGAGGCATTCTTCCTTTGGCGGCTTTCAGTGGAGGGCGGCAAATGCGGGAATAGCGTTCCCCTTTCCGGCGGGGCCGGAGATACATAGCCTGAGGCTGAAGCGCCGGGGCGCTGGATTCCACACAGGAATTGGCGGAATGGAGCCGGCCGGAAGCGGGATGTGCCGATTTTCGGTTGTATGTGCTTTGTGTGCGCAGGAACGCGCGTAACCGCGTGTAATCATGCATAATGTATAAAAGGAGAAAATGACATGGAATTTGTATTGTATGAGCAGAAGGGCGCCTACGCCATCCTCACCATCAACCGTGAGAAAGCCCTGAACGCCCTGAACTCCACCGTGCTGGAGGAGCTGGACAAGACCATTGACGGAATCGACCTGCAGACAGTGCGCTGCCTGATCGTCACCGGCGCGGGACAGAAGTCCTTCGTGGCCGGAGCCGACATCGGGGAGATGAGCAATCTCACCAAGGCTGAGGGCGAGGCTTTCGGCAAGAAGGGCAACGATGTATTCCGCAAGCTGGAGACTCTGCCCATCCCGGTGATTGCCGCGGTGAACGGCTTCGCTTTGGGCGGCGGCTGTGAGATTTCCATGAGCTGCGACATCAGGATCTGCTCCGACAACGCGGTGTTCGGCCAGCCCGAAGTGGGACTGGGCATCACCCCCGGCTTCGGCGGCACCCAGAGACTGGCCCGCCTGGTAGGGGCAGGCATGGCGAAGCAGATGATTTACACCGCCCGCAACATCAAGGCGGACGAGGCGCTGCGCATCGGTCTGGTGAATGCGGTCTACCCTCAGGAGGAGCTGCTTCCCGCCGCGGAGAAGATGGCAGCGGGCATCGCGAAGAACGCTCCCATCGCAGTCCGCAACTGCAAGAAAGCCATCAACGAAGGGCTGGATATGGACATGGACGAGGCAATTGTGCTGGAGGAGAAGCTTTTCGGCGCCTGCTTCGAGACAGAAGACCAGAAATACGGCATGGCATTCTTCCTTGACAAGAACAAGGAGAAAGTGAAAGAGCCTTTCAAGAACTGCTAAACGGAGAGCTGGCCAATGGACAAGAAAAATATAAAAAAGATAATATGTATACTGGCAGGAATCGCTCTCATGGCGGCAGGCCTGTTTCTCTTCTATCGGGGAACGGTCAGCAAGGACATGGTCACAAGGGCAGCGGGATGCGCCATTGTGGTGGGCGGGGTGAGTTTTTTTGTGGAAGGCACAAAGAAGAACAAACAATAAGGAGGACTTATCATGAAAGTAGGTATTATCGGTGCGGGCACCATGGGTGCCGGAATCGCGCAGGCATTTGCCATGACGGACGGCTATGAGGTATGCCTTTGCGACATCAAGCAGGAGTTCGCCGACGGCGGCAAGGCCAGGATTTTAAAGAACCTGAACTTCCTGGTAGGCAAGGAGAAGATTACCCAGGAGAAGGCTGACGCCATCTCCGCCAAGATTGTCACAGGCTTAAAGGACATCTGCACGGACTGCGACCTGGTCATCGAGGTTGCCCCTGAGAACATGCAGATCAAGAAGACCACCTTCAAGGAGCTTCAGGATATCGTGAAGCCCGAGTGCATCTTCGCCACCAACACCTCTTCCCTCTCCATCACCGAGATAGGTGCCGGACTGGATCGTCCTATGATCGGCATGCATTTCTTCAACCCTGCCGACAGGATGAAGCTGGTGGAGGTCATCGCAGGCGCCAACACCCCCGATGAGCTGGTAGAGAAGATCAAGAACATCTCCGTGGAGATCGGCAAGACCCCCGTAGAGGTGAAGGAAGCTCCCGGATTCGTGGTGAACAGAATCCTGATTCCTATGATCAACGAGGCAATCGGTATTTATGCCGAGGGCATCGCCAGCGTGGAGGACATCGACACCGCCATGAAGCTGGGCGCATCCCATCCCATGGGGCCTCTGGCTCTGGGCGATCTGGTAGGCCTGGACATCGTGCTGGCCATCATGGAAGTGCTGCAGAACGAGACCGGCGATTCCAAGTATCGTCCTCATCCGCTTCTGCGCAAGATGGTCCGCGCAGGCAAGCTGGGCAAGAAGACCGGCGTAGGCTTCTACGACTACAGCAAGAAGTAAGACATATGTCAGGCGGAATTGCCGCTTCATCCAGGGAGCGGCGGTTTCGCCCGTTGTGCGTACATCGGTTCCCCCAGACAGGAATGATTCGCATGTCCGGGGAAGGCGCGAGGACGGGATTTTGCCGGATGCGGCGTACTGCCGGTGTGCTGCCCAGGTTGGCGAAGACGGAAGCATTAGTCAGCAGGGAGGGACGGAAAAGCTGTTCGGAACAGAAGGGCTGACAGCATGACAGATTCGAGGAAATCGGTGCAGAGCCCGAAAAACAGAAAGACGTCAAAGAACTGCTGAAATTAAGAAAATAGATGGAGGAATGTAAACCATGGATTTTACGTTGCGCAAAGAGCATGAAATGGCACGTTCTCTGTTCAGAGAGTTTGCCGAAAAAGAAGTAAAGCCCCTCGCTCAGGAGGTGGATGAAACCGAAGAATTTCCCAGGGAGACCGCCCGCAAGATGGCGAAGAACGGTTTCCTGGGCATCCCTGTTCCCAAGGAGTACGGCGGACAGGGCTGCGATCCTCTGACCTACGTTATGTGCGTGGAGGAGCTTTCCAAGGTCTGCGGCACCACAGGCGTCATCGTTTCCGCGCACACTTCCCTGTGCTGCGATCCCATTATGACTTTCGGTACGGAAGAGCAGAAGCAGAAATACCTGGTTCCCCTTGCTAAGGGCGAAAAGCTGGGCGCATTCGGCCTCACCGAACCCGGAGCAGGTACTGACGCTCAGGGCCAGCAGACCAAGGCTGTGGCAGACGGGGACGACTATATCATCAACGGCTCCAAGATCTTCATCACCAACGGCAAGGAAGCTGACGTATATGTCATTTTCGCCGTGACCGGAACCATTGAGAAGAGAGGCAGAAAGATTAAGGAGATTACCTCCTTCATCGTGGAGAAGGGAACCCCGGGCTTCACTTTCGGCACCAAGGAGAAGAAGATGGGTATCCGCGGTTCTTCTACATACGAGCTGATCTTCACGGACTGCCGCGTACCCAAGGAGAACATGCTGGGCAAGCTGGGCCAGGGCTTCAAGATTGCCATGCATACTCTGGACGGCGGACGTATCGGTATCGCTGCGCAGGCGTTAGGAATAGCAGAGGGCGCTCTGGAGAGGACCATCGCCTACACCAAGGAGAGAAAGCAGTTCGGCAAGCCCATCGCTGCCCTGCAGAACACCCAGTTCCAGCTGGCTGACATGGCCACCAAGGTACAGGCCGCACAGCTTCTGGTATACAAGGCTGCCATGGCAAAGGCTACCCAGAAAGAGTACGGCTTCGAGGCTGCGCAGGCGAAACTGTATGCCGCAGAGGTTGCCATGGAAGTCACCACCAAGGCTGTACAGCTTCACGGCGGCTACGGCTACACCAGAGAGTACGATGTGGAGCGCATGATGCGCGATGCCAAGATCACCGAGATCTACGAGGGCACCAGCGAAGTCCAGAGGATGGTCATCAGCGCCGCACTTTTGAAGTAAGCAACCCGGAAGACGAAAAAAAGAAAATAAGGAGTGAAAATACAATGAAAGTTGTTGTTTGTATCAAGCAGGTTCCCGATACCAAGGGCGGCGTAAAGTTCAATCCCGATGGTACGCTGGACAGAGCTGCCATGATGACGATTATGAATCCCGATGACAAAGCCGGTCTGGAAGCCGCTCTTCGGCTGAAGGACCAGTACGGCGCGGAAGTCACCGTGCTGACCATGGGACTTCCCAAGGCCGAGGATGTGCTGCGGGAGGCTATGGCCATGGGCGCTGACAAGGGCGTTCTGGTGACTGACAGAGTGCTGGGCGGCGCTGACACCTGGGCGACTTCCCAGACCCTGGCTGGCGCGCTGCGCAATATGGAGTACGACCTGATCATCACAGGCCGCCAGGCAATCGACGGCGATACCGCTCAGGTAGGCCCTCAGATTTCCGAGCATTTGAACATCCCCGTGATTTCCTATGCCCAGAACCTGAAGATTGAAGGCGACAGCGTCATCGTTGAGCGCCAGTATGACGACAGATACCATGTGCTGAAGGCAAAGATGCCCTGTCTGATCACTGCCCTGGCAGAGCTGAACGAGCCCAGATACATGACTCCCGGCGGAATCTTCGATGCCTGCAAGGCTGAAATCACCGTATGGGGCAGGGCGGATCTTAAGGATGTGGAGGATTCCAACTTAGGCCTGAAGGGATCTCCCACCCAGATCGCAAAGGCTTCCGATAAGGTGAGAAAGGGCGCCGGCGAGAAGGTTGCGCTTGATCCCGCAGAGTCTGTTGAGTATATTGTTGGTAAGCTGAAAGAGAAGCATGTGATTTAATCCGAAAAAATATAACAGCACCCACCCATACAGTGCCCATAGGGTTTACAGGCGCATCACTTAGCGGCTGGAAAGCCTATGCCATTGTCTGGTACTGGATAGGTGGGTGCGGAACTGGAATAGGAGGAAAAGTAAATGAACTTAGAAGAATATAAGGGCGTATATGTCTTCGCGCAGCAGGTGGACAATATCGTCAACAGCATTGCTTTTGAACTGATTGGCAAGGGCAAAGACCTGGCCGCGGATCTGGGCACCGAGGTGACTGCTGTTCTGGTGGGCAGCGGCGTAAAGGGCCTGGCAGACGAACTGGCCGAGTACGGCGCTGACAGGGTGATCGTAGTGGACGATCCCGAGCTGAAGGAGTACAGGACCGAGCCCTATGCCCATGCGCTGGCTTCCGTCATCGAGAAGTATAAGCCCGAGATTTTCCTGGTGGGCGCTACCGCCATCGGACGTGACCTGGGCCCCCGTGTATCCGCGAGGATCCACACCGGACTTACCGCGGACTGCACACAGCTGGACATCGGTGATTTCCCGCTGAATCCCATCCCTGGAAAGGAGCAGAAGCACAATCAGCTGCTGATGACCCGTCCTGCATTCGGCGGCAACACCATCGCTACCATCGCCTGCCCTGACTTCCGCCCCCAGATGGCTACCGTGCGCCCCGGCGTTATGCAGAAGAAGGAGAGACAGGCCGGCGCAAAGGCTAATATAGAGGAGTTCAATCCCGGATTTACCCCCAACCAGAACTATGTGGAGATTCTGGAGGTGGTGAAGGCCGTGTCCGAGACTGTGGACATCATGGACGCGAAGATTCTGGTATCCGGCGGCCGCGGAATGGGCAGCGCTGAGAACTTCAAGATTCTGGAGGATCTGGCCGAGGTGATCGGCGGCACCGTGAGCTGCTCCCGTGCCGTGGTGGACGCAGGCTGGAAGCCCAAGGATCTCCAGGTAGGTCAGACCGGCAAGACCGTCCGCCCCAATGTGTACTTCGCCATCGGCATCTCCGGCGCCATCCAGCATCTGGCCGGCATGGAGGAGTCCGACATCATCATCGCCATCAACAAGGACGACACGGCTCCTATCTTCGATGTGGCTGACTATGGTCTGGTAGGCGATTTGAACAAGATCGTGCCCGCTCTCACCGAGAAGCTCCGCGCGGAGATGGCGAACAAGAACTAAGGAAAGTCCGGACAGAAAGATTATCCGGCAGAAGACAATCGAAATGGTGGATTCCAACCTATAAAATAGACTCCCGCGGATCCGGGGAAATGATTTCCGGATTTGCGGGAGTTTTTTGTCCGACAATCTTTTCAGGAAGGCTTGCATAACAACAGAGGAATTGATATAATGCTTATGGCTTGTATCAAATCTGGCTTTTTGACATATATTACTAGGAAGCAAGAGCGGCTTCCCATACTCAAATATTATGACATATCTGTCACAAATTAGTGGCATCACATACTCACGAGCGATGAAATTTGCTGGTATATCCACCGAATCATTCACCCGTGAGCCGGATTGCGCGGCATGTTTTGACTGAGCGCATAGATTTTCGGAGAATGCAAAGGAATCAGGAAACTGCAGAAAGGTATGGTGGAGAAGCGTGAAGCGGAATGTCAGTCTCGAAGAGATTTCCGACGGACGTCTGTATCGGCACAATGACATGGTTAAAGCGGACTGCCATGGCTGTAAAGGCTGCCATAAATGTTGTGTGGGCATGGGCCATTCCGTCATACTGGATCCCTATGACGTGTTCCGCCTGCAGCAGGGGCTGGGGAAGAATCTGACACAGCTGCTTGCGGAGGAAAAAGTGGAACTGAGCGTGACTGACGGAGTCATTCTGCCGAACATGCGGATGGCGGGAGAAGAGGAGCGGTGCGCCTGCCTGGATGGGGACGGACGCTGCGGAATCCACGCGTACCGGCCCGGCGTATGCCGCCTGTTCCCTCTGGGGCGGATTTATGAGGACGGAGATTTCCGGTACTTTCTCCAGACAGGAGAGTGTGGGGAAAATGGAAGAAAAGCATTCCAAGGGCGCAGCAAGGTCAAAGTGAGCAGATGGATTGACACGCCAGATCAGGTAAGGAACCATGACTTCATCTGTAAATGGCATTATCTTGTAAGTGATTTGGAGGGGAAGCTTTCAGAAGCGGATGATTTGGAAGAATCGAAGCGTCTGAATCTCCTGATGCTGCAGATTTTTTATATGGAGGCTTACGAGTCGCAGCGAGATTTTTATGAACAGTTTGAGGAGCGGCTTGCCCGCTGGATGGATAAAGGCGCCTGACGGCATATTGAGGAACTGGAGTGGAAGCGTTTCAGATAATGCGCGGCTTCATTTTTGGACACATGTACTATGGAATCGGGAATCGGGATTGCTGCCGTGTGACGAGGAGACGCTTCAGAACTGGAAAAAGAAAGGATATTTTGACATAGATGGCAACAGAAGAAGGGTATTCCGCGGAAGAGGGATATGCCGCGGAAAGAGAATATGCTATAGAAGAGCGGCCTGTGGATGAAGAAATTTCCATGGAAGCAGAACGGCAGATGCGCCGGAAAGCGCGATTGGAAGAGATGAGGCGTGAGAAGAGCAGGCGTGAGCGATTGTACAAATGGAGCGTCCCGGTGATGGTCGGGGCAGCTATTGTGATAGGAATCGGTATTGGTTTTAGCGCTGCGGCATTGTCACATCAGGACAGCGGTCAGGAAACGCTGCGTGTGAATCAGGAAGAGGAACCGGAAGGAGATGTCCAGAAAGCCCGCCATGTAATCAAAGGGCCAGTCACTCAGGCAGGTGGGACTTATCTGCCCAGAGACACCTTTTCGGCCCGGGAACCAGTCCGGGAAGAAAGTCCTGTCTCTATAGAGAGTCCAATGCCCGATCCTGCGCCGGAGCCTTTGGGAGGAGTGATAACCACTGCGAATGCGGTATTCAATCTGTCAGAAGACACACAGGGATTTTCCGAAACGATTTTAAGCGAATACGGAATATTCATCGACGCGCAGAGCGGGGCGATTCTTGCCCAGAAAGACGCTTATGTACGGATGAATCCGGCTTCCATGACCAAGATGCTGACGGTTCTGGTGGCGGCAGAGCATTTGACGGAGGAAGACCTGGAGAAGACCGCGCCCATCACCATAGACATCACTGACTACAGCTATGTCAATGACTGCAGCAATACGGGCTACGAGCTGGATGAGGTAGTGACGGTCAGGGATCTGTTCTACGGCACGATTCTGCCCTCGGGCGCTGATTCCGCGCTGGCGCTGGCTGTCTATGTGGCAGGCTCCCACGAAGCGTTCGTGGATATGATGAATGAGAAACTGGTCCAGATGGGACTGGGAGAGACTTCGCACTTTACCAACTGCGTGGGTGTCTACGACGAGGAACACTATTCCACCGCATATGACATGGCTGTCATATTGAAAGCCACGGTGGACAATCCATTCTGTAGGGACGTGATGTCGGCGCACACATACACCACCTCCCTGACGGAGCAGCACCCGGAAGGGCTGCTGATTTCCAACTGGTTCCTGCGGCGGATAGAGGACAGGGACACCCATGGGGAGGTGCTGTGTGCGAAGACCGGATATGTGGACCAGTCCGGCAGCTGTGCCGCCAGCCTGGGGCTGGACAATGATGGCAGGGAATATCTGTGCGTGACAGCCGGTTCTGCCAGCACCTGGACCTGCATCGCGGATCAGGTGGAACTGTACCAGAAATTCCTGCCCGCAACAGAAGCGGTGGCAGAAGATACGGGGGAAAACGCGTCCTAGAAAGACTTCAGGTTTTCCCGGAAAGCGATGCCTGTAGGGGTGGCCGCAAGGCCGCCCTTTCCTGTCTCCCGCAGGTCCTCAGGCAGCATCCTGCCCACATTGCGCATGGCATCGAATACCTCGTCAGGGGGAATCCTGCTGCGGATGCCTGATGCCGCCATATCTGCGGAGGTGAGGGCATTGACCGCTCCGATGACATTGCGCTTCACGCAGGGGACCTCCACCAGGCCTGCCACAGGATCGCAGGCAAGTCCCAGCAGATTCTTCATGGCAAGGGCAGCGGCATGTGCGATTGCCTCTCCGCCGCCGCCTAAGAGATAAGCTACGCTGCCTGCGGCCATGGCGGAGGCGGCGCCGATTTCCGCCTGACAGCCTCCGGCCGCTCCGGATACGGACGCCCGCTGGGCGATGATGCCGCCGATGCCTGCGCTGACATAGAGGGCTTTAGTCATTTCCTCCACGGCGTAGCCTTTCTCTTCCTCCAGTGAGAGGAAGACTGCCGGGAGGACGCCGCAGGATCCGGCGGTGGGAGCCGCCACGATGCGCCTCATGCAGGCGTTGGATTCGCCCATCTTAACAGCTTTCTCCATGACCAGGCCCAGGAAAGAACCGCACAGGAGACTGCCCTTTTTCCGGGCTTCCTCCAATTTTGCGCCGTCTCCGCCCACCAGGCCGCTGGCTGAGGACAGGGAGGGGTCGTAGGAAGTGTCCGCTTCCCGCATGGCTTCGTACATGTTCCGCATCCGGAGGAAAGCTTCTTCCGGGGTAATCTCCATTTCCTGACAGTCATTGTCCCGGATGATTTCCCAGAAGCTCTTTCCGGTCTTTTTTTCTATTTCGATGATTTCCTGGAATGATTGATACATATTTGCTCCTATTCTGTTTGCTGATTTTTCCTTTTGAGTCGGGCTCTTCGCTGACGGGGGTACCGTGGGGCGGGGCCCGGACTTTGCTTCAGAGTGTGCGGGCGGTTTCAGCTGTTTTTGGCAGTTTTCGCAAGTCCCAGATATGTCACTTTCAGGATGCCCTCCAGATGGGCCAGCCAGCGGATGGCGTCCGCCGGAACTTCCTGATCGCATTCCAGCACGATGACGGCATGTCCGCCCTTGGAGGAGCGGTACAGCTGCATGGTGGCGATATTGATGGATTTGTGGCTGAGCATGGAGGTGATTTCCGTCACATGCCCGGGCTGATCCAGGTTGTTCACCACCAGGGTGGGGTAGTCGCCGGAGAAATTGGCGGGCAGACCGTCGATTTCCGTGACCCGGATAGCGCCGCCGCCCACGGAGGCCGCTACGATTTCAATTTTTTTCCCCTCATCGCCGCTTAGGAGCAGCTTCACCGAGTTGGGATGGACATCGCCCAGGTCGATGCCGGACAGATGGAAATCCATATCGGCCTCCTCTGCATAGCGGAAGCTGTCGGGAATCCGCGAATCGTCCACAGGAAAGCCCAGCAGCCCGGCAACCAGCGCCCTGTCCGTGCCATGCCCTTTGCCGGTGGCAAGAAAAGAGCCGTGGAAGAAGATATCCGCTTTTCGGACGGATGTTCCCAACAGTTTTTGCGAGATGTTTCCGATTTTGACAGCTCCGGCTGTGTGGGAGCTGGAGGGACCTACCATCACAGGCCCGATGATATCGAATGAATTCATACTGTCTGACTCCTTTTGTTCAGCTTATGGAAAGAATTTGTTTCCTGTCTTTACTATATATTAGTTTCGGATAAAAAGCAATAGATGTACAGGAGATTAAGATGCAATTCCGAACAAATATTTGCCATGAAAAAACAAATGTGCTATAATAGGCGTCGGTGAGGAGCCAACTTATCGAAAATATGGAAAATGTGCGAAAATCAGGAGATTTTCAGGGGAGGGGCACATGGAAAGGAAAGAAAGATGAGAAAGAACGGATTATGGAAAATAGGAGCGACGATTGCACCGGCCATTCTGGCGTCACTGGCGCTGGCAGGATGCGGCGGACAGGGCGGCGCAGATGCATCGGGCTCTGGTGAGAGCGGGTCTGTGGAAAGCGGCGCGGAGAGTTCTCCGGATGCGCAGACAGAGGAAAGCGGGTCAGAAGCCGGTTCAGATGCAGCGGACAACGGCGCGGGAGAAGATTCCCAGGCCCGGGAGGGTTCTGATGAGGCGGCAGAAGGCGGAGACCAGCTGGCGAAGATCCTGGAGGCCGGGAAGATTATCATCGGTACGGAGGGCACATATTCCCCCAACAGCTATCACGATGAGAACGGCGACCTGGTGGGGTTTGACGTGGAAGTGGCCAGGAAAATTGCGGAGAAGCTGGGGGTGGAGGCCGAGTTCATGGAAGCGGAGTGGGACTCCCTGTTCGCCGCCATGGATTCCGGACGGATCGATACGGTGATCAACGAGGTGGAATACTCCGATGAGAGGGCTTTGAAGTATGATTTTTCCCAGCCCTATACGTATATTCACGGAGCGCTGATGGTTAAAGCCGACAATGAGGATATCACCGGCTTCGAGGATCTGGACGGAAAGAAAGCTGCCCAGAACCTGACCAGCAGCTGGGGTACCATGGCGGAAGAGTATGGCGCGGAACTGGTGGGCGTGGATGCGGTGAGCCAGTGCGTGGACCTGCTGCTGAGCGGCAGGGCTGATGCGACGCTGAATGTGGAGACAGCTTTTGCCGATTATCTGAAGAGCCATCCCGACGCGGATGTGAAAATCGTAGCCTGGACAGACTCGGCCTCTTCCTCCTGCGTTCCCGTGAAAAAGGGAAATGAGGAACTGCTTAAGGCCATCGACGCGGCTCTGGAGGAACTGCGGGAGTCAGGAGAACTGACAGAACTGTCAGAAAAATATTTCGGCATGGATGTGACAAAGGAATAAGAGGCGGAGGTTCTGGCCATGGATGAACGAGTTTGGCAGCTGATGCAGGATTCTTTTTGGCAGCTGTTGCTGCCCGGGTTACGGATTACGATTCCCCTTACGTTGATTTCGTTTTCCCTGGGACTGATTATCGCTCTGCTCACGGCTATGGTGCAGGTGGCGAACATACGGGGACTGAAGCAGATTGCAAGGTTTTATGTGTGGGTGATTCGGGGGACGCCGCTGATCGTACAGCTCTTTGTGGTCTTTTTCGGGCTGCCGGATTTAGGGATAGTGCTGGATGCGTTTCCCTCTGCGGTAATCGTATTTGCCTTTAATACCGGGGCTTATGCTTCAGAGACCATCCGCGCCGCCATTGAAGCGGTTCCCTCCGGACAGATTGAGGCAGGGTACTGCGTAGGGATGAATTATGTCCAGATTATGGCCAGAATCGTGCTGCCCCAGGCTATGCGGACAGCCTTTCCGCCGTTGAGCAATTCGCTGATCGGGCTGGTGAAGGATACGTCTCTGGCGGCCAACATCACGGTCATGGAGATGTTCATGTCGGCACAGAGAATAGCGGCCCGCACCTATGAGACATTTGCCCTTTACTGCGAGGTCGCGGTAATCTATCTGTTGTTCTGCACTGTTCTGACAAAGCTGCAGACTTACTGCGAGAAGCGGATGAAGAACTATTGAGACCGGAATCAAGGCTATGGAAATGATATGTTGGAGTGAGGACGATGCTGGAAGTAAAAGGGATAGAAAAATCTTTCGATGACCTGAAAGTTTTAAGAGGAGTGAACCTTAAGGTGGGCAGGGGCGATGTAGTCACGGTAATCGGCCCCAGCGGCTCCGGGAAGACCACGCTTCTGCGCTGCATCAATTTCCTGGAGCGGGCTGAGGCGGGTGAGATGATTTTTGATGATGTCCGTTACCGGCTGGATGCCATGACCAGAAAGGAAATCGCCGCTCTGCGGAAGAAGACGGCGTTCGTATTCCAGAATTACAATCTTTTCCGGAACAAGACGGCTCTTCAGAACGTGACGGAAGGGCTGGTCGTGGCCCGGAAGGTGCCTAAGAGCGAGGCGAGGGAAGCAGGGCTTCGGGCCCTGCAGAAAGTGGGCATGGCGGACCGGGCGGATGCCTATCCCCACCAGCTCTCCGGCGGCCAGCAGCAGAGGGTGGCCATTGCCAGGGCCATCGTCACGGAGCCGGAGGTCATCTTCTTTGACGAGCCGACTTCCGCTTTGGATCCTGAGCTGGTGGGAGAGGTGCTGGGCGTGATGCGCAATCTGGCCTCTGAGGGCAGGACTATGCTGATTGTGACCCATGAGATGCAGTTTGCCAGGAACGTGGCGAATCATGTGGTATTCATGGATGACGGCGCAGTGGTGGAGGAGGGGCCTCCGGAGGAAATCTTCGGGGCGCCCCGAGAAGAGAGGACCAGAAAGTTCCTGCAGTCTATCATGAACAGAGAAGCGCCGGCAGCTCTTTGAGCAGTGCCGGAGCTTTCTTTATCGATAAGACGCACCTATTTTATCGATTTAATGTACTGCATGTCCATTCTCTGTATATGGTCTATGAGCCAGGTAATCAGGAAGCCCAGGAGCTTCTCGACGATTTCGTTCTGATTGTCCACATCCTCCAGGCAATCGGGGTCAAACTGCATCAGATTGTCTTCGAATTTGCGGTGCAGAACCATATGGCTGTCAATTTCGGCGTAATGGATGCTTCTCATGAAAGCTTCCTCGTGAGCGAAATGGGTCTTGGTGTAATCGATGAGCTCGGAAATCAGGCTGTTGAGTTTTTCCGTCTTGTCGTAGACAAGGGGGTCGGTGAGCAGGTCCTGGGTCTCCTGGGCCAGCTCGAACAATCTGGAGTGTTCCTGATCGATGGATTCGATTCCCGTAAAGTATTCTGGTTTCATTTCGTACATAATTACATCTCCTTTTTTCGTATGGTGAAATTTAGGCTTTGAATCCCATACATCAGTTTACTGCTTTTCCGCGGTATAGTCAATGGCTTTCACTCTTGCATTTTGCGGGTCTGTGTGCTATGATTCTTAGTAACAGAAGCAATGAACCGAGCTTTTCATCCAACCGGAGCAGGTATCCGGTTACTGTTTTGTGTCCGGAAGCAGACAGTTCTTACAGAACACAATCAGACAAAAAGAACATGCCCCGTCAGGGCAGAAAGGAAGAAGACAAGAAAATGAAGCAGGGTTTTGATGACATTATGGCAAGGGTCAAGGAATGCGGCAAGAAGACATTATCCGTATCCGTGGCACAGGATTCCGCGGTTCTGGAGGCCGTGAAGGAGGCGAAGGCAAGGGGGATTGCGGACGCGATTCTGGTTGGCGACGAGAGTAAGATTCGCGGGATAGCCGCGGAGATCGGCATGGATCTGACAGATTATGAAATCATCGACGAGCCGGATATGATCGCGGCTTCTCTGAAGGCCGTGAAGCTGGCCCATGAGGGCAGGGCCGATATGTATATGAAAGGAGTCATCGACACCAAGGACTTCCTGAAGAGCGTCCTGGACAAGGAGGTAGGCCTGCGCACCGGAAAGCCCCTGTCCCATGTGGCGGTGTTCGAGGTTCCCGGCATTGACAGGCTGCTGTTTTTGACGGATGTGGCTTTCATGACCTACCCTACGCTGGAGGACAAGGTGCATATTATCGAGAATACGATTCCCGTCTGCAACGCCTGCGGCATCGATACCCCTAAGGTAGCGCCTCTGGCAGCGGTGGAAGTGGTGAACCCGAAGATGCCCGCCACCGTGGAAGCGGCGGAACTGACCCGGATGTGCGGGGAGGGCCGGATAGCCGGCTGCATCATCGACGGCCCCCTGTCCCTTGACCTTGCAATCGATCCGGAAGCCGCGAAGCACAAGGGAGCCACCCATCGGAAGATTCAGGGAGACGCGGACGTGCTTCTCTTCCCGGACATCCACGCGGGCAATCTGGTGTACAAGGCCATCGTACATATGGTGGATATGAGAAACGGCTGCATCCTTACGGGCACCAAGGTTCCCGTGATTCTCACCAGCCGCTCCGATACTTTCGAGACCAAGGTGAACTCCATCGCCCTGGCGGCAGTGGTGTCCGAGGAACTTCAGAAGAAAGCGTAATTATAAATCAGGAGGAAGAGAAGATGTCCATTAAAAGCTTGATCATTAATCCGGGTTCCACCTCCACGAAAATCGGCGTGTTCGAGGACGAGAATCTGTTATTTGAAGAGACGCTGCGGCATTCCACTGAGGAAATCAGCCAGTATGCCACCATTGTAGACCAGAAGGATTTCCGCAAGAAGATTATCACGGATCTGCTGGAATCCAAGAATTTCGATTTAAAGAGCCTGAACGTAGTGGTAGGCCGCGGCGGTATGCTGAAGCCTATCTGCGGCGGTACCTATGCCGTGACCGAGGAACTGCTGGCGGATCTGAAAGTCGGCGTACAGGGACAGCACGCCTCCAACTTAGGCGGTATCCTGGCAAAGGAAATCGCGGATTCCATCGGCGTACCCGCCTATATCGTAGATCCCGTGGTGGTGGACGAGCTGATGCCCATCGCCAGGTACTCCGGCGTGCCGGAACTGCCCAGAGGCAGTATTTTCCACGCTTTGAACCAGAAAGCAGTGGCAAAGCGCTATGCGGCGGAAATCGGCAAGGACTATGAGTCCCTGCGCCTGATCGTGGTCCATATGGGCGGCGGTGTATCCGTGGGCGCCCATGAGAACGGAAAGGTCATCGATGTGTTCAGCGCCTTTGACGGAGACGGCGCTTTCTCACCTGAGCGGGCAGGCGGCGTGCCATGTGGAGCGCTGGTAAAGATGTGCTTCTCTGGCAAATATACCGAGAAAGAAGTATACGGAAAATTGATAGGAAAAGGCGGATTTAACGCATATCTGGGCACCAACGATATGCGGGAGGTTACGAAGCGCGCCAATGAGGGCGACGAGAAAGCGGCGGAAGCCAAGGAAGCTTTCCTGCTGCAGGTGTCCAAGGACATCGGTTCCATGGCCTGCGTGCTCAATGGCAAGGTAGACCAGATTATCGTCACGGGCGGCATCGCTTACGGCGCCGATGTGGTGGCCGTACTGAAAGAGCGGGCGGAATGGATCGCGCCTTTCACCGTATATCCCGGTGAGGACGAGCTGCTTGCGCTGGCACAGGGCGCTCTGCGCGTAATGAATGGCCGGGAAGAGGCGAAAACCTATTAGGAACTGTCGGAAAATAACTGATGCAACTTCTTTAGAAGAAAGCCCAAAAATCCAAGGAAAACGGCTAGAAACTCGCATCAGTTATTTGTAGACAATTCCTTAATGCGCCAATGGAATTGCAGTGATTCTGTTAAGAGGGCATTTCAGATGACTCAGGGGCTGTTGCATGGAGCGGTATCTATCTGCTTTCCAAAATGTGACAGCCCTTTTTATGACAGGCCGCAGACTTCCCCGTCTTTTTCCGGACGGAGAGGAGACGGGCGGAAACCGGCCGGAGGCGGCGAAGAGGACAAGAATGGCAACGACGGATATTTATACACGGAATAACATATATCAGCATTTTCAGGTGCTGAAGACCAACCGCAACAAAAGGTACAAGGCCGGGGAATTTTTTGTGGAAGGGGTCCGCAGCATCAATGAGGCGGTGCGGCAGGGATGGCATGTGAAGTCCTTTTTGTTCGGGACAGGCAGGCTTTCCGACTGGGCAGACAATCTGCTGAAGACGGTGAGCACAGAAGTGAACTATCGTTTGACGGCAGAACTGATGGAGGAGCTCAGCGGCAAGACGGATACTTCTGAACTGATGGCTGTCATTGAGATGCGGGAGGACAAGCTCAAAGAGAGCTATCTGTCCGAGAATCCTTTCATCGTTCTCTTTGACAGGCCTTCCAACAAGGGAAATCTGGGCACGATGATTCGTTCCTGCGATGCCCTTGGGGCGGATTTGCTGATTATGACCGGACACGGCGTGGATTTGTATGACCCGGATGTGGTGGTGTCGGCCATGGGTTCTTTTTTCAAGCTGCCTGTGGTCAGAGTTTCGGACAACAATGATTTGTGGAATTTCGTGGCGGATGTCAGAAAGAGATGTCCCGCTTTTCAGATCATCGGGACTACGGCGCATAAGCAGGTTCCGGTCTACGGCGTGGATCTGACCGCGCCTGTGATGCTCATGATCGGAAATGAGACCATGGGGCTGAACCAGAATTTTAAGGACATGTGCGATGTCCTTTGCACGATTCCCATGGCGGAGGATTCCTATGCCTCTTCCTTTAATGTGAGTTGTGCGGCATCTGTGATGATGTATGAACTGACGAGACAGAGAAGTGCAAAAAGACCCGTCGGGGCGGGCGGAAAGGAGACGATATGATGGAATGGAAAAAGGCGCTTACCTTCAGCTACGACGATGGCGTGACCCAGGACAAGCGGCTGATAGGGCTTTTGAACAAATATGGAATGAAAGGAACTTTCAACCTGAATTCAGAGCTGCTGGGAAAAGACGGCTATCTGATCAGGGAGGGTGCGCATGTCGATCATATAAAGGTAGACCCTGCACAAGTGCGGGATATCTATGCCGGGCATGAGATTGCGGCCCATACCCTGACCCATCCGAATCTGGCAGAAGTGGAGGATGACGAGGAAATCGTGAGACAGGTGGAGCGGGACCGGGAGAATTTAAGCCGGATAGCGGGATATGAGGTAGTCGGCATGGCATATCCGGGAGGCGGCGTGAACTTTACGCCTCATGTGGCCCGGCTGGTGGAGCAGCGCACGGGGATTCAATATGCACGTACTACAATAGCATCTTACAACTTCGACAGACAGGATGATTTGTATCAATTCTGTCCGACAGTATACCACATCATGGAGCCGGATAAATTGTTCGAGCTGGGAAAGCAGTTCCTGGAACTGAAGCCGGAGAGACAGCAGATTCTGTATGTCTGGGGACATAGTTACGAATTTGACTTCAGGAATGCCTGGGAGCAGTTTGAGCGTTTTCTGGAAATGATGTCGGGACGGGATGACATATTCTACGGTACAAATCGGGAAGTGCTGCTGTAATGCGCACATTTAAGAACGTCACTGAGACGAGAAGCAAGACCATGAGCCATATCCGCGGAAAGGACACTTCCATCGAGGTGGCTCTGCGGAAGGCTCTGCGGGAAAAGGGCTATCATTATCGAAAGAATTACAAAGCACTGCCTGGCAGTCCCGATATCTGTCTGACGAAATACAAGCTTGCCATTTTCTGCGACAGCGAGTTTTTCCACGGAAAGGACTGGGAAGTGCTGAAGCCCAAAGTGGAAAAAGGAAATAATGGGAAGTATTGGGTCAGGAAGATCCAGGACAACATAGAGCGGGACAGTGAAATCGACAAGCGCCTGCTCTTCATGGGATGGACAGTGATACATTTCTGGGGAAAGGATATCCTCAAGAAGACGGATGAGTGTGTCCGGACCATAGAGGAAGTCATCTTCGACATCCGGCTTGGGGAGGCAGACGGAGAAGCGTGACGGTCCTGAAAGCGTGATGCGATAGAAAAAGGAAAGGAAATGTTCCGATGGAGAGGACGGTCTGTGAACTGTTTGCAGGAGTGGGCGGATTCCGATGCGGCCTGAACGGCATTCGGACGCCGGAGGATATGAGAATGGAAGGGGGGCCTTCCATGGAAGAAAAATGGCGGACAGTGTGGTTCAGCCAGTGGGAGCCTGCGGAAAAGAAGACCCAGTATGCCCATGACTGCTATGTGTATCACTTTGGGACATGTCTGGACAATGCCGGTCATGACACTACAAATGTAGATATCGAAGAGGTGGACAAAAGCCTGATACCGGATTTCAATCTATTAGTTGGCGGTTTTCCGTGTCAGGATTATTCCGTGGCTTCGTCTTTGGCTACATCCAGGGGGCTGGAGGGAAAGAAAGGCATTCTGTGGTGGTCGATCCGGGAGGTCCTGGAAGTCAAGCGTCCTCCCTTTGTGCTGCTGGAAAATGTGGACAGGCTCCTGAAATCCCCGGCCAGTCAGCGGGGCAGGGATTTCGGCATCATGCTGGCCTGCTTCCGGGATGAGGGGTATACGGTGGAATGGCGTGTCATCAACGCGGCGGACTATGGGCTTCCGCAGAGGCGCAGGAGGACTTTCCTTTTTGCCTGTAGAGAAGATACGGTTTATTGTGGCAGACAGGAGAGGGCCGTGGGCTATGAGCGTTCCAGGGCAGATGAGGAGGCACGCAGGGACAGCGCAGCGGCTGTGATATCCAGAGAGGGTTTCTTTGCCGGGACATTTCCGGTGGGTTCCGTGGAGCCGGGGCAGGTCAAAATGAGGGAGCTGCCGGTAAGCATTGGGGAGCTGTCGGCATCTTTCCAATTCGGCTTCGAGAACGCGGGCATGATGAAAGACGGCGTCATCTATACGGCGAAGACCGTCCCGGAATACCAGGGGAAACGGATGACACTGGGGGATATCATGGAGTCCGGGGATGTGGAGGAGACATACTTTATCCCTGAGGAGAGGCTGTACTACACTTCCCCGGAGATTACCCGCAGCGATGAGTCCGTGCAGAGCCTTTCTAAGGAACAGAGGAATACCTGGCAGTATCAGAAAGGGGCCAAAAAGCTTCTGCGGAAAGCGGCTAACGGGCATTCCTATGTCTTTTCGGAGGGAGCGATTCCCATGGTGGACGAGTATGACAAGCCGGCCCGGACCATGCTGACCTCCGAAGGGAGCTTCAGCAGGACTACTCATATCGTAAAGGATAAGCGGACGGGAAGAATCCGGCTTCTGACAGCAGGGGAGACAGAGCGGATTCAGGGATTTCCCACAGACCACACGAAGTACTGCCTGACAGAGGGAAAAGTGGTGGAGATGCCGCTGAACAAGCGCAGGTTCATGATGGGCAACGCGCTGGTGGTGGGGCTGGTGGAGCGGATGGGAGAGGCCCTGGAGAAAATATTCGCGGACGAGGATTAGAGTGGTAACTTACCCGGCGGGACTGATGAAGGAATGTTAATACAGGGTGCAAGACCTTTGGTGATTTGACAAAGGTCCTGCACCCTGTTTTGGAGTTGCTATTCAATCAAGGTTACTGCGGATTAGCCTGTTGTGTCAGAGACGGCTGCTGGTACAGTTTGCGATTCCTAAATATCAAACTTAAAATACCTCTTTGCATTGTAATAAGAGATATCCTTGACGATTTCGGACAAAGTATCCATATCAGCCGGGAAGCCGCCGCCTTCTACCCAGTAGCCGATGAGGTTGCACAGGACTCTGCGGAAATACTCATGCCTGGTGTAGGACAGGAAGCTTCTGGAATCTGTGAGCATTCCCACGAAGCCGGAAAGGTTGCCCAGGTTCGCAAGGGAAATCAGCTGCTCCCGCATACCTGTCTTGTGATCGTTGAACCACCACGCGCTGCCCTGCTGAACCTTGGCCACGGCGCTGGAGTCCTGGAAACAGCCGATGATGGTGCCGATGGACTGGTTGTCGTTGGGATTCAGGCTGTACAGGATGGTCCTGGGAAGCTCGTCGGTCTTGCAGAGAGCGTTCAGGAAATCCGCCATCTGCGCGGAGGGAGCGTCGTTGTTGATGCAGTCGTAGCCGGTGTCAGGGCCCAGCAGCCCGTACATTTTGGTATTGTTGTCGCGCTTGCAGCCAAAGTGGAGCTGCATCGCCCAGTCAAGTCTGTGGTATTCTCTGCCCACGAATACCATGAAAGCCGTCTTGAACTTCAGCTGTTCTTCCCTGGTGGGAATCATCCGGTTCAGTCTCTTCAGGAAAATGGCCTCGATTTCGTCATCGCTGGCGGGATAGTACATGACATATTCCAGGCCGTGATCGGAGACATTGCAGCCCATGGAAGCGAAATACTCCATCCGCTGCTTCAGGGCGGCTTTCAGGGCGGCGAAACTGTTGATTTCGTTTATGCCGGTGACTTCGCAGAGCTGATCCAGATAGTTCAGGTAATCCGGTTTCTCGATATTCATGGCCTTGTCAGGCCTCCAGGCGGGAAGCACCTTTACGTCAAAGGTGTCGTCCTCCGCGATTTTCTTGTGCCATTCCAGGGAATCGATAGGATCGTCCGTGGTGCAGATCAGGGTCACATTGCTCTGCCTGATCAGATTGCGGGCGCTCATGGAGGACTCAGCCAGCTTTTCATTGCACAGCTTCCATACTTTGTCTGCCGTCTTCTTGTTCAGCACGCCGTGATAGCCGAAGTATCTCTGCAGCTCCAGATGGCTCCAGTGGAACAGGGGATTGCCGATGGCCTTGCCCAGGCATTCCGCCCATTTGCAGAATTTCTCATAATCGGAGGCGTCCCCGGTGATATATTTCTCCTCCACGCCGAAAGAGCGCATCAGGCGCCATTTGTAATGATCGCCGCCCAGCCATACCTGCGTGATATTATCGAAACGGCGGTCTTCCGCAATCTCTTTCGGATTGATATGGCAATGGTAATCCAGTATCGGTGTGTTTTCCGCATAATCGTGGAACAGCTTTTTGGCTGTCTCCGATTCCAACAGGAAATCCTTGTCCATAAATTCGTTCATGTTCTTTTCCTCCATTCATGATCTTGATTTTATATCGATGTTTTTTCGTTCCATGGGTTACTTGCGGGTGGTGCCTCTTCTTATGATTTCGCCGGAGAAGACGGTCTTCTTCGGCATCTCTCTTTCCTCCAGGATGCCCAGCAGAGTGGTGATCAGGTGCTGACAGAGGGTCTCCAGCTTATTGTCGATGCTGGTCAGTTCCGGTTCGCAGCATTCGGTGAGCATGGAATTGTTGTATCCTATGACGGAAAAGTCCTCCGGAATCCGATACCCTGCCTCCGCGGCGTATTTGACGGCGGCAAGCGCCAGCGTGTCATCCGCGGCAATGACGCCATGGAACCGGGCGCCTTTGTCCCGTACTGCATTCAGATGTCTGACCATGGCGTGGATATCCTCATGGGAGCCGCGATAGAACTCTGTCAGAGGCTCCTGCCCGGGATGTGCCTCCGCCATTGCAGCCCGGAAACCGGCCAGTTTTTTCTTACCGCTGTAGGACTGGGAATTGTAAAAGTACAGGATGTCCTCAATGCCGTCGGAGAGCATCTGCCGGGTGGCCTCGTACATGGATGTGTAGTCATCGGACATGACGCTGTATACATTGGGCGCGTCCATGGAGGCGTTCAGCAGCATCACCGGAATCTGGGCGGCGGCTTCCGCGATGTACCTGTTGTCCTGATCCTTTTCGTAGACGAAATTGGAGCCCGCCAGAATGATGCCGTCTACCTTTTTCGTAATCAGCAGATTCATGGAGGCCGTTTTGGAGGCCAGCTCATAGCCTGTACAGCACAGCAGGCTGTCGTAGCCGCTGGCCCTAAGCTTCTGCTCGATATAGTAGACTGCCTTGGCAAGGTACAGATCGGAACTGTCCGCGCACATGATACCGATGGTCTTCATGGTATTCAGCCCTAAGCCTCTCGCGAAAGCATTGGGAGTGTACCCGTACTGCTCGATGACATCCAGCACCTTTTGCCTGGTCTTCTCGCTGACGCTGCTGCTGCCGTTGAGTACGCGGGAGACAGTAGCGATGGAGACGCCGGCCTTTTCGGAGATATCGTAAATCGTCATTGGTCTTCCTCATCGGCACAGGAATCTATATAAACGGCATTTATACTGCTTAACAGTTAAAATTTCCGAGTAACCTGACCACATAACGCCGGCCACATACGTTTAACCAATGCGGTATGGTGAATTCTGGCATTATGCAGTATAAGGCAGAGAAGAATCCTGCCCCATTGCATGGCCCCGTGCCGGACGCGATGCATACTGGCGGTCACAAAAAACTACCATGCAACCAGACTCGCGAGAGGAAGATTCTGCGGATATGGCGGAAAATCCCACCGCTCGTGAGTGTAAGTAGTTTCAAAAAAGTCCTATTAAAATTATAGCAAATGCAGCTTTTTTTGCAAGATATTTTTTTAACAAATAGATTTGATTATTGACGTAAAAAATATTTGGATGTATGATAGGAAATGTAAGCGCTTACATAGCGATGAACATGGAAGAAAAGCATTCCATGGAAAAAAAGCATTCCATGGAAGAAAAGCATTCCATGGAAGAAAAGCATTCCATGGAAGAAAAGCATTCCAGGGGGATTCGGACAGGAGGCAAAGCTATGGAGATTTTGGGGAAAGCAATGACGGGAAAAAAAGAAAGGCCTGTCAAAGTGGTGCAATTCGGGGAGGGCAATTTTCTCCGAGCCTTTGTCGACTACATGATTGACATTGCCAACGAGCAGGGAAAATTTGACGGGGATATCGTGCTGGTGAAGCCCAGAGAATCCGGAGACCTGGAGAAGTTCCACAGGCAGGACTGCCAGTATACCGTGTCGCTACGGGGAATCGTTGACGGCGAGGCAAAGGTCTGTAACAGGCAGGTTACCAGCATTGCGGATGCCGTGAGCGCCTATGGCGAGTATGAGAAATTCATGAAGTTGGCCGAACTGGATGCGCTGCGGTTCGTGGTGTCCAATACCACGGAGGCCGGCATTGTGTTTGATGCCGGAGATAAATTTGAACAGAATCCTCCCAGGACATTTCCGGGCAAGCTGACGAAGTTTCTGTACCATAGATATGAGACTTTCGCGGGAGATAGGGGCAGGGGACTGGTAATGCTGCCAGCGGAGCTGATAGATGACAATGGCGGTGTGCTGAAGAAATGCGTCCTGCAGTTCATAGAACTCTGGAATCTGGGCGATGGGTTCAGGACTTGGGTGGAGGAGGCATGCATCTTTACTTCCACGTTGGTGGATCGCATCGTCACGGGATATCCCGGGGACACGGAGCAGGAGCAGTGGGAGGCGCTGGGGTATGAGGACCATATCATGGTCGTGGGGGAGCCCTTTGCGCTGTGGGTCATTGAGAGTCCTGAGGACATCAGCGGGGAATTTCCCCTGCCGGAGGCGGGGCTCCCTGTGATTTTTACGGAAGACCAGAAGCCCTATAAGCAGAGAAAGGTGCGTATCCTCAATGGCGCCCATACCTCTTTTGTGCTGGCCTCTTTCCTGTGCGGCTATGATACGGTAAAGGAATCCATGGAGGATGGGGACATTCGGAGCTTCATAGAGAGGACGATTTTTGATGAGGTGATTCCGGCGCTGGATTTGCCGAAAGGAGAGCTGGAGGAGTTTGCCGGGGCGGTGATTGAGCGTTTCGACAATCCATATGTGAAGCATGCGCTGCTTTCTATTTCCCTGAATTCCGTGTCCAAGTGGCGGGCCAGATGCATGCCCAGCCTGTTGGGGTATGTGGAGAAGTTCGGCAGACTTCCGAAGCGTCTTACTTTTTCGCTGGCGGCTTTGATGGCGTTTTATAGTGGGATGGGAGCAGGAAATCCCATGGAATGCTCTTCTTCCATTGAAATCCGGGACAGGGCGCTCATCGGCCGCAGGAACGGGCAGGAATATCGTATCATGGATGATATGGAGGTGCTGGAATTTTTCCGGGATAACTGTGGGAAAGACAGCGGGGAGTTCGTGGCGGCATTCCTGGGCAAAGCGGATTTCTGGGGACAGGATTTGAATCGAACAGAGGGATTGACTGATATGGTTAAATATTTTTTGGATGACATCAGGGAGAACGGTATGAGGGCGGCGTTATGCAGGATTTCATAAGGATACATGAGAAAGATAACGTGGCAGTGGCGCTGCGGGATATTTCGGCTGGGACAAAGCTGGATGTTATGACAGGCGGCACCACGGAGCGGGAGGAAAACGCATCGAAAGGTGAAAGCATTTCTGTGCAGAGAGACAAAGGAAACGGCCTGCCAGAATGCTGCGGCGCCCATTTGTCCATCGCCCTGGAGGAGATACCTGCAGGCCATAAGATGGCGATTCGTGATATCCCTGCGGACGGAGAAGTCATCAAGTATGGCTATCGCATCGGGAATGCAAAGGAAGATATCAGGGCTGGTTCCTGGGTTCACACCCACAATCTGAAGACAGCATTGGGAGATTTGCTGGAATATTCCTACAATCCAGTCTTCGTACAGGGAGGAGACGATGAGGACAGAGTCCGGAAAAGCCCGGAGGAAACAGGCCGCGAAAGCATTCCTGGGGGAACAAAAGGGGAAGTACAGACTTTCATGGGATTTCGGCGGTCCGATGGCAAGGCAGGCATCCGCAATGAGATATGGATTATCCCCACCGTAGGCTGCGTGAATAATGTGGCCGCTGCCATCGCAAAGAGAGCCAATGACTGGCTCTGTGCGGAAACCGGCGCAGGGCGTTTCCCGGAACCGGTGGATGAGGTCATCGCGTTCCCTCACCCCTATGGCTGTTCCCAGATGGGAGAGGATCAGGAATGCACCCGGAAGATACTGGCCGATTTGATTCGCCATCCGAACGCAGGCGGCGTGCTGGTACTGGGCCTGGGGTGCGAGAACAGCAACATTGACGTGCTGAAGCCCTACATCGGCGAATACGATGAGGACAGGGTGAAGTTCCTGGTAGCCCAGGAATGTGAGGATGAGGTGGCTCAGGCCCTGGAAATCATCAAAGGGCTTGTACGATATGCCGCAGGTTTCAGGAGAGAGCCAATCAGCGTGGGCGAACTGATAATCGGCATGAAATGTGGCGGCAGCGACGGTCTGTCCGGCATCACGGCGAACCCGCTTGTAGGCCGCTTTTCCGACAGGCTGATTTCCCGGGGCGGCACAACCATCCTCACCGAGGTGCCGGAAATGTTCGGTGCGGAGACCATCCTCATGAACCGCTGTGCCAATGAGGAATTGTTCCGGCAGACCGTGTCGCTGATCAATGATTTTAAAAAGTATTTCCAAAGCTACGGCCAGACCATATACGAGAATCCCTCTCCGGGGAATAAAAAGGGCGGGATTTCCACGCTGGAGGACAAATCACTGGGCTGCACCCAGAAGTCCGGCAGCGCTCTGGTGCGGGGCGTACTGCAGTACGGCGAGACAGTACAGACCAGAGGCCTGAATCTGCTCAGCGCACCGGGAAATGACCTTGTGGCATCTACGGCGCTGGCCGCAGCGGGAGCGCATATGGTGCTGTTCACCACAGGGCGGGGGACACCTTTCGCATCGCCTGTGCCTACAGTGAAGATTTCCACCAATTCCGCTCTGGCCGGAAAAAAGTCCGGCTGGATTGACTTCAACGCAGGCGTGCTGGCGGAGGAGGGCCATATGGAGCTGGAAACGGACAGGCTGTTCGATTATGTGATGGAGGTAGCCTCCGGCAGAAAGGTCTGCAGCGAAGAGGCAGGCTATCACGATATGGCGATTTTCAAGCAGGGGGTTACCCTGTAGGAGATTTGTGATGAAAAAAATAGAAAAGAAAGGAACAGGTAGCAGCATGAGGTACAATGGCAGCAAAGTGGAGGACATTAAAATCGCATACGTTGGAGGCGGCTCCAGAGGCTGGGCCTGGGGCCTGATGAGCGATTTGATGACTTATGAAGACATCAGCGGCACGGTACATCTGTATGATATTGACATGCAGGCGGCGAAGAACAATGAAATCATCGGCAACAAATTCAATCACGCGCAGGGAGCCAGGACCACATGGCATTACACTGCAGTGGAGACACTGGAACAGGCGCTGACAGGGGCGGACTTTGTCATCCTTTCCATTCTGCCCGGCACTTTTGACGAGATGGAGTCGGATGTACATACGCCGGAAAAGTACGGCATCTACCAGTCGGTGGGCGATACCAGCGGCCCCGGAGGGATACTGCGGGCCATGCGCACCATCCCCATGTATGAGGTCATTGCAGAGGGTATCAAAAACTGCTGTCCTGACGCATGGGTCATCAATTACACCAATCCCATGACGCTCTGTGTGAAAGCGCTGTACCGAGTGTTCCCTGAGATAAAGGCTTTCGGCTGCTGTCATGAGGTATTCGGCACCCAGAAATTCCTGACGGAAGTGGTGAAAGAAGAGCTGGGCATCCCGCATGTGGAGCGGCATGAAATCAAGGTCAATCCTGTGGCGGTGAACCATTTCACATGGCTCACGGAGGCGAAGTACCAGGATGTGGACCTGTTCCCTGTCTATGCGGAATATTGCAGGAAACATCCCGACGGAAGAGGCGGGGAGGGGCCTGCGGACGCCAACTGGATGAACAATGCCTTTGCCTGTGACGAGAAAGTGAAGATGGATCTGTTCCAGAGGTTCGGTTGGATTGCGGCGGCGGGAGACAGACATCTGGCGGAGTTCTGCGAGGGGAAATGGTATCTGGAAAGCCCTGAGCGGGTCAAAGAGATGCATTTCGGGCTGACCTCTGTGTCCTGGCGCAAAGAGGATTTAAGACAACGCCTGGAGCGGAGCGCACGGCTGGTAAGCGGCGAGGAAGAGGTGGAGATAAACGGCACTGGCGAGGAGGGAGTCAACCAGATTCGCGCCCTGCTGGGATTGACTGAACTGGTCACCAACGTGAATATTCCGAACAGAGGGCAGATTCCCAACCTGCCTGCGGGTGCGGTGGTGGAGACCAACGCGGTATTTCGGGCGGGCAGTCTCAGGCCGGTCTTTGCCGGGGAGATTCCGGAGTCCATTTATCCGCTGGTGGCGAGAATCTGCGGGGAGCAGGAGCTGCTGTCTGAGGCGATTGCCAGGCGGAATCTGGAGGGGATTTTCCAGGCATTTGCAGGTGACCCGCTGGTGACCTGCGGCCTGGCGGATGCCAGAAAGCTGTTTGAGGAGATGTGTGAGAATACAAAGGCATATCTGATGATGTATGGGATATAGCTTAGGCTTTCCTGAACTCTGCCATTATACCTTTCTTTATAAAATAGAGGTTCTGTCATAGACAGAACCTCTACAAATCATTTGAGCCCGACTACTTGTTTCGGCTTCGCTGTCGGTAAGCGGAGATACATTTGAAAGTTTGCTACCTTTCTATATTATTGAACGCAAGTATTAAACTTATGTCAAGAAATTTCTCGCACCTTCCGTTCTTGCAATCTGCTTTTTCCACGTCTTCTCAGTCTGGCTTTTAAGAAAATGACTCAGCGGCGCCAAATCCTGCCGGACATCCCAAGCTTCCAGAGCGGCATAATACACCTTCCTGTCCTCCTCATGGATAATGATGGGAGGATGCCCATGGAGAACCAGCAGATAATTCATCGCCAGCCGTCCGGTTCGGCCATTACCGTCTGCAAAAGCATGGATATTCTCAAACTTGGCGTGGAAATAGGCAGCGGCGGTCAGGACATTTTCAGAGGATACATCCTGTAATTCTTCAAGCAGCTCCTCCATTTCCTCTGCCACATCTTCCGGGGCGGCACCTACCTCTGTCTGGCTCGTCACATAGTCGTGACGCTTATATTCGCCGGGACGCTCGCCCAGCTGCCAGCGTCTCGCATCATAGGTTCCGTGGGTCATATGGAGGTGGAGCTCCTTGATGAAAGCTTCATCCAGAGGGCGCTTTGTGCGGAATGCGTTCAGAAACATTTCATATGCTTCTTTCGCGTTTCGGATTTCAAACAGCGTCCGCAAGTCGCCGGTGTAAGAGGTGACGCCGTCATGTTCGAAGATTTCCCTGGTATCGTGGTAAGTAATGTTGTCGTTTTCGATTTTTCCGGAGTGGAACGCGAAAGAGATGCTGTGGCTGTTCAAAGCTTCCGCCAGCTCAGCGTCTGAGGCGATGTTCTTACTGCGCCATAAATCCAAAGCTTTCTCGTAACTGGTCATGGAACACCTCCTGAATCATAGTATGGACATTATAGCACAGATGAGGAGCTTGTGGCAGCCTTTTTTGATTTGGCAGATATCTCCCGGAAATTTCTGAAGACAAAATTCCGCAAAAATTTCAGAATGACACATTCTGTCATCCCCAATCTGTATAATGGAAAGAAAGCGTTCCGTCTTATTTAATATACGGTACGATTTCTTCGATGAATCTGTCCAAAGACAGGAGCTGGACATAGCTCAGGGAATGCATCTTCCGGTTCAGGGACTGCAGCAGTTCCCGGGTCTCAGGAGTATTCTCGGAGGAAACGTCGATGATGTCCTCTATTCCGATGTGGAAGAGGTGACAGACGCTGATGACCCTCTGCAGGGTGAAATTCCGCTCGCCGCGCTCCAGCTGGGCATAATACTGCGTATCCAGGTTGAGATGCTGGGCCAGCTCCTCCTGGGTCATATTGTTCAGCAGGCGGTATTTTTTGATGTTTTGCGCTATGGCATCAGGTGTGTTCTTTTTCATAGTGGTCGCTCCTTATCATTTAAGTATGCCGTCAGATTCGGGAAAAAATAAGCAGCAAATTGATATGCTAATGATACTATTGCAAAAATATATATAATTAGGTATAATGATGGAAGAAAATGGAGGATATCGCGTACATGGAAAATCTGTCGAATCTGCTGTTGTGCCAAGAGGGGCTATTGGTTATAATGATGCAAGGGGAATGAAGACTAAAGCTATTGCTGCGCCGCCGAAAACCGATGATTCAGGGAAACGAGGATTGACGGCTGGGAGCCATATATGGAAGCGGGCATAGCAGTGAGGAGGAATTATGGGGGACACCGGAAATGGCAAGATGGAGCGTGTATTGGGAATCTATACGCAGCTCATCAATGGACAGATAGTCAACAAGACGGCAGAAGCGCAGAAATATAATGTAAATGAGCGTAGCATCCAGAGGGACATCGACGATATCCGAAATTTTCTGGAACTGGATGCAGAGAACACGGGATATATCAATACCATCACTTATGACAAAGCCGGAAAAGGATACCGCATGGATCAGATTTACAGGCTGAAGCTGTCCAACAGCGAGATTCTGGCCTTGTGCAAGATCCTGCTGGACAGCAGGGCTTTCACGAAAGAAGAGATGACGGACATGCTGGAGCGGCTGATTTTGTGCTGCGTGCCCAGGGAGAACCAGAAAGTGGTGAAAGAACTGCTTCGCAATGAGGAGTTTCACTATGTGGAGCCCAGGCACGGAATCCGGTTTCTGGATATCATGTGGGATATCGGACAGGCTGTCCGGAACTGCCAGTACATAGAGATGGAATATGGCCGGATCAAGGGCGGCAAAGTGGTGCATCGGAAGGTGAAGCCGGTGGCAATCATGTTCTCGGAGTATTACTTTTATCTGACTGCTTTCATCGATGATGAGGAGGTGCGGAAGGATTTTGATGTAATCAATGATTCCTTTCCGACAATCTACCGAATCGACAGGATCAGGAAACTGACCGTTCTGGATGAGAAATTTCATATTCCATATAGCAGCAGATTCGAGGAAGGGGAGTTCCGCAAGCGGGTGCAGTTTATGTACGGGGGCAGGCTGGAGAAGGTGAAGTTCAGGTTCATCGGAGAAAATGTGGAAGCCGTGCTGGACAGGCTCCCTACGGCTCGGATCCTTTCGGAGGAGGATGGGGTCTATACGATTGCGGCGGAGGTTTTCGGGAAGGGGATTGATATGTGGCTGCGGAGCCAGGGGGAGTTGGTGGAGGTGATTAGTAGGTAGAAAATTTAGATGTGGATGCCAAAAGGAGGGGGAGATATTGACTTCCATACTGGCCAGTTAAAATAATCTGAAAATTGTTGGGGGTGTTTTAATGCGATGTAATAGTATAAAAATGATTTGTAATCATGGGGCAAGAACTATTTCTTATTATATAAAAAATGAGACTGACGAATGGATTCATGTGGATAGTTCTTCTCCTCTGTCGAGAAAGGAATACACTCAGACATCTATTTACGAAAGTGCAGAAAAAATAATTGAGACAATAGATGAAATTTATAATACGGGTAATAGAGGCGTGGATTTAGAAATGGAATGTACGAACGATGAATTTATGTATTTGAGTTCACTGATTGAAAAGGAATATGGTGACACTAATATCATAAGTTCTCAAAAGGAAACCACAACGCAGTCAGAGTTGTCTGGTTTGGATAATGACTTTGAAAAGTTCGGTAAAAATGACAAAAAAGAAAAATATATTAAGAAAGAGAAAGGAGGAAAGGGTTCACAGGAAAGAAAGAATCCCCCATTTTTTTGCAAACAAAATAGAATGCAAGTTGCTTTTGCTGGTAAGGTTAGTTCCGGAAAAACAACGTTGATTGATGCTTTGGCAGAACTGAATAATATAAGATTTTCTGTGTTACATGAAAACGATTATATTCTGCATCAAAATATGGAAGGTAGTCAGCTATGGTATGAAATTGCAGGGATTGATATTGGAAAAATTAATATTGAAAAAGCATATGCAACGATAAAGCGCTTAATTAAGACAGGGATGGATGTCTTAATATATTGCTTTTCGACAAACAAAATCGAAGCTACTGAGGAGAATATTTTACTCAACATTAGAAGTGAATTTCCCAATGTCAGGATTTTGGCTGTACTTACTTCCTGTGTAGATGATGATGCCATTGTATATGCGGAAAGGATGAGCAATTCTCTAAAAGGGATAAAGGCATTGCCGGTACTTGCAAAAGATAAAAAGGTAAAAAACGGTATCATCCCGGCATATGGACTTGAAGATATCTCCAGATTTATATATGGAGGAAAATGATTTTGGATAAGCTGAATATTGTAATTATGGGAAAAACCGGTGCAGGCAAAAGCACTTTGCTGAATGCTATAATGGAAGAGGACATCGCACCTACAGGGATTGGGCAACCCATAACAAAGGAAAATGCAATTTATTCGAGGAAATTACTATTACCGCTTGGTATGAAGAGCACCAATGGTTGCTATGGGTTGGTTGGAAAACAGGTTATTTTATATGATACAGTAGGTCTGGAAATTGACAAAGAAATTACGGATAGAACACTTGGAGAAATACAGCAATTCATTACCAAAGCTCGTGACAATGAAGAAGAAAATGATGTTACTGTTATTTTATTTTGCGTTAGTTATAGAAGCAGCAGGTTCGAAACATATGAAATGGATTTGATAAAAACCTTATCTATTGATTATGAGATTCCGTTCGTGATTGCCTTGACACAGTGCATTGACGATGATGAAAGCGAACTTGAAAAGCAGCTAAAAAGGGATTTGCCAGAAATCACAGTGACGAAGGTGTTGGCAAAAGACTATAAAATAAAAGGGGGAATCGTAAAAGCGTTCGGTATTACAGAATTACTGCGTTCTGCTATTTTCGACTATGATAGTAGCAAAATATCCATTTTAGAAACCAAATTGCTAAAATTGGAGAAAGATAAAGAAAAACGCATTGAACAACTGCGGGAGAAAGGCCGACGCTATATCAACATTTATTCTGATAGGGCATTGAAAGTGGGAATAGTACCTGGTGGCTGCATACCAATTATACATGGAATGTGTATAAAGATGTTAGTTGATTTAAACAGCATGGTTGGAATCAATTCAGCAAAAGGCTTTGCAGCAGATATATTTACAAATGCTGTCGTGGGAATGATGGTTACCCCTTTTATGACAGTTCCGCTATTAAGTGCGGCAGTTGCATCAGGATATATTGCAGTGGCAGGAGAGAAATATTTAGATGCGCTTATGAACGTTATAGAACGATCAATGGATTGGGAACTAAAGAATAACGAGTTGATGTCAAAGAGAATAAGGGAAGAATTGAAAAAGAAAAGGGCAGGAGGATGAAAGAATGAACGGCTATACCAATCAGCAGAAAGAAAAAATGGAAGAGGAAGCTTTGCGCAAGGCGGTGGATGAACTTGACCGCGCGTCTTTACCAACAGCAAATATCATGGTTGCCGGAATAACGGGAACAGGGAAAAGCACATTATTGAATGCAGTCTTTAGTTCGGATTTGGCAGCAACGGGAACAGGGAGACCAGTAACGGATCAGATTGCCGAATACGACAGCCCGAATATTCCGATACATATCTGGGACACTGTTGGATTGGAACTGGACTCAGAAAAAACAAAGGAGTCGATAAAGGCAATAAGGGATACCATTGCAAATAAATCTGCATCGGACGACCGTTTTGACCGCATCCATGCTATTTGGTATTGCATAAACTCAGGGAGTAACAGGTATCAGGGAGCAGAACTTGATTTTATAAAAAATCTTCATTCTATCGGTGTGCCATTTATAATTGTATTGACACAGTGTATAGGTGACGATGATGAAATCAATGCATTTGAGGCCAAAATAAAATCTATCAATGCATCAATGGGGATGGAAGATATTGAGATTGTACAGGTGCTTGCGACAGATAAAAAGACTAAAAAGTATACAATAGAAGCTTTTGGATTAAATGAACTAGTGGATACGACACTTAAGAAAATGCCGGATTTCATTAAAGGAGGGTTTATCGCAGCGCAAAAGGTAAGCAAAGCCCAGAAACGAGTCCAATGTGAGAAAATTATTTATTCTTATGTTCAGGCGGCGAAAGAGGGGTTTTGGGATAAGGTGCCGCTTATCAATATCATCAGCGCAAATAAAAGAATTCTGAACATGTTTAAAAAGATAGGTGACATGTACAATGCACAAGTTACTATGGCCGGTATTGAAAGGATAGCAAAAGAATCAAGAATAGACTTTGACAATACGTTCAATGGCCTCATAAATCCATTCTATAAAAGCTATCATCAAAAGATATTGTCTTTACTGAATGTAAAGAGAGATGAGGGATTTGAAGTCAAGTTAAATGATTTAAATAAACGTGACAGGGTTGCGCTCTTGATTGCATTTTATGGGTATACATTCATTACGGCAATAGAGGAACTTTGGGAAAGATTTACAGAAGTACAGCTTAAGGATATGGATACCGTTTGTACAAATTTGATTGGTATTATTAATAGGATTCTGAAAGAAAAAAGAAAGTGATTTTCGGAGGTGGCTTATGGGGGTATTAGCTAACACAAAACAATTTCTGGCGCGTAAGACAACGGAAGTGGCAAAAAAAGCGGCAGATGGGCTTGCTGCGACATCAGCGTTGAGCCCGAAACAACTTGAAGCAGTAGAACAGAAGCGGAAAGAATATCTTTCACAGAAGCCGGATATGAATAGTGACGCTGTCGCAGATATTATATCAAAGAATCTTGGCGCTGTGGGGATAGAGGTCTATCAGGCCTATTTAAAACAACTGAAAAATGTTTACAGTCCTGTCAATACTGCAATAGGCAGTTTTGATGAATTCAATCGTATACGTTACTTTGATATCACGAAATGGGTAACGGATTCGGAAGAAAAGAGTTTGGATAGGCTGGTTAATGTATATCAGGTTCTTAGCGAGGAGGACTGCAATATTGCACTGATTTATCATAGAACAAAAGAAAAATGCAAAGTAATCCTTGGTGTTGTCAATACGGATTTATCGCAGCCAGATCCATCAAAAATAAAAACATATGAGGCAAGGCTGAAATCTGCAATAACAGGTAATTTCCCGGGGGTTGAGCTGAGAACAAACAGCGGAAAAAGAGACAGTTATGGCATTGGGATTCCCGAGGAGCTGCAAGCTGTAATAAAAAACAGTTCACTCGAAACAGAAGTAAAATCTGTGGCGATTGTTTCAAATTTGGCATCTGAGAAGTCGGAGGATTTTATCAGTCAAAGCATGGAAAAACTGTTGGATGGAATTGTGCCGCATAACCAGTCGGATGAATATACAGTGGCCCTGCTTGCAAAACCAGTACGCAATCAACTCGAAAGCAAAAACAGATTGTTTGAATTATACTCTGCTTTAGCCCCGTATGCATCTTGGCAGACAAATTATACATACACTACTTCAGATGCTATAAATGCTTCTTCTAATTTTGGGGTGAATCTTGGGGTGAGCGCGGGTATTCAGCATTCCGTAGCGGCGGCTACCGGAACGAATACTCCAAGGTTAAATAGGGATGAAAATGCAGAAGTTAGAAACAAAGTAGGTTTCTGGGAAGGGATAGGAAATACTTTTAAACAATTTGTAGGGATGTATGCTCCAATTCAGGACACCCAAACCAACACAATTACAGACGGATATCAGGCAAATGCTAATTTTGGTGTATCATTTGCCCGTTCATCAAGTATAACCGCCCAGATAGGTTTGAATGAGGGCATTACGCAAAGCTATTCGAATTATGGAGTGGCTCATACTTTAGAAATAATAGAAAATCAGATTAAAAGGGTCGAAGAAAGCGCGGCGCTCGGAATGTGGGAATTTGCTTCTTACATAATCTCGGACAATCCAGTAGTTGCAAACAATGTTGCGCATATGTACCTCGCCCTAACACAAGGCGAAAAATCTTATGTGACCAATGCAGCCGTAAATTTATGGGACGGTCAGGAGGATAAGGATGAAGCACAGACAATTCTGGCAAATGTCCAGAAACTACAGCATCCCGTGTTTGGCTTAAAGGAATCCGTAGACGATGAATGGCTCATGTATCCGACACTAGTTACACCGACTACTGTGTTGTCAGGAAAGGAACTGGCGAAATCCTTAAACTTCCCAAGAAAATCCGTTAGTGGGTTGCCCGTTTTGCAGAGCGCTTCGTTTGGGAGGGAAGTAAGGAGATTTTCAGACAATGATAAATTAAGTAATAGGATAATAGAGGTTGGTAAGGTCTACCATATGAGGAAAGACGAAGAGGCGACAGTTTCATTAGACGTTGACAGTTTAGCTTCACATGTGTTTATTACTGGTTCTACTGGCACAGGGAAGTCAAATACTATCTATCAAATGGTAAGTGCATTGCTTGATAAAGGTGTCAAATATCTGGTCGTAGAACCGGCTAAAGGTGAATATAAAAAGGTTTTCGGGAATTCTGCAAAAGTATACGGAACAAATATTACAAAGACAAACTTGTTAAAGATTAATCCGTTTTCTTTTCCGGAAGATATTCATGTGTTGGAGCACATAGATAGAATCGTAGAGATTTTCAATGCCTGTTGGCCGATGTATGCAGCGATGCCGGCCATCCTGAAAGATGCTATAGAGAAAAGTTACGAAAGGGTTGGTTGGAATTTAAGGAATTCATTGTGTGAACCCTTGACATTCCCTACATTCGTTGATTTGATAGAGACGCTTCCCAATGTACTGAATTCATCTTTGTACTCCACAGATACAAAGAGCGATTATGCAGGTGCATTGATTACAAGAATCCAATCATTGACGAATGGTATCAACGGTCAGATTTTCTGCTCCGGCGCAGAGTTATCCGGTAAGGATTTGTTTGAACAGAATGTAATTGTTGACTTGAGCAGAGTCGGCTCTTCTGAAACAAAGTCTCTTCTGATGGGTGTAATTGTAATGAAATTACAGGAATATCGGCTACATCTTGAAAAAATGAACGAGCAGCTGGTTCATGTTACAATCCTTGAGGAAGCGCATAACCTATTGAGGAAGACATCTGTCGCCCAGTCACAAGAAGGCGCAAATCTACAAGGAAAAGCAGTTGAGATGCTTACGAATTCTATTGCTGAAATGAGGACATATGGAGAAGGGTTCATCATTGCGGATCAAGCTCCGGCGCTGCTGGACGAGGCAGTTATTCGAAATACTAACACAAAAATTGTCTTGCGGCTTCCTGACGAAAGCGATAGGGAACTGGTTGGAGCATCTATGGCGTTGTCGGATGTTCAAAAACGGGAATTGGCAAAATTACCGAAAGGGGTTGCGGCTATCTATCAAAATGACTGGGTTGAAGCAGTTTTGTGTCACTTTGAAGAATATAAAGATGCAGTAGCTTTTGAATACCAGTATCATGCAGATTATCCGATTATTTGCCGATTCATGAAAAAGGTTTTTGCTGTCAGGGATAATTATGAGATTAAAAGCGAAGATGCAGATATCATTAGGGAATGGGTGCGAAGCCTGAAAGTATCAACAAGGACGAAAAATATACTATATTCGGTGATTGAAGGAAATGAGATGGGTAAACGAGAAAAAGAAATCGTTGCCTACAATGTATTTAAAGGAAAAAAGATAGCGGCATTAATGGCAGATGAATCGGATAGAAGTAAATGTGTTGATATGGTCAATAAGCGTATCCAGTCGCAGATTGGAATTAAGGAGGTTGAGCTAATAGATAGTATCAGGCAGTTGATTTTCCATGTAATTTTTTCAAACAATCGAGATGGAGAGCTTGCTCGCCGATATCGCGGCATTGAGGAAGGAAGGGTAAAATAATGGTCTTGGAAGGTGTTGCCGCTGTGGTGAAAGAGGCTGCAAAAGAAATGGCTGAAAAGGCGCTGGAAACTGCAGAAGAGATTATAAAAAAGGAAGTGGAAAGCTTACCGGAACAAATTGGTGAATCGTCAGAAGTAGGAGATTGGGCCGATGAAATCGGAGGAAGAATAGAAATAGATGACTTGCCAGATGAAATTGGAGATGAAATATCCTTAGAATCCCAAGAGAACTTGAATGATGCTCAAGATAATGGTAATATTGAAAAGATAAAGGAAACAGATGCTCCAGAGAAAAAAGGCGGGAGTTATGATGAAGTGTTCAAAGAGGGGGAAGGTGATAAATATGAAGTTCATCATATGCCTGCCGATAGTACTTCGAATCTCGAAAGAGGCGATGGTCCTGCTATAAAGATGGAAAAAGAGGATCATCGGCAAACGGCAAGCTGTGGCAGTTCAAGGGAGGCGCGGGAGTATAGAGCACAGCAAAAGGAGTTAATAGAACAGGGAAAATTCCGGGAAGCGCTTCAAATGGATATTGATGATATTCATGAAAAGTTCGGAGATAAATACGATGATGCCATAAGTGAGATGTTAGAATATGTTGACAAATTAGAGGCGGAGGGAAAAATAGATGGATAAGGTTACGGCTGTTCCGTTAAAAGAGGTTGCGGGTGTTAAGTTTGGAATGAAGAGATCAGAAGTTAGAAAGGTGCTGGGGCAAGCGAATGAATTTAAAAAAACCAAGTTTAGCAAAACTTTTGCTGACGATTTTGGGTTTTGTCATGTTTTTTATAACAGTGATGATGAGTGCGAAGCGATTGAATTGTTCAAGGAAGTCCAGGTCGTGATTGATGGTAGGCTTGTTTTTCCGACAACTTTGGATGAGGCAAAAAAGATACTTGGGGAGTTGCAGGAGGATGGCGGAAGCTATATTAGTGAGAAAGACTCAGTGGGCATATGCGCCCCTGGTGGGAGTATGGAAAGTATTTTATTTGGAATTGCGGGATATTATGAATGAAGTAATATTACATAGGCAATGTGCCCCAGAACATCAAGTATGTAGTCAGGAATCTGGCTAAGTACATGAAAGTGTCAGAAGACATGCTGATACAGAATGCAAAGAAGAATGCGGAACGGATTTTTCGGATTAATGTATAACCAAAGAAAGAAGTATAAAATGATGAGGTCTTCTTTCAGGTGGGGGCTGCCGCGATAAGGACGCGAAAGCCCCTGCAGTTTCCGCCATATCTGGTGAAGTATGGCTTGTGGAGCATGTCAGTTGGAAATCATCACTTTGCACCGCTTTCGGTTGCAGGCAATTCCATACTTGATGACAGTGTCGAATCCGTCCAGCCTGAGTTTGGCATCATACCCCATTTCCTCTATCTGCGCCAGCGCATCCCGGCATCCTTTTTCCAAGTTTGCATCAATTGAGGATGTTCTTGTTTCTGTTGATGATATTTTCACGCCATTGAGGGACGCCTCTGCTGCTGAGGCTTTTTGGCTATCCTTTGCAGACTTTCTGCCACTGTCCGCATATTTGACTTCGATGATTATGCCGATGCTCTCCTCTTCGATCTCGATGAGGATGTCGCTGAATCCGTCACCGGATTCCACATTGGAGCGGATGTACCAGTCCTCCCGGTGCCCCAGGAGCCCTAAAAGGATGCCGTGGTAGAAGTTCTCTTTCTTCTTTTTCCGGACATTGGTGTCCCGGATGCTGATGGTCCTGGCCAGGTAGGCGTTGAACAGGGTCTCTATGGTTTCGGCATCTCCTTTCGGAAACGCGGCACAGAAAGTGTCCAGCTTCGGCGTGTCCCTACGGGCTTCTTCCTGGAACCATTCCAGAATCTGGTCGATGAAAATCTTTCGGATTTCCTGGTTAGGGATGGCCAGCTGGCAGGTGTCCCCGTCCGTCTCCTCGCGCAAGGTCAGGTAGCCGGTCATGAAGAGCACGCTCCACAGATTGTCCGTGCTGCTGTACAGTTCCCGGTAGGTCAGTTCCTGGTTTATCTTCTTAATGACGCTTTCGCCGTTTACCAGAAGCTCCAGCTCCCGTCTGGTGCCCGGCTTGGCAGCTTGTATGAAGTTCCGGATGATATCGTTCCCGCTGGTGTTGATCCAGAAAGCCCGGGGATGGGCGTTCCGGTCAGCTCTCAGGTCGGCGCAGTAATTGATGACATCCCAGGGGCAGTACACGTCCGCGCTGCCGAATCGGTATCCGTCGTACCATTCCTTGGCCAGGTCGAACTTGTCTCCACATCCGTAGTAATCCAGCATTTCCCTGACTTCTTTATCGGAAAAGCCGAAATGTTCATCGAACTGGATATTCATCACGGAAAACACCCGCAGGTTGTTCAGACCGGTGAAGATGCTCTCTTTCGCAATTTTCAGGCAGCCTGTCATCACGGCGAACTGGAGGAAATCATTGCTCTTCAATGCCCGGCTGTACAGGTTCCGGACTAATTTGACCATCTCGTCATAGTAGCCGAAATGCTGGGCCTTGTCCAGAGGCACATCATACTCGTCAATCAGGAGGACAGTCTTTTGGCCATGGTGCTTATATAGGAGTTTACATAATATCAGCAGACTTTCAGTCAGGATATTATCAGGCATGATATAGGCATCCTCTCCAATCCCGCCAACCGCGATAAGCTGTTTATAGAGCTCTTTTTCTTCTTTCGTAAGCATTTCGCTTTTTGAGAGGAAAGGAAACCGCTGTGCTTCATTTCTGATAATAGAGCATAGCATCTGCCGGGCCGCCTTGTAGTCGCCGGCGCCGGCATCTTTCAGGCTGACGGAGACAACAGGGAATTTCCCCATATAATTTTCACATAATTCGTTCTCTTTGGCAATTTCCAGCCCTTCAAACAGCCTGCGGTCACATCCATATTCGAAGAAGTACTTCAGCATGCTCATGTTCAGGGACTTTCCGAATCTGCGGGGGCGGGTGAAGAGATTGACTTTTCCCCAGTTGTCCAGCAGTTCATATATCAGGCCGGTTTTATCTACATAGTAAAATCCTTCTGTGCGGATTTCTTCAAAATTGTCAATGCCGATGGGCAATTTAACCGTTGTGTTCAAAGGTCGGCGCTCCTTTCCTTACTTTTGTATCGGGGAATGTTGACAGCTGCAATAAGAAACTTTGATGTTCCGGATTGTCTTAGATTATAGCATATTGCCCGGATGACCACAAGCTGATTCTTTTTAAGTCTCAGAAGGAACTGGGAAAAAGGGAAATGCTTCTTGAAATCCATATGCTTTGGGAGTATACTGATAGCGGCAGCCAAGGGTAAACAGCAAGTTGGCAAAGCACAGAAAGGTGTTGACGAAATTATGATGACAGACATGTTTGGACAGACCAGGCTGAAAGTGAACCTGCATCTCCACACCACAGACTCTGACGGCCATAAGACCCCGGAGGAAGCGGCGGCCATATACCGGGAGGCCGGTTATGATATCATCGCGGTGACAGACCACTGGAAGTATCGCGAGAGCGGGATGATCGGCGGGCTGAGGATCCTTTCAGGGGCGGAGTATAATATCGGCGGAGGAAACGGCGCGGAGGGAGTGTTCCATATCCTGGCGCTGGGCTGTGACAGAGAGCCGTGTATCGACAGAGACGTCCTGGCGCAGGATATAATCGATGGAATCAATCGCTGCGGGGGGCTGGCAGTGCTGGCGCATCCGGCGTGGTCCCTGAATACAGCGGAGCAGACCTGCGCTCTGGAGGGAATCGGGGCAACGGAAATCTACAATACAGTATCGGATGCAGGGGAGTCTTCCCGCCCTTATTCGGGGGATTTTGTGGACAGTTCAGCCTGCAGGGGACGGCTGTATCCTCTGATTGCGGATGATGACACTCATTATTATAATGGCGAGGACGAGACGACTTCCTATATCATGCTTGCGTGCGGGCCGGAGGCATCGGACACTGAACTGTTGGAGGCAATCAGGAGAAAGGACTTTTATGCCACACAGGGACCGGAACTCCATCTCTTCCGGGAGGGGAACCGTATTACCGTAAAATGTAGTCCGGCAGACCGTATATCGTTTTTCTCGAACGCGGTCTGGGCAAAAGGGAGATGTGTGCGCGGGAGCAGCCTGACTGAAAGCTCCTGTGAGGTTCAGCCCTGGGAAACCTTTATCCGCGCGGAGGTGACGGCGGCAGACGGCAGGAAAGCCTGGAGCAACACGATAGATCTGCGGCAGCAGACAGAATAGTAGACGAAATAAAATACATTTTTTTCAAATAGGTACTTGACATTTTTCTTGGGGGGGTAAAATGAATTATCAGTAGGGCAAATATTTTTGTGCCTATAATTCATCTGAGGAGGAAAAGAAAAATGAAAAAAAGAGTACTTTTAGCCCTGACAGTGGCGATGGCGACAGCTGCGATGTTCGTTTCTCCAGCCATTGCTGACACCGTAGGTTTGCCAAGCATGGTAGTATCTGCGACGAGCAACAACACCAGTACATCAACGCCGTCAACGCCTTCAGCAGGAGGAGCAACAACTACTGTTGTGACCACATCCAGGGGAGCCACCGTGGCGAGTTCAGTTCCGGTAGCGAATACGTCAGGAATGGCGGCGGCAGTTACGACATCTGAGAATGTTCTGGCCGCAGCAGTCGGAGGACTGAATGCAGGCGAGTATGTAGTTCCGACTTTTGAAGGAATGGCTGGTGAGGCGGCTAACAGGATAATCAGCAATACAGCGCAGCAGTTAGGTGCGAACGATTACTATGCATTCGATCTTTCGATGCAGATTTATGGAAGAAATGTTGAAGACAACAAGGTGTATGAACTGAGCGCTCCTGTTAGATTTGTCGTAGCAACCCCGTTTGATGGGAATGTGTACGATATGGCAGTCATTCGCATCCATAATGGTGCCGTAACCATTCTGCCCGATTTGGACAGCGATCCTGCAACAGTTACATTTGATACGGACAGGTTCTCTGCTTATGCAATAGTTCCTGTTGCTAAGGGTTCATTGAACAATCTTACAAAGGATTCTGTTCCCAAGACTGGTGATGAGCTGCCTGTAGCAGTGCCTGTTACCGCTACTGTATGCTTTGCGGCAGTGGCTATGACAGTAGTTGCCCTGAATAAGAAGAAAAGAGCATAATCTTTTTAAATAGGCAAAGCTGTGAATGGAGGAGGAAAGTCATCTTTCCCCCTCCATTTTTCAGTGAAAAAGCCTGTTTTGGGAGGGAATCCAATGGAGACCAGATACGCGGGATTTCAGAAAATAATCGCATCGGCATATCTGTTATTGATATGGGCAGTATTGCCGATTTATATGAAAGATGGCTTCTATCTGCTCGCTGACGCAAAATATCTTCTTTTCCGAGGGGTGTCACTGATTTTTCTGATGCTTTGGCTGCTGAGTGCTTTGGGATTCTGTACAGGCTGGTGGTGGCGGCATAAGAGCCGGCCTCTGCAGGAAAATCGGATAGAATGGCGCAGGATACATGGCGGATTTTCCGGCACGGATTATTTTGCACTGGGATTTGCGGCAATATCGTTTCTTTCTTATCTGTTCAGCAATTATAAGGACACGGCATTTGTGGGGTATTCCGGCTGGTATATGGGACTGCTGACCCAGTTCTTCCTGGTGGGGGGATATTTCCTGGTGAGCAGGTGGTATGAGAAGGAAAAAATGATTTCCGGAATTGTCTGGCTCTCGGTGTTTGCAGTGTGCCTGCTGGGCGTTCTGAATCGTCAGGGATATGATCCGCTGGGTACATTTAAGGATATGGATTGGTGGGATTGGGATAGAAGGAATCTTCTTTCCACCATTGGGAACATAAACTGGTACTGCAGCTATCTGTCAGTGGCATTTCCTCTTTTGCTGTATTGTTTCTGGGCGGAGGAAAGGTGGAAACGGATTCCGGCTGGAATTGCTGCTTTTGTGGGAGTCGCTGCTGTCATTTTGCAGGGTAGTACCAGCGGGTACGCAGCGCTTCTGGTGATGTATGTCATTCTCATGTTCGGTTCTTTACAGGAGACGAGGCTGTTTTTGCGTTTTCTGGAGGCTGTGCTGCTGGTTCCGCTGTTTTGTTTTCTGGCATGGGCGACACAGATGGATTTGATTCTTCCCTATGACATGGATGGGATAATTGAAAGGATATGTACCCCTTTATGGGGTATTCCGTTGGGAATACTGGCAGTGGGAATTGTATTGCTTCGGCTGATTTGCAGGCGCGGCGGCAAAGATTATCTGAAGAGCGGCAAGGTTCTGAAAGCGGTACAGATATTGACGGCAGCGGCTGTCATCGGGGCAGCGGCGGTATTTGCGGGTTGTCAGGTATCAGATTCTGTCTGGCATTTTTTTGGGAGTTCAGGATTTTTGCGGTTTGATGCTGAATGGGGGAACATGAGGGGAGGCCTCTGGACAGCTGTATGGAATGGATTTTGCAGGACTGATTTTGTGCGAAAGCTATATGGTGTGGGCCCGGACTGCTTTGCCCGCTATTTCTATGAGGTCGAAACGATTGATATAGGGGTAACGGGGCAATGGATGGGGGCCATATATGCCAATGCGCACAATGAGTGGCTGAACATGCTGGTAAATGAGGGGATTCTTGGATTTGTGGCTTATCTGGGCTTTTTCCTCTCAGCATTTTGCAGGTTTTGGAAGAACGGCAGAGAGAACCGGAGGATGATGGCCGGTATGATGGCTGTGGGCGCTTATGTGGCGAACCAGTTTTTCAGCTTTGGACAGGCGGTATCTACTCCGCTCATTTTTCTGGTGATTGCGGTGTGTGAGAGTGAGTGCCGGAGAAAAGATGCCGGGAAAGGGAATCAGAATGGAAGAGAATAAGGAAAATACAGGTATAGACAAGTGGAAAATAATCGCAGTGGCAGGTGTTGTTGTGGCGGTGGCAGCAGCAATCGTGATGATATGTCTGCTTGGGAACTTTTATGGCCAGGAGATGGAGTCAGAGGATAAAATGGAGGAATTGAGAGTAGCGCTGGAGCCTGAAAGTATAGAGGAGCCCGCAGAGGAACCAGAGCAGTCATCCCCGACTCCTACGCCCAAACCCCTGGAAAAGAATCCTTATGCAGATCTCTTTCTGCAAAATGGAGACATGGCCTTTTGGCTTGTGGTAGATGGGACAGCCATTGACTATCCTGTCGTGCAGACTCCGGAGGATGAGAATTATTATCTGAATCGCGATTTTTATGGAAATGAAGACAAAGCAGGCTGTCTCATTTTAGATGTTGACAGTCAGCCTTTTGGAGAGAACCAAACCACGAATCTCATCATTCACGGACATAATATGAAAGCGGGAACCATGTTCGGAGGCCTGATGCAATATGAGGATGAAAATTATTATGCAGAGCATAAACATATGGAAATCTATACAAGGACAGATAAGAGAGAATATGAAGTCATAGCGGCCTTTTACAGTCAGGTCTATTATCCGACGGATTTAGTATTCAAATATTACAATTTCTTCAAAGCGGATAATGAGATGGAATTTGACTATTTTTATGATAATATAAAGGAAATATCATTGTATGATACAGGAGTGACAGCAGAACTGGGAGACCACTTCCTGACGTTGTCCACCTGTGCCTACCATGTGGAGGACGGACGGTTCGTGGTTGTGGCAAAAGAAATAAGCAGGGAAGAGAAATACGAGTCTCCGGATTAAGTATCATGAAGGTGACAGAAAAACTGCTTGATTTATCCGTAAAAGCATATTATTCTTATTTATATGGCAGATGGATTAAAAAATGAAATGCCGATAAAAAAGAAACGGAGGAACGAATCATGCAGTTAGGAATCAGATTACATGACACGACGAAGCTTCCTTTTGAGGAGCGTATCGCAGATGTGCACAGGCTGGGTTTCGCATGCGGCCATCTGGCCCTGTCGAAAGTAATAGATGAGTTTCCCACCACGGATGAGGCTCTGACACCGGGACTCGCCATGTACATAAAGAACCTGTTCGCGAAGAACCAGGTGGACATCGCCGTACTGGGCTGCTACTTGAACCTGGCGAACCCTCATAAGGAGCAGCTGGCAGAGACAGTCCGCCATTATCTGGCGCATATCCGCTTTGCGTCATGGCTGGGCTGCGGCGTTGTGGGGACTGAGACCGGCGCGCCCAACGAGACCTACACCTTTACGCCGGAGTGCCATACGCAGGAGGCTCTGCATACTTTCATAGAAAACTTAAGGCCCATTGTGGCATATGCCGAGAAGATGGGTGTGGTGATAGGCATCGAGCCGGTCTACCGCCATATCGTGAGCACGCCCAGGCGGGCGAGAAGCGTGCTGGACGAAATCGCTTCCCCGAACCTGCAGATTATCTTCGACCCGGTGAACCTGCTGGATGCGGCAAACTATGAGGAGCGGGATTCTGTCATAGGGGAGGCCATGGAACTGCTGGGGCCTGATGTGGCGGTGGTTCATCTGAAAGACTGCATGCTGCGGGACGGAAAATTAGTCTCCATGGGATGTGGACAGGGAGAGATGGATTACAGGCCTATCCTGAAATTCATGAAGGAGCACAAACCTTTCATCCACGCCACGCTGGAGGACACCAGGCCGGAGAACAACCAGAGGGCGAAACATTACATCACAAGGATGTATGAAGAGACATAGGCCGCAGGTACTGAAGAGAGGGCTGTTCAAGACATTGTTCAAATAAGGAGGCAGATAGTATGCTGAAAGGAATTCCCAAAATCTTATCTCCGGAACTGCTGAAAGTGCTGTGCGAGATGGGGCACAGTGACAGGCTGGTCATTGCCGACGGCAATTTCCCGGCAGAATCCATGGGAAAGGATGCCATCGTGATCCGCATGGACGGCCATGGGGCCTGTGAAGTGCTGGAGGCGATTCTGCAGCTGTTCCCGCTGGATACCTATGTGGAGCATCCCGTGAACCTGATGCAGGTCATGCCCGGGGACACGGTGGAGACGCCAATCTGGAAATCCTATGAGAAAATCGTAGGAAACGCGGATGAGCGCGGAGCCGGCGCAATCGGGCAGATTGAGCGCTTTGCTTTCTATGAGGAGGCCAGGAGCGCGTATGCCATCATCGCTACAGGGGAGAGCGCCCTGTATGCCAATATCATGCTGCAGAAAGGCGTGGTAGTGTAGCACGCAACAAATTTGAGCGGATGAATTCCGCTATGAACTTACCCGTTCCCCGCCCTGCCTGCGGTGGGTCTCCCGGTACTGGCTGGGAGTCATGCCGGTCAGCTTCTTGAACTGGCGCATGAAGTGTAGCTCATTGTCATAGCCGCAAAAAGAGGCGAGAGAGGAGATGGACATCTCCGAAATGCACAGATAGAGCCGGGCATGTTTGATCCGGGCCTGGATGATGTCCTGGATACAGGTGGTTCCGAAAAATTGTTTATATAAGTGCTGAAAATGGGATATGCTCAGGTGGAGCCTTTGGGCCAGCTGGGGCGTATCCCATTTTTGACAGGGGGCATTCAGAATCTCCATGCGCAGTTCATTCATGGGATAATAATACTTATGATTCGTATTGCCATTAGGAGCCGCATGCAGCTGGCTGGCCAGAGAATAGAGCAGGGCATGCATCAGGGAATCTATCACCTGACAGCTGTGGGAGCGGGCAGACAATTTTTCCTGTACAATCAGCCTGACATAATCCGTCAGCGTTCCCAGATAGGGAAGCGTAAAGGGAGAATCGACAGGAATTGCAAGTTCGCGGAGCAGGTTCCCGTCTTCGCCATGCAGTTCAAAATGAATCCAGTCATCATTATAATGGGAATTCCTGCAGCCATAGTGGACAGGGGAATGCATCCCGTAAATCACTGCCGTGTTGGGCGGAAAATCCATCACTTCCCCACTGATTTCAAAATAGGACTCCGTCTTGATGAGCAGCAGGGCATAGTCCTCATAGCCGTTAGGATAGGAACGGTTGAACGCCATCTTATGCATCGAGTCGTAACCGCAGATATTCACAGTAATCATGGCAAATCCTTTCTTTTCCGCGGCAGTGCGCCGGCCGCGGGCAATCCTGTGGTTCTCTGATGAAAATTGCAGAAAATATCAGTTGATTACATTTTATGAAATAGAAAAAATTTTGTCAACATGATAGAGTGTAAGAAAAGAAGAATTGCGGAAGGAGGAATCCCCATGATTCAAAATCCCATCCTGCGTGGCTTCCACCCGGACCCCTCGATCATCCGGGTAGGAGAGGATTATTACATCGCCACATCCACCTTTGAATGGTGGCCGGGAGTGCGCCTCCACCATTCAAAAGACCTGATTCACTGGAACCTGATAGAATACCCTCTCACCCGCATCTCCCAGCTGGATCTGCGGGGAGCAGGGCCCTCTCAGGGGATATGGGCGCCCTGCCTGACTTACGATAAAGGCATCTTCTATCTGGTCTATACGGTGGTAAAAGCTTTCTACTGCAACATGTACGACACGGAAAACTATCTGGTGACGGCGGAGGACATCCACGGCCCCTGGTCGGAGCCTGCGGCATTGAACAACTTCGGCTTTGACCCATCGCTGTTCCACGATGACGACGGACGCAAATATATGGTCAGCATGGTGACGGACCACAGGGTGCCGAAGAAATATGCGGGGCGGCTGGTGCTGCAGGAGTTCGACGCTGTGAATGAGCGGATGACCGGGCCGGTCAAAGATATCTACCGGGCCGACGGCATCTTTCTGGAGGGGCCTCATATTTTCAAGCGGAATGGCTGGTATTATCTTTTCAGTGCGGATACCGGCACAGGGGAGGCCCACGGACAGACCATACAGAGAGCCAGGGATATCTGGGGGCCTTATGAGATGTACCGGCCGGAGGATGCGTACAGACAGGAGGGAGAAGCTTATTCCATCCTGACCTCCCGCCATCATGAGGATATCCTGCTCCAGAAAGCCGGACACTGTGATTTGGTGGAGACGCCAGAGGGGGAATGGTATATGGTGCATCTGTGCGGCAGGGCTTCCGATGACCGGAATCCTTTGGATGCGGAGCGCTTTGCCGGTGCAAGGCGGTATATGCTGGGCAGGGAGACTGCCATACAGAAAGTTCGCTGGACGGAGGACGGGTGGCTGGAGCTGGCAGAGGGCGGGAATGTGCCATTGGAAGAGGCCGAAGAGCCGCGTGGCGGGAATGTGCCGTTGGAAGAGGCCGAAGAGCCGTGCCATGGAAATGTGCCCGAAAAAAAGGCGGAACTGTCATGCTGTGGGGATGTACCGAAAGATACAGAAGATGCGCTGGACAACAGGCCTTTGTCCAGAGAGGCAGCAAGTGAGCAGGACTATGGAACTGAGCATAAAGTTGCGGACAGAGCCATGAGAGCAGATTCGCAGCAGGCTGGCTTTATAAGGGACGACTTCGATGCTCCGGCCCTGCACCTGGATTACCAGTCCCTGCGGATTCCCATGGATGAACATTACATCTCCCTTTCGGAGCGTCCGGGATGGCTTCGGATGTACGGGCGGAGCGGCCTTGCCTCCCGGTTCTCCCAGACCTTAATTGCCAGGAGAGTGACGGAATACCATATGGATGCGGCATGCTGTGCGGCGTTCGAGCCGGAAGTCTTCAAGCAGATGGCAGGGCTGATTTTGTTGTATGATACGGACAATTACCTGTACCTGCACATTTCCCATGACGAAGATGTGGGAAAATGCATCACTTTGCTGAAAGCGGAGAACAAAAAGTACGAATATCTGACAGACTATATCCCGATAGAACAGAATCGTGATATCGAACTGAAACTGTCGCTGCGCGGGACACAGGTGCAGTTCTCCTACGGATTCCGCGGTGAGGCTGCGCGGGAGATAGGCCCATGCATCAACGGCAGTTTCCTGTCAGATGAAGCCTGCACGGAGGGGTGGTTCACCGGGGCCATGGTGGGAATCTGCTGTCAGGATTTGACGGGCTTCGGAAAATATGCGGATTTCGACTGGTTTGAAGTGCAGGCCAGTCAGATATAGTACTCCTGCCCAACCAGTGCCCAGAGAAATAACCGGCTGAACTATAGACAGGAATTCCTCTGCCGGTGATGATGCTGGATGGGCAGGAGCGGAACTGGAATAGGAGGAAAAAGATGCAGCGTTACGAAGAATGGGCGGATACTATAATCGGAAAAATCCGCAAAAAGATGGAATGGGTCAGCGATAAAAACAAAAACAAGATTCCCTACAGAACCGACGAGAACGGCGACTATGACGACAGGTCAGACCCTTTCAGGGAATGGCGCATAGACGACGGCCTGAACTGGTGGACCAATGGCTTCTGGGGAGGCATCATGTGGCTTTTATATCAGGATATGGGGGAAGAGCGCTACGCCCGGATTGCCCGGGTCTCTGAGAAAAAAATGGAGCAATGTTTCCAGGATTTCTACGGCCTGCACCATGACGTAGGATTCATGTTCATGCCCACGGCGGTGGCGGACTACCGCCTTACCGGGAACCCGGACTCCAGAAGAATCGCCATGCACGCGGCCAACCTGCTGGCGGGGCGGTTCAACCCTGTGGGGAAATTCATCCGGGCCTGGAACGACCTGGAGGAGGATACCAGAGGCTGGGCCATTATCGATTGCATGTTCAATCTGTCCTTGCTGTACTGGGCCAGCGAGGAGAGCAAAGACCCCAGATTCCGCCAGATTGCCATGATGCATGCGGACACTGTGCAGAAGAATTTTATCCGGCATGACGGTTCCTCGTGCCATATCGTGGAATTCAATCCGGAGACCGGAGAGATGGTACGAAGCTTTGGGGGGCAGGGGTATAAAGAGGGCTCTTCCTGGACCAGAGGCCAGGGCTGGGCGCTGTATGGTTTCATGATCAGCTATCTGCACACAGGGAAACAGGAATACCTGGACACGGCAAAGCGTGTGGCGGATTACTGCCTGACGCACATTCCTGAAAACGGTATTATTCCGGTGGACTTCTGCCAGCCGCCTCAGCCGGCCTATGAGGACTCCTGCGGGGCATGCGTGATTGCCGGAGGCCTGCTGGAGCTGGCAAAGAAAATGCCGGAAGGAGAGCGGGAAAGATATGAGGAGGCGGCAATGCGGATACTTCGCGCCATAGCGGAGACCCGTGCGGATTTCGGCGAGGGGTGCGATGCCATCGTGCAGAACTGCAGCGGCGCCTACCATTCGCCGGAACATCATTTCACCATGAGCTATGCGGATTATTATTTTATAGAAGCCGTCTATAAGGTGAAAGGCACAGGCAGGTTGCTGTGGTAATCCGCTAATTAGATAGAACTTCCGCGAAGCGGGAGCTGTGTATCAGCAGAATGGCCAGCAGCGGAGAAAGGAGACAGGAATGGCCGGGATGTATTCTTATAAAAAATTCTTCCAGAATCTGTATGCCGATATGGGACAGCAGTATAAGTTTCAGGCGCAGACTCCGGAGGAAATCACGCAGTGGAAACAGGAGTTTAAACAGGCGCTGAAAGAAACGCTGGGGCTTGACATACTGGAGGAAATTAGCGCCAGATGGATAAAGCCTGAAAAGCAGCCGGAAAGCGGGAATGGGATGGGGACTATGGATTCCTTTCCCTGGCCGGCGGAGCAGCTGGAATGTGTGGAGGAAGAGGGGTATATCAGATATAAATTCCGGATGGAGACTCTGCCCCGGGTATACATGCCTTTCTACATGTTGGTGCCGGAGGGAGCATCCGCACAGAAGCCATGCAGGGCAATGATAGCCATTCCGGCGCACGGAGCCAATAAGGACACCGTAGCAGGCGTGCCTGCGGGCAGAGCTGTCCGGGAGAAGCTGTCCAGGTCTCCCAAAGAGGCATACGGCCTTGCTCTTGTCAAAAGAGGCTATGTGGCGCTGTGTCCTGACCCGCCGGGGTATGGGGAGAGGATAGAGCCTCTCCCAGGGGAGGCAAAGGCGTTCGCGCCGTCTTCTTTGGAAACCACAGATAAGGAAACTGTGCCAGGTACCGTAGATGGAGAGGACGCGCCAGGCGACGATTCTCTGGGATGCTCCTGCAAGGATCTGGCCCAGACGGCAGAAGCTTTTGGCCTGAGCCTGACGACCCTGGAGATATGGGATTTGATGCGGCTGACAGACTTTGCGGTGAAACAAAAAGAAATAGACGGAAAACGGATTGGATGCATGGGCTTTTCCGGGGGCGGACAGTACGCCATGTGGCTGGCGGCCATGGACGACAGGATGCAGGCAGCGGTGGTCAGCGGCTATGTGCACGGATATTATGACAGTATCCTGGATGTGCACCTGTGTCCCTGCAATTATGCGCCAAGGCTCTGGCGGCTTGGAGACATCAGCGATATCTGTTCCCTGATTGCCCCCAGACCTCTGTTCGTGGAGAATGGCCTTGCGGATCCGCTGAACGGATACCGCGGAATCGCAGGGCCCGGGGAGCAGGTGGACAGAATCAGAGAGGCTTACCGGCTGTACGGTCAGGAAGAGCGGCTGGCGCATGTAACGCCCGAGGGCGGCCATCAGTGGTATGGGGAATGCTGCGACTTCCTGGATGAGATGCTGTGAAGAGCACAGGGGAAAGGCAGGGCGCTTGTATGGATAAATCATATTCAGGCGGAAAAGGACAGGATGTTATATTTGATGTAAGGCGATACGGGGCGAAAGGAGACGGTGCCGCCAGGGATACGGCAGCCATCCAGCGCGCCATCGACGAGTGCGCCCGGGCAGGCGGCGGGACAGTGCTTTTGGCAGGCGGCGTATTCTTGTCGGGCGGCCTGTATCTAAGGTCCAATGTGATGCTGGAAGTGTCGGTTTCAGCTACGCTGCTGGCAAGCGGAGATATCGCGGACTATGGGACGGACACTCATCACAACCGCTATCGGAACGAGGAGGCGCTGGACAGATGTTTTCTGTTCGCGGCGGACGCGGAGAATATCGGCATCGTGGGATATGGCCGGATTGACGGCAATGCGGAGGCCTTTCCCAACGAGGGAAGCATTTACAGGCCCATGCTGTTACGCGTGCTAAGGTGCAGGCACATTTTCGTGGAGAATGTCCGGCTCCACAATGCGGCGGCCTGGACCACGGCTTTTTTGGACAGTACGGATATCCGGATCCGCGGTGTTGACATCCGAAACGAGCGCAGATACAATGGGGATGGTCTGGATCTTGACGGATGCAGCCATGTCTTTGTGTCCGACTGCCGCATCCGGGGAACAGACGACAATCTGTGCCTGCAGTCTTCCTCAAAAGAGTACCCGGTGGAAGATGTGCATATTGTGAACTGCGAATTCACTTCCCTGTGCGCCGGCATCCGCATCGGATTGAAATCCATCGGCAGCATAAGCAATGTAGTGATTTCCAACTGCACTTTCCGGGACGTCTGGCGGGAGGGTATCAAGATAGAATGCAGCGAGGGCGGCAGAATCTGCGATATCGTGGCGCGGGGAATCGCCATGAAAAATGTGTCCAGGCCGGTGTGGATTCTCCTGAACAACCGCTTCGAGCCGGAGGACTATGGAAGTTCCCTGGAACTTACCGAAATACCGTCAATCGGCACTCTGCGCAATATCCTGATATCCGATATGACGATTACGGATGAACGGGAGATGGAGCATACCCATTATCGTTTTACGGACGATTGTATGGGGAGCCCGCGCTTCGGCGGCATGCGGATAGACGCGGAGGAGAATCATCCCATTGAGAATGTGATTTTGAAAAATATACTCTATACCGCCATTGGCGGCGTGAAGAAAAGCGAGATTCCCTCAGAATATCCCAAAGTGCCGGACAGGAAGAAAGAGGCAGAGGGAATCTTTTCGGAGAATTACTATCCTGACTGGAGCCGCGCGGTATTCCTGGATTGCCGGAATGTCAGGAACCTGATGTTGGAGGATTGGATTCTCCACAAAAAAAGGCCGGACGAAAGGGAAAGCGTCATCGTGGAAAAATGTACGGTAATCCGGCAATATATCCATGAAATATAGACAGAAAAAGGAAAGGAAAAAACATGGGACTGGAAAAAATCGCGAAAGGAATCTGGAAAGGGCGTATGGTACCGCTCCTATGGGGGCAGCGACCAGGAGGCAGTCAGCCATCTGGCACAGGGTTTCCGGGAGGAGAAGAGGCCCGTGGATGTGCTGGGTCTGGAGCCCGGCTGGCATTCCCACAGTTGAGAGGGAACGTTATCGGATTATACTGCCGGAATCATAGTCATTGTTACATTTTATACCAATCCATTAACTTTTAAACCGTCAAGACAGAGAGCACCTGGCGATATGAATTTTGATTCTGCCGCAGGTGCTTTACTTATTGGATTTTATTCTGCGGAAAAATGTTCTAAAATAGGCCTTAACATTTATGAAAGAAAGAGGGAAAGAGTATGAAATCTGCTACGAAACAATCAAAAAAGAAAAAAGGCGGCTTTCTGGCGGGACTGGCTTACGACATCAAGCATAATCCTTATCTGTGTCTGCTGTGCCTGCCGGCCATTCTGTGGTTCTGTATCTTCGCATACAGCCCGCTGGTCTACCTGCTGACCGCTTTCAAGAAGTACCAGCCCACACAGGGACTGTGGGGAAGCGAATGGGTGGGGCTGAAGAACTTTCAGGCTTTCTTCGGCTCGGATGCGTTTTTCCGCGTCACGTTCAACACGATTTTCCTGAACGCCCTGTTCATCGTGACTTCCATGGTGGTCTCCATCTTCATTGCCATCGCCCTTTCGGAGGTGGGCAACAAGATGTTCAAAAAGATTACCCAGTCTGTAGTCATCCTGCCCCACTTCATCTCCTGGACCGTAATCGCCCTGCTGTGCGAGGCGCTGCTGAAGACCCAGAACGGCTTCATCAACAATTTCCTGACCTCCATAGGCCTGGAGAAAATCAACTTCTATCAGGACGCCGGCGTATGGCCCGCGCTGCTGGTGTTCCTGCGGATCTGGCAGGGGGCGGGCTACGGCTCCATCGTATACCTGGCCACCATAGCGGGCCTGGATCAGGAAATGTTCGAGGCCGCCAGAGTGGACGGCGCCACCAGGGGCCAATGTATCCGCTACCTGACCCTGCCGCTTTTGAAGACCACGGCCATCATGCTGTTCATCATGAATATCGGTAAGATTTTCAACGGCGATTTCGGCATGATCTACAACCTGGTGGGGACCAACTCCATGCTGTACCGCACCACGGACGTCATCGACACCTATGTGTACCGCATGCTGGTGGAATCCACGAATATAGGCCAGTCCGCGGCGGTGAGCTTCTACCAGTCAGTCATGGGCTTCGTCATCGTCATGGCCACCAACGCGCTCACCAGGAAGCTGGATCCGGATTCCGCTTTATTCTAAAAAATACTTTATTCAGGAGGCTAATATGGCAAAACAAATTTCCGATGAAACATATGCTGCAAAATCAAAGATAAAAATGACCACAGGGGACAAAGTTCTGAACGGATTCTTCTATCTGTTCATTACCCTGTTCTCCATCGCGTGCCTGATTCCTTTCATTCTGGTGGTGTCCTCCTCCCTGACGCAGGAGCAGACCCTGAACCAGTACGGGTATTCCCTGTGGCCCAGAGAGTTCTCGCTGGATGCCTACAGGCTGGTGACAGTGAGCTCTGACATCCCCCAGGCATATCTGGTGACTATATTCATCACCATGTTCGGCACCTTACTGTCCATGCTGTTCACCTGCGCCGTGGCCTATGCCATGAGCGTGAAGAACTTCAAGAGCCGCTCCGCGCTGGCGCTGTTCATTTACTTTACCATGCTCTTCAACGGCGGCCTGGTGGCCAACTACCTGCTGATGACCAAGACCCTGATGCTCCAGAACACCATCTGGGTGCTGATATTCCCGGCCATCTGCAATGCATGGAACATCCTGCTGATGCGTAACTTTTTTAACGGAATTCCGGATTCCCTGGCAGAATCCGCCAAGATAGACGGGGCCAATGACATCATCATCCTTTTCAAGATCATCCTCCCCATTTCCCTGCCGGGCATTGCCACCATCGGACTGTTCTACGCCTTAAGCTACTGGAACGAGTGGTACAAATGCCTGCTGTACATCGACTCCAACCACGGCCAGTACTACACCCTGCAGTACCTGATCCAGAGGATTCTGCGCCAGGTGAACTATGCGGCCAGCCAGCCTGCGGAGGCGGTGGGGCTGAACTCCGTGTCCCTTCCCACTTATGCCTACCGCATGGCTACCATCGTGGTCTCCACAGGGCCTATCATATTGCTGTACCCATTCCTGCAGAAGTATTTCGTGCAGGGCCTGACAGTGGGGTCTGTGAAAGGATAGCGAAACAGTTGTAATGTCAAAAAGGTCAGAAAAGCAGCCGCGGGATATTGCAGGAGCGCAATACCGGCGGCTGCCTTTTACCTGTCTTCCGGTCAGTCTTTCTTCATTTTCTTGCGGTAATCCCCGGGCGTCATCCCGGTATGCTTTTTCACAAAGGTGAAGAAATAGTTCTTTGTAGAAAAGCCCAGCTTATCGCTGATTTCCGACAGAGACATATCCGTATTCAGCAGCAGATTGCAGATCAGAGCCAGCTTTTTCTGGGTGATATAGGAGGAGAGGGAATCCCCGGTATTTTCCTTGAACACATTCCGCAGATAATTCACCGACAGATGGACATGGTCTGCAAGGAATACCACCGATAAGTCGGGATTGTAGAGATTGTCCTCTACCAGGCCTATGATTTCGCCTATCAGTTCTTTCTTGCCGGAGTCGGCTTCCTTGGTCTTGGACAGCTGCTCGATGTCGCCTGTGCACCTTTCCGCCAGACGGATTTCTATGGCATTCAGGGTGCTCTGCTCCAGAGACTTGTAATCCCATTCACCGTCTGCCGCGATATAGTTCATCAGCTCCAGGCGCTGGAGGGAAGTGACCAGCTGCAGAATATGAAAGAGAATCTGCTCAATGCGGTAGGTGCGTATAGCAGCGACGAAATCATGCACATATCGGGAGGCGGCCTCCGGGGAAAGGGATTTGACGGCATTGAGCAGGGAATCGCTGATTTCATAAGGATAGAGCTGCTCCAGGGCAGGAGTCAGCCGCAGATTGGCGGCTGCAAGGATGGATCCGTTCCCTGTAACGAAACGCCGGGAGAAGGCCTCGTAAGCGCTCTGATAAGATAATGACAGCTCTGTCAGTTCTTCCACAGTATCTCCGATTCCTGCGGAGAAAGTAATCTTATAATGCTTCAGAATGAAGCTCTGGGCCTCCTGCAGAAGCCGGATGATTTCTTCCGTGTTGGGCTCGTTGAAGTTCAGCAGGAAAATGACGAAAGGCGATTCTGTCTCGATATGCCGTGCAATGACCGTGGAGGACAGCAGCTCCTCCGTCACATTCTGGACCACATACTTTAACAGGCTGGTCTCGGCATGGACTCCGGACTGATCGGATGTGAAAGAATCGATGCCCAGCAGCAGGATCAGGTTGTTCTTCTCGCCCAGGCTGGCATTCAGCGCCTCCAGTTCCGCGGAGTACTGGCCAAAGGCACCGGGGGCGTCCGTCAGCAGGGATTTTAAGAGCTTTTTGCTCTGCTCTTTCATATAGGCGTGGCTGACCTGCTGAAGGTCTGTGTTGATGTTCAGAATCTTCCGGTAAGCCTGGGACAGATAATCAAAATCATTGCCTGGCGCCGGCGATTTGTCATCTGACAGAGCGGATTCCTCAGGAGACAGCACCGGATGGGCGGCTATGTAAGTCTTCAGCTGCCTGAGAGGATTGTAGATAATCCAGCTCAGCAGGAAGGACAGCGTAAGCCCGATGGCCAGGTAGATGGCGGAATAGTGCAGTAAGGTGGAAAGCGTAGAGTTTTCCGGATAAATCTGCATACTGCTCAGGCTGCAGATATATGTGATGCCCAGCCCGATATTCTTGATGTATTTGATGGATTGGGGGGGCTGTCCGGCCGGATGATACAGGAAAGAACCCCGGTTCTCAGCGGACTCCTGAATCTGGCGGTACAGCTCATTGTCTGTATAGTCCGTGCCGAACAGGTCCTGGTCTGAGGCGGACATTACTTTTCCGGCGCTGCTGACCAGAATGATATCGATATATTCGCTGTCGTTCAAAGAGAGCATGCCGCAGTAGGTCTCATAGTCCAGGTTCACCACCATGGCGCCGGCAGGGTTGGAATAGAATGCCATGGAGAGGACAGGAACATCCCGCCGGATGGTGCCGCTGAGATTGCAGTCGATGGACCGTGGATAGCAGAACAGAGGCCTCATGCCGGGAGTCATATCCGCCAGCATCTCGAATACCCCGCTGTCGATATGGTTGTCGATGGAAGTCCGGCCGCTGTGGTCCAGAATGGTCCCTGTCTGAAAATTAATGAAATAGACGGACTGCACCAGCGAACTTGCCATGCGGATATTGTCATGGAGTTCCAGCGCCTCCAGGGCCAGCGCATTATCATAATTATTTCCATACAGAATATTGTTCATAGCAGCCCTGTCCAGGATGGTGTAGCAGTTGTTGATGATATCTTTCAAGGTGGTCTGGTTCACATTGTAGGCCTGGGTGATGGCATAGTCCTGCATGCCTTCCAGTGTGTGGCTGTAGTCCTTGTTCACGAGCAGGAACAGGACGATGGTGAAGAGGAGGAAAATGACGCAGGTAGCCAGGAGATAGGAATACAGAACTTTCTTATAAAAAAGGCTGCTGCGGTATTCCTGGTTCATTGTCTTGACGATGCGTTTGAGGTTCATGGCAGGGGGCTCCTTCCGATGTGGGATAAGTGCAGTTTCTATTATACCTTTTTGAGTGCCTTTAGAGATAGTTCAAAAGTTAATACCTGAAATCTTTAAATATTATACCATTCCCGGATTGCCCTGTACAAGGGGTTTGAATCGTTAAGATACAGAATTTCGTTATTTTGTGAAGTTGAAAAGTCGAAAAAGTGATAGTATCATAAAGACACACCTGCAGGAGGGCGCCCATGCAGGAGGATGCGAATCTGCGGACAGACGCAGATTATCTATCGAAAAAAAGAGAAAGTGAGGAAACATATTTATGAAAAAGAAATGGCTCGCGCTTGCCTTATCAGCAGTGATGGCGGCAGGTACTTTGACAGCATGCGGCTCCGACGGCGGAAACGCCTCTTCCGATAATCAGGACAGCTCACAACAGGAGTCCTCACAGGATTCCCGGGAGAGCAGTGAAGAAAGTTCCGGAGAAAGTTCCGAAGAGAGTTCTGAGGAAAGCACAGGCGGAAGTTCCGCCTCTTCCGGCGAGACAGTGACCATCAAATTCCTGCATAAAGGACCCAAGCCGGAGGGCTGGGATGCGGTCTATGAAAAGTATCTGGAGATGACGAAAGATACCCTTAATATCGAACTGGACATCAACTGGGTAGAGCATGCGGATTACAAGGATAAGCTGAATCTGGAGATTACCTCCGGATCTGAGTGGGATCTGGTATTCGACGCTTCCTGGGTACAGCTGAAGAATCTGGCTCCCGAAGGATATTATGCGGATCTGTCCGGCTACTTCAATAATCCCGAGGAATATCCCGGACTTGCCAGGGCTTTCTCCGCGGAGACCATGGAATCCAATATCTGGTTCGATTCCATGTGCTATATCCCTCTTTATGAGGTATATGGAAACGGTATTCCCTGTATCTGGTACAGGCTTGACTGGGCCAAGGAGTGGAATATCGGCACCGACGGAAAGATTGAAAGCTATGATGATATGGAGAAGTACTGGCAGGCAGCTGTGGACAATGGCAAAATCGGTTATGGCGCCACACAGGCCAGAGGATTCTTCCAGCAGCTGTCCCTCCGCGGCGAAGTGTATCCCGGTTCCGCGGAAGCAGGCCTGCAGCAGTTCTCCGCAGCAGGCCTGACGATCTGGACATATACCAAGGACAATCAGCTGGTAGCCTATGCGGTAGAGGGTTCCGGCGATGAGAACTTCAAGGATTTCCCCGAAGGATGGCAGTATGATTTCGGTATGGACAGATACGAGAAGTTCTCAGAGTGGCAGGATGCGGGCTACATCGATCCAGACTCTTTAAGCTGTACCGATGCGGCTACCCCTTTTGAGAGCGGCCTGAGCGCTTCCTATGTGGGTACCCTGGACGACTATGTGGGTGTAAAGGACATGGAGAAGACTCTGGGTGAGGGTACCGTAGGCTTCTTCGTATACTATGACGGCATCCGGAACATGGAAAAGGGAGCCATCGCAGTGGACTACGCCGGAAACAACGGCCTGTGCGTTCCCGCCAACTCCGACAAGATAGATTCCACCATGAAGTTCCTGGATTGGCTGTTCGGCTCTCAGGAGGCCCATGACCTGTTCCAGTTAGGAATAGAGGGCGTGGACTTCCAGTATGGAGAGACCGAGGGAACCTATGAGACGCTGACTTCCTACAGTTCTGACTTCGGCGGTTACGGATGGACCTGGAATCCGGAATATGCCCTGATTTCCGCGGCATATGACGATGAGGCGCTTGCCTACAGACAGTATGAATACGATCCGGAGAGCTTCAGCTCCCTGCCGATTCTTGGTTTCCATTTCGACACCACGGATGTGGATCTCTCCACGGCAGTGGCTCAGTGTAAGGCTGTGACGGACATGGTTTCCACGGTAAAACTGCACGGAATCAAGACTGACGGCAACGGCGTGTCCTATGACACTATCACAGAGATGCTGAATGCCAATACGTCCTCCGCTATGGAAAACGGCGGACAGCAGGTGGTAGATGCCCTGGTAGAGCAGCTGACCGCGTTCCTTGCAGCAAAATAAACTGTTTCAGATTAGAAGGGCAGCGTGTTTTGTAAAGGCACACTGCCCTTTTTGCCTTACGGAAAGCCCGCCGATGGGCGGACATAGAATCTAAAGTTGCCTTAAGGGGAGGAAAATCAGGTGGATAAGAACAAGGTAAGGGTTGATTTGCTGAGGGAATGGAGACAGGAGAGGCTGGAGGACGGAATCCGCTTTTCCTATCCTGTGCCGGAGAGAGCCAGGGGATTCTGTCCTCGCGGGTTCGTGCGGGAGAGCGACAGCGCGGCTGATTTCGTGGACTGGCATGGACTGTTCCTGACGGTGCGGGAGGAATCCGGCGCGGCCTGGGAGCGGGAGGAGGCGGAACCGGAAACCCGTGGACATGGGCAGACATTGAATGCTCCGGCACAGTTGTATGTGGCAGTCTTTTTCGCGGAGGAGGAGCCTTTGAGGGCGGAGATTTCTGTGCCTTTGCGGAGCGGGGAGGCGGTTGTGGAAGTTCCTTTTACATATTTCCCGCAGGAAATGGCCAGAGAGAAGCGCTTCGAGTTCGTGACGGCTGTGGAGGTCGCGTGGCCGGGGAGCCGCCTGGAGCTGACGGAGTGCGCCATGCAGCGAAAGCCCGGTCTTTCTGTCTGTATGCCGGTGAAAGGGAAAGCGGGGGAGCCCGGTGAGGATATATATTATCGAGGAACCGTATATAACTGTACGTCAACAGAATTGGCGGTGACGGCGGGCCAGGTGTTCGGGGGCTGGGAATCTCTCATAGCCGAAGTATGTCTGGGCCGGGGAGGAAAGGGCGCGGACCCGGCGGATACAGGCCGCTGCATCCTGCTGGCGCCAGGGAAAGGCGCGCCGATTACGGTGACAGTGAGGGTACACGATTACATGGTTTCGGGCGGGCATGAGAACACGGTCATCAGGGTGCGCGGGCAGGGGAGCAGGGGCTCCTTTCAGGACAGTGTGGAACTGAAGACCCTGCGCAGTCTCCCTCATCCCTATTTGTACCACGATGCCGCCGCGTGGCAAAAGACCATGGAAAATATCCAAAGCTATGAGCCTTTCCGTGAGGATTATGAGCATTACCGGGAAATTGCGGACGCGTGGGCGGTGGGGGATCCGCTGCCGGGACGGCCTTTCTGCTATGAGACAAAGACGGAAGAAGCCGTCATGTCCTCTGCCTATCTGTACGCGCTGACAGGTGAGCGGGGATACGCGGAGAAGCTGGCGGACTTTTTCCGGCGTTTTTCCAGTCCGGCAGACGGGTATCCGGCAAGGAAACGGGGCTGCAGCCAGTCCTATGTGCAGGAGGGGCATTTCTTCAAGCATCTGGCCGTTGCCTACGACATCGTCTGTGATGCGGGTGTACTGACCTGTGCTGACAAGGAGGCTGTGGAGGAGTGTTTCAGACTGTACATGGAGATGCTGGATAAGCATGTGCGGGACGGGCGTATTTCCAACTGGCTGCTGTCGGAGCTTCAGGGGGCGCTGTTCTGCGCGCTGGCGCTGCAGGATATGGACCGGGCGCTGCGGTTCGTCTTTGGCCGGGGCGGTATCCTGGAACAGTTCCGCTATGGCATCTTCAACGACGGATGGTGGCATGAATGTTCGGTGGGCTATAATACGTGGGTGTCTTCCATCATGCTGCATACGGCCCACGCGCTGGTTCCCTTTGGATACAATCTGGCCCATGCCTATTTCCGGATTCCTTTCAATAAGGAGGTCAGTTCCACCTACCGGGGAGAGGCGCCGAAGGTGGATTTCGGCATGTACAATCAGAAATGGGGCGGGAATCGGAAAGCTGCCGTATGTATCAAGGATATGTTCGATGCCACGCTGCCTTTTCTTGATTACAGGGGCGTGTTGTTCGGGATTGCCGATTCTGATGAGAAGAAACTGTCGGGGGCCCATTTTGGGTCTACTTATGACCTGGCCTACTATTATTATGGGGACAGTCAGTATCTGCCTGTTATCGCAAAGAATGAAGCCGATTGTATTTTCGGGGAGCCCGGGGTGCATATGCAGGCGCTGGCAGGAGAGGCGGCAGCAGGCTGTGTGCCGCCCATGGGAAATGCCTGCGCGGACAATATCGGCCTTGCGCTGCTGCGCAGCCGGAAACCCGGCAGGCAGCAGCGGGAGCAGATTCAGACAGTGCTGCGTTATGGCTCCCACGGCAATGCTCACGGGCATTTTGATGTGACAGACCTGCTGTCCGTGATGCGATACGGACGGAGCTTCTTCAACCCGGAGAACTGCTGGTGGGGCTATGCCCATTTCATGTACAAATTCTATGTGCAGTGCTCTCTGACCAAGAACATGGTGGTAGTGGACGAGAAGATGCAGAACCCCGCGGATTCCAGGAAAATCCTCTGGCAGAGCGGGGAGGGGCTGCAGGCGGCTGGCATCGAGGTGCGGACGAAGTGGTCCTATCCTCCTTACGGCGGCATGGTCTACACCCAGGACGGGCAGACTGCCACCAAGGAGGAACTGCGCAGGCGGTGCCGGATGAACGGATGCTTCCTGCCCATCCTGGAGGGCGAGCAAAGTCCGGGCTACGGAGAGCTGACCGGGTTCACGGAGCCTGTTTTACAGCGGCGGGTCATGGCGGTGACGGACGACTACATCGTGCTCTTTGACTATGTGAAAGGGGAGAAAGAGCATTGTTACGACAGCCTGATGCAGATAAAAGGCTTTCTGGGCATAGAGGGGAGCAGCGTGAAGCGGACGCGCCACACGGAACAGATGAATCCGAACCCTGTCTCCGATGCCCAGTTCATCACGGACTGTGACTGGTATGAAGTGGATGGGGACAGCGTGGCGCGTTTCCGCACCGTGTTCACGGAGGAGCATGCCGGGGAGAGGCTGATTTGCGACCGGTCCAACTACAATGAACCGGGCATCCTGAACATGGATGTCCACACCGCCTGGCCCAGGCAGACGGAGCAGATGGTGGGCCGGGTGGCAGTTTATGAGGGCTGGGCCGCGGACGGTAACGGCTATACTATTCCTCTGTCCTACCGTGTGGAACTGGACCAAATTACGGCAGATGAGGGCGCGTTTGACGGATGGATTCTGGGGCGGGGCGAAGTGGCGCTGGATGTGAAAGGGGTTTCTCAGGCAGTGCTGTCCCTGAAGCAGGGCGTCATGCACAATGAAATCGGGGAGCCTGTCCGAACGCCCCAGGGGGTATTCTGGGGAGAAATCTGTCTGGAACTGGAAGACGGAAATGTAATCAACCTGGGGCGGATGATGAAAGAGGCGATGGATTCAGGCCGGAGTCCGGAGAGAATCCGTATGGAAAACGTGGATTCCGGCTGCGGAATCGGCAGGGACTACAAGGGCGGCCGGGTAACGATTGTCGGGACGGAGTATCCGTACGCGCTGGGAGCGAGCCCTGTGGATTATGAGAGGGAAAGCCGTATCATCCTGAATCTGGAGGGGCTTGGGGCAGTGCGGCTGACAGCCTGTGTGGGCGTGGACGCTTTCCCGGGGGACGAGTGGCAGAAGCGGAAGACCTACGCTGTCCGGAGCAGGGGAGAACTGGGGCGCTTCGTGACCGTCGTCGAGCCTTATGAGACAGAATCTGCCATCGCCGCAGTGACCGCGGAAAGCCCGGACTGCGTACAGGTGACATTGAAGGACGGAAGCGTACAGACGATTACTCTGACCGGCATGGAAGAGGGACGGCCGCAGGTCAGGCTGCGCTGACAGCACGGTCTACATTCAACTCTTGCTAAGATAGCACCTTCTGTGTTATGATAGGGAAAAGATATCAGGGCTGTCAGGGGGGCGGCCCTGAAAGAACGATACAGGAAAAGGATGCCATCAGGCGACAGCCATGCAAAAAAACAGTGAGAAATCTAATTTAAGACGGAGAGCAGGAAGCGGAAAGCGTATGAAAATCGGGATTATATGCTTGGTGGTTCTTGCTCTCTTTGTGATAGGCGGATGGTTTTACGTAGACGGTCTGGCCTATAAAACCGTGCATGTGGAGGCAGGCATTGAAGTGTCTGCCTCAGACCTTATGAAACAAGCGGACAGCGGGGCGGTCTTCACCCGGGACAGCCAGCCCTTTGACATCGCGGTGCCGGGAGAATATCAGGTGAGGGTGAAAAGCGGCCTGTTCACCCACAGCTGTCTGCTGATTATCGAGGACACCATTGCCCCCGCGGCGGATGCCGTGCCGGTGATGCGGGAAATGGGGGAGGCATTCGGAGCGGAGAACTTTGTGGAGAATATTACGGATGCCACGCAAGTCACGGTCTCCTATGTGACGGAGCCGGATTTTTCCCGGACGGGAGAGCAGGATGTCCAGGTCATTCTGACGGACCGGGGAGGAAACTGGACGGTAGTGGATTCAAAGCTGTTCCTGATCCGGCTGGCGGAGAGCGTGACCATGGAGGCCGGAGGGGAAATGCCGGAGGTGGGCAGCTTCGTGGAAGAGGGAAGAAATGCGATATTTCTGACACGGATGTCGGAAATCGATACCCATAAGGCCGGGGACTATGAAGTGCTGCTGGAGGTGGACGGGGAGGCCTATTCCTCTACCCTGCATGTAGTAGACACCGTTCCGCCGCAGATGGAGGTCCGGGATATCGAAAGCTTTCTCCAGGTGCCCAGAAAAGCGGAGGATTTTGTCGTGTCGTCGGAGGACGCCACGGAGATAACGTTCTCTTTCAGACAGGAGCCGGACCTGTCCCTGGCGGGCACTCAGGAGCTGGAAATCGTCGCCACGGACAGCGGGGGCAATGAAACGGTGAGACAGGCCAATCTGACGCTGCGGGAGGACACCCAGGCCCCTGTCATCCACGGGGCGGTGAACCTGGATTACTTTTTGGGGGAAAGTATTTCCTATCGGAAAAACGTCACTGTCACCGACAACTGTCAGGAGGGCGTGGTGCTGGAGGTGGATACTACCAGCGTGGATTTGAACAAGGAGGGAGTCTATCCGATTACATATACGGCCAGAGACATAGCGGGCAATCAGTCCAGCGCCACGGTGAACCTGACAGTCAGAGACAGGATGTACAGCCTGGAAGAGATGAACGAATACGCGGACGCGGTGCTGGAGGAGATTATCGAGCCGGACATGAGCCTGCGGGATAAGGCATGGGCCATCTACAGCTATGTGCTGGGCCATGTGGCCTATATCAACCATTCGGAGAAAGGGGGCTGGATTCGGGCGGCCTACGAGGGGCTGGTGGACGGGAAAGGCGACTGCTATGTCTATGCCTGCACCGCTAAGGCTCTGCTGACGAAGGCTGAAATCCCCAATCTGGATATCAGGAGGGTGCCCACAGGCTTTGAGCACTACTGGAATCTGGTGGACGTGGGGGAGGGCTGGTATCATTTTGACACCACGCCCAGGCCGGATCACCCAACCATTTTCCTGTGGACGGACAAGGAGCTGATGGACTACAATGCGGAACATTACGGCGCATTCAATTATGACCCGGCCCTGTATCCGGAAATCAATTAAAATCGAAAGAAATTTTTAGAAAGAATATACAAATACGAAACAATTTCATGTAGGAATAGGATACAAATTCAGGATAGGATGTCAGAAGAACACAGGGGAGCGCCAGCTGCCCGGAATATCCGGCGAGAGGATGAAAGTGCAAAAAGAAGCGGATACAATAAGGAAGCGAATGTCCGCGGGGCGGATTTGGAGGTACACAAATGAAGAAGTTAGGTGTCATCGGCGGCCTTGGCCCCATGGCAACGGCATATTTTCTGCAATTGCTCACCCAGATGAGTGATGCGAAATCCGATCAGGAACATATGGAGATTCTTCTCCACAGCAAACCGCAGATTCCGGATCGCACCAGATTCATCCTGGGCCAGAGCGGGGAGAACCCTCTGCCCCAGATGGTAGAGATTGGGGTTGACTTAAAGAGTCAAGGGGCGGAGGCCATTGCCATTCCCTGCGTCACGGCCCATTATTTCCAGAAAAATCTGGAAGACGCCATAGGCATTCCCATCCTGAACGCCGTTGAGGAAACAGTGCTGTGCCTGAAAGAGGCGGGAATCAGCAGGGCAGGCGTCCTGGCTACGGACGGCACCATTGAGAGCGGGCTGTTCCAGCGGGCGTTCGCGGGCGAAGGGATTTCGGCCATGCTGCCTGACCGGGCAGGTCAACAGGCGGTCATGCAGATTATTTATCAGAATGTCAAAGCGGGGCAGCCTGTGGATTTGGCGGCGTTTTGGCGGGTGGCGGAAGGGCTGTTCGGCCAGGGGGCCCAGGCTGTGCTGCTGGCCTGCACGGAGCTGTCGCTGGTGAAGCGGGACTTTGGGCTGGGGGAGGGATTCCTGGACGTGATGGAGGTGCTGGCGAGAAAGGCGGTTCTTATCTGCGGCCGCCTGAAAGGACAGTATGAATGCCTGCTGCGGCTTCGGGAGGGGCAATGCCCATCTTGAACAGATTCGCAAATTCTGGCGGTCTATGGTATGGCCGGGAAACGGATATAGGAACGCCCATGACCGATGCGGTCAATGGGCAGATCAAGAGACTTTTCTGGAATGATTCGGAGGAATGAAGATGCAGAACAATGTATTGGACTACTTAAATCATATCGTAAAGCAGAAACCCGCAAAGACAGCCTACGCCGACGGCACGGAGGCCTTGAGCTTCCGGGAAGTATACGACCTGAGCCGCAGCGTCGGAAGCTTCCTCCACAAAAAGGGAATCTACAGAAAGCCCGTGGTGGTCTTCATGCGGAAATCCCCGAAAGAGGTGGCGGCCTTCTTCGGCGTGGTGGCAGGCGGCGATTTCTATGTGCCCATCGACGAGGAGATGCCCGCGGGGAGGATCCAGCTGATACTGGACAATGTGCGCTCGCCCCTGATCATCTGCGACCGGGAGACGGAGGAGACGGCCAGGACGTTCCGGATCGGGGAGGGGGAGGTTGTGCTATTCGATGAGATGGCGCAGTGCGGGATTGATGACGGGGCACTGGAGGAGATTCACCGGAATGCCATCGATACAGACCCGATCTACATCGTCTTCACCTCCGGCTCCACCGGAATCCCCAAGGGCGTGGCGGCCTGCCACAGGTCTGTGATAGACTATATCGAGCGGCTGTCGGAGGTGCTGGGCTTCGGGGAGGAGACGGTCTTCGGGAACCAGTCGCCCCTGTATTTCGACGCCTGCCTGAAGGAGCTGTATCCCACGCTGAAATTCGGGGCCACCACCTACCTGATTCCCAGGGAGCTCTTCTCCGTTCCGGTGAAGCTGGTGGAGTACCTGAACGCCCACAGAATCAATACCATCTGCTGGGTGGTCTCCGCCCTGACCATGGTAAGCGCTTTCGGCACCTTTGATACGGTAAAACCGGAATTTCTGCACACCATTGCGTTCGGCAGCGAGGTGTTCCCGATCAGGCAGTTCCGCATCTGGCGGGAAGCCCTGCCGGAGGCCGTTTTCACCAATCTCTACGGCCCCACGGAGGGCACGGGGATGTGCTGCTATTACCGGGTGGAGCGGGAATTTGCGGAAGACGAGGCGATTCCCATCGGCAGGCCTTTTCCCAACCGGGAGATTCTGCTGCTGACGCCGGAGGGGAAGCGGGCGGAGGCGGGACAGGAGGGCGAGATCTGCATCCGGGGCACGGCGCTGACGCTGGGCTATTACAATGACCCTGAGCGCACGGCGGAGGCCTTTGTCCAGAATCCCCTGAACACGGCCTATCCGGAGCGCATCTACCGAACCGGGGACATCGGACGCTATAATGAGGCGGGGGAGCTGCTGTTCGTGTCCCGGAAGGATTACCAGATCAAGCACATGGGGCACCGCATCGAGCTGGGGGAAATCGAAGTGAATGTGGACATGCTCCCTGACGTCCGCATGGCGGCCTGTATCTACGATACCTGGAAGGCGAAGATCGTGCTGTACTATGTGGGAGACCCTTCTGAGAAAGAAATGGTTGCAGTCCTGAGGACGAAACTGCCCCGTTACATGCTGCCTAACCGGATCATCCGGCTGGAGCAGCTGCCCTTTACGGCCAATGGGAAGATCGACCGGGTGACGCTGAAGAAAATGTATGAGGGGGCGCGAGGCGGGCCAGGCCATAGGCCGGAAACAGAGGTGGGCAGGCAGCCCGCATATTTTAAGGCGATGAAATGCCTGAAATCGTGCCGGCATCCCACCTGCTGACTGACACCATAAAATGATAAATGGGTGAATCGTAATGGAAAAAGTGATCGAAAGCGTCGGTTTAACGCTTCATGGCCTGGATGGACAAAGGAAAGAGATTCCTCTGGAAGTATGGCAAGTTGAAATCATCTGCCAAATACTTGGCCTGACGGTAAAAGTTCCCGACTTAGACGACTACGAAATGTCGCCAAGAGACAGAGTGGCCGAACGAATGGAACTTTATAATAACGCAATGAAAGAGCTGGTTTCCCAAAACAGGGAGAAAGAGGAATTCCGGCAATAAAAAATGAACTGGAAGAAAGGAAATGCCAATCATGGAAGAATTAATGGAGATTTTGAACAATTTACATCCGGACGTAGATTTTGAGACGGAGGAGCGCCTGGTGGACGACAAGATTCTGGACTCCTTCGACATCGTCAGCCTGATTGCGGAGATTAATGAGACCTTTGACATCGCCATCACGGCAAAAGACATCCTCCCCGAGAACTTCAATTCCGCAAAGGCTCTCTACGCCCTGATTCAAAAGCTGGAGGAAGAAGCCTGAGGGTTGGGGGCTTAAGAGGAAGCGGTCATGCTTTTTACATCGTATGGATTTTTGGGATTTCTTGCGGTCTTGTTCTTGCTGTACTACATTATCCCCCGGAAATGCCAGTGGGGGCTGCTGCTGGGAGCCGGCTACCTCTTCTATTTCCTGGCGGGGGCGGAATATGTGCCCTACCTCCTGGTGACCACGGTGACGATCTGGTTCGCGGCCTACCGGATTGAGGACAACGCCGACAGGCAGGCGGCCTACCTGAAGGAGCACAGGGCGGAGCTGTCCAAAGAGGAGAAAAAGGCCTATAAGGACAGGCAGAAAAAGGTGCGCCTGGGATGGATACTGGGGGGAATCCTTTTGAACATCGGTATCCTGGCGGTGCTGAAGTACACCAACTTTGCCATCGCCAACATCAATGGGCTGCTGGGGGCCTTCGGGCAGACAGGAAGGCTTTCTTTCCTGACCCTTGCGCTGCCTTTGGGGATTTCCTTCTACACCTTCCAGGCGGTGGGGTATCTGATTGACGTGTACCGGGGGACAGTCCGGGCCCAGAGGAATCCCTTCCGGTTCGCCCTGTTCGTGTCCTTTTTCCCCCAACTGGTGCAGGGGCCTATCAGCCGGTTCGGGGATCTGGCGGAATCCCTGTATGGGGAACACAGATTTGACGGAAAAACGGTAAGTTTTGGACTGCAGCGCATTCTGTGGGGCTATTTCAAGAAAATGGTCATCGCGGACAGGATGCTGGTGGGGGTCAACGCCATCATCGGGGACACGGATGCTTACCACGGCGCCTATGTGCTGGTGGGGATGTTCTTCTACGCCCTGGAGCTGTACGCGGACTTCACCGGGGGCATCGACATCACCATCGGAATCGCCCAGACTCTGGGCATCACCCTGCAGGAGAATTTCCAGCGGCCCTTTTTCTCCAAATCCCTGAAGGAATACTGGCGCAGGTGGCATATCTCCATGGGCACATGGTTCCGGGACTATATCTTTTACCCCATCTCCGTGTGCAAGTTCATGCAGAAATTCAACAAATTCTCACGCCGCCATTTCGGGGAGAAGGTGGGCAAGCGGCTGCCGGTGTATCTGTCTTCGTTCGTGGTCTGGTTCGCCACGGGCATCTGGCACGGGGCCAGCTGGAATTTCATCGCCTGGGGGCTGGGGAACTGGGCCGTGCTGATGGTCTCCGAGACCCTGGAGCCCCTGTATGCCAGGTTCCACCAGCGCTTCGGAGCAGGCGGGAGGGGATATGCTGCCTTTGAGGTGGCCAGGACTTTCCTGCTGGTGTCGATGCTGCGGACGTTCGACTGCTACCGCTCCGTGCCGGTGACCTTCCGGATGTTCGGCTCCCTGTTCACGGCCCGGAACTGGAACATCCTGTGGGACGGTTCGCTGCTCTGCTTAGGACTTACGGCGCTTGACTACGGGATTCTGGCTGTGGGGACATTTGTTTTGGTATCAGTAAGCCTTATCCAGAGAAAGGGCAGCGTCAGGGAGCGGATTGCGGCAAAGCCCTATCCGCTGCGGTTCGCGCTGTGGTACGGCCTGTTCCTGGCGGTGCTGCTGGCGGGAGCCTACGGCATCGGGTATGACGCCAGCCAGTTTATTTATAATCAGTTTTAGGTCAACCGTACAGTTGTATTTTGTTCAGCAGTAAGAGAGGAACGAAATGGGTAGAAAAGATTATGGAAGCGAGCACGGAATGAAAGTAATTCTCATCAGACACGGAAAAGTGGATTACCGCTGGAAGAAATGGAGCACATCAGGCCAGTTCGACCTGGACTGCATAAAATATGACCAGGCGCACACAGAGCCGGTGCGGACAGAGATTCCGGAGGTTATATACCAGAGAAGCACGTATGGGAAAATCTATATCAGCAGCCTGCCCAGAACCGGGGAGACCGCCGCAAGGATGTTCGGAGATAATGAGTTTACCCAGACCGGACTGATTGACGAAGTGCCGCTGCGCTCCAGCCTGGAAGGAAATGTAAAATTGCCTTTATGGTTCTGGAACATCTCAGGAAGGCTGCAATGGCTGTTCAACCATCCGAGACAGCCGGAGGGCAGAAGAGATACAAAAAAGCGCGCAAAAAAGTTCGTGAAAACGCTGTTGGAAAATGGCGAAAACTGCATCATCGTCACCCACGGCTTCTTCATGCACACTTTGATTGACAGCCTGAAAGAAAGTGGATTCCGCATAGGGCCCGCAAAGATGAAATACGCCAACGGAGAATACGTCGTTGCGGAACGCTGCGTGGGTAAGGGGCTGTATGGATAATCAAAGCAGAAACAGGCGCATCATCATGGAAAAGAATATGAAAACAAAAAAGTGCATAAAAATATCAGTATCCGCAGCCATCGTCCTCGTCACGCTATTTCTGCTCCAGCGCCTGCTGGTGCCCAAGTACGTGGACGACGTGGTAGAAGGCGCCTTCATCGCCGAATATTATGAAGAAGAAAAAGACCACAATGTCATCTTCATAGGGGACTGCGAGGTCTACGAGAACTTCTCCCCTGCGGTGCTCTGGCAGGAATACGGCATCAACAGCTACATCCGCGGCAGCGCCCAGCAGTATATCTGGCAGTCCTACTACCTGCTGGAGGACACGCTGCGGTACGAGACCCCGGAAGTGGCAGTGTTCAACGTGCTGTCCCTGCAATACGACCAGTCCCAGCGGGAGGCCTACAACCGGATGACCCTGGAGGGGATGGAATGGTCCCTGCCAAAGATAAAGGCCATTCTGGCCTCCATGAGAGAAGAGGAAAACTTCCTGGACTATGTGTTCCCCATCCTCCGCTACCACTCCAGATGGAGCGAGCTCACAGAAGCGGATATCGAATACATGTTCGATAAAAAGCCCGTCTCCCACAACGGTTACTACATGCGGGTGGACGTGAAAGCGGCCCGGGACGTGCCCGAGGGCCGCATCCTGGGGGACTATCAGTTTGGAGAGAATGCGTGGAAATACCTGGATAAAATCACCGCCCTCTGCGAGGAAAAGGGAATCGAACTCATCCTGATAAAAGCCCCCAGCCTCTACCCCTACTGGTATCCGGAGTGGGAGGCCCAGGTGGAAGAGTACGCCGCGGCCCACAATCTGCGCTACATCAACTTCCTGGAGCTTCAGGAGGACACCGGCATCGACTACAGCACCGACACCTACGACGGGGGCTTGCACATGAACCTGTCCGGGGCGGAGAAGCTTTCCCGGTATCTGGGGAAAATGCTGACGGAAGAGCTGAAGGTTCCCGACCGCAGAGACGAGGCGCACCTTTCCGCCCTCTGGGAGGAGAAAATCGCCGCCTACGAAGCGGAGAAGGAAGAACAATATCGGTATTACGGCATGAAATGAACGCCCGGCAGATGCCTGGCGGACCTGCACAGGGCATTCTCCCATTGCGGGGGACGGCAGTGCGCCAAAACAGACTGGCGCATACCCGCGCCCGCATAAACCTGCCGCGTAGCCCGGCTTGCGGCAGGCGTTGGGGACATAATGAGCGCAAGGGGCACAGACGCGATGCAGTATGGCGTAGCCCGGCTTGCGGCAGGCGTTGGGGACATAGCGGCAGGGGGCGTCCATCGTGCCTTTCACAGAAACCACAATGACTACAAAGGAGAGAACAAAATGAAAAAGAAAGAAAGTAAAATCAGCACCGTGAAAAAATGCGCCGTGCTTCTGGCGTCAGCCATGCTCCTTGCCACAGGCTGCGGCAAAGGGGACGAGAAGACCATCGACGGAAGCGTCCAGAATATGGAACCGGTGGACATCACCTCCGGGGCGGACGAGGCCGGCGCTCCGGGAGACGGGGAGGCGGCAGACGAGGGGCAGCAGGATTCCGGCCAGGGCGGCACCGGCAGCGCCCCGGCGGCCAACGGCGCCGCCAGCGGAGAGGGATACGCTTTTTCCTACAACGGCACCGTCATTGAAGTAGATGCGGATGCGGCACCCATCCTTGCCGTTCTGGGAGATCCCGTCTCCTATTTCGAGTCCCAGAGCTGCGCTTTCGAGGGAATGGACAAAATGTACACCTATAACAGCTTTGAACTGGACACCTACCCCAACGAGAGCAAAGACTACGTCTCTACAGTCATCCTGAAGGACGATTCCGTGGCCACGGCTGAGGGCATCTGCATCGGAGACTCCCGGGAGAAGCTGCTGCAGGCCTATCCGGACGGCGGCAAGGAGGAAGACGGAATGATAGTCTATGAAAAGGGAAACATGAGACTGTGCTTCATCATCAAAGGGGACGAGGTAGTCTCCATTGAATACAGGAGCACTGTGCTGAATTAGAGATGCCCGAAGTACGCGGCATGCTCGCCCACCGGGCAGAGACTGCCGGGAAATGATGTATGACTGCACCATTTCCCGGCAGTTCTGTTTTCCGTGAATGACTTATCTTCCGGACGATAACAAGCCGGCCGTTCCCCCGGAATCGGGGCATCGCTGTATCATGATTTTTCAGGGAGTCCCGTTATTCCGGGCCTTCCAGACAATGAGGATATCCGCCAGCACGCATACGAAAATATATCCGGCCCAGAAAAGCAGATATGTCCTGACAGAATTCCCCAACAAGGGGAGCGGCGCAAGCTGCCCCCAGAAACCGCCCGCCAGTCCGTCCAGGACATTGAAGCAGCAGGACAGGGGAATAAAAGCCAGGATCCACACATTCGGCAGCAGAAAAGACCGTCTTGCCCTTGCCTTGTCCTTTGTGCCAATAAACTGTCCCGCCAGGAACGTGCCTGTCCCCAGCAGCATGATGACCAGTCCGATTCCCACGGCATAGACCATTTGGCGCTCCAGCCAGATAATGATGGAAGAAACCAATCCGATCCCGTTCAGGATGGTGCCCGCCATAGTGAACAGCATGGCGCTCCATTGCTTCTCGGATTCGCCCACAGGCGGGGTCCCTTTCAGAAGATAATCGGTAGTGGTCTCAAAATAATTGCTCAACAGAATGATCTTCTCGATATCAGGTGTGCTCTGTTCGCTTTCCCACTTAGAAACCGCCTGCCTGGAAACCCCTATTTTATCCGCGAGCTCTTCCTGGGATATCCCCCTGGCTTTCCTCAGGTTCTGTATTCTGTCCGCAATGTTCATACCCGCGACCTCCTTCTATTTGATGGCAATATAGTAGCAGAAACGGCGGTTGCGATGCCACCATTGTAGGCTTGCGATCCGGCAACTGCCAGTTGCAGCCCTGTTTCATCAGCGCTTTTGCCATCCCATCACAAGGAATTCACAGCTATATCAGCCCCCTACCGAGGACGCTTTCCGGCATGCTCATACCGCCAATCCCTGGGGGAGACGCCGTACACATTTTTGAAGGCTCTGGAAAAGTGCAGCTGATTGGGATACCCCACCACATTCCCGATATCGCAAATTGACAGGTCTGTCAGTTTCAGAAGCTCCGTGGCCTTGGTCATGCGATAGGAGATCAAAAACTCCTGGGGAGTCTTCCCCATGCTCTCATGGAAAATCTTCCCGAAATAGCTCCGGTTCAGGCCGCAGGCCGCGGCAATATCTTCTACAGAAATATCGTTCTGGAAATTCTGTTCGATAAAGGAGAAAGCTTCCTTAATATAAAAATCACGCAGACGGCCTCCCTTTACGGTCTGTGGCGCGGAGGAGGAGCGCACCAGGCTGTCCATGAACAGATACAGATGCCCGATCAGGTGGAACGGAGTCTCCTCCTTGTGGTGCACGATATAGAGCATCTCTTCTTTCAGCATTTCGTAGACATCCTTGTGGCGGGCCCTGTACACCGGCTGTGAGGGGGAGAATCCGGCCAGTTCGATGTTCTCCTTGGCCCGCAGCCCGTCGAATTCAATCCACACATACTCCCAGGGGAGCTCATGGTCCGCGATATAAGTGGCTACCTGGTTGGGGAAAAGCAGAAAGCCCTGCCCGCTTTTGATCTGGTATTCGATAGATTCTCCTCTGGAGTTCTCCGCAAAGAGTCTGCCGGTGCCGGACAGACATAAATGGAACAGATAGTGATTCCTTGCAGCCGGCCCGAAAGAGTGGGATGGATCGCACTGTTCCCAGCCAAATTGATAGAGCCCCAGGTCAATAAAATTCTCGCTTGGAAAAACGGAAAAAATTACCTCGCTCATAAAGCACCTCTTTGTGGAATAGTATCTGATAATTTCCGCGCAAGAGTCATGATATCATAGGAACTGCTACGCGAACCCTGTAATCGTGATTATATACCAAAATGCTGACTGACTTCAACAAAATTCTGAAAAAGTGGCATAATGGTATAAAATATGCAAAATTATACTATTTTCTGATAGCATAATGGCATGTTATCATATTTCTATCAAAAAAATCCGGTTGAGAGATATCATGGATGAAATCGAAATCCGGATACCAGTGTCTGTCCGGACAGGTGCTGGACTAAAATGAAAAGGAGCGAATGCCATGAATGGAAAGAAGTTTTTCCATGGAAAGAGAACAAAATGCGTGGGAATAGCGCTGTGCTGCATGACAGCCATGCTTCCCGTTGCGGGATGTGCTTCGTCCGGGAACAGCGGCAAGACTGAAATCGAAATCGTCCAGTACAAGCCGGAGGCGGCCAACTACTTCAAGACGGTGGAAGAGCAGTTCAACGCCACCCATGACGACATCCATCTGACCATCAACTCTCCCAACGATGCCACCACCATCCTCAAGACCAGGTTCATCCGGGAGGACTATCCGGACATCATCGGAATCGGCGGCGACATCAACTATTCCTACTTTGTGGACGCTGAAATCCTGACAGATATGTCAGATTATAGCGGGCTGCAGAGCATCAACCAGGGATACCTGGACATTGCCGAGGCCCTGGAGTTTGTGCCTGTGGACGGTACCTATATCTTGCCCTATGTGGCCAACGCGGCGGGCGTGCTCTACAACCGGCAGATGTTCGCTGACCACGGCTGGAAGATCCCGGAGACCTGGGAGGAGCTGCTGGCCCTCTGCGACGACATCCAGGCGGAGGGGATCCTGCCTTTCTATTTCGGCTTCAAGGACACCTGGACCTGTCTGGCGCCCTGGAACGCCATGGCCGTGGAGCTGGCGCCCTCGGACACCACCAAGCAGGTCAACCGCGGCGAGACCACCTTTACGGACCAGTACAGAGAGCTGGCGGAGAAATATGCGCAGCTTCTGCCCTACGGCCCCGAGGATCCTTTCGCCTACGGGTACAATGACGCCTGTACCGCCTTCGCCAGAGGGGAATCGGCCATGTACCCCATCGGAAGCTACGCCACTCCTCAGATTCTCTCCGTGAATCCGGATCTGGACATCGACTCCTTTGTGATGCCCGCCTGCGACAATAAAGACGACCGGACGCTGAATTCCGGTATCGATCTGGGCTTTTGCGTCATGGCGGACTGCCCCGACAAGGAAGCCGCCTACGAAGTCCTGGATTTCCTCCTTGCGGACGAGAACATACAGCAGTACATCGATGACCAGAACGCGGTTCCCTGCAAAAACGGCGATTTCCGGCTGGCCTCCATGCTGGACGGCATGCTGGAGTTCATCCAGACCGGGAACATGACGGATTATCAGGATCACTATTACCCTTCGGAAATGTCTGTGGACGCGCTGCTCCAGACTTTCCTGATTGAGAAGGATGTGGATGATTTCCTGGCCACCTTCGACACCAACTGGCAGAGGTACAACAGGGACATCATCCGCATGGTGCAGGAATATGCCCAGAACCATTAAATCCTGAAGGAGGGAAGGAGTAAAGACCATGAAAAATGACAGACAAAGAACATTTATGCTGATTACCATACCGATCCTGGCCCTGTTCGTCTGCTTCAACACCATCCCGCTGATTCGGGGCGTGATATACAGTTTCACCAATTTCAGAGGCTTCGGCAAATATGACTGGGTTGGTCTTCGGAATTACATCGATTTATTCACGGATGCGCGGGTAGGGAAATCCTACTGGTTCACCATCAAGCTGGCCCTTGTGACCACCGTGGTAGTGAACGTGCTCAGCCTGCTTCTGGCGCTGGGGCTCAACAGCAAGATCCGGGCCAAGGGATTCTTCCGGGGGGCCTATTTCCTGCCAAACATCCTGGGTTCCCTGGTAGTGGGCTACATCTTCAACTACTTTTTTACTTACATCATACCGGCGCTGGCGGACATGGCCGGAATCAAGGCTTTGAGCTCCAGCATCCTGTCCAGCCCCAGCAAGGCCTGGATCGGCGTCATGATCGTATGCGCATGGCAGGCCATCGCCATGAATACCATCATCTACATCTCAGGCCTGCAGACCGTGCCGGAGGACGTGTACGAAGCGGGCGGGCTCGACGGGGCCACCGGATGGAAGCAGTTCAGGTACCTGACGTTCCCGCTGATTATCCCGTTCTTCTCCATCAACATGGTGCTGTGCGTGAAGAACTTCCTGATGGTGTTCGACCAGATCGTGGCATTGACCAAGGGCGGCCCTGCCCAGAGCACGGAGTCCATCTCCTACCTGATCTACAATAACGGTATGGCAGGCGGACAGTTCGGGTTCCAGAGCGCCAACGCGGTGGTGTTCTTCATCGTGATCGTCATCATCTCCGTTGCCCAGATGAAATTTTCCAGTTCAAAGGAGGAGCAGCTATGAAACACACATCATCCATGGGAAAATCCAACAAAGCCGTCATGATACTGCTTATCTTAGGGCTGTCCACCATTGTATTTCCGCTGTACATGACCATTGTGATCGCCTTCAAGCAGCCCTCTGAGATGACCAACAGCATCAGCGGCATCCTGTCCCTGCCCAAGACCTGGAGCCTGGACAATTTCCGGGAGGCCATGAGAGTGACGGATTTCTGGCACTCCCTGCAAAACAGCCTGCTGATCTCCATAAGCACCATCGTGCTGTCCGTATTGGTGCATTCCCTGATGGGCTATGCCTTAGGGCGCAATAAGGCCCACAGCAAGTTCTACAGCTTCGTGTACCTGTTCATCGTCAGCGGCATGTTCGTGCCCTTCGCCATCCTGATGATGCCCCTGGCGAAGCAGACGGCGGAGCTGCACCTGGCCAACTGGGGGGGCGTCATCCTCCTGTATGTGGTGTTCTATATGCCCATGAACATCATGCTGTACTCCGGGTACCTGGTGAACATCCCCATGGCCCTGGAGGAGGCGGCCAGGGTGGACGGCGCTTCCACCTGGAGGACCTACTGGAGCATCATCTTCCCCATCATGGGACCCATGCACGCCACGGTGGCCGTGATCACGGCGCTGGCGGTGTGGAACGATGTGATGACGCCCCTGATCATCATGGCCGGTTCCGGGGAGAACACCCTGCCTTTGGCACAGCTGAACTTCCAGTCCCAGTTCGGGACCAACTATAACCTGGCGTTCGCGTCCTATCTGCTGTCGTTGATTCCGATCCTGATTTTCTATCTGGTGTGCCAGAAGCAGATCCTGAACGGAGTCACCAACGGGGCGGTGAAGTAGGGCTGCGGTTCCGGATTGGGAGGAATTTGGATACAGCCGGGGCATTCCGTGGGAAAACGCGGGGTGTTCCGGCTGGTTTTACTTTTTGCAATCTTGGTGTTGAAAGCGTGTCCGAAATAGGCTATACTGTTGTCTATAATATAGAAAAAAGAAAGGGATAAGCAGAGACAGGGCTATGGCGATAATTTATCAAAGGGATAAAGAGCATTCCGGCTCGAATCGTATCTTTACGATACACACAGCGCATTCCACTTATCAGATGAAGGTGGATGCCTACGGCTTTCTTATGCATTTGTATTACGGAGGAAAGATATCCGGCCAAATGGAGGAAAGGCTTTCCATGGACTATCTTCTGACGTATTATGACAGGGGCTTCTCCGGGAATCCTGCCGCGGTGGGGTTAGACAGGACTTACTCCCTGGACGCCCTTCCCCAGGAATACCCGAGCCTGGGGACGGGGGATTTTCGCAGCAGCGCTTTCGCCCTCCGGAATGAGGACGGATCGGAGAGCTGCGACCTGCGCTATGTGAGCCATGAGGTGAGGAAAGGCAAATATGGCCTGCAGGGGCTTCCGGCGGTGTACGCCAAAGAGGAGGAGGCGGAGACTCTGGAGATTGTGCTGCGGGATTCCGTCAGCGGCGTGGAGGTCAGGCTTCTTTACGGAGTGCTGGAGAAAGAAGATATCATTACCAGAAGCGCCGTGATTTGCAATGGCGGTTCCGGGGAGATTGTGGTGGAGAAAGCGTTGTCGGCCTGTATGGATTTTGTGGCCGGGGAGTATGACCTGATTAGTTTCCATGGGAGGCATGCCATGGAGCGGAATCTGCAGCGCACCCATATTGACCATGGCAGTCAACTGATTGGCAGCCGCAGGGGGACTTCCAGCCATCAGTATAACCCGGCAGTGATTGTAACGGACAGGAACGCCACGGAGGAAAACGGGAGCTGTTATGGTATGATGTTCGTCTACAGCGGGAATTTTATGTGCGAGGCGGAGCGGGATCAGTATGACCAGACCCGGGTGATGATGGGGCTGCAGAGCGACCTGTTCCATTATCCCTTAAAGCCCGGGGAGTCGCTTGTGCTGCCCGAGGTGGTCCTGGGGCATACGGACAGGGGACTGGGCGCGCTTTCCAGGATGTTCCACGGTGCGGTCCGGAACCATATCTGCAGAGGAAAATTTCGCGACCGGATTCGGCCGGTGCTTCTGAACAGCTGGGAGGCGTCGTATTTCGATTTCAACGCCGACACCATCTGCGCCCTGGCCGAGAGCGCCGCGGAGCTTGGAATCGACATGGTGGTCATGGATGACGGCTGGTTCGGCAAGCGGGAGGATGACAACAGCGGCCTGGGAGACTGGCAGGTCAATGAGCGGAAACTGGGGTGCACGCTGGGTGAGATGATAGAGCGCATCAACGGATTCGGGGTGAAGTTCGGTATCTGGATCGAGCCGGAGATGGTGTCCGAGGACAGCAATCTGTACAGGGAGCATCCGGACTGGGCGCTGCGGATTCCGGGCAGAGAGCCGGTGCGCGGCAGGAATCAGCTGGTGCTGGACTTTTCCAGGGAAGAGGTGCGGGAATATGTGTTCCGGGAGATATGCGGTGTGCTGGAGCAGGGGAATGTGGAATATGTGAAGTGGGATATGAACCGAAGCCTCTCCGATATCTATTCCGCCCGGAATGCGCAGGGGAAAGTGACCTACGATTATATGATCGGCGTGTATGATTTCCTGGAAAAGCTGATGCAGCGCTATCCTGACATCATGATAGAGGGCTGCAGCGGCGGAGGCGGAAGATTCGACGCCGGGATGCTGTATTATACGCCCCAGATCTGGTGCAGCGACAACACGGACGCGGTGGACAGGGTGCGGATTCAGTATGGCACGTCCTTTTTCTATCCCGCCTCTGCGGTGGGTGCCCATGTGTCGGCTGTGCCCAATCACCAGACCGGCCGCAGGACAAGCCTCCGCACCAGAGGGGTAGTGGCCATGGCGGGGACTTTCGGCTATGAGCTGGATCCCGGGAAACTGTCCCCGGAGGAGAAAGAGGAGATAAAGGAGCAGGTAAGGCAGTTTAAAGAATACGCGCCCCTGATTTACCGGGGGGATTACTATCGGCTGTCAGATCCTTTCCGGGAGGCTTTCGGGGCCTGGATGTTCGTCTCCGAAGACAAGAGCAGGGCGCTGCTGAGCGCGGTGATGCTGGAAATCCATGGGAACATGCCGGTGCATTATGTCAGGCTCAAAGGCCTGAAGCCGGACGCGGTATACGAGGATGCCCGGTCCCATAAGCGCTATTTTGGCGCGGCGCTGATGAACGCAGGACTTCCCATACCGATGAAGATGGAAGAGTATGCCGCGTACCAGATGGAGTTGTATGAAATCTGAGAGTCGTAAATCAGGCCATATATGTTTACCCAATGCAGCCTGGTTTCACGGCAAGTGAAATCGCTAAACAGTATAAAATCTGACGTTATGTAGTATGGCAGAAAGCCGTGTCTTCCGGGGCACGGCTTTTGCCAATTTCTTATCATTCTAGTTTTTCAGGCTGTTTATCGGCACCGAAACCGAAGCGATGTGCAGTGTTTCTGTTTCCGCTGGATAAAATAACGGAAATCAGTTGACATTGCCCGGTGAGATGTTAAAATGATTCCAACAGGTGTTTGTAAGAAAAGTTGACTATTCGGCGATGTCCGTCCACGGGCATATGCGCCGAAATGAGGAGGTAAAGGATGGGCAGGAAACTGGAACTGTATTATGCAAAGCCCGCAGGGCGGTGGGAAGAGACTCTGCCTGTAGGAAACGGGAAATTAGGAGCCATGATATGGGGCGGCGCCCGGGAGGAGATGCTGGGGCTGAATGAGGACAGCCTGTGGAGCGGCTATGAGAAAGACAAGGCCAATCCGGGGGCATACGACAGCCTGCAGAAAGTGCGGGAACTGATTTTCCAGGACAGAGTACCTGAGGCGGAAGAGATGATTCGCCGGAACATGATGGGAGAGTTCAACGAGAACTACCTTCCTCTGGGCAATCTGCATATCGTCTATCGGAACCTGGGCGGCCAGGACAAGACTAAGGAGCCTGAGACAGAGAACTACCGCCGCAGCCTGGATCTGGAGGAGGCTATATCTTATGTGGATTTCCAGGCGGAGGGCGTTCAATATCACAGAGAAGTCTTCGCCACCTATCCGGGCAAGGCGGTTGTCATGTCCCTGGAGGCATCCCGGCCGGTGATGGAGCTGGAGATTTTCCTGGATTCCCGGCTGAAGTGCGTTTCGGAGTCGGAGGCAGAAGGCCTGCGGATCCGGGGCAAATGTCCGGAGCATGCAGATCCCTGCTATGTGCGCCAGGGAGAGGAGGCCATAGTCTGGGGCTACAGAGGAATCCGTTTCACGGGCAGAATCAAAGTGCTGGAGAGCGACGGCGAGCTGGTTGTGGCCGATGGCAGGATTCGGATAAAAGGCGCCTCCCGTGCGGTGCTGTCCGTAGAAATGGTACAGCCTGCGGCGCTTGCGGGGGACTATGCTGCCATCAAAGAAACGCACATCACGGATTACAGGAAGATATTTGACAAGGTGGAACTGTATCTGGGAGAACAGATAGAGCTGCCCACGGATGTCCGCCTGCAGAACCTGAAAGACGGCGGCGAGGACAACGGGCTATTCGCGCTGTATTTCCAGTATGGCCGCTACCTTATGATAGCATCCTCCAGAGAGGGGAGTTTTCCGGCCAATCTCCAGGGAATCTGGAGCTGGGAGATGCAGCCCCCCTGGAGCAGCAACTGGACCACCAATATCAACCTGCAGATGAACTACTGGCCCGTCTTGAGCTGCGGGCTGGAGGAGTGCATGGAGGCCTATCTCTCCTATGTGGAGAAGCTGGCAGAGCGCGGAAAGCGGACGGCGGCAGTCAATTACCGCTGCCGGGGAACCGTCCACCACCACAATGCCGACGGGTGGTATGCCACCAACCCGGTGGGCATCGTTTATGGCAATGAGGCGGGGCAGGACGGCAGCGTGACATGGGGCATGTGGCCCATGGGAATGTCCTGGCTGGTGCAGGAATTTTATCGGTATTACGAATACACCGGGGATAAGGCATTCCTGAGGGAGAGAGCCTATCCCGTGTTCAGGGAGTGTGCTCTGTTCCTGGCAGACTGGCTGGTGGAGCATCAGGGCCGGTATGTGACCTGTCCCTCCACCTCCCCGGAAAATGTCTATTATAATGAGGCCGGGGAGAAGTGCTCGGTCACTTATGCTTCCGCCATGGATCTGGAGCTGACAGAGGATGTCTTTTGTCATTATCTATCCATCTGCGAGATTCTGGGGATAGAGGAGCCTCTGACAGAGGAAGTGAAGGAAAAGCTGGGGCGGCTGGAGCCTGTGAAACGGGGCAGTTACGGACAGATTCTGGAATGGGCCAGGGAATACCGGGAAGTGGAGCCCGGCCACAGGCATGTGTCCCATCTGTACGGCCTGTTTCCCTCGGAACTGTGGGAGGGAAAGGCGGAAATGAAGCAGGCGGCCCGCGTTTCTCTGGAGAACCGCCTGAAAAACGGCGGCGGATACACAGGATGGAGCTGCGCCTGGATCGTGAATCTGTTCGGTGTACTGGGCGACGGGGAGAAAGCCTGGGAGTACCTGCACATTCTCCTGACAAGGTCCACCTACCCCAACCTCTGGGATGCCCATGAGCCTTTCCAGATTGACGGCAATTTCGGCGGTATTGCAGGCATCTGCAACATGCTGGTGCAGGATAGGGGAGGAGAGGTGAAGCTCCTGCCCGCTCTTCCGAAGCAGTTCGCCTCCGGCTATGCAAAGGGGCTTCGGATAAAGGGCGGAAAAGCGGTAGACCTGGCGTGGGAAGACGGAAAAGTGGTCTCCTCGGAGATTTATCAAAAGAATTGATGACAGGCCACATGGCAGCATAATGAGCAGGAAAGGAAGCGGGTAAATTTTATGGAAAAAGCATTTGAAAATGCGCTGTGGATTTGGTGCAACGCCAATCCCCGGGCGGACGAGTACGGGGAGTTTCTGGATCGGTTCGACTATGAAGCGGGCAATGTGACTTTGCGCATCTCGGCGGACAGCAATTATGCGGCGTATGTGAACGGCGTGCTTGCGGCATGGGGGCAGTATGCGGATTTCCCCTACGACAAGGTGTACGACGAGGTGGACATCACCGCCTGCTGTACAAAGGGGGCGAATTGCATCGCCATAGTGGTGTGGTATTATGGCATAGCCAGTTCCTCTACATACTGCCTGGGCAACGCGGGCTTGCTGTATGAGGTTGTGGGAGAGGAAAAAATGCTGTGCAGAAGCAGTGAGGACACGCTCTCCCGCATGAGCAGGGCCTACCGGAACCACAGGATGCATATCATCACCGGCCAGCTGGGCTTAGGATATGGCTACGATGCCGCCAAAGAGGATGACTGGATGACAGGAGCGTCATCAGATTTTCATCCGGCAGTGGTGGTAAAGCAGGAACTTCCCCTGCGCATCAGGCCCTGCGATAAACTGACATTGCTGTCAGATGTAGACGGCACAGAGTGCAAACGAATCAGCGACACAGATGTCATTTTTGACCTTGGCAGCGAGCAGGTAGGATTCCTGCGCCTGAAGCTGAACTCTCCCCGGGAGCAGGATATCACCATAGCCTACGGAGAGCATATAGAGGACGGCTGTGTGCGCCGGATTATCGGCGGCAGGGACTTCAGCGTTTCCTACAGGGCGAAGCAAGGGGAAAACGAATACCTGAATCCTTTCCGCAGGCTGGGCTGCCGGTATCTGGAGATCCATTCGGAGCATCCGGTGACCGTGGAGAAGCTGGCCATTGCCCCTGCCATGTATGTCCTTGCGGAAAAGGCAAGGCCCCGGCTGAACGCGCTGCAGACGAAGATTTACGACATGTGTGTGGAGACCCTGCACCTGTGCATGCATGAGCACTACGAGGACTGTCCCTGGAGGGAGCAGGCGCTGTACGCCATGGACAGCCGCAACCAGATGCTGGCCGGGTATTATGCCTTCGGGGAGTACCGTTTCCCCAGGGCCTGCCTGCAGCTGATGTCCAAAGACAGGCGGGAGGACGGGCTGATGTCTATCTGCTATCCTATCAAGATGGATTTCGTCATTCCCTCTTTCTCCCTGCATTATATCACGGAGTGCAGGGAGTACCTGGACTACAGCGGCGATTTGGCATTCCTGGAGGAAATCTATCCGAAGCTGGTGTCCGTGGCGGAGGCGTTCACCAGCCATATAAAGGACGGCCTGATACCGCCCTTTGCGGGGAAAAGATACTGGAACTTCTATGAATGGCGGCAGGGGCTGGACGGAGCGGCCACCGATACCTCCCGGCCGGATGTGATCCTGAACGCGCTGCTGTCCCTGGCGCTGCAGAATCTGGGGGCAATAGCGGACAGGCTGGGCAGGAAGAACGATTACAGCGCTCAGGCCCAAACCCTTAACGGCCATATCCGTCAGGCATTCTGGGACGAGGAGGCCGGACTGTGCCGCAATCTGTCCCGGGTAGGAGGCGGCAGCCAGTTGGGGAACGCCCTGGCGATCCTCTGCGGCGCGGTGACGGGCAGTGAGGCGGAAAGCTTATGCCGGCGCCTGCGGACGGATGAAGCGCTGACGCCGATCTCCCTGTCCATGCTCTGCTTTAAGTACGATGCCTGGCTGAAAGTGGACAAAGAGCGCTATGCCCCGGTGATTCTGGAGGATATCGAGAGGATATACACCCCCATGGTGGAATACGGCGGCACGACGGTATGGGAGACGGAGCTGGGGGAGAAAGATTTTGACAATGCCGGAAGCCTGTGCCATGGATGGAGCGCAATGCCGATATATTATTATCATATTTTGAGAACCGGCTGTAGGGCGGCCAAGCCGCGTTTTTGGATCGCCGGGACAGCCTGATAAAGAGTTTTGCCGGGGAGGCCGCGGGAATGGATTCCCGCGGCCTCCTTTTCAGTAGGTCAGAAAATAGTCCTCGGTCTGGGCAGGCAGATCGATGGTGCTGGCTTTATCCAATTCATGCCCGGAGGTATGTCCCTCGGAATTGTCCGCCTGGCGGAACTCGCTGGGGCTCAACCCGGTCTTCTCCTTAAAAATACGGGAAAAATAGAGAGGGTCAGGAAAGCCGCACTGATAGGAAATCTCGCTGATGCTCCGGTCTGTCTTCAGAAGCTTGTTCTTCGCCGCCTCTATGCGGTATTCGGAGAGGTATTGCTTGATAGAGACTCCCATCTCCTGTTTGAACAGGGACGAGAGATAGCTGCGGTTCAAATGCAGATAGCTGGCGATGGCTTCTACTTTCAGATTTTCGCTGTAGTTGTCCTGAATCAGCGTGACCACAGCGCTGACCCACTGCTGCCTGGAATAGCCGATTCCGAACAGGGCGGCATTGTCCTCCAGCAGAGGCGAGTGGAACGTCAGGCGCTTTTCCTTGTTTTCCAGATATAAAATGGAAAAAAGCTGGTACAGCAGGCTGCAGGTCTTCATATACAGGGCGTAGATGTCATCCTGATACAGCATTGCCACATCGACGATCTGCGCCAGCACATCGAAGACAGAGGGATCGGAAAAATGTACGGCCTGCTTTCCGGGACGGAAACCGATTTTGGCAAGCAGATCCTCCGCCAGCGTCCCGGAGATGCCGATCCAATAATAGGCCCAGATGCTGCCGGTCTGAGAATGATAGGTGGACAGCTCGTTGGGATATATCAAAAAGCAGTCGTTGGCGTTCACCTTATAGGAGGCGTTCTGCAGATGGAGACAGCCGGAACCGGCGCTGACGAAATGCAGCAGGAAATGGTCGCGGACTCTGGGACGGACCTGGACGGAATGGCAGCGGTCCTGGCAGCCTGTCTGGATCAGAATCAGGTTTTTGTCCCGTTTGACATTGTAGAAATGAATGAAGCGCTGTAAATCGTCATGGTATTTATGGATTTTGATTAATGACTGCGTTGCCATGAGAGAATCCTCCCCGAATCGGATGTAATTCACATCTTTCCCCTCAATTATATAGGAAAAATAGATATCTTGCAAGCGCCTGGGACAAATGACTTGTGCAGTTTGAGAGAAAGGGAATCCGAAAAAGATTCCTCCACTGACAAAATGTATAGCCGACCCAACATTTCTCCATGTCGGCGTAGCTTTTTTCCATTGGTAGAAAAAGCGGAAATCCTTATAATTCCATTATAAACCTTAGATTCAGGGACGACAATCCCGGGAAAGCAGAAAAGGAGAAAAATTATGAGGAAGAAAAAGAGTTCACTGATTGCGGCAGTTTTAATCGCGGGCTTACTGGCAGGATGCGGGAATTCGGGAAGCGCAGGGGTATCCGGCAGCGCGGGAGAGTCCGGCGGCACAGACGCTTCACAGGCGCAGGCAGAATCCGGCCAGGGCTCCGGCAATTTCAATGAGTTCGGCTGGGAAGTGCCCGAGGAGACCCTGGAGATTAATATCCTGGACGCCTCCGGAAGCTATGCCCCCACAGAGGCGGAAAAAGCCGGAGAAGAGAACGTAATCGCGTATTTTAAGGAAAAATTCAATATCCAGTTCAATATTCAGCACATTGCCGGTGACGGGACGGAAGCCGTGAACCTGGCGCTGGCATCCGGGGATTACCCGGACATCATCAGGAACCTGTCTTTCACCACCATGGAGAAATTCGTCAAGATGAATAAGGCGGTGGAGCTGACCCCTTACATGGACAATATCGGTGCGGACGTGAAAGCTTCCATGGGCGAGCACTATCCTCTGTTCCTGGACAATGACATGAAGCTCTGGTACGTTCCCACTCTGATGGGCAGCATCTCGGAACTGCCGGACAACAGCGCCCACATCCGCTACGATGAGTGGCAGGCAATCGGCGCGCCGGAAATCAAGACGCCGGATGATTACTACAATGCGCTGAACGCGATTCTGGAGAAATTCCCCACCACTCCCAACGGGGAGACCAGATACGCCATGTCCCTGTACGAAGACCCCGATCCGGCTACATACAGCGGCTTCTGGGGCCTGAAGAACGGCTACAAAGTGGATGACGAGGGCAACTTTACCTACTGGGCGTTCACGGATGAAGGCAAAGAGATGACAAAGTTCTTCAACCGCTTCTATCAGGACAAGACCCTTGATCCCGATGCCTTTGCCAACAATTTTGAACAGTGGAAAGCCAAGTTCTCCAGCGAGAGGATCGTGGGCGCGGTTGGCGGCTGGTGGATCAGCTACAACGCGGGACATGAGGTGTGGCAGAGCATGGATCCCAACATGCCTGAGGACAAACGCTTCGTGCAGATCAGCTTCAAGGGGGAGAATGCCGAGGGCGCGTACCTGAGCGGCAAGAATTACCTTGGCAGCTCATGCACCATCATCACGGACAAGGCGAAGAATCCGGAAGCCCTCATGAAATTCATCAATTTCCAGGCCACAGACCTTGGGAAAGCAATCTCCGGATGGGGCATTCCGAACGGTACGCCGATAGGAGATACAGGAAGAACCGGCAAGTTCTGGAACATCGATGAGAACGGCAACTGGGAGGTGGATTCCGAGGCCAAGCAGCAGCTCGTTACCGAGACCTGGTCCTACGATGACGAATATTACTGGCAGGGCGTGCCCTGGCTGTTCATGAACCAGTCCAGATGGGAGGACGGGGAGCACAATATCTGGCCTAACCAGATGTGGTATGAAGAGAACAAGTGGAAGTCCATGATGATTGAAAACATGGCGGGCACGATTTTTGACGCCTCCACCTACACGCTGCGGGTGAAATCCGATGAAGTCAAACTGGCGGAGCAATCCGTGAAAGATGCCTGGAAGATGAACTGGCCGATCGCGGTACAGGCCAACAATGATGAGGAATTCGAGGCTGCGTGGACGAAACTGCAGGATGCCCTGACAGTGGCGGGAATCGATAAGATTGAAGAGGCTTATTCCGAGAACTACAAGAAAGCCATGGAGAAGATGGGGCAGTGATACAGCTGACGAGAGGATAAAAGCATGGTAGAAAAAATCAAAAAGAAAGCGGGACATTGTTGGAAAATGTTTCAGAAGCAGCGCCAGCTCTGGCTGCTGTGCATTCCGATTATCATATGGGTAATCCTGTTTGCCTATGTGCCCATGTACGGTCTGCTGATTGCTTTTGTGGATTATATGCCCGGCATGTCCGTTTTTGACTGTGAATTCGTGGGACTGAAATATTTCAGGGAATTTGTGCTCAGCCCGGTGTTTCTGCAGCTTTTGCGCAACACGCTGGCCATGAGCGTCATGGGGCTGACATTCGGATTCGTGGCGCCTATACTGTTCGCGCTGTGCGTCAATGAACTGAAGAACGGATGGTTCAAGAAATGCGTCCAGACCACCTCCTATCTGCCGCATTTTATCTCCTGGGTCGTGGCGGGCAGCATGATTTTCATGCTGCTCTCCAACGAAGGAATCATAAACGATATCCTGAAGCGGCTGCATCTGGTGGAGGAGGCGATTCCGTTCCTGACGGAGGGCAGGTATTACTGGGTGATGTACACCATAGCCAACATCTGGAAAGGCATGGGATGGGCCTCTATCATCTATCTCTCCGCCATGTCCAGCATGGATTCGGAGCTGATGGAAGCCGGGGCGGTAGACGGCATGGGGCGGCTGGGAGTGGTGCGCTATGTCATCCTGCCTACGATTCTGCCCACCATAGTAGTGCAGTGGATTTTAGGAATCGGAGGAATCCTGAACGCGGGATTTGAGCAGCATCTGGTGCTGGGCAATGCCTCCACGCAGAATTACTGGGATGTCATCGATACCTATTCCTACCGGTACGGCATCCAACTGGGCTACTACTCCATCGGTACCGCAGTAGGGCTGATGAAGTCCGTGATCGGGGTGCTCCTGGTATGGGCCACCAACTGGTTCTGCCGCAAGAAGCTGGATACGGCAATTTTTTAAAGGAGGGATATCATGAGTCGTCCGTTCTATATCAAACAGACAAAGTCGGGAAGAGTGTTCGACGCGTTTAACATTGTATTGATGATTCTGGTTCTGGTCGCGGTGGTATATCCCTTTGTCAACGTGCTGGCGATTTCGTTCAATGACGGCTATGACGCGGTCAGGGGGGTATCTATCTGTGGCCCAGAGTGTTCTCGCTGGAAAACTATAAATTCGTCCTGGCGGACAGCAGCCTGATACGCGGTTTCGTGGTGTCCGTGCTGCGTACCGTGATCGGCACCGTGACGGCGGTCCTGGGGAATGCGCTGCTGGGGTATATCGTCAGCTGCAGGCAGTTTAGCGGCAGGAAGTTCATGCGGATCCTGTTTCTGATCACCATGTATTTCGGCGGCGGGCTGATTCCGGTCTATCTGCTCATGACTAGACTGGGCCTGGTGAATACGCTGGCGGTCTATTGGGTTCCCTCCATATTCAGCGCCTACTATATGCTCCTGTGCGCGTCCTATGTCCAGAATCTGCCCGAAGCGCTCTTTGAGGCCGCAAGGGTGGACGGAGCCAGCGAACTGTGCATCTTTACCCGGTTCGTCCTGCCGCTGAGCGTCCCCATGCTGGCCTGCATCGCCATTTATGTAGGGGTGGGCCACTGGAATTCCTGGTTCGATGTGAATCTGTACAGCAAGAACGGTACCTGGGACAATCTGCAGATTATCCTGTACCGCATCCTGAACCAGACCAATGCCATCTCCAACATGACGGATTCCGTCATGATCGCGGAAAAGATGAGGGGAATCCAGCCGCTCACCGTGCGCGCGGCCATTACGATTATCGTGGTGGTGCCCATTATCGTGATTTACCCTTTTTTCCAGAGATATTTCGTCTCCGGCATGACGCTGGGCGCGGTGAAACAGTAGAGGAGTACAGGGAGGCAGACTATGGCAGAAAAGGGAAGAATCGAATTTACCACATCGGAGGAATTCTGGAACAGAGGATTTGCCTGGGCGAAAGAACAGGCCCTTGCCTACAGCCATGAGGGCGACCTGGTAGGGAAATGGTACGAGGCCGCCCTGCCTGACAGACAGGCATTCTGCATGCGGGATGTGGCCCATCACGCGAAAGGAGCGGAGGCTCTGGGGCTTCGGGAGCACACCAAGAATATGCTCCTGCGCTTCGCCCAGAGCGTTGCGGAGAGCAGGCAGTTCTGCGGCTTCTGGGAGATAGACAAGGATTACAGGCCCTGTCCGGTGGATTACGCCGGAGACCAGGACTTCTGGTACAATCTGCCCGCGAATTTCGACGTGACGGACGCCTGCTACAGGATGTACCGGATGACAGGGGACAGGGACTATCTGTTCCAGTCGGATTTCGTGCGCTTTTATCAGACCACAGTGGAGGAATACGCCCGCTTATGGGACAGGGACGGGGACGGGCTCCTGGAGCGCAGATATCCCGGCTCCAGGCTGGGGATACCCTCCTACTGTGAGGACAGCCGGTTCATGGAGGCTCAGGCGCTGATCGATCTTCTGGCCATTGAAATCAGGGGATACCGCTCCGCGGAGGCCCTGTTCGGATGCCGGAAAGACCAGGAGAGGAGCGCCCGCTGCAGAGCGACGGCGCATAAGCTGGAACAGCTGCTGTACGAGCAGTGGTGGGACGATGAAGAACAAATGTTTTACAAAGTGAAAGACAAAGAGGGGAAGCTGCGGCACAGCGATGAAATCGGGCATATCCTGAGCCTGAGCTATTACCAGGTGGTGGAGGATGGGCAGAAATCAAAGGCGGTGCTGGACATCCTCGACGAAGAGGGGCTGAAAGGGATAAATGTGGAAAGCCTTTCCCATTACCCGGCGCTGTTCTATCGGAACGGACAGCCGCAGCGGGGAGAGAAATGGCTGAAAGAGCTGATATCTCCCGATCTTTTCCGCAGGGAGTACCCGGAAGTGTCCTACGCGGCGGTGGAGACATTTATCTACGAAATGGCGGGAATACATCCGAATGGGCCCGAGGCGGGCATCCGGATAGCGCCGCGGCTGCCGGAGGGAATGAACTGGTTCCGGATAGAAAATCTGCCTTTCCTGAACGGCGAAATAGATGTATACTGGAAGAGCGGTTCACTTTCTGTAACGAACCGCACAGGGCAGGCCATAACAGTGAACGGAAGAAAACTATGAATGCAGGAGGAATGGCAGATGGAGATGCCGATTATCAAAAAGGGCGCGCGATATGCGACTGGCTTAAGCCGCAAAGAGACAGGAGAAGAAACGGAGGTTTTCAGCGTTTCCCTCGCCCGAAGCAAAGAGGCAGGAGAGGAAAAGGAGATTTGGGCGGAATGGAGGTTCCCCTATGTGGACTGCGCCGGTATCTGGAATCCGCTGTGCGGCTTCGACCGCTCCATAGATGCGGACTACGGCAGGTTCCGGGAAAGCATGACAGCCAGGTCGGCGCCAATCTGCTGTATCTTCAGCGAGGACGGGGAGAACCGCTGCACGGTGGCGGTGTCCGAGACCAGAGAGCGGATTGGCATCCGGGCCGGCGTGCGTGAGGAAAACGGGACACTGGTCCTGCAGATACGGATTCCGGCGGAGATTGTGGAAAAGAACGGCTCCTGCGTGCTGGACATTCGGATAGATAGAAGCAGGGTGCCTTTTTACAGGGCCATCGAGAAAGTGAGCGAATGGTGGGAGGAGTGCGGCATCGCGCCGGTGCACGCCCCGGACAGGGCCAAGGAGCCGGTGTATTCCACCTGGTATGCGTACCACCAGAACCTGTCGGCGGCGGAAATCGAGGAAGAGTGCCGTCTTGCGGCGGAGCTGGGCTTTAAGACCGTCATTCTGGACGACGGCTGGCAGACGGACGACAACAACAGAGGCTATGCGTTCTGCGGGGACTGGGAGGTGTCCGGGAACAGGTTCCCCGATTTCGCGGAGCATGTGCGGAGGGTCCATGCCATGGGCCTGAAATACATGATCTGGTACAGCGTGCCTTTTCTGGGGAGGAAATGCCGGAAGTGGGAGGAGCTTCAGGACATGCTTCTGACCTATGACGACAATCCGCTGATTCAGGCGGGCGTGCTGGATCCGCGCTGTAAAAAGGTAAGGGACTATCTGACGGATATCTATGAGCGCGCTGTGAGAGAGTGGGATCTGGACGGACTCAAGCTGGATTTCGTGGATACCATAGTGGAGCAGGAGGATTCCCCGGCTTACGATCCGGAAAAGATGGATTTCGAGAGCGTACAGGAAGCGCTGGACTGTCTGATGCGCAGGGTGTATGAGAAGCTTTCCGGGAAAGACAAGGATATCATGATTGAATTCCGGCAGGGCTATATCGGGCCGAACATGCGCCGGTACGGGAATATGTTCCGTGTCTCGGACTGCCCCGATTCGGCTGTACGCAACCGTGTGGGAATCGTGGATCTGCGCATGCTCAGCGGACAGACGGCGGTGCACAGCGATCCTCTGATGTGGCATGAGGAGGAAGAGCCCCGGATAGCGGCCATCCAGATTATCTCCAGTATTTTTGCCACGCCCCAGATTTCCGTGAAGATGCAGACCCTGACGCCGGACATGCGCAGGATGCTTCGGTTCTGGATCGGATTCATGAGGGAGAACAGAGAGCTCCTACAGGGCCAGCCCATCTGCGCTGCGGAGCCCCACAATCTGTATCCGGTGGTCTGGACCCGGAAAGAGGAACGGGCGGTCATGGCTGTATATACGGAAAACCGTATACTGCACATTCCGGGAGGCGTAAAGGACTGCGTGATATTGAACGGCACGAAAGGGAACCGCATGGTTCTGGATACGAAAGGCGTTTCGGGCAGCGTGACGGTAAAGGACTGCTTCGGAAATGAGACGGGCAGCCAGGAGATAGACGGCCGGTGCGGATTCTGCGAGATTGCCGTGCCGGTGTCGGGACAGGTATACTTCCGCGGGCGGTAAGCCTGGCCGGGAAACGTAAAAAGCCTTTCATGCACGGAGAATGAGACTTTATCCCATGTTATAGTGCATGATTCCATCTGGAAGAAATCTGTCTGGGAGAGTATAATGGTTCCTGAACATGGAAATGGTTCCCGTGTAACGCCGCACATTGGCAAGGGGAACCTGGTGCGAAAGAAAGGAACGAAACAGATGGCAGAGATGGATTACCGTAGAGAGATTGACGAGGCGATGTGCGCGGGACAGGAGGCGCTCCGCTGCCTGAACCAGGCGAAAGACTGTTTGAACAGCGCAGGGAACTGGGGCATTGTAGACATGCTGGGAGGCGGGATGCTCACCACTTTCATAAAGCGTTCCAAGATGAAAGACGCGGACGCGCTGGTGCAGCAGGCCCGCAGCGCCCTGAAGCGGTTCCAGAGGGAGCTGATGGACGTGGACAGCATACCGGAGTTCCACATCCAGACAGGTGATTTCCTGTCTTTCGCGGATTATTTCTTTGACGGATTCGTGGCCGACATGCTGGTGCAGTCCAAGATAAACGACGCCAGGCGCCAGGTGGAGAATGCGATACAGAAAGTGAATTATATCATGAGCCAGCTGAAGGCATTGTAAGGCAGAATATAGCATTTCTGCAGATTGGAATGGCTGGCAGAGCCATCGATAGAAAATTAAAGGTAACTTAAGAAAGAAGCTTTTGGAATGTTAAGAAATCCATGTTTCAATAGAAGTCAGAACAGAGGCGGAGGAAAGAGACATGGATTTGGCGGTTCTGGCGGATATTCACAGCAATTACATCGCCCTGGAGCGGTGCATGGAATATGCATTGGCCAGGGGCATCGAGGATTTTTTGTTCCTGGGGGACTATATAGGCGAAATGGCCTATCCGGAGCGGACGATGGCGCTGATTTATGATTACAGAGAGCACTATGGCTGTACTTTTATCCGGGGCAACAAGGAGAACTATTGGATGAACTATCGCGCCGGCGGGGAAAGGGGATGGCAGGAATTTGACTCTACCACGGGAGCGCTGTGGTACGCCTATCATCATCTGACGGACAGGGATTTGGACTTCTTCGGCGGGCTGCCCATTGCCCGCAGGCTGGAGTACGGATTTCTTCCGCCGCTTATGGCCTGCCATGGCTCTCCGTACAGCGAGCGGGAGGATATGCGGGCGGGGACAGAGAGGGTCAGGGAAATCCTGGCACAGGCGGACACGGAGCTGGTTCTCTGCGCGCATACCCATAAGCAGGAAAAAGAGGTCTGGCAGGGCAGGACGATGCTGAACCCCGGTTCCGTAGGCCATTCGCTGGGGGCCGGGGGAAAAAGCCAGTTCATGATTTTACACGGAGAGACAGAGGCTGGGCAGAGAGACGGAATCTGCAAGACGGGCAATGGGGACGAGGCGGCCAGGCTCCCCGGCGCAGGCCATGGCGATGGAATCGAAGCCCCGCGGGAGAGGCGGGAAGCCTGCGGCGGGCAGATATGTGCAGGAACCTGGCGGGAGGAATTCGTCACGCTGGACTATGACAGGGAAGAAGCCGTTCGGCAGCTGACAGAATCCGGCCTGCGCGCCCGGACGCCGAACTGGTGCAGGATCACGGAACATTCCCTGCGGGGCGGTTCGGAGGAGATTCACCATGCGAAGGTGCTTGGCCGGGTGATGGCGCTGTGTGAAAAGGGGGAAGGACAGTGCGACTGGCCCCATATTCCGGAAAAGTATTGGGAAATGGCAATAAAGGAATTTTTCCCGTAAACTTTTTCAGAGAATAGCCGAAATATGTAACATAAGGACAGGTGGAAAGCTAAGGACAGCAGACAAATGTGGAAGCACAGGTTTGCTGTCTTTTTGTATGTCTTGGGAGTTTGACAGCCGTCTGCAACGGTTCGTGACATTACAGACCGCATTTTGTTACATAATACAAAAGTGGCACAGCCATCCTGTCGAAATAAAAAGGGAAGCGTGGTCATGGGAAATATGGACGCGCCGGACATAAGAGGTGGGGCATGAGGGTCGCGATATGTGATGATGATAAGGAGAGCTGCGCCAGACTGCGCAGTCTGATCAAAAAGCAGGAGCCGGAATGCGAGGTGGCCTGTTTTGACACGGGAAAGCATTTTCTGGAGACAAGAAAGCATTTTGATATTCTGCTTCTGGATATCGAGATGGAGGAGATGAGCGGGATAGAGGTGGCCAGGATCCTGCGCATTAATCAGGAGAAGACCATACTGATATTCGTGACGGCCCGAAAGGAATACGCCGCGGAGGCTTTCGAGGTAGAGGCTTTTTCCTATCTGTTAAAGCCGGTGGAGCCGGAGAAGTTCTGCAGGGTATTTGAGAGCGCCTGCAGGGAAGCAAGGAAGACGGAGAGCGCAGGCGGGGAGAAGCTTTTTTTCCAGACAAAGGCCAGACGCTTTGTGGTACAGAAGAGGGAAATCCTGTATGTAGAGAGCCATAAGCGCAAGGTTGAGATTCATACCCTGGGCGAAAACATCACGATTTATGCCACGATGAAGAGCATGGAAGAGCTGCTGGGAGATGGTTTCTTCCGCTGCCACAGGGGCTATCTGGTGAATCTGGCCTATGTGGCGGAATACGAAACAGGCGCCATCCTGCTGAAAAACGGCGAGAATGTGTATCTGGCCAGAGAGAAATATTCGGAATTCGACAGAGCATACACAAAGTATCTTCAAACCGTATAATGCAAAAATGCGCCGGTATTGAGTTGAGTACTGGACATATCAGGACAATACATAAACAGAAATGAGGGAAAAGAAATGAGAATCAGAACAGGAATGAGAAGAACTACCACACAGATGCTGAACAACAGCAGAAGGAGAACCGGTTTATCCGCTTCCAGGCGCAGTTCTCTGTTGAGTTCAGTGAGGAATCAGGATTCAAGGCTTACGAACTCCAGGCTGATGAACACCGCCAGCATCCAGAGTGCCAGGCTGACGCGGAGCACTTATCAGAAGCTGGAGAACTCAGCCACGTCCCTGATGGAGCAGACAAAGCTGCTGGCGGAGAAAGTGGACGCAGGCGGGAAAGATATCACGAAAACCGCGGCTGAGGCAGTGCGGCATTTCAATGACACGCTGGACGGATTGAAAAAGACATCCGGTATATTGAATAACTATTATCACCAGACCATGAGGGAAATTGCCACCACCAACAAGAGCGCCCTGGCGGAGATCGGCATCACCGTGAGAACGGACGGAACCCTTTCCGTAAATAAGGAGAAGCTTGCGGAGGCGGATCAGGAGAAAATCAAGAAAGTCTTCGGCGGGGAAAGCGACTTTGCCAAGCGGATGGATGCCGTGGCCTCCAGGGTAGCCGACAATGCCGCGGCGGGAGCGGCCAGCGCTGCCAGCCAGTACAATTCATCCGGGTATCTGGCGAATTCTTACTTAAGCAGGTATAATTTCAGAGGATGAGCCCGCGGGCGCAAGTTCAGGGACATTTTTTAAGAGAGAGGATATACGAGATGAGAGTCGGTACAAGCATAACAGGATCGGATTCCGCAGTAAATACAAAAACTACCAAGAGAATGGGAAGCCGTTTCATGGAGACGGGATATGCGGAGGCTGTCTCCGCCGGCAATACGGCCTGGACAGCATCCGGCAGACATCTGCCCGGGCCGGACGAAGAGAGCACAGCCGATGAAGAAAAGGAAAGGGCGAAAGTATCCGGGGCCAGGTCAGAGGCGGAGAAAATCTATCAGGCCGCTGTGGCCGGAAAACCGAATCCCTGGGGAAGCATGCGGGAGGTCGCCAAGGTTCCCTATGGGAGTCTGGCCAAGGACGGCGTGATAGAATATAATGGCGTAGTATTCACCTGCGACGAGAAGACCAACAGCATCTGCCTGGGAGATATGACGGATGAGAAAAACGTGCTGAACATTCCCCTGTCCGGAGGCGGGCACCTGAAAGTGAACCGAAACAGCATAGGGCTTCTGTCAAAAGCCGCGGGGATGTTCTCGCCGGAGGATATGAACCTGATCATGCGGGCCATCACCCAGGATGCGAAGATTGAGTCCGTGAAGAAAGAGATTGAGGACGAGGAGGCCAGCGTCGGCAACCAGCTGCGGCCTGAGGATGGCGCGAAGGCTGAGGATGGCGCGGAGACTGAGGAAGAATAAGTGTATTTCTATAGAAAAAGACGGTTCTGCGGGAGAAAATCTGCCAAGAACCGTCTTTTTTGCCGCCCTGACCGCGGAGATTCAGGCTATCGACGGTTCAGAAGAGTTGTAAACAGGCGGAAAAGGTATTATAATACAAAAGAGAGCATGTTTTACAGGAAAGGGGATCAGGATGCAATACGATATCATCATTGTAGGGGCCGGGCCGGGAGGTATTTTCTCGGCGTATGAGCTGTCAAAGAAAAACCCGGGGCTGAAGATAGCGGTCTTTGAGGCGGGACATGCCCTGGAGAAGCGCCGCTGCCCCATTGACGGGGACAGGGTGAAGAGCTGCATCGGCTGCAAGTCCTGCTCTATCATGAGCGGATTCGGCGGCGCGGGTGCGTTTTCCGACGGAAAATACAATATCACCAATGATTTCGGAGGCACCCTCCATGAATACATCGGAAAAAAGCAGGCTATCGAGTTGATGGAATACGTGGATGCCATCAACATGGAGTATGGAGGCGAGGGGACGAAGAAATACTCTACCGCCGGGACCCGGTTCAAGAAAATCTGCATGCAGAACAAATTAAAGCTCCTGGACGCCTCTGTGCGCCATCTGGGGACGGACATCAATTTCGTGGTGCTGGAGAATCTCTACGCCGAACTGAGGGGAAAGGTGGAGTTTCATTTCGACACGCCTGTGGAATCTATCGCCCTGACGGAGGGCGGCTATGAGATAAAGTGCAAAGACCAGTCCTATTTCTGCGAGAAATGCATCGTATCCGTAGGGCGCAGCGGCAGCAAATGGATGGAGAAAATCTGTGAGGAACTGGAAATCCCCACCAAGTCCAACCGGGTGGACATCGGCGTCCGGGTAGAGCTGCCCGCGGTGATATTCTCCCACCTGACGGATGAACTCTACGAGAGCAAGATTGTATACAGGACGGAGAAGTTCGAGGATAATGTGCGCACGTTCTGTATGAATCCCTACGGCATCGTAGTCAATGAGAACACCAACGGCATCGTCACCGTCAACGGCCACAGCTTCGAGAGCCCCGAGAAGCGCACGGAGAACACTAATTTCGCCCTGCTGGTGGCAAAACATTTCTCCGAGCCTTTCAAGGACAGCAACGGATACGGCGAGAGCATCGCCAGGCTCTCCAATATGCTGGGCGGCGGAGTCATCGTCCAGCGGTTCGGGGATCTGGTCAGAGGACGGCGCAGCAATGCCAACCGCATCGAAGAAGGGTTAGTTGCGCCTACCCTGGCGGCCACGCCGGGAGACCTGAGCCTGGTGCTGCCCAAGCGCATCCTGGACGGCATCATTGAAATGATCTACGCCCTGGACAAAATCGCGCCGGGCACGGCCAACGATGATACCCTGCTCTACGGCGTGGAGGTGAAATTCTATAATATGGAAGTGGAACTGGATAAAAATCTGGAATCCAGGCACAAAGGTCTCTACATCATCGGCGACGGCAGCGGCGTGACCCACTCCCTGTCCCATGCCTCCGCCAGCGGCGTGTACGTGGCCAGAAAATTGTTGGAAAAGTGAGAAAGCCCCATAAAACAGCCCCCACAGCAGATTTTGAGCTACATCTGCCGTGGGGGCTGCCGGTTAGTGCAAAGTCTTTATTCTGCCCCGAAAAAGCTTGTCAGATGTCTGCCAGTCCTACAGTTCATTCGTCAGCTGCTCGATTTCTGCAATGATTTCGCCGATATAGGCGATGGTGTCCAGAAGCGGGCCATCGGTGGTGATATCGATTCCGGCCAGTTTCGCCAGGCCGATGGGATCTAAGGTACTTCCGGCCGCAAGGACTTTCTTCCAGTCTTCCACCGCGGGCTGTCCCTCGGACTCGATTCGCCTGCACGCTTGCGTAGCAACTGTAAGCCCCGCGCTGTAGGTGTAGGAATACAGGCCCATATAGTAATGAGGCTGGCGCATCCAGGTGTGGGCTGCGTCATCGTCAATCTCCACATCCTCGCCCCAGAACTTCTCCAGGGTCTCTTTCATCAGGCGGTTCAGGACTTCCGCATTGACACTGCCGCCCTCGTCCACGATTTTGTAGACTTCCCTCTGATAGGCGGCTTCCATCAAATGAGTGACGAAATTGTGATAATATGTATTGCTTATCATGCAGGACAGCACCCAGCGGCGGAATCTCCTGTCGGGATTCGTCTTCAGCAGGTAATGGGCCATGAGCAGCTCATTCATGGTAGAGGGCGCCTCCACGAAATAAGTGGATACATTGGTGTCGAAGATGGACTGGGTGCTGTTGCAGGATTTGAAATGTCCAGCATGTCCCAGTTCATGGGCCAGTGTGAAGACGTCAGCCATGCGGTTGTTCCAGGAGAGCAGGATGAAAGAATTCTTCCCATAGGGGCTTGCGCAGAAGCCGCCGGTGGATTTTCCCGCATTCTGGGCGAAGTCCACCCAGCGGTCCCTGTAGGCTGTCCGCACCATCTCCACGTAATCCTCCCCCAGAATAGAGAGGCCTTTTTCTATGTAAGCCCTGGATTCCTCGATGGTGACTTTGGGGTCATATTCCGGGTCGATGGCGATTTTTAAGTCTGCGAAGGTCATTTTGTCCAGGCCGTGAATCTTTTTCAGCAGGCGGGCGTATCTGCGCATATGGGGCGCAAGTTTCTCTGTGATCAGGTCAATCTGGCGGTTGTACAGTTCCCTTGTGACTTTCTGACCGAAGAGCAGGCTGTCGAAAACGGAGTCGAAGCCCCGCAGGGTGGCCATGGTCTTCTCGGTCTGTACCTGGGTGTTGTAGGCGGCTGCCGTCACGTTCTCGTATTCCCGTATTTTTTTGGAGAAAGCGGCAAAAGCGGTGCGGCGCACTTCCGCATTTTTCTCATATTCATAGTCGTCCTCGAAAAGGGAGTAGCCCAGAGGGTATTCCTTTCCGGCGGCCGTAAAGGAATCGAACTTCATGTCCGCCAGCTTGGCCATGTTGTAAATCTGGTAAGGGGCGTACAGGCTCTGGGAGAGGGCCGCGAGAGCGCGTTCCGTCTCTGGGTGCAGCTGATGAGGCTTGTTCCTCAGGATATCCTCCAGATAGTGCCTGTTGTCCGTGGCCAACCGTACGGCCTCCTGCAGCGTGCTTTCGTCCTGCTCGATGATTTCGCTGTCGATGAAGCTTAAGGCGCTGGAGATTTCGGCTGCCAGACGGCTTAGTTTATCATTGCGCTCCTGATTGTAGGTGTCGTAATAGTCCACCGAGACCGCCAGGGAGCAGTAGGTGCCGGTCAGGGTGAGCAGGCGATTCAGCTCCCTCAGGTCGTCCAGGCAGGCGCTTATGATCCGGGGGTCGTTCAGATTACCCTTGTAATCTTCTGCCATGCGGGCGCTTAAGCTTTTCAGCTTTTCCACATCGGCGTACATTTCTTCTTCCGTGGCATAGATGGAGGACAGATCCCAGGCCAGCTCCGCCGGGATGTCCTTACGTGATTTCAGTTCCATGTGTGGCTCCTCCTTTTTAAAGCTTCCTTTTAGTTTAACCGAAAGGAAAGGGAAATGCAACTTGCCGAAGAGCTTTTTTTATTATAAACTGGATTTAAGCGGTAGGCCGTTGAAAGGATGCAGCTTGCTGTCCAGAGAGACTATTGCCGGCTGGATGATGTGGTGATGAATACAGTGGGCGCGGGAGCCGGATGGCTGCTGTATCGGATAGCCTTGCATAGGCCGATTCTGTTCCATGAAAAGAAAAGGAAGTCTCTTGCACTTATGGGCATAGTACAGTAAAATGGAATCATGTCAGGCAGACTTTTTGGCAGGAAGAATCTGCGCTATTTATGCAAGGAGCACATGAACGCCAGCCATATATGTTTGACCAAAGCAGTATGGTAAATTCTGGCGTTATGTAGTATAGACTGAAAGAAAGAGGTATGAAAATATGTGTGGAATAGTAGGATTTACCGGGAACAGGCAGGCGGCCCCCATTCTTCTGGACGGACTGTCCAAGCTTGAGTACCGGGGATACGATTCGGCGGGCCTGGCGGTCCGCGATGAAGCGAACCAGGTGGAAATCATAAAGGCGAAAGGCCGTCTGCGCGCCCTGGCAGAAAAAACCAATAACGGCGCTGCCCTGGCAGGGACTTGCGGCATAGGCCATACCCGCTGGGCGACACATGGCGAACCCAGCGAAATCAACGCCCATCCCCACTGCAGCGATGACTACAATGTAGTGGGCGTCCACAATGGCATCATAGAAAATTATCAGGAACTGAAGGATAAGCTCCTGCGTAAAGGCTATACTTTCTACTCCGGAACGGACACAGAAGTGGCGGTCAAGCTGGTGGATTATTATTACAAAAAGTACGAGCATACGCCGGTGGACGCAATCAACCATGCGATGGTGCGTATCCGGGGCTCTTATGCGCTGGCCCTGATGTTTCGGGACTATCCGGAGGAAATCTATGCCGCGCGCAAAGACAGTCCCATGATTATCGGTGTCGCTGAGGGCGGAGCCTTTCTCGCCTCGGATGTCCCGGCAATCCTGAAGTACACCCGAAATGTCTATTACATCGGAAATATGGAGCTTGTCCGCCTGCAGAAAGGGGAGGCATCTTTCTACAATCTGGACGGAGATGAGATTGAGAAAGAGCTGGTTGAAATCAAATGGAATGCCGAAGCGGCAGAAAAGTCCGGTTTCGAGCATTTCATGATGAAAGAAATCCATGAGCAGCCGCGCGCCGTCAGGGATACTCTGAATTCGGTGATCAAAGAGGGAAAAATCGATTTGGCAGATACAGGCCTTACCGGGCAGGACATGGCGGAAATCAGCCAGATTTATATTGTGGCCTGCGGTTCGGCCTACCATGTGGGGGTAGCAGCGCAGTATGTGATTGAGGATTTGACGCAGATTCCGGTTCGCGTGGAACTGGCATCGGAATTCCGCTATCGCAGATTGCTCCTGCCGGAGAATGCCCTTGTGATTATCATAAGCCAGTCCGGCGAAACGGCAGACAGCCTTGCGGCGCTGCGGGAAGCGAAAGTTCGCGGAGCGAAGACACTGGCAATCGTCAATGTGGTAGGATCTACCATCGCCCGGGAGGCGGACCATGTGTTCTATACGCTGGCCGGGCCGGAGATTGCAGTGGCGACTACCAAGGCATACAGCACCCAGCTGGCTGCATCCTATATGCTTGCAATCGAGTTCGGCAGGGTGCGGGGCGTGCTTGACGAGGAAAAGTATGCTGCGCTGATTGCGGAGCTTCAGACTCTTCCGGGTAAAATCGAGAGACTGCTGGAGGACAAAGAGCGCATCCAATGGTTCGCGTCAAAACAGGCAGGCGCTAAGAACGCATTCTTCATCGGCCGGGGCATCGACTATGCCATCAGCCTGGAGGGCAGCTTAAAGATGAAGGAAATCAGCTACATCCATACGGGGGCATACGCGGCTGGAGAACTGAAGCACGGCACAATCAGCCTGATTGAGAATGGAACGCTGCTGATAGGAATCCTGACCCAGCAGGAACTGTATGAAAAGACCCTCAGCAACATGCTGGAGTGCAAGAGCCGCGGAGCCTATCTGATGGCCCTGACTACATACGGCAACTATAACATAGAGGACAGCGCAGATTTTGTCTGCTACATTCCCAGAACGGACGCTCATTTTTCTGCGAGTCTGGCGGTCATCCCGCTCCAGCTGCTTGGCTACTATGTCAGCGTGGCGAAAGGTCTGGATGTAGATAAGCCGCGTAATCTGGCGAAAAGTGTGACGGTAGAGTGAGGCAGGTGACTCCCATTGAAAGCAGAAACATGTATAAGCAGGGCATCATTGCCGGAGATACAGCCGTAAAGTGTGCCTTGAACCCGGAACTGTTGGAAAAGAAGCTGTAGGAAAGGATGGTCATGCTATGCGCAGCAATCTGACGACGCTCTGCTACATAGAAAAGGAAGACAGCTACCTGATGCTCCATCGGGTAAAAAAGGAAGAAGAGCATTCCAAGAAAGAGGACATCAACAAGGACAAGTGGATAGGCGTAGGCGGCCATTTCGAGGCAGGGGAGTCCCCGGAGGAATGCCTGCTGCGGGAAGTGAGGGAGGAGACAGGGCTCGTGCTCACCTCCTGGAAACTTCGCGGCGTCGTCACTTTCAGCACGGACACCTATGCCACGGAGTACATGTTCCTCTACACGGCGGACGGCTACGAGGGCACGCTGCAGGAGTGCGATGAGGGCATCCTGGAGTGGGTGAGGAAGACGGAAGTCTGCGGACTTCCCATCTGGGAGGGAGACAGGATTTTCTTCCGCCTTTTGACGGAAGGCGCGGATTTCTTTTCGTTAAAGCTGACCTATCAGGGCGACAGGCTCATAGAGGCCGTACTGAACGGGCAGGCTTTGAAAGTTGCCGGAATATAGACTATAGACCTATGAACTGCTATGGGCCGAAAAAAGGGCATGAGGGATTGACAATGCCCTTTTTATATGATATAAGTGTATTAAGAATATTAATACGCTTATTGTGTATGATACGGTTGCATCCCCGGAGATGCCGGAACTTGAATTTTGCCGCAACGCACAGGGCATGCTGCGTCTAGTGCGCGACGCGTTGCGCAGGAAAGGAAGAGTGGATGATTTTGTTAGACTATCGGGACAAGCGCCCCATCTATGAACAGGTGGTGGAGAAGCTGGAGCATTTAATCGTGAGCGGCGGCCTGGAGCCCCTGACCAAGATGCCCAGTGTGCGCAGCCTTGCCATGGAGCTTTCCGTGAATCCGAACACAGTCCAGCGGGCCTATGCCCAGCTGGAACAGGAAGGCTATCTGTACACTGTGTCCGGCAGAGGCAGCTTTGTGACATCGGAGAGCGAATGGCGGGAGGGCAAACAGGCCAAGATGCTGCAGGAATGGGAGAATGTCACCCGCAAGGCCAGGGAAACAGGAATCGGGAAAGAACGCCTTTTGGCCGCCCTGGAGCGGATATATGACCTTGCAGGGGCATGACGCGGCAGGGACGGGAGAGGCCCCCGGGCCGGAACCGGCTCCGGCAGACTGAACCGGAGCAGACCATATTGAACAAGGAGACTTTACATGATTGAATTTCGGAATGTGACAAAGTATTTCGATGCCATAAAGGCCGTGGACAGTGTCAGCGCAGTGATTGAGGAGGGCCATGTGTTCGGGCTCATAGGCACCAACGGCGCGGGAAAATCCACCCTGATGCGCCTGATGAGCGGCGTGCTCTCCGCAGACCAGGGCAGCGTCACCGTGGACGGGGAGAAAGTCTTCGACAATCCCGTGGTGAAAGCCAGGATTTTCTATATTTCCGACGACCAGTATTTCTTTAAGAACGGCACGCCCGGAGACATGCTGCGGCTGTACCAGACCTATTACCCTGACTTTGACAGCGCCAAATGGAATGAACTGATGGCGAAATTCGGTCTGGACAAGGGCCGCAAGGTGAACACTTTTTCCAAGGGCATGAAGAAGCAGCTTTCCGTCATCTGCGGGGTGTGCGCGGGCACAAAATATCTGCTCTGCGACGAGACCTTTGACGGGCTGGATCCTGTCATGCGCCAGGCGGTGAAGGCGGTGTTCGTCAGAGAGATAGAGGAGAGGAAGCTGACCCCGGTCATCGCCTCCCACAACCTGAGGGAGCTGGAGGATATCTGTGAGTCCGTGGGGCTCCTGCACAGGGGCGGCATCCTCTTTGAAAGGGATCTGGACGAGATGAAGCTGAACATTCACAAGATACAGTGCATCATAAAGGAAGAGGAGATGCTTCGCCGTATAAGGAACGGGCTGGAAATCCTGACCATGGACAACAGGGGAGCGCTCTATACCTTTACGGTCAGGGGACAAAGACAGCAGGTAGATGGCTTCATGGAGGAGCTTTCTCCCATTTTCTACGAGATGCTGCCCCTGTCCCTGGAGGAGATATTCATCAGTGAAACGGAGGTGAAAGGTTATGACGTCAAAGCACTTCTTCTTTAAGGTCATGAGAGAAGACCTGCGGCACAAAATCTGGATGATAGCGCTGTCCGCTCTGGGCAGCTTTCTGATGCTGATGGTGATATGGCTGGTCTGGAGGAGCAATCGGGACGGGCTGGTGGAACTGGCAGCCCGGGGGGCTTTGCTTTATGGAGTGGACGGCAGAAAATACGGAATCGAAGAGACGGTTGCCTTTTTCAGGGAGGCCGTGAGCCTGACAGGAGGGTTCCTGACCGTGGCGGGAGCAATGATAACGGGGCTGTTCGGCTTCCGCTATGTGTTCCATAAAAATATGGTAGACGCCTACCACAGCCTGCCCGTAAAGCGCAGCACTCTGTTCGCGGCCCTTTATGTGAATGGATTCCTGATCTGGCTGGTGCCCTTTGTGATCTTTTATCTGCCTACGGTGGCTTTGGCCGGCGGATTCATCGTAGAACTGGGCGGGACGGGGCAGGATATAGGACTTCTGGTTCGGACGGCATTCCTTACCATGGCGGTGCTGATAACGGTCTTTTTGCTGTTGTACGGCCTGGTGCTGACGGCCGTGATGCTCAGCGGCAACATCCTGAATACACTGGTCAGCATGGTGATTCTGGGCATCGGATTCATAAGCCTGTTTGGGATTGTATATGCTTTTTTCGGCGTGTACATGGAACGGTTCTGCGATGTGAGGGACTGGAGCGCCATAGTCCATGCATCGCCGCTCATAGCCGCGCCGGGGCTTCTCTACTGGAGGGCAGAGCTGGATGGGGGACTGAGTGCTTTCTGCGGAAAGGTGGCAGTGGATTTCATCCTGGCTGCCGCTCTGGGCTGCTGCGCATGGCTCCTGTACAGGAAGAGGGCCTCGGAGCTTGCGGAGCAGGGAGTCAGGAACAGAGCCGGGGCGGCCCTGATGAAGATTCCGGCGGCAATCGTGGCCGGGATGTGCGGATGGCTGCTGTTCATGCTGCTCACAGACAACCAGACATCGGCCTGGGGCATTTTCGGGCTGCTGTTCGCGGGGATACTGTGCTTTGGGGTGCTGAACATCGTTTTCAGCATGGATTTCAAGGCCTTTTTCACCCATAAGCGCCAGATGGCAGCTGTCCTGGGGGTGACGATGCTGGTGTGCCTTGCTTTTCGTTACGACTGGTTCGGCTATGAGGACTATCTGCCGGGAAAAGAAAAAATCGCGGAAATCGCGGTCTATACAGGGCAATTCAGCAATCGGTATATCTGGGAGGCAATGGAGGACTCGCCGCTTTGGAAGATGCATTATCAGGATGTGGATGCCATCTATTCCTACCTGGAGCGCGTTACAGGGGAAGAGCCGCAGAGGGACTATGTGGGCATGACTACCAAAGTGACGCTGGAGAATGGCAGAAATTATTATAGACTGTACCGCGTAGGCAGTGAGGACAAGAATCTGCTCTGGCCGCTGCTGTCCAGCGAGGAATATCTGAAATGGGCATTCTGCATCAGCAATGAGATGATACAGGACTGTGAGGAGTTCGAGCTGCAGCGGGAGGGCAGGAGAGAAAAGTTTTTGACAAAGGAATGCACGCAGGAAGCTTTTTCCGGAATCATTGAGGCCTATAACCAGGATGTGCTGGAGAATCCGGAGGGTGCGTTCCTGGGGGAGGGAAAGCGGCTGGTGTGCATGAATTTTGATATAAGGAACAGCGAGGGCACAAGCGCTATCGTCAGGATAAGCGTATATGACACCATGGAGCGCACTGTGGCGGCCATGCGGGAGGCCGGCTTTGAGGAATGGGTGTCGGAGACTGATCCGGCGTCCATCGTCAGCATGGCCCTGAATTTTAACGGCAGTTACGGAAAAGAACTGACAAAAGAGGAGAAAATCGCCATGGCAAGAGAAGTTTATGGCGTATATGGGGACGGAGGCGCCGTGGAGGATGACGGGGAGATGTCCGCCGAAAGCGCGGAAACGAGAGCGGATACATTGGCAGAATGGGTGCCGGCAGTGGAGATTACGGACCGGGCGGAGATAGAGGAATTGTGCGCACTGATGGATTATGCGGATTCCTGCCGCAGCGATCAGATGTTCCAGGAAGGTCATGCGGAGCTTAGTTACACGGACAGGGAGGGGAATACGTGGAGCTGCTATCTTCCCAAAGGGGTGCTCCCGGAGAAATATATCCTGAGATTCGGGGATTGTTAATAAAATATTGATGAAATGTTCATATCTTCCGGCAGCTTTATGTTGAATCTGATGGACAAATCTGGTACAATACAAGTTAGGGGTTTGACAGACAGCCATAGAAAGGTATGAATAACCGTGAAGATAATCGATAAAGTATTTGGCACTCACAGTGAAAGGGAGCTGAAGCGGATCGCGCCGCTGGTGAATCAGATTGAAGCTCTGCGGCCGCAGATGATGGAACTTTCCGATGAAGAGCTGAAAGCGAAGACGCCGGAATTTAAAAAGAGGCTGGCGGAGGGGGCCACGCTGGACGATTTGCTCCCCGAGGCCTATGCTACGGTGCGGGAGGCTGCCAGACGTGTGCTGAACATGGAGCATTTCAAAGTACAGCTTATCGGAGGCATCATCCTCCATCAGGGGCGTATTGCGGAGATGCGTACCGGCGAGGGCAAGACGCTGGTCATGACGCTCCCCTCCTACCTGAATGCTCTGGAGGGCAAGGGCGTCCATGTGGTGACGGTCAATGACTACCTGGTAAAGCGTGACTCGGAGTGGATGGGGCAGGTTCATGAGTTCCTGGGCCTTTCCGTGGGCATGATCTTGAACAGCATGACCAGCGAGGAGAGGCAGAAAGCCTATCAGTGCGATATCACCTATGTGACCAACAATGAGCTGGGCTTCGACTATCTGCGCGACAATATGGTCATCTACAAGGAACAGCTGGTGCTGAGGGGACTGCACTTCTGCATTATCGACGAGGTGGACTCCGTTCTCATCGATGAGGCCAGGACGCCGCTTATCATTTCGGGACAGAGCGGGAAGTCCACAGCCCTTTACGAGATGTGCGACCTGCTGGCCCGCCGGATGCAGAGAGGCGCGGATGTGCAGGAACTGACCAAGATGGACGCCATCATGGGCGTGGTGCAGGAGGAGAGCGGGGACTTCATCGTCAATGAGAAGGACAAGGTCATCAACCTCACCGAGGCCGGCGTGAAGAAAGTGGAGGATTTCTTCCATATCCAGAACTACGCGGATCCGGAGAATCTGGAAATCCAGCACAATATCATTCTGGCTCTGCGGGCGCACAACCTGATGTTCCGGGATCAGGACTATGTGGTGAAGGACGATCAGGTGCTGATCGTGGATCAGTTCACAGGCCGCATCATGCCGGGCCGCCGTTATTCGGACGGACTGCATCAGGCCATAGAGGCAAAGGAGCATGTGAAGGTGAAGCGGGAGAGCAAGACCCTGGCCACCATCACGTTCCAGAACTTCTTTAATTTATTTGAAAAGAAATGCGGCGCTACGGGTACCGCGCTCACGGAGGAGAAAGAGTTCCGGGAAATCTACGGCATGGACGTGGTGGAGATTCCCACCAATGTGCCCGTCATCCGTGCAGACCGGCAGGACGCTGTATACAAGACCAGACAGGAGAAGCTGGGAGCCATAGTGGAGGCAGTGGAAGAGGCCCACTCAAAAGGTCAGCCAGTGCTGGTGGGCACCATCACCATCGAGGCCAGTGAGGAACTGAGCAAGATGCTGACCAGGCGGGGCATCCAGCATAAAGTACTGAACGCCAAGTTCCATGAGATGGAGGCGGAAATCGTGGCGGATGCCGGTATCCACGGCGCGGTCACCATCGCCACCAACATGGCGGGCCGTGGTACGGATATCAAGCTGGACGAGGAGTCCAGGGCAGCCGGGGGCTTAAAGATTATCGGTACAGAGCGCCATGAGTCACGGCGTATCGATAACCAGCTGCGGGGACGTTCCGGTCGTCAGGGGGATCCCGGGGAATCTAAATTCTATATTTCCTTGCAGGATGATCTGATGCGGCTGTTCGGCTCGGAACGGCTGATTGGTATGTTCAACAGGCTGGGCGTGCCGGAGGGGCAGGAGATTGAGCACAGCGCTCTGACCAATGCCATCGAGTCCGCCCAGAAGAAGATAGAGAACAATAACTTCGGTATCCGTAAGAATCTGCTGGAGTATGACAGGGTCATGAGCGAGCAGAGGGAAATCATCTATGATGAGCGTCTCAGGGTGCTGAACGGCGAGAGCATGCGGGATTTCATCTACAAGATGATTACCGATATTGTGGAGAACTGCGTGGATATCAGCATCAATGACGATGCCGGGGTGGAGGAGTGGAACTTCGGCGAGCTGAATACATTGCTGCTTCCCACCATTCCCCTGGAGCCGGTCGCTGCTCAGAGAGTGGCTGCGCCTAAGAAGAACAGCTTAAAGCAGCAGCTCAAGGAGGAGGCCGTGAAGCTCTATGAGAGCAAGGAAGCGGAGTTCCCCAATGCGGAGGCCATTAGAGAACTGGAACGCGTCATCCTGCTGAAAGTCATAGACAGGAAGTGGATGGATCATATCGACGACATGGAGCAGCTTCGTCAGGGCATCGGCCTGCAGGCCTACGGTCAGCGCGATCCCTTAGTGGAGTACAAGATGAGCGGCTACGATATGTTTGATGAGATGACCCAGAACATCAAGGAGGAGACCGTCCGGCTGCTGTTCCATATCAAGGTAGAGCAGAAAGTGGAGCGCGAGCAGGTGGCGAAAGTCACCGGCACCAACAAGGACGATACCGTGGCAAAGGCGCCCGCGAAACGCGCCAACGCCAAGGTCTATCCCAACGATCCCTGCCCCTGCGGCAGCGGCAAGAAGTACAAGCAGTGCTGCGGGCGGAAGGCGTGAGACAATTCTTTTATGGAAATGCCAAAGACAGAATTAATGTACTAAAAGTCCGAATAGACGAATTTATAGAAAGAAGGTGACGTTAAGTGGTAGAATTAGATCAGATGAAGACAGAATTACAGTCCTACGAAACTCCATTAGCGGAAGTGAGGGATTCACTTTGACCTCGCTAACAAGGAAAAGCGGATCGAAGAGTTAGAGCGGGAGATGGAGGCCCCGGGCTTCTGGGATGACCCCGACAGCTCTAACAGGAAAATGAAAGATTTAAAAGAACTGAAGAATACCGTGGACGGCTGCAACAAGCTGTCCGGCCAGTACGAAGATATCCTGACCCTGATTGAGATGGGTTATGAGGAGAACGATGCCTCTTTGATTCCCGACATCCGAAGCGAACTGGACGAGTTCATCGCCGAATTTGAGGAGCTGCGCATAAGCACCCTCCTGTCCGGCGAGTACGATGCTGACAATGCCATCCTGAAGCTCAACGCGGGGGCGGGCGGCACCGAGAGCTGCGACTGGTGCAGCATGCTATACCGCATGTACACCAGATGGGCGGAGCGTAAGGGCTTCGCTGTGGAAGTGCTGGACTTCCTGGACGGGGACGAGGCGGGCATCAAGTCGGTGACTTTCCAGGTCAACGGCACCAATGCCTACGGTTATCTGAAGTCCGAGAAAGGCGTGCACAGGCTTGTGCGGATTTCCCCTTTCAATGCCCAGGGCAAGCGCCAGACCTCTTTCGTGTCCCTGGACGTGATGCCGGATATCGAAGAAGACCTGGACGTGGAAATCGACGAAAAGGACCTGCGCATCGACACCTACCGAAGCAGCGGCGCGGGCGGACAGCACATCAACAAGACATCCTCCGCCATCCGCATCACCCATATCCCCACGGGGACGGTGGTGCAGTGCCAGAACGAGCGCAGCCAGTTCCAGAACAAGGACAAGGCCATGCAGATGCTGAAAGCCAAGCTGTTCCTGTTAAAGCAGGAGGCAAATGTGGAGAAGCTTTCCGACATCCGCGGAGAGGTGAAAGACATCGGCTGGGGGAACCAGATTCGCTCCTATGTGCTCCAGCCCTACAAGCTGGTGAAAGATCTGCGGACGGACGTGGAGACCGGCAATACCGACGCGGTGCTGGACGGCGCGCTGGACATCTTCATCAATGGGTATCTGAAGTGGATCAATGTGTCCCGGAAACAGCAATAGAAAAATCATAGTCATGAAGAGAAAATGCCCGCCTTTTATGGCGGGCATTCGTAGTTTTCATCACGCTTTTTCGATGGGATTCATCAAATCAAGAAAGAAATAGGCGTAAGTCATCTGCATATAAGGCTCCAGCCACAGGAAACCGATGCCGAAGCTTAAGATACACAGCAGCATTAAAGGCAGGAAGCCCAGTTCCAGCAAGAAAAGCCGTTTCCGGTTCCCTTTCATGAGCCGCCAGCAAAGCTGCAGGGTCTCTTTTCCGGATTTCCCGGGGAAATCCAGCATCAGGAAGAAAGACATGGCGATACCTAAGGAAATGGGGATATAAATACACAGTCCCACTGCCGTGGCAAGCAGCGCGGGCAGCGCCCATCTGCCATCCCTGGTGTTCAGGAATTGCTGGGACAGATACTGGCCCGGTCCCAGGCAGACAGTATTGCACAGGGTGACAGCGGCGGAAATCACCAGGGCCTTTTTCGAATCATTCCTGAAACCGTAGAACAGATTCCTGGTGAAAGGCTGCTGCCCGCAGGCGATGTTCAGGAAATAAAGGGCGATTCCCGCGTTCATGACGCCCAGGAGGATATTGGCTGCCAGGAGAATCGCGTCGAACAGAAAGGACACGGTCCGGGCAGCCGTCACGGAGCCGCTTATGGCATAGACGGAATTCATGGTGCTGCCGGCGATGGAATTGATGAACAGCCGGGCCATCCAGGATATCACGAAGTTCAGGAACAGAATCCGTATGGCGCCGCCGTACTTGCCTTCCAGCCTGTCCTTCGCCGTGTTCTTCAGTTCATAATTTTTCTTGTACTGTTTCATGTGTCGAGCCTCATCTCCATAGGGGAAATCATGATTTTATGCTGCTTAACAGTTCTGGCGTTAAGTGATGGTATACATTCATACCGCATAATCCAGGTTCATGCCTGCATATTTGACCCTGTCCGCGCTCTTTAAGTCCTGCTGATAAGGATTGTCTTCATTATAATACTTTATCTGGGTATGGGTGGTGCCGCCGGACACATAGGTGCGGCCGCATTCCGGACAGACCCCGGTGTGGATGGAGACAGAGGCGGAGACCACCTTGCCATCGTTCATGGCCGCTTTCTTGTAGGCGTTGGACACATGCTCCTGCTCGTGGGCCCGCACCGCGGAGGCGGCGCTTTCCGGGGAGATATGCTGCGCGGTCTTGAAAGAGACCATTTCATCGGAGCCGTCCTGGTATTTGCGGTTCTTGCAGGTCTGGCAATCCTCCGTGGGATCTTCTATGCCGTATTTGCCTTTCTTCTCTTCTGTCTTATCATTCGGCAGGTTCCTGCCGTCAATTACCATTTTCCCCTGGCCGCCTGCCGCGCCGTTTACGCCGCCGTCCGGGAATCCGCTGCCCTGTCCCATCCGGCAGCCTGCCCCTGCGCTGCCGTAAAAAGAAAAACCTGCATCGTTTATAGGTGATATCATCATATCAACCTCCTCCTGTCAATCATCAAAGGAATAACCGTAAGTTTCTTCCATAAATACATCGAAGTCCATGCCGTACAGCTGCTGCGACACAGCGTTGACCTGATTCCGGAAGGCTTCGTTCTCCATAAGGCTGGGCAGCATGACGAAAGAATAGACAATCATCGACACCGCAGAGACCAGCCCCACACAGGAGAGGGCAATGCCGGTGACGCACGTGGTGTTCATCTTCTTTTTCGTGCGGTGGGCCAGGACGGCAAAGAGGATGCCCAGAGCCCCCAGCGGCAGGGACAAAATAATCGTACAGCTGGTAGTCATGGCCAGAAGGCCGCATATGGCGGACGCGATGGAGAAAGTCTGCCCATAGGGTCTGTGGGTAGGCTGGTTGTAGTAGCTGCTGTTGGAAGCATTGCTGTTCCATCTGTCCTGCTGTCCATTGTTTCCGTTCCAGTTGTTGTCCATGAATCAGATTCCTTTCCGCGGGCCTTTGCGAATGCCGCATCAATAGTTTTATTATAACACAATGCCTTTCTTTTTCCACCATTTTTTGCAAAAAAGGGAAGTTTAAAATCATAACCTCCAGGTTTGGTTTGATGATGGCGCCCGGGGCGGAGAAGATATAAAATCAGGTTGTGAGAATGACAGATTCTGTATTTACTGAGGAGAGGTGAGATATGGCAAAGCTGAAAGTTGATTTTGGGAGGAAAAAGGGAAGCATAAAGCCGGTGCACGGTGTGGGGCAGCCGCCTTTTTACGGAACGGATTTCGGGATGTTTCATTATCTGACAGAAGCGGGCATCCCGTTTTCGCGACTGCACGATGTGGACGGGTTCCTTGGCGGCGGCCGATACGTGGATATTCCGAATTTGTTCCGGGATTTCGACGCGGATCCGGAGAATCCGGAGTCTTATGATTTTGCGTTTACGGATTTGCTGATTTCCGAACTGGTGAAAAGCGGGACGGAGCCTTTCTTCCGTCTGGGCGTTTCCATTGAGAATGATTGTCTGCTGAGGGCTTATCGGATTCATCCGCCAAAGGATTATCTGAAGTGGGCGAAGATCTGCGAAGGGGTGATCCGCCACTATACCGAGGGCTGGGCGGATGGTTTCCATTATAAAATCCGCTACTGGGAAATCTGGAATGAGCCGGACAATTATGAAGATATCATGGAAAATCAGATGTGGCGGGGCACGAAAGAAGAATATTATGAGCTGTACGGAGTGGCATCCAGGTATCTCAAGGAGAGATTCCCTCATTTAAAGATTGGCGGATACGCCAGCTGCGGCTTTTATGCGGCAAAGGATAGCGGGAAAGCGGTGAAAGCGGCAAACTCTTCCGGCAGGACAGAATATTTTCTGGAGTTCTTCGAAGGTTTCCTTGCATATGTGAAGGCCAACCGATGCCCCCTGGACTTCTTTTCCTGGCACACTTACGACGATGTTCCGGCCACGCTGTTCTATGCGGAATATGCCAGGAGACGGCTGGATGAAGCCGGTTTTCCGGAAACGGAACACATCTGCAATGAGTGGAACTGTGAAGTGAATCAGCGCGGCACGGCGCGCCATGCCGCTGTGACTGCGGCCATGCTGCTGGGGATGCAGGACTCTTCTCTGGACAGCGCCATGTTCTATGACGCGCGCTTCGGAGTCGGAACCTACAGCGGGCTCTTCAATCCGCTGACAGCACAGCCCTTTCCGGCCTACTATGCTTTCAAGGGTTTCCACCAGCTGTACCTTTTGGGCAGCCAGGTGGCCGTGGATTGTGACATGGAGAATGTCTATGGGGCGGCCGCGCTGGGAGAGGAAAGGGGCTGCATCATGGTTTCCAATATCTCCGGGGAGGATGTGCCCCTGGTGCTGGAGATGAGGGATTATGGGGTGACAGGATGCAAAGTGACAGACCAGGAGCGCACATGGGAGGAATGCCCTCTGCCCGGTGTGCTGTCGAAGGATATGGTTCTGTGCATTACGGTTGCGCCCTGGCGCAGGACGTGAAAGGGAGAGGAAGATGAGGGGAGTTGCTGTTATTACGGTGATTTTGCTTTGCAAAATCGTTCAATGCATCTATACGAAGCGGATGAGCATCGACATTCACGGGAGGACGCAGTTGATGACCAGCACGGCATACCAATATTTGCTGTGCATGCTGCTGGCAGCCATGCTCCTGCCCGCCGGCCATGGGGGACTGCTGTCCCCGGAGGCGGCCGGAATTTCCTTTGTGGGAGGAATCGCCCTTTTTGGCAGCACTCTGTGCAGCCTGATGGCGATGAAGAACGGGACGATGCTGCTGGCCACGCTGTTTGGCTCGGCGGGCCTGGTGATTCCTTCCGTGGCAGGCATTTTCCTTTTTGGCGAACCGCTGAGCATCTGGCAGTGCCTTGGAATGGCGGGCCTGATTTATGCCGCATATCTGCTGGTGGGCTGTTCCAGACAGATTTATAATGGCTTTTCCGCAAAGAGCCTGCTGTATCTGCTGGGAGCGTTTTTGTCCAATGGAATCGTCATGCTGACGCAGAAGCTCTATGCGCTTTCTGTGCCTGAGGGCGAAGTGTCCGTATTCTCGTTTCTGGCATTTGGAACGGCATTTCTCCTGCTGGGCATAGCCGGCTTTGCCGATATCCGCAGGACAGGCAGCCGGCTGAAAGAAATCATGCCGAAGCAGCTGCTGATATACGGCGCCCTATTGTCCGCGGTGCTGTTCCTGATCAACTATCTGGCCACGGAGGCTTCCGCGATTGTTCCCTCCGTCATCCTGTTCTCTCTGGTGAACGGAGGCAGCACTGTCATCTCGGCGCTGGTGGCGGCGATTCTGTACCGGGAACCTGTCAGCAGGAAGAGCGCCCTTGGCATTGTGGTCAGCATCGCGGCATTGATTGTCATAAATACATTTTAAGGAGGAAAACATTATGGATTATGCAAAAAAGGAAAGACGGGAGGCGTGGCTGCGGCACCCGGTATTGGGGGATCCGTCCTTTGACAACTTTGAGAAAATCGGGGAAACGGTGCACGTATCCGAGGCGCCCTATGAATGGGCGGTGAACGGCTCCATATTCCGGGATCCCAAGACGGGATTCTGGTACTATTATGCCGGATTGTATCCCTATGGCTATATGTGGTCTCCGAAAGCGCCCGAAGTACAGTCCCATTTCGTCACCTACCGCTCCATGGACAAGGGAGAGAACTGGGAGTGCCTGGGGCCTGGCTTTCCGGACTTTGACTGCCATTTTCCGGGACTGGAGGGCACACGGATGTGCTTTCCGGATGTGGTGATGGATTATGACAGGGAAACAGACCGGTACTGGCTGACCTATGACTGGGGAGCCAGATATATCGACCGGGATGAAGGATGGCTGGGAAAGGACGGCGGGGCTGCTCTGGCATGGGCAAAGCGTCCGGAAGGGCCGTTCCATAAGCTGAAGAGGCCTTTCTGGAGCAATACGCTGGGGAAAGACAACCGCCATCTGGGCCGCTTCGACAGAGGATATGCCTCGTCCGTGTTTAAGCGGAAACATGATTGGATAGCCTTTGTACTGCAGGATTCGGGAGATTACTTTGGATGGGCGCTGGCCTGCAGGACTGCTTTGGATCCGGAGGGAGAATGGTCTGTGCCCAGGCTCATCCTCTCCGGGGACAGGCCGGGGTATTATCCGGCCCTTATGGAGTTCTGCTTCTGTATGGCGCCGGGGGACGGCAAGGTGTACGCGCCTGCCACTTCGGTAGCCGGGAACCGCAATTATCAGGTGGTATTCGCAGCCGACCTGGAGCAGGCGGAGTACCCTTCGGCCTGGAGCATGATACAGGAGGGCAGTATCTGGCATGCCAGACCCTTGTCAGATGAGCGGGCAGGCATCTGGGGACAGACCATACAGGGATTCATAGAGGATGATAAATTTGTAGTCATGTATGCCTCCAAGGATGGGCGGGACCATGGGACGCTGTCCGTAGCGGCCATGCCGCTGGACAAGCCTTTCCGAGACGGCTTTGCCATATCAGGCCATGTGGGAAAATCCATTGCCCCGATTCTTGCCGCTTATAGTGACTATCGGCTGAGAATGGAGATGACTTTCACAGGGACAGTGGAGATATTCCTGCGCTTTGGCGGAATCCTGGGGCCGGATGGGCATAAATCCATGGCGGTGGCCTCTGAGGAGACTTTTTTCTCCTCTCTCAGCGTGGAGCTGGAAGAAAGAGGCGGATACAGGATTCTTGCCCGGGACGAAAAGGGGAAAACAGAGACATTTTCCTGCGGCACGCTTCCGGAAACACCGAAAGCCCTGGAAGTCATGTCTTATGGGGAAAGGCTTTCTGTCAAAGTGAATGGAGAGCCTGTATGGGAAGGCGAAAGCGGAGCGGAATGCAGACCTTTAGCTGTGTGCGCACATGAATATTCTGTTCTGTCCTGTTCCCGGTTCGAGGTGGAGGGGATTCCCTGCCGCTATACTTTGCGGTACAGCGCGGAGGATGCGCTGCTGGCCGCTATGCAGCACGGCTCCTGGCAGCCTGCCGGGGGAGCCGGGTTCATATCCGGCCGCGGCTACATCGGTTCCGGGGCGCAATGCGCGAAGTGGAATATCCGGGGAGACGGTTTTCGGGTATTTGCACCTAAAACGCCGGAACTTGGCAATATGGAAATCTGGGTGGACGGATTCTTATATGGAACGGCAGACTTATGCGCAGAACAGGCTGAGTCTTCAGGAAAAGTATACGAAGTACAGGGACTGCCCGGGGATGACCGTCATCTTGTGATGCTGAAAGGGTACGAGGGACAGTCCTTTGCGGTGGATATGATTGAAGTGGAGGGAGAGCCTTTTGGGGAGAAAAGGTCATAGGGACAGGCAAAGGTTCAAAATCGTAAGCTTCAGGTTTGAATTCACAATGTCGCCTTTAAGGATATGAATTTCCAGAAAGGGATACTGGGAAGCCCCTGGTGCGGATTCGACAATTTCAAATTTCTTTTTTCTTCCAGCGTAGGATGGGAAATATTGCGGAATACCGTAGGATACAATATTCTTTTCCACATTGTGGGAACGGCGCTTGCGATTTTCGTCGCCATCCTGATCAATGAGATATGCAGCCAGCGCATGAAAAAGCTGTATCAGAGCCTGCTTCTGCTTCCGTATCTGATTAGCTGGGTCATTGTAAGCTATCTGGTCTATGCCTATTTTGCGGCGGATACCGGACTGGTCAATAATTCCATCTTAAAGCCTCTGGGCTTTGACGCTGTAATCTGGTATCAGAAACCGGAATACTGGCCTTTCCTGCTGGTGTTCTTCAACGTGTGGAAAGGTATCGGATACAGCATGATCGTCTATCTGTCCAGCATCGTGGGCATCAGCTCCGATTATTTTGAGGCGGCCCGGATTGACGGCGCCAGCAAATGGAAGCAGGTGCGCTATGTCACTTTGCCTTTGCTGAAGCCTACCATCATTACGCTGTCTATTCTGGCGGTCGGAGGCATCTTCCGCTCGGACTTCGGCCTCTTCTATCAGGTGCCGAGGAATAGCGGCATTCTTTACCCGGTGACCAGAACACTGGATGTATATGTGTACCAGGCGCTGCTGGAGAATGCTGATTATGGGATGTCCAGCGCGGCCAGCGTGTATCAGTCCGTGGTAGGCTTTGTCATGATTCTTTTGACCAATGCGGTCATCAGAAAGTACGAGGCGGATTCCGCGCTGTTCTAGAACCGCCAAAAGATTGATTCACCTGCGCGGAGCATATGCGCGGGCATGGAGGAGTGTGTAAGGATGAAAACAAAGGAATTTATCATAACGCAGACGCTGGCGCATTTCGTGTGCGGGCTGCTGTCGCTTCTGGCCGTTCTGCCCTTTATCCTGCTGTTCATCGCTTCCTTTACGGAGGAAGCGTGGGCCGTGACCAACGGCTATTCCTATTTTCCGGGGGAGTGGAGCCTGGAAGCCTATAAATATATTATCGTCAAATGGGGAATGATAGGACGTTCCTATCTGATGTCGCTGGCGGTTACGGCAGTGGGAGTGGCTCTGAGCCTTGTGATGACGACGCTTTTTGCTTATGCCACCAGTCAGACAGGGATTCCCGGAATGCGGATTATAAGCTTCATATTGCTGTTCACCATGCTTTTCAGCGGCGGACTGGTTTCGTATTATTATAGTTTTGTGAAATTCTATCATCTCAAGGATACATTCTGGGCCCAGGTAGTGCCGGGACTGATGGGGGCATTCAATGTCATTCTGGTGCGGAATTATTTTAAGAGCAGCATCCCTTACAGCCTGATAGAGGCTGCCAGATTGGACGGGGCCAGCGAGTTCGGCATTTACTTCCGAATCGTCATGCCCCTGAGCCAGCCTATCATCGCCACCATCGGCATGCTGGTGGGCCTGGGATACTGGAACAACTGGACCAATGGCTTCTACTTTCTGACCGGACGTAACGGCAGCAAATACTATACTCTGCAGAATGTCCTGAACAATCTGAATACCAATATTGAACTGTTGAAAAAATCCACTTCTGAGATTAATATGGGAAAGGTATTCTTTCCCGGCAACACAGTCCGCATGGCCATCGCAGTCATAGGTGTGGTGCCCGTCATGGCTCTGTACCCTTTTTTCCAGAAGTACTTCGTGAAAGGGATAACTCTGGGAGGCGTAAAGGAATAAACAGAATTGAAAGATAATATCGGAACCAAATTAAGCAAATTCTCAAGCAAAATAACCACAAAGCTGCTGTTTGTGATACTGTTTCTGGTGGTGCCGGTGAATGTGCTTGCAGTGATATTGAACAATTATGTCATCAAAAGCATGCGGGAGACCATAGATCAGTCGACAAACAGTGTGATTGAAAGCTATATCACGTTTCTGGACAATCGGATGGCCATAGCCAACTATCTGCTGCGGACCATGAAATACGAGAATGAGAGCGGCGTCGCCATGCTGAAAGAAGCAGATGAGGAGTATTACAAATTATATCGGACCCGGTTCTACTGGGAGATTCAGAAGCTGATCGACTACACCGAGGGCATGGACACCTATTTCTACATTGTGAGGGACAGGGAAGATATCCTGATATGGAACGGGGAAGATGCGAAAGCGGAAAAGAGGCATCTCCAAAAGGAGTGGGAGAAAGGGTGGCATCTGAATCAGATTGGGGAGATGGAAGCTTTGTGCCTGTGGGCCGAGGTGAAAGAGGTCATCTATGGAGGCTGGATCGATCTGGATCAGATCCGCGGACAGATGGAGGAGGATATCCAGTATGAAAGCAGCTATATCACCTTTACCGAAGTCCCGGGAGAAGAAGACAAGGGCTGGATATGCGTGACCGGAAGAAGCAAAAACACGGACTTCTATGTGAATGTGTACCTGAAGGAAAGTGAAATCACGGGAAAAATCCTGGCTGCAAATGCCTATCTGATTGCGGGAACAGTCATCACTATGGCTGCGTTCTTTTTCGTACTATATCTGGCGGTATACCGTCTGCTCATAGATCCCCTGAATGTGCTGAATGCCGCGCTTGAAAAGGTGGAGGAGGGGGATCTGGATTACAGAATCGCGAAAGAAGCCTCTTCTGCGGAATACGAATATTCCTTTCTGCAGTTCAACCGCATGACAGAGCATATACGGACACTGAAAATCGAAAGTTACGAAAAAGAGCTGGAAAAGAAGCGGATGGAACTGGAGAATCTGCAGCTGCAGATACGCCCGCATTTCCTGCTGAATATCTTCCAGCTGCTGTATGCGCTGGCTAAGCGGCACGAGAACGGGGCGATTCAGGACATCATTCTCTATCTGTCGGAATATTTCCGCCATCTGTTCCGCAGCGGCAGAAACCTGGAACTGTTCGGGCGGGAACAGAAGCTGATAGAGAGTTATATCGATATGGCAAGGATCAATTTCCCTGACAGCATCGAAATCGAATATGACTATGACCCGGAGATTCGGTTTGTGCGGCTGCCGCCGCTGCTGCTCCACAATTTTGTGGAGAAGAGAAGCTCTGCATTGAGTACGGGAAATATTCTCTGAAGGAAAAAGAGCAGAAAAACAGCGAAAGCACGGGAACAAGGCAGGATCCGGGCCGGATAGCGGAAGAGGTTGCGGGGTATGTCATCCGCAATCTTTCTGATTTTGAACTGAACGTGGAAAGCATCGCGAATCGTTTTCATTTCCATCCGGTGTATCTGAACCGGATTTTCCGGAAAGCCAAAAGCATCTCCATCAGCCAGTTTATCATCAATGAGCGCATGAAAATGGCGGCGATCCTGTTGAAAGAGGGGAAGTACACGGCCAATGAGGTGTCTGAAATGGTGGGCTATGCCCATTACACCAATTTTTACAATATGTTCCGGAAAACCTATAAGATATCGGTTCTGCAGTATATGGAAAAGTATCTGTAAGTTGCTGCGCCGCTCTTGCAGTTTCCCTTTATTTCCAGTATAATAAAGTGGCTGTTGGAAACGAGTGAAAGAAAGGCAAGGTTCGCAATGGATATTTTTCAGACAATCAAAGAAGAACTGAAGGTGGAGAAGTGGCAGGTGGAGGCCGCGGTGAAGCTCATAGACGAGGGCTGCACCATCCCCTTTATTTCCCGATACAGGAAAGAGGCCACAGGCTCCCTGAACGATGAGCAGCTCCGCAGCCTGGACGAGAGGCTTACCTATCTGCGCAATCTGGAGGAGAAGAAAGAGCAGGTCATAGGCAGCATCGAAGAGCAGGGGAAGCTGACGGAGGAGCTGCGGGAGAAGATTCTGGCGGCCCAGACTCTTGTGGTGGTGGAGGACCTCTACCGCCCCTACCGCCCCAAGAGGAAGACAAGAGCCAGCGTGGCCAAGGCCAAGGGACTGGACGGGCTGGCGGACTACATACTGGCCCAGCAGGCAGCGGAGCCTGTAGAGAAAGAAGCCGCAAAATATGTCACCGGGGAGGACGCGGAGGAAGAAAAGCGCGTAAAGACAGTCCAGGAGGCCATCCAGGGCGCAAAGGACATCATCGCGGAGGCCATTTCCGACAATGCGGACTACCGCAGCTATATCCGGGAGACCACCGTGGAGGAAGGCGTCGTCGTAAGTTCCGCCAAGGACGAGAAAGCCGCAAGCGTATACGAGATGTACTACGATTTCGAGGAGCCTGTGCGGAAAATGGCCGGTCACAGAGTGCTGGCGCTGAACCGCGGAGAGGCGGAAAAGGTATTGACTGTGAAAGTCAATGCGCCCGAAGAGCGCATTCTGCGGTATCTGGCAAAGCAGACCATCACTTCGGAGAATCCATACACCTCTCCGTTGCTCACGGAAGTCATTGAAGACAGCTATGAGCGGCTGATCGCTCCCGCCATCGAGCGGGAGATCCGTAATGACCTGACCGAAAAGGCAGAGGACGGCGCCATCGCTGTATTCGGCAAGAATCTGGAGCAGCTGCTCCTGCAGCCACCTGTCGCAGGAAAGGTGGTGCTGGGCTGGGATCCCGCTTTCCGCACCGGCTGTAAGCTGGCGGTGGTGGATCCCACCGGCAAGGTACTGGATACAAAAGTGATATATCCCACCGCTCCCCAGAATAAGGTGGAGGAGTCCAAGCGGGAGCTGAAGAAGCTGATTGCCAGGTACCATGTGGACCTGATATCCGTGGGCAACGGCACGGCTTCCAGGGAATCCGAGCAGATTATCGTGGATTTGCTGAAAGAGCTGGATCGGCCGGTGCAGTATGTCATCGTAAACGAAGCCGGCGCCAGCGTGTATTCCGCCAGCAAGCTGGCCACAGAGGAATTCCCGAACTTTGACGTGGGCCAGAGAAGCGCGGCATCCATCGCCCGCAGGCTCCAGGATCCTCTGGCGGAGCTGGTAAAAATCGATCCCAAATCCATCGGCGTGGGGCAGTACCAGCATGATATGAATCAGAAAAAGCTCAGCGATGCCCTGAGCGGCGTGGTGGAGGACAGCGTGAATAAGGTAGGGGTGGACTTGAATACGGCTTCCGCCTCTCTGCTGGAATATATATCCGGAATCAACAAGACAATTGCGCGGAATATCGTAGACTATCGGGAATCCAATGGGCGTTTCACCAACAGGAGGCAGCTCCTGAAAGTGGCCAAGCTGGGGCCGAAAGCCTTTGAGCAGTGCGCGGGATTCATGCGCATCCTGGACGGCGACAATCCGCTGGATGCCACCAGCGTCCACCCGGAGTCCTATGAGGCCACGAAGAAGCTCCTGGACAAGCTGGGGCTGACCATGGAGGATGTCCGGCAGATGCAGAAGAAAGCGGCTGAGCGAGGGAACGCCGCTCCCCCGGACGGGAACAAGGCTGCGGCGGAGGGGAAGACCTCCGGAAAGGCTGCGCAGACAGGGGCTGCCGGTCAGAAGAAGCAGAAAGGGAATATCCGCATCTCCAACACCAATACCGCCATGGGCAGGGCATTGGCGGCTGCCATGGGCGGTGCGGTTCCGCAGGCGGCAGGCTCCGACACGGAAGCGGGCAGGAAACAAGGCGCGGCACAGTCCGGACAGAAAGCGGCCGGTGCGGAAGCCGGTTCCAATCTGGCCAGGCGCATCCGCGACAAGAAGCAGATGGCCGAAGAACTGGGCATCGGCGAGATTACGCTGACGGATATCCTGAAAGAGCTGGAGAAGCCCGCCCGCGATCCCAGGGACGATATGCCCAAGCCTATCCTGCGCAGTGATGTGCTGGATATGAAGGACTTGAAGCCGGGCATGATTCTCAAAGGGACGGTGCGCAATGTCATCGACTTCGGCGTATTCGTGGACATAGGCGTCCATCAGGACGGACTGGTGCACATCTCCCAGATTACCAACCGCTTCATCAAGCATCCTTTAGAGGCGGTCAGCGTGGGCGATATCGTGGAGGTGCAGGTGCTGGAGGTGGACCAGGCCAGGAAACGCATCAGTTTGACTATGAAAGTCAATCAGGAGAAACAGGGATAGGTAGTTTTTTGACAGATATAACAGCGAAAAGCCCTTGGGCGGGATTGCCCGAGGGCTTTTTTTGACGAATGGAAAATGTCGCAGAGGACCCCGCTCCGCGACATTTTCATGTCTTTACGTTAGCATATTCATCTTCCCCTGTCAAGTGACGATTATGTTCTGAATTAGCCTCTCTTTTCTTTAAATATACTAGTCAAAACACTTGACCATTTTGTACACTTTAGACAGGGCTGAGCATGGCCCAATCGAAAGAGGAGGTGCCTGTATCATGGCAAGAGGAGAAAATGTGTTCCGCAGAAAGGACGGGCGGTATGAGGCCCGGTATATCAAGGGGAGACGGGCGGACGGAAAGCCGGTCTATGGCTTCTGCTACGGCAGGACATATGAGGAAGCCAAGGGAAAGGCAGACAGGGCAAGGGAAGAGATGGCATCGGCAAAAAGGCCGGACCACAGCCAGGGTCCGGATGTGGCCTGCTTCTGCGACAGCTGGCTGTCCGCCAACAGTACCCGGCTGAAGCCCTCCAGCGCCGCGAAATACCGCATGGACATGGAGAATCACATCAAGCCCTATTTTGAAGGCAAGCTGCCCTGCGAAGTGCGGCCGGAAGAAATCGAAGGATTCACCAGGATGCTGTTGAACGGGAAGGGGCTGTCGCCCAAGACAGTCCGCAGCATATTGACCCTGCTCCGCTCTGTCCTTTCCTATATGAGAAAGCAGTCAGGGGAGAATCTGCCGGAGCTGGAAATCGCGTATCCGAAAGAATGCAGAAAGAATGCGCGGGTGCTGGACAAAAAGGAGGAGGCCATGCTGGCGATGCTCCTGGCACAGGAAATGGACTCCTGCAAGTTCGGAGTCTATCTGGCGCTGCGCACAGGTATGCGGATTGGGGAGGTCTGTGCCCTGCGGTGGAGGGACATCTCCTTTGAATCCGCTGCCATCTCCGTCTGCCAGACTGTTCTGCGGCTCCCGCAGAAGCAGACGGATTCCGAGACTTTCCGGAAAGACGGATTCAGAACCGCGCTGGTGGTGGGCCCCCCGAAAAGCGAGAGCTCTCTGCGCGTCATCCCCCTGATGCCGGACATTACCGCCCTGTGCGAACGGTTCCGGCCGGAGGATCCCGAGGCATTTCTCCTGACCGGGACGGCCAGGTGTATGGATCCCAGAAAGCTTCAGCGGCGTCTGAAGCGGTATCTGGAGGAATGCGGCATCCCGGAGGCCCATTTCCATACTCTGCGGCACACCTTTGCCACGCGCTGCGTGGAGGCGGGCTTCGATGTCAAGACCCTGAGCGATATTCTGGGACATTCCAACATCGGAATCACCATGAACCTCTACGTCCATCCCGATCTCGACCTGAAGCGCGAGAATATGAGCCGGCTCAAGCCCATGATTTCCCTGTAGACAGCATATACTGACTGATTTGGTCAATGAAAAAGCAATGCCAGACTGACTGACCGGCAGTCAGGGAGGCAGTCGTTTCCGCAGTCGATTCGGGGACAGCAGTTTTCCCGGGCCAGGTCTGTAAGCTATTTCATCACTTTCCCTCCTACAATGTCGCAGAGCGGGGTCATTTGCGTCATTTTGGTGGGATTTTTTTGTCTCCAAAATGGGAAAAGGACGCTGTGTGATGTGGAGGATGCGAAAAGAGGGGATATTTTTTGAGTGCGATTCAGATAGGATACAGGGTGGGCAGGCTGACTGTGGAAGAGCCCACAGCGGAGAAAAAGGCCGGATATACCGTCTGGAAATGCCGCTGCGACTGCGGCGGGGAGATTGCGCTGGACACCCGCTGCCTGCAGCGGGGCACAGTGCGGGACTGCGGCTGCAGTACGGTGGTGCGTCCCGGGCAGCGTGACATATCGGGACTGCGATTCGGGAAGCTGGTGGCCCTGCGGCCCACCAAGAGGCGGGGCGGCAATGGGGACACTGTCTGGCTGTGCCGCTGCGACTGCGGCAACGAGGTGACTGCGGAGCTTGGCAGGCTGACCGGAGGCTGCCGGAAAAGCTGCGGCTGCCTGGCCCATCCGCCTCTGAAGGATTTTCAGGGAAAGCGCTTCGGGAAACTGACCGTGGTGGAATATGCAGGCAAGGAAAAAGGGATGCACAGATGGAGATGTGCCTGCGACTGCGGGAAAGAGACCGTAGTAGGGCAGAGCCTGCTCCAGACGGGCAAGACCAGAAGCTGTGGCTGTCTTCAGGCCGCTACCTACCGGGACAACCTGAAACTGATGGAGGGGACTTCCCTCACCATGCTGCAGGCCGTGAAGAGCGGACGGCTGCTCAAATCCAACACCAGCGGATACAACGGCGTGTACTATGACAAGAGGAGAAACCTGTGGGTGGCCCAGATTACGTTCCAGGGCAGGACGAAGTACCTGGGCTCTTTTGTGTGCCTGGAGGATGCAGTAAGGGCCAGGCGCGAGGGCGAACGAATATATGACGAATTTCTGGAACAAGTAGAAAAGAGCAGGACTGGAACGACTGTTTGAAAGGAGCATATTTGCACATGGATAAAGAAGACGAACATGTGATAAAATTTGAGCTGCTTGGGACGTTCTCCTGCGGCAGTACGGAAGAGGCGCGAGCCAAAAACAGCGCACTTATCGGCAGAACCGGCAGAAAAGTGCTGTCCTTTCTGCAGTATCTGATTGTGAACCACACAAGGCACATTTCCTCCGACGAGCTCATCCGGCAGTTCTGGACAGAAAACAGCAGCAATCCGGCTAATTCCCTGAAGAACATGATATTCAAAATCAGGAGCCTGTTGAAGGAGATATGTCCGGGACAGGAGAACCTTCTCGTGACGAGACAGGGCTGCTATACCTGGAACTCGGCTGCCGGTCTGCGGTTGGATGTGGAGGAGTTCTCGCAGCTTTGCCAAAAGGCAAGAGGGCTATCGGGAGAAGAGTATATGGAGACGCTCCTGAAAGCCATGTCCCTGTACAGGGGAGGATTTCTGTCTGGCAACGATGATGACTGGACAGTCCCTCTGCGGCGCTATTACCAGATACTGTATTTGGACGCCTGCAAGCTTTTGCTGCCGCTGCTCCAGAAAAAGCAGCGCTGGACGGAGATGATAGGCATTTGCGAGCAGGCCGCCGAGGAGGATTTCAGTGAGGACATCTTTATGGTCTGTCAGATGCAGGCCTTGATTTCCATGGGGCATCCGGAGAGGGCACTGGAGGTTTATGAGGATTTCCGCAAGACCCTGTGGGAGGAACTCGGAGTGGAGCCTGCGGAACAGGTGGAGCAGGCCTATCTGCTGGCCAAAGGCATGTGCCAGAACCGCATGCACGACCGCGATATCCTGGCTCTCGTGACGGAGGGCGGGGAGGAGGAAGGCAGCGCGTTCCTCTGCACATTTTCCGTATTCCGCAGCATCGTGGCCCTGGAACGGCGGCATTTGGCGCGTTCCGGAAGCGAGTCCTCCATTGTGATTGTCCGACTGGACAGTGGAGCGGTGCCTGCCACGGATGCCAGGCGCCTGGAGCGCGTCTTTCTGGAGGGGCTGCGGACGGCAGACCCGGTGGCCAGACTGGACGCGGCATCCTATATCCTCCTGCTGACCGGGGCCAGCGTGGAGAACGCTCAGGCTGCTGTCAGCAGGATGGATCGCATGTTCCATAAGACCTATACTCATTCCAGAGCGAACATCTCTTACAAGATATTCGCTCTGCGGTCCGTGTCTGCGAAATGGAGGAGCAAAAAGCAGTGATAAAAAAGGAGTCCCCTGGAAATCGCTGTCGGAGATTTGGAAGAAATAACCGGCAGATAACCTCAGGCTTTTATAGTGGCCATATGAGGGAAAGGAAGAGGTGGCTGCGATATGAAGCTTAGTAATAAGATGCTTCCCTGCCAGAGCCGGGAGGCGGTAGTGACAGTACTGTCCTACCACAATGGCATAATAGAGGGCTACCTGCAGCATCCAAGGCTGGATAAAAGAGAAAAGGTATGCAGCCTGTCGCAGATAGTGCTGCTCCTGAACAGCCTGCTGGATTTGGAGGACTCTCTGGGCAGCCCGCTGCCCCTGGTGCATCGGGACTGTGACTGCCTGGAGAGCATCGCTGTCTTCAGGGTACAGATACTCTTCCGGGAGCATTATACCTGGCAGGGGAGACTGGTCTGGCAGGATAAAGCGAAAGAAACCGTATTCCACAGCTGCATAGAGCTGATGCAGCTGATTGATGAGATTCTGGGAGAATGAAAGGGAGGATGAGGCATATGAAACTCCATAATCACATGAAAACAGGCAGGAAGATCCGGCGATGCCTGAGCGTGCTGCTCGTGCTGTGCATTTTGTTCACCAGCGGCTCGCCGAACCTGGCCTCTGCGGCGGACACAGAAGGGCACCGGCACGATGAGAGCTGTTATGAGGACAGATTGGTCTGCGAGAAAGAGGAGCATACAGCGGATTGCTATGAAGAAAGGCAGACGCTTATCTGCATGAATCAGGGAGAGGACGGCCATGTACATGATGACGGCTGCTATGAGACGGAGCGCGTGCTGGTCTGCGATTTGGAGGAGCATGTGTCGGAACGCTATGAAAGGGTGCTGGTGTGCGGCAAGGCCGATGGGAACATGGTAAGCGATACTGCCGCGCCTGTGGGCCGGCCTGATATGGAGACAGATGTCAGTATGGAATCTTCTGCCGGGGAAGCAGATTCGGCTCTGGAAGAGGACTCTGGCTCAGAGGGGGATTCCGGTGCGGAAGAGGGCTCCGGCCAGGCTCAGGAAGAGAATCCTGAGCCGGAGGAAAAGCCTGGCCAGGCTCCGGAAGAAGATTCCGGCATGGATTCCGATGACGGTAGTGAGCTGCCAGACCTTTCCGGGGCAGACGCGAATCAGCCGCCTGAAACGGACGAGTGGAAGCTGATTTGTGACAAGGAGCATGCCCACACTGAGGATTGTTACCAGAAGCTGTATTGCGGAATGATAGAACATACACATACCGGAGAATGCTATGACGAGAATGATGCTGCAATATGTGAAATGGAAGAGCATGAACACGCGGATTTATGTCTTCTTCCTATAGAAGACCAGCAGAAAATCGAGGCGCTCAATGAACAGATTGCCGCCCTGCCTGGCCTGGAAGCATTGGAAGAAATGCGGACGGGATATGAGGCCGGGGAAGTATCTGCGGACGAATATGCCGCTTTCCTTGCCGGGCTGAAGGCACAGGCGGATACTGCGTATGAAGCGTATATGGCTTTGGACGAAGAGCTGCGCCGGTACGTAGCAGGCACAGAAAGCCTGCTGGAATTGATGGCAGCTCTGGAGACGGCAGCGGACGGACAGGATAAAGAGGACGAAGCGGAAGCGTTCGAAGGAGAATACAGAGACGACAAAGTGATAGTCAATGTGACGGCGGAACCGGGCGTCATTCCGAGAGGGGCCGAATTGTCCGTCAGGGAAGTGGCGCAGCAGGATACAGAGGCAGTCGGAAGGAATCTTGCGTCAGACCAGGCCGGAACGGCGGAAGCAGAGGAGCTGAATGAAAAATATGAAGAAGTCCGGAAAGAACTGGAGGCTTCTGTGGCAGAGGATGACACAAAAGAAATAGCAGGTTTCCTGGCATATGACATCAGTTTTCTGGTGACGGACGAAAACGGGGAGAAGAAAGAAATCGAACCTGAAGGAAACGTATCCGTGAGCATGGACTTCGTGGAGGCGTACCTTCCGGAAGGGCTTGCGGAAGGCGAAGAGGTACAGATAGACAGCATCGATGTAGTCCATATGAAAGAAGTCATCGATGAGGACACCGGCGAGGCTGTTCTAAAGGCTGAAGTGCTGGAAAGCGCGGAAGTCGTCGCCACCGATGACGCGGAACTGGAGAAAGCGGAGTTTGTCGTTGACAGCTTTTCGATTTTCACGATTTCCTGGACGGCCATGAGCGTCAGGGATGTGGCGGAAGCAGGCAATCCCATGTTTAAGATTACGTGGACGACCATGAGTGTATATAATTCATCGGAGCCTGCCAAGCCGTCAACCCCGGTGACATTGGAGCTGGGCGCATTCTGCGTAGACGCCGCCGGACGGCAGTTGGATCTGGGCGGGAAAGCGATCGGCGATATAACGATAACGGGAGCGGAAAGCAATAATAGTAATCGAGGACAATTGAGTTTAGCGGCATTGGCACCTTACTTTTCAGAGTATACCCTGGATAAGATTGTGCTGGGCGATTCCGGCACTCAGGAAATGAGCGGCAATCAGATAGGAACAATACTTGCCTTAAATAATAAGGACGCTGCCGGCAACTGGGAGAAAGTGTTACGCTGGAAGCCGGGAAACTGGGCTGGGGGAGTATGGAATGAGAATTCGGATGCAAAAAATAACAAGTGGGATTGGGGAATCAGGACCATATACTTCGTATATAAGCAAATCGAGCCGCCGTCGATTCCCACGGATCCGGAGACGGAGAAAGTGCCAGAACATGAAAAATACATCAAATATAATGGCAAGAACGACTATACCCTGACATTGAATGTCACCGGAGAGAAAGAGGTGCAGGATATAGACATCCTGCTGATAGTAGACACTTCGCACAGCATGATAAACTTAAGCGGCGTCAGTGATGAAGGACAGAGATACAATATTGTCAATAATGCTTTGCAGAAGCTGAACGAAGACCTAAAAGGCGTCGCGGCAGATAACGATCAGCTGAATATCAATGTGGGAATCGTGACCTTCGACGGCGGAGCAGGAGGAGGACGTGACAGGGAGACCAATGGGCTGGCGGATGTAAGAGACTGGTATTATCTGGGAAGTGACAACACGCCGGACGCACGGGTGGAAGCACAGTGGAAAACCATATCCGGAACAGACGGATTTGACTTTCAGCTGACGCGGAATATGATTGAAGAGAGAAAGGGGAGCACGAACTGGCAGGCAGCATTTCGGACCGGCCAGGAAATGCTGGCGAACCGTCCCGCATCGAGTTGGAAATATGTGATATTTTTGACAGACGGAGATCCTACGACCAGGTATGCCTCAGGTAGCAGTACGATTACGGTAGGCTCCGGATGCGCCACGCATAATTTAAATGAGGGGAAATACGGCGATCCCTATGATTACAACTTTGACGCTGCCGTAAATGAATGGCAGATGTCGCCGGCATTACAGTCGGCAGCTCAGGCTTTCGTCATAGCTGTGCTTGACGAAGGGAAAGTACAGTCAGATGAAGCCACCGGAGCGATTGACACAATATGCGGTAATCTGGCTGCGTCCATTGGGGCGACAAAGTACTCCGGACAGAATCCGGACAAATTGAATGAAATATTCGGTGATATCGTAAATCAGATTCAATACTCGTCTTTTAAGGATGTGGAAATTCATGACACGTTAAGCGAATACGTGGAATTTCTGGAAGAGACACCTACATTTACGGTGACTTATCATTCCGAAGCGGAGCCTGAACCGAAGCCTTTGGTGGATGAAAATGGCGCTCCATTATATAAAGTGGAATATGACACAGAGGCAAAGACCGTTGTGCTGAAAGTATTGAATGGCGGCGAACTGGAGGATGGGGTCACATACAGCATCAGCTTCCGTGTGAAACCTACGGAAAAAGCGGTGAGGGAGTATATCCAATCAGGATATCCGCATGTGGGAGAACCTTCCACCGATGCGCCGGACAACGACACGAGTTCAGAGAAACCGGGATTTCACTCCAACTGTGAAGAAAGGGCAAAGGTATATTATAACTACAATGAAAACGGCGTAAAGACGACGACTTATCTGCAGCCCGTCGTACAGGTAGATCATTCCGGGGATGACGACATAGGAATCACGAAAGAAATGGGCGCCGCAGATCAGAACGGATACCCGATTACCATTCAGATAAAGTGCGGGAAGATTGAGAACAACATACTTGCAGGCTCCACAGGGGCCGGCTGGACAGTGACCGATGACATGGCGCCGTATACACATTTCATTTCTTTTAAAGAGTGTACGCTGAATGGCCATCAGCTGACCCTGGCACAGGACGGAAGCCTTGTGACAGAGGATGAAAAGGGAACATTGACTACAGTAGCGACTTACTGGCCGGGAAGAGATGTGGATGTGTCGGAAGAGGATACGCCGGAAATGCTGTCAATGGCATCAAGAGGAATCATAGGCTCGGGAATGGAGCCTTCCCCGGAAGGGGACGCCACAGGGAGGGTAATCTGGTATCTGAACCCTGAACTGGCGGATGTGGTGATTGACGGGGATGGAAATGGCTACTGCAGCTATTCGCTGACTTACTATGTGCACTTTTCGGACAGCGGGGAGACAGAAGTCAGGAACACCAATTCCACGACTTATATCGAGATACCGGGTGACGACGATAGCAGCAAGTATCTGTATCCTGAGAAGATGCCGTTTTTCGTGAATATCGTCGGCAATAAGAAGAGCGCGGTCAATGATGGAGATTCCATGCAGGGAGCTGTATTCAGCGTATATCGGGACGCGGAAAAGACGAGGCCCATTGCTCAGAATGTAAGAGCAGAGGCGGATGGACACTTTGCGTTCCAGCTGGGCCAGAGCGATTTCGTCAGCACGGATCTTCAGGATGGCCGGATAACGGTATACCTGGAAGAGACAGAGGCTCCGGCGGGATACGAACGGGACGAAGCGCTGCATCCTCTTACAGTGCAGGTGGCGGATATCACATATTTACCAGCAGACGGGCAGGAGAAAGCGAATCCCGGAATATGGGATATGCTGGGTGACCAAAAGTGGGGTTCTGTCGCCGCGGACAGCGTGGCCATGGATGTGCGGCATGACTCTCACGGAATCAGCCCGGATTTTCTGGATATCACTTCCGATTCCGGGAAAATCCGACTGGATTACTACAACACGAAGCCCTGGAAACTGCTGAAGACGAGTACATCGAACCATGACAACGTTTTGGCGGGAGCGGAATTCGCCCTGTACAGGATATCGGAAGATGGCGGCGAACCAGTGCTGGCCTACACAGGAATCTCTGATGCCGACGGATATATAGACAGCTGGAAATCAGTGGAAAGCGGAGAGCAGGTGTCGTCAGCGCTCCTGGCCGCAGGTGATTATGAGCTGCGGGAGACGAAGGCTCCCGGCGGGTATGCGGTAAGCGAAGAAACCTGGCTTGTTAAGGTTTCGCAGCAGGGAAAGGTCAGCATTTCCGTGAAAGGCGGGGCATCGGTACCCGGAGAGGACGGAAGCTACCCTTTTAGAGATGAAGTCCTGTACAGCCTTCCATCCACAGGAGGCATTGGAATCTATTGGTATCTGGTCAGCGGTACGCTGCTGATGCTGGCATCGGCGCTGACCTTATATAGATGTAAAAGAAAGAGCGAGGGGGAGGTGTTGCGGAATTGAGAGAATGAGGTTCTTCTGTACCATCATTTCTTTTGAGGAACGGACGGACAGGAGCGGCACAGCTGCAACGAAACGTGCCTCTCCTGAGCCGGAGGCCTGATTCGTCAGGCAGAGCAAGGGTAACCGAAACAAAGCGCAAAATGCAAAGCAGAAAGGAAAAAGTATGAAAAAGATGAAGAAGTTTTTAGCCATGCTGCTGGCTGCAGTCATGGTCATGGGGATGTCGGTGACGGCATTGGCGACGGAAGAGGGGGAAGAGGCTCCGGATGCGAACTCAAGTCCCGCGGCAGCAAGCACCCAAACCAATGTAGTGAACGGGTATCCTTCAGAGGATGACCATACTACAGTGACGATTACAGGGCTGGAAGGCCTTCAGGACGGTACTGTAGTGACCTTGTATAAGATTGCCGAGGCCCTCTATGCTGGCAACGGCTTTGACCGTTATGAGTTTGCGGAGGGTACAGGTGTAACAGTGGAAAATGCACAAGCTGGCCTTACGGCTACACAGATTACTGCAATCGTGAACGGCTTGAAAGCAGCCCCTGCGACTGTGACGCCATACAAAACATATACCACGGCTGGTGGGACAACGCAAGGAACGATAAATACTGCTGAGAAGACTTATACATGTGATGTAGAAGCCGGCGTTTATATCGCCATTGTCACAGGCGCTAAGAATGCAATCTATAATCCGATTCTTTTGACCGCCACATATGATGCAGAGGGAAAACTGGCAGGCGGCACCATAGATGCGGGAAGCAAGTATCTGTTTGGCTCTACGGCAGTTGCGAAGAGCATGACGCCCGACATTGACAAGACGGTAACAGGCGGAGAGGCTGATAAGATGAAAAACGGCTCTGAGGAAGAGGACGTCATCACAGCGTCTTTAGGCACCAGGCTGACATATACCCTGACTCCGACTATGCCGGAATACCCGGTCAATTCCGTAAATAAAGCGCTTTTCATATCAGATAGCATGAGCAAAGGATTAACTTTCCTACCGGATACGCTGAAAGTCACAGTGAACGGAACGGAATATAAGGCGGATGCTGCCGGATGGTTGAAAAAGGCGGATACCGACAGCCAGGATGCTTCCATCGGAAAAATCAAGATTACACCAGCGACAGAGAACAGTGGCGCCAAGTTCGTCATCAACCTGAAATACGAAAAGCTGAGAACTGGAAATGAGGATGGCTCGGTTTATACGCCTGTAGTGACCTATGATGCGGTAATCAATGAAAACGCGGTTTATAAAAATGATAATGAGGCTTCCCTGGTATATTCCACAGATCCCAGTACCACACCTGAGTGGGATGAGAATACCGTGACTCCTCCTACAGGGGAAGGATATGACCATCAGGAAGATACGGAAACAGTTTACACCTATGAGCTGGCATTCCATAAGATTGGTGTGGATACGGATGCTGACAAGCTGAAAGATGCGGTTTTTGGAATCTATTCCGATGCAGAATGTACAGAACTTGTCGATGTGGTAAAGACAAATGCGGAAGGATACGCGGTATCCAGCCAGGTTGGAAAGGGAGATTACTATATCAAAGAGATTCAGGCGCCTGCAGGATATAGCCTCAATGACAGGGTATATAAGGTGACAGCGCAGTGGAGCACTTCAGAGACGACATTTATTGTAACGGATGTAAAAAGAGTATATACGGCTAATGTTTCCGAGGCAATCAGCTCGGTTCAGGTCGGCTGGCTGAGCGCTGAAAATGTATTCTATGGAATGGATATAACGGATACGACAGGCTTGAACGCAGCCTATATTAAGAGCGAGACAATGACGACAGACACGAATAAGGGAACAGTGGAGAACGAAGGGAAAGGGACAGTGACCGAGATAGTCGAAATCGGTGAAGATGGTACAGAAAAGCCAGTGACCGATATCCCCAATACTAAACTTGCCTCCCTTCCTTCCACCGGCGGCATCGGTACCACGATTTTCACCATCGGCGGATGTGCCGTCATGATCATCGCAGCAGCCCTTTTCTTCGCTACACGCAGAAAGGCTGAGAAATAAGCGATAGTTAGCATGTCTGTGCCATAGGCGGATCACAGCCGCCTGAAAGCATCAATTTTGCCAGAAAATCTGTAATGCCGGGGCGGCATGCCCGTCCCGGCACAATGAAACTTTCCGCGGGAGAGCTGCGCAGGAGCAGAACCGGAGAGGTCAACCATAGTCCCGGTACAACCGGGAAAATACAACAACAAGGAGAGCCCGGATGAAGAACATGCTGACTAAGTTCATATTTTCACTGCTGTTCCTGGCCGGTCTGTCCCTGTTGCTGTATCCTTTTGTCTCCAATAAATGGAACGACTACCGCCAGGGAGAACTGATTTCCGTTTATGAAGAGACGGTATCCCGGCAAAGCATGACGGGAACTATCGACTACGAGAAAGAATGGGAGAGGGCGGAGCAGTACAATGATTCGCTGAAGCCATATATCCTCCCGGATTCTTTCGCCGCTGCGGCAGACACAGAGGAGCCGGACGGGGAATATATGGCATGCCTGAACCTGACAGGAGATGGAATGATGGGATATGTGGAGGTGCCGAAAATAGGTGTAAAGCTTCCTGTCTATCACACGACAGATGCCTCCGTGCTTCAGGTGGCGGCAGGCCATCTGGCGGGGAGCTCTCTTCCGGTGGGAGGGGCTGGGAATCATGCGGTCATCTCCGCTCACAGAGGACTGCCCAGTGCGGCATTGTTCACGGATTTGGATCAGCTGCAGGAGGGAGATGTATTTTTTCTGTATATTCTGGATGAGGCGCTCTGTTATCAGGTGGATCGGATATCTGTGGTAGAGCCTGAGGACACGGCTGATCTGATGGCTGTGGACGACATGGATTTGGTGACGCTGCTGACATGTACGCCTTATGGCGTGAACAGCCATCGGCTGTTGGTCAGGGGGGAGCGTGTTGACTACGAAGAGCTGGAGGATCAGGTGATGAACCTGGCACATTTTTCCGGGCCCAGCCTGCGCACGAACTATGGGCTCTGGGCGGTGATAGGGCTGGCAGTGACAGGTATGTTCATTTTTGCTATGTATCTCTATGACGAGAGACGGAAAAAGGTTCCCGGGAAAGGCGCTATGAAATCAAGAAAGGCTTCTAAGCCGGAGACAGCGAAAGAATCCGGGCATATGCAGGACCGGGAGAGCCAGGCGGGGAATGGGGCAGCAAAGAGTATTGACACCGAAGCACCGGAAAATCCGGCGGTGAAGGAATGGCGTGACGATTGGCCGGAAGGGGAACCGGAGGGCTGGCGCGATGACTGGCCGGAGGAGAGAAATGAAACGGAAACTGATTAACCTACTGTTCGCACTGATATTCCTGATAGGCTTCGGCATTTTCGCATACCCGGCTGTGTCTGACCAATGGAATGCCTATAGACAGAGCAAACTGATATCCACCTACGAAGAGGTGATGTCAGAACTGGAGCCGGAGGACTACAGCAGAGAATGGGGAACGGCCCGCGCGTTCAACGACGCCATCGCTCAGAACGATTTCACCGGCGATGCTTTCGGCAGCGGAGATACAGACATAGAGGACACGGAATATTGGAAAGTCCTGAACGCTGCAGAAAACGGAGTCATGGGCTATCTGTCCATCCCCAAGATAGATGTCCGCCTGTCCGTTTACCATGGCACCGCAGACGATATCCTCCAGACCGGCATCGGACATGTGAGCGGCACGAAGCTGCCCATAGGCGGGGATGGCACCCACAGTGTGCTGGCGGCCCACAGAGGCCTGCCCAGCGCGAAGCTGTTCACGGATTTGGATCAGATGGAGCCGGGAGACAGGTTCTACATCCACATATTAGATGAAGTGTTCGCCTATGAGGTGGATCAGATTCTGCCTATGATAGACAAGGATGACCTGGACACTCTCACCGGCGCCATGCAGGTAGTACCGGGAGAGGATTATGTGACGCTGCTGACCTGTACGCCCTATGGCGTCAACTCCCACAGACTGCTGGTCAGAGGGAGCCGCACGGCATACAACGGCGAGGAAGAAGCGGAGGAGAAGACCCCGGTGGGGAATATGGTAGAGTCCGTCCAGAGCTACTATATGCTCTATCTGGTACTGATACTGGCCATGATTCTATTGATGGGCATCTTCATCATGGCAGGAAAAGGAGCAGGAAAGAAGAAAGACTCGAAACGAGGGAGGGATGAACATGCGCGTGATAAAAAGGAAGGGAAATAGGATTCTGACGGCCATCGGCGCGGCGTGTCTGGCTCTGACAGCCATCCTGTGCAATGTGCCCCGGGCGCAGGCTGCCGTACAGGTGGACATGGCGCAGACAGGCACTTTGGCCCTGAAGCTGCCGGAGGACGAAGGTTCCGCGGACATGGTCATGGACATGGCGCGAATCAAAGGGGCTGACGGCACAGCCAACGGAGAACTGGACGTACATGCATGGAAAGTGGCGGATATGCTGGAGACCGGCAGATATGAGCTTTCGGGCGAGTTCGAAGGACTGGGCATAGAGGGCGACGCATGGAGGGAGATGTCCCTATCGGAGGAGGGCTGGAAGAATCTGGCCGCAGCCGCGATGGATTTGATCTATGAGCCGGACGAGGACGGGAAGCCTGTAGGCGAGCCTAAGATACCTGCCACATATGACAAGGCGGTTCATGTGGCTGAGGACGGGACCATAGCGGAACCGGAGACGTTGGCCGGGATGGAACTGGGACTGTATCTTGTGGCGGTGGATACAGCCAAGAGCCCTAAATATACGTATACGTTCACGCCCATGATAGTGTCACTGCCCTGGTCCTTGTACCAATACGAGGGTGCTTCCGGGGATGATGCCTGGCAGTATGCGAGGGAGGCGTTTTTAAAGCCTGCGCAGGAGCCCCGCTACGGCAGTATAAGGATTATCAAGGAACTGACAGACTACAATGCCTCTCAGGGCGATGTGACATTCGTATTCGATGTGGCTGCCAGGGAAAACGGAGAGGAAGACGCAGAAATTGTCTACAGCAATGTAGTCTCCCTGACTTTCTCGGAAGTGGGCGTCAAAGAAGCCATCCTGGAGCACATTCCGGCGGAGTCAGTGGTGACTGTCACGGAGATATACAGCGGCGCGAACTGTGAACTGACAGTGTCCGATGATGAGAGCAAAACTGTGATAGCGGACGGAGAAGATGGAAACCCTGTCACATTCTATTTTGAGAATCGTTATGACGAGGATGCCAAGAGCGGCTACGGCGTAGAGAACCGGTTCCGCTATGACACAGAGCGGAATACTTACCAATGGACCACGGACCGGCCCGGTATCGGGGGCGGGACGGTGAACGGAGACAAAGCAGAGGCCGGAGAGTAGGAGGTGGCGGGAATGAAACGGACTAGGAAGACAATAGGTACGGCTGCCATTGCGCTGGCGCTTGTGGCAGGGGCTTCCGCCGGCAGCGCGAAAGCCTATTTCACCACATTCGCTGCGGCGAAGGGCGGCCATCAGATTACGGTGGACACAAAGTCTCAGATTACGGAGCAGTTCTCCGACTGGACGAAGCATATCCGGCTGGCCAACACGGGAACGGCAGAGTGCTATGTCCGGGTGAAAGTATTTGCCGGCAGCACCTATCAGGTGGAATATGACGGAAGCGCAGGATGGCATGACGGCGGTGACGGATACTGGTATTATGATGAAATCCTTCCGGCGGGAGGAAACACGGGACAGCTGGATGTGAAGATTACGCTGCCCACTGTGACGGTGGAGAATCCGGCCATGGAGACTCCGCCGCCATATACAGAGGATTTCAATGTAGTAGTGATTCAGGAATGTACGGCGGTATTGTATACAGAGGACGGCGCTCCCTATGCGGACTGGGATGCCGGGCTGGTTACCAATGAAGACAGCTATGGATGGGAAGGAGACGAGGCAGATGAGTGACAAGAGGAAGAAAAGAAAACCCGGCTTCGTTTCCGGGACAGCAGTCCTGTTTGCGCTGGCCATAGCGCTGCTGTCGTTCAGCGCCATAGGCAGTACCCGCGCGGCGCTGACCTTCTACTCGGAGACTTACACTGCCCAGATTGATGTTCAGAGCATCGGCGTGTCCCTGCTGGAAAATGGAAAGATAGTGGGCTATCGGGACTATACCCATGCGGACAATGTATGGAACCAGGCATCCGGCGAGCTGCTGGTTCTTCCTGAGGGCGAGGAGTGGCAGATAGGGAAGACTTATGCGGAATCCCTGAGCGTGAGGAACAGCGGCTCTATTGACGAGTATGTGCGGGTGAAGCTGTACAAATACTGGGTGGATAAGGATGGAAACAAGCTCCCCCACCTTTCCCCTGCCATGATTGACCTGCACCTGACGAACAACCATTGGATTGTGGACGACAGGGCGACTACTGCCAGGATGGGGGAGGATGACCCCAGGGACGGCGAGATGATTGTACTGTATTATGACAGCCCGCTGGCAGCAGCCGGTGAGGGCGGGGTCTTCTATGAGACGGAAGCTTTCATAGATTCCGTGACCATAAAGAGCGATGTGGTGACGAAGGTGACGGAGACGCGCTCCACGGATGCCGACGGATGGACGACGGTCCGCACGGTCTATGACTATGACGGAGCCTCTTTTGTGGTGGAGGCCGAGGTGGACGCGGTACAGACCCACAATGCCCGGGATGCCATCAAGAGCGCATGGGGCGTGGATGTGGAAGTGGCCGGGGACGGGACATTGCGGCTGAGATGAGAAAGATTGGCTGCCGCCCGGACGAAGCCCGGAACTGAATAGGCGGCCGGGATAGAAGATAGATGCCTGCGCGGCAGGCGGATGGGAGTTGACAGGATGAAGAAGAAATGGATGGGACTGTTGCTTGCCTGTTCCATGGTACTGGGGGACAGCGCGATGGTTCGCGCGGAGGATTATAAGGGAGAAGCGGGCTGGGCGGTAGATTTCACAGGCAGCAGGATGGAGAGCAATTTCAATACCTCCGACATCAATGACGCCATATATGACCTGCAGCCGGGAGACAGCATCGACATTACGGTGGCCTTGAAGAACACGGCGGGGAAGGAAGCCGACTGGTGGATGGCCAACAAGGTGCTGCAGTCCCTGGAGGACAGCCAGAAGGTGGCGTCCAGCGGCGGCTATACCTATGTCCTGACCTACCAGCCTCCCCGGGGGAATCTGGAGACGCTCTACAGCAGCGACACGGTAGGAGGCGAGCGGACGGAAGACATCGACGTGGGCGAAGGCCTGCACGAGGCGACGGAGTCTCTGAGCGAATATTTCTATCTGGACACCCTGGGGGCCGGGGAGCAGGGAATCATCTCCCTGAAGGTGGTTCTGGATGGGGAGACCCAGGGGAACACGTATCAGGACACGCTGGCCAATCTGACGCTGAACTTCGCGGTGGAGGAGCGCAGGACCCCGGTGCCTGTAAATGATGAAAATGACCCGGAGGAGCCGACATCTGTAAGACGGCCTCCGAAGACCAGCGATGACAGCAGCCTGATGCTGTATGTGGGGATTTCGCTAAGCTCCGGCCTGGCGCTTCTGATTCTTGCGTTATACAGCCTGTATCAGTCCAAAAAGAAAGAGAGGGGGGAGCGGAAAGATGAAGAAAGCAATTAGATTTTTTTCTGTTCTGTCGGCCGTTTTCCTGATGCTCTCTGCCTCGATGGCCTGTCTGGCAGCGGAGAGGAGCGGCTATACCTATACCGTGACCATCAGCGCGGGGAATCAGGGAAGCTTAAGTACGGCGGACGGCATATCCATATCCGTGGAAGGCGGAGGGGACTATGCCATCAATCTGGAGGACGGCGGGAAGCTGGTGAGGATTACGGGGCTGACGGCAGCCAACCATGTCCGTTTCCTGAACAGCGCCGCGTCCGTGGCGGAGGACAGCAAGTATTATGTCAAGGGCATCCGCATGGGAGGCCGTGACGACAGTCTGAATCTGGCCTACTTCCAGGTGGAGCGGGATCAGGACTATGTGGTGGCATACGGAATCCGGGGCAATATGGTACAGTATACCGTCAATTATGAGGATGCGGCAGGGAACCGGCTGTATCCGCCGCAGATTTATTACGGAAATGTTGGCGACAGGCCTGTAATCGCCTATCTGTATGTGGAGGGATACCAGCCCCAGGCTTATAACCTGACCAGGACTCTGCAGAGCGATGCTGGCAAGAATGTGTTCACGTTCGTATATACGCCTATTGCGACGACTGCTCCGGGGCCTGCAGGCGGAGGCGCTGCAGGAGGCGCACCGGGCGGTGAGGCGCCTGGAGACGCAGCAGTGCCTGGAGCCGGGGCAGCTCCCGCAGGAGGCGGTGCGGCGGCACCTGGCGGCGATGCCGGGATAGCGCCTGTGGAGGATGAGGTTCCCCCGGAGGATTTGGACGATGACGATATGCCTTTGGCAGGAAATGAGACCGAGCCCGGTGAGCCGGAAGATGTCATCGATTTGGATGAGGAGGATATGCCTCTGGCAAATTTCGAGTCCGGGAACGACGGCACGGTGGCCCGGGCCAATGGCAGGCTGCTGAAGTATATGTGGTTTGCCGTGGGAATCGGGCTGGTGGCTGTCATCGCGCTGGTGGCAGGCGCATATACGTATCGGAAAATGAAGAAAGCTGAAAGCGTAAAATCCGAGAAGAAAGACTGAGGTGCGCAGATTTGGGACACAGGCGGGATGCACGGAAAGGGACGGGGAGTTGGGACATAAGATATGCAGGCTTTTGGCCGTGTTGATACTGACAGCTGTGGTGGCAGTCTGCATCCCGATGACTGTGCCGCGGCTGATGGGGTATGAAGTGTATGTGGTAGTAAGCGGGAGCATGGAGCCTGCGATTCCCATTGGCAGCGCCCTCTATGTGGAGGCGGCAGCGCCGGAGGAAGTCGCGCCCGGGGACGTGATAGCCTTTTATGACGGGGGCGCTGTCATCACCCACCGGGTAGTGGAGAATCATATAGTGGAAGGGGAGTTTATCACCAAAGGGGATGCCAATGCAAAGAACGATATGACGCTGGTGCCCTATGGAGCCCTGATCGGACGGATGTCCCGGTCGGTTCCCTGCCTCGGAAATGTCATGGCTGTCTGTTCCGGGACGAATGGGAAGATATACCTGGCCTGCGGAGTAGCAGGCGCTGTAATGCTGCTGTGGGTGGGGAATTTGCTGGGAAACGTCAGGAACGGAAAGTTGAGAGGTTGATTGGCCTGTGGCCGGTCAGCCTCTTTGCAGTATATTGAGGAAGAGACATGAAAAAGTCGCAGATGATTGTGCTCTGCGACAAAAATCAAAAAAATAGAGTAGATTACCCAAATTATACAGGACTTTATCGTTTTTTGCAACTCAAAATTGGTCTTGACTGAAACGAGACTGCTGCGCCGGCAGTCACTTCCAGCAGTCAGCAGGTTTATCTGTTTCGCTTTCAGCTTATTATAAATGTATTCCATCGGCCGGGAACAGCCCAAAAACGCAGAGCACAATCATCTGCGTTTTTTGACTGCTTTCTTTATATGGAAACCGGGCACAAAGCGGAAAGTTCTCTGCGGGATGGGAAGAGGTGAATACAGATGGAAACGATTCGGACAGGATATAAAACAGGCCGGCTCACCGTGGAAGAGCCTACTGAGCAGCGCAAAGGAGGCTATGTGGTCTGGAGATGCCGCTGTGACTGCGGCGGAGAGATTCTTCTGGACACACGCTGCCTGAAGCGGGGTACCGTGACGGACTGCGGATGTGCAGCGAAAGTCCGTCCGGGCCAGTGCGACATATCAGGAAGACGGTTCGGGAAGCTGACAGCCATACAGCCTACGGAAGAACGGAGCGCCAGGGGCAGCGCTGTATGGCTGTGCCGTTGTGACTGCGGAAAGGAAGTACATGCGGAAGCAGGACAGCTTCTTTCCGGGAACCGGAAAAGCTGCGGGTGCTTAAGCCGTCCGCCTTTAAAGGATTTCGCGGGGAAACGGTTTGGGAAGCTGACCGTGACAGAATATGCCGGGAAAGAGGGCGGCATGCACAGATGGAAATGTGCCTGCGACTGCGGGGGAGAGACCGTTGTGGGACAGAGCCTGCTCCAGTCCGGCAAGACGAAAAGCTGCGGCTGTCTGCAGGCCGCCACGTACAAGGATAACAGGAAACTCGTCGAGGGGACGTCCGTTGCGGCACTTCTGGCCTCAAAGGACGGCAGGCTGATCAAGTCCAACAAGAGCGGCCACAACGGCGTCTATCTGGACAAAAGGCGCAACCTCTGGGTGGCACAGATTACGTTCCAGGGCAAGACGAAGTACCTGGGCGCTTATAAAAAACTGGAGCAGGCCGTGAAAGCCAGACAGACAGGCGAGGAAATCTACGACAGATTCCTGGAGCGGATAGAGGCGGACAGCGGAAATGACGGACGTTAAAAGAACCATACACTTCGGGATGCTTGGGGCATTTTCCTGCGGGAGCGCAGAGGAAGAGAAGACGGGGAACAGCGCGCTGCTGGGGAAGATGGGGAAGAAAGCCCTTTCTTTCCTGCAGTATCTGATTGTGAACCACAGGAGGCACATCTCTTCGGAGGAACTGATTGAACAATTCTGGGCGGACAAAGGCAGCAATCCTTACAATGCCCTGCGGAACATGCTGTTCAAAGTCAGGAACCTCCTAAAAGCCATGTTTCCGGATCAGGAGGCCATGCTCCTGACCCTTTCGGACTGCTATGCCTGGAACCCGGAAATCAGCCTGGAGCTGGATGCGGAACAGATGGAAACTTTCTGCCTGAAAGCGAAGCGGGCTGCCGGAGAAGAACAGTGCAGGCTGCTGGGGCAGGCCGTCTCTCTCTATAAAGGGGACTTCCTCTCCGGAAACGATGCCGACTGGGCGAGGAACCAGAGACAGTATTACCAGACCCTTTATCTGGATGCATGCAAAACGGTGCTCCCGCTTTACTATAAGAAAGAACAGTGGATGGAGGCCGTCAACGTCTGCAGCCAGGCCTACACGGTGGACTTCAGCATAGAAGACTTCACAGCCTACCAGATGCAGGCCCTCATCGCGCTGGGCCAGCCGGAGCAGGCCGTTGAGAAATATGAGGCTTTCCGGGACAAAATGCTCCAGGAATATGACATGCCGCCTACAGAGCGCATCGAACAGCTCCATACATTGGCGGTGGGGCTCCATAAGACCGGCATGGACGATGAGGATATTTTCCGGCTGGTGTGTGAGGATGAGCAGGATTCCCACGCGTTCTTCTGTACCTTTTCCACATTCCAGAGCATCGTGGCTCTGGAACGGCGGCATATGGCCCGATCCGGACAGCCCTCTTCCCTGGTCATCATCAGCCTGGGCCGGGAGGCGGTGCCGACTACGGACGGCAGGAGGCTGGAAAAGATTCTGCTGGATAAACTCCGGACAGGGGACCCGATAGCCAGACTGGAGGCCGGTTCCTATATACTGATGCTGACAGGGGCCGACACGGAGAGCGCCAGGCTGGTCATCAGCCGGATTGACAGCGCGTTCCACAGAACCTACCGGAATTCCGGGGCAAAACTCACCTACCGGGTAGCCGGTCTGGGCGGGAAAGAATCGTAGCCGAAAATGAAAGTTGTGTCAGTCCTTCCGCTAAAAATAACAGCCAGCTAACAGGGAACCGATAAAGTATGAATCGTAAACGACAAAAAAGGTGGGCGAAAGCATGATGCTTCAAGGGAGAATGATTCCCTGCCAGAGCCGCGAGGCGCTGGTCACGGTAATGTCTTACCGCAACGGTATCATGGATGGCTGTCTGCAGCATCCGCGGTTGGACAGAAAAGTAAATATTCAGAGCCTGTCGCAGCTGATGATGACTTTGAACAGCCTGCTGGATTTGGAGGATTGTCCCAGATGTCCGCTTCCGCTGGTCATAGCCGGGGGAGACAGCGGGGCCTGCATGGCGGTCTTCCGGATACAGATACTCTTCCGGGAACATTACACATGGCAGGGCAGGCTGATATGGCAGAATGAGGCACAGGAAGCCGTATTCCACAGTGCTCTTGAACTGATGCAGCTGATAGACGAAATTCTGGAGGATTGATTTTCCGGAAAAAGATTTATGTTGCGGAAAAGAGGGAATGGAAGCATATGAGACAGAGTGAGCTTCCGGAGCTCAGCCTGCTGGAGGCGGAGCTGGAGAGGGAACGATACAGGAAAAGATATGGGAATGTCCTCAAAAGCACGACTTTTTCCCTGGTGGTAGTAGCGGCCGTGGCGGTGCTGATTGCGGTGCTGCTGCTCCCGGTGCTGCAGATCAGCGGTACATCCATGACAGATTCGCTGCAGGATGAAGACATTGTCGTGGCATTGAACAGTTCAGGATATGAGACGGGCGACATCATAGCTTTTTACTATAATAACAATATCCTCGTAAAAAGGGTCATAGCCGCGGCAGGCGACTGGGTGGACATCGATGGGGACGGAAACGTATATGTGAACGACGAACTGCTGGATGAACCCTATGTCACGGAGAAGGCTCTGGGGGACTGCAACATCACATTGCCCTATCAGGTGCCGGACGGGAGGTGTTTCGTCATGGGAGACCACAGGGCGACCAGCATAGACAGCCGCAACACGGCGGTGGGATGTGTCAGCAATGAAATGGTGATCGGGAAAATATTGGTTCGGGTCTGGCCTGTGTCAGGATTCGGGCTGGTGAACTGATAGATATCGGCAGAAGGAAGGAGACGGCATTATGAAAGATTTTTTATCACAGGCAGGAGAACTCTTGAAAAAACGTAAACATTATAAGCGCCAGACGGCAGTTTTCCTGTGTCTGGCTGTGATAGTCGCTTTCGGTACAGTTACGACGCTGAAGCTGTATGGCCAGGCGATGACCCATAAGGCTGATGTGCTTGCGTGCAGCTATGAGGCCCATGAGCATACGGAAGACTGTTATGAGGAGAACGCGGAGGGCGGCCGGGAGCTCATCTGCGGCTATGCGGACTACGTGATTCATGCGCACAACGACAGCTGCTATGACGCGGAGGGCAGCCTGATCTGCGTTCTGGAAGAGCATAAAGAGCATAAGCATGCAGCGGAGTGCTATACGGCAGAGAAAGTCCTGGTCTGCGGGGAAGAGACGGAAAGCGGCAGCTCTGAATCCGTGGCGGATGCGGCGGTACAGGGCGGGGCAGGCATGGAAGAACCGGATGTGCCTGCAGAGCCGGAAGCATCTAAAGAACAGGATGCGTCCCGGCAGCAGAATGAGATTATCTGCGGAGAAGAAGTCCATAAACATGTCGAAAGCTGCTATAAGAACGTGCTGAGCTGCGGCTGTGAGGAGCATACCCATGACGAAAGCTGCATGCGCCATGAGCTTAACTGCGAAATGGCAGAGCATTCCCACGAAGCGGGATGCTACGATGAGGCAGGAAATTTAGTGTGTGAACTGGGAGAGCATGCCCACGAAATCGGCTGTTATGATGCGGAAGGGAATCTTATCTGCGCGCAGGAGCATGAACATTTTCCCGGATGCTACATCAATACTTACGAGTGTGGAAAAGAAAACCATATACACCAGGACGGATGCTACGAAGCAAATCTGGTCTGCGGAATGGAGGAGCATGAGCATGCGGAAACCTGTATCGCACAGGCCGGGAAAGAGGCGGCAGCATCTGTGGAAGCAATTGCTGAACCGACAAATGCCGGAGAAGAGAACAGTGCGGCATCGGAAAGCCATGTCCATACAGATGCCTGCTATGAAGAAGTGACGACGCTGGCATGCGGGGAACTGGAACTCCATACCCATGAGGACAGCTGCTATGATGAGGAATGTTTCGACAAAGACGGCAACCTGATTGAGGGCAGCAGGGTATCATGCGGACTGCTCCAGCTGGAGGAACATACCCACACAGGCGGCTGCTTCAAGACGGTGGAACTGACGCCGGAGGAAGTAGCTGCCCTGAACAATGGCGCGAAGCTGCATGTTCACGAGGACAGTTGTTACGATGCGGAAAGGAACCTGATCTGCGGCTATGATGTCACCCACATCCATTCCGCGGAGTGCTATGGCGATGCCGGGAAACTGATCTGCAGCTATGCGGAAGAGGCGGAGAATGAGAAAACCTGTGAAGGCAGCGGCTTTTCGGTTAAAGTCACCTATCCGGATTCTGCCGGAATTCCGGAAAACGCGGAGCTGATTGTCCGGCAGATTACAAAGGAAAGCGACCCGGAGCGCTTTGAACAGCGCCAGGCGGAAGCCAGGGAAGCGCTGGGAAATGAAAACAGCAGTATTCACGCGCTGTTTGATATCGGCTTCTATGTGGACGGCGAGGAGATTGAACCGGAGGATACGGTAAATGTTACCATCCAGCTTCTGAATGACAACGGACTTCCCGAAGGAACGCCCATGCAAATCGTACATTTTGCGGAAAGCGGAAACGAAGTGCTGGAAAGCGGCGATATAGACAGCGAGGGAAACGCAAACTTTGAGACGGACAGCTTTTCAGAATTTATGCTGGTAGGCGCCGCCGGAAATATCGCGGTAATAACGACGGATGGGACGGAAAGCGATGACGCGGACGGAAAACCGATCTGCGGGATGGAAGAGCACATCCACGGTGAGGAATGCAATGACGCGGATGGGGAACTGATTTGCGGAATGGAAGAGCATGCCCATGACGTGAACTGCCTGGAGGAAAAGGCGAGGGAAGAAGTAGAGAAAGTGAATCAGCTGATTGCCGGTCTGCCCTCCGAGGAAGAGATTGTGCAGAAGACGGCAGAGTATGAGGAGGCCGGGAAAGAAGCTTTCACGGAGTATACCATGGCTCTTCTGGTACAGATACAGGAGGCATACGGCGCCTATCTTGGATTGGATGAGACATTGCGGGAGTATGTGACAGGATCGGATTGTCTGTTGGCGCTTTGGGAAATGATGGAGGCAGCCTTATTGGACGAAGGCGATGGATTGAAAATGTTGCCGGCCTATGCAGCTTTTCTGCCTATAGGTATCCAGGGAGATAAGCCCGGCGGAATGGCTCTGGAACTCTTATATGGGGATGGGAAGAACCATGATGAGAAGCCTGCGCGTGAGGAAGATGAGAACGGAAAAAAGATTCATTACCTGGAGGGAGAAAAACCGAATTATACCAAAGATGGAATGCAGGGTTCATTGAAACTGAGTACCACAGGGATACTGGGGAATACCACCATTGACGAGATGACGATGTCCCTCTATGTCCCGAAAGCGTATATGGATATAGGGGAAACCTATATTCCTGAATTTCCCCAGGAACTGGCGCAGCATGACCCCTGCACAGTCGAAGAGGTGAACAGGGATGGGAAGGAGTATTATAGGATTTCCATTCAGTTTAAGAACTATACTCCTACGGGCGCCCTTACGATTCCCTTTAAAATGAAATTTAAAGTCGCTGAGGTTCCTGCGGATTATGAGCTGAAAATCTTCGCCACCCTTGAGCGCGGGGAAGGAGATGAGAAAAAGGAAGGCAAAACGGCGGAAAATACATACCGCCCGAAATACGACAAACCTGTCATAACGAAGTATGTCAATACGAATAAATTTGATAATATGCAGGAGAATTATACAAGAGTAACAGGTACGGTAAGTGAAGCCGGCGAAGTAGAAGCCGGCAAGTACGTCAGCTTCTGGTATAAGCTGGGCAATGCCCACTGGGGACTCAGGGCATACGATACGATTACCCTGACGGATACATTGCCGACATATGAAGATACAAGCGGCAATTTGCAATATGCGGTATTTGATCCGGATGCGAACCCGGAATGGACATATGACGCTGAGAAGCACACGGTAAGCCGCGTGTTCAAAGTGGATTTGGGATGGAATCCGGCGGAGTACGACAATAGGCTGATGCTGCAGATTGCGGATGCGGAGCTGAAACTGCGATTCCCAGGATGTAAGATTGACGAAGAGGATGACGAGGGGTTCCTGACGAAGAATTTGACGAACCATGTAGAGGCAGTGTGCGATCCGGTACGTCCGTCAGAGGGAGAGAGTTCGGATACATGTAATGATGACATTATTTTTACCCTGACCAGCCAAAAAGGAGCGGACGGATGGTTTGCGAAAGGTAATTCCGCGGATACCCTTATGGATACTCGCATTACCCGGTCAGCCGCATACAGGTGGTCATTGGGCTTTAAGAACCAATCATCATCGGAATTGGTCAATTTAGTCATAGGAGACGAGGAAATAGATGAGAGGCTGAAGTTCCACAGTATTATATTTAATAAAACTTTCATAGGGAATCTGGCTTATGTGGAAGCGGTTACCTATGAAAAGGAGACAGAAGAAAGTCAGACGGATATCTATGACCTGACAGAACCGGAGACAAAGGAGTATTTCAAAGATACAGGTTACAAATACAGTCCTTATGATGCTTTTACATGGACATTGACGCTGGATCCCGAAAAGGAATACAAAAGTATTAAAATTCATTTTGCAGAGGGCTTTAGCGTGCCGGTTGGCGGAGAGATACCAACTATATGGCCTTTCTCAACTTTCCGGAATCCTGACGAAGAACACTTTATAGAAAGTGAGGAAAACAATACTGAGAATACAAATGTTTACCGTAACAAAGCTTATATAGCTTATCAGGACAGCAGATATCAAAATCCGGGTGATACGTATTATTTCCTGTTCAGTGAAAATAAATTTAAGCTGATTGATAACAGGGAAAATCTCTGGATTGAAAAGGGTATGCTCACTAAAGATATGAACTATCCCTCTGTGAAAAAGGATGCGGACGGCAATCCGATAGTGGATGCGGACGGTAATCCGGTCTATGATTACAACAAGGATGGGACTTATAACTTTTGCATGCTCTATGTGAAAGGGGCCCTTGATGCAGACAAGGAATATAAGGATCTGCGCGTCATCGACCTTCTCCCGGAGGCCTTGGAGCCTTATCAGTATCCTATAGCTTATGGAACAGGATCGGAGTATATAAGGGAGACCGAGGTCATCGAGAATTACCATAACAGCGGAAGAACGGCGTTGATTTTTTATCTGAACGTGGATAAGGTGAGAGAGACGCTGGACGCATCGGACGGAGAAGGAAGCGCTTGGGTGGTCTTTACTCCTAAGGTGAGAGTGAAACCGGATGCTTCTCCCGGGACGTATTACAACGATGCCTATCTGCTGAGCGCCGATCTGGAAGATCCGCCAACAGGTCATGGTCAGACGGATGATATCTATAATCTGCAGGGGAAGGGAACGGACAAAAAGATTCGGTGGGACCGGGGTTCGGGTAACATCATAGCTCCTGCGGGAATTTATGCGGAGAAATTTATCGCAAAGGAGAATTCCAACGACTGGAAGAAGACGACTTTACGGTTTAAAGTGGGAGACTCATTCCAATATAAACTAAGCATGGTGAATACTACGGAGACGCCTCACTATAATCTGACCGTTTATGACGTGCTTCCCCGGATAGACGATAGAAGCATCAATAACCAGGTGGCAAGGGGATCGGAATTTACCGTGAATCTGAAAGGGCCGCTTACACCTCCAGGCGGATACCGGGTTTACTATACGACTTCTGAGAACGTGTATAGACAGGATATGGCAAGTCTGGTAAATGCTGATATATGGACGCAGAATATAACTGACTGGAGTACGGTCACCGCTTTCAAATTTGTGGCAGAAGGGAATACTGCCTTTTACACAGAGAAGATGGATTTCATTGTTCCGGTCAAGATAACGGATGTTCTGTCAGAAAGTTCGCTCAACATTTTGAATCAGAAAGCGGCGGAGGACAGAGATACTGGGACAGCGGTCTTTTTGGAGGCCACCAACAGTTTCGGATATTCCACAAAGAGCTATAATGGACAAAATGTGGAATCCAATTATGTGAAGGCGCAGATTTCCCTTGCCGGGTTCGTTGCCCGGAAGAAAGACGAATACGGTAAGATTCTGCCCGGAGCAGAATTCAGACTGGAGAGGCAGAAGGCAGCGGCATCAGAACCGTCAACCGGGGAAACAGGTTCTGAGGGCGGCAGCGCACAGACCCTGGAGAGCACTACCCAGACTCAGGAATGGGAAACGATAGAAGAAAATGTAACCTCCGATGCTGACGGCAAAGTTTCTTTCAAGAATTTAACCGTGGGAACTTACCGCCTGACCGAGACAAAGGCCCCTGACGGGTATAAGCTTTTGAAAGACCCTATTACGGTCACCATTACACTGGATGAAACAACGATGGAGTATACGGTCACGGCTATGGGTTTAACTGGCAGCGGAACCGGAAAAGATCCGTTTGTCATCGTTAATGAAGCTTTCTATGAGCTGCCGGAGACCGGAGGTGCCGGATCCAAATTATATACAATGGCAGGCGCTGCATGCCTTATGCTCGGCGCGGGCTTTCTGTATAAAAAGAAATTCAGAGAAAGGAGGGTGTAAGATTCTCTCTAATCTGAGAAAAGATCTGGATTTATGAGTTCAGAAACATGTAAGTTCAGGAACACTAAAATCGTTTCAATCAAGGAAAGCAATCAAAGGAGGGTAAGTAATGAAACGAATTAAGAGATTAGCTGGTATTTTACTGGCGATGGTCATGGTCCTTGGGATGACAATGACAACTTTTGCACAGACGGCAGCACTGAATCCGGCTGATGCTGACAACGCAAGCATCACAATTAAGAATCCGGCAAAGGGTGAGACATATAAGCTTCATAAGCTTTTCGATGCTACTGTCAGTGAAGGTGGTACCAATATTGCATATCAGGGCAAAGTTCATACAGGTCTCGAAGAATATTTTTCGGAGGATGCTAATGGTTATATTTCTCCTACTGACAAGATTGCCGTGAAAGATGCGGATGGGAAAGTCACAGGTACCCAAATGACAGCGGAGCTGCAGCAGGCTCTTGAAGCATGGGCAAATGGTAATACTGAAATTGCATCAGCGGTAAGCAATGGGGATGAGTCTCTTACATTTACCGGATTGCCATATGGTTATTATGTAGTTACGACCACTCATGAGTCAGATCCGGATGCGAACGGAGCTGCCAAAGCAGCGATTACGGTGACATCTACTCAGCCGAATGCGGATATCTATGATAAGAATGTTAATGAGCCTTCTGCAGACAAAACTGTTGAAAAAGAGTCTTATTCGATTGGTGATACAGTTAAGTATACAGGTATCTTTGATACAACCAACTATATCGGTGAGACAGGAGAAGATTCCAGGCAGGTTGTTGATTATGTGATTCAGGATACACTGCCGGAGTATTTGACAGATGTCAAGGTGACAAAGATTACAATCGGTGCAACTGATACTGATAAAGGAACTGTATTTGAGGGTGATGCTCTTAACAGTTTACAGTTCGGCGAGGTTACAGTTGGAGATACCAAATATGAAAAAGCAATTCTTATTCCATGGGCAGATTTGAATGGAACATCATACACAAACAAATATGCGCAGGGAGCAAAGCTTGTTATTGAGTACGAAGCCACACTGACTTCTGTGACGAATATCAATGCAGATGACACGAACACCATTTCTATCAGACCTATTGTAGTTGATGATAATTCAACTGAGAAGAAGCCCTGGAATGAAACATGGGAAGATAAGGCAGTAATCAAAACTTATGCGGCGGCTATCAAGAAAGTTGATGAAAATGGAGAGCCTCTTGCAGGTGCAGAGTTTACGATTAAAGGTTTAAGTGTAGAGGGTGAAAATGGTGTCTACACGGTAGTTTCTTATAACCCGGCAGCTGATGCTGAGGAAAGTGAAGCGCTTACTACAGATGCTGAAGGCAAACTCTATATCATTGGTCTTGCAAGCGATGTTAAATTGACTGTAACTGAGTTTAAGGCTCCTAATGGCTATAATAAGCTGACTGAGACGAAAGAACTTACTCCTCAGATTCTTGCAGAGGAGATATTCACTACTTCAGGTGAGAGACATTATGATGAGGATGGTAATCTGGTATCAGAGAGTACGGCTACTACAACTGCTAAAACGGTAGAAAAGAATCTTTCTGAGTTAGATGAGGCTGCGCTTGAGATTGTAAACCAGCAGGGTACGCTCCTCCCCTCCACCGGCGGCATCGGTACCACAATCTTCTACGTGGCAGGCGGCGTCCTGGTAATCGGCGCTGGCATCCTTCTGGTAGCCAAGAAGCGCATGGGTACACACAAGTAAAACTGCAGCAGGAACATACAAAAGATAAGTAAGAAATAACTTCCCGGGGACGGCGGATTCCGTCTCCGGTATGCCGCACGTAGGCTGACACCTTCCCGTGGTGTGCGGCGAGCAACGGAAAACAGGTGTGGACACACTCTGTGAACCGGCAAAGGTCAGCAGGCAGAAGAATCTGCCGGAATAATGCACAGTGGGGAAACCTATGAAGGATGAGAAAGCTGTGAAAAAGAGGGGGAAGAAAAAAAGAGGCCCTTCGATTTCAACAATCATTTTAATCGTTATACTGCTGACGGGCGTGGGAATCCTCCTGTATCCTTCCGTCAGCGACTGGTGGAATTCCATGCATGCCACCCAGGCGATTGCGGGCTATGTGACGGCAGTGGAGGACATGTCTGCCCGGGACAGGGAAGAGATATTGGAGGCCGCGAGAAAGTACAATGCATCGCTTGAGGACGGTGTGAATTTTGTCCTTTCTGATGAAGCGTATGCGGAATACGAAAAGCTTCTGGACATTACCGGAACCGGTATTATGGGCTATGTCCAGATATCTTCCATCGGTGTGAATCTGCCCATCTACCACAGCGTGGAGGAGTCAGTCCTGCAGATTGCAGTGGGGCATATCCCCGGTTCTTCCCTTCCGGTGGGAGGAGAGCGGACGCACAGCATCCTGTCAGGCCACAGGGGGCTGCCCAGTGCGAAGCTGTTTTCGGATTTGGATCAGATGGTGGAGGGGGACACTTTCACAATCAATATCATGGATCAGACCATTACCTATATGGTCGACCAGATACGTATCGTGCTGCCGGAGGAAACGGATGATTTGGCCATAGAGCCTGGAAAGGATTACTGTACTTTGGTCACCTGCACGCCTTACGGAGTGAATACCCACCGGATGCTGGTCCGGGGCAAGAGGATAGAGAACATTGCCGGTGAGGTGGTGGTAGTGGCGGAAGCGGTGCGGATTCCGAATTACATGGTGATACCGGCAGTGGGGATTCCGCTTTTGTTTGTCACGCTTACCGTGCTGTTGATTTTTGGCAGTATCGGAGGACGTAAGCCGACGAAGAGAGATATACTGGAGGAACTGCGGAGGACAGATCTGCCGGAGAATAAAGAGGAATGAATAAGACGTAATTAAGTAGAAGTCTGAGGTGAAGAAGGAGGAATTGCTCATGAAAAAAAGATGGATATATCTGCTGGCTGCGCTGACCCTTGTCGTCGGCGTGTGTATTGCAGAGCCTCTGGCAGGTATGGCCGCGCCCCTTGAGGCAGATGGGGGAGGGTTCGTAGCCGGAAGCTGTTCTCTGATTGTCCATCCGGAGGATCCGAACAAGGGGGAAGCGGACAGCTTCGGGGAAGACCTGGCAAAGGCCGGCGTGGTGGTGGATCTGTACCAGATTGCCAGGGCCGTCAAGGAGCCGGGATACGATACTTATTCTTATGAACTGTTGCCTGATTATAGCGGACTGGCGATTCCCGGGAACGCGACTGACGGAGAAGGAGCGGATTCGCCCGGGCAGCAGGCGTTGGACTGGGACGCGTTGGCGCAGCAGGCGGCGGGGATTGTCCTGAACGGGCAGGCGGCAATCGCACCGGCGGAGGGCAGCGGAGCTTTGGCAGGCAGCAGTATTTCCGGCCTTGATGCGGGCCTGTATCTGCTGGTGGCAAGGGGCGGCGATCTTACGGAGATTTCCGACTATAAGATAGAAATGGAACAGACAGACGCTGCGAGTCAGGAGGACGCCGTCAGGATTGCCACCATTGCACATTCGAGGCAGTATACTTACGCTTTCCTGCCTCAGCTGGTCTCCCTCCCTGCGAAACCGGCAGATGAGAATGGCGTGATCGGCACGGCAAATCCCGGAGACTGGGAATTTGACCTGACAGTGAACCTGAAGCCGGAGCAGATTTCCCGCTACGGTTCCCTGGAAATCGTCAAGACCCTTTCCCAGTACGAGACCATGGGCGGTGTGCAGGAGTCCGCTACCTTTGTCTTTGAGGTCACAGGGCGTCTGGGCGGGGAAACAGTCTACAGCAATGTGGAGAGCATCAATTTCACGTCGGCAGGGCAGCAGAGCGTGATTCTGGACAGGATTCCCGCCGGGGCGGAAGTCACTGTAAGGGAAGTGTACAGCGGTTCCAGCTATGAGCTGACAGTTCCCGGTGACCGGACGGCTACCATCGCGGCGGAGACGATAGTCTCCGTAGAATTTGAAAACGAATATGACGGCCGCAGGACCAACGGCCATGGAATCAAGAACCAGTTTGTATACGATGAGGAAAAGGGTACATGGGAGTGGTATTCCAGCCCGGCTCAGAACGCAGGCGGCAATCAGGGAGAGCCGAGACCGGCGGAGCGGAATGAAGAGTAAGATAGAAATAGGGGGTGAACGGATATGAAGAACAGAAGACATTACCCTGGAGTCCTTGCCCTGGCGGCCGTGGCTGTGGTGGCGTCCGCGGGGATTGGGACCACCTGGTCCTACTTTACGACTTACACGGAAGCCGCTGGCGGCTATACCATCCATCTGGGGGACAGGACAGAGATTACGGAGAGCTTCACTGAGTGGACGAAACATCTGACCATTGCCAATGAGCCGGATTCCCAGCCGGTGTACATCCGGGCAAAGGCGTTCTGCGGAAGCGATTATAAGATTACGCATTCCGGCGAGGGATGGACATTGAATGAAGCAGACGGATATTATTACTATAACAGCGCAGTGCCCGGAGGAGGGAAGACTTCTGAGCTGAGCCTGAAGATTGAGAACATTCCGGAGGATCCGGAGGACATGGAGCGCTTCAATGTGGTGGTGATATATGAGAGTACGCCTGTGAGGTATCATGAGGACGGAAGCGCCTTTACGGTAGAGGAGACGGATTGGGATGAAATCGTAGATACAGGCAGCACGGAGAGCACCGGCGGCACGGAAGGAGGGGGCGAGGCATGAAGAAGCAGAAGAAGCGGATGAAAGTGGTATCGCCAGTAATGACCCTGGGGCTGTTCGTCCTGGCTGTGGCCTTGCTGCTGGGCAGTTCCATCGGGGGCACCAGGGCTGCCCTTACCTATTATTCGGAGACATATACTTCCCGGATTCAGATGTATGACATCGGTGTCACTTTGCTGGAGAACGGCAAGGAGATATCCTGGCGCAACTACAGCAGCGCCGGGGACGGGACCTGGGAGGTGGGGCCTGGAGACCTTTTGAAAGAGATGCTTGCTGAGGGAGAGACATTGACTCTTGGGAAGAAGTACCAGGAGGAACTGAAAGTCCGCAATACAGGGACTATCAATGAGTATGTACGCGTCAGTATCTATAAGTACTGGCTGGATGAAAATGGCAAAAAGATTTGTGACCTCTCCCCGGACCTGATCCATCTGAACCTGGTGAATCTGGGGACAGACTGGATTGTGGACGAGAAAGCCAGCACGGAGGAGCGCACGGTTCTTTATTATAACAGGCTTCTGTACTCGGAGGGGCAGGGGCCCTCGGAGACGGCGCTCTTTGCGGATTCCCTGACCATTGATGACAGCATTGCCAAGAAAGTGTCTCAGGAGACAGAAGAAATAGGAAATTATACCACTATCACTACTACCTATGATTACGATGGGGTATCTTTCCGGGTAGAGGTAGAAGTGGACGCGGTGCAGGAACACAATGCGGAGGACGCGGTCTGGAGCGCATGGGGAAGAAGGGTAACGGTGAATGACGGTATCCTGAGCCTTGCGGATTAGGGAGGTGACAGGCATGAAGAATAAGAAGATTGGAACGTGGCTGCTGTCCGGCCTGATGTTCCTGGGGCTGGCGCTTCCGGTCCGGGCCGAGACGTTCTATGGGGACGACAGCTGGAACGTCACCTTTACATCCGGCAATGAGATGGTGAGCAGCTTCAATACAGCTGACATCAATGACGTAGTAGGCGGCATGCAGCCCGGAGACAATGTAATCATCACGCTGCAGCTGAAGAGCGAGAACGCCACGGCCACGGACTGGTACATGCAGAACGAGGTGCTGTACTCCCTGGAGGACAGGAGCGGCAACCGTGAGACCGGGGGAGGCGCCTATACTTATCGGCTCACGTATACGGATAAGGATGGGGAAGTGAATGTCCTGTTCGACAGCGACACTGTAGGCGGCGAGACCGTGGACGAGACCGTCGCGCAGATGGGGGAGGGCCTGAGAGGCGCCACCAATGCCCTGAAAGATTATTTCTATCTGGATACTATGTACATTGGGGAGGGCGGGAGCATCACCCTGGAGGTGGCGCTGGATGGCGAGACCCAGGGCAACCATTACCAGGACACTCTGGCGGATCTGCAGATGAATTTCGCGGTGGAGCTGAGGACTGACCTGCCGAATCAGCCAGATCAGCCCGATCCGGGGAATCCTCCGGAAAATGTGGACGACACCAGGCCGGACAGTCCCGCGAACCCGGGGAGGAGAACGGACATCGTAAGAACCAGCGATGAAAGTAAACTGCCCCTGTTCATGGCAATCAGCGGCATCACGGGAGCGGTCCTGCTGGTGTATTGCATCTACTGCTTCAGGGAACATAATAAGAGGAAAGAAGGAGGCGCGGAGAGATGAAGAGACTGAGATATGTTCTGCCTGCCCTGCTCGCAATGTGCCTGTTTTTCCAGACAGCCATTCCTGCCTCGGCAAAGGAGGAATACACCTACACCATTCGTTTCTTTGCCGGCCAGCAGGGAAGCTTCACCAGTGGGGAAGAGGTCATAGTCATCGAGAACCGCCATTATGGGGAGCGGGTCAACTTCTACCAGAGCCTGGTCAGGCTGAACGACAACAGCAAGTATTATGTCAGGGGAATCAGGGAGAGCGGCAAGGACAACAGCGAGAGCACCCAGGCCTCCTCTTTCCTGGTGACAGGGGATCAGGACTATGTGATAGCCTACGGAATCCTCGGGGATGCCACATCCTATACCATCAATTATGTGGACAGCGAGGGAAATACCCTGGCCCCCAGCGAGACTTATTACGGAAACGTGGGCGATCAGCCGGTGGTCGCATATGTGTATATCGAGGGCTGGCAGCCCCGGGCCTACAATATGACCCAGACCCTGGAGAAAGATCCTGCGGAGAACGTGTTCACTTTCGTATACACCAGGATACCGGAACCCGCTGCACCCGCGCCTGAGCCTGTAGCGCCTCCCGCACCGGATGCGCCGGATGCAGAGGCGCCCGCAGATACCGGAATCGTCGTAATCCCTGCGCCAGCGGACGATGGCGGAGCGCCTGATGACGGCGGAGCCCCGGATGATGGCGGAGCGCCTGATGACGCTGAGGCCCCGGACGATGACGAAGGGGTGGATCTTCCCGATGAAGAACCGCCTTTGGGAGCGCCGGATGAAATAGTGAATCTGGATGAAGAAGAAATACCAACGAGTAACTTCCTGTCAGTTGCCGCTGATGCCAGGCTTCTGGGGATACCGGTTCCGGTGATTATCGTCCTGGTGCTCGGAGCTGTAGGAGCAGCGTGGTATTTCCTGATTATGAAGAAGAAAAAGAAAGAAGAGGAAACGAAATCATGATAGATGAAATAGAATCAATTTCACATCCCTCTAAGAGAAAGGGCAGGAAAGTATTTCCTGCCCTTTGCAGCATGCTCGGGACACTGATTCTGCTGGGGGTCATTGCGGCATTTCTGCCGCTGACAGTGCCGCGGCTGATGGGATATGGGATTTATGAGGTGGTAAGCGGCAGTATGGAGCCGGAGATTCCTGTGGGGAGCGTAATCTATGTGAAAGCGGCCCAGCCGGATACCGTGGAGGCAGGGGACATAATCGCGTTTTACAAGGACGAATCGGTCATCACCCACCGGGTGGAAGAGAACCGCTATGTGGAGGGGGAGTTCATCACCAAGGGGGACGCCAACAGGGAAGAGGATATGGAACCTGTGCCATATAACAGTGTTATAGGAAAAGTGGAGCGCCACATCCCGGCGCTGGGCATCGTCCTGACTCTCTTAGCCAGCAATACCGGGAAACTCTATGCGGTGCTCCTGGCGGTATGCGGGGTCATGTTCCATATGCTGGCTGGAATCCTGAGGAATCGGGAGAGGGATTAGTTTTCCAGTATTTTTTCTACAGAGACACCGGTATTCGCCAGGTGTCTTTTTGTCGTCCGTATCCTTGACATCCCACAAAAATAAATCAGCGAAAGGAACCGCGTCCCGAAGTACTGCCAATGATAAATGAAAATTCTAAAAAAAGGATGAAATCCCAATAAAGTACCCCATACCTATTGACAAATATAGAAAAATGAGATATTGTTAGTTCGCTAACAAAATAGTTAGTCCGCTAACAAAAATGGCGGCGGGATGTTTAAGAAAAGGAAGGAGCCTATGCAGGAAAGGAGTAGAATCACATTTTTAATGCGGGTCATCCACAACCAGATTAAGGTTGCCATCCACAAAAGCGCTCCCATGGATACCAGGAAAGGGCCGCCCACACAGCTCCAGGGCGGCATCCTGGGTTATCTGTACCACCACCGGGACCAGCCGGTCTATCAGAAGGACCTGGAAAAAGAGTTCCGCGTCTCCCGGGCCACGGCCACCAACACCCTCCAGGTCATGGAGCGCGAGGGGCTCATCGTGCGCAAGGCCCAGGACAGGGACGGAAGGTTAAAGAGGATTCAGATGACGGAGGATGCCTACCGCCACCACGAGCAGATCGAGGCCCATATGGACTGGATGGGAAACCAGCTGCTGTCAGGGATGTCCGATGACGAAGTAGCCGAGCTGTACCGGCTGCTGGGAATCATGATGAAGAATCTGGAGCGGCTGACGGCCGGACCGGGAGAATCCCCCGGAGAGGATGAAGCGGCGGAGGAGAAAACCCCGCCCCATGAATGAAAGAACGTGAAAGAATAAAAAGGATGAAAGGAAGTGCAGAAAATCATGTTAAAGACATTTGGGGCCCATATCAAGGAGTTCAAAAAGGATTCTGTCCTGACCCCGGTTTTCATGATCGGAGAAGTAATCATGGAGACCATCATCCCTCTGCTCATGGCGTCTATCATCGATGACGGCGTGACGGCGGGCAACATGAACCATATTTACTTAATCGGCGTACTGATGCTGTTCGCGGCGCTGCTCAGCCTCACTTTCGGCATCTGCGGCGGGCAGTTCGGCGCCCGCGCCTCTGCCGGCTTTGCCAGGAACCTGAGAAAGGCCATGTATGAGAACATACAGACTTTCAGCTTTTCCAATATCGACAAATTCAGTACCTCCGGCCTGGTGACCAGGCTGACCACGGATGTGACCAATATACAGAATGCGTACCAGATGATACTGCGGATGTGCATGCGGGCTCCGGCCAGCCTGATCTGTGCCATGGCCATGTCTTTCTTCATCAGCCCCAGGCTTGCCAGCATCTATCTGGTTGCCGTAATCCTGCTTGGCTGTGTGCTGGCCATTATCGTCAGCCAGGCCATGAAGCATTTCTCCCAGGCCTTTCCCAAGTATGACGCCCTGAACGAGAGCGTGCAGGAGAATGTCTCCGCAATCCGCGTGGTGAAGGCCTATGTGAGAGAGGATTACGAGAAAGAAAAATTCAGGAACGCCAGCAACAATATCTACAAGATATTCTGCAAGGCGGAGGGTATCGTGGTCTGGAACGGACCTGTGATGAACTTTACCGTATATGCCTGCATCCTGCTGATCAGCTGGACGGGAGCGCATATGATAGTACAGGATGCCCTGACCACAGGACAGCTCATGAGCATGCTGACCTACTGCATGAACATTTTGATGAGCCTGATGATGCTTTCCATGATTTTCGTCATGGTCACCATGTCTGCTGCCAGCGCCAGACGTATCTGCGAAGTGCTGAATGAAAAAGCGGATCTGGCCAACCCGGCAGAGCCTGTCCACGAAGTGAAAGACGGAAGCATCCTGTTCGACAAGGTATCTTTCAGCTATAAAAAGGACGCCAGGGAGCCTGTGCTGAAAGATGTGAACCTGGAAATCAAGTCCGGCGAGACCATCGGCATCATCGGCGGCACCGGAAGCGCCAAGTCCAGCCTGGTGAATCTAATTAGCAGGCTGTACGATGTGACGGAAGGACAGCTGCTGGTGGGCGGCGTGGACGTAAAGGATTACGATATGGAAGCGCTGCGCAATCAGGTAGCTGTGGTGCTGCAGAACAATGTGCTGTTCTCAGGCACCATATTGGAGAACCTGCGCTGGGGCAATAAGGAGGCCACGGAGGAGGAGTGCAGACATGCCTGCGAGCTGGCCTGCGCCGATGAGTTCGTCCAGAAGATGCCCGAGAAGTACAATACCTACATAGAGCAGGGCGGCACCAATGTGTCGGGCGGCCAGAAACAGAGGCTGTGCATCGCCAGGGCGCTTCTGAAGAAGCCGAAGATACTGATTCTGGACGATTCCACCAGCGCCGTGGACACGGCCACAGACGCCAAAATCAGGAAAGCTTTCGCGGAGTCTATCCCGGGCACCACGAAACTGATCATAGCTCAGAGAATTTCCAGCGTGGAACATGCGGACAAGATTATAGTCATGCATGACGGGCAGATAGACGGATTTGGATCCCATGAAGAGCTGCTTGCGAACAATGAAATCTATCGCGAGGTCTACGACGCGCAGATGAGCGGCAGCGGCGATTTCGATGAGAAAGTGAGTTGAGGAATAGGAGGTATGTGACAATGGCAGGAGAGAAACAGCAGACAAACCATGGTTCGGGCCCCGGAGGGCACGGGCCGGGCGGGCCGAGAGGGGGCAGAGGCCCCAGGCCCAGGATAGAGAATCCCGGAAAACTCTTTAAGCGTGTCATGGGTTATACTTTAAAGGATTATGCCGCAGGCTGGGTAGTGGTAGTAATCTGTATTTTTGTGAGCGTGTACTCCAGTCTCCAGGGGACCATGTTCATGCGGACTTTGATCGACTCTTACATTATGCCGCTGATTGGCAGGGAAAATCCTGATTTTGCTCCCTTGATGGGCGCTATCAGCAAGGTGGCCTGTTTCTACGCTTTGGGCGTGCTGGCTTCCTTTACCCAGTCCAAAGTGCTGATCTATGTCGGACAGGGAACGCTGCGCAATATCAGGAACGACATGTTTGAGAAGATGGAATCTCTTCCTGTCAAATATTTCGATACCCATGCCCATGGCGACATCATGTCCATGTACACCAATGATATCGACACCCTGCGCCAGATGATCAGCCAGAGCATTCCTCAGATGATCAACAGCGCCATCACGGTGGTGAGCGTGTTCGTGTGCATGCTGGTGTTGGATATCCCGTTGACGCTGGTGACGCTTCTGATGGTGGGAATCATGCTTGTGGCCACCAAGAAAATCGGCAGCCTGAGCAGCCGGTACTTCATGGCCCAGCAGAAAGCAATCGGCAGCCTGAACGGCTGTATCGAGGAGACCATGATGGGACAGAAAGTGGTCAAGGTATTCTGTCATGAGCAGGAGAGCCTGGATCAGTTCAACGAACTGAATGACCAGCTGTTCGAGAGCGCCTATCAGGCCAACCGTTTCGCCAATATCATGGGTCCTGTGAACGCCCAGCTGGGCAACTTAAGCTATGTGGTCTGCGCCGTGGTGGGCGGTATTTTGGCCATCACAGGGGTCTCGGGACTGACGCTGGGCGGACTTGCCAGCTTCTTAAATTTTAATAAGTCTTTCAACATGCCTATCAACCAGGTGAGCATGCAGTTCAACAGCATCATCATGGCTCTGGCCGGCGCGGACAGAATCTTCAAGCTCATGGACGAGAAGCCAGAGGTGGACGAGGGCTATGTGGAGCTGGTGAACGCGGTGCGCGGAGCAGACGGAGAGCTGACGGAAAGCAGGGAGCGCACAGGGCTATGGGCCTGGAAGCATTATCACAAGGCCGACGATACCACCACCTATGTGGAGCTGAAAGGGGACGTGGTCTTCGACCATGTGGACTTCGGCTACAATGATGACAAGATGATTCTGCATGATATCGAACTGTACGCGAAGCCGGGCCAGAAGATCGCCTTCGTAGGCGCCACCGGCGCAGGCAAGACCACCATCACCAACCTGATCAACCGGTTCTACGATATTCAGGACGGAAAGATACGGTATGACGCCATCAACGTGAACAAGATTAAAAAGGCGGATCTGAGGCGTTCTTTAGGCATAGTGCTTCAGGATACCCATCTGTTCACCGGCACCGTCATGGAGAACATCCGCTACGGCAAGATGGACGCCACGGACTCGGAGGTGAAGAAAGCCGCCGTGCTGGCCAACGCCCACGGATTCATCCAGCGTCTGCCGGACGGCTATGACACCATGCTCCATGGAGACGGCGCCAACTTAAGCCAGGGCCAGAGGCAGCTGCTTGCCATCGCCAGGGCGGCCATCGCGGATCCCCCGGTATTGATTCTGGACGAGGCCACCAGCTCCATCGACACCAGGACTGAGAAACTGGTACAGAAAGGCATGGACGCGCTGATGAACGGCCGGACGAATTTCGTCATCGCCCACAGGCTGTCCACTGTAAAGAACAGCGACTGCATCATCGTGCTGGAGCAGGGACGTATCATAGAGAAAGGCACCCACGACGAACTGATCGAGCAGAAAGGCAAGTATTATCAGCTGTATACCGGGAATGCGGTCAGCTGACAAAATAGTTCTTGCCTTTCACGGAAAATAGTATTATAATTGCCCTGTAACTGAAAGAAAATTCTTCGGGGGCGGGTGACTCCTGCGGTTCTTATTTCCGCAGATGAGAATTCCCTACTGGCGGTACAGTCCGCGACCCGGGGCGGGATCAGCGCAAGCGGGACCTGCCACGGCTGACTCGGTGAAACTCCGGGACCAACAGTAAAGTCTGGATGAAAGAAGAGTGATCCATTGCAGGATATAGGGCAGACGCGCGTCCTGGCGGCCGCAGGGAAGTGTCTGTTGTCTGTCCCGGGATTGGATGATGCGTGGAAATCAGCCCCGAATCTTTTTGATTCGGGGCTTTTTGTACGTTCAGAAGAATTTTCCTTATGAAGTAAACTGGAATTAGGAGGAAAATGTGATGAATGATCTGTTTAAAAGCGTGGCGGAAAACGCCCTGTATGTCCTGAGTTTTCTGGCAATTATTGTAGCGGTGTTCGCAGTGGCGGTGCTGCTGGAAAAGGCGGCGCGTAAAAAGAATGATGTGAGAGAACCGATTCTTGGCACCAGAAAAATGGCCATGATCGGCATGTTCTCCGTCATCGCCATGATTCTGCATCTGTTCGACTTTCCGCTGCCTTTCGCTCCCGCTTTCTATAAGCTGGACTTCAGTGAGCTGCCTATTTTAGTGGGCACATTCGCTTTCGGCCCGGCAGCCGGCGTCACCATGGAATTCATCAAGATACTGCTGAAGCTGTTCGTCAAGGGCACATCCACAGCCTTCGTGGGGGATCTGGCCAATTTCGTGATAGGCTGCAGCTTTATCCTGCCCGCCTCTGTCATCTATGCTTTCCGCAAGGACAAGAAGACGGCAATTGCAGCCTGCATCATCGGAACAGCCATCCTGACTGTGTTCGGCACCGCTTTCAACGCGGTATATCTGCTCCCGGCGTTCTCCAGGCTGTACGGCATGCCGCTTGACCAGCTGCTGGCAATGGGGAGCGCGGTGAATCCCAGGGTGAAAGAAGGCAGCATCATCAGCTTTGTCATCGCCTGCGTGGCGCCGCTGAATTTGATTAAGGGAGCCAGCGTGTCCATAGTGACTTTGCTAATCTACAAGCCTCTGAGCCCTATCATTAAGACAGGGCACAGGGCATAACGGGCAAGCCCGGTTTTGGTTCTTGCATTTTTCTTCTGCATAGAGTAAAATAAATATGTTTTACAGACAGAGACTGGGACGTGATTTCGTCAGAGGAGAGCCATGCTTGAATTAACCGTAAAGATAGAAGCAGGAGATTTATACGACTATATGCTGCGTCATTCCTACAACAGCCCGGCGGGGATCGTGGGGAGCGCTTTCGGAGCGATTTTGATTTTATTCGCGCTGGCCACGAAACAGTGGATTTTCATCATCCTGGGGCTGGTCATGCTGCTGTATCTGCCCTGGACCCTGTTCTTGAAGAGCAGGACCCAGATTTTGAGCAATCCTGCCTTTCAGGAGCCGCTCCGCTACACACTGGACGACGAGGGGCTCTGCGTTTCCGCGGGGGACCAGCAGGAGAAACTGGCCTGGGAATATATGCACAAGGCGGTATCTACCAGCCGGAGCATCATTCTCTATACCTCCCCGGTCAATGGAACCATCTTCCCCAAGCAGCAGCTGGGAGATAAGCAGGCGGCGGTGGTGGAGATGATTTCCACCCACATGCCTCCCGGGAAAGTGAAGATACGGGCATAGCCTGCTGGAAAGCGGCTGCGGGCAGGATGCCCGAAGTGCATGAATGGTCTGTGCCGCTGAAGCGGCATGACAGAAAGCGTGAAAATGGCATGGAGAATATAACTGCCCGGGAGATTCAGGCAAAACTGAATATCGGAGAAGCCGTCGTATGGGAATCCGAATCCCCGGAGGATACGGCTGCCCTTGGGACGCTTCTGGGCGGGGCGGCTGTCCCGGGGCAGGTCTATACCCTGACGGGAGATTTGGGCGTGGGCAAGACCGTGTTCACCCAGGGCTTTGCCAAAGGCCTGGGAGTCAAAGGGCATGTGAACAGCCCTACCTTTACGATATTGCAAATATATGAAGACGGCAGACTGCCTTTCTACCATTTCGATGTCTACCGCATCGCGGATGTGGAGGAAATGGAGGAGATAGGCTGCGAGGACTGCTTTTATGGGACAGGAGTCTGTCTGATAGAGTGGGCGAACCTGATAGAAGAGATATTGCCGGAGAATTCCGTGCAGGTGACGATAGAAAAGGAGCCGGAGAAAGGCTTTGACTATCGCCGGATTAGTGTGAAAAGATTTTCTAAGCGGTCCAAGTACGCCCGCTAAGAAAATCTAAGTTTCACACAGAAGAATGCCCAAAGTGCGGGCATTCTTCCAGGTTATGTATGATTGGCAGGCATAGGGGAGAGGAAGAAATGAAGATATTAGGTATGGACAGTTCCGGCCTGGTGGCCAGCGTGGCAATCGTGGAGGATGAGGCGCTGGTGGCGGAATACACTACAAATTATAAGAAGACACACTCCCAGACCCTCCTGCCCATGCTGGATGAGCTGCGGAATATGACAGAACTGGACCTGGATACCATCGATGCCATCGCCATCGCTTCCGGGCCGGGTTCCTTCACAGGGCTGCGGATCGGATCGGCTACCGCAAAAGGGCTGGGCCTTGCCCTGGGAAAGCCTCTGGTAGAAGTGCCTACGCTGGAGGGGCTGGCCTGGAACCTCTGGGGGAGCGAACGGATCGTATGCCCCCTGATGGACGCCCGGAGAAACCAGGTATATGCCGCGGCATATGAATTCCTGCCGGAGGGGGAGGGCTTTGCGTTGAATACGGTGATTCCCCGGAAACCCGTGGACATTGGAGATCTGCTGGCAGAGCTGACGCTGCTTGGCAGGTCTGTGGTTTTCCTGGGGGACGGCGTACCTGTCTACAGAGAGGCTATCCGGGAGAAATGCGGCGTGCCCTGCGCTCTGGCGCCTGCGGGCAGCAACAGACAGCGGGCGGCATCCATAGCGTCGCTGGGGGCAGTGTATTACAGGCAGGGAAAAATCGTCACAGCCGCGGAGCATCGTCCGGAATATCTGCGGAAAAGTCAGGCAGAACAGGAATCTGAGCGAAGACAGTGTTCATAAATCGGAAATTTATGCCGAAATATACTGCAGACCGCCGGAATTTACAATAGAAAAATGAGCAAAGGTATCTTGCCGGAGGTCTGCAGTCGGAATTCGCGGCAGGTTTTACCGGAGCATAGTATAATAGTGGAGTATGCATGCGGATTGAGATAAGGGAATTGCAGGAGGACGACATAGAGGCTCTGGCGGAGATTGAAGCGCGGACATTTTCCATGCCCTGGTCTGCCGGGGCGTTCAGAGAGCTTCTGAAGAACCCGCATTGCTTTTATTTTGTGGCACTGGCGGACGGTGAAATCGCAGGAGGCGCAGGATATACCGCCCTCTGCGGCGAAGCCAACATAGACAATGTGGTGGTGGCAGAAAAATACAGGAACTGCGGCATAGGTCAGGCCCTGCTGCGGGAGCTGATTGCCGCAGGCGAGGCAGCGGGGCTTGCGGCCTTTACGCTGGAGGTCCGGGTGAGCAATGAGGCCGCCATCCATATTTATGAAAAAACCGGGTTTCATTCAGAGGGCATCCGTCCCGGATTTTATGAAAAACCCAGAGAAGATGCTATGATTATGTGGCGCAGAAATGATTGAACTGACAGCAATTACCACACGTATTTATGTATATTTTTAGTATAATGGTTACAGATTCATCGGACAGAGTGCGGGGAATGCGTAAAGCCTTTGACGGACGAATCTGGTGGCGATTATCGTTGGGCTGTATGCGAAGGGAGAAGAAAGTATGCGTAGATACGAGGATGGACAGAAAAAGCTGATAAAAGCAGTATGCAATAAATGCGGCAGGACGCTGCAGGTGGAAAACGGATTGTTAAAGGAATTTTGTTTTTCAGCAGATGCCATGTTCGGATACTTCAGCCGAAGGGACGGCGTCGCGCAGCACTTTGATCTGTGCGAGGACTGCTATGACGAATGGACGGCACAGTTTGCCGTGGCTCCGGAGGAGACGGAAGAACTGGAGCTTTTATAAAAAATTAAGAGAAGGAATCTTTGAGATGCTGGATGTAAGTCTGCTGGGAACAGGAGGGATGATGCCGCTGCCCTATCGGTGGCTCACCTCCCTGATGCTTCGGTACAATGGAAAAAGCATATTGATCGACTGCGGGGAAGGGACACAGATTGCCCTGCGGGAAAAGGGCTGGAGCCCCAACCCCGTCGACATTATCTGCTTCACGCATTATCATGCGGATCATATCAGCGGTCTGCCGGGAATGCTGTTGACCATGGGGAATGCCGAGCGCCGGGAGCCACTGCTTTTGATAGGACCAAGGGGGTTGACCAAAGTAGTCAATTCTCTGCGCACCATTGCGCCGGAACTCCCTTTTGAGATAAGGTTTCAGGAGATAGCCGAGGAGGAGCAGACATTTTCTTTTGAAGGATTTCAGCTGAAAGCATTCAAAGTGAACCATAGCGTGACCTGCTATGGATACAGCATGACAGTGGCCAGAGGAGGACGCTTCGACAGGGAGCGGGCACTGGAGCAGCAGATTCCCATGAAGTTCTGGAGCAGGCTGCAGAAGGGAGAGGTCATCGAGCAGGACGGCAGAGCCTATACGCCCGATATGGTGATAGGGGCGCCGCGCAAGGGATTGAAAGTGACTTATTGTACGGACACCAGGCCGGTGGATTCTATCGCCGCAAATGGGGCCGGCTCTGATTTATTGATTCTGGAGGGGATGTACGGAGAGCCTGAGAAGCTGGCCAAGGCCAAAGAGAACAGGCATATGACCATGTATGAGGCCGCCAGGGTGGCAAAGGCGGCGGGAGCCGGGGAGCTTTGGCTGACGCATTACAGTCCTTCCCTGATGCACCCGGAGGCCTATCTGGGCGAAGTGAGGAAGATTTTTCCGAACACGGTGGCGGCTAAGGACGGCAGGACTGTGGAATTGAATTTTGACGAGGAGTGATGTCATGAAAAAATCTACTACGAGAATGATGCTTTTTTTCCTGGTGGTGATCGTGGGAGCGGTGGGCTATTTTGCCTATCTGTCAGGGAGGTCCAGAGATGTGTCCAAGGAGGCGGCCATGACGGCAGCCCAGCTGGTCTTAAGCCGTGACCTGGAGAACAATTATCCCCCTACGGTCAAGGAAGTGATGAAGTATTACGTGGATATCCAGAAATGTCTCTACGCGGAGGAATGCGCCGAAGAGGAGGTGGAGCAGCTGGGCATGAAGGCCAGAGCGCTTTACGACGACGAACTGCTGGCTGCCAATGACGTTACGGGGCATCTGCTTCAGCTCAAGGCCGAGATTACCTCTTTCCAGGAGGACAGCAGGAAAATTACGGCGGCGTCCGTGGCCTCCAGCGCAAACGTGGATACTTTCACGGAGGACGGATTTGAATTCGCGAGGATTCACTGTACATACACTGTCCTGGCCGATGGCCAGAGCAATCTGGTGGACATGGTATATCTGCTGCGCCGGGACGAGAACAGGAGATGGAAAATCTACGGCTGGGATCTGGCCCAGAATGTGAATCCTGCGTATTGACAGGAGAATGCCCAGGGCGCGAATAGACAGAGTGCAGTGGGAAATAGAGATGAAAGCCGTCTGTGCGGCGGAATGAGAGAAAATTTGGAACGACAATATGAAGGGGATGTCCTGATACTTGCTGTTGAGACGTCCTGTGACGAGACAGCAGCTTCCGTGGTAAAAAACGGCAGGGAGGTGCTGTCGAATGTTATTTTTACCCAGATTGCGCTGCATACACAGTATGGGGGCGTAGTCCCGGAAATCGCATCCAGAAAACATATCGAGAAGATCAATCAGGTCATAGAGGAGGCCCTTGCCCGGGCGCAGGTGACATTACGGGACATCACAGCCGTTGCCGTCACCTATGGACCGGGACTGGTAGGGGCCCTTCTGGTGGGGGTATCGGCGGCAAAGGCCATCAGCTTCGCGGCCGGGATACCTTTGGTGGGGGTCCACCATATCAACGGCCATATCAGCGCCAATTATATCGAGCACAAAGAGCTGGAACCGCCCTTTATCTGCCTGGTGGCCTCCGGCGGGCATTCCCATCTGGTGGCGGTGAAGGACTATGGCGTATATGAAATCATCGGCATGACGAGGGATGACGCCGCAGGGGAGGCTTTTGACAAAGTAGCCCGGGCTATCGGATTGGGATATCCCGGGGGGCCGAAAATCGACAAGATTTCCAAAGAGGGCAATCCTGACGCCATTCCCTTTCCCAGGGCAAAGGTGGCGGAGCATGAGTACGACTTCAGCTTCAGCGGCCTGAAATCCGCGGTGCTTAATTACCTGAATTCCTGCCAGATGAAAGGGGAGCCCTTTTGCCAGGCGGACGTGGCGGCCTCTTTTCAGAAAGCAGTCATAGACGTACTGGTGGAGCATTCCCTGCACGCAGTGCGGCAATTCGGCTATGACAGATTCGCCATTGCGGGAGGCGTGGCGGCGAATTCCTCTCTGCGGGCAGCTTTTGAGACAGAGTGCGGCAAGAGAGGGGTCACATTCTATTGTCCGTCCCCTGTTCTCTGCACGGACAATGCCGCCATGATAGGCGCGGCGGGATATTATGAATTCCGCAAGGGAGTCCGAAGCGGCTATGACCTGAACGCTGTGCCCAACCTGGGACTGTAGATTTAGAAAACGGCAGATTTATTACTATAAAAGTCCCTATGCCATTCTAGCACCGCGAGTGTTTTTGCGCTTCCTATGCGCAAAAACGGAGACAGCTGTGCGCCAAAATGAGCTTCTCTTGCTCATTTTGTGTGCATCACCTAAACTCTCAGACTTTCAGGTAAGGTGGTGCGGCTGGCTGCATGGGAGTTTAGGAAGAGGGAACCGCCTATGTGTAGAAAAAGATGCACCGCCATTGTGCTGGCGGCTGGCAGCGGCAGGAGAATGCGAAGCGCAACGGCGAAGCAGTTCATGCTGCTGGGAGGCAGGCCTGTGCTCTGGCATTCCCTGCAGGCAGTGGAGCAATCAGCAATAATAGACGACTGCATCGTAGTGACGGGAGAAAGCGATATTCCTTATGTGCAGCGGGAAATCGTAGACAGATATGCTTTCCGCAAGGTGGCCGCCGTTGTGGCCGGAGGGGAAGAGCGCTATGAATCCGTCTATCACGCGCTGTGCTTCATGACAGACGGGCATATGACAGTGCCGAACCGCGACGGATATGTATTCATCCATGATGGGGCAAGGCCTTTTCTCACGGAGGAAATCCTGGAGCGCACCTATCAGGGGGTGTGCCGGCATCGTGCCTGCGTGGCAGGCATGCCGGTAAAGGATACCATTAAGATTGCGGACAGGGAAGGCTTTGTGGCGCAGACGCCGGACCGCAGCCTTGTGTGGGCAGTGCAGACGCCCCAGGTGTTTGAGACATCGCTGATTACGGAGGCGTACAGAAAGCTTTTCGAGCGGCTGGCGGCTTCGGGAAACGGATTTGCGGTCACTGATGACGCCATGGTACTGGAAACAATGCTCAAGATTCCGGTGAAGCTGGTAGAGGCATCCTATGGAAACATCAAGATAACGACGCCGGAGGATATCAGGACGGCCGAAAGCATCCTGTCGGCGCTCTGAGGGCATGTCATAGACAGTCATAAAGACGTATAAAGTCCCGCACCCGATCGGAAAATGCCTGAGGGTGGGAGGGGTGACGCCTATCAAATGCAGGGCAGAGTGCCGGGATAGAGAAGAACATTCAAAGGCTTAAAATGGGCGAAAAAAAGTAAGTGGAAAAAAATGAAAAAAATTTCAAAAAAGATGTTGACAGAAATCAATCTTTTTGGTAGAATAAATTTCGCCGTTGAGATAGCGGCTCGCTTGGAGAGATATCGAAGTGGTCATAACGAGGCGGTCTTGAAAACCGTTTGTCCGCAAGGGCGCGTGGGTTCGAATCCCACTCTCTCCGCTGGGGGACAGGCGCAGATATTTGCAAGAGCGTTCCCGATAATGAGATATAGTAAAAGATTCTGCTCACTTGGAGAAGTACCCAAGAGGCCGAAGGGACACCCCTGGAAAGGGTGCAGGTCGTTAATAGCGGCGCGAGGGTTCAAATCCCTCCTTCTCCGTTGGCGGTAGCGAAATAAATACCGCACAGCACCTTGACAAACGAACAGCAATGCAACCCTGAAGATTCCGGAGACCATCCGCAAGGATGGAGGAAATTCAGAGAGACAAGAAGAGTTTAACACGACCTAGACAAACCTAAACGAACCAGAGGATACACGAGGAAGCCGGTCCGGGAGGACCGGAGGCCGAGCGCAGACTGGGAAGCAGGGACAGGACGACCATGAGCAAGAACATGAGAGTTCGATCCTGGCTCAGGATGAACGCTGGCGGCGTGCCTAACACATGCAAGTCGAACGGGGGCGGATTGAAACCTAGTGATATCCGCCCGAGTGGCGGACGGGTGAGTAACGCGTGGACAACCTGCCGCATGCAGGGGGATACCGGCTGGAAACAGCCGCTAATACCGCATATGCGCACGAGGGCCGCATGGCCCGGTGCGGAAAGGGAGCAATCCCGGCATGCGATGGGTCCGCGTCCGATTAGCTAGTTGGCGGGGCAGCGGCCCACCAAGGCGACGATCGGTAGCCGGCCTGAGAGGGCGGACGGCCACATTGGGACTGAGACACGGCCCAGACTCCTACGGGAGGCAGCAGTGGGGGATATTGCACAATGGGGGGAACCCTGATGCAGCGACGCCGCGTGGGTGAAGGAGTATTTCGGTATGTAAAGCCCTATCGGCAGGGAAGAAATTGGACGGTACCTGACTAAGAAGCCCCGGCTAACTACGTGCCAGCAGCCGCGGTAATACGTAGGGGGCAAGCGTTATCCGGATTCACTGGGTGTAAAGGGAGCGTAGACGGCCATGCAAGCCAGGGGTGAAAGCCCGGGGCCCAACCCCGGGACTGCCCTTGGAACTGCATGGCTGGAGTGCGGGAGGGGCAGGCGGAATTCCTGGTGTAGCGGTGAAATGCGTAGATATCAGGAGGAACACCGGCGGCGAAGGCGGCCTGCTGGACCGCGACTGACGTTGAGGCTCGAAAGCGTGGGGAGCGAACAGGAT